>CBDBFU010000013.1:0-323059 GCA_965205025.1 Candidatus Poribacteria bacterium
ATTGGGGAACGCTGTTTGGTTTACTAACCTCGACCATAAAAAGCGGCACGAAGATCTAATCCTTTACAAGAAATACTCTCCTGATGAATACCCGAAGTACGATAATTACGATGCTATCAACGTGAATAAAACGATCATATCCCAGCAGATTATGATGGAGAAATAGGCGTGCGATTAGTTTTTTAGACAAACATAGTCCCAATCAGTTTGAAATTATCGGTATGGATCGACCTCTCACAACCCAGCTAACAGGCAAGCAGAGCAGATTTAAAATCGAAGGCAAAGAGATTTATGCGCGCATCGTTATCCGCAACAAGAGGATACAGCAATGAAAATCGAGTTGTTAGACCTTACGGTGCAAGAGCTTATCGAGGATTACAGCGACGATGGTGAAGGCGGCGTGACCGGGTACGGAGGCAAATTGGATATACGACCACCATTTCAACGCGAGTTTATCTACAACGACAAGAAACGCAATGCAGTCATTGATTCCATCTTAAAGGGTTTTCCGCTAAACGTGATGTACTGGGCAGACCGAGAAGACGGTACATTTGAGATCATTGACGGACAGCATGCGTACAATTTCCATTGCACAGTATGACATTCATACCGTTGATTCGCGGGGAGAAATGTGTATCGCTTAAAACTGTCCAAACTATAGTATCACTTTAGATGACAGTATCGACTAATTCATAAGAAATAAATGATGATTACTAATAAAAACGATCCTAATTGCCAACTTTTATTTACGTCAAAAAATGCACATCTTATGACGGTTAGGAATGTCAAAATCAGAAAACACAACAATAACACAAAATCACACTTTTTCGAATTTTCTTATAAATTCAATTCAAATGGAGTAAAGCCAGTCTATGACAGGGGTTACAGGGATAATTTACACCGATTTGAATGTCACACCGTGTGACAAAAAGTGTAACTTTTTTCATTTTTTCGAGGCATAGACTCATGCAACAACAACACGATCTACTGTCTAAGTATTTAGGATTAAATGACTGTTTTTACACCTGATTTATTGTCTGTATATTAGGATTAACAATTCTAATTCATGGAAAACTAAGTATCTAATGATAAGTCTATTTATATTCAGTTTTCTATATCAAAAATACCGTACTCCAGCGAGTACCATTGTCTATAGAAAGAATTCTAAGGAACAGTCTGGCACTTCAGCGGAGGTGCTATGTCCCAATACACTTCGTATGAAAAACATATAAGTACTAAATACATACTTAAGTTATACAACAATTAACAAATGTGATTCACGGAGAATTGGTATGTTTTAATTATAAACCCATATAGAATAAGGGCTCGTAAAATTGCTCCGTGAAGGTTTCCGTGAAAGTACAACCATTTCAATACGACAAAAATTAACAGTTATTACAATACACAGTATCCATACATCTAACATGACTAGAGAATAGATGTATACCAAAGATGATACTTGAGATAAATATTGGTATCCAGGTACGATAGCAGCGTAATGTTTAGTGACAAAAACTTTACACCCCATAGATTCTATCTAATCTTTATAAAATCTATAACTTATGCTATCATTATAGAAATTGAATCAACAAATATAGATTTCCTCACATTGAGGTAAAAATGCTAAAATCAAATTCATTTCTAAAATACATTATTGTATTAGTGCTATTAATTCTTGCGTTTTTTATAGCAAGGTTTTTTTATGATTATGGTATGTCTGTAGCGCTTCAAGTTCCACTCTCTGGAGCTTTAGCCAGTTATAAACAGTTCCATGTGATTGAACATAATCTTTCAGAAATGGAGGATTTAAGAGAAGAATGTAAAAAACAATTGGGAAAAAATGTTAAGAATAGCAGATTGGAACGATATAGTAAAATACTATAATGACGGTGGATCAATTAAGGACTTCATTAATGGTCTAAAAATGAGTGTTAGAGAAGATAGAATGGATCCTGGTGAATTTAGTAAATTAAGACAAAAAGGACTACTGGGTAACGAATACCGTATTACGATGAATGGTAATTTGAGATGGCAGACAGGTCGACACTATTTTGTTGGACGGCACGATCATGTAAAACCACCGGGTTTTTTAGATCATGCAAATCTTGATAATTACCATTTGACAGTAGGTTCGTGGTTTGGAACTGGTGGGTTTTGCCTTATGTTATGGAGAATCAAGTTCTAATGTTTTTAACTTTCAAGCTATTCTAAACTTCATTACAAAAACTGTTTACCATACTTTTTGTTGGGTTTTTACTCCTTATTGCTGTATTAATTTCAATGGGAATACTAAACAAAGGATCACAGCAATAGTTTTTAAGGAGATTCCGATCCCGAACCAATTACTCTTGATATTTAAACTTATTCATCCAATATAAGTGGTGATTTATTAAATTGGTGTCGGATCTTATTCGCAGCGGAATAAACAGCCTTTTTTTGTATGATTTTACGAGCCAATCTCTTTTTACCCGGAAATCACTCAGTATTATTCCTGCAAAAATGGTTAACAACCCCTGACCAGGTATACCCGGAACAGACAGCAATATACCCACAATGACAAGAATTCCACCAATAAGATTTTTTGAGACAGAAACAAGAATCCTCAAAAACAGATTGTCAATGTGTTTACCTTGTTTTGATTCAGTGAAGTAATCGGAAGGAAGAAATGTAATAAGGGCTGCACATCCAATAATACTTAGTAGGATACTGGAAACCGATATAATTCCTAATAATAACTTATAGTCATTCAGGAAATACAGAATAGGTGAAATGAACTGCCAGAGATATATAAACCAACCAGCAAGAGTATCCCAACAACTACTAAAGAAATCTATCAACCACAAAAGGCGTTTTCTCCTAACCTATTCATCTTCGAGCAACTGCCCCACCGTCTACAGTCATAATTTCTCCACTAATATAAGCAGCATCATCAGAAGCAAGAAACAATACTGCGCCAATATAATCCCAGACAGTGGCAGATCGCTCAAGTGGAGCATCTGTAGGAGCAGGTATTAACTCTGGCAAACTATCATCTTCAGGTAGGTTATGTGGAGCATTCATACCTGTCGGAGCACCGCCACCTGGAGCAATTGCGTTGACTGTAATGCCATGGGGACGAAGTTCTAACGCCAGACTCCGGGTTAACCGATTAACTGCTGCTTTACTCACACAATAACTTAATACACCAGCATGTGATTCTTCAGCAAAAATAGATGAATTATTAATAATCCTACCGCGAGTTCCATCTGCAATCATCACCTTCGCAACTGCCTGAGAACATAATAGACAACCTTTTACATTTACTGCCATCACATGATCAAATCCTTGAGGGATAAGTTCCAAAAGTGGTTGTCGATTAATAATTCCTGCGTTATTAAATAAAACATCAATCTGGCCAAATGTTTGAATTGTCTTATCAACAGCTGATTGAACTTGCTCTGGTTTAGTAACATCTAATGGAATGGAAATGGCATGTCTGCCTAAACCCCTTATTTCTTTAACAACAGCATCTGAACTTCTTCCTCCTGCAACGACAATTTTTGCCCCTTCTTTAGCAAAAGCCAAACACGCTGCACGACCAATTCCTAAAGGTCCGCCACCCCCAGTGACAAACACCACTTGATTTTCAAACCGCATCGGATTGTTTTCCATTTTAATACACCCCAATATTATACTAACATATAAACCACTGTATGTAAAAGACTAAATTGAGAATGTATGACGAATATTAAAAAGAACAACCCAACCTACAAAATAATAGGTTGGGTTGAATAATCAAGCTTCCTGAAATGAGATTTATAGTCTTAAGTATCTCAATCAAATCGGAATTTAATTTTCCTGAGTATGTTCAGCTATAATATCCCAATTGATACCAAATTTATCGGTTAATTTCCCATAATATGCACCCCAGAAAGCATCTTCCATAGGATACAAAACTTTTCCACCAGTGGTTAGTTTCGCAAATATTTCATCTGCATGTGCTTTACTTTCCGCTTCAAAACATAAAGAAAAGTTATTTCCCATCACTCGTGGGGGTCCAAGCGAAGAGCAAGATTCACTTCCCATCAATACACTTGATCCTATAGGTAAGGATACATGCATTATACGGTCAAGATCCTCTTCAGCTACAGGTAAATCGTCGGGGCCATCCCGATAAGTCATTAAGCTTGAAAATTCACCACCAAAAACAGATTTGTAGTATTCAAATGCTTCAAGACAGTTTTCATTGAACCATAGGTATGTGTTAATCTTCATGAATTTCTCCTAATCATAAAATATATTAATAGATATGTGATTTAATCACAACAATTACACGTTATTGTGGGTAATATAGTTTCATTTGCCATTCCAATTCCTTGAAATTAAAATCAATATATAATATGATATTTACATCCCATTTCAAGGAGTAAATGAATGAGTCTTTTGGGTATTGATGTTGGAACTACAGGATGTAAAGTTATTTCATTCCGTGAGGATGGTGAAATCTTATCACAAGCTTATGGTGAGTATCCTCTGATACATCCACAACCTGGATGGTCTGAACTTGATAGTAATGTGGTATGGGAAAAGGTATCAGATGGTATACGAAAGGTAGCATCAGAAACAAAATCTGATCCTATAGAAGCTATCTCCGTTGCATCTCAAGGAGAAGCCGTAACACCAGTATGGGGTAATTGTGAAGTTCTTGCCAATGCAATTACAACCTTTGATTCCCGTACAATTGGTATCTGTGATGAATTGCTACAGGATATAAGTCCTTTAGAAATTATGCAAATCACTGGTATGCCACCAAGTGATATCCATACTCTTGCTAAAATAGTATGGATACAAAGAAACCAACCAGATTTATATGGAGAAGTTTGGAAATTTTTCGGATTTGAGGATTTTGTCAATTTCAGATTAGGTGTTCAATTGGCAGTTGATTATTCTCTGGCTGCACGTACTATGTTTTTCGACATCATAAATAAAACATGGTCGGAGAAGATGCTTAATCTTGCTAATATTGATCCTGAACTCTTACCTGAACCTGTATCTTCTGGTACAATAATCGGTGAAATAGGCAATAAAGTTTCCAATGAACTTGGTCTACCAACGGGTGTAGTTGTCGTTGCAGGTGGTCATGACCAACCCTGTGGAGCATTAGGTGCAGGGATTATTCGAGGTGGTGAACTCATGGATGCTACGGGGACTGTTGAATGTATTGCACCTGCATTTTCTGAACCGGTTATAAATAATCAGATGATTGAAGGAAATTTTGCCTGTTATCCACATGTTGTTGAAGATTTATATGTTACCTTAGGTTTTGTCTCAAGCGGGGGTGTAGTTCTCCGTTGGTTTAGAGATAATTTTGCAGAAGCCGAAGTTGCCCAAGCCACAGCAGAAGGTCGTGACGTTTATGACATCTTGTTAGAAGATATGCCAGATAACCCAAGTGCAGCAATGCTCCTACCTCATTTTACTGGTTCTGGAACACCACACCTTGACTTAGAATCAAAAGGGGCAATTGTTGGATTAACTCTTTCAACTACCAAGACAGAACTTGTCAAATCAATACTTGAAGGAATTAGTTATGAAATTAAGCAGAATCTTTCAATGTTACAAGAAGCAGGTGTTGAAATTAATGAGGTACGCGCTATCGGGGGTGGAGCGAAATCTGACAAGTGGTTACAACTCAAAGCAGATATGTTTGGGAAAAAGGTAATTGCCCTTGATATTTCTGAAGGTGTATGTTTGGGAACAGCTATCCTATCAGGTACTGCTATAGGTAAGTATAATTCTATCGAAGAAGCAGTTGATCTATTAGTAAAACCCCGTGAAACATTCTATCCTCGTGAAGAAATTGCTAAACAATATGATGAAAAACTACACATTTATCAAGAAATATATCCGTCAATCAAAGAAATTAATGATAAATTGTAAGTTGTAAACATCACACAAAATAATTATGTCAGATTATGTTGTAGGAATCGACATTGGAGGAACAAAACTCGCAACTGTTGTTGCTGACAAAACCGGAAATATCCTCAATAAAGTCCGTAAACCAACTCATTCTGAAAAAGGACCAGAATTTGCTATCCAAACACTCTTTGAAATGATCTATCAGACAATACAAGATGTTGATATAGATAAAAAAGACATTTCAGGAATTGGTGTTAGTTGTGGTGGTCCTTTAGATACAAAAACCGGTATTGTCTATTCTCCTCCAAACCTACCGGGATGGGATGCATTTCCACTAAAAGATCGACTTGAAGACGAATTTAATATACAAACTGTTATAGAAAACGATGCAAATGCATCAGCACTTGCTGAGTTTCGTTTTGGTGGTGCAAGGGGTTATAATGTTGTCCTCTATATGACAATGAGTACAGGAATTGGTGGAGGTATTGTAATCAATGGAGAGATATATCATGGTGCCAACGATTCCGCTGGTGAAGTAGGACATCAAATTTTACTACCAAATGGACCACAATGTGGTTGTGGGAAACGGGGTTGTCTTGAAGCACTATGCTCTGGACCCTCAATAGCAAGACGTGCCAAAGAATCAGTAGAAAGAAATTCTGATAGTTTGATTCTTTCACTGGCAAATCATGATATAGATTCAATTAAATCAGAACATGTCCTTGAAGCTGCACAACAGGGTGATGCATTAGCAATACAGTTAGTTGATGTGACTGCATACTATATGGGATGGGGTATTGCAAATCTGGTGAATATCATTAATCCTGACATAGTTCTATTAGGTACAATCGCAATTGCTGCTGGGGATCTTCTTCTAAACCCAATACGTAAGACAGTTGCAGATCTTGCCATGACTCGTCCTGCGGAAATAGTGAAGATAATGCCGGCAGAATTAGGTGAATCGTTAGGTGATATGGCTGCAATTTCTTTAGTCGTATAGATTTCAATATTCAGTAAAATCGGTGAGAATGAAAATATGGAGAGAATCCAAAGGTATATAACACATCTACAAGAAGTTTTGAATCAATTAAATATAGAGGATGTTAGAAAATCCATAGATGTCATCATGGACGCATATTATAATAACAAGCAGATATTTGTTATTGGAAATGGTGGAAGTGCATCTACTGCATCCCATATCGCATGTGATCTTGGGAAAGGTACAAGTATACACAGTAAACCAAGATTCAAGGTTATCAGTTTAACTGATAATGTTGCAACTATGACTGCTTGGTCTAATGATGTTTCTTATGATGATGTATTTATAGAACAACTTAAGAATCTTGTTAACACTGGGGATGTAGTGATTGGAATAAGTGCAAGTGGGAATTCTGAGAATGTAATACGCGCCATGCAATATGCTGTTAATACAGGATGCAAAACTGTAGGATGGAGTGGGTTTGGTGGTGGTAAATTAGCAGACTTATGTGAAGTAAATGTTGTAGTTGACAGTAACCAATATGGACCTGTTGAAGATGTACATCTAATATTAAATCATATACTTCATGCCTGGATTTCAGAAGAATTTCAAGATAATTAATATCTTATTCCATGTTCAGAACACTAACATTTTTTAATGACCATAATTATTACACCATCATAAGTCCGATTCAACATTCTTGACACTACTACCTACAATAGGTTATACTAAACAGATAAAGGAATGTAATTTTACACCTACAAACCAATATCAATGGAGATTGAAGATGAGAATAAATACTTCTATACTATATGTATTACTTCTTTTTACAATTCCATTCATTTTAATTAACGGGTCATTTGCTCAAGATGATGGATTAGTCTATATTATAGACATTCGTTCTGAAATTGGTGGTGGTGTTAGTACATACATTAAGAAGGGAATCCAAAAGGCTGAACAAGTACAAGCTGACGCAATTATCTTTGATGTTGATACACCGGGTGGACGTGTTGATGCCGCTGTTAGAATTATCAGATCTATACAAAAAACTTCAATACCCACAATTGCATTTGTCAATAGACAAGCGATTTCCGCTGGTGCAATGATCTGTTCAGCATGTGATCAAATTGTTATGACACCGGGAGCTACGATTGGGGATTCAGCACCTGTTGATGCACAGGGGAATGAGGCAAATGAAAAAGCAGTAACATATATCAGAGCAACCATACGATCTACTGCTGAACGTCAAGGAAGGAATTCTGATATCGCTGAAGCAATGGTTGACAAAAGACTTGTACTTGTTCGTTTAAATGATGGTGAAATTGTCAGAATGCGTCCAGAGGAGTTTCTTGATGAACAAGATGCTGGAACCCAGATGGAAGTCCTATGTGCAGAAGGTGAATTACTTACTCTAACGACAAGAGAAGCATTGGAATATGGTTTTGTTGAGACCCAGGCTATAAGTATATCCGGATTGTTGGAACAATACCAAATTGTGAATTATGAACGGGATTATGGTGATAGAATTGAGACAATCAAATTGGCTCTTACAAATGATGATTACCTGAGTAGAAAACAAGGAAGTAAGGGAGATAGATACACATCAATTAAATCACTTAGTGAAGTTCAAGTAGAGAGATTTGTTGTTACACTTGCGGATAGAACAGTGTTTTTCATTACGAGTCCTTACATCAGTGCTCTATTACTGTCTTTAGGCGGTATTGGTCTATTAATAGAAATACGTACACCGGGATTTGGTGTACCAGGATTACTTGGTATTCTCTTTATTGGTCTATTCTTCGGTGGATATATGTTGAATGATATTTCTCAACCTTGGCTACCTTTTATCTTTATATTAGGTTTAGGATTAATAATTATTGAGGTATTTGTAATTCCAGGATTTGGTATTGCTGGTATTCTTGGTTTATTCTTGATGTTTGGTAGTGTATTTTTCGTGTTCTTTCAAAATACGGATGATCTTGGTGTAGCATTACTGTGGTTGTCAATATCGGTTATATTGACTTCAGTGTTAGCAATTCTTGCTACAATATATTTACCCAAATCATCTCCATTCCAAAAAATTGCATTATCTACAGTGATGAGTACCGAGGAAGGATATCACTCAGCTGGAACATTGGATTTTAACAGTTTTCTTGGAAAAACAGGTGTTGCTCTCACCCCATTACGGCCTGCTGGGACAGCTCGAATTGAAAATAAACGGTTAGATGTTGTAACGGTTGGTGATTTCATTCCTCAGAATACACCCATAAAGGTTAGTGAGGTAGAAGGTTCAAAAATAGCAGTTGAGGTATTTGAGGAATGACATTCTATAATTATCATAATATCATTGTCTCTGGTTAGTATACTCAATTGACTAATTATCAGAATTTTCTGGAATACAACTTAAATCTAATGTATTGAAGATTGGAGAAAATTATTATGTTATGGGTTCCAACGATACTGATTGCACTTGGAATTTTATTAATCTTCATTGAGATCTTGATATTACCTGGATTTGGTGCTGCAGGCATCCCTGGTATAATAATATTTTGTGTAGGTGTAGGATTAATCTGGTCGAAATCTGGTCTGACAACTGCTGCAATATATACTTGTGTGTCACTTATTTTCGTGATCCCAATTTCAATCATCGGTCTATCACTTATCCGTGATTCAGCGATTGGTAAGATATTTATTTTAAATGCTGCAGAAAGAAGTGATGAGGGATATCATGCTGCCCGTGAGGAATTAACAACCCTTATTGGGAAATCAGGCAAAGCAGTAACTCCACTTAGACCAGCAGGAGTCGCACTTATTAACGGACAACGAATTGATATTGTTACTCAGGGTGAGTTTGTAGAACCAGAAACTGAAATTGAAGTTATACAAGTTGAAGGAAGTCGTGTGATTGTTAGGAGTTTATAGTTATTAAGATCTATTAGTTTAAAGAGATCTATGAAAGGAGTTTGAAATGGGAGAATTCTTACCCGTATTGCCTATATTTGCAGTACTTTTCCTTATTGTTATATTTATATTCTTCTGGTTTGTTCCAGTTGGTCTTTGGATAGCAGCTGTAGCAGCAGGTGTTCCACTTCGAATATTTGAATTAATTGGAATGCGTTTAAGAAGAGTCAATCCAAATGTAATTGTTAGGGCATTAATCAGTAGTCATAAGGCTGGCTTAACTGTATCAACCCCAGATTTAGAAGCACACTATCTCGCAGGAGGAAATGTCCTGAATGTTGTCAGTGCGCTCATTGCTGCAGACAAAGCAAGAAACATCACTCTTGATTTTGCCCAATCTGCTGCCATTGATTTGGCAGGTAGAGATGTATTTGAAGCAGTACAAATTAGTGTTAATCCAAGAGTAATTACAACACCAAGTATTAGTGCGCTTGCACTTGACGGAGTTGAACTAATTGCTACTGTGAGGATTACTGTAAGGACATTTATCAATCGTTTGGTTGGTGGTGCCGGTGAAGAAACGATAATTGCACGTGTAGGTGAAGGTATTATTAGTGCTATTGGTGCCTCCGATACCTACGAAGATGTCCTTGAAAATCCAGACATCATTACAAAAACTGTTCTGGACAGCGGATTAGATGCCGGTACCGCGTTTGAAATCCTGTCTATTGATATCGCAGATGTAAATGTAGGGAAAAATATCGGTGCTGAACTTCAAGCTGAACAGGCAGAAGCAGACCTTGTCGTAGCTCAGGCTAAAGCAGAAGAACGTCGGGCACTCGCTGTTGCAAGGAAACAGGAGATGACTGCAAGTGTTCAGGAAAAAAGAGCGCAGGTGGTTGAAGCGGAATCTTCTGTCCCAAGAGCACTTGCAAATGCATTTCGTGAAGGCAATTTAGACATTTCACCTATAACCGAAGGAGAATAATAATGTTAATTCCTGCAATTATTGCAGTATGTATACTTGTATTCCTAATAGTCATTGCTTGGTTAGTACCACTTGGTTTATGGATTACCGCTATTGCAGCAGGTGTGAAGGTAGGTATTTTTGACCTTGTAGCGATGCGGTTACGTCGAGTACCACCAACTGGTATTGTAGAACCCCAAATCAATGCAACTAAAGCAGGACTTAGTCTATCACTTGATGATCTTGAAGCACACTTTCTTGCCGGTGGAAAAGTTGCAAGTGTAGTAGCAGCACTTATTGCCGCTGATAAAGCACAAATTGATCTGGATTTTGCCCAAGCTGCAGCGATTGATTTAGCTGGCAGAGATGTGTTAAATGCTGTTCAGGTGAGTGTTACACCTGAAATAATAGATATTCCAAATCAAGATGAACCTGTCAAAGGAATTACTGCTGTTGCTCGTGATGGAATCCAATTGATTGTTAAAGCACGTGTAACTGTCAGAGCAAATATTGATCGTCTGGTAGGGGGTGCTACCGAAGATACCATACGAGCAAGAGTGGGTGAAGGGATCATAACTACAATTGGGTCTTCTTCTAATCATAAACAGGTGCTCGAAAATCCGGTACGGATTTCAGAAACAGTTCTTGAGAAAGGTCTTGAAGCAGGAACAGCTTTTGAAATTCTATCTATTGATATTGCAGACATAAATGTTGGTGAGAATGTAGGTGCAAAATTACAGACAGATCAAGCAGAGGCTGAACTCAAAATCGCCCGAGCAAAAGCTGAGGAACAACGGGCACGTGCTGAAGCTGAAGAGGAAGAGAATAAAGCTCTTGTTGAGGAAATGACAGTAAAATTGATCGAAGCTGAAGCTGAAATTCCTTTGTCTATCTCAGATGCCTTTAATTCAACACGAATGAGTGTGATGGATTATTATACACTCAAGAATATCCTTGCTGATACTGAAATGCGACAATCAATAGCATCACCTGGTGGTACGGAAGATGGGGATACCACACGGTCAACTCATTCACTTGGTTTAACGTAGAATATGATAGGGAGTAAAATATGGATTTTGATCAATTAATACCATTAATTGTAATAGTCCTTGGACTCATCTTTAGTATATTCCGACGAAAAAGACAATCTGAACAAGCGACAGAAACAGCCGATGAAGCTGATGTTAATCCACAGGAGGAATTTGGGATTCCTCCTTTCTTGGAAATTGAAGAACCAGCTGAAGAGCAGATGGTCTTAGAGGAGGAATCTGTTCCTGTGATGGCTGAAGAAGCTGAACCTGTTGTTGAAACACCTCCAGAACCCATGGAAACTGAACCACCCCCTATTCCACCCGAGTTAAGGGGGAAACCACCTACAGGAATAAGACAATTTCCAACGACTTCATTAATTGATGTTTCACCAGAAACATTTCGACAAGGTATTATATTATCGGAAATACTTGGAAGACCAATAACACTTCGTAGAAGAAGATAATCTGCATAGATTGTCATCAATTTGGAATTAAGACGATGATTTGGAAAGCACTTATTGCCCCTTTAATATTTTTAATATTTATAGGTATCATAATTTATAGAAGTAAGAGAGATTTAGAAGATATTCTAATCCAAAAAAAGCAGAATTCAAAGGACGAATGTCCAAAATGTAAATCCACCAAGTTATCTAATTCTTCAAAGGAATACCAGTCAATTGAATATATTCCTGTGCAAGATATTGAAGAAGATGACGACTTGGTAGATAAATCTTAGTCTGATTACACCTATATTTGAATAAATCATTGTTCCATTTCAATTTCTTTAATACTGAATCAGATTAAGTATTATAACAATTACAAATTTAAATCTCTCTTACATTATATTCTCAAATTTCATTCCATAACCGTAAAAAGTATATATAATGTCCCGCCATTTAATACTGTTTATACTACCTCTACTCATATTCTCTTTTTCTGATTGCAACCAAAATAAGAATATCAAATCAAATGAAAACCAGAAGTTTGTAATTCCATCTTATGCACGTCATATGAAGGGTTTAAAAATATGTCTCGACCCTGGGCATGGTGGACAAGGACATATCCCAGATTACAAACGCGGTCCAACCGGACTTCGTGAAGCAGTGATTAATCTTAAGGTTGCTAACCACCTGAGTGAATTTCTTGAAGGAGTTGGTGTCGAAGTTCTCATGACGCGTACTGAGGATTCTTATATCAGTCTTGCTGATCGAAGCCAAATTTCTAATGATAATGATGCTGATCTCTTTATTTCATTACATCACAATGGAATAGATAATCCCGATACAAACTATACTTCTACTTGGTATCATGGGGATGCAGATGAATCCAGATCAAGTTTAGATCTTGCAAGGTATATACAGCAAGGAGTCTCTGATGCACTTCAATTACCCAAAACACCATCAACAGGATTATACTCGGATAAGCTCTTAGTTGCATCAGGTTTCGGTGTTCTTCGTTTAACAAAATGTACTGCTGTTGTTTGTGAAGCATCATTTTATACAAATCCTGAGGAAGAGGAAAGATTAAAGAATGATAATTACCTAAAAAAGGAAGCATACGGGTATTTTTTAGGTATTGCCAGATATGCTGAGGCAGGTTTTCCCAAAGGAGTTCTTATCACACCAGAACACAATTCTGTTATAGAATCCAAGACTCCCACCATAAAGATTAGTGTGAAAGATGGTATACATGAACGGGGTGCATGGATGTTAAAACGTCAACAAATATATTCTAATTCAATCCAAGTTAGAGTAGATAATAACACTCATCCTTTTAAGTACGATCCAGAAACCGATATTATTAGTGTAAACATTAAAAACAAGCTATCGAATGGAATTCATTTAATACAAACAGATCTTGTAAATTACTATGGTAATCACAGTTTACCTAAACCACAACAGTTCAAAGTTGCCCCACCTGCGCATAAAATGCTACTTAATGCATGGACAGACAATCTACCCTACGATGGTAAAAGTTATGTTGGAATTACAGTAATGGCAACAGATGCAGATGGATTACCCATTGCCGATGATGAAGTAATATATGCTACTACTACTCTTGGTACGTTCATTGAATCTGAAGACAATTCAATGAATGGTGAATCTATTTTTTATTTACAATCACCAATAGAAAAAGGCACAGCAATTGTGGATGTTGTATATAGAGAAACAAAAGAGTCTATAAGAATTAACTTTACTAATCAAGATGAGACAATAATACAGGGACAAGTAAATAATGGAGATACTGGAAGTCCCATACCCAATGCAAAGGTTGTGATATCTACAGAAATCAATACAAACACAGATAGAAATGGACATTACTTTATTCATAAAGGTATTCCTAAAGAGCAATCAAACAGCGTAATAATTGAAATATTTGAACAAAGATATTATCCATTTTCACATGAATTAGAATTACATTCAAATCAATCGACAATTCACAATGCAGCTCTATATGCAATTGCAGATGGTGTTTTTTTTAACACCACAATTGTTCTTGATTCACATTCAAATGAACCAAGAACACACAAATTGATCGACAGATTACAAAAGTTATTAGAATTTGCTGGTGCTAAAATCCATGCAATACACTTAGATACTATCAATCTAAATATTGAAGATAGAATTAAATATATTAATGATATTAATGATGAAGGATATTATCTACAAATTAGACATAAGCCAATAGAGAATGGTGAACCAACAGTGGCTGCAGCACATAATCGAGGAAACCGTGGAACAGAGATGTTTCAAAAGAGTATTTTAGAACAATTTAATCAAGACCTTTTTGAAACATCGACAGACACTATTCAAGATAGAGTTACTCCAGTAATACAACAGACCAACAAAATGGCAATGACACTTGAAATAGGGACATTGAAATATCTGGAATCAACACATTTGAGTGAGAGCCTGGTTATATTTAAGGGATTGTGGAAGTATCTTTCTGATTCTACCGAAATAGATAAAGAAAAATTGAATAGATTTATGTCCTATTTTATGGATTTACAGGACATGTAAAATGAGAATTTTTACCAAAATTACAAAACTACATCTACAACATCCCTTTAAAATTGCCCGTCGTACAACAGATTCATTTCGAGAAGTGATTTCAGTTGAGATTGATGGTGGGGTAGGAGAAACGTCCCCAGCAAAGTTTTATGGTGAAACAGTACAAACTGTTGAAAAGGTAATACATGGATTATCTGGATATCTTGATGGAGATTTAGATGCTATTCAGGATGTGATGAACCAAATTGAAGAATCTATAACTGGCAATTTTGCTGGAAAATCTGCAATAGATATAGCACTTCATGATAGATTGGGAAAAAAACTGGGAATTCCTCTATATAAGTTATGGGGATTAAATCCTGAGAAAACACCAATAACATCATTTACTATCGGACTTGACGAACCTGATATAATGGCAGAAAAAGCCTACTTAGCAGAAGAATATCCAATTTTGAAAGTAAAACTTGGTAATGATAACGACTTTGATATACTTACAAACATCAGAAAGATCACAAACAAACCAATTTATGTGGATGCAAATACTGCTTGGAATCCACAGGAAGCAGTTGAGAATATAAACCGATTATCTGATTTTGGAGTGGAATTAGTTGAACAACCTACAAAAGCAGACGATATAGACGGCTTAAAATATATCCGAGATAATTCTGAGTTGCCAATTATCGCAGATGAAAGTGTCAAACGTGCTGAAGATATACCCATTATTGCAGATGCTGTTGATGGAATCAACATCAAACTTGTTAAGTGTGGAGGATTACTTGAAGCAATAAGGATGATCCATGTTGCACGTGTATATGGACTCCTTGTTATGATAGGGTGCATGATTGAGTCATCTATTGGTATAACGGCAGCAGCACATTTAACACCAATGGTGGATTATGCTGACTTAGATGGTAATCTGTTAATAAAGAATGATCCTTACACTGGTGTAACACTACAAAATGGGAAATTAATACTTCCAAATTGTCCTGGAATCGGAATCGCACCAGTTGAATAATAGGATCTAAATTTGTTAGTAAGTCATGTTAATGGAGAAAAAATGGAAAATAAAAATCGAAATATACTCATTACAGGTGGAACTGGTATATTAGGGAGTTCTGTAACCAAGACATTTCTCACACAAAGAGATAACGTTGCTGTTACATACCTATTTGATACGGAAGTAGATCGATTCAAAGAGTATAATCCAGAACTATACGAGAATGTCACCTTCTTATATGCCGATGTAACTAAACAGGATGATGTACAAAAGACAATTGACACCTTACTTACAAAATTCAACCAATTAGATATCTTGGTAAATATTGTGGGAGGGTTTGTTGGAGGTATTACAACCACAGAACTCGAGGAAGACAAGTGGGATTTCATGATGAACTTGAATCTAAAATCTGTTTTTCTCTGTTGTAAGACTGTCATACCCCATATGACAGAACGTGGTTCAGGTAAAATTATAAATGTCTCTGCAAGAGCAGGACTAAAAGGTGAAGCCGGTATGAGTGCGTATTGTGTATCTAAAGGTGGGGTTCGTACTCTGACCGAATCATTAGCTGCAGAAGTGATGGATTCTGGAATCAATGTTAATTGTATTATGCCAAGTATTATGGATACACCAATGAATCGAGAAGCAATGCCAGATGAAGACCATACAAGATGGGTAAAAACAGATGAGGTTGCCGATGTAATTTCCTTTCTGACTTCTGATGCTGCAGGAATCATAAATGGTGCTGCTATACCTGTGTATGGTAGAGCATAAAATTATTAAATATACACAATTAAATCTTAAAACCTACTTTGTCGTTCATTGATGAGTAGGTATTCTCATTTAAATTATCTCTTTCACAATTTATTAGATTGCCAAAAAAATAAGTTGATTCTGCCTAAAAAATAGGCACTTTATTTTATTAATGTTGAAACTATAATAAATAAACCTATATTTTGACTGTAATTATATGTACTAAAATTACTTGGCATTAAAATTGCTATACAATTTGTAGTTGTAGATTCCAGTTATTAGTTAATAGTTGTCTCAAATTGGTTTTGAAAGGTTGACTTATTAGGATGGAAACGGTCGCTAAAAAGCAGAGCGTTTTAATTATTGATAACGATACAGAGAGAATTCAACAGATTAATCAACTGTTGAATCCCGAACGTTTTCCTGTAGTTGCAACAGTCAATATTGAATCCAACCTACAAGATGTTCTTTTGAGAGAAAATCCGGATATTATACTTATAGGTGTAGAGACACCAGATGAAAATACAATTGCAATTGTAGATACTATAAGTAGTAATTTTCCTCGACCAATTGTAATGTTTGCTAAGGATGAACGTTCTGAAACAATTCGAAAAGTAACCCGCGCAGGTGTTTCTGCCTATGCTGTGGGTAGCCTTAGTAAAGAACGTATGGTTACAATAATAAAGGCAGCCGTTGCTCGGTTTTCAGAATTCCAGGCACTATTACAAGAACTTGAAAAAACTAAAACCACACTTGAAGAAAGAAAAACAATTGAACGTGCTAAGGAAATTGTCGCACAACAGAGAGGAACATCTGAAGCCGATGCTTACAAAGTTATGCGTAAAATGGCTATGGATCAAAGAAAACGACTTGCAGAAATAGCTAAGGAGATAATCTCAATTGCTGAGGTATTTACAAATAAGAAATTTCAGCAATAATAACTACATATACCATAATCTTCAATAGAGATGAATTCATTCAACGTTGAATGAGTAATATCTAAATTATAATAGTAATATTTTCAGCCAAGGTTGGCTGTATCTGGACACAGGTGTCTATAAGATAAACGGCATTGTTTATCTATGGATGCCTTTTTTGTTTAATAACATGTATTTTTAGATTTAGGCAAATTACAAACCCAAAGAGGAGTTGTATATGAGTGAATTGGTTATGAAGAAACCGAAATTGAGCAGTAAGAATAGAGTTGGTAAAGGAAAAGTAAAAATCCATCCTGCTGAATTACTAAAAAAGAAGAAAAATGGTCTTGATGTTGTTGATGATATACCTTACTTCATACAAAATGGATGGGAATCTATACCTACCGAAGAACGGGATAGGCTTAAGTATGTAGGTGTCTTTTATCGTAAACAAACACCGGGGGCTTTTATGATGCGTCTTCGAATGACCAGTGGTAGGAGTAATTCTAAACAGTTTCGTGTAATTGCAAAAATCAGTGAATTACACGGTCCAGGATATGTTGATCTGACCACTCGTCAACAAATTCAGCTTCGTGGTTTTACAATAGAGAATGTACAGACCATCTGGGATGAACTTGAAGAAGTCGGATTAAATTCAATGCAAACTGGTTTTGATAATATACGAGGCGTGACAGGATGTCCAGTTGCTGGATTGACACCAAATGAACTTTTTGATGCATCTAAAATTGCACAGAAATATACAGAAATCATCGTTGGTAATAAGGATTTTACTGATTTACCAAGAAAGTTTAATGTAGGAATCACTGGCTGTCTTGACAATTGTACACATGCATCTTCTCAGGATA
Organism: Candidatus Poribacteria bacterium; assembly: GCA_965205025.1. Classification (GTDB taxonomy): domain Bacteria; phylum Poribacteria; class WGA-4E; order WGA-4E; family WGA-3G; genus MSPOR6. The sequence continues at coordinate 18,321 of CBDBFU010000013.1, forward strand.
TCGCTTTGATCCCGGCAATGAAGGAAATTGATGGAATAGAAGAAAAAGGATTTAATATTCTGGTTGGAGGAAAGATGGGATCAGGAGGTTTCACCCCCGGTATAGACCTTGATGCTTTTGTTTTACCTAAACACGCAGCAAAATTGTGTGCTGAAATAACTATGATATTCCGGGATTACGGTTCACGGAGTATCAGAAATAAATCCCGTTTTGCTTTTCTTATATTGGAATGGGGTATTGACAAATTTAGAAAAGAATTAGAGACACGTTACGGAATGCCACTTCATAATTCGGGTAAAGATATGAGAAAAAAGAGTAAAACTGACCATACTGGAATCTATGCACAGAAACAGAAAGGTCTAAACTATGTGGGAATTGTTGTACCCGTGGGTAGAATCACAACAGCACAACTTTTTGATGTCGCTCGAATAGCTGATGAATACGGCTCAGGTGATATCAGATTAACACAAGGTCAGAATATTATTATTCCGAATGTTCCAGATGAGAAAATCGGTGATTTAACATCTGAAAACCTATTACAAGAGTTGAGATATGATCCAACTGAAATTAATCGTGGCATGGTAAGCTGCACTGGTATGGATTACTGTCACTTCTCTCTTATTGAAACAAAAGAACGTGCAATGGAGGCAATCAAACATTTAGAGTCAAAATTGGATAATGTTGAACCTTTGACAATACATTGGTCTGGCTGTCCAAATGGATGTGGCAACCATATGGCAGCTGATATTGGTTTACTTGGTAAAAAAACAAAAATCAACGGTGTGATAACGGATGCAGTGGATGTGTTTTTAAAAGGTGATTCTGGACCTAATCCTAAGACACCACCCAAACTATTAGAAAATGTACCATGTGACGATCTACCTAATGTATTAGAAGGACTTATTCCCTATCTATCCCGGAGATGATAACTCAAGACTTCTATATTTCTGATAATCATAAAGATATACGGAATAGATAACTACAGCAACCCACAAATATTGGTAAAAAAGAATGAATTTAGAAGATAAAAATCACAAAGCAACTGAAATCAAACTCTTTAGTATTAAATCAATTCAAATGCGTACGTTCCATATGACATGGTTTGCATTTTTCCTTGCATTTTTTGGATGGTTTGGGATTGCACCTCTAATGGCAATTGTACGTGAGGATCTCATGCTTACACAAGCACAAATCGGTAATACGATTATCGCATCGGTGGCTATAACAGTTTTAGTACGAATGTTAATCGGTCCCCTATGTGATCGTATCGGTCCACGAAGGGTGTATACATGGTTACTTATTCTTGGATCTTTACCTGTAATGGGAATAGGTTTATCTCACAATTACACAACCTTTCTCATTTTTAGACTTGCAATTGGTGCAATCGGAGCATCATTTGTAATAACACAACATCATACATCAATGATGTTTGCACCAAATTGTATAGGTACAGCGAATGCAACTACAGCGGGTTGGGGGAACATGGGTGGTGGAGTAACCCAAATGGTAATGCCATTGATATTTACTGCATTCCTCTTAATGGGTGCGGATAAATATATTGGGTGGAGATTGGCAATGATAGTTCCAGGTATTGCATTATTTTTTACTGGATTTGCTTACTATTATCTTACTAAAGATACCCCATCTGGTAATTACTCTGATATTCATACAGATGACGACAAGAAACAGTCCAAATCCAATAGTCTCACTACCTATATACAAGTAATCAAAGATTATCGTGTTTGGGCACTTTTTGTCATATATGCTGCCTGCTTTGGTGTGGAACTTACCATTAATAATATCGCAGCGTTATATTATAGAGATCATTTCCAATTAACATTGGGATCTGCAGGAATCATAGCTGGATTATTTGGTACAATGAATATCTTTGCTCGCTCAATTGGAGGAGTCTTTTCTGATTATTCAGCAAAGAACTATGGACTCCGTGGACGAGTAATATTTCTATTCATCGTTCTATTAGGTGAAGGTGTGATGCTAATGGTTTTTTCACAGATGCAAGTATTGATCTTTGCTGTTGGAACAATGATTCTATTCAGTTTATTTGTACAAATGTCAGAAGGCGCTACATTTGGAATTGTTCCATTTATTAATAAAAAGGCGTTAGGTACGGTGGCAGGAATTGTTGGGGCAGGTGGCAATGCAGGTGCGGTGGCAGCAGGTTTTCTGTTTAGATCTGAAAGTATTTCCACATCCCAAGCATTACTTTTTCTAAGTGTGATAGTTATTGTTGCATCTTTTGCTACATTATTAATTCGTTTCTCACCCGCAACACAAAATGCAGAAAAAGAAGCGTTTGAGGCAGCATTAACAGAGAGACGATTAAAAGAGCAGACAGGAAATATATCATCTTAACTCTAATGAATCGATCTGTTCCAATACTCTATCTGAGATAGTATGAAATTGAATTATAAAGTAAATGGTGATTACTATGGATACAACATCTGGTAAAGCTGTATGTCCCTACTGTGGTGTCGGATGTATCATTCGACCAACTGTTGAGAAGAATATTATTACAAAAATATCTACTGATGAGAATGATGCACCTAATTTTGGTATGCTCTGTCCGAAAGGAGCACTTCTCAAGCAGGCATATCAAAACCACGATGGACGACTGGCATATCCCATGATCCGTAAAGATAAGAATGAACCCCTAAGAAGAGTAACATGGGAGGAAGCTTTAGCATTCACAGCAAATCGTCTTCAGGAAATCCAGTTGGATTATGGAAAGGATGCAATTGCACTATATGGTTCAGGACAAATGGATACGGAAGCATCTTATGTCTATAACAAACTATTCAAAGGATTTCTTGGGACAAACAATGTAGATACAAATAGTAGACTTTGTATGTCATCCGCTGTGGCTGCCTACCTTCAAGCATTTGGTTCCGATGGACCACCTACATGTTATGATGACATTAATCATGCCGATGTATTTCTAATCATAGGTGCTAATATGATGGTCAATCACCCTGTACTTTTTCAAATGATACGAAAAAGACGATCGTCCGACCCGAATGTGCGTATAATTTGCGTTGATCCGCGTAGGACTAAAACTGCCGAGTTTTCAGATATACATGTCCCTCTTGCTCCAGGTAGTGATGTAGCATTCTTACAGCTCATTTCCAAACGCTTGTTATCAATTGGACGTTCTGATAAACGTTTCATTCAAAGAAGTACTGAAAATTATTCTGCATATAGTAACCATTTAGAAAGTTTAAACGATGATTCATTACTATCAACCTGCGATATACATCCAGGACGAATAGACGAGATTATTGAGTATTTGTCAAAACCAAATCGACTTCTTAGTTTTTACTGTCAAGGCACAAATCAAAGCACCAGTGGAGTTGATAAAAACGCGGCTTTGATAAATCTTCATCTCCAGTTAGGTGAAATTGGAAAAGAGGGTGCAGGTCCATTTTCACTAACAGGACAAGCGAATGCAATGGGTGGAAGAGAAGTAGGTTATCTCTCTCATCAACTTCCTGGATATAGAGTTGTGTCTAATGAAATGCATCGGGCATATCTTGAGGGAGCATGGAGGATTCCACCGGGCAGTATTGATGAAAACCCAGGATTAACTGCTGTACCGATGTTTAATGCTGCAGCTAATGGAGTTGTGAAAGCACTTTGGATTGCATGTACTAATCCAGCAGTAAGTATGCCTGATACAAAGATTGCACAAGAAGGATTGGAACGCGCCGAATTGGTTATTGTCCAAGACTGTTATCATCCTACTGAAACAACTGAATATGCTGATGTGTTATTACCAGCAGCCCAATGGGGAGAAAAACACGGTACCATGACAAACAGTGAACGGATGGTTATTCGAAGTGATAAAATGCTTGATCCTCCAGGGGTTGCTAAACCGGATTGGTGGATTTTCACTCAGGTTGCTAAGGTTCTGGGGTTTAAACGGGAGTTTGATTATCGTACACACGAGGATATATGGGATGAGTATCGGTATCTAACTGGTGGAACACCTTGTGACCAATTGGGTATGACGAATGAACGGCTGAAAAATACATCATTGAGATGGCCATGTCCAAACACCCAACATCCCGGTACACCACGACGATTTACACGAAAAAAGTTCTTGACTCCATCAGGGAAGGCACAGTTTATGACACCTATTTATAAACCACCCGATGAAAATATTGATGAGGAATTTCCTTTAGGGTTGACAACCGGACGCGTTTCAAGTCAATGGCATACAAGAACTCGAACAGGTAAGGTAGCCCAATTAAATAAAATAGATCCAGTTCCATTTGTTGAAATACATCCTGAGGATGCATTAGAATACGGTGTGAATGATAAAGATTGGATTTACCTTGTGGGAAGACGTGGAAGGTGTTATGCCGAAGCACGAGTCACAGAGACTATCCGTCGCGGATTACTCTTTATGCCATTTCATTGGGGAGACCTATTCCATAAAGAAACAAATGTTAATTATGTGACGAATTCAAACTTTGATCCTGTATCCAAGCAACCAGAATTGAAATATTGTGCTGTACGGATTGAAAGTAATGATGGAAAGAATCAATCAATTGAATTTAACTAAAATAGATATAAATCTCCATTAAAGTATCACTGAATCATGTCTCTATAAGATTGATCTGTCATAACTACACTATAATATTAGTCCATAGTATCCTCTATGGAATTATTGTTTTTAAAATCCAAGTTCTTTATTCACTATATTCTTCAACTCTTCTCCATTTAGATATCGCTCTAAATTGTCTAAGAAAAATGAGGTTATACGGTTCATCCGGTGTTGAGATCCACCAGCAGAATGAGGAGAAATAATTACATTCGGAAAATCCCATAATGGACTGTTTGAATCTAATGGTTCAACTTCCGTGACATCTAACCCAGCACCAGCAATTTTTTCATCTTTCAAGATCTGAATTAGGTCTTCTTCTTTGACAATTGGACCACGAGCAACGTTAATAAAATAAGCAGTTGGTTGCATGACAGATAGATTATCAGCATTTATCAAACCTTGTGTTTCCTCTGTCAAAGGACAAGCAATCATAACAACATCTACTTGACTCATGAGATCTTTTAGTTTATCCATCGGCATCAGTTCATCAACATTATCAGGTTTTTCTGTCCGGTATGCATCTACAGCAATAACATGCATATCAAACCCTTTTGCACGTTTCACCATTTCCATACCAATACCACCCAAACCAACGATACCCATCTTAAATCCATCAATCTCAACCATCGGTGTACCCAGACCACCCCATTTGTGTTGATCTTGATTCCGTACCGTCTGGTGGATTCCTCTTGCCAAACCTAATAGCAGAGCAAAGGCTTGGTCGGCAACATGTGTAGCATATAATCCTGCAGCGTTTGTCAGAATTACATCACTTGCGCGTATTGCAGGATACATATGTCTATCCATACCTGCACTCGAAGCTTGTATCCATTTTATGTTTGGAAATAGCGGAAAAATCTCTTCACTACAAAACCCGAAGAAAATATCAGTATCTTTACCTTCCTCAGCCATTTCCTCGTGTGAACCTGACAAGACGTAGGTGTGTTGATTACTAATGATATCTTCTAATCGTTTAAGTTGTTCACCTTCAACTCTATGTTGTAATAATATCTTCATATATATTCCTTTCAAAATGGAATCGTCAATGTCATTTTACCACGGAGGAGTATCCGGCAGTAATTCTTGAAATTGGGTTAGCAAATCTTCTTCATATCTACCAACATATTGTCCACTAAAAAATCTATCTATTCCTTCATCCAAAAAATCTGCCCATGATGTATCTTCGGATCCAGGATTGACAGGAAAAAACATCGCATCTACACTCTGCGCTGCTTTTAAATCACCTGGAGAATCCCCAATCATTAATACACGATTTTTAGCATACTTACCTTCAGTTGTAATAGTAAGATGTTCTGTCTTTGTTCCCATCTCTTGTCCTGCGATTAGTGCAACATACTGTTCTATATCATGTTCTACCCATTCACGTTGTAATGCTTCATCTGGTGTGGCAGAGACAACAATTACATCTGCTTTTCCTTGAAGTCGTTGTAATGCCTCCCTTACTCCTGGAAACGGAGGTAAATTGTAGACAATTTCTCCAACACTTACATTTACATCAAGACTCCATTGCATGACTTTGCTTAATTCATCATATTTTTCTCCGGATGCTTTATCGATTGCTTCTTGTAGAGCAGGATTACCAAGTTTTGTTTCTACTTCAGTCCATTCACGTAGATAAGGTAATTCTGGAACATCGACACCCATCTTCTGAACTAATGCCATTTCGCGTAAATAATCAAACACAAGTAAGACTGCTTTAAATCGGTTTGTCCCTCGCATTGTAGAGTATAGATTAACAAAATCCCACGCCTGATGTACCTGACGTGAGATAGAGGCTAAACCGAAGTGTTTTACTACGTTTACACTAAAGCAATCATTATGTTTTACCTCCATGCTATTGAAGACACAACCGTCTGAGTCGATACCTACAAAAAAATCGTATTGTGGCTTAAAATCATGAAGGAGTTGTTGTGGACTATTCGTCATCTTCTCTCCTTAAATGCATATTTTGTAATCGATAAGCGGATTGTTGGTATATGGATAAGGATAGTATATGATAAATAAAACTGCCATAATTCTAATAGATTAATCAATAGATACTTCTGGACGATTCTCCAACATCCATTCTGTATGGAATACCTTCGGCTCACCATCTACGCCAACAACGATATTACCATCATTATCCAATTTATGATATGTATGTGCTCCAAAATAATCGCGCATTGCCTGAATTAAGTTAGCAGATAATCTACTACTTCGGTAACTATCAAAATATGCCAAAGCAGAACTAAATGCTGGAACTGGAACACCTAATTGTGTTGCTGTACTGATTACATTTCTCCAGTGTGGTTGTGCAGTTTCAATGACACCTCGAAAATAGGAATCAAGTAGTAGGTTTGGCAAGTTTGGATTTCTATCAAATGCTTCTGCAATTCTATGAAGGAATTTAGCGCGAATAATACATCCACCCCGCCATCCTAAAGCTATGTTCCCAAGATCAAGATTCCAATCATACTCTGTACTGGCTTCACGCATGAGTGCAAAACCTTGTGCATAAGAACAAATCTTCGCAGCATATAATGCATCATGTATGTCTTGAAGCATTGCTTCACGGTCTCCATCAAATGTTCCTACAGGTCCCTTAATTACTTCCGCTGCATCCACTCGTTCACTCTTGATAGCAGATATACATCTGGCAAAAACTGCTTCAGCTATAGTAGGTGCTGAAATACCAAGATCTAAAGCAGAAATACTGGTCCATTTCCCAGTGCCTTTTTGTCCTGCTTGATCAAGTACAACATCTACAAAGGGAAGACCTGTTGGATCATGTTGTGTGAATATATCAGCTGTGATCTCTATAAGATAAGAATTAAGTTCTCCTTGGTTCCATTTGTTAAAAACTTCATGCATCTCTTCAGCATTAAGACCTAATACCTCTTTCATCAGAGAGTAGGCTTCGCATATTAGTTGCATATCACCATATTCAATTCCATTATGTACCATCTTAACATAATGTCCTGCTCCATCCGGTCCAATGTAGGAAGAACAAGGTGTACCTTCAACTTGTGCAGCAATCTTTGTAAATATTGGTTCAACGAGTTTATATGCTTCTGGAGAACCACCAGGCATCATTGCTGGACCTTTTAATGCCCCTTCTTCACCACCTGATATACCTGTCCCAATATATAGAATATCTTGTTCAGTTAATTCTTTATGACGGCGAACAGTATCATTAAAGTTTGAATTTCCACCATCAATAATTAGGTCTCCTTTTGATAGATGGGGAACTAACATCTCAATGAATGCGTCAACAGGTTCTCCTGCTTTTACCATTAAAATGATCTTTTTGGGGGAATTTAATTGAGAAATGAAATCTGGAATGGAATGTGACCCGGTGATATTTTTGTCTTTTGCGGAACCAGAAAGGAATGCATCAACACGAGAAACTGTTCTATTGAAGACTGCAACTTCGAAACCTTTACTCTCGATATTTAGAGCAAGGTTTTCTCCCATAACTGCTAATCCTATGAGTCCTATATCTGCTGCCAATCTTATGTCCTCCTATGTTTACAGTGTCTTCATATCATACACCTTATAGGAAAATAGTGTCAACACAAAAATAGCTGGACATAATTTTATAGAACAAAATATGTGAATTGATCGGACCCCACTATTTAAAATAATACCAGAATATACTTAACAATGAACTCTTTGTATATAGTTATACTTCCAAAGATAGAATAAAAAACAGCACATAATAGTAAACCAATCTGTTTCCATAGCGGTGCTTGTATTTCTCTTGGGAGGAATTTCCAGTTAACATATAATGTATGTATAGCCGTGATGACAAGTAGATAACCGCCAATAGTTGCAGAGAACAGTATCATAAACAATGGTTTTGCAAAGTACATTGCTATCACACCGTATAAGATATATACAAGTAAAATCGGATAATAAATCCATTTTGCATTGTGTTCACCCATTTTTCTTGCACTTTTAAATCCTGTCCAAATTATGTCTGTATATCTACGTGGAACACTATCAACCGCACCAAGTTGAGTAGAAAATAGTACCCAGAAACCGCATAACAGTGTTAGATACCACATAAATCTACCACTTCTTTCAGCTAAGCCATCAGCTTGAAAACCGGCGGCTTTCCATTGCTCCATTTCCTGACCTAATGGTACATATTCAAGAGTTAACATTGCGGGAAGTGCTAATCCAATAAAACATCCTATCATCCAGATAAAATACTGTTCAAAACGGACATATTTCCACCATTCACGGAACTTTTCAATATTCTCTGGAGTAATACGGAAGACTTTCCCAATATGTGAGAGTGTTACATTTTGCCCACCAATCATTGATGGAATAGCACCGACAAGTTTCCCCATTCCCCAACCTTTATCGCGTACATAATTCGAAATAGTGATATTTCCTAATCCACCACTACCTGCATAAGCTGCAAATGCCCCTAATAAAAGCCAGTTAAATGAAGATCCTTCCTCTGCTGGTTCAGGAATAGAACCGAAACTAAAAAAGCCTTTAATGACTGTCCACCAAACTCTTGGTGACACAAGTGCAAGGTCAACCGTGACAAGGTAACCTATAATCAGAACAACCATAATAAGTTGGACTACTGCTAATGAATTGTATATCTTTCCACCTACCATTACGATTGCCAGACAAGAGAAAAATATTATAAAGGCAAAGATTCTAACAGTTCCAGTTTCTGTTTCTTCAGGTAAATGTCCTAAATAAATTGCACCAAGTGCAGTGGCAGCTGTCATTGCCCATCCAGGCCAGCTGCTTAAAAAATCGACACTTGAATATGTAATTGCCCAGAAACGTGGACCGGGTTTACATCGCATATACCCACTTAACATCGGTTCTCCGGTATAGAGAGTATATCGTATAGACTCAGTATTGAGGAATGCTTGCAATATAATTGCAATAGTAGCAATCCATAAAAGTGTACCACCATATTGTGCAGTTATCGCTGGACCCAATAACCATTCACCACTTCCGATTGAAGCTCCAAGTGCAATAATTCCTGGACCCAAAATGGCTGCAAATGCTTTACCAAATTGGTATTTTGGTGGTTCAGGTAATTCTGCTACCTCCCAATCAGGAAGTTCTCCTCCATCAACATGTTCATTTTCAATATTTTCTGCCATATTACCACTCCCAGCATATACTGATATCTAATTTTTCTGCAATTGATTCAAGGTTACGCAGATGGTCAACATGTATTGGTATACCTGATTCAATCCATACATCATAATTGTTCCACTCAATTTCTCCAGGCAAATACACTTGCTTTACATCTTCCTGTGTTTTGGCATTATGTATATGATTAATACCTTCATTAATCTGGTTTACATAAGTATCAGAATCTGTAAAACTCTCAATATTAATAGCGATAAAGAAGTGTTCGGATGACGAACCTGTCTTAACACAAGACATCATTCCACCTACTAATGGTCCCGCTAAAATTCCCATGATAAGTGCCAATCCATAACCCCTTGCCTCACCAGCAGGAAGCATCCACGGACCTTGATTTGGATTATCACTCGGGTTCCCGGTATCATCCAGCAACCATCCTTCAGGAACTTCTTTTCCATACATACGAAGCGTACCAACTTTACCCCATGAAGAAACACCACATGCCATATCCAATACAATTGGATGGCTGTCACCAGTTGGTAGGGCATAACTCATAGCGTTGTTTGCAGTAACCGCTTCTGCACCACCGGGAGGAACAAGAGTAGGATTCCCTGTATTCGTCGTAGAAAAGCCTATCATATTATCTAAGGTAGCCATAATGGAATAGCAGGCTGCTGCGCCAAAATGACCTGCATTGTTCACACCAACTGCCCCAATGCCTGTTGTTTTGGCTTTTGATATTGCAGTCTCCATTGCAAATGTACTGGCAATATGTCCTATTCCATTATCACCATCAATCACTGCAGAACTTGTTGATTCAGAAACTATTCGTAAATTTGGCTCAGGATTGAGTGTACCATTTAGAATTTGGTTTAGATATCCAGGTAGAGCACGCGTTCCGTGTGAATGAACCCCACGTAGGTCGGTTTGCACCAACAGTTTTGCCATTAACTCTGCATTTACACTTGATAACCCCGCACTTTCACACAATGATCGAGTGAATTCATGCAATCTATCTGACTTAACAATGACTTCCTGCATTTGTACCTCATTTATATATTGGAGTAGTTCTTATTTTAACAGAGACACGAATAGGATACAAGGACATTATATAACGTGAGTTTTATAAAGTCATTTCAGAGTTGGATTGGCGTGAGAAAAGTGGCAAAAAACCAGAATCACTTTGAAAACATGGGAAGTATCTCTCAGAAATTGTCTAAACTGTAGGAAAGACATATTGTAGCGTAAACTTTATAATACCATTTCTATCAGGACTTACGCAATATAAGCAGAAAAAGGTGAAATTTGACTTAAAAAGTCGTCATTTCAGCGTTTTAACCCCCTAAATCCCCCTTATCAGGGGGACTTTAAGATGAAATGCGTAAGTCCTGTCTATAAATTATTGTCTCATTAGTCGGTTATTATGGTAGTCATTTTTCAGGTCACAAACTGAATGAAGATTAAAATAATAATTCGGTAATGTGTTAGAAATACGGTTCGGTTAGGAAACCGAACCTACCAAGTTTGGGAAAATGGGAATTACCGAATTTAAAACTTAATCCTCATAAAGTTTGTGGTACAAAAAAGAGACCTTTTCAATTAGAAATGGTATTATAATGATATACTTGATAGATAGTATTTTCGTTTGAAATGTGAATAGAAGCGGTGTTAAAATTTTCTTAAATAGATGATATGGAGAATGAAGAAATGAAGAATATAACTACTTACAAGAGCAAACAAGCAGTGAAAGAGTTTAGAATCATTACATTTACCTTTCATTTACCAATCATTTTACTTCTAATATTAAATGCCTGTAAGAACCCATTAACTCTTGTTTTAGGTGATGAAAGAAACGATGTATTATCACAATTACAAGATAGGTCTTTTAGACAATTTGTACCATCAAAAGATGCTGATAAGAGAAAGGCTGTTATCATCGATTTTTCTAATCATCAGAATAGTAAAATGCAATTATGGGGACAATATGCTGAGGGTGGAGTAGCTATTAATGAATGGGAAATTTCTGATGATGAAGTTTTTGTGTATAAGAATGATACTTATTACGAATTGTCATTTATAACACCTGTAACGCATCAAACTTTTCCAGAAAAATGCGATGATTGTATAATAACAGATGGGGTTTCGATTTCTATACGTAATTTGTATGATAATGAGATGATCGAATTTAGAATCAATGATGAGAATAACGTACTGCCACCACCTTTTCCAGTATTTAGTTCATGGACAAGATTCAATGAGGATGAGAGAGTTTATTGACCTATATACATTGTTATCATAATCGGTTAAGATTATAAATAAATAGGCGTACATATAATGCACGCCTATTTCATATACTCAATTACTTACGTTTGATATCCGCCCAAATTGTCGTCAACTTTTCTTCTGGTTCAACAGATAAGGCACCCGCAACTTCTTGAAAGAAACTGGCTTGGTCGTCAGCATTTTTGGGATAGATTTTCACAGCATTATGAGTGTCATCATCAAAATGAAGATTTATATAAGCATCTCCTCCACCCTCACCACATCGAAACAGAACGACATTTGCCCCTTTTACCAATTGAACTTCAATGTTATAATCAACTTGTTGTGGTGCACCTGTCCATGCAGAATTATTATACCACTTCTCACCATTTATCCATATCTGAGCGTGGTCATCATGTGCAGGTGACATGACGGATTTCATGTCTTTTTTTGCTTCAATGACACATATCCAATAACCATCAAAGTTGTCATTAGGTCCACCATCTTTTTGCATATTGTGTGAATTCGCAGGGTCAATTTCAAAGACTCCCCATCCTGCTGCACCACCGTTATTATCACCCCAGTTAAGGTCAGTAGTCTTAGTCTTCATTAAACCTTTAATTGTTGAAAGATCAACTTGGTTAAGTTTTCCACCTGAACTCATATCAATCAGATCTTTAGGTGCAGAAGCACCAAAACCTCCATTATTAGCATAATTCTTATCAGGACCATACCACTTGGTAATCCATGTATCTACTCCAGAATGATCTTCATTGAGTTCACCCGCTGGATTTACTAATAACTCATCATCTTTAAGTGGTCCACCGTCTATATTTACTTTACCGATAGCATATATAGGTTGAGAAAAACTCATAACTAAACCGAACGAGATTATTGTTATGAGTATGAATAGATATCCTTTTTTCATAATAAATTACTTCCTCCTATTTTAATATTACAAAACAATTATTCAATACAATATTATCACTGATATCACACTTCTATTACACGTAAAGATAATATTGATTAAATAGATACTAAATCAGTAATATTAAAATGCTATATTAAACGAAAAAATATGTCAAGTGTTATATTATACTTGGGGTATGTAAAGTATTTGTCACTAAACATTACGCTGCAATAGTATATGGATCCCAATATTTATCTCTGAAATCATTTTACAAACAATATTACTCTTGCATTCAAAGTGAGGTCGAACACCTAATTCTGTTGGATGAATGGATTAATGTAAATATAAAAAAGTGTTAATATCTATCGTTTTGAAATGATAGCACTTTCACGGAAACCTTCACGGAGCAATTTTACGAACCCTTATTCTATAAGGGTTTATAATTTAAAGTAGACCAATTCTCCGTGAATCACATATGTTAATTATATTATAACTCAAGTGTATATTAAGTATTTATATGTTTTTATATGAAGTGTATTTGGACATAACGCTCCGCTGGAGTGCAAGATGTTGATATAACTTTTTCTATAGACATATCACCCCTCTTGGATGAGGAAAGAATCTGAAAAACTGCGTTGTTGTGATATATGTATGTTAGTTGTTAGAGATGGGTGTTTTCTTCATTTTTAAAATTGACCATGATTTCAAGCACACTGGAGAAGACAAGTATATCGATTAATTCTGTTAGGACTTACGCAATATAAATTAAAGTCCTATGATAACAGAGATTTAAGCGTTAAAAGATCATAATAACGACTTTTTAAAGTCCAATTTACCTTTGTCTGCTCAATTTGCGTAAGTCCTAATTGTGTTATTATCAATTAAATGATTCTAAAGTTTAGACTACAATACGATATGGGTCTCTATATAGATTTTCTTTGATGCTATAGGGATTTAACCTTTATATTCCTACACCACAATCTACCACCGTGATCTTGAATTCCGATATGACCTTTCCTTGGAAAATCCTTTAAAGCAACACCGAATTTGTTCCTACTCCCATCAGGATTCTCGTGAGGTGTATCCCATAAATCTAAATCAGCATCAACAATCTCTTCTCCATTCATCTCTACTTTTACTTGACTCCCATCACAAGTAATCCGCATCTGATTCCATTCACCTGCAGGTTTACAAACATTACGTGTGGGTTCCAATGCATCATAAAGTGCACCGCAACAATGTTTTGTAGCTGGATCTTTACCGTGTGTATCTAATATCTGAATTTCTAAGCCTGTCTGAACTGGATCATTCAGGTTAGCCCATCGAATGAATACACCACTATTTACATTTGGTTCTGACTTATACTCAAGATCCAAAATGAAGTCATCAAATTGTTCTTCAGTATATAGGTATTGTCCACCCTTTACAGTGCAGAGAATAGAGCCATCGTCTACAACCCAACCTTCATCACTGCCAGTTGCACCCCATCCATTTAATGTTTCACCGTCAAAAAGAGATTTCCAACCATTTTCATTTGCCATTTAATATTACCTCATTTTTGTTAATTTATGATAATCATAAGAATAGTTTTATACTATTTCTATAAATTATTGTCTCATTAGACGGTTATTATGGTAGTCTTTTCTCTGGTCACAAACTGAATGAAGATTAAAATAATAATTCGGTAATGTGTTAGAAATTCGGTTCGGTTAGGAAACCGAACCTACCAAGTTTGGGAAAATGGGAATTACCGAATTTAAAACTTAATCCTCATAAAGTTTGTGGTACAAAAAAGAGACATTTTCAATTAGAAATAGTATTATTTTAGACTTTGTAAGAAAAGTCTGCCTATATCAAGGTTAAATTCGAACTCCGATTTTGAGCATGGACTATTATAGCCAATAATCGGAACATAACTTTCATGTCTTGAACCGTGTGAACGAAGAGATACGGATTCTTTTGCAACTTGTAATTCTCCAAATACCGTTTGTTGGTCAGCCAATAAGAATATATCCCCTATCCTTTCGGAGTGTAGTTGAAATTTCTGAGCTGCCTCTTCTGCTGTATACACTTCCTCAATTCCTTCTGTACTAATAAGACACTGAATCGCATCATCTAAGTCCTTTGGATCATTTAAGAATACATACGCTGCACCTCCTAAATTACCATGATGCACAACATATCTATCTTTTATGATAGGAATTGAATCTGCATGTATAGCATCTCTGTGAAGAATTCGTGCGGGGTCAAGTGCTGTCGTCTTATCCAACATTCCATGATCCGCAGTGATATATATCTCTCTTTCTGGATCTTGGTCAACAATATCCCCAATTATATTATCAAGTTCAGATAAATGTCTTTGAGAAATCTCATGCTCTGGTGGATATTTATGTTGTACCCAATCTGTGGTTGAGCAATATATCAACTCTGGATCATACTTCTGAATAGAATATAAGACTGATCGTAACAACCACCAGTTTATTTCAATAGAGTAAATCGGTTCAGTCGGACCCACGGAATCGATAAATTCTTCAGGTGGATCTTCTGCAGCAACCTTTATATCTGCACCATTCTGTAAAATCCGTAGCAACTTCTTTTTTGTTACAAACAGTGCTGTAGTATCAGCAAATTTGGTATTTTTCGCGACTTCAAATAGAGTTGGAGAAAGTAAGAAACGGTTATCCTCTATAAATTCTCCTTTTCGTGTTTTTCTATCAACATAGTAGTTTGTCGTTATCCCATGTTTATCGGGGAATGCACCAGTAGCAATACTAACATTATTGACATTCGTAACAGATGGAATTACTGCATGACCGTGTTGAAGAAAACCTGCTTCAGCTAATTTAGATATATTTGGGATTTCACTTGCTGATAAATAATCATAACTTCCAGCATCAATACAAATAATTAGTACTTTGCGTCTATTCACAATATTATAACTTTCATTTGTTCCAATATGTTGAGATTACAACATATTTTCCTATGACATCCTAAATCTCACTCATGGAGCAATAGCAATCCTAACAATTTCCTGTTTAAAGGCATGCGTGAAGGCATCATTAATTTCTGATAATGGGTATACCTTTCCAATAAGCTCAGCAAACGGATAATTTGATTTCTGTTCATCTATAAAACTAACAATCTTATCCATTATATTTGGATGATAGTTGTGAACCCCTTTAAGTGTAATGCATTTTGTAACTAATTGATGCACATTAAATGGGATTCCATCAAGTGGGTATACATACCCAAGCGTTAAACATTTACCCCCAATAGCTAACCAGTCAATCATATCAGGTAATGCTGGTGGGGCACCACTCACTTCAACAACCAGATCAACCCCACGTCCATCAGTTAAATCATCTAATTGTGCTGATATCTCATCCTTTGAAACAGTTTCAGCGTTAAATGTATGTGTTGCACCATAACGTAATACAGTATTCAAGCGAACATCCTGTTTATCCACGACTCCAACAATTTTATATCCTTTTGATCGAAGATAACAGGCTGCATATATTCCTAACATTCCTGCTCCATGAACAACAGCGGATTCTCCCGGTTCAGTTCCGATTGATTCAATACCGTTTACAACTGTTCCCAAAGCACAATTTATTGGGACCACCTCTTCATCTGTTAGTGTATCAGGAATTTTATGTATTGAAGTTCCTTTTTTCAACTGAATGTGGGTAGAGAATCCACCTGAAAGTGCATTTTCGCCTTTACTTTCTGCATGTCCATATTTAAACATGGATTCACACTTTTGTGGAAGATTAATATGGGAGCAGTAATGACATTCTCCGCATGCTGTAGTTAAGCTCCATGTAATCCTATCCCCTACTTTTAAGGGTTCACCTTTATCAGATTTTAAAGTAGTCGAAGCATCAACGACACCGATTGCCTCATGTCCTAACACACAAGGAACAACCATATCACGTCTACCAGAAACAGTGTGTAGGTCTGACCCACAAATTGTTGCGAGTGAGACTTTAGCTAATACTGTATCAGGTTTCGTTTGGATGGGAACAGAAATAATCTCAAATGGTTTTCCAACTCCATGAAATATTGCTGTCTGAGCATACTTTTGGGTCATATCTATTTGTTCATAATCCTTCTAAAATTTAATTAACCTGTTTCTGAATATTCAGTTCATAAACCCACTGTTATTATTGCTAAAATATACTTGCCACGTCAACTATTATTTCGTATAATTTCACATCTTAACCGAAACTAATAGGAATTATCTATAATTCATGAACCAAATTGCAGAAGTATTAATTGAAGCCTTACCCTACATACGTCGTTTCTCAAATCGGAGAATTGTAATAAAATATGGTGGGGCTGCGATGGAAGATGAGTCACTCATTGATTCTGTCATCGAAGACATTGTATTAATGAAATTTGTTGGGATGCGACCTATTGTAGTCCATGGGGGTGGACCCAAAATTAGTGCTTGGATGGATAGAATTGGAAAAGAAGCAGAATTTATACAAGGATTACGGGTCACTGATGCTGAGACTGTAGAAATAGCAGAAATGGTTCTCGCAGGTACAATTAATAAAGGGATCGTCTCAAGGATAAATCAACAAGGTGGACAAGCGATAGGACTTTGTGGGAAAGATGCGAATTTAATTGTTGCTGAAAAATATACACCTCATGTAACTGATAAAGAAGGGAAAGAAACCGCGATAGATCTCGGTTTTGTTGGAAGTGTCATAGGTGTAAATGCTCAACCCATTATCACGCTTGATGAAGCAGATTATATACCTGTGATAGCCCCTAATGGTATTGGAGTAGATGGACAAACATACAATATAAATGCTGATACAATGGCAGGAGAAATTGCCTCTGCACTCCATGCAGAAAAACTAATTCTACTTACCGATACACGCGGAATATGTAGTGATATGAATGATGAATCAACCTTAATTTCAACGATCAAAATGAATGAAATCAACAAACTTATTGATGCTCAAGTAATATCCGGTGGAATGATACCAAAAATTGAAGCATGTGCTACAGCACTTCTTGGTGGAGTTTCAAAAGCACATATAATTGATGGCAGAATAGAACACTCACTATTGCTTGAAGTATTAACAGAAGGTGGTATAGGAACAGAAATCATTCGGTAATGAAAGGTGGACACATGGAAACTATGAAAAAAGTTGCAGCGATTCTCACGACCTATTTTCCTAACTCACATGCTGATGTCATAGCAACAAAATATATGAAGGGTTATCCAACAGATGAAGATCTTAAACCCCCACGCGTGGAATTGGTCTCAATTTATCTTGATCAAATTGACCCGCGAGATATTGGGGTCGGATTAGCAGAAGAGCATAATGTACCAATCTACCAAAGTATTCGTCAGGCATTAACACTGGGTGAGAGTGAACTTGCTGTAGATGGTGTATTACTAATTGGTGAGCACGGTGATTATCCACATAATGAATTTGAACAGCACATGTATCCTCGACGATATATGTTTGAGCAAATTTGTGGGGTATTCGCTTCTTCAGGTCGTTCTGTGCCAGTTTTCAACGATAAACACCTTGCATATAATTGGGATGATGCAATTTGGATGTATGAACGTGCTAAGGAGCTTGATGTACCATTCATGGCAGGTTCATCTTTACCTTTGGGATGGCGACAACCATTCTTAGAACACGATCTTGATACACCACTGGATTCTGCTGTTGGTATTGGCTATGGGGGTGTCGAATCTTATGGATTTCATGCTCTTGAAACACTCCAGTGTATGATTGAACGTCGAAAAGGTGGAGAATCTGGGGTTGTTTCAGTTCAATGCTTAGAAGGGGATGCGGTATGGGATGCAGCAGAAAAAGGAGAATGGTCTATGACATTAGCCGAAGCTGCTTGTAGCCAGATTAAGAACAGACCTGATACCTCTATTGTTGAAGGGTGTCCAAGTCCGACTGCTTTCTTAATTGAACATACTGACGGGTTTAAATCCACTGTCTTAATGTTAAATGGTTATGTTACCGATTTTGCTTATGCCGGATTAATTGGTGATGAGATTCAAGCAACAGAATTTTATCTTCAAAATGGTGTTCCATTTTCACATTTTAGTTATCTGAGTCTTAATATTGAAGAGATGTTTCTTACAGGTGTACCTCAATATCCAGCGGAACGAACATTGCTAACAACGGGTATTCTTGATGCGGTTATGCATTCTCGACATCAGGGACATATTCGTCTTGAAACACCCCATTTAGGGAATATCAAATATCAATCTTTTGATAAACCCCTAATCCGTCCTACAGCCCCACGGCCTGAAGGAGCGACTCTGCAGAATTAATCCTTATCCTGTTCTGAGAATTATCTATACTTCATTAAATTTCTGAAACAGGTTTCGTAGGTTTTCTTGCGTAACAATTGGGTCTTCTATAATAATCCGCGCCCCACCGATTACATCCATAAATCCTAATTCCCGTTGGTAACGTGGTACAACATGTAAATGTAAATGGGGTATACTGGCTCCTGATGTTTCACCCATATTAAATCCTATATTGAACCCGCGTGGTTGGTATGCCTCTGACAATACCTCGAAACTTAAACACTGTAATTCATGCAGACCGAATACTTCATCAGAATTCAATTCACGTAAATCTACGACATGTCTTTGTGGGAATATCAATAGATGTCCGGGACTATAGGGGTATAAGTTAAGCGATATTGTGAATAACTCTGTGCGATGTACCTCTAACCTTTCAACCTTATCATCTTTTTCAACAATAGCACATAATATACATTCAACCTTCGGTCGATTCTTTCCTTTTGCATAGGGTAATTTGTTTGGTACAAACAGATTTTGACGCATTATACTATCCTTATCTCATAGTGTTATACTGGGACTGTTCCATAATAAACCATGTAAGATATAGATGCAAGTATAACGTGCGTGTGGGTTGTGTAAAGTTTTTGACACTATAGGCGTCAATTTAAGCGTAATATTCTTCTATAGGGGAACTCCGATTCACTAATGTTGAATTTTAACTTATCGAAAAAACGCTCACTCCACCCGACTCGTCACCAACAGCAATATACTGGTCATTCGGTGCCCAAACGATGCTTGTGACCCCCGCTGTCAGAGTGGCTTCATGAACCGCACGGGAACTGAGTCTTCCTTTCAATTCCCAGACGTAGACCAGACCGTCGGCACCGCCTGAGGCCAGCAGTTTACCACTATGTTGAAAACGCACAACGCTGATAAAATTCCGATGGCCGGAAAGCGAAATAGGTTTGGTATCGGCCGGTCCGCTACCGGAACAATCCCACACCGTAACATCCAGACCGCCTCCCGTAGCTAAGAATCGACTTGTGGCATCCCATGAAAGTTCTTGCACTTTCGTCGGATAACCATACATTTGCAAGTCCTCTCCGGTAGACATAATCCAGAAATGTACGGTCGAATCTTGATCTCCGGTGGCGATGTATTTGCCGTCAGGGCTCCACGTAATCACCAATGATGAACCTTTCCAGACCAATCGGCGGACGGCTTCCGACTGTTCCGGGACCCACAGCGTGACACCGCCGTAGGTAATTGAGGCAAGTTGCCTTACACTCGGTTTCCATTGAATACCAGAAATCGTGCTCTGATGGTCGGGATATTCTTGAATAAGATCGCCGACAGCGTTCCAGACTTTCAGCTTACGTCCAGCGGCAGAGGCGAGTATCGGTTTTTCGCCGCCACTCCAAGCCAGGTGCTCAACCCATGCTGCGCCCCCGTCAAGCGAATGTGTCGCTTCGCCACTTGTGATATCCCACAACCGAATTTTCCCATCTTGTCCTGCGCTTGCAAGCACTTTGCTGTTTGGATGCCAAGCGATTGACATTGTGCCGAATTCATGCCCTTCGAAGGTATGGATAACCGTTCGTTGACGACCTTCAAAAATTGTCACCGGACCGAGAACCGACGCTGCAGCGATGTATCTCCCATCAGGCGACCACGCCAGATCAATGACGTAGTCGCTGATGGTTGCGCTCCAATTTTCGCGTAGTTGAGAGGGCTGTACAAAGCGGTTGCTCAGTCTGTTCAAGCGAGACATGCTTCAAACCCTTCAGTCAATTCGGTACGGTTGAGGTTGCGTCCGATGAAGATGAGGCTATTGTAGCGCTCTTCATCACCCCATGGACGGTCGGGACGACCATCGAAGAGCATATGAACACCTTGGAAGACGAATCGGTTTGGCTGCCCCTTGATGCTCAGAATTCCTTTCATGCGGAAGATGTCAATACCTTTTGTCCGAAGCAGATCGCCAATCCAATCGTCCAACCGGTCGGGATTGAGGTCACCTGGGGTTGTGATGCCAACCGATGTAACTTCGTCATCATGTTCGTGGTCTGGCTTAAATTCGCGTTCAACAACTGGGTTGACAAGGGCACCGCTGCCGAAGAGTTGTGCTTGAAATTCGTCGGGGTGATGCTCGGTAAATAGTGCGTAAGCACCGGCGCGGTCGATCTGCACGTCAAAGCGTAATTCGTCCGCTGTGAGATTCAACTCAATGAGTTGTCCACTTGGTTGAAGGGTGCCACCCGTTGAAAGCTCATGCTCATCATCTGAGAAAACCATAACGACTGGCTCAACAGCGAGCTCCAAAGCTTCATCATTTGACTCATTTACGGGTACCAACGCGAGTTTCATCGACGGGTCAGGACCTTCTTGAAGAAGTAGTTCATGCGTACCAGCCGAAAGGTTATAAACACCTGCCCATTCAAAGGGGTATTCCGGTTCCATAAACTGAGGGTCAACCTCCATCGCCCGGTCCAGATCGAATCCGCCGACATTGAGAATCTTGTCCATTTCAACCACGGCGTCTTTCGTTCGATAAATCTTCGCTGCACTGTTCATGCTGCGAATTCTGGCTTCCAGTTGATCTAACTCTTCCTCGGTCACAAGGTCAATCTTGTTCAACAAAATGACATCGGCAAAGGCAATCTGTTCACGAGCCTCGTCGCTGTCATCAATGTGCTGCCAAATGTGTTTGGCATCAACCACCGTCGTGACGGAATCCAGTTGCAGTTTCTCCTGCATTTCGGTGTCCATGAAGAACGTCTGAGCAACTGGTCCGGGGTCCGCAAGTCCTGTAGTTTCGACCATGATGTAGTCAAACTTATCACGACGCTTCATCAGATTACCTAAAATACGGATTAGATCACCACGCACTGTGCAGCAAATACAACCATTGTTCATCTCGAAAATCTCTTCTTCGGCACCGATGACCAAATCATTATCAACACCGATCTCACCAAACTCGTTTTCGATGACGGCGATACGTTTGCCATGGTTTTCGGTGAGAATACGGTTGAGAAGCGTGGTTTTACCAGACCCTAAAAAGCCTGTCAACACGGTGACGGGGACTTGATCGTTTAGTATGGTTTCGTTCATCTTTCTCTCCTTGTTGAATTTAGCCAGCGGTTAAGCTAACGATGTCCGTCTGCTTCACCTCCGCCAGCGGTTTGTGAATTTTGTATTGTCGGGGCTTTCCCGGCGTCTCCATGATTGCAATGACCGTTTCAATAGGCGGACAGCCTTCTTCGGTGCATTCCAACTGAGAAATCATCACGGTGATATCCTCTGATAAGTCAAAGGCTTGGGAAACCCACGATTTGACTTGGACGATTTGCTGTGGGTCGCTCTCTTTTTTTGAATTGAAAAATTTCATCTGCATCTGTAAGACTCCGTTGTATAAGAGGTTAGGATCCTCTATTCTCATGTAGAAACGGTTACTAACTCCAATTTCCCAATCAAAGCATGTACAATCGTATTAGTATTATACATGTCATACCATAAGTAAAATTGAGAACGGGGACAGATGATAGAAATTATCGTCCCCGTCCTGCAGTCTTTAAAAATTGAGTTTATACAGTAATTTCATATTTCGTCCGGGTTCCGGCATTGACGCTTTGATGCGGGACAGATGTTCACGATAAGTTGTATCAAAGAGGTTTTCAATCTCAAAAACGATCATGTTCTCAAGCTGCAACCACGATAAATTGAGAAAACCACCAATATCATAGACGAGATAGCCGTCTGTCGGTTCCTCAAATTCGCCGAGTCGGGTCTGGCTGCCTGAAAAACGGGATGCAACATGCAAATGCAACGGTGTCGGCGTGTAACTGATGACGAATTTACCGTTGAGGGGTGGGATACGCTCCAGTGGTCGTCCACTGGTTTGAATAGTTCCGTGGATGTAACTCATATTCAACTGTAAATGGACCTGTGAGGCGACCTCACCACCTATCTGAATTTCAGCTCCATCCATCACAACATCGTGTCCCATATATTGATAAATCCACAACCATCCGGCTGCCCCGCTGCCCCACTCCTTTTCACCACTGTTCGTCGGAATGAGGTAGTTCTGTATCTGATTCCTGAAAAGTGCCAGATTGAGTCTGAACCTGTCATTAGTGTATTTGACAAAGAGTTCAGTGCCATATCCATTCTCAGATTCCAGGTCTGCATTGCCGATTTCGTAGGAAAAGACAGCCAAGTGGGGGCCATCGCTGAAAAGTTCCTCAATACCGGGTGCGCGAAACGTTTTCATGAGGGTCGCTCCAGTGCTCAACCCATCCGTCCAATGGTAAATTCCAGAGGCGGCACCGGAAACACCGCCGAAATCACGGCGTTTGACGGCTCCAGCTCGGACAACTGCACCGGGTCTAAACGGTTCGGCCCGTCTAACGTCGTAGCGGATAGCTCCTTGTAAAGTGAGGTTGTCAAAGTTACGCTGGTTTAGAAAAAATCCTGCCAACGCTAATTCACGGGTATGTGGTGTCCAGTAAAACCCGCCTGTGGCATGGTCTCTGTACTCACCCCAAATACCCGCAACGGCATTGTCAAACACGTGAGCCATTGCTGAGACATTGTAGGTTAGCACCCCGAATTCCACACCAAGTGTCCCGTTTGACTCCAGCTCTTGATGCTCATAACGCGTATAGGCGCCCTGGAGTTTTACCTTTTCAAGCATTGTTGTATTGAATCGGTATTCCATCTGTCCTTCATAGCGTTGCTTGTCAAGTGAAATGTTAACTCCGCTGATATGTCCTTCTGGAGAACCAGGAACGCCGTAATCTGAACGATAACTGCTTCCAGATGTACCGATGTAGCCCCACGGCTTAATCATGGAGGCACCGCCTGAAAAATTGACGTTTGAAAGGGCAGTGTTTTCAAGGACACCCACCGGCGTTTGTATGTCGGATGCGCGACGCCGATTCCATTCTACATTCCCCGCAAAATCACCAATGGGGATAGTAAAACCTGTCGTTCCAGTTAATCCTGAGTTTACAGATTCAGCCTGGAACGTTAGATGTGTATCAAGCCGTCTCGGTAGAATTTGAGGGATGTGATTGCTTTTGACGTTGATAACGCCACCCAGGGTACTTGAACCGTAAATGAGCGATGCGGGACCTCGTGTAATTTCAACGCCCTCAGCAGTCGTCGGATCAATGGATACGGCGTGGTCGGCACTGGAGGCGGATTTATCGCCTGTCCGTTCGCCGTTTTCCAAAATGAGTAGCCTGTCACCACCCAATCCACGAATAACTGGACGGGCGATCGCACGTCCCATCGTCCGTTGTGAAACACCGATCTCATTTGCCAATGTGTTCGCCAAGGTCATGCCTAACCGTCTTTGGAGATCTACCTCATCCAATGCTAAATCGGTTGTTTCCTCAAACTGTGAAAGAGTTCTATTTGAACCGAATACCCTGATGGTTTGCAGTTGAAACAACAGTGTCTCCAGTTCAATCTTGAGATAAGGCGTTGAGACATTGACATTAACGACCCGTTCAAACTGCTGATAACCAACCTTCATGAATTGAAGCGTCTGCTGTCCTTCCGGCACTGCGTCAAACTTAAACTGACCATTCACATCGGTTCTTACGTTCCTCTTAAGTCCTTTAATACGGACCGTAACCCCATCAAGTCGAGTACTGCTTTGTGTTTCAATGACCTCGCCTTCCAGGCACCGCCTTGTGTCCGGAGCACTTTGGACATCTTTGAGATAGCAGAACAGGCATCCTACTATTCCAAATACGAACACGAATAGGTGAGGACACGTTCTAAGCGTCCTCACCGTGGGAGACCTGTGCGAACAAGCACAAGTGCGTAACATGATGTCCCCCTTATTCTACTGTTACCGGTATCAGAAGTGCCGCTGTGAAGTCCGGATGATCTCCGTGAAGAAGTTGCAGTTTAATTTCCGTTTTTCCTGCTTTCAGTCCCTCGAGTCCAAACGGTAACGCGTCAGCGTGGTCTTCACCATCATGGTCGTCATCTTCTTCACCTTCATGGTCTTCTTCACCTTCATGGTCATGTTCATCCAGATGGATCTTAATAATAGTGGCATCGTAACCCGTCAGACCCAAACTGAAGGATTCCAACCCATCATGGTCATGGTCATCTTCACCTGCATGGTCATCTTCACCTGGCGGGGGTGCTACTTCAGCGAGACTGAGTTCGTTTTCATCCGCGTCAAGAAAATGTACATGTACCTCAATTTCTTCACCAACGGGAACGGTGAGACCGCCTTCATGGTGGCCTTGATGTTGATGATAGACCACTTTTCCATCGACTTCCAGGTTAAAGCCGTCGGCATCGGCGTGAAGGGGTGCATCCATGTGGTCGTCGTCGTGATCATGATCATCATCATGGATAGGGTTGTCTTCACCACAACCTCCCATGAAGGGAAGTACAGCAATAAGGGTTATTAACATTACTCGTGAAATGATGTCAGAAAAATCGCGTTCAAATAAATTTGTAAACATTGTATTCTCCAATTTTGTTTTACAGCACAAATAAGTGCTAATAAGATTTGAGTTTACTTGCTAATAAGATTTGAGTTTACTTGCTAATAAGATATGAGTTGCAGAAGATAAATATAATAGCGTACAAAACTATGTAAAACACTATACCCATTGTTATGTTCACAATGGTAATTGTAGATGTTTCTACCCTCTAATAGAATGATATAGAATTAAATGATAGAGTGATGCAGAATTAAATGCTATTTTAACAATGGAAATTATAGAATTAGATTGAATTGGAAAATGTAGGAGGGGCGCGACTCTGGATGGTTGTTATAGGACTGGCAGTCCAAATATAAACTTCTTTTAGGGGAAGTGTTCTACGGTGAATCGTAGGGGATATGATTACATTTGGTTGGATTCCAACTTGGATATGTATGTTGATAAATACACACGCAGCACAACCTTCTTCTGTATGTGACTGTTCTGAACGTTCATTTTCATTTTCATGACATGGTAAATGTTCATAACATGAAACCTGTCCATAACATGCATCATGCAGCAGTGGTGCGAAACTGAGTGTCACTACATAACAGATTATAGCACTCAAAATTAGTAATTTTGTATTGAAATTGTGCTTTTTCAAGAATCCAAACCTATATGCTTACTGCGTATTTTGTGTAATAGTATAATGTACACAGTTTACGAATGCAAATATTTTTTGTGACAATTAGGACTTATGAGTCCCGTAGGAACGAAATGTCTATTGAAAATGTGTATATCTAATATCTTGAGTCCAGGGGAATGCCTTATGGCATTCATACCGTTGATTCGCCGAACCTTAGGCGTCAATTTAGTGAGATTGGTATATTTTTATGCTTGTTTGAGTTGTCTGAATCACAGATTACACGGATTACGCAGAATACACGGAAAAGAGAGGTTATTATCAGTAAGATTTTCTTTCAATTAAGATACTAAGGTAGGGGAATCAAGGAATCAACGTTATGAACGCCTTATTATCAAACTCACGTTAAATAAGTAAAATTGGTATTATATAGAACTAAGGACAATAATTATGTAAATTTACTGTTTTTTAGTTGTTCACATTTGTTATATTTATATTATCAATATGTTGAAATAGTTACACTTTTTGTCACATGGTGTGACATTTGGAAAACCTTTATCCCGTCAGTACTACACTAAGTTTACAGCCACTTTTTTAAGGTAACAAGAATTTGCAATAATTATGAAATATGTGTCTTTTACTTTTCTTTTAATCCACTGATTTGGAGTCGTCTGAATTGGAATTATCCTAACCATCCCTACAAAGAGAATTATATCTGTATAGACGATTCGTATTAATGAGATACACTGTAGTTTTTTGATGTATATGATAGAGTGTATTGTTTGAAACAGGTCTATTTTCAAGTTTTTTGATAAAAGTCCATTGTAGCGTAAACTTTCCAGTTTGCGCACAAAGACCACCAACTGGAAAGTTTGTGGTATAAGAACAGTAAGGTATGCCTTCCAAGAAAGGACATGTTTTGAACTGATGCCATTTATTATCAAACTGGCGTTATGAATAAGGATCTTCTAACTCCCAAACTTTCGTGCCAGGTGTTAGTTTTAGTTTACAATTATTGAACGATATAGTATTGTACCATTTTATTTTCATTTTGACAAATGATTAATTTATTTTATATTATTGTGATATATGTAGGTTAGATGTTTATGTTTTCTTCAATTTATATTAAGTCTTTTTGCTTTCTTGACGATATACCCCTCCTATGTTATAATCCTCTTACCCAATCCAGATATACGCTGAGGGGATATATGTCAGAAACAGAACAATTATACCTTCCTTTAGAAACCGAAAGTAGCCATACTGATAACGGTTTTTACGATTCACTAAATTTCATCTCGGATTATTAACTCCTATAACCATCAGAAACAAGATAACACTTAATGGAAAACTTATGGAAACACTAAATCTTAAACCCACACATAAGTCAATAATAGACTACTACAAGGCATTGGAACAATATGACCAGCATGACTTCACACATGAAGGTGCAGTGAGTAATCCTTTTGCAATCTTACTTGACATCTGTGCAAAAAAAGTGAATGCCACCTTTGTTCCACAATATCGAATGCGTACCGCAGCAGGAAACAATATCTTCATTGATGGCGCGGTTATAGACGAATATGGACTCCCGATCGTTTACTGGGAAGCGAAGGATATTGATGACGATCTCACGACAGCAATTCAGGAGAAACGTGAAAACGGTTATCCATTTAATAATATCCTATTTCAAACCCCTGATCGCGCCATATTGTTTCAGGACGAGCAAGAAGTACTAAACATAGATATCACAGATTCCAAAAATCTTATTGAGACACTTCAACGTCTCTTTTCATATTCAGATACTACTTTCAGCGATTGGAACGAAGCAGTTGATAAATTCAGTAATCGGATTCCAGCACTTGCTGACAAGTTGAAAGAACTTATTTCGGAACAGAAACAAACAAATGCAGCGTACAAAACAGCATTTACTACTTTCTACCAAGCTTGCCGCAACTCAATTGACCCGAATCTTTCGCAAGATACTGTTGAAGAAATGCTCATCCAGCATATCCTCACCGAACGTATTTTCCTCAAGGTTTTTGAAAGATCGGATTTCACAGACCGAAATATAATTGCTCGTGAGATTGAAAAGGTCAGTGCAGTATTGATGCAGCGCTCAATGAGTCGAGATGAGTTTCTCAAACCCTTGAACCCGTTCTACGTTGCCATTGAGAAGGCGGCAACAGTTTGTAAAGACTTCTCAGAAAAACAACACTTCCTCAATACCGTTTATGAGAAATTTTTTCAGGAGTATTGTGATAAAGTCGCAGATACACACGGAATCGTTTACACACCGCAACCGATCGTAGATTTTATGGTAAACAGCGTTGAATACCTTTTGCAAAACGAGTTTAACCGTTCGCTCTCGGACTACAATGTTCATATCATTGATCCGTTCGTTGGTACAGGCAATTTTATTGTTCGAATTATGCAGGACATACGGAAGACAGCATTAGAGGAAAAGTATCAGCACGAATTGCATTGCAACGAAGTACTGTTATTGCCTTATTACATCGCCAATCTAAACATTCAACAAGAATATTTTTATCTCACAGGAACATCTCTACCGTTTGAAGGGATAGCTTTCGCTGATACCTTTGAATTGTATGATAAAACTCAGATGGATCTTTTTACTGAAGAAAACACGAAACGGGTTGAACAGCAAAAAGAAAATGACATGTTTGTTGTTATTGGCAATCCACCCTATAATGCGGGGCAAGACGATGAAAACCAGAATAACAAAAACCGTCAATACCCACCGCTTGATAAACAGATTCAAAATACATATTCAAAAGATTCCAAAGCACAACTCAATAATAAATTGTATGACCATTATGTCAGAGCGTTTTTCTGGGCATCAGATCGAATTGGGGAATCTGGTATCGTGGCTTTTGTAACAAACAATAGTTTTATTACTGAACGGACTTTTGATGGAATGCGTAAACATCTGGGTGAAGGATTTAATGCAGTTTATGTGTGTAATTTAGGTGGAGACATCCGTAAAGGGCAACCTGTAGACTCTAATGTGTTCGGCATTACTGTCGGAGTAAGTATCTCCCTGCTTGTGAAAACAGGTGAACCTATTGACACTCCATGTATTTATTTCAACAATGAAACAGAGATACAGAGCAAGGCTCAGACCTTTGATTTCCTTAACAGACATCAAAATGTAGGTAATGTTTCATGGCAACAGATTCAACCCGATGCAGGAAACAAATGGCTGACTGAAGGACTTCAAGAAGATTTTTTCGATCTTATTCCTTTGGGAACAAAAAAGGTAAAAGAAAATGAAAAGATTACTGTAGAAACTGCAGAAGGTGTAATTTTCAAAGACTTTAGTCTTGGTGTGTCAACTAATCGAGATTATTGGGTTTACAACTTCAATCAAGACTCACTTTGTGATAACGTACAGCGAATGATAGATAATTACAACGTAGAAGTGGATCGCTATAATCGCCAAAGACCACCAAAACCTAAAGTTAATGACTTTGTTATAAACGATGCTACGAAAATAAAATGGAGTCGTGACTTAAAGAAAAAGTTAAAACGAGGTGTAAGTACTGAATATGTTCCTCATAAAATAAGGAACTCTCTATATCGTCCCTTCACTAAAACAACCTTGTTTTTTGACAAAATTCTGATAGACAGTCCGGGACAGTTTCCTTCTATATTTCCCACTTCAGAAGTAGAAAACGAAAATCAAGTGATTTGTGTTGGCGGTTATGGAAGGAAAGAATTTGCCGTTATGATGAGCAAGTTGATTCCTAACTTAAATCTCTATGGTGACCCACAGCAATCCTTCCCTTTCTACACCTACGATGAAGATGGGGCAAAACGCTGTGAAAATATCACCGACTGGGCATTAGCAGAATTTCAAAACCAGTACGACGATGACGGTATAACAAAATGGGATATCTTCCACTATATCTATGGGCTACTTCATCACAAGAGATATCGTGAAAAGTATACAGAGGACCTTAAAGATAATCTTCCTCATATCCCTTTTGCCGATGACTTTTGGGAATGCTCAAATGCTGGAAGAGAGTTGGCGTACCTCCATGTCAACTATGAGTCCGTTCCAAAATACGAAGGATTGACGCTCAAGGAAAACCCCGACATCCCACTAAACTGGGGTGTTGAGAAAATGAAATTGTCTGAAGAAAAAAGACAGATCCAATATAATGATTTCCTAACGATTGAAAATATACCTGCTGAGGCGTTTGATTATAAGCTGGGAGGTTGGTCCGCATTAAAGTGGATAGAGAATCAATACCAAATTAAGGTGGATAAGGACACAAGAAATCGTAAAGGAAGTTATATCGTAAGGAATCCAAATAGGGAGGATGAACCGCAATACATTGTAGACTTAATCGCACGTGTTATTACCGTCAGTCTTGAGACGGTAAAGTTAATTAACGATTTACCCGCATTATATCCTGAAGGAGAAAACTAATTAACACTTGAACATACTGCCAGCTATAAGGAGAACAACTGTGAACCTAAACGAAGTGAATCTTGGTGATAAAGGCACAATAAGCGATATAGCAATAAAACTCCGGGATATTTTCAAAAATTTCAAAGGATAACTTGGATTATTAAAGACTGGTAGACGAACACTTAGGGTGAATGACGCGATTACAGCTATTGTGTTTCTCTTGAATACCTAATTAATGTAGAAGAGTAAATTATCCCACCAGTAACGAATCCACCTGTATCATCCCTTACCTACTAAGGGGTACTCTATTTACAAGTTTTTAATTATCAAACTCACGTTTATGTAGACTTGATAGTTATGTATCTGCACCTTTTTTAAATCATTAAAACAGGCAGATTTAATCAAAAATACTTAACTACGTGAGTTTGATAATTAACAAGATGTGCGCAAATTAAACAGAGAACAGGCATATTTGCTGAAAAAATCGTCATTTTGGTGTTTTTAACCCCTAAAGAATCAACGGTATGAATGCCTTATGGCATTCCCCGCCCTTATCAGGGGACTTTAAGAGGAAATGTGGAAGACCTAACTATTTATCAAACTCACGTTAACTGGTATATTGAATTCTAAACTTATCTCTTTTGGTTAAAGTATAAAGGTGAATTGCAAGGGACAAATTATCAAATAGATAAACAACCTTTATTACCAATACTCCTAATTTCACCACATACTGAAGAACAGATGATCAGATACTTGATGCTAAACAAGCCGCCCCGATGTGGACACTTCCGACCTTGAAAATGAGATTGATAAGCTGGTGTGCGAATTGTATAATTTAACGGTAGATGAGATTGCGATTTTGGAAGGAAAAGAATGAGCAAACCGCTAAAAGGATTCATCACTTATTCACATAAAGACGCTGCAGCAAAGGACGAATTGCGAGAACGCCTTGCTGTCATGGAGCAGAAAAATGAACTCACCACTTGGCACGATGGTGAAATTACTGCGGGTGACGAGTGGTATGAAGATATTTCCAAAAATCTTGCAGGGTCGGATATGCTTCTCTACCTCGTATCAGCAGCAAGTCTTGCCTCTAAAAACTGCAACAAAGAATTAGCAGAAGCCTTAACCGCAGACATAAAAGTCATTCCGATCATTCTTGAGTATTGCGATTGGCAGCAGCATCAACTCAGCGACTTTGAGGTTCTACCTTCCAAAGGTAAACCGATTTCCAACTGGGAGGAACCGAGCGAAGGTTGGCAAAATGTAGTGGATGGAATCCGAAAAGTCGTTGAAATGCAGTCTGAGAATTGTTTTTCTGAAACTATTGAGAAAAAACTTCGAGCTGAATCAGAATTCCACCGTGGGAATGTTCAGCAGCTGCTTGGGCAGATAGATACGGCAATAGAAGCCTACTCACAGTCCATTGACCTTAAACCTCGTGTTGCTTGTTCTTATAACAATCGCGGGGCTGCTTACCAGAAAAAAGGAAACTTTGATCGCGCCATTGAAGATTTTAACACGGCAATTGAACTAAAAAATGACTACAGCCAAGCTTATTATAATCGTGGGTTCACTTATTACGAAAACGGTAAAATTGAAAAAGCACTTGAAAACTATAATAAAGCAATAAAACTCAAACCTGATTATGCTGAAGCATATAGCAATCGAGGCAATATTTATAAAAAAGATAGCAATCTTGATAAAGCTGTCGCAGACTATAACATAGCGATAAAACTCAAACCAGACCTTGCTGAAGTTCATTACAATCGCAGTGTAGTTTACGAAAATGAAGGCGATTATGATAGGGCTATCCAAGATTGTAACACAGCAATAAAACTCAAACCTGATTTTCCCGAGGCATACAATAATCGCGGTAACGCTTACATAGGAAAAGGTGAATTTGACAGTGCTATCAACGATTATGATATGACGATAAAACTCAAACCCGATTATGCCGAGGCGTATTACAGCCGTGGTACTATTTATGGTAGAATTGGCAATTCTGATAGTGCAATTAAAGACTTTGATAAAGCGATAGAACTCAAACCTGATTTTCCAGAGGCATACAGTAATCGCGGTAACACTTACGTCTTTGAAGGCAAGTTGGAAAACGCTCTCAAAGACTACACCGAAGCAATACAACTTAAACACGACTATGTTGATGCTTACTATAATCGTGGGGCAGTTTATGGCATAACAGGCAATTATGATAGGGCAATCAAAGATTATACCGAAGCGATAAAACTCAATCCACAACATGCCAACGCATATAATAATCGTGGAGTGGCTTGGTTACACCTGCAAGAATGGGATAAAGCCAAAACCGATTTCACAACTGCCAAACGGTTAGGTGTGGACATAATTGCAATATTCCATAATTCCTACAAAAATGTTGAGAGTTATGAGAAGCGACATCGTGTCAAATTACCAGAAGACATCGCATTGCTTTTGACAGAACGCCGTCGTACCCGCTACCCCAAAACGCGTAACTTTTTGGATGCCGATGGCAACCCGTTTGAATCGCCGGACGTGGTGAATTTACGCGAGCAGTTGCGCAACGTTGGACCACCTTTAAGCGAGTACATCAATGCAAAGTCCGCCTTCGGTATTAACACTGCACCCACTGAGGTGTTTGTGGTAAACAAAGCAACACGAAATAAACTCATTGCAGCTCATCCTTCCTCTGCTGATATTTTAAAACCGTTTTTACACGGACAGGAGCTCAGACGTTGGTACGTTGATACACCGCACCAGTGGTTAATCTTTACCCACCGAGGTATAACAATAGACGACTATCCAGCAATCCTGGAGTATTTAGAAAAACATAAAGAACCTTTGAGGAAAAGAAAAGGAAAACAGGAATGGTATGAGTTGCCAGCACCTCTTAAAGATGTGGAGCGTTTTGCACAACCGAAACTGGTCTGTCCAAATACCTATAACCATCAGACTTTCGCGGTGGATACTGCCGGTTATTATTATGGGAATACGTCCTATCTCATCCCAACTGAAGAAACGTGGCTTTGTGGTCTCCTCAATTCCCGTACTGTGGAGTGGTTTTATTCACAGGTGTCAAAACAATTGACGATTGATCCGCTTCGGGCGCGCAGCGGGTATATCCAGCAGATTCCGATTCCCAACATCACGCCAGTACACAAAGCACTTATAGCTAAAGTCGTTGATTATCTGATCTGTCTACAGCAGCAACCGGAGATAAACAGCAAGGATTTGGCACATGCCCGTGACCGCATAATGCTCGGATATTTTGAGCGAGTTATTGATGGATTGGTTTATGAGGCTTACCTACCTGCTGAACTTCAGAAGAGCGATAAAGTTTTCTTGCAACCGTTATTAGACGAGGGGTTGCCGTCACTTGAAGAGATTCAGGGTGATAAAATGTCTGCTCTCCGGGACATCTTTGAGCTGTTATATGACAGGATGCATCTTGTCCGACGCCACCTTTATTATCTGGATGTTATAAAACCTATCCGCATCATTCAAGGAAAACTGTGAAAATAACCGACATTGAGATAAAAAACTTCAGAGCTTTTCCCAAACCCTACCAAATCAAGCTGGATAATGCAGGAAAGAATTTATTAGTTTATGGAGAAAACGGGAGTGGAAAATCATCGTTGTATCTCGCGTTAAAATATTTCTTCAAATCAGGTTTGGATACCAACGACGAGAGTGACAAAAGTAATGATTTTGAAAGTCATCAGAACATCTTTGTCAATGATCCTGGTCATGTCAAACTCTCTTTCGGTAAAGATTCCTATGAGTGGTCAAAATCCATTACAGAAACGACTGATGAACTGATTAAGGAGACAGCAAAAGCGAGCGGATTTCTTGACTATAAAGACCTTTTGGGAGTACACTATCTGCAACCCGAAGGCGAAGCAGTGAATGTGTTTGATTTGCTGGTTGAGACGCTTTTAGCATATACTATCAACCCTGTGACGGACAGAACCCTCGTAGACGATTGGGATGAGATCCAAGGAACCTTATCCCCGTAGAAGTGCAAAAAATAAAATTGCAGACCTTGAAAATCGGATAGACATCTTCAACATTGAACTTGCTAACAGATTAGATGAATTGCGTCCAAAAGTGAGCGAGATTCTTGGTAAGTTCGGATATAAAGTTGATCTTGATTTAGATTTTCAAGGTGTAACCTATAATCACACGAATAAAACGCTTGATAACCAGCAGATTCTATTGAATGTCAAATTCTTTGACAAAGATGTCTCTAAAGAATACCTTTTGTTAAATGAAGCAAAATTGTCAGCAATTGCAATTTCCATTTATCTTTCATCGATTCTACTTCTACCAGATCCAGAAAGTGGATTGAGAATTCTTGCCCTTGATGATGTTCTAATCGGTTTGGACATGTCTAACCGCTTTCCAGTCCTTGATATACTTGAGGAGTACTTCAAAGATTACCAAATCTTTTTGATGACTTACGATAAAGCCTGGTATGAGATTGCTAAACAACGGTTGGATGAGCAGAATTGGAAATACACTGAATTTTATTTCAAAGCAACCGACGAATACGAAATACCTGTGTGTAAGGAAGATAGACCATATTTGGAAAAAGCAAAAGAATATCTTGATGAGAATGACTATAAGGCTTGTGCTATTTATGTTCGCACTGCATTTGAAGCGGCAATCAAGAAATATTGTGAGGAAAAAGACCTTGCTGTAAAATACCGTGAAAACCCAAAAGACTTGAAAAGTGAAGATTTCTGGGTGCCGATTAAAACAAAAATGAACGATGCTGGCAATCTTCTTTTGAATGTAAAAGTTGTTGACAAGATTGAATCGACTCGAAAATTTACTTTAAACGAACTTTCTCATGTATCTGTTGCGAACATCTACATAAAAGAACTTGAGGATGCCATTGCAGCCGTGGAGGAGCTTGAAACTGCGTTAACATCAGTCTAAGTTTTACTAAGTCATTCACAACGATACAGACCAGATCAGTGAACTGCTAACACCCCCACAACCATAGCAGCAAAACAAAAACACTCACCTTAGCGGATAACCTGATGTTACAGACTGCCAATCCGTGAAATCCGTGTAATCTGTGTAATCCGTGATTCAGACAACAAAGAATCCCGAACAGACAAGACAACCCTCACACCACAGCACAAACCAATGCAAAGGCTTACACTTGAAAACGGTCTTGCTAAGCTGGGGTCTGAACTGTCCAATTTAAGGGAAAAAGAAATTGCGATTGTGGAGAGGGCTGTCTGATTAGTAGAAGGCACTGAGTTTGAGAGGGTAATAGGGATTTTGGTTGATATGTGGGGGTTGGTTGCGTTATCATTACCCTCAAGTAATACGAATTGTGCGGGAGAAAAGATATGCAAGAACTAAATCAAAGGTTTGTTAATGCCTCTTACGACCTCAATTTTATTTATGCTGATAACACACTTTTTCGCAAACAGAATAGTGTTGAGGCACACAATAACCAAGGCATTAATCATGCCGAAAATGGACATTATGATCTTG
Source organism: Candidatus Poribacteria bacterium (assembly GCA_965205025.1). GTDB lineage: Bacteria > Poribacteria > WGA-4E > WGA-4E > WGA-3G > MSPOR6. Next base: position 54,577 of record CBDBFU010000013.1, read on the forward strand.
CCATCACCTCCTTCAACAAAGCCATAGAACTGAAACCTGATTTTGCAACAGCCTATAATAATCGAGGTCTAACTTATCTGCTCAACGACGAAGTTGATAAGGCAATAAGAGATTATACGAAAGTAATAGAACTTAACCCAGATAATGCGGAAGTCTATAACATTCGTGGATGTATTTATTTCAGCAAAAATGTGGTTGACCGTGCCATTAAAGACTTTAATAAAGCAATAGAGCTTAACCCAGATAATGCCGTTGTCTATAACAACCGCGGTTTAGCTTATGCGAAAAAAAGTATGGTGGAACTCGCTATTGCTGACTATTCTAAAGCGATAGCACTCAATCCCGATTATACTGAGGTATATTATTATCGCGGAGGTGCATTGTTACGACTCGAAAAGCGAGAGAGGGCTAAATTAGACATCGCGATTGCCAGAAGCATGGAATATGACGCTCTCATTGCCTTAGACAAAATTCTGAAAGAATACGATCGCGGATGGAAAACCCTTGCCGACTTATGAAATATTTAGATGATTGCAGACAATAAAATCCGCGTCCTTCGCGCACAAACTGCCGATTAGCATTCCCCGCTAAAACAATTGATGATCAACGAAAGTTGTGATATACTCTTTTCAACTGTTTCACGAAGAGGTGGATATCATGAAAACGCTCCCATTAGAAATAGACCATAAAATCAAGTTGCCCCGTGACTGGGTCAGAGAATTAGGATTGGAATCGGGTATTATACTTGAACTGACAGACGAGGGATCCTCATCCGTCCCTACTCAGCACAGACGTGGGACGAAATCTATGCCGAGAAACTCAAAATGGGAATTCCTTCGGTATTAGACCTGTCCGAGGTAAGTGGTGATGACCTTATCTTCTGAACAATTCGCCGGTCGCGGATTAGACGCAATGCTGATCGTCTATTCTTTGCTCAATGACCATCAATTGTTTATTTCTTGTTGTCTCATAGCAAGGTGTTTGTTAATCAGTTCAAGCACTGCGGGTACCAATTCGGTAGGAATCGTCATCAATGTGTTAGACTCATCCTGAAATGCAGCCTCATCTTCAGCAACAGCTTCACCCTCTGTTTGGTCTTCATAATGTGTAATAACACTTTGTACGCTTGCTTCATCCCACCCAGGTGGAAATTTAATCTGCGTCATCGTCTGTTTCTCCTTAGAACATCTTCTACCTCATCCTCGTTGACATTATTGAGTGTACTTAATAGTCTCTGATAAGGGACGGGGAATGCCTTAAGGTATTCATACTGTTGATTTTGTAGGTGAGTTCTCCAATCAGAGATGAGTAATTAACATTTAGAAATGGTATCATTTACCCGGTTTGCATAGTGAAAGCGTGTTTGAAGAGGGTAAGGAGTGATACCACAAACTAACAGTATGTGGTACAAAGAGGAACAGTGAACAATAGTTGTATATGGACAGGGATCATCCGACTGCGATAGCGTAATTGGTCAATGCTGGACTCCGTTTTTTTGCACGTTTTGCAGTCTCTATTAACTCTTTGACAGTGTCAATTAGGGCATCCATCGTTTCCGGTGTGAAGGAGGGATCTCCATCTTCTGGACACACCCATGCCCAGACATTTTCTATCCGAACAGATATATCATCTTCGGTATATTCAAAGACAGTTTGACTCCATACTTTTTCTTTTTTGTGCTGTGTACAGATTGGTATAGGGTTATTCATAGATTACCTCTCTTTGCGTTTCCTATGCTGAAAAGTTGGTGGTTCCCATTGAAGTTCATCAGGAATATAAGCGGTTATGAACTCAATTAGGACTGGATGAGCATGTTCACAGACGACATGTAGGTAAACGGGTACGCCGTCTTGGAGCGTTGTCCTACCACTAATTAAGACTCGTTCTTCCTCTAAATATTCCTCTATGATCTCCCCATTCAAAATTACGTCAATAATATGTTTACGTTCAAAACCTTCTTTTAATGCGTGCTGCACAGCATGTGGTTTCGTCAGATAGTGTCCATCGCGGATTCTATTTTGTATAGTTTGTATATTCAAAGTTTCCATTACACTGGTATATAAAGCGTTCTACCAGCATATAATTAAAGAATATATTATTCTTGTTGTAATGTCAAATGGTAATTGAACAAGGGGTGCATAAATAATTTGTCCCTATGGGTCAACTTAAAAAATTTGCTGATCTCCATGTAAGACTGGTTGGTTTTATTCCAAATAATGGTATAAGTTGACTATATGCAAAATATACCATATACTTTAATTCAACGAATATATGAAAAGTATTATAAAGAGGATCAAATACATGGCAATTGCAAAAATCCGAGAACATGGACAGATAACCATTCCTAAACCAATCAGAGAAAGTTTAGGACTTAAAAAGGGTGATATCGTTGATGCACGACTTGAAGGAGATTGTGTAGTAATCACTCCCAGAAAAATGGTTTCATCGGAGGACTGGGAAAAACTCTTGCAAGTCATGAATAGTGTGCATGAACAGAACAAAGGTATAAGTGAAGAACAAGTCTATCAAGATGTAGAACGTGCAGTTGCTGAACTTCGACAAGAAGAATATGGTAAACAGAATATTGCCCACAATATTAGGATGGACTGTCCACTATTGTAGAATGTCGAATTAATACTAAAATCTATCATAGCCATGTTTCACAGTCAAACCGAACTTATTGAAAAAATCATGTTGGGAGAAGAGTCAACGATAGAATTCAAAAGAGAGATGCCACACAGATATTCGTGAAATAATAATGGAGGCTATCATGCAAGAGTCATCAGTTATTCAACATTTCCTTCAACAAGGCATTGATCAAGGCGTGCGAGAAAGTCTCATTGAGGGCATCCTTGAAAACTTGGAGGTACGTTTCCATGCTCACAACTTGCAAGAAGTAAAGACAGCATTGGAACGTATTGAAACGCTGCAACGTCTTAGACAATTGCGCCGTACATCCTTACAGGCACAGAGTCTGGAAGCTTTCCAGCAAACGTTAAATGAATAGACACAGAAGTTTGCTGACAATGTTTTTCGAAGATGTGAATATCATGAACGACTATAGAGACATTATTACCATTGAACCGAGTAAACATAGCGACAACCATGTATTCGTGGAACGCGACTCAACATCTTTATTCAATTCGTTTATTATAGAGGTAAAGATAAAGATGCAAATCATAGTAAGAGAATTCTGATAGGAAAACATCCTCTCCGTGTAATCCGCGATTCAGAAAATACACATCTTTGTACCACAAACTTTTAGTTTGTAAGATTACTCCTTATCCTCTACAAACCCTCTCCTCCGCGTAATCCGTGATACAGAAACGAGAACCATCCACACACAAAAACCCTCTTCTCCGTGAAATCCGTACTGTTTATACCGATCTTACAATAATATCAAATAAATTGAAGAAAAATATAAAACCAGCAACAAATAAACAACAGATAAAAAGCACCGTAAAATCCATAAATTCACAGAACGCCAGACAAAAGACAAATGGAATTCACTTGCATACAATATTCACATACGTTATAATATATGTAATACAGAGTATAGTATGAACCCAAAAACCGTTTTCATTACTTTTATAATAACTTTGGATTTCCAAAATATTTTGGAAATCCAACAAACCTATGCCAATACAGGATTTATGACACACCCATCAAAATACAGAAATGCCATATTTAATAACAGATTAAAAATGTCCGATTTACATAACAGCCTGAAAACCCTTTCTGGTATGGGCGTTAGAGCAATTTTGAGTAAGCAATTTAAAAATTGTGTTATAAAAATCAAAATTACAGTTTTGGATATCATAAATAAACTAAAGAAAAGGCAAAATTCAAATTTTTATAATTTCTATTTCAATTTGGTATAAACCCAGACTATGACAGGGGTTACAAGGGTAATTTACACCAATTTCAATGTTACACGATGTAACGAAAAGTGTAACTTTTTTCATTTTTTTAACGCATAAAGAAATGCAACAACAAGAACTACTGTCTGAGTATTTAGGATTGTGATCCAAGAGTGTATACCATCTACAATCCAATTAAGTAAAATATAATATAACATATGTGATTCACGGAGAATTGGGGTTATTAAATCTATAAACCTTTATAGAATAAGGGTTCGCAAAATTGCTCCGTGAAGGTTTCCGTGAATGAAGGTGTGGATTTCTCAATCGGATGTTAACAGAATCTTAACCATGAGATCAGATATCGTCCAATGTTCATTGACAAGAACCATAGTATAATATAGAATATCCCTATTAAACTCTTGTTAGGAGGAAGCAAACTATGAGAAACCCTATATGTATTTTGCTTATAACGACAATTCTTTGTATTCTAACAATACCTTATACTGTAGATGCAGCGGATGATCTTATTTTCCATTTCCCTTTTGATGAAGGGAATGGAGATAAAACTAAAGACAAATCGGATAACAGTTTTGAAGGTACAATAAAGAATGCGAATTGGGTTGAAGGAGTGGTTGGTGAAGCACTTGAATTTAATAGTGGATTTGTAAATGTCGAACCTTTGGGTGTTGACGTGCCTGATGAGATGACGATCGAAATGTGGTTTAAACCAGCCGAGAAAATTGCCGGTGGTGGCAGAATTGATTTACTATATAGACTTACTGGAGGCGGAAGACCACATCTCACATTTAACCGGGGTGGACTTCTCTTTGGATGTTATGTAGCAACGAATGCTGTTGAGTTTGAAGTAATCTCAACCTATACCGCGTTTGAACCACAATGGTATTACCTTGTTTTGACACAAGATCAAGATACAGCCATTATGTATATTGATGGTAAGAAAGATGCTGAAGCAAATGCAGGTGGCCCTGTCAGAATGGATTTCTCTGCAAATGGAATGTGTATTGCAGCAAATCAAGGCAATAGTAATTTCTTCAATGGTACAATAGATGAAGTTAAAATGCGGGATGTTGCTCTGTCTGCTGATGATGTAAAAAAGAATATGGATCAAGTCTTAGCAGTTGATGCTGATGATAAGTTAACAACCACCTGGGGAGATATAAAGTCAAGACTCTAATTGTACCTAACAATAACGTGAGTTTGATAAATAGTTAGACTTCCACATTTCCTCTTAAAGTCCCCCTGATAAGGGCGGGGAATGCCATAAGGCATTCATACCGTTGATTCTTTAGGGGGTTAAAAACACCAAAATGACGATTTTTTCAGCAATATGTCCGTTCATGGAATATCCAAAATAAAGAGAATAGTAAATAATGCGAAAAATAACTGACGGCGAAATACAGTTTTTTATTGATAACGGTTACCTGATTTTAAAAAATATAATACAATCAGATGAACTTGATGTCATACAAGGAGAAAGCCAACGATTAATAGATGAGATTTTAAATGAAGGTCCAGCAGATCCATGGTGTATGCGTGGACCTGAAGGTATCCCTTATTATCTGACATACCTTCACTCACATCCAAATGAATTCTCACTTAAGCTTCTTGGGCATCCATTCATTGGAGATTTACTTCATCGTATCATCGGTCCAGACTTTATTCCATGTTATGAATCATTAGTCTTTAAACTTCCAAAAAATGGTTCATCTGTAAGATGGCATCGGGATGGCAATGCAATTCGAGAAAACCTTCCTATATTTAATGTTGATATTTATATAGATCATTCTACAGTTGAAAATGGTTGTGTTTGGGTGATACCTGGTAGTCATCTATGGGGAATTGAAGAAGCACAAGAAATTATTGATCAAGGAGAAGTAAATTTTGATCGCTCCGATGCTGTACCTGCTGAAGTTGAACCTGGAGACATTCTCCTACACCATACCAAAGTCTTACATGGTAGTAAGATAAATACAAGTGATTCACTTCGTAGAGTAATTTATTTTGACCAACGAACACCAAAATGGAATGAAAGATATAAGTGGTGGCAGAACGAATTTCTCACACAACGATGTAAAATGTATCAACGTGCTCTTCATGAACGTAGCTCAAATCCCTACACTTCTGATACTGAACAATTTCAATATGAAGTTCCTTCAGATATGCCGAAATGGGAAACTGAAGATGACTTTGACTTACGTATAAAACATGGTGATTATCGGTATGAAGATTAATCTGTTAGGTTTATCACTCAATTTATTTGATACATAGTCTAATACTGATTATTCTATTTCTATTTAATGGTGAATAAAGATGAACGTACTCCTTATCGGCGGTTCAGGACATGTTGGTACAATGACACTTCCTTATATGAAAGACCATCACAATTTTCGTATACTTGACCTTTCTCCACCTAAAGACAATTCTGTAGATTTTATTCAAGGTTCAGTTACAGATGTGGATATTGTTCAGGAAGCTTTGAAGGGAATGGATACATTTGTGTATATGGTGATGTTACGTCCAACAAGTGATCGTTCATCCGTTGCAGATTTCCCTGACATAATTGCAAACTACGATGTAAATGCCAAGGGTCTACATATCGTTTTGCATGCAGCCAAAGAGATAGGGATACAACGTGGTGTCTATACCAGTACTTTTACTGTTCATGAACGGACACGAAATAGTTACCCTTATGAAGATCTTGTTCCACGGGATAATCCTGGTGTATACGGATTAACAAAAGGTTTTGGAGAACAGGTTTGTGAATACTTTTGTCGAGAACACAATATGTCATTGAGTGCATTACGAATCACAGGTCCGTCGACACGCGAACAGTGGTTAGAACGACGAGAACAACCAAAGGATTCATCTGTACATATCTGGTGGACAGATGAAGAGGATTTGGCAAGTGCCTACCTCGCAGCTATTTCTGCAGAACACGAAGGTTTTGAAGCATTCTTTATTGCCGGAGACTATGAACAGAATGAAATTAATCTCTCAAAAGCAAAACGACTTCTCGGATGGGAACCATTAACACACACAAAAATATAAATGAAAACTGTCTTAAACAATGACTACCTAAAATCATCCAATGAAAAAGAAATTTGCTATAACCTTCCTTAATCTTCTAATTTTCCTACCACTTTGTAACTCTCTCGCAGAAAAATATATCGAAATGAACCTACCTGAAGGTGCAATTGCACGTTTTGGAAAGGGTGGGATACAAATGATTAAATATTCACAAGATGGTTCATTAATGGGAGTAGCAAGTGGAATTGGGGTATGGATCTATGATACATCAACATATCAAGAGATAGACCTACTCACTGGACATACTGAACTTGTTAAAGCGTTTGCTTTTCATCCTGATGGAAATACAATCGCAACAAGTAGTTGGGATGGTACCATCAGAGTATGGAATAGGATTACTGGTAAACACAAGAAAAGACTCATTGGACAAAGTTACCATACAAATACAATCACATACAGTCCGGATGGATTATTACTTGCTACAGGAAGTGATGATGGCAACATTCGATTGTGGTCTACAGATAAGATGGAATTACAGAAAACACTCACAGGTCATACAGATTGGGTTTGGAGAGTCGCCTTTAGTCCAGATGGGAGTATCCTTGCAAGTGGAAGTGCAGATGGATCAATTCGTTTGTGGAATGTAAGAACCGGTAAAAACCTTCACACAAATTCAATTGATAAAGGAGCAATAATAGATATAGCATTTAGTCCTGATGGAGAAAACCTTGCTACTGCTGGATGGGAAGAAAATATCCATATATTGAATACCAAGAATGGTGATGAAAAGATGATACTATCTGGCGCAGAAGATGGTTTTCGTTGTGTTACATTTAGTCCGGATGGAAAAAAACTTATAGGTGGAAATTATGATGGTTCTGTACAATTGTGGAACTTAGAAACAGGAAAACTAATTAAGATCATTTCAAAATCTCATACAAAAGTCGAGAGTGTCTCATTTAGTCCGGATGGTAAAATATTGGCAACTGGTAGAAGAGATGGAAGTTTTGATTTATGGAACGTAAAAACATGGGAAATCCATAAGAGAATTAATGGATACTTATCTTGGGTAAATTGTGTTGCATATAGTCCAAATGGAAAAATGATTGCTAATGGATGTTATGATGGTAACATTTATCTTTGGGATCCACATACCAAGTCTCATAAAAAAACACTATCAGGTAATCTTTCTTGGGTTAAAAGTATTGCTTTTAGTCCAGATAGCCAAAAACTTGTGAGTGGGACAAGTGACAGACTAATTCGATTCTGGGAGTTGACAACTGGAAAGTATGAAATTGGTAAAAAAGAACATTCTGATAGTGTAAATTCCATAGCTTTTCATCCAAAAAGTAATAAATTTGTTAGTGGAAGTGAAATGGGTGACATTTATCTTTGGAATACAATAACAGGCAAATTCAAAAGTAGCTTTTCCAGTCCAGATAATGATGTGCTTTCGTTTGAAAAAGGTATCAATAGTCTTGCCTTCAGTCCAGATGGAAAAACACTTGTTAGTGGAAGTACGGACACAACACTCCGATTGTGGGATATAGATACAGCATCGTATAAGGTGGCATTTTTTGGACATAATGACTCCGTGAAGTGTGTTGCCTATAGTCCTGATGGAAACACAATCGTGAGCGGTGGTGAAGATGGAGAAATTCGCTTGTGGGAAGCGACAACTGGGATACTTAAAAATACCCTTACTGGACATACTTTATGGGTGAATAGTGTGGCATTTAGTCCAGATAACAGTACTCTTGCAAGTGGTGGATGGGAAGGTAATATATTTATATGGGATTATAAAACCGGTACATTCAAGAAAAAATTAGCAGGACATGTATCCTGGGTAAATAGTCTCGCATTCAGTCCAGATGGTAAAACACTTGTGAGTGGAAGCCGTGATTGTTCTGTGCTTGTGTGGGAGATAGCACAATAAATATAACATTACAAATGAGAGCTATCAGCATTTTATCTTTTCTTATAATTTTTGTCCAATCTACATATTTTCCTACTAAAATATATGCTGATGGACAATTCCATCGAGAACTACCAGAAGGTGCAATTGCACAATTTGGTAAAGGTTTTATCAACGATATACACTTTTCTCCAGATGGAGAATTACTTGCTGTAGCCAGTAGCATCGGAATTTGGATCTACGATACAGCAACACTACAAGAAGCAACTTTATTATCTGAACATAAAGATCATGTTCTATGTGTTGCATTCAGTCCAAATGGAGATATACTCGTAAGTGGTAATATAGATGGTATTATTAACATCTGGAATCGACAGACTGGTACCCTAAGACGAGAGATAACCGAATATAAAATTGGTATTAATAGTATTGCATTTAGTCCTGATGGAACTACATTCGCAAGTGGGAGTGGTGATGGTAAAATTCGATTTTGGGATACAGCAACAGGTAAAATAAGGAAGACAGTATCCGGATTACCAGGACGAATCATGAGTCTTTCTTATAGAAATGATGGAAAAATGCTTGCCAGTGGAAGCGATAATGGGTCAATACGTGTATGGGATATCAGTACTTTTATTAATACATTCAATTTTGGACAATCTTCAGTAGAGTGTGTTGCTTATAATCCAGTTAAAGACATGCTTGTAAGTAGTGATAATAATGGTCTAATACATGTATGGGATACAGAAAAAGGTATTCTAAGTTCAAAACTTCAAGCACATACTGATGGTGTTTATGACATCACCTTTAGTCCGGATGGGAATTCACTATACAGTAGTGGTATGGAAGAGTCTATCCGAGTTTGGGATGTAAATACTGGTGAACAAAAGATGACATTAACAGAACATGATGATTATGTTGAGTGTTTAGCTGTTAGTCCGGATGGAGGTGTAATTGCTTCTGGGAGTACAGATGGTCGTATTCAACTTTGGGATGTAAATACGGGTAAGATATTGAGGAAAACTACAGGACATATGGTAGAGGTGCGATGTGTTACCTTCAGTCCTGATGGAAAATTAATCGCTAATGGAAGTTACGATGGGATTATACGATTATGGGATGTAAACACAGGAAAACTGAAGGAAACTTTGGTAGGACATGAATGGAATTCAGAGAGTTTAGTTTTTAGTTCCGATGGTAGTAAACTTTACTGTGGTAGTGGAGACACAACTATATCACAATGGGATTTAGTTAAGGGTGGTAAGTCAACAGGGATATTAAAAGGACATACCAGTAGGATCTGGGGTATTGATATAAGTCCTGATGAAAATATGATTGCTTCTGTGAGTTATGATGATACTATACGACTATGGGACATCAATAAGAAGGAATGTGCAACTACCTTCATAATAAAAGATGAATATAATCTCACTGTCGTATTCAACCCACAAGGTGATACCTTAGCAACTGGGAGTGATAAGGGGCACATACGACTATGGGATATTAATGAACGTAAATTTAAAATCGAAGTAAAAACCCCCGCAGAATGGGTCTTGGGACTATCCTATAGTCCAGATGGAAAAACGATCGCATCTGGTGGTGATGATAATTGTATACATCTATGGAATGCAGATAACCTAAAGCATGAGTTATCTATTACAGGACATATAGAATGGGTTAGTAGTCTAACATTTAGTCCAGATGGAAATAATATAGCCTCCGGTGGGTATGATGACAATATACATCTATGGAATGCACAGACGGGAGAACACATTAGATCTTATATAGGTCATAAGGGTAGAGTTAATAGTGTTTCATTCAATGCCGATGGTACATTATTGTGTAGTGGCAGTGGGGACGGTACAGTAATGATATGGGAAATACCTGAGACGGATTGAGACAGAGGATCTGATGTGTTAATTGTAGAAAATCTGTTAAATTGATCGGATAAACTGGACAATTAAATGCTTCTGGTGTAATTTGACAAAAATATCATTATTATGATACTATATAATACGATTAATCGAATAAAATACTATTTCATATAGATTTCATCCAACCTTGCATATTCCAAAGATATTATATCTCATTAGATCACTGAAATATCGTAGAACACTCTCATTACTAAATTTATAAATTCAGGAATTTTCTAATCTCATTTTAAGTTAAGGAAAACTTGCCTATGGCTCATCCAGAACTAACATTAACAGACCAACGTCCCTTTCAAACCCAACGACAAGATACATGGTGGCTACAACCTGTTGCGGTACTATTAGGTTTGGGTTTATTCAGTATCTACGCTACATACCGTGTCTTTGAGGGGAATCATTTCATCCACGGACCATATTTATCTCCTTTCTATTCTCCTCTATTATTTGGCTTGACAGATGTAGTTCATAGTACCGAACATAGTTGGTTCGGTGTAATGCCTTCTTGGATTCCCGTAACCCCTGCAGTGCTCATCTTGTGGGCACCACTCGGTTTTCGATTTACTTGTTATTACTATAGAGGAGCTTATTATAAGGCATTCTGGGCAGATCCACCATCATGTACAGTATCTGAACCACGTAAAGGTTATCGTGGAGAACATTCATTCCCACTGATTATACAAAATATACACAGGTATTTCTTATATCTTGCCATAGTATTTGTAGGAATTCTTGCTTATGATTTTTGGAAAGCACTATGGTTTGACGATGGTAACGGAGGAAAAACCTTTGGAATCGGTATTGGGTCCATCATCTTAGGTGTAAATGTAATCTTATTAGGTGGTTACACATTCGGATGTCATTCATTACGACATCTTGTGGGTGGTATAGTTGATCTCTTATCAAAAGCTCCTGTTCGTCGAAACATATATAACTGTGTAAGTTGTCTTAATCGCAAACACATGCTTTGGGCATGGATGAGTCTAATTTGGGTAGGCTTTACTGATATATATGTACGAACAGTAGCAACAACAGGTTGGCAGGATTATATTACATTCTAATGCTAACATTAACAATAGAACAGTATACAATGAAGAAATGATCGGAAAAGTGAGGAAATCATAGTTTGTCATCTTATGAATCTTTTGATTACGATGTATTAATTATCGGTGCTGGTGGTGCTGGATTACGTGCTGCCATAGAAGCAGCTAATGGTGACTTAAAAGTCGGTCTGATTTGTAAATCTCTACTCGGAAAAGCACATACTGTTATGGCTGAAGGCGGTGTTGCAGCAGCATTAGCGAATGTTGATGAAAGAGATAGTTGGCGAGTCCATTTTGCTGATACGATGAAGGGTGGACAATACCTATCTAACTCACGAATGGCTGAACTGCACGCAAAAGAATCACCAGACCGTGTACGTGAGCTTGAAGCATGGGGTGCTCTCTTTGACCGTACAGAAGAGGGTAGTATCCTTCAGAGAAACTTTGGTGGACATCAGTATCCGCGGCTTGCTCATGTTGGGGATAGAACTGGTTTAGAGATGATTCGTGCACTTCAAGACCATGGCATACACCAAGGTATTGAAGTACATATGGAAAATACAATCACCTCATTACTGAAAACAGATGGTAGGGTTACAGGAGCATTTGGATATGAACGTGAAAAAGGACGTTTTAAAGTATTTTCAGCAAAAGCAGTCGTATTAGCAACTGGCGGGGTAGGAAAAGCGTATAAGATTACAAGTAATAGTTGGGAATATACGGGTGATGGACATTCTCTTGCTTACCATGCAGGTGCAGAACTGATTGATATGGAATTCGTTCAATTTCATCCAACGGGTATGGTATGGCCCCCAAGTGTGAGAGGTATTTTGGTAACTGAAGGAGTTAGGGGAGAAGGTGGTATCCTGAAGAATAGTGAAGGGAACCGTTTTATGTTTGACGATATACCTGATCTATATGTAAATCAGACAGCAGATAACCCTGAAGAAGGATGGAATTATACACAAGGTGATCGTGATGCCCGAAGACCCCCAGAACTATTAACCCGAGACCATATAGCACGTTGTATCGTTAGAGAAGTGCAGGAAGGCAGAGGAAGTCCTCACGGTGGTGTATATTTAGATATTGCATGGATAAAAGAAAAACTACCAAACGCACAGGAACATATACGACGAAAACTTCCAAGTATGTACCACCAATTTAAAGAACTTGCTGATATTGATATAACACAAGAACCCATGGAGGTAGGTCCTACAACACATTATATTATGGGTGGGATACGTGTTGATGCAGATACACAGATGACTTGTGTTCCTGGTTTATTCGCTGCAGGGGAATGTGCTGCAGGATTGCACGGTGCCAATCGTCTTGGTGGTAATTCCCTATCAGATTTACTTGTTTTTGGTAAACGGGCAGGGGAATACGCTGCAAAATTTGCAGAAGAAAATGCACTTATTCCTGTTGATGAGGGTATGATAGATACGATTGCTAATGAAGTATTAAAACCATTTGAGAATCCTGAGGATGGTGGTAATCCGTATGACATTCAGGCAGATCTTCAAGATAAAATGCAAGAATTAGTGGGCATAGCACGGAGTCAACAGAGTTTAACTCAAGCATTAGAAGAAATACAGCAGTTACGCGATAAATCAGAGAATATACATACTATAGGAAACCGTGAATATAATTCGGGTTGGCACACTGCTCTGGATCTGGATTGCTTACTTACGATTTCAGAGGCAATTGCTCTTGCTGCACTTGAGAGAAAGGCAAGTATAGGTGCACATTCTCGTGACGATTTTCCTGAAAAAGAAGAAGATGGCGCAGGTAAATATAATACTATCGTTAATAAGAATAGTGAAGGATTCATGGATATACGACGTGAATCTGTACCTGAATTAACAGAAGAACAACAACAAATCATTGAGGAAATGGGATAACTACCAAATACTGGAAGGGAATCTTATGGCAAAAGCAACATTTCGAATCTGGCGTGGGGATGCGGAAAAAGCAGATTTCGTTGATTATGAAACAGATGTATCTGATGGGATGGTTGTATTAGATGCTGTCCACCGTATTCAAGCAGAACAAGCAAATGACCTTGCGGTTAGATGGAACTGTAAAGCAGGAAAATGTGGTTCATGTTCTGCTGAGGTAAATGGTAATCCGAAATTAATGTGTATGACACGACTCAATGATATTCCTTTGGATAAACCGGTAACCGTTGAACCCATGCGTGCATTTCCAATAATTAAAGATCTTGTAACTGATGTATCCTGGAACTATAAAGTTAAGGAAAAAATGAGACCCTTTAATCCAAGACCTGCCGATGCGAAGGATGGTACATGGCGGATGGAACAGGTTGATATTGACCATGTTCAGGAGTTTAGAAAATGTATTGAATGTTTTTTGTGTCAGGATGTCTGCCACGTATTAAGGGATCATCATTTACACGATGAATTCATTGGACCACGTTTCTTCGTCTATGCAGCCTCATTGGAAATGCATCCTATTGATACTGATAATAGATTAGAAGAATTGAAGAATTCTGATGGGATAGGTTATTGTAATATTACCAAATGCTGTACGAAAGTATGTCCTGAACATATTACGATAACAGACAATGCCATTATACCATTGAAAGAACGGGTTGTTGACGAGTTTTATGATCCACTCAGAAGACTTTTCAAGGTAATCACTGGATAAATATAAAAGTAGTAATGAACAACCGACTGAAAATTAATTGTTCAACCAATGTATATAATTTTGGAGATAAATATCTATGGCAAGTAAAAATGGCAAATTAAGAGTTGGTGTGATTGGTCCTGGTGGAGCGGGACGTGGGAATACACTCGGTTTTGCAACCCGTGATGATGCTGATGTTGTTGCAGCCGCAGATTCTCATGAAGGTAGTTTAGATGCGTTAGAAAACGCATTGCAGGAACGCGTTGAAGATTATAAACCAAACAGTCTAAAGAGATATCTCGGTGATCATGAATTTATCGAGATGTTAAACCACGAAGACCTTGATATTGTTGGTGTATTTTCGCCTCATTCACTTCATGATATTCATGTGAAGTATGCATTACGTGCGGGGTGTAGTGTTATTGTAGAAAAACCTATGGCTAATGTTGTTGGAGATGCAATCGCAATCACGAAGATAGCTATTGGTAGCGATCTTCACTTGGTCGGTGGTTATCAAAGACACTACGAAGACACCTATATCTCAGGACGACGAGGAATTCAAGAAGGACTAATTGGTAATTTGAAAAAGTTTGAAGTCTATATGGCACAACGGTGGGGTGCAGGTGGATGGAGAGGTGATCCCCGTTTTTCAGGTGGTGGACAACCAAACGACTCTGGTAGCCACCTTCAGGATATTTTTCTCTGGATGACTGAAACTTTACCTGCTGAAGTGTATGGTACAACAGATATGAAATTTGAAGACGATGATGGTAAACTTGTACCAAAATTCGTTGAGATAAATTCCTACTCTGATGTAAAACTGGATAATGGTGCAGAAGGAACAATCACAATCCTCGGAAATACCCGCGTAGGTTTTGAAGAATGGGTCATCCTTGAAGGAGATGAAGGTACAATAGAGATTAAGAATGGTATCCGATATATCCCAAAAGGTGGTGAAGCTGAACCGCTTTCATATCCCAGACCAGAAGGATATCCGAAAAGTAAAGTCGATCAACTTGTCGGGTTAGTAAAAGGTGAATATGAAGCAAATTATACTTCTGGTATAAATGGTGTCCGAACAAGCTGGCTGACAAATTCAATTCTTCAAGCTGGTAAAGGTCCAGATGAAAAGAATAGTGTGGATTGTAACGAACTGATTGAAAAAGAGGGGTATAGTAAGCAAGAAGTAAACGACCTAATTAATCTCTGTAAGACAAGGCAGATGTATTAGAATCGTTTTCACACAAACTCTATTGAAGTAATTTTATTCCAAACTTTTGAGATATTAGTGCAATATTAAGTAAATTTTGAATAGTAAGGAGAAAATCATGAAGTATATCAACTACTTTCTAATTACAGCTTTCTTGATAGTTGTATTATCACAAGTCGGTTGTTTATCCACTAATGAAATGGATACAGCAGAAGAATTAGTTGAGATGAAAGACTACCGGGGTGCCATTGAAGTATACCAAGGTATCGTTGAAGCGAAACCGGGTACAGCCAAAGCACGTGAGGCACAACTTGCAATTGGTAAAATATATCTTGAACGTATGGATCAACCCGCTCAAGGGATTATATCTTATGAGACCATCATAGCAGATGCACCTGAGAGTGATGATGCAGCAGAGGCACATTATCGACTTGGAATGCACTATTATCGACAAAAAGATTATGATAAAGCACAAACTCAATTTGATACTATTGTTAATCAGTATGCACATTTGGAAATCAGTCATGATGCACAACTGATGTTGGCTACGAGTTATAAAGATGCACAAGATTACGAAAGTGCGGTTGAAGTATTTGATAATTTTGCTAATCGTAATCCTCAAAGTCCGAGAGCTACACAGGCTTTAGTAAATAAAGCACGGATACAACGCCAGTTTCTCAAGAATGAAAACGAAGCAAAACGAACTCTTCAATCTGTGGTAAAAAGATACGGGAAAGTTGAAGGAGCAGAATCACACATTGAAAAAGCAAAAGAAGAACTAACTGAACTAAATGCTGAGATACCCAAGCCTGATGATCCGAAACAGACACAATTTGGAAGGGCAATAGCAAGGCAAGAAGCACGACGGGAACGCGATAGACCTCGGAATGTAGAAAAGAGTCCTATAGTTAAGAAGAATATTGCTATTGCGGATTCAGGATTTGGGGTTAGTGCTGATGAAGTCATGCGTGATTTTGGTGGTTCTGTACAGATTGCCGGAGATGAACAAGGTAGTTTTTATGATGCAGAATTAATGATAGCTGGTTTTTTATATGGGGGACGAAAATTATCTACATGCTGGTGCATTATTGTTTGATGCAATTGCCCGTGCTGAAGCAGAGAAAGCAAACTCGAGCCAATCTACTACCTAACGACTATCCATATGCTATCGAAAAGTTGGAATGCATAAAAGAGCCATGGAGGTATTGAAAAAGCTGCATCACGTGATAGCAAGGTAATTGATACCGTCAGAGACACAGGAAAGAATCAATATACCAACGAAGAATACGAGAAAGCATTGGAGACATTTCAATCCATCATAGGTATCAATAGAAATAAAGATCCTGAG
Source organism: Candidatus Poribacteria bacterium (assembly GCA_965205025.1). Classification (GTDB taxonomy): domain Bacteria; phylum Poribacteria; class WGA-4E; order WGA-4E; family WGA-3G; genus MSPOR6. Next base: position 71,578 of record CBDBFU010000013.1, read on the forward strand.
ATATATTGGTTGATTGGTAAGACATATAATAAACTCGGTGATTATCAAAAAGAAAGAGATAGTTTTGAACAGTCTGTTGCCTTAAATCCTGAAGATGTTGACACCTTACAAAGTCTTGCAGAGGTGTTGAACTATCGATTAAAAGACCGAAAAACAGCAGGTATTTTCCAAGATCTCGCTGATCAGAAAAGGGATTCGTTCATAGCTATGAAGACACTTGGAGATGTATGTGATAAATATGGTCAACACAACAAAGCACAGATAAAGTATAAAGCAGCAGCAAGAAATGCAAAACGTCTTTTAGATAAGGCAGAAAGTCCTGCTGATAAACGTTTGTTAACTCATCAATATGGGTATGGTACAATACTTGCAGGATTGTCAATTTATAAACAGGGTAGAGATGAAGATGCACAGAAACAAATAGATATCTTCCTCAATGCATATCCTGATCATGCCTTAGTTCCCTATGCTAACGCTGAAATTGCACTTCTAAATGATGAAGAGGATCAAGCAATTACATTATTTAAAGTAGCAATTGATAAAGATCCTGTTTCTGACATACCTGTGATTGCACTCGGTGACTTTTATGTTTCTAAAGGATATAATGATGAAGCGATAGTATTATGGGAAGGTTTCTTAGAGAAAAATAAGTATAATTCTGATGTACGGCGTCGACTTCAAACTTTGAAAGGGACAGTTGAGAAGGCTGAAGAAAAGATTGAGGAGAAATAGCTGAATTCTATAGTAATTTTGTATTGAATCATAACTAATCTGTATAGGATCAATGAAAATCCTATACAGATTAGCATAAAAAACACCAAATTTCATATAAATTTAGTTGATATTCAGAATTTACCTTAAAAAATTCCTTGACATTAATTTGTACATATTGTATAATTAGTGATGGTATGGTTCATAGAATGGATCAATCATTCGATTCCAACACTAAAAGGATGTTTAACTCCTACCAAACACTATCATACGGACCCCATATTCAATCCAAAATTTTCGTTTGCCACTCTGGATGCAATTCAATCTATCAATTACGATTATTGGCAAAGTATAGTTCAAGGGTTATCTAATTTTACCCTATTATGTAAAACATTCCAATACTACCTTTCAATTCAATTCAATATTCACTCTGGTGTCAGTACCGGAGTATTATATGTTCATAAGAGAGAGTTCTGCAATTTCTTGCGGATTTCTGTCAAATCATAAGTATGTACCTGTTCTTTCTTGTCCATTTTAACCTTATATATAAACATGTAGATACAATGGCAATTCGGAACAGGATTTACTGAGGAGTACGATAAACTATGGAGAGCTTGGAAATAGGCAAGCTCCAAGAAATGGAGATTTCGACCTTAAATACCATGGCACAATCCTATGGTATTGGTGAAAGCAACGGGTTACGAAAGGAAGAACTAATAACTCGTATTCTTGAAGAGGTCGCTGAAAAAAATGTCCCCCTTTCAGGTAAAGGGGTATTACAGATACTAAATGACCGTGATCAGAATTACGGATTTCTTAGATCCCCGCGTTCTAACTATTTACAAAGCAACGAGGATATTTATGTTTCATCCTCACAGATACGTTTGTTTGGTTTACAGACAGGACATGTGGTTGAAGGCTTGGTTCGTCCACCTAAAAAGTCTGAAAACAAAGCTGAACGGTATTTTGCCTTATTACAAATAGAAAAGGTCAATGGTGAACCTCCTCAATCTGTTAAATCAAGAACACAATTTGACAATCTCAGGCCAATCTTTCCTTATGAAAAATTGCAACTTGAACATAAACACTCCGAATTTGGCACACGCATCATTGATCTTATGTCTCCAATAGGAAAGGGACAGCGTGGATTAATCGTTGCCCCTCCTTATAGCGGAAAGACAACATTGCTAAAAAACATCGCTTGTGGAATTGAAGCCAACCATCCAGAAGTAGAACTTATTTTCTTACTGATTGATGAACGTCCGGAAGAGGTTACAGATGTTGTCCGAACAGTAAAAGGAGAAGTGATTAGTTCAACTTTTGATGAACACCCTGAACGACACGTTCAAGTATCAGAAATGGCAATAGAAAAAGCCAAACGTATGGTTGAATGTGGGAAAGATGTGTGATCTTACTTGATAGTATGACACGACTTGCCCGGGCACATAATATGATAGCTCCACAAACAGGTAAAACACTTACTGGTGGTTTAGATCCCATGGCCTTCGTCAAACCTCGTCAGTTTTGTGGTGCTGCAAGAAAGTTTGAGGAAGGTGGTAGTTTAACCATAATTGCATCCGTTCTCGTCGATACTGAAAGCCGTTCAGATACTTATATTTATGAAGAGTTTAAAGGGACTGCGAACATGGAACTACACATGGATCGTTCCCTATTGGAATTGCGAATATTCCCTGCAATCAATATAGAAAAATCAAAAACTCGACGTGAGGAATTGTTACTTAAACCTGAAGTACTCAATAAGGTATGGGCTTTACGGAAGTTTACAAGCCAAATGAGTCCTGCCGAAACAATGGAATTGTTGATTAAACAGTTTAGTAAAACAAGACAATGAAGTATTTCTTGAAAGTATGGTAGATGATGGTGGTAAAACAAACCCACAACCTTCACAACCAACAAGAAATGGAAAATAGTCAATACTAAAATCAGTGTTTATGATATAATGACAATTGACTGAACAATTATAAGGAGTAATGAAATGAAACCTGAAATCCATCCACAAACAACAGAATGCACTATCAATTGTGTTTGCGGTGCATCCTATGTAACAAAAACCATACAGTCTGAAATGCGTGTAGATGTATGCTCTAAATGTCATCCATTTTACACAGGACAACAAGCACGTTTTATTGATACTGCAGGTCGAGTTGAAAGTTTCCGCCGGCGTTATGGCATTACAGAAGAAAAATCTGAATAGTTTAAAATCCTATTACAGGATAGTCATAAAATCTTTGTGAACTAACTATGAACTCATTGAACTACACCAACCATAAACTTCTATTGCTGTACCTTCAGCAATAATTTCATTATATAAAGATTATATTAATGTTGGAAAAATTAAAAGACATCCAAAATAGGTTCTTGGATGTTGAGAAATCTCTAAGCGATCCTGATGAAATCTCCAATCCTCAGCGGTTACAGGAATTATCGAAGTTACACGCAGAGCTTTCGCCAATTGTGTCTGCATTCAAGGATTATCAACAATTGGAATCTGCAATTGAAGAAACAGGACTATTATTGTCTGAAGAAAGTGACGCGGATATGAATGAATTAGCTCAAGAAGAATTGGATGATTTAAAGAATCAGATGACAGACCTTAATCAATCCATTAAACTTCTTCTAATTCCAAAAGATCCAAATGACGAAAAGAATGTGATTATAGAGATTCGCGCTGGTACCGGTGGAGAAGAAGCGAGTTTATTTTCTGCAGAAATCTTCCGTATGTATACTCGATACGCAGAAAGAAAAAATTGGAAAGTGGAAATGCTCAGTGCTAATGCCACTGGATTAAAAGGGTTCAAAGAGGTGGTATTTTCTATTGAAGGAAAAGATGCATTTAGTCTACTTAAATATGAAGGTGGAATTCACCGGGTCCAACGTATTCCTACTACTGAAACAAGTGGACGTATCCATACATCTGCAGTGACAGTTGCTGTACTACCTGAAGCAGAAGAACTTGATCTTGAAATAGATGAAGCAACTGAATTACGTATTGATACCTATCGATCATCAGGTCCGGGAGGACAAAGTGTTAATACAACAGATTCAGCAATTCGTATAAACACATCTACCAACAGGTCTGATTGTAACTTGTCAAGATGAGAAATCACAACATAAGAACAGATCAAAAGCCATGAAAATACTCCGAGCACGTTTACAAGAATTAAAACAAGCAGAACTCGACAGTGAACGGTCAGAAACACGACGTTCTATGGTTGGTAGTGGTGATAGAAGTGAAAAAATACGAACCTATTAATTTTCCACAATCACGGGTAACAGATCATAGGATTCAATTTAGTAGTTATCAACTTGAATCTGTATTGGATGGAGATTTAGAGGAATTTATCGAACGTTAACAACTGCAGACCAAGCTGAAAAGTTAAAAAACGAGAGTATTTAATCAAGAATCTATATTTGAATATCGGTTGAATAGAATGTATTACAGTATCATACATCCCTACCTACAATTTTCTATCCGTTTGATTCTTTTCAATCCTCATATCGCTACAAAATCATTATAGTATGGCAACCAAAATTTGGAACGTGCTTGAATTGCTTGAATGGACAACAGAATATTTTGAAAAGCACAACATACCAAAATCCACGTTTAGATGCAGAAGTATTACTCGGTCATATCATCGAAAAAAGTCGGTTACAACTCTATCTGCATTTTGACATGCCAGTTTATCAAGAACATCTGAGTGTTTACAGAGAACTAATTAAAAGACGCATTGCTCTTACACCGATTAGTTATCTGATTAACCGTAAAGAGTTCATGTCCTTAGATTTTTATGTTGATGAAAGGGTATTAATTCCCCGTCCAGAAACAGAATTTATCGTAGAGACTATCCTCAATACTAATCCTGACAAACCTCAACGTATTCTTGAAATTGGTACTGGTAGTGGCGTTATAGCGACAACTTTAGCAGTAAATGAGCCTGAATGGGAAATAATCGCAACCGACATTTGTCAGGATGCCTTAGATGTAGCAAAAAAAAATAGAGATACTCACGAGTGTACAGACCGGATTTCACTGTTACATGGAGATCTCTTTGATCCTATCCAAAATCTGGATACATCCCATTTTAATTGGATTGTATCTAACCCTCCTTATGTAATGTCTTGTGAAAATAATGATTTGAGTCCTGATGTAAAAGAGCATGACCACATATTGCTCTATTTGCAGGTGAAGATGGGTTGTCAATTATCAGACGACTCATTTCTGAAGCACCGTCCTACCTGAATCCCGGTGGAAAACTAATCTTTGAAATCGGAGATACACAAAGCAACTCTGTACAAGAATTGATAAATAATCAACCCTCTACGATGACAGTCAGATTATAAAGGATTATGCTGGAAAGATAGGGTTGTTGTCGCTTCTTTAGCATAAACCTGTCAATCATAATACAGATTATGCACTTTTAATGAGAATTTAATTACCAGTAATGGTATTATATATTAGAATTCCATATCATACATTTGACGAATACGTTCAGCTTCTTTTTCGCTAATTACCCATCCCCTTTCTTTACCACTGATTTTATAGACCTTATCTTCATATTCTAATCGACTTAATATAGTGGATACAATCAGGATGGGAATATCTAAGGGTATATCCCGTTTGAATAGTAGAAGTCTACTTGTAATTTCCGCTGTTAGTAGTGGTGGTTCATCTTGTGCGGAAAAAAAGAACTTCTAATATAGCCTCTTTCATAAAATGAAGACCCATTTCTGCTAACTTTCCACTATTTTCAAAATTCATAGTTACCCTCCCTATTATAATAGGTTGTAGAATTAAATTTATGTGATTAATTAGTAAAACAATAACAAGTGTGTCTCTATAATTAATGACACATTATCAGGAATGCATAAGGTGCAAAAAATGAATTATTAATTGGTTTATTATTTTTTAGTCATTTTCAATTTTTCATTTTCGACAATTATGTTCCATGTAAATTCAATACATTGGGATTCTATTACTTACTATATTATAGTGTACTATTGTATTATTTTAGACTTGTCAGATCACGTAATCTTTGCTACTATTAGAAGACAATTCTTATAGACAATCTATAATGCTTATGAAATTAATTGAGACTAACTATGGCAAAATTTGAAAAAGGATCTGTATTTCCCTCCGAACTTAGTGAGTTTAATGATTCCAAAACTGGTACTCATATCTATCAAATAACAAGTGATGAGACTATTAATCACAACCTATATTTCTTAACACCCTCCTTCACGCCAGATCAAAAACACCTTATATTTACCTCCTATCGATCAGGTAAAGCGAATTTCTATATGATTGAATATCAAACGGAGATATCGTCCAATTAACCAATGGTGCTGAGGTACATGGATTTCAGGTGTGATTTCTAAAGAGGGAAAAGAACTGTTTTACACTGAAGGGGATATGATAAAGCAATTCATATTGATCTTTAGAGGAGAGAATACTGGCGGTATTTCCTAAAGGTAGTCTTGGTGAATGTAGTGTGAGTGCAGATGAAAAATATATTGTTACGGCTATGAAATTGGATGGAAAATCACATATTACTGTTACTGCTACAGATGGTAGTGGTGGAGAAAAAATTTATACCTCACCTAATCAGACAATTATCCACCCGCAATTTCATCCCAAAAACGCTGAACTCATTGCATACTCTGGTGATCCCGCACCTCGCATGTGGACAATCAAACGGGATGGAACAGAAAATCGTAAGCTATATGAACATGAAAATAGTGAATTCCTTGTACATGAGACATTCCTCGGATCACAAGACGATCTGATAGTAACACATTGGCCTTATCTCTACGACGTATTTCTTTGAACACTCCAGATGGAAACGATTTCTGATTTCAATGCATGGCATATTGGCCAGTAACCGATCAGGAACTAAAGTCTTATGTGATACAGTCCATCCTGATATTGGATTACGTTTGGTTGATGTAGAGTCAGGAAAACATGATCCAATCTGTTACCCTGAAAGTTCATCAAGTGGTAGTCAATGGAAAAAGGATAGGTATGCAGTTGCTGAGGATTGGGCTGCAGCACAACAGGAAGGGGATAGAGAGAAATCCTTGAGTTGGATGGAAATGAAGGTAGATACGGTATATGGACCACAATGGACACATCCACATCCTTCTTTTAGTCCGGATGAATCAGCAGTTGTATATACTTCGGATGTTTCTGGTTATCCGCAAGTGTATGTCGCTGCAATACCGTAAATGCCACAATAGATAGAAGTAAGATTACTCTGAGAGTTGGGTTATAATACCTTTGAGTGCATCTTCATTTTGAGCGTATTCTTGTAGGTCAGGATTAAGATCTAATGCCTGAATAAGAGATTTCTTAGATTCTATCGGTTCATTGGTGAGTGCATAAGCACAAGATAGGTTATAATGTAGCAAGGCAGCGTTTGGGAATGATTGAAGGGCATGTTTGCATATTTCCCTTGCGTTTACAGGTTCATCTTGCCTTAGATATACAGTTGCTAAATTTACATATCCCTCTGGAATATCTGGTGCAATCTCAATTACCTTCTTGAATGTTGTAATTGCTTTATCATATTGATCTGCAAACATATATGCTTGTCCAAGGTTATTAATATGCCGATGGAGCATTTTTAAAGAAAATAGTCCGTTTCTTATTCTGTATTGCCTTTTGATAGGCTATTATTGCTTGTTCTGAATCACCATTACGCATAAGAAATGATGCTTTTCGGTAGTTATCATTAAACTGTATTTGATGGTGATAAACCCATATAAACCAGAACAAATGCTGCAAGGCAGAATGTCCAAACATCCAATTCGAATAGTTTTATTGGTAGGAGTTTGCTCTTCAACAGTTTCCTCTTGAGATACATTCTGTTGATGAGAAGTATCATCAGATTCAGGTTTATTGATTAAGTTATCTTCTTGATTTAGATTGTCCATTGTTCATTTTATTATAAAATATCAGTTATACCAGTTTAGAAATGACTATGAAGGAATAAACATCCTATGAAAAAGTACGGTTTTGGAATTATTGGTTGTGGTAGTATATCAGATTTTCACTCCGCTGCAATATCAGAGTTAGAACATGGTCAGTTAGTTGCCGTAAGTTCTCGTAATGCTGAGAATTCGAAACGACTCGCGGATAGATACAATGTTGATACATATTCAGATTACAACGAGATGCTCAAACGAGATGACGTAGATATTGTATGTATATGCACACCAAGTGGCGCCCATTTAAATCCTGCTGTTGCTGCTGCAAATGCTGGTAAGCATGTTATTGTTGAAAAACCGTTGGAAATCACATTACAACGTTGTGATGAAATAATTCAAGCATGCGATGCAGCAGATGTTCGATTATGTGCTATTTTTAATTCACGATTTACAAATGGATCACAACTTGTTTAAAGAAACAATTGATAGTGGTCGATTCGGTAAATTGACGTTAGGGAGTTCCTACATCAAATGGTTCAGATCTCAAGAATATTACGATAGTGGTGGTTGGAGAGGAACATGGGATCTTGATGGTGGTGGTGCCCTTATGAAACCAATCTATCCATGCTATTCGATCTTCTCCAGTATTTTATGGGGACCTGTAAAATCCAGTTCAGGCGTTTACAGATACTTTAGCTCACCAAAGAATTGAAGTTGAAGATGTAGCAGCTGCTGCACTTCGTTTTGAAAGTGGAGCATTAGGTGTAATTGAAGGAACAACTGCTGCATTTCCTGGTATGTTCAAGAAAACCGAAATCTGTGGTACACAAGGAACTGCTATACTCGAAGAAGAAGATATTACCAAATGGGAGTTTGATCCTGAATTACCTGATGATGCTAAAATCCGTGATGAATTCGCTCAACAGACCAATTACTGGTGGTGGAGCTTCGGATCCAAGAGCAATTAATCATGCAAATCACCGTCGACAAATGGAGAACTTGATTAATGGAATTGAATCTGATTCAACCCATTTAGTTGACGGTCGTGAGGGTCGAAAATCGGTTGAGGATTATCCTTGCTATCTATCAATCAAGTCGTGAAGGGCGGATTGTGGAATTACCCTTAACTTAGATTACAAACCGATACACACAAACTGTTACTCTGGATAATCAAAGACAATCTTGATTGCCTCATTCTTCTTGTGAAGTGCCATCTCAAAACCTTTTTGTGCTTCTGTAAAGGGAAGATGATGTGTTATTATTGGGGACACATCTATTCTACCTTGTGCGATTATGTCTATAGCTAACGGAAAATCATTTTGTATATCTGGACCAACAGATCCAATAAAACGTAAATTTCTTCCTGAAAAAATTCTGAGAAACCAAAATCGTAGAATTCATCATCTGGAACACCAAACGCGAGTAATGTTCCCTCACGTTTTAGTAGTTTAAGACAAGTATTGATTGTTTCAGTTTGATGTCCTACAACTTCTACGACAAGATCAGCCATCTCTCCATCAGTTATATCAGTGACAAACTCAATTAAATCTTCAGTCGATGCATTGACAGTGTGTGTTGCCCGCATCTTTTTAGATACTTCTAACCTGAAATCAACTAAATCAGTCGTTATGATCCTCTTTGCCCCAAGATTACTCAACATATGGGTTATGAGTAATCCCATAGGACCTTGACCTATTACAACAACATCCTGATCCAGAATATTACCCAATTTCCTACATGCCCAGATTACCGTACCAAGAGGTTGAGACATTAGGATACAATCTTTTTGTGGATAATCTACTAAAGGAACGGTAGCACTTTCATCAGATAGGAAGTATTCCGCGCAACCGCCAACATGTCGCGGCAATGCAAGTACTTCATCACCGATTTTATATTCTTTAGATTTGCTTTCTGTAACAACACCGATTGCCTCATGGATAGACAATCCTGGACCAAACGGGTATCGATCAGCTGGATGCTCAAGAACAAAACTTGGCATATCACTCCCACATACGGCACTATGGATAGTCTTTATCATCACAGTAACCATCAGGATAGTCATCCATATTGGGTTTATCTATATCAATTATTTCGATTTGATGTGGTGCAACGATTTGCCCCGCTTTCATAGTGTCTCCTTCAGGATATTATGATAATAACTGTATCCTATAGCATAAATATAAATGTACGTGAATTATTCAGAAAACATTATACCTGTGTTTGGGATCTATCTACACAGAGTATTCTGATAGAATAGTCAACACTTTCGAATGCAATGTTTTAGTAGTAGCAATAATACCTCGATTATTGGTCATTCGTCTACCTGTCAAGAAACTTAATGGTTTTCCATGTGCATCTGTAACTATACCTCCAGCTTCTTCAACCACCAGCATTCCAGCGGCATGATCCCAAATACATTCGCGATAGTCCGGATAAGCAGGATTGGGTAATCGTATGTATAATGATGCCTTCTCCTCGTGCAACAATCCCATATTTCGCTTGACTGTCTATTTGGACTGGTGGTGCATTAATGACCGAGTTTATCGGCTATTTTAGCATGGGGTATCACTATCTCCATGAGTGGATTCAAATTTTCTGCTAAACATGGTATACTATTAGATATATCTATTTTCTTGACGAAATCACCATTTAATGTGTGAAGTGATGTTCCTTCTCCTCTAACTGCTACAAACAGAGATCCATTGTCTGATGAATTACCATTAAATTGATGTGGTAAATTTGGACAACCTAATACTCCAAGTTCAACTATACCTTCTACAATCCAGGCTAAAGCGATAGCATACTGATCTTTTCTAAGAAATCCTTTCGTACCATTCTATAGGATTCAAGTGTCCAATAACTTTCAGCTATATCACCACTCCCCCTATCAATCCATTTACAGACTTGTTCCTTGTTTATTTCATCAGATTCATCCTTCAGTGCTTTTCCTGTATTGTTTATATTTACAGTAATAGTTCTTTGAATATTATCTACTACACGAGCAAGTAGTTCTGTATTTGTCCTTAGTGAATTGGCATCTTCTTCACCTACAACGATATCCTCAGGATAAGTGATCCCAATGGCTTTACAAATTATGGCTTGTGATCCAAAGTCTGCTACAGTCACAGGACTTCTATCTTTCTTTTGTATTGTATCTGAAGATACCATATCGGATTGGACCTGTTGACATAATTCCGCTGCCTTAATTACTGCATCAATTGCAATTTGTTTTCTTGTTGTCATTATTCTCTCTGTCTGTGTTAAAAAAGAGTGTAGTTCTTTCATATTCGTTTGCTTCAGCTAATTTCTTTTTCGCTTTACCAATGTCTTCAATGATTGTTGATCTTAATGTCATAAAGTCATCACCTTCATGGCGCAAAACATAAGCAGGATTATATGTCGCAATAGCAAACGGTGAGTAACGTGTTTCGGTAAACAGATACCCCGTTCTTCAGTAATTTTAAAACCTGATTGAATGAGCGTTTTTGCAGCGGGTGATCCGAGACATAGAATGACAAAAGGTTGTATGGTAGTAAGCTCATTATCTAACCATTTTGAACATGCCTTAATTTCGGTTATCTTTGGTGGTCGATTTTTCACCCATTCTGATGTTGATCCGCGGCACGACATTTTATGATATTGGTCAACCAGATATCTGCCCTTGTGAGTTCATTGGCAGCGAGTACTTCGTCTAACATATTTCCAGCAGGACCTGAAAAAGGAAATGATGTGTGATTATCGGCTGCAGACGGACCTTCCGCTATAACTGCTAATTTTTGAATTCGGGTTTCCACTTCCAAATACTACATTTTCACGGATTAGATAAATTACAGTCTAAACATTCTGCTGCACGTTTTCTAATGTGCCAATAGTTTTTCGTTATTTGATAAATGGTCTAACATCATAAAAAACAACCCAAGTTTCTACCTTTTACATGAAATCGAACCTATTAATTTCCTAACTTTTTTCATACCCTCCAGTGGTTTTAGAAAACTGTATACTTGTATGAATCAGCGTATCTGTAGGATCAAATGTTAACTCATAAACAGGTTTTTCCCCATTTATATCGATATTTACTTCCGTATGTAGAAACACCGATTGGAATGAACTCTTCTGGAACATGAATATAGAATGTACCATCCGATTCTCTTGGTGGTTTACAAACAAGCATATAGCTATGGCTGTGTTCATCCCAACCAGCAGATATAATTTCGACTGCACCTTGTGTATAGTGTAGATCTGTAGATAGAAGCTGAGGTACGTGTTGTTGTTCGCGTAGACAGAACAATTTCGCTGAACGGGGTGGAATATTCATCAAACTAACTTTCTTGGAAACTATACCTAAATATTGACGCATCCAGAAATCATGGATAAGAAAATCCTTATTCACATCTATACTTGTATCTGCTAAATCAAAAAGGATATCTTCTTGATAGTCACTCCAATTAAATATTCCAATCAGATCCCAGGATTCCCGTGACGTAGATATGGGTAAGTGCCAAATTTGAGGAAAAGGTTTATCAAAACGATCAGTTGAATATGCTGCCTTTTGCAATATAGGTAGTATCTTAGCTAATAATTCAGCACGATGTGGAGAGAAGGATGTTGGATCATTCACACAATATACTAACCCACCACTTAATGCTGCAGCAGTTAATTCAACGATAACCTCATTTGCAGGTCGTGGTGAATCCACAGACAGTTCGCCATACGCATGACTCCACAGAAGGTTATGTACTGACAAATAACCTGTGTATCGGCTAAGTTTATGTTTTATTCCATTCTGCTGGTGCCAAGAATCGGTGTTATGGACATACTTATGTCGTAGGAGTGGAAAATTAATTGGCACACTCCCAACACTTACACTATCAATAACGTTATATCCAGATAGGATAGGCTTATTCTGTGTAGAATCAATAGATTCCTTAACTGAATTAACAGCCAGATGATACAATTCGGTTGATGTTAGAGATGAGTCATGCCAAGAGACATTCTGTATAACAGACATCATGCCGCTTGTATAACTCGACATGTCAGTCTTAATTAAGTCAAAACCCCAATCATCACTGATCTTTTTTATCCACTTTTTTACATGTTTCTGAGTTTCAGGATGTGAAACATCTAATATGGCAAGTGCTTTCTTTCTCCCTGGAAGGTATACCTCAACAGGTTCATTTGTAGGTTCGGAGTTGTTTTCTTTATTTTCTTTTGATGGGTTATTATGTTCTGTTGTTCGCAGACATATATCAGGCCACTTTGAAATTAATTTGGAATTACTCTCTATGACATAAGGGTCAATACAGATACTTGCCTTAAAACCAAGATTGTGTATTTTTTCAACAACTGAAGACATACCATCAGGAAAATCATCAGTATTTAAATCTATCTCACCAGGATTCATTTGCCATCCGGATTCTATATGTATGTAATCAATTCCTCCAGAATGTATGGATTTGAATAGTGGATTATCTGCAATTGATTGTGTATGTTCATTTATAATTTTGGCAGATAATGTTCCATCCTTCTTTTCAGATGTAATACTCCATCCTGAGATAGTCTTATTTAGCAATACATTCTCAACTGTAATATTATTGGTTTCTTGAGTTACACCATTTGAAATCAGAGCTTCATTGTCTTTTCCAAGTCTTTCTGTATATTGCTTGTAAGAAGTAGTAGCCTCTTCCACAAAATCGATGTAGCCAATTTCAGTAGTTATTTCGTTTCCTGGTTCACATTCCGTGGTTTCACAATCATGATATAAACCCCATGTTGTGATCCCTTGTTGAGACTTACGTTTAGATGCTTGATAACCTACTTGAATACCTGGCCACCATTTGTCAGCTGTTAGGAAACCAAAGAGGAGAGATTTTTTGGTTTCTGTGTCATAGAGCATACCATCTTGACAAGGTTGGGATGAATTGTCCTTAGTCAGATTGAATCCATCGTAGATTTTTTTATGTGTACCTGAATTTGGAGAAATAGGGGGTAATTTTAGATATAGATGGTATTGGGATGGATGTCCCCCTAATTGTATTAAACCGTGCTGTGTTGATATGTCTATTAGGGAGATGTCTTTTAAGAATAGTGAAGACGAATTAAGATTCTCTACACCAATTTTGAGTAAAACATAGGGTTGGTCAGTATAGCAAGTTAGGTAGGTGTTTATTTGAATATCGGGTTGATTTGAATCATCAACCTGATTTATTTGCACATTTGATTCTGTGTCGGTTGTCTCAGATGTAGGATCAGAATCGTCAGAACTCTCTGGGTGATAAGATTCACCATTGTCATCATCTGTTGACTGGGGTGTGTTCTTCTCTGGTTTATATGAAAAACGTAAAAGTTGATATGTTCCATAAGAATCAGTTTCTATAGCTTCGGTCGTAAATTCTCTAAACCCAGCATCAGATGTCTTATGTGTTGTGCCATCAGTAAGACTTACTTGGGTTAAACCGTTCTTGATAATGGTCTTTCCTGATTGGTCGTTATAGTTCCAAGTTCCTTTAGATAGGTTATATTCAATTTGGTATTTCTGATGGTCAATTACGACGAGTTTTCCTCGTCGCGAAACGGAGAGGTCCTCTATATTCATGTACTCGTTCCTTATGTTCCTTTACAGACGATATTCTTCAACGTTTGCACCATCAAAGAGTATACTATCTACAGTTATGTTTCTGTGGAGTACATGAGAAGGGATATTCATGAATTCAATAGCAAAGTACGAATATATCTGAATTAATTAGATATATTCCACAGTATATCTTGCTAACGGAACATATAAATCTGAACAACAGTTGATGTATTGTTTAGAATGGGTATGAATTGAATAATGTCGTGCTTTTATTCACTACTATAAACAACACATACTAAGAATGAGATGAAATGAAGACTATGTTAGCTCAGAAATTGAAGTAGATAATCTACCCATTTAGTTTAGTGTAAAACTGTTCCCCTTTGAAGAATATCTTATGTTATATAAACTTATGCTTTTAAAATATGATCAATAATCTGAGTTATTATAATATATGTGCTTAGATAGATTGTCTTTCAGAAAACAAATAGTTATTTTTTAGTCTTAGAATCTAAATTAACACAAGATTAATCAGAATTAGAGTTCCTTCTTACCCAATATGACTTACCATAAAAAGAATGTGGGTTTTACAGATGTTAATCTCATCTAATTTTATCTATGAATCGAACTCAGAATTTCATACTTATTCAATAAAGCGGAATAAACTAACACAGGTATCTCCATACTGTCTTTGCTCTTCATGGCTAAGTAAACCAATTTCTGTCGGTAATACGGTTTTCTTATTATGTTCAACTAAGAGTATTCCCGCTTTATTAAGTAGTTTTGTTTCAGATATTTGTGTGAGACATTGATTGTACAGATCAGCATCATACGGTGGATCAAAATAGATCAACTCAAATGTCTCTAATTGATTGTGTAATGTCTTAATGCCTTTGTAAGCATCTTTAGCAATCACTTTAACCTGTGGATCTGATATTTCAATACCGCAGATATGAAGATTTTGTCTTATTAGTTTCAGACTCCCAGGATTGCGTTCTAAGAAAGTTACCTGCTTGGCTCCTCGGCTAAAAGCCTCTATTCCAATATTGCCAGTTCCCGAACATAGGTCAAGAAAATTAGCATTTACTACGTTGTTTTGTATAATACTAAAAACTGACTCTTTTACTCTATCAGACGTAGGTCTGATATTCATGTTTTTTGGTGTATTTAGTCGTCTTCCTTTATATTTCCCAGCGATAATTCGCATCTATAGTTATTTGATGGGTTGTAATATGGGTACTATCCTACAGAGAAATCCGCTCATGGGTTTATACAAACAATTCTTCAATGACAGTTCCATCATCCACAACCCTAATAGGTCGACCGGAACGTGACATATTCTCTTCATCATAATTGATACCGAGTGCAAAACATAGTGAAGCGAATAGATCCTGTACACCTGTAGCTCCTGCTACGACTTCTGTACCGTCTTCGTTTGTACTGCCAATTACCTGTCCTCCACGCGTGCCACCACCTGCAATTACAGCAGACCATCCATTAGGGTGATGATCTCGTCCATCATTCTGGTTAATCTTAGGTGTACGTCCGAATTCACCTAACCATAAAACGATTGTTTCATCAAGTAGGTCTCTCTCACTAAGCTCTTTTATGAGCATTGCATAGGCTGGATCCACAACTTCAAGAAGTTCTTTTGTTCTTTCGAAGTTATTTTCATGGGTATCCCACCCATCAAGCGTAATTTCAACGAATTTAACACCTGATTCAACAAGTCGTCTTGCCATTAGACATCCTTGTCCAAATCTATTCATTCCGTAAGCCTGTTTTATTTCTGTGGGTTCTTCATTCAGATCGAACGCTTTTATCTTCGGTGAATTAATCAATTCATCAGCCTTTTTGTATATAGCTTCATGGGCTTCTGTTCCTAAACCAGAACGTTTTGTAATAAAATCCTTTTCGAGATTATTCAACATCTTTAGCCGTTGTCGAAATCGGTTTGTATCCATCAATTCAGGATATTCCAGATCATCAATTTTTTCCATTGGGTTGTTAACAACAAAAGGATCGTGTGTCGCGCCGAGAAATCCGCCTGAGTAGGTTGGTGAATTGATGTTTACACAACTCGGTAACTTCGTTTCACTATCTTCAAGATAATATGAAGTGAGAGAACCAAAAGTAGGGTGTCTTACAGCACCCCCAGGAGCATAACCTGTATGGAGTAGATAGCGTGCACGTTCATGGTTACCTTCCCGAGTCACCATGGATCGAATAATGGATAGATGATGTGCCTGTTCTGCAACCTGTGGTAAATGCTCTGATACTTCAATACCTTTTACACTTGTGGGAATTGGTACAAAGGGACCGCTGTTTTCAACGGATGGTTGTTTTGGGTCGAAGGTGTCTAATTGGCTCGGTCCACCACTCATAAACATGACGATACAGTGTTTGGCTCGTGGAATTACTTGATCAAGTTGTGATGCAGAAGTTCCAAAATGTTGCATAGCAACAAGACCCAAGAAACTGCCTATACCGTATTTAAAGAAGCCTCTACGAGATATTTCTTTATGCCATAATTCAGGAGTGTCATATTCAGGTACCCATATTTCTGATCTCATAATCTGTATTTACATTCCAAAAGAATGCTTCTCCTAAATAACCCGCACAACCTATTTTATTTACATATTGATCTCTGCGGGGTAGATGTCATTGATAGATGCTAATTATCTGATGTATCTTTAATTGCTAATGATATACCAATAGGATATATCTTCCAGAACTGAGGTAATTATGAAAAAAATTTCTCTGTTTTCTGGTATTCCATTATCTATTTCAACATAATACCATACATAGGTCTGAATTGCAAGGAAAACCCGTTTTATCGTTTGGGTGTTTTTTCGTTTATATTCCAATCAAAAATTCTTAATGATGTTAAAAATAACATTATCGTTTACCTGTTTTATCTATTAAACATGAAAAGTTACACTTTTTGTCACATCGTGTGACATTAAAATTGGTGTCTAAACACCTTCTAAACCCTTTCACAGAGTGGGTTTACACCAAATTGAAATAGAAATTATAAAAATTCGATTTTTGTCTTTTCTTTACTTTATTTTGAAATCCAAAATGGGAATTTTAATTTTCATAACACAATTTTTTAATTGCTTTCTCAAAACTACTCTCATGCCAACGCCAGAGAGGGTTTTCAGGTTGTCATGTTTCTCTCTTTATTTGTGATAAGTTACGAAATCGTAACTTTTTTCTTAAATTATCCATTTAACTAATTTTGACTACGAGTTCAGTGTTTATCTATCTTCGTAGGTGTTGTGTTAGTAGAACACTTAGGAAAAAACTTAATAATTTGGTCGAATTTGTCCATTTTTCGATGTAAAAAGTTACAAAAAGTTACGAAATCGTAACTTTTTACGGTTTTTCATATTAAGGTAAATTGGTGATAACGCTTGTCTTAGACTGTGTTCTCGGACGAATTTGCAAAAGGACATTTTTCTGTGAAAAAAGTTATTTAACATTTTTCTTGTTGGTTTTCTTCGGTTATGATAGTGCTTGAAATTTTCAAATTTTGCGGATAGCATTTGTCCCCGCTTTGATACAAAATAGACATCTGATCTTTTTGGTAAATTCATAGGTATATTCTTAATTTTGGTAAACAGTATATGTAATTCTCTGATTCTCTCATCTTGTATATTTAATCTATAGCAATTACCAATCTAACATTTATATATTTATATGTCATATAGATTGCTTATATTATTTATTTGTAATTGTTTAAGTGGTTCAAAGATTTGATGTATGCTATTTTGTTTTTCTTCATTATTTTTATAGTTTGATGGTTTCTTTGTGATTAAAGGGGTGTGTGGAATAATTTGGATATATCTTACTTGTCTGAATCACAGAATACGTGGATTACACGGATAAGAGTGATTGGGAGGATTAGGAGTAAGATCACAAACTAAAAGTTTGTGGTACAAAAAGCTGTTTTTTCTGAACCGCGGATTACGCGGAGAGGAGGGTTTTGGATGCGGATGTTTCTCTTTTCTGAATCGCAGATTAAGCGGAGGAGAGGATTTCGGGGTATGGAATGTTTACCGTTTGCGTCAACGGATCAAGGATCTTTGGTTGCCGTAGATGTGATATGCCATAGCAGTACTGTGCCGTCCGAACTACCACTTGCGAGTGTCTGTCCATCCGGACTGAAGGCTACACTTAAGACAAACCATGTATGTCCTTGTAGTGTTTGCTTGTGTTCACCTGTTGCCACATCCCATAGACGGATGGTCTTGTCCTTACTGCCACTTGCGAGTGTCTGTCCATCAGGACTGAAGGCTACGCTTATGACAGACCATTTATGACCTGTGAGTAGTGATAATTCTTGATAGGTCTGTGCGTCATAGAGCCAAATACCAATATGGGTCGCAACTGCAATGAAGTTTCCATCTGGAGAATACGCAACATTTGTAACCTCCCCTTTCCCAAGACGCACTTTCGCACCTTCAGGTAAGTGCCACGTTGTATAATCTTGAGCAAAACTGTTGCATAAAAATAGTGTTGCAATGAATAGGTGTGTCAAAAAGAGATAAAATAACTTGGTATTCATAGAAAAACCTTTCCTTTGATTCTAATTAGGACAGAGACATTTCCTCTTAGAGTACTCTTGATAAGGGAGAATGTGTAAGTCCTGATAGAATCAGGCGTCAATTTAAGCATCAAGATCTTCTGTAGGAGGGGATTCCGATCCTCGATTCTTCAAGTTCCTGTTCCTACTCCATGGCGTAATCCGTGAAATCCGTGATTCAGAAAGCATAAATCTATATATTAGAACGGGTTTGGCATCCATCAACATTAATACACGCCCCCGTGATAAGACTTGCTTTATCTGAAGCGAGGAACACTGCGACATTAGCAATCTCTTCTGGTTTACCAAAACGTCCAAGGGGCATTTCACTATCCACAAATGCTTTCATTGCATCAGGGTCTGCTTTCATGCGTCTATCCCATCCCCCACCTGGAAATAGAATGGAACCGGGTGCTATACTATTAACACGTATATTATCAGGTGCAAGTTCTTTAGCCAAAGACTTTGTCATACTGATCTCTGCAGCTTTTGCAGCGTTGTATGTAATGTGTCCTCCACCCTCTCTACCATAAATTGATGTAATCATAATAATAGCACCACTTCCCTGTTTCTTCATCACAGGAATTACCAATCGGTTGACTCGTGTAGCAGAAACTAAATTTAGATCGAGTATCTCGTGCCATTCGTCATCGGTAATTTCTTCTAACGGTGTCCACCGACTACCACCAACATTATTGACAACGACATCAATTCGTCCATAATGATCAAGCGTTTCTGATATAAAAGCATCTACCTGTTCATTATCTGTTACATCCGTCGGTTTTGAGAAAACACCTCTCTTGAAAGGTTTTAGTTCATTTGTAACTGCTTGTAATGTATCTGGGTCTCTACCGCAAATACTCAGTTTGGCTTCCTCTTCAGCAAATGCGAATGCAATAGATCTCCCTATTCCTCGACTTGCTCCTGTTATCACAACAACTTTGTCTGTAAGGCCTAATATCATAAAATTTCTCCGTTCTATTGATAGTAAACTTTAAATATGTCATGCTTAAGGTGGACTTCACTCGGTGTGTCTACCACTACTAAATTCCACTCATTTCTTCTCTGTTATTTCTCTTCCTTGAGTCGATATCCAACACCGTATACAGTCTCAATATGTTTGCCTAATTTCCCTAATTTTCTTCTGAGTCTACTCACGTGTGTGTCAACAGTTCTGTCTATTCCGTAGTATTCCTGCTCCCAGATAACATCCATCAGTATATCTCGATTGAAGACGCGTCCGGGTGATTTGGCAAAAAGTGTTATAAGTTTGAATTCTGTAGCAGTTAGATCAATTGCTTCGTCATCTGTCAACACCTGATGTCGATTAAGGTCTATGACGACCCCGTGTGTTTCAATCTTATTTTCATCCTCATCATCGTTACCAGCATTCAATCTACGTAGGACAGCATTGATACGGAGGACAACTTCCCGTGGGCTAAAAGGTTTTGTAATATAATCATCTGCTCCCAATTCAAGACCTGTAACACGGTCTTGTTCATCTGTCTTGGCAGTTAACATGACAATTGGAATTTTCTTAGTTCGTGGGTCATTTTTCAGCAGACGGCAAACAATCAATCCGTCAACTTCGGGAAGCATAAGATCTAACAGTATGAGATCTGGTGGGTTATCAACAGCCCGTGGTAGGACGTCAGCACCGTTACGTACAACATCTACTTCGAAATTCTCTTGTTTTAGGTTATACCTTAATAGGTCGACGATATCGCGTTCGTCTTCCACAATTAGTATTTTTGCATCCATTTGAATTACCTAATCTATATAATTCCTTCTACATATTCAAAACAATTGAACATTTTGCTTAATTTTTTATCAGAGTCAGGGGTTGGATTACTCTTGTATTAGGAAAGAATATGCATTAATGTATAAGTGCATTATTTGTATAATATTACCACATTCTGCTGTGAATTGTAATGTAAATAATCAACACCTATGGTATTATTTTGTAAAACAAAATAAGGTAGTAATTATAATCAGTAATGAAAATTAAACGTACATATCATATATAATAATCATAAACACCCTATTACTTCTTTTGATTAGATTCCCTTACGGATATTCTGATTCAAATATCCGAGGGTTTACACCAGAAAACGCATCCCAACAACAGGAAACAGAAACTGCATTCAAAAAATTAGTATCAATAGATTCTTGTATGAAGAATTTACGCAGATTGACTGAAGAACCACATCTTGCGGGAACTGAGAATAGTCTGAAGGTGGCAGAATATTTAAAAGATCAATATGAGAGTTATGGATTGCAAGTTAAGATATATGAATATCAAGTATATTTACCACACCCTATTACTTTGTATCTTCAATTACTACTACATAAATAGGTTTTAATGAGACAGTATCTCCCACTTGAAATTGACTCTGATAGTCAGTTTGGACAAAGTAAATGTCTCCATCTATCTCAACTTGATAAGTAAAATCATGCCCTTTAAACTCACGGGTTGAAATGTGACCTTGTATATTATTCTTTAATTCTGTATCAGTCTTATTGATATTTATATGTTCTGGACGAATGGATAGTATTACCTGTGGTGAGTCTGGATAATTCATTTTAATTGTACCAAGAGGAGTTTCAGCAAGACCATTTTCAATACTTGTCTCAATAATGTTTGTCTTCCCTAAAAAATTCGCCACATAGACAGTTTTTGGTTGCTTGTATACTTCTTCAGGTATACCAATTTGCTCGATCGTACCATCATTCATCACTGCAACCCGTTCTGCAAAACTTAAGGCTTCTTCCTGATCATGTGTAACCAATATAACACTTATATTGAAGGTCTTTAATAATTCTCTAACTTCCTCTCTTGTTGATTGTCTTAGACCGGTATCAAGGTTTGAAAATGGTTCATCTAATAGGAGCATCTTAGGTTGTGTGACTAATGATCTTGCTAATGCCACTCGTTGTTGTTCGCCACCTGAGAGATGATGAGGCATACGTGATTGTAGATGTGCCATTCCAACCCGTTCCAGTATATCTAAAGCAATCTCATATCTTTTATTTTTCTTGAGTTTTCTTCTTAAACCAAAAGCGGCATTATCAATTACTGTTTTATCGGGAAACAGAGCGTAATCCTGAAACACAAAACCTATTTCACGTGATTCTGGTGGGACAAAGACACGTTTGTCATCAAGAACGCGTTCGTTTATTGTAACGCTACCGGAATCGGCTTTTTCAAATCCTGCAATCAATCGTAATGTCGTTGTTTTTCCACATCCGCTTGCCCCTAAGAGTGCGAATATTTCCCCTGGGTATACTTCAAAACTGACATTTTTTACCACAGGTGTAGTCTGATATTGCTTTGATATTGAATCAACTGTAAGAAGTGGTTTCATAACGGTTTAATACATCTAAATTATATCAGGATTTACTCTTAATTCATCATGATATAATTAACTTACTATAGTGAATGTCCTGCTCCAGAAGAAGGCATATATAGGTTCATAACAAAACTGATTATGCTCAATACACTTCTTGGTACAAAATCTCCTAATACTAACCCGAGGAAAAAAGGTATTGCTCTCCTATAGGCTTGCCATCCAGAGAATTTGAGAATCATGAATTTAATTAACCAACTCACCATCACAGGAAACCAGAAATATATGAGTCCACCCCACGATGCTCCTGAGAGGACATATCCAGATGGATGTAATGTCCACCACATTAGGTGTGTCCGTAAAAAATGTAATAGGAAAACAAAAAGGAAACCACCACCCATAAATGTGATTGCTGGATAATTAACTTCTTTTGGATATTGTAACCAACTTTGAAGTGGATTAAAACTCTCCCACCCAAAGTGTCCTACATGTCCTTCACATCTTGCTAATACTCCGTACTGGTAACCTACCTGAAGGTATGTCCAAAATGTAGCAACCGCACCAATACCGATAGCGAAAGCCATACAAAGGAGTAAAGTCTTTCCCGGTATACTTCCTCTATCTCCTATGCGTAGAGATTCAACTTGATTTGGCATTGGGTGTGAACGATTACATCGATTAAATGCATATAGGAATGTCATTATAGTTAGATTTGATGCACCTAAATTCCGTGTACCGAACATATTTACCATCATCCCTCGAGGATTAATACCGATTACTTCATGGTAAGGTGGACCTAATTCTGCACGCACTCTTCCAATTGCAATTGCAAATGCAACAAACAGAAGATAGAATACAGCGATCACCCAGAGAGACATTCCTGCCAAATAGCAAAAACCGAATACACCAACAATACTCAATACTGTTAGTATGGCAGTCGTTCTATATGAGAACGGTTCATTAATATCATCCCCTTGTTCAATACCAAGGAGATGCTTAAAAAATCGTATGAAATGTCTACGTCCTATCCATATAGTTAATACTGCAATACCAACCCATGCCCCCGAAGCACGTTCATTCAAATATAACTTACCAATGTTTGTTAGACCTAAAGCACTTGCAATCACTCTTTCTGCCCGTGTTAACCAGAAGAAAAACCATGTTGAAAATGCAAGATCAAGTGGCATGAAATAGGTCAATCCAACAATGGCTAAGTTGAATGACATGGATACATACCCCACAGCGTTCCACGGTCTTTCTGTAATATATCTATCAAGTCGAAAACTTGTAGGGAATGTTGGGATCACTGGGAATAGATCGTGTAATCCACCCATTACTCGAAGCAGTGCTGCAATCCCAAACCCAATCCAAAGTGCCCGTGAAAGGAAGAATTTGCGGTTTGTCACCATTTGAAGGGGTAATTGTGTTAATGGGAAGCTTAATTTCTCTCGTTCCATCCACTGTTTTCGGAGCAGTAGTCCCAAACATAGTAATGAACCGTAGAGAAGAAAGATGAAACTTGACCAGATCAGTATCGGTTTGATCCATATCCTTAGATGTTCTTGGTAATAGATACTTGATTCACCTTCATAATATCCTGCTAACCATTCTGATTCATGAACTGTTAACCATTCAGGTATATGATGCAAGAATAGTTGTGCCCATTCATTTTCAGGTGTTGCGAACCAGAAAGGATGTGCCAAAGTACCCATTAGGATAGCCATCATGGCGTGCCCTGAAATGGTAGAAACCATCGTAACCATGATGTATATTAGTAATAATTCTGCCGGAGTAAAAGCAATACGTGGAGAGAATTTCCGTAAGGCAACATTCAGTACAATCAACACTACCAAAGTGAAGACTGCATTTGAAAATGGGGACACAAGTGTATAAACTGCATACCAGAGTTCACTTGCAATACCAACCCAATATGCGTTTACGACAACAAGTATTAAACCAACAATTATTGCTTTTTTGGAAATTACCTCAGTGGTGCTTGAGGATTGCTGATTCATCAAAGTTGTTTGAATTAATCTGTCAACAAAGGTGTTGTGGTTAGGATATAGAAGTGAGGATTTTTAAGGAATTTGTAAAGTATCTGGTGCGGTTAGGAACAGAACCACTGGGTCTATGAAAAATTAAGTGTTAGTGTTACATGAGAATATTCAAAAGCAAAATACCCATAGGATCTTATACTTCTATCATATAGAATTTGAAACCAATGTTTGCATTTCTTTACCAAGGTTGAGTAGTACGTAATCAAGATTCTGGTAGATTGAAATGATAGTGTCAACTTCACCAGCATTTATAATACGAATTGCTTCTTTCATTTGCAAATCATATTTTAAATTAACAACGCGATCAATACCTACATTAAGGTTGAATAGTAGTTCAGCACGTTGGGTTATCCAATCCATACTAACACGTAATCCATCATCAAACAGATTCTGTCTCAGTTTTGGTAATTCTGGTTCAAGTTTCGTAAAGTCTTGTGGCAATTCTCCAGTTCTTTTAGTTTCTTCTTCAATCCATAATGTAATAAAGTTCTCAATTACATTTCTCTCAACAACTAATCTTCTCCACGTTTGTTCGATTCTATCAGGCACAGGATCAACAATAGTAACTTGAGGTGTAATTCCAGACTTGTCTATAGATGTGCCGTTTGGAGTAAAATATGAGGAAATTGTAATTGAGATTGCTCCTATACCTGAAAGAGGATATCGTTTCTGTACAACTCCCTTTCCGTAAGTTTTTGTACCTATCAATATACCGCGTCCAGTATCCTTAATTGCACCTGCGACGATTTCTGATGCACTGGCACTGAATTCATCAACAAGGATGACAACAGGAATATTAGGGTCACACAGAATATCCTTATGTGCAGGGTAAGTGCTATCAAATTCACTTCTTCTCCCTTTAGTAGATACGATCGTTCCTTCACTAATGAATGCATCAGCAATATGATATGCTGCATCAAGGAGACCTCCTTGATTACTACGCAGATCTAATATGAGGGCTTGCATCCCATTTGTTTGATGTGAAGCTAATGCTCTATTAAATTCCTCTTCAGTCCCACCTAACCGATCTTTTCCAATGAATTTTGTTATTTGTATATAACCGATGTCCCCATCCAACATAGTGGTATTTACACTTGGTATGGATATTTTTGCACGTGTTAGTCTGACTTCAAAGGGGTCGAGAAATTTTCGTTGAACTGTTAGGGTCACATCTGTGTTGACATCACCACGCAATAAATCAACCACATCATGAATTGTCATCCCTGTAGTATCACCCAAATAAATCTGTTTTCCATCAACTTTTGTAATATAATCACCAGCCTGTAGATGTGCACCTTCAGCGGGAGTTCCAGGCATTGGTTTGGATATCTTAATAAAACCACGATGATCTGGATATATTTGAACTCCAAGCCCCCCGAATTTAGCGTTGTATAGATTCTCTACTGAACGCCGATGATCACGTTCTGACAGTAAATAGGTATAAGGGTCACCGATTGATGCAAGTGCCCCTTTAATTGCCCCCTGATACATTTCATTTCGATCAATAGGTTTATAATAATTATCTTCAGCAGTATTGATAGCAGATTCAAGAGCTCTGTTTAACATTGCTGGCGTTAGACGTTCATCACTTGAATGAATGAAGAGTAATGGTATACCGATTGCAATTAATAAGACTATGAATGATAGCACAAATCTTTTCATTAATGATCCCTCTTGGAATTTATAGGTAGAAGATCTATTGGAACATAATCATCATCGATTTTGAATTATTAGGTTATTATATTTTAGCAGGTATATTACATTTATTCAATGTATTTTCAATGGTATTCAATTCCTAATGTGTTGTATTGTATTTTGAATCTACCTATATGATTCTTATTTGATTTTATTTAACGATCATGTATCGGATGTATACTTGGTGAATTTATGAACTATCATTTATCTTTTCAGGTTGTGTTTTCCACCTGTTATGTATCCATAACCACTGATCCGGATATTGTCGTATATATTTTTCTAATTGAGTTAAAAGTTGGGTAGTATAATGCTTCACGTCAGATTCCAGATCCCCTGATGACTTTGTATAGATTGGTGGTAAAATCTCCACATAATGACTTCCGTCCGGTTTTCTGATGTCCAGTGAGAAAAGGATTGGAGATTCTGTTTTTAACGCCAGGGTTACAGGTCCCCTTGCGGTAGACGCGGGTGTCCCAAAAAAGTCTATAAATACACCATGTTCTCCTGCATTTTGATCTGCGAAAAAACCGACTGCTTGATTGTTTCTTAATGCCCTTAGTGATTCCTTAACAGCATTTTTTCTGGGTATTAATTCTAAACTAAAGAGTTCACGGTATCTCCATACCATATCATTTAATGGTTGATTTTTTAATGGAAATGCGATTGCTTTGGCTTGATTTGGTATGAGTGTCCCATATACAAGTGAGAGAAGTTCCCAGTTTCCAAAATGTGGAAGAAATACAATTACTCCTTTTCCGAATTCCATAGCAGTTTCAAGATGTTCCTTTCCAACAACTGAAACATTATGCCAAATATTCTCATCATTCATTTTAGGAAATCGCATGAATTCGACTACAGTTTTACTAAGATTAATAAAACTGTCTTTACAGATTTTAAGTCGTTCATTTTCGGTTATTTCATTATCAAATGCTACCTGTATATTATGTATTGCGATTTCTCTTCTTTTCTTGAGTGTATAAAATAATAGCAGTCCAATTCCTTTGGCAAGAAACATTGCCATCTTTTTAGTTAGAATACGACAAAATAAACCAAATAACCATATAGTATTGTATACAAATCTGTCTTTGAGTATTTTAGGTATCAATATATTCCTCTAACCCATTAGTGTATTTATGTGATACTTGACGTTGTTCATCCAATTCGAAATATACATATATGATACTCCGAGAATATAATCTGGACATGTATTTAAGGATTTGATAGGATAGAAATAAGGAGGAGAAGATGAGTGAAGAAATTAGAACTGATATAAAAGGTATCGAACGATTCGTATTTGAAAAGGGAACTGATCCTGATCGGCTACATTTACACATTTCTGAAGTTGAGCCAGGTCAACGAGCACATGCACCCCACACCCATGAGGGTTTAGAGGTATTCTATGTTTTCTCTGGTAAGGGAGAAGTTCTGTTTGGAGATAAAAAACACCTTCTATCTGATAATCAAGCAATCCAAGTGGATTGTACGGTTTTGCATGGTATACGGAATGTTGGTGAGACAAAACTGAAATACGCGGTTATAATTGCTCGATAATATGAGAGATAATCACAAAAGAGTGTTTGAAGCAATTATATAGATTCAGAATTAGAGTGTGTATACAATCTAATTATATCGTAAATCCCTCCTATAATCAGAAGTATACCTATGCTTGTGATACCTCTACGTATCCATATTGGATTAATTTTGTGGGGTAAATTGTAGAGGAGTATTGGTTGTAATAGATGTGATAATCCTATATTCACATAGAAAACACCGTAGGAAATAAGGCAAACTTCACTCAATAGTTGTTGTTTCTGTTGATTAACTGGTAAGTTGAATATATTTATTAGATAGTCTCCTGAGAAAACCAAAATCAAGCCAACAACGAAAAATGTCAACAGTGTTAAGATAGAATACCCCGATTGTCTAAGCAAAATGGATATTAATACACTGACCCCACCTAAGATTAGACTGATTACTCCTTGAAAGATTCGGACTCCTCGACTATATGCTAACATTATAATTTATGTATAATCCTCTGAGAGTCCTATCTGAATGAAGTATATCCATAAAAGAATAAAACACAGATTCTGTCAGAGGATCTATTTCCTCTATACTTGCCTCTTGGATTTTGGTTTGATAAGGGATATTCGTTTCGATTTCCAATCTTAAATTGATCTTATAATTCAATTTCAAGGTTTAACCAACGTATCTCTTTATCAGTTAGTTGTAGGTCTAATGCCCCAATAGAAGATTTCATTTCATCTAAATTTGCAGGACCTACTACAGGAAACATTGGAAATGGCAGGTGAACGCAGTATGAAAGAGAAACCTGAATTGGAGAAAATCCGTATTTTGTACCCAGTTGTTTTGCGCGTTCAAGTCTTTCAAAGTTCTCATCATTGTAATATACACGTACCATATCCCCGTTATCTCTATTTTCAGGTGTAAATGCACCACTGAAAAAACCGCGTGCTTGTGAAGACCAAGGCATGAGTGGGAATTGCTTATCTTTATGCCATCGGCGACCATCATCGTCAACACAGACACATCCTCCCCACATTGGTTCCATTGGAACAGCGAGACTGATATTATTACTGCAGGCAACGAATCCATTTAACCCATTTTCTTTGGCGTAAGTATTTGCTTCATCAATACGATGTGGATGCCAGTTAGAGGCTGCGATCGCTCTAATCTTTCCTGTCTGCATCTCTTCATTTAGGTAATCAATAATCGTTTTTACAGGCATATCAGGATCATCTCTATGTAGCATGTAAAGATCAATATAATCGGACTGAAGACGTTCTAAATTTTCTTGTAAGTCTTGTCTGACAAATTCAGGAGATACTCTTACAGGAACCCCTCCGTGTGGATGTCCACCTTTATCAATGATAAAGACTTTATCTCTATTCCCTCTATCTTTCATCCAAAGACCAATTAGTCTTTCGCTATTGCCACCACCATAAATATGAGCAGTATCTAATGCATTTCCACCTGCCTCAAAGAAAGCATCAAGCATTTCTGTGCTATGTTCATATTCTCCCGGTGAATACATCATTGTTCCCAGTATCAGTTGTGATATTTCCTTGTCGACACCTGGGATTTTAATCCGCTTCATGAAATGTAATCCTTTGTCCTGAAATATTTTACAATTGATTATTTACTCAACACCAATAGGGTAATACAATCAAATATATCGTGGTAAGAAAATATATTGCATTTAAAATCCACCATATTTCAATAGTATGGGAAATAGATATTGGTAAAACCAAGCTAAAATACATCCTTAAATAATACCACATACACATGGGAAAAACCATGTTAAATTTTGAATATTAACAGTTAGATTCTATTCCTATAAATGGCTTCAACAAGTTCCATTGTTTTTATTGCATCATCAAAACAGGTTAATGGTTGTTGATCCGATTTAATTGAATCCACAAAATGTCTGCTTTCACCATAAAATCCGTAGGATATATAGTTTAAATCTGTACCTGCAGCTTCTTCGGTTGTTATCTCTGTGATTCCGTCAGATGTATAGATCTTAGCACTTCCACCATCATCTGGGTTAATATATGCGGAAATACCAGATGCGTGCATCTCAAATATATGTATACGACCCCCAACTGCCCAATTTGTGCATAAATATCCTGAAGCACCACTTGTGAACTTAACAATAGCGTTAAAACTATTCTCTCTTTCAGAGTTGAAAGAATTTATATCGCTTGCTACGGCTTGTACTTCTCCCCCACCTAACCATCGTAATGCATCTACAGCGTGTACTGCATCACAGGTTAACACATCAATTATACCATCATAGTATAAGGCATTAGGAGAGTTCTTATGAAATGTGGACATACATTGAATTATTGGTCCATCTTCTTCAACTATTTCTTTAACTTTCTGAAGTAATGGTATAAAACGTCGATTGAATCCAACCATTGTCTTGCATTCAAATTTCTCTGCTGCCAATGCCATCTCTCTTGTCTGGTGTAATGTTATACCTGGAGGTTTCTCTATGAAAACATGATGCTGTTGCGAAAGACAATGCATCACCAGTGGAAAAAGATGTTGTGGTGGCATCAAAATATAAACCGCATCTGGACTCGTTTTTTCCAGCATTTCACGATAGTCGTTAAATGTTTGGTCTATTTTAAATCGTTCTGCTGTGGAATGAAGTTTGGATTCTACCAAATCACATATCCCAACTAAGTTTACATCCTCAAATTCAGATAAAGATGGGTAATGGACACCATTTGCCATACCACCTGCCCCAATTAATGCTATATTCACAGAATTCATCATTTACTCCATATCATGTAGTTTCTATTGTATATTACAAGAGAAAATGATAAAATTCAATGACCTACTATAATCTTATTGTGGATTTTACATCGCTCAGATAGATTCAGGCATATGGAATTTGATCCCATTAAATTAGAACTGTATAAGAATATACTGACATCTGTTTCTGAAGAGATGGGTGTTACCCTCCAACGTACCTCTTTCTCGCCAAATATTAAAGAAAGATTAGATTTTTCATGTGCATTATTTGATGGAACTGGACAGATGATTGCCCAAGCTGCACATATACCTGTTCATCTCGGTTCTATGCCACTATCTGTCTTAGCTGCGATTGAAAAAACTAAGATCGAGCGAGGTGATATGGTCATCCTTAATGATCCATATCAAGGGGGGACACACCTACCTGATATTACATTAGTTTCTCCTGTATTTGGTGATGATGATGTACCTTACTTTTATGTTGCGAATCGAGCACACCATGCTGATGTTGGTGGGATGACACCAGGGTCAATGCCACTTGCTACAAGCGTAATACAAGAGGGGATTCGTATTCCACCAATTAAATTGTATAAAAAAGGAGAATTAAATACAGATATATGGGAACTCATCCTGACGAATGTGCGAACCCCAGCAGAACGAAAAGGTGATCTGGAAGCACAGATTGCTGCAAACCGAATTGGGGAACTTCGACTATTGGAAATTGTAGAAAAATACGGTATCTCAGAAATACAGACATATATGAAGGAACTTTGTTCATATTCAAATCGTATGGTCAGATCGGTTTTAAAAGAGATACCAAATGGTAAGTATGAATTCTCAGATTATTTAGACAACGATGGATTCATAGATGAAAAAATAGAGATAAGAGTTTCTATTGAGATTAATGATGACACTGCTATTGTAGATTTTACTGGAACATCCCCTCAAGTAAAAGGTTCAGTTAATGCGATATATGCAATCACGCTTTCTGCAGTTTTCTATACTTTTCGATGTATTGTTGATGAAGACATTCCTTCTAATTCAGGCTGTATTCAACCTATTCAAGTAATTGCTCCTGAAGGAACAGTTGTGAATGCTATTTTTCCTGCGGCTGTAGCGGGTGGAAATGTGGAAACCTCTCAAAGAATTGTTGACGTACTATTTGGGGCATTAGCAAAAGCGTGTCCAGAACGAATTCCTGCAGCAAGTAGTGGATCTATGAATAACATTACCGTAGGTGGAAGTGATGTATTAAGAGGAAGAGAATTCACCTATTATGAGACAATTGCAGGTGGCATGGGAGCACGTCCAGATAGAGATGGAACTGATGCTATTCATACACACATGACGAATACTATGAATACCCCTATTGAGGCAATCGAAACAAGTTATCCGCTTCAGGTTGAGGAGTATTCAATACGACGTGGTACTGGGGGGAGTGGGAAATACCGTGGTGGTGATGGGATAGTTCGATCATTTCGTATACTCACAGATGCTGAAGTCACAATTTTATCAGAGCGAAGAGAAGTTAATCCATACGGACTGAATGATGGAGAACCGGGGGAATGTGGTAAAAACACCTTAATTCATAACGGTGAAAAACGTACTTTAGAAGGCAAAGTCACCATATTTGTAGAGGAAGGAGATATCATAAAAATCGAAACGCCTGGGGGTGGTGGCTACGGATTGTCAGTTAACAAATTACTTAAGAAGTAAATGCTCAATCTACAAATAGAGAAGGCAGTTATGCATTTGTGTCATAACTGCCTTCTCTATTTGTAGATTCTATTTTAAATGAATTTCTAAGACAATCCTTTAAGACTTCCTGTACTATCACCTAATCGTTGCATGTTGACATCCATTCTATTTAGTAATGAAAGCCAAAGGTTATTGAGAGGGGTTTCTTTTGGATATTCAATGTGTCGTCCACTATTAAGTGTACCACATCCATTCCCAGCTAATATTATGGGTAGATCGTGGTGGCTATGACGATTTCCGTCTGCGTTACCACTTCCATATACAATCATGGAATGATCAAGGAGTGTACCTTCACCCTCGGGTATTGCATTGAGTTTTTCTAAAAAGTAGGCAAGTTGTTCAGTATGGAAGATATTGATTCTTAGAATCTTGGCTATCTTTTCTTCATCTCCACCGTGATGAGAAAGATTATGATGTCCATCAGAAACATTGACAGCTGGATATGTCTTGTTACTACCTTCGTTAGCAAGTACAAAAGTAGCGATCCTAGTTACGTCTGTTTGAAATGCAAGTATTATGAGATCCATCATGAGACGTACATGTTCCTGAAAATCTGAAGGTATATCATCGGGTGCGGAAAACTCTATGTTTTCAATAGGTGGAAATTTTTCAGCAGATTCAATCCTTTGTTCAATGTCCCTAATAGAAGAGAAATATTCATCAAGTTTTCGTACATCATTCCCACTAACCTTTTGAATTAGATCCTTTGAATCCTGTCGAACAAAATCAAGTATACTTTTTCGCTCAGCATCACGTTGTGTTCTTTCTGCATCAGGTTCAGTAGAAAACAGACGTTCAAAAGCGAGTTTCGGATTTACTTCTTTTGGTAAAGGTTGCGTTGCAGACTTCCAAGCCATAGTTGATGAATATACACAACTGTAACCTGAGTCGCAATTTCCAGCTCTATAGCCTTTATCAATTCCGAGTTCAAGCGAAGGAATACGTGTTTGATTTCCGATCTGTGTAGCGGCAGCTTGATCAACAGAAATTCCTGCATGGATATCAGTACCACTTGTCTTACGGGGTTGTGCACCTGTTAGGAATGCAGCCATTGCTCTGGCATGATCCCCACCACCATCACCGTTTGCACGGGCTTTATCCGCAGTTAATCCACTTAAGACAAGTGTTTTATCTTGTACCTTTTCTAACGGTTTTAGAATTTTTGTGAGTTCAAAGCCAGCTCCAACAGTTTGTGGTGTCCACTCCTCCATAATTTTCCCATTGGGTACATAAAGAAATGCTATACGATTAGGGGTAACCTGTCCAGTCATCCCTTTCGTTGCAGCTGTTGCCCAATTTGTTAAGGGGCCCATGGATTCCAACCAAGGTAAGGCAATTGTCACACCTAAACCACGTAAGAATGTGCGTCGTGATAACTGTTTTTTGAATTCCATAACTCTCGAATTACTCCTTGAACCATTTTAGGGAAACTATTCAGACCGGAATGAAATTAAATAATGTATATCATACACGTAATTTTACCTTAGTACAATAAAAAATGCAAATCAAAATCTAAGATCGGGGTGTGTAAAGTTTTTGTCACTAATCATTACGTAGCAATAGTATGTGGATCCCAATATTTATCTCAGAAATCATTTTACAAACAATGTTCCTCTTGCTTTCAAAGTGAGATCGAACACCTAATTCTGTTGGATGAATGGATAATGTGAATGTAAAAAAGTGTTAATATCTATCGTTTTGAAATGATAGCACTTTCACGGAAACCTTCACGGAGCATTTTTACGAGCCCTTATTCTATAAGGGTTTATAATTAAAACATACCAATTTTCCGTGAATCACATACGTTAATCATATTATAACTTAAGTGTGTATTATGTACTTATATGTTTTTCATCCGTAGTGTATTGGGACATAGCACTCCGCTGGAGTGCCAGACTGTTCCGATATTGTTTTCTATAGACATAGTACTCCGCTGGAGTACGGTATTTTTGATATAGAAAACTCCAAAAAATAGACTTATCATTAGATTCTCAGTTACCTCCTGAAATAGAATTGTCATAATTATAGTAGTGAAGAATAATCAGAAGGACCAGTATAGTTCGGAGATGGTGGATTTTTGCTCTGGAGTGACATACCTAACATATGTCAACCTAAACGAAGAATTTTTAAAATAGTGGTGCCCCTTGTGCCTCAACATAAACAGAATATAGAGATTGGCTTGCAGTCATGAAGAGTCGATTACGTTTTACTCCACCAAAACATAAATTGGCACAGATTTCTGGTAAATGAATCTTTCCTATCAATGTACTGTCAGGATCAAAGACATGAACACCGTCAAATCCTTCACCTACCCAACCAGCACCTGCCCAAACATTGCCATCTGTATCACAGCGGAGACCATCTGCAGTCCCTGGTGCCATATCAGCAAATACCTTTTTATTCTCTAACCGTTCACTATTCATCACATCAAATACAATGATATTTTTAGGTGAACCTGTATCGGCAATATACAGTTTTTCATAGTCCGGAGAGAAACACAGACCGTTAGGTTTTTCTAACTCCTCTGTGACTACTGTTGCAGTTCCTCTATCAGGATTAAGACGATAAACAGAAGTAGGTAACTCAAAGGCTGATTTATGTCCTTCGTAATTAAATAAAATTCCATATCCTGGATCAGTAAACCATATATGTCCGTCGGGATGGACGACAGCGTCGT
This sequence comes from Candidatus Poribacteria bacterium, assembly GCA_965205025.1. Classification (GTDB taxonomy): domain Bacteria; phylum Poribacteria; class WGA-4E; order WGA-4E; family WGA-3G; genus MSPOR6. The sequence goes on from CBDBFU010000013.1 coordinate 106,208, forward strand.
TTGGTGCGTTTAAGCGTTTTCCATCGTATTTATCTATCAACACTGTTATAGATCCATCATATTCGGTTCGTGTCACTCGACGTGTACCGTGTTCGCAACTGATGAGTCTTCCTTGTCTATCGCGCGTGTGTCCGTTGGAATTATTTGAAGGTTTGCGATAAACACTCACCAATCCAGTGGCTTCCTGCCATTTTAAAATACGATTGTTAGGTATGTCACTCCAGAGTAGAAAGCCACCATCTCCGAACCAAACTGGTCCTTCTGACCATCGAGCACCTGTCCATAGTCTTTCAACTACAGCGTTACCAATCTTAATTTTTGAGAAACGCTGGTCAATTACTTCAACAGCTGGATCAGGATAACGTTTGACAGGTCTATTAGGATTGTATTCATCGGCAAAAGTTTTTAATGAACTTAATAATGGAATAGTGGTAGATGCTGCTCCTATTGCAAGTCCGTGTAAGAATGATCTTCGTGATAGATGTTTTTCTGATTTCATGTTTATACCCTACATAATATACAAGAATGATAACTAATTCAGTAGTTTGGGATTGAAACGTGTATCGTATTGGCTTATAATTCGATTTTCAATGAATTTATACTTCTCTAATGAGACAGATCGAAGCACATCTGGATAGACAAGGTAATACCCAAAGGTTTCAGCCATATCTTCATTAGGATTCTTCTCATAGGCATAATCAGAAACAAATTCAGATCGCTTACTTGTATTTTTCCAACCTGATTCACTCGGTAGGTCTTCATACCATCCGCTTAGATTTATCCAATCTTCTTTAGTTTGTTCAGTAAAATAAAACTCCCATAGAAAATGTGTCTTTTCATGAACAAGTAATCTTCGAACATCATTATCAAAATTACGTTTAAATAGAGCTGCAGAAAGCTCAATGTAACCTTCAGATGTCCAAGCAAGACCAGGTGCTCTTACCTCATCATCAATTCTTTGAATGATATATCTCAATTCAGGAATTCTATGCCAAACAGGTGGAAATTCCTCAAGTATTGAGATAAAAATCATCAGATCTTTGTTATCAAAATCAGAATAATCCTCAGATGTTTCTTGTGTAGAGTTTTGAGTCAAAGAAATATATGAATGAATATCAACAACTATACCATATCTTGTTTTCAATATTTCTTCTATACCAGACCTATCTGAACCATTATGAGTTAAGAAATCAACAATAGCAAAGTATAATCTTCTTTGTAGTTTATTCTTATCATCAGTTTCATTAGAGAATACATCCCTATTAACTGTAACGAAGACAACATCATTTAGATGCATAAGTTTGATGTCGTCCTTCATCTTTTCCCTACTCATCTTCCATATAGATGAAGGAATTACGTAATCTGTAGAAATTGTTGTATCTAAAATATCTAATATTTTTTGTGCGTGAGAAGACTTTAGTGATGCGTCTAATCTTACTGCATATTTCTTTTCAAGTATTATAATAGGATCATTCGTAGTTGTAATATTGCTAACAGTATAACAACCTGCGGTGATTACAACGAATGAAAATAATACTATATAGACAACACGATACATCAATCCTCTTTTAAACCTCTGCGTAATCGGAATGGATCACTATTGACAATTTGTGATATAAGTACGGAACTCCTATAATCATTCTCTTCAAGAACTGAAACAATTTTGTCAACAGTAGGCTTATCATAGTATTCTAAACCCCGTCCCAATGCATAGGTCAGCATCTTCTCGGTTATACATTGTATGAACTGTTGTTTTTCACCTTTTAGAATTTTCTTTAGGTCGTTAATACCTGTGAATGAAGTACCATCTGAGAATTGTCCGGTGGTGTCAATCTCTAATTCTCCATCCTTTGTCCTATATTTCCCAATTGCATCATAGTTTTCCATTGCGAATCCAATTGGATCCATTTTAGCGTGGCAGTTTGCACATGAAGGGTCTTCTCTATGTTGTTCAAGTCTTTCTCGTAGCGTTGTACCTGTAATTTTCTCATGATCTTCATCTAATTCAGGAACATCTGGTGGGGGTGGTGGAGGTGGTGTGCCAAGGATTTGCTCCAAAACCCATCTACCCCTTTTAACTGGTGATGTTCGAGTAGGATTAGAGGTTGCCGTAAGTATGCTTGCTTGTGTTAGAATCCCTCCACGTTCAGGATTATTGAAGGAAACACGTCTAAAAGTATTACCCTTAATTTCCTTACCATTTTCATCACGCCAGATTCCGTAATGACCAGCTAAACGTTGATTTAGGTATGTGTAATCCGTATCCAGAATATCCAGTAGACTACGATCCTCTCGGAAAATTGATGCTAAGAATAACTTTGTTTCTTTATACATGTCTGCTTGTAGTTTAGGATTAAATGCAGGAAATCGTTCAGGATCAGGAGTAACGGTATCCAGACGTTGGATTTGTAACCACTGTATGCCAAAGTTAGTTGCTAATATATCTGCTTTAGGATCACTAAGCATACGTTTAACCTGCTGGTCAAGTGATGAGCTTAATTGTCCATTCTCAGCGAGATCAAGAAGTTCATCATCTGGTAAACTACTCCAAATGAAGTAGGAGAGTCGTGATGCAAGATGAAATTCATCAATTGGAATTATATCTTCACTGACTGCAGTATCATCCAATTCTAAACGAAATAGGAATTTAGGTGAACAGAGAATTACTTTAATTGCTTGTTGAATCGCGGCTTCCCATTTAGTTCCATCTGCTTGTATAGTTTCAACATATTGTACAAGTTGTTCAATCTCATTCTCTGTCGGTGTACGTCGATATGCTTTCCGTAAAAGACGAGTTAAGACTTCACGTGTCTGTTCTACTTGAGGGATGTCTGGTGTGCAGGCTAATATCTTGAGTTGTGTTTTTGGTCTTGTGTCTAATGGTCCTTCAGACCAAATTGTACGTACATACAGTTTTATATCCTGATTATCTTCTGCAGATTTTATCATTGCCATACCTGCACTTTGGATATTTGGAATTCGACTGACAAGAAATTCAATAGTTTGATTATTATCCTTATCACTCTCTACAATATCAAAAATCTTCAATACCTTAATATTAGTATTAGATCCTGTATTTAAACCAACTAATTGACTTAATTCCTCTTCTGTGGAAACATCCTCCAGATTATCACCTTGTATAAATAATGCCACCTTTTCTGTTGATTCACTTGACTTTTCAGCGTAGAATGTTGCCCTTAGATATGTCTCTTCATCTGGGAGCAGTTTTAGATATGCTGCATCTGTTGTAAATGGTCCTGACTTCCATTGTTCTGGTGCAGTTGGATCAAGTAAACGGTACCTTCTATTAGGCACATCATCATGTTGAGGATGAAGTTGTTTTATTCCTCTATAATGTTTTGCTGGTCTCGGAGGATTGACTAATATTACTCGAGTAACTATTGCTTCTGCTGCCTCAAGATATCGTTCCATTAAAAGAGGAGACATTGATAATACATCCGCAATATTATCAAATCCATGTCCTACATCATCATCGGGAAAATTCTCTGTTGGATCGAAATCTACACCTAATAAATCTCTTACACTGTTTGTATATTCGAGTTTATTAAGACGTCGTGCAGTGATTTTCCCTGGATCGGGTTTTGAATAAAGGACAGCATCATCAAAAACGGATTGTATATGTTGAATAAATGACTCTGTCTCTTCAATTTTTGGCTGATCATTTCCTGGAGGTGGCATCTGGTCTATACTGACCATGTCTACGACTCTTTCCCACACATCGAAATTCTGAATGATAGATTGATTATCTTTGTATATATCAAGCGATAGACCTGCTTCAGGTTGATCTCCTGCATGGCAACCATAACAATATTTTTCTACAAATTGAATACCTTCTTTTGCAAAATCCGCTTTCTTTTTTTCACCTATACTAAATTTTAAACTAAAACACGAAAGTAGTATAATTAAGAAAAGAAAGGATATTACATTCTTAAAAAAAGTGTTTGAATTACTCATTATAAAATACTTATTCATAATAGTATTGACGACTTGTGCTAATTACGCAGCAGTTTTGTTGTCTTTCACAACTGTTCATATTCTGTGGGAGCGATCTCCGAATCGCCACCCGTATGTATTCGCTGGTGATTCATGGTAAAACAATGCTTGAGTTGAGAATAAGCCGGATTCTGTATATGATGATCATTCATCTGGGATTAATGTTACCATTAACCTCAAGCGGCTACCCGGAGACGAGACGGGCACACCTTTAAAAATCCCCGTTTTACCTTGCTCCAGATGGGGTTTACCAAGCACCATAAGTCACCCTATGGTCTGGTGTGCTTTTACCACACCGTTTCACCTGTACAACGTTGTACCGTTGTAGTCTACTTTCTGTTGCACTTTCCATAGCGTTACCGCTCCTGGGGATTACCCAGCATCCTGCCCTGCGGAGTCCGGACTTTCCTCATTCCAATTGGAACGCGACCATCTACTCAACTCAAGTCATTATAAGATAACATAATTAAGCTGTAATTGGCAATATTCATCAAGTCTAAATTTGTAATTCAATACTGTATATGTAGAGTTCGTATCAGCAATAACAGGAATGTACTTTATCAGGACTTACGCAAAATTACAAAATGTGTTATTCTTATTGATTATGAACACATTTACACATTCTAAAAAGAAGCAAGACTTATTTTCCGATTATTGTCAATATTTGTTTTCAAGTTTCACTAATTTTACACAAACTTATTTTGCTAAACATACAGACCGTTGGAGCCACGATCAACTCAATCGCTTTCTGAGAGACGAAAACATTCCTACAAGTGAACTCTGGGCATCCGTCAAAGACGACATCGACTTTGATGAAGAAGGATACCTGATTTTTGATGATGTTGTGCTGTCAAAAATACATTCTAAACGGATTGAAATAGTACGCTCTCAATGGAGTGGTAGTGACAGAAAGGTGATTCAAGGTATCGGTATTGTCACCTGTCTCTATGTCAACCCTAAGACACAGGAATATTGGGTCATTGATTACCGTATTTTTGACAGAGATCATGACGGTAAAACCAAAATCGATCATTTATTGGATATGTTGCACGATGCTTATTCTAAGAAACAACTCCCATTCCGGACAGTCTTGATGGACTCTTGGTATGCGTCCATGAAAGTGATGAAAGCGATTGATAGACTTTCTAAGATCTATTATGTTCCGTTGAAACGAAACCGTCTTGTGAATGATACCAAAGGTGTAGAACCTCACAAGGCAGTCAAAGATCTATCTTGGTCTCAAGCAGAAAAGAAAAGCGGTAAACGCGTACATCTCAAAAACTTTCCGAAAGGTTCTGTCGTAAAGTTATTCCGGTTTGTGTCTGATACCGGACGCACGGAATATATAGTGACAAACGATTTGACACAATCAAATGTGGATATGACTCACCAAAAGTGTCGTCTCCGTTGGAAGATTGAACTCCTTCATCGTGAGATGAAACAAGTAACCGGTATTGGTAAATGCCAATGTCGTAAGGTGCGTGCCCAGAGAAATCATATTGCGTGTAGTTTCCAAGTATGGGTCTTTATGACGCGTGTTGTACGTGCTGTTGGACAAAAGATTTACAAGTTTAAAGATGGTTTATTGAGTGATTACTTAAAACATCAACTCTCAAATCCTTCAATAAAATTTAAAACTGCGTAAGTCCTGTTTATTTTAAATTACATTAAAAAGAACAGGACTTACAAAACAGAAATAAAAGTGTTGAACACTTAGTCTGTAATGTAAGTCCTTAGATTCAACAGAATGATTTATGAACATCCACTTGTAGCGCCACAATTAGTGCAGCGATAACATATTCCACTGCGAATCATAAGTGTGCCACATTCATGACAAGGTGGTGCATCCCCGTGTCGGAGTGTGATCATTTTCTCATGGTCTGCCCATGGATTTGATTCACCGTTGTTCCCATGGGGTTCTGGTAGTGTGTCTTCAGGTAGAGCTATCTGTTCGTCTAATCCAATGGCATCAGTTGACAACTCATGGCCGTCCCTCGGTAGGAATTCCTTTCCAAGCCAACGGAACACATAATCAACGATTGACTTTGCCATAGGAATATCTGGATCTTGTGTAAATCCTGATGGGTCAAACCGTACATGACTAAACTTATCTACCAATGACTCTAACGGAACACCATATTGAAGTGCTACAGAAATGAGGATAGCAATTGAGTCCATCAGACCGGAAATTGTTGATCCTTGCTTACTCATTGTCAGGAATACTTCACCCGGTGTATCATCTTCAAAGAAACCAACATGCATGTATCCTTCATGACCACCAACGCTGAATTTATGTGTGATAGAGTTTCTTTTATCAGGGAGACGTCTCCGTACTGGAAGGGCAACGGTCTCCTCTTCCGTATCCTGCGTAGTACTGGTAGAAAGGGGTTGACTTCCTTTACTTCCATCACGGTATATAGCGAGACACTTCACACCGAGTCGCCATGCTTCTACATAGAGTTCCTTGATATCATCAACTGTCGCATCGTTTGGCACATTAACAGTTTTTGAGATCGCCCCTGAAATAAAAGGTTGTACAGCAGCCATTAATTTCAACGGACCCATATGATGGATAAAACGGGTTCCATGTTTTCCTGATTGAACTGCACAATCAAATACAGGATAATGTTCAGTAGATAGATGTGGTGCACCTTCAATTGTTCCTGTACCACAAATCATCTCTTCAGCATAAGCAATTTCACTGGCATTAAATCCAAGATATGCAAGGAGATTAAAATTTGGATCATCCGCTTTATCTGTGGAGATACCTAAGCGTGAAAGACATTTCTCTCCAAGAAAACCTGGGGCAAAAGCAAGATTAAGATCAAAGGAACTTGGCAGCATCTCTTCTACATGCTCAATATCCTCATCAGTAAATCCTTTATACTTAAGAGATTCAGGATTTATATAAGGTGTTCCTTCAAGTGTTCCAGTACCAACGATATGCGTTACAATTTCCTCAATATGTTGTGAACTATAACCGAGTTTCTGTAATGCATCACGAACACTTTGATTGACAATCTTGATATATCCACCACCGGCTAACTTCTTGAATTTAACAAGAGCGAACTCAGGTTCAATGCCGGTTGTATCACAATCCATGAGAAGAGCGATGGTACCTGTCGGGGCGATAACACTGATTTGCGAGTTCCGATATCCCCACTGTTCACCGTTCTGTAAACAGGTATCCCAATCCTCGCGTGCTGCTTTTAATAGATCTGTCGGACAAGTAGTTGCATCTATCTTATATGCAGCATCACGGTGCATCTTAATTACACCCAACATAGACTCAGTATTTTTCTCATATCCAGCAAATGCACCGATACTTTTTGCAATTTCTGAACTTGTCTGGTATCCTTTACCACTCAAAATAGCCGTAATCGCGCCAGCATAACTGCAGGCTTCGGCACTATCATAGGGAATTCCTAAACGCATTAGGAGTGCACCCAAGTTGGCAAATCCAAGTCCAAGGGGACGATATTCATGTGATCGTCTGGCAATTTTGGGTGTTGGATATGAAGATAGATCCACGATAATCTCCATTGCCGTGATGAATACCTTTACAGTTGCTCTGAATCCATCTATATCAAATGAACCATCATCATTCAGGTATTTAACAAGATTAATACTTGCTAAATTACATGCAGAATCATCTAAGAAAAGATATTCACTACAAGGATTACTTGCATAAATCCGATCACTCTCTTTACAAGTATGCCAAGTTTGAATTGTATCATCGAATTGAACCCCTGGATCGGCACATGCCCATGCGGCATCAGCGATTTTCTGCATTAATTCCTTTGCTTCATATTCTTCTGCCACTTCACCTGAGACTCGGTAAGTTGTTTGCCATTTATTCCCGTCTAAGTAAGCATCCATGAAGACATCAGGAATTCGTACTGAGTTATTACTGTTCTGTCCACTAACCGTACCATAGGCTTCTCCATTAAAGTCTGATGGGTAACCTGCAGCGATTAATGTTTTTGCCTTTTCTTCTTCCTTCATTTTCCAGTCGATATAATCAACGATTTCAGGATGGTCCATATCCAAGATGACCATTTTGGCTGCTCGTCTTGTTGTTCCTCCTGACTTAATACTACCTGCCCACCTATCAAAACCTTCTAAAAAAGATATTACGCCAGAACTCTCACCACCACTTGATAGATGTTCACCTTTGGCTCGTACACGACTAAAATTAGATCCGGTACCACTACCATATTTAAATAGTCTTACTTCAGACTTTTGGAGATCAAGCATTGAATCAAGTGTATCATCCACACTTTGAATAAAACATGCTGAGTTTTGTGGATGCTCGTAGGCATTTTGCGTTATATTAACTTTTCTTTCTTCTTTGTCCCAATAATAGTTGCCACCAGCCCCTTTGATATCATATTCATGCCATAACCCACAGTTAAACCATACTGGGGAATTGAAAGCCCCATGTTGATTAACAAGGATATGTGTCAACTCCATTTCGAATGTATCTGCATCTTCTGTTGATGCGAAATATCCCCCGAATTCTTCACCCGCACGTCGAAGTGTACGTGCCACACGTGTTACTAATTGTCGAACACTACTTTCAGATTCTATATCAGGAACACCAGCTTTTCTAAAATATTTTGAGGAAGCGATGTCTGTTGCGAGTTGAGTCCAAAAATTGGGAACTTCAACTTGATCTTGTTTGAAAATCACATTACCTTTTTCATTGTAAATTGCAGAATCACGTCGTTCCCATTCAATCCCGTCGAAGGGGTGTACGTCGGGTTTAGTAAAGTGACGATCAAAGGTGAGACCTGTTCCATCACCATCTGTTGGATCGTTTATCGCTTCATCATTATCTCTGAGATTATCTTCTGCCATGATTGCCTCCTTTTGTCAATTCTACCATATTTAAAATAATTAAATCAATCTAAACTTGTCAATTTTTTCATAATTAAAATATACTATTTTAAAACTGCCTTTCAATGAAAAATATAATTCTTGGAATGAATATAGATCTGACAAAACGTCATCCAACTAATTCAAAATATGAGTAAATGGAATATTGATCAATTATTATTTTCATTAATTACAACGTTCAAAAATGTAATATATCTTCAAATAGTTTGAAATTTCTGAATTACCTTCATATCTATAGTGTATTACTGTTTTGTTAAATAGTTTTATTGTCACTAATTGTCTGTAGATGGATAAAGAGAGTATTCATTTATGATGGTCAGGGTCAGCATATTTGAGTAAGCTATATAAAGGAAATTACTATTCAATTCAGTTGGATCTACATATTCCCGACTCTTTCTTCCTTTTTCTATATGCGGTGTTTTCGCTCCCTGCTCTTCTCTTCTGTAGGAGGGAACTCAGATCCACAATTTTTGTACCACAAACTTTATGAAGATTAATTTTTAATTTCGGTAATTTTGTTTTTTGTGCTATCCTCTTGTTCAAGGAGGTATTTATTCATGGCAAAACATCATAAACTTGAACTCAGCGAAACTGAACGACAAAAACTCGTTGAACTCCGTGATAAAGGCGAACCGAATTATCTACGGGAACGCGCTGCTGCCCTTTTTCGGATTATTACCGAATTAAAAAATTAATCTTTATTCGGCATTCTCCGTGGTTAGAAACCGAGTCTACCAAGGGAAAAGGATGTTGTATGAAATAAACTGAAAACCTTATGATCCGCGATATTCATGACAATACAAAATCCTTGATATATCAAGTAAATGATGGTAAACTAAACCGAAGAGCTGAAATGTAGACTAAGGAGTTACGTATGGCTGTAGAATATACCAAAACAATTACAGAAGTGATTAAACAATTAGAAGAAGGGAATCCAGTACCAACTCTTGTCCCAAAGAATGCATGGAGTAATGAACTAACAGATTCATTGGCAGACCTATCCCTTGAAGATCTATTTCTGGGAAAGCAAGTTAAGGATGATACATACGCAAAGGCGATCAAGAGCGGCTTACTCCTTTGGAATGATGCCCTGGACGAATCTCACGAAATATCACAAACACTTGGAAATGATACGGGTAGTTATTGGCACGGACTGATGCACCGTCGAGAACCGGACTATAGTAATTCAAAGTATTGGTTTGGAAGAGTTGGAGATCATCCCATATTCCCTACGCTTCAAGATCGTGTACTTTCATTGTTTAAAGAAATAGAAAACCCATCGGACACCTTATCACAGGTTATCCAAACAATTGAATCTCAAGATAATTGGGATAGTTTCCAGTTTGTTGATTGGTGTGAATCTGCTGAAAAAGATCCTACATCTGATAGTACAGAGTTCCTAAAACAGATACAAGCTGAAGAGATAAAATTATTATTGGCATATTCATATCAAAATGCTATCTGAGATAGACTATCTATAATAGGACTTACGTAGTCTGTGTAGAAAATAGAAGATTTTAGTCAAAAATCCGACAATTAAGTACTTTTTTTATCTTTTAACCCCCTAAATCCCCCTTATCAAGGGGACTTTAAGAGGTATTGCTTAAGTCTTGTATAATAGGAATTTTCAAGGAGATTAAGATGATTTCAAATAGTAGAATAGTTATGTTACACGGATGGTGTTCTTTATTGGCAATTATAGTATTAACATCGTTTGCTGTTTCATGTGTCCCTTCAAGCATAGATACTGCAGGTACTACACCTGTAAGGGCAAGTGAAGGATATTCGGAGATATTAGAACTTTCAAAACAACTCAATACTACGAGCGATACAGCAACCGCTGAGATGGTAATTGATAAATCTAAATCTTTTATCAAGACACATCCTAAATACGATAAAGTTGATAAAATCTATTTTATCTTAGGATCTGTTTTAGTTGAGTTTGATAGTCCTGAAGAAGGAATTACCGTATTAGAAGAATTGATACGCTACTATCCACTTGCACCTTCAGTTGAACCCGGTCTGTTAAATTTGGGAATTGCTTATGATAAATTAAGTAGGCATGACAAAGCAGATGAAACCTATTACAAATTGATCAATAACTCGAAATACAATAATGGTCAATATGCAAAGACTGCTAAGACACTTCTTGAAACAGATGTTTCTGACAGAAAGGGATCTCTTGATGAATTGTCAGATGCATCGACGTCAACTAATTTCATTGATAAAAAGGCGATAGATTTTCAGGTTGTGGATTTAAATGGAGAACCATTATCGTTAGAGAAATATCGTGGAAAGATAGTACTTCTGGATTTTTGGGCAACATGGTGTCCACCGTGTAGAGCGGAAATGCCCTTTGTAATGAGTACATACCAGAAATATAAGAATCAGAACTTTGAGATAATCGGCATTAGTTTAGATAGAGATTTGAACGAACTTACGACATATTTGGAAACAAATGGAATTACATGGCCTCAATATTATGATAATAGGGATCAGATATCAGATTTATATCAAGTACATGCAATACCTACTACTTACTTGATTGATAATAAAGGGATAATACGTTACGCAAACTTACGAGGGAATGCACTTGAGAATGCTGTAAGGCAGCTTGTATTAGAAACCAATAGTCCTTATCTTGAATAAAAAATAGAACAGAAATATAGTACGGGTGTTTAGAGTATATGATTTAAAATAGTTGGTTTTCTTTCAGATTTAGGAGGTTTAGATGCAATTCAAGAATCAGAAAATACAAAATCACAGAATTAAGAAAAGATATACTTACTTTAGTTTTTGTGTCATTGCTATGATGTTATTACTTGGCTATAACTCCAGCAATACCATTGCTGAATCAGATGAAAAGGCTGTAGAAATTAGTCCTGCAAAGATAGGATATAAATATCAAGAAATAAAGAGTATCGCAAAAAAGAACACAAATGAAAATGACACTGAGACATTAGAGAATATAGTTACCAAATCGCAGAATTTTATAGAGAATCACCCTAAATACAAACGTATAGATGAAGTATACTATTACCTTGGAAATGCATTAGTTCGGTTAGAACGAGTTGAAGAAGGGATTGCAGTATTTGAAACACTCTTTAAGGAAGATTCAGATGCGCGATTTGTGCCAACCATATTATTTGAATTAGGTTTGGCGTATGATAAGCTTGGAAACCATGCAAAAGCTGATGAAGCATATAATAGTCTGATTGAACATCCAAAATATAGTAAACGTTCACAAGCGAAGAAAGTTAAAGAAATTCTTGAAATGGATATAGAATTACGGACAGGTGAGTTACCAAAACCTAAGTCATTAGGGGGTCAACCCAGTGAATGGATTGGAAAACCAGCACCTGAGTTTAAAGTAATGGATTTAAATGATGAAGAACTCACCTTGGATAAATATCATGGTCAGGTTGTTCTACTTGATTTTTGGGCTACATGGTGCGGTCCCTGTATTGGAGAACTTCCAAATGTTAAAGCCACCTATGATAAATACAAAGACAAGAAGTTCCAAATTATTGGCATCAGTCTGGATAGGTCAAAACCCACACTTGAAGCATTTATTAAGGAACAAAACCTTGGATGGGTTCACTATTTTGATCAAGAACGGAAGATAGCTGATCAATACGGTGTCACAGGTATTCCGTCAACCTTCCTACTTGATGGTGAAGGTATAATCCGTATGACGAATTTACGGGGAGGTGCACTTGAAATTGCAGTAGGTGAATTGGTTGAAGAAAATTTAAAGAATCCTCATCACGGACCTCATTCTAAGTCGGTACCTGCGACAAAGTTAATTAAACCAAACAATCCTACACCTACGAACCCACCTATTCCTTCAAGCAAACCAACTGGTTGGATAGGTAAACCTGCCCCAGATATTACGATAACCAATTTGAAAGGTGAAGAACTTTCTTTGGAAGATTTCAAAGGACAGGTAGTGTTACTTGATTTTTGGGCAACTTGGTGTGGTCCATGCATCACAGAAATACCGAAAGTCAAAAAGACTTATGAGAAGTATAAGGATCAGAAGTTTGAGATTATTGGAATAAGTCTTGATAGATCATTGACTCCACTGACAGAATACATTCAACAAGAAGAACTGAATTGGCATCACTATTGGGATGAAGATCGCGAGATTAGAACTCTTTTTGGAGTTAGAGCAATTCCATCAGCATTTTTGATTGACGGTGAAGGAATTATCCAAAAGGCGTATCTCGGTGGTTTTAACGTTGAAACTGCAGTCGCTGAACTGGTTGATAAGAATCTCAACAAGGTTGATCAGACTCCTACTAATACTGAGGAAAAATAGATAACACCGACAATTAGATTTCCTTGATTTCTATACCGAACTAAGCAGATTATAGAGCAAGTTGAATCTTGTCCAAAAGTGACACTAAGGAACAATAGATGATACGAATCGGTGTAATTCTAAAATTTGTTGTCTGTCTGTGTTTTTCTCTGATTATTTCTATTGCATTGGGACAAGATTCTAATCTCATGATGAATGAGACAGCAACATTACGAGGACAAATTGTAGATGCATCCCCACAACAGAATCCTATCGAAGGTGTTCGTGTTGAAATAGAAGGCACAGATGGTAAGATTTTCACTGTTTATACGGATAAAGATGGTAATTATAAAAAGACAGGCTTATCAGCTGGTCGATACAAAATAAGCACACACAAGAAAGGATACGGTAGTATATTAGGTAGATCGGTGGTAGTTGCATCCGGTGGAGAAGGTTATGACCAAATTATGATGAGAAAAAGAATTACAATCTTTTCGTTCTTCTATAGAGGATTATTTATCAAAGCAGTATTTACTTGGCAACTCTTCGTAGGTTTTGCGTTGGGGTTTCTTGCAGCATTGTTGTTAAATTCCCTTCATACTCGTTCACAGGTAAGATAATGGCAGAAGTTTCTCTGAAAGATGTTACAAAAGTTTATGAAGGAGATGTACTTGCCGTAGAACGCGCTAATTTTCATATCCCTGATGAGTCATTTACTGTTCTTGTTGGACCCTCAGGGTGTGGAAAATCTACTCTCTTAAGAATGATTGCTGGTTTGGAACCGATTACGGAAGGTGATATTTATATTGACGATGAAATTGTGAATAATGTCCCACCCAAGGATAGAGATATTGCAATGGTATTCCAAAACTATGCTCTCTACCCCCACATGAGCGTGTATAAGAACATGGCTTTTGGATTGAAACTTAGAAAGTACTCAAAGACTGAAATTGACCAACGTGTAACCGAAGCTGCAGATATACTCAATATCTCCCATCTTTTGAATCGTAAACCGAAACATCTATCTGGTGGAGAACGCCAACGTGTTGCTGTTGGTAGGGCAATTGTGCGTCAACCGAAAGTATTTTTGTTTGATGAACCTTTAAGCAACCTTGACGCAAAATTGCGTGTTCAGATGAGAATGGAAATCAGTCGTCTCCATGATCGGTTGAATGCTACTATGATCTATGTCACCCATGACCAAGTTGAAGCTATGACAATGGGGGATCAGATAGTGGTATTGAATGAAGGGAAAATACAGCAAATTGCTGATCCTGGGACGTTATACCGCAACCCCGAAAATCAATTTGTTGGTGGATTCATTGGTACCCCACCGATGAACTTTATCCAGACCAAGATATCAGGAAATGATGTGACTCAGCAACTGAGTTTTGAAGATTTCTCGCTTGAATTAAATCCCAAATTACAGACTGCATTGAATAGTCATTCTCCAGACACTGTCACGTTAGGTATACGTCCAGAGGATATCCAGATAGGTGGGAATGGGAAAAACCGTGTAATAACTCAGGTAGAACTGGTTGAACCCCTTGGAAACCATGCACTTCTATATCTTAAAACCGATAAACACAATTTTGTAGCACAATCTAATATCATGGATTTACCCCAACACAACTCGTCTTTGACAGTCAGTTTTGATATTGACAAAGCACATCTTTTTCATTCTGACACTGGTGAATCTTTAACAGTCGAATAGTTTAATCAATTTGTTCTTCTTTACCCACATACATTTTTTTCTGCTTAAATCGGATGATGTAATAACTGACCTATAAAGTTATACTATTTCTATAAATTATTGTCTCATTAGGCGGTTATTATGGTAGTCATTTTCAGGGCACAAACTGAAAGTTTGTGGTACAAAAAAGAGACATTTTCAATTAGAAATGGTATTACGACTGTTTTTCAAAAGTACTTTGAGTTTACCCCACTGTGTACTTTTCTTTTCCATAGGTGAAACAGATAAAATATTGTCACTAATCCAGTCTTGTGACCAATCGTCCTCTGGATCGTTTGTAATGTTAGTTATCTGATCATTTGCAAGATGATACTTATAGATTTCAATCTGCCGATCATCGGCTCCATATTCCTCAGCAGAAATCAAAACCTGCTTACCATTGTCGAACCAACATACCCTATGGATTAGCCACTTCTCAGGAGTTTTTAAAATGCGTCGATTTTTTAGACCGTATTCCTGGATTACAGCATTGTTAGAAATCAGTTTAAAACCCAGAACTGCTGGATCGTAGAATGCTTCAAAATACAGAACATATTTGCTATCTGGAGACCAACGTGGGGCATAACGAACCCACTTATCCCTGGGAACAAGTGGGTGCCTATCCGTACCATCTGATTTCATAACATAAATTGTGGTACCCTGTCTCGCAAGTGTTTGCCGGTATGCGATATACTTTCCATTGGGAGACCAATCAGGACCGGCAGCCAATTCATTTACATCCTGATTGTGGGTCAGTAGTTGAATTTCTCGTGTTACGATGTCTACCACATAAATGTTAGAATCTCTTTCATAAGCAATACGCCGTCCATCTGGTGCCCATGTGCAGTTCCCTGCTATATCTTCGGTGATCTGCTGTTCGTTGCTCCCGTCTCGATCAATGATAAATAGTCTTGGGTGTTGTCGCTTCGGAATTTTGAGGATATTTCTGAAAAACGCAATCCGTTTACCATCTGGAGACCAGACAGGTCCTCCATCCCATTGTGGACGCTGTGTATTCGTGAGTCTTTGCAAATTGGTGCCATCGTCATCCATTACATAGATGTTGTCTCCACCGTCACGTTGCGATATGAAAACGATTTTCGCAATGGCAAGTCTGGGAACAAACAACACGATGCAGCAAACGACCAATGTTTTAAGGCTTTTCATTATCATACCTCTCTATGTGTCAACACGTAGCGTATAGGTGGCACTCATAGTATAATGTCCATCTCTCGTAGCTTCAGTTCTATTAACAGGTAATGAGAGACTTTGTGGGTGAGAATAGTTCCACTTGATACTTTCGAATCTTTAACAGTCGAATAGTTTAACCTATCTGTTTCTACATTAGTCTCTACATTAACTCTTGAATTTGTCTCCAAGTCTCTTCGTCAATGGGAATTCCATCCCGTTCTCTTTTCTGTTTTTCATGCCAACCCCGTTCTCCTGGAATCTGTATTGTGTCTACTCCTTCAGCAGTCTTGGCAGATTTTAGATAATCAACAAAACGTTCAATTTCTGCACTAAATCCTGAAAACTTCCGAAAACTCGCAACATTAATAACAAGGACAAACAACCCATTACCGACGCGTGCATCTTTATTTCTGCTACATCCTGCTTCTGAAAGTGCCCCTGCAAGAATATCAACAATCACACTGAGACCGAATCCTTTATGGGCTGCAATTCCGCCAAACGGTAAAATCGATGCCGGTGGTTCTCTATAAAATTCTTCCACATCAGTCGTAGATTCACCTTCGGCATTAATTAACCATCCTTCTGGTGCTGGTTCATTTAACTGTTGTTTCACGCGTATCTTTCCAGATGCTACCACACTCGTTGACATATCTAAAACAATAGGATTTTGAGCGTCAATTGGAACGGCACAAGCTATTGGATTGGTAGAAAGTCTTCCTTCTGTTCCACCATAAGGTACGACACACGTTCCGCCTCCATGATCATTGACTATAAGCAATCCTATCATATCCGCTTCAGCTGCAAGGCAGACATAACCACCTAACCTTCCTATTTCATTACATTGAGATACGGTAACAGTGCTAACATCTGTTTGTCTTGCTTTCTGAATTGCTAATTCAACAGCATGTGTTGCTATGACAGGACCAAAACCCCAATTACCATCCAATACAGAGATTGAAGCAGACTCCTGTATTGTATCAATTGAGGATCCAGGTATAATCAGACCTTCTTTTATTTCTTTTACATACTTCGGGAGATGGATTACACCGTGTGAATCGTGTCCAACGAGATTTGCATCCACCATAGAACGCGTAACGATTTCTGCATCAGATTCAGGGATATTTAGTTTTTCAAATACGGAGAGACAGATTGTTGTGAGTTCGTCTGAGGTGACATTTGGCATAACGAAGAATATAGGCAGGTATATTTTTTCTATTTCTGATTTAGAATTTCTGCTATCCGTCCTGCAAAACGGTAAGCACTGTTATCTTCGGGTTCATAACCTATTACTTTCCTGGCATTTGTTATACTCCAAAACTTATGTGAATTATCACTAATTCCGTAGAATATCTGGAAGGGAACACCGTTTTCATCTTCTATATTTTCTGTCTCAATACTCTTTACAAAAAGTTGCACCTGATCACGTACGCTTAGATATGCACCAAGTGCACGATGCATCTTAGTATAGTTTTCGGCAGTGATATCATTCAGATCTGTTTCTCGTGGAGCACCGATCCGTATCTGTACATTCTGTAGGATTCTTCCTCTTGTATCTCCATTGGCAAAAACAAAGCCGAGATGTTCATAAGCCTCCTTAGCCCATCCGTAGAAGTTATCAGACAAAGGACGCATTTCTGGTGAGACAAAATCCCATTTACCTTCCCAAATAAGGTTTTCATAGTAATCTGCTGCATGATTTGAACTACAGACTACGACACGACGAACATCCATTTCAAGTGAGGTTTGATAGACATTGTATGCCATCTGAACATTGTTCAGCTCATTCTCGAATCCACCACCTTGGAATGCACAATGAACCACAGCATCTACACCTTCGAAATATTGTTGATATACATCTCGGTCAGGATCACTCACATCAACGATGTGAATATCAGCAACCTCTTCACCTTGTCGGTTGGTATTCCTTACATCAAGAAGTACAAGATCATATTTTTCGCGAAATGCTTGCAGCATCCGTCCTGCGATATATCCACCTGCACCAGTGATGAGAACTTTTCTATGGTTTGGCATCTATTTTACTATTCCTGTTGTTGGGTATAATGAAGTTTAGGAAGTTGGTTTATGTGCTGCAATCTTTTGTTCAATTTCTTGTATTATCCTCTTCATCAAAGGATGAGAAGGAGTCATCTTAAATGCGATTTCATACAAACCATGAATACTATGCTTGACTCGCCTATTTGTCTCGCTGAGAAATCGAACTAACATTTGGAAAAGAAGTTTTCCTCTTAATTGTAGTTGATACGCATCTTTTATTTGTTGTTGAAGTTCTGATTTAGGGGGGAGAAAACCTCGACGTTGACGAAAACCATCGTC
Organism: Candidatus Poribacteria bacterium; assembly: GCA_965205025.1. GTDB lineage: Bacteria > Poribacteria > WGA-4E > WGA-4E > WGA-3G > MSPOR6. The sequence continues at coordinate 124,678 of CBDBFU010000013.1, forward strand.
TATTTCGGTTTGACCTTGAGGAACAACCTCATTACAATGGTGATTAAATTCTGGAGTTCTACCAGCTAAAAATTCCTCAACTTCAAATGTAAACCATTCAATGATTGTACTTAGTAGTTGCTCATGTTCAGCTGCTTCCTGAAGATCCATCAAGGTTTCTAAATTTGGATCAGTTCCAGCATATAGGTCATTCTCAATGCTATATCCTTTAGTCCAAATGATTTCGTCATAGCCAATTGGTAGTTGTGAGAATATTTCTTTATCTTGATCAGCGATAAAAGCAACAGGTAGATGGTCAAATTCGTTCTTTCTATCATAAACAGAGAAAAGATTAGGTCTTCCACCTACACTAAGAATATCTACTTCATTGAGATTAATCAGGTTTTCCATCCACCGAAATATTTGCATATCATCTCTACCTTCCACAATAACCGTTGGAAGTTTTGATCTGTGAAGAATAGAAACTAATTCATCCACCGAAGGTTGTGGTTGTGACACTAACTCTCTCCGCGATTATCGTCTAACATAAATTCTTTGTCAGGAAATTTCGTATAAATGAATGGTGAATGTGTAGCAACGAAAAATTGATTACTTTGTCCTTGATCCAGCAAAGTCGGAAATAAACGTCGCTGCCAATCTACATTTAGACTAAGTTCCGGCTCATCAATGAAGATAGTTGTATTCTTGTAAAATGCATTGTAACAAAGAAAACTGAGCATCTGCTTCTCACCGGAAGATAGTTTGTTAGAAGATATTGCATGTTCAACGATACTCAGAGTAACCCCATGAGTGCCTTCACTAAGTGTGAGTCCTTCTATATCTTCACCACGTGAAACCTGTCCAGTAACATGTACCGCTCGATATTTAAGTATATTCCTTGTAAGATCAGATAATACAGAGAAAGGTTGAAGCAATTCTTCACGATTGTTTGTTACACGATCAACTATATTTAGTATGTGTTCTAATTCTTGCCGGGTATTTTTAAATATGTTAGATTCAGACTCCTCCTCATCCTCAAAGTATTTTTTAATTCTCTGATCAATTTCTTGAAACGATTTTACTTGTAATTCATCTATCCTTTTAGAAATTGGAACGAATTTTTGAGTTAACAACGCAGCAATATCGTTAGTTGAAATTGAGGCAATAAATTTATGACCAAAGACTGACACTTCAGATGAAAGTTCTGACATGGCATCTTGAAGTCTTTCCATCGTACGATCTGTTTGTACTCTCCTGACAAAACTTGAGGAATTAGGCGATTGTCTAATTACTTGACTACTTGAGACACCTCCCTCAATTCTTCTGTAGGTAGGAAAAAAGAGACTTTTACTAAGCTGAGTAACTATTCGTCTGTTCAAAGTATTTAAGTCTATAGCATCCTCATTTGGTTCAAGGAACCCAGTTTCTGGATCAACTATTACAACTATTGATACATCTTTTTCATATTGTTGGCTATTTTCGGATTTCAGATCTATAGAACTATCACTAGACGCAGTATATTTATCACTATTAAACTCACATTCAAAAGACACTTTTTCAGGTGTCGTATAAGTTATGTTTAATGAAAATTGATCTGTATCAATTGAGACATACTGGAAAGAAATCTCAGGCATAATACGTTCTAGATTTCCACTGATTAAATACCATATCAACTTCAGCAATGTCGTTTTACCTGAGCCGTTTGGCCCAGTAAATATGTTCAAGTCTTCATTGAACTCAAATGATTGGCTAAGTTTATTATTAAGCCCCTTAACTTCAAGGAATCGTATCATGTGTTTTACCTTTTTAAGTCAATTCCTGTTCTTGTTACAAATTTTGGGTATAAATCATGGTTCAGTAACGATATTTATATTGTATTGCCCAAACTCAAGATGGGATCTATCAAGTGAAAATTCTTAAAACTAAATATCGATGTTTTGTTCTGAACCACCTATCAATATGCAATAATGAGATTTCCTACTTATCAAACTTTAAGAAATTGATAATTTTTCTTTACAGTGGTGTGCGAGCAGTTTCATTTCCTCAACAACCTGATTTTCTGTTTGAATCAAATGATTATAAAAGGATGGGACTGGTTCTCTTCCAAAAATCTTAGCAAAGAAACCCGGTTTTTCTTCCTTATTGAAACTGAGTGTTGCTGCACGTGATGGATCCAAACCTAAGTATTCAATTGAGAGAAAGTGTACTGCGTCGTCCTTTGAAACCTTACCCTCATAAGAATTTCCAATATTTTTCCTTCCATAACTAATGTAATATACTCTTCCCGACATTTGACTTAGTATGGTATAACCTCCAGTATCAATAGATTCATTCCAACACTTTTCGAATCCTTTACTGGGAAGTCTTTCCCTAAGTTCTTGGGCAGACCGGACGACGAATCTATTTTGAGTCAACGATTTAGTAATGGAATACCCTTCATATTGTTCTGTGATGGGTGGATGTCCTGTCAATAAATCAACGTTGTCAAGTGTCCAGACAACACCATCTCTAAGTCCTTTTGCCAAGTTAAAGTGTTGTTCAACAAACTCTCCATTAAGTGGGTGCAAGTGATAATCTCTGTTACCGTTGAATATTGATCTAAGATTCTTTCTGTGGTCAATCACAGAGAACCGTTTATCAGGGACTGGTATCTCTAACTGTAGTGTGTATCCAATATCCAAATCAGTTGTTAGATTAAGTTGTGATATACGAAGTTGTGCAAGTCGAGACAATGCTGTTTGACTTTTCGATAGAACGCGTCCAATTAGATATTTACTACGTAGGCGTGGTATTTCTGTTGAGAGACGATCAAGGGTATCGGGATCGAGTTTCTCCAACATAACCTTATGTTCCCATCGCGTCCCACGTTCGTGAGAAAGAATTTGAAACTGTTGATTGTCACCACTTGGTCGGATGTATCCGAGTGCTGTCCACGGATCAAATGTTGCGCGATAATATCCGCTTGTTTCGAGATCTCCACCTGCAAGAACACAATCGCGTCGTTCATAACGGGAATATATGCCGAATTGGAATTCGTAGGATTCGTAATCTTCTAATGCTTTTCGTAAATCTTTAGCGAATTCGCTACCTCGTGCGAATTTACTAAAAATCTCCTCAGTCCGTTTTGGTTGATTTAATGCATCCAGAAACGTACCGATGGGTATACCTGCTTCTTCTTCTCCTTCGTCCTCACTCTTGCCAAATACTTTTGTTTTTGTTTTGAAGGGTGGATTTCTAAGGGATACATCCCGTTGTGATACAAAGTGGAGAGCGGGGTCATCCGTCAGGTTGTCAAGGGATGGTGCATCGCCAAGAATCCCAGCTAATTTCTGATCATCTATCTTTTCCATTAATTCCGTCCCACGTTTTAGCTCTGCAAAATGTATGATGTCATTGAGACTGTACTGAAGAGGCGCGCTTGATGAAAGACCGTCATAATTAGAACGGTGGAATCGAATTCGTGGTTTGATACGGAAAACTGGTGTCAGTCCATAATCCTTAAGGAGAACATATAATGTGACAGTATAGGAATCCTCATGCACCTTCTGTGCAAGGATACCGCTTTCGTTTATATTATTGTCAACGATAAGTTGTTCCTGAACAAGTTGGCTATCGTTTCCAAATATCATCATTCGATGCTCTTCTCTGTTATCATCAACTAACATGGATCCTCTTCCTCCATATAGAGTCCATATCTGAGATAGGATTATATCTTATCCGAAGCCTATCCTCTGTCTTGCTAATGCAGCAGCACCCAACACACCTGCATTATCCCCAAGCTGTGCCTTAACAATTTGTACACCCTCTAACGTTCCGGGTAATGCATATTTATTCGCTGCCTTGCGAATATTATCAACGAAAGAATCTTCAAGTGCTTCAACAACACCACCACCGAGGACAATCATCTCTGGATTTAAGAAGTTTACGATAGAACCGATACCTACCCCAAGGTATTTCGTAGTTCTATTGAGTATTTTCTTTGTCAATTTATCCTTTGCAGCAACCGCTTTAGCCAATACACCACTCCGTATTGAATTCAGATCCCCATCCGTAAGTTTTGCTACAACGCTTTTTTTTCCTTTTTTTATTCCCTTTTTAAAGGATTTTGCCATTGCCGTTCGACTTGCGAGTGCTTCTAAACATCCACGGTTTCCACACCCACATTTAGGTCCACCTTCTTTTACGATTATATGTCCAACTTCGCCTGCAGTTTTACTGGCACCATGAAATAGTTCTCCGTTCATAATAATGCCCCCACCAATTCCGGTACCAACGAAAATCCCTACAATGTTCTGTATTCCTTGTCCTGCTCCGTATGTGTGTTCTCCAAGAGTTCCCACATTTACATCATTATCAACATAAGTTGGTATATCAATTCTCTGTTCAAGTTCAGTCTTAAGGGGTACATTCTCCCATCCCAGATTAGGTGCCACAATCACTACTCCCGTCTCTGGATCAAGGGGACCTGGTGCGCCAATACCAACGGCTTGTATAGAGTCTCGTGAAACATTTGATCCATGAATAACCATTTGGATACAATCCGCAATTCGATCAATAACATTAGAAGATCCATCTTTTGCATTCGTTCGAATTTTGGATGTTCCTAAGATATTCCCTTCTTCATCAACGATAGCAGCGAGAATCTTAGTTCCTCCCATGTCCTACACCAACTACATTATTATTCATCCGTTTTTCCTTTTAAATGCATTTAACATAAATTCTAATAAAATCCATTATCCGTTCTTCTTTTCTGCCGCTATAATTGCAAGCAATCTTTGCTTGAAGTTGTCCTGCGATAATTTCTCCCATTTTGATAAAAAATCATTATAGTCGGAGAGTCTGTTTTTTCTGACACGAGAAATAAGTGATTCAATTCCAGGCATTGTTAAATGATTATGGTCAGTCTTATAATTTGTTAGTATGTCTATAACAACATCATTATCGTGTATATCCCCGAGTATATCTTGTAAGTCTATTATAGTGTGGAGAAACTTTCTGAATTGTTCATCGTAGTTGTCTGTAAAGAATTCCATAGAATATCGTAGCCTTTTAATTGAAATCCTCATATTATGTAATTCTTCTTTTCTTTCAGGAATCCGTATAAAGTTCTCCCACATGTATACTTCTTCTACTTTTTGGGGTAGTATTATACGTGCGTTTGTACGGAAATCTGCTTTCGGCTTAACTCCTGTTAATGTAAGTGGTTTAGCCATTTATTAGTCTACTACAAAAAAGTGAAGGAATTCATTTTCGAATTTCCTGTCATCAAGTGAATTAAATAGGTCTATCATCGGTTTACGTTCTTCTTTCCGTCTTTCTTGGAGGTGTTCAATCAGGGATTCAATATCCTTCCGTTCTGCTTTAGGTAGTGAAATCAGCTCTGTATTAAACCGTCTAATCAAAACATCAAGATCACGGACTGCCCCCATAGTCTGTGTAATGATTTTCACCTGTTTATATAACTTCTTAAACTGTTCAGGTTCAAAACAATCAGCGAAATTATCCATCGCTGCACGCAACCGTCGTGAAGCGACTCTCATATCATGTACAAATTCAATATTACTACCATCCCTTGCCCCATCTTTATGGGACATCATCTCCTGGAAATATCCGACTATGATTCTTCGTGCACATACTTCCAACGGTTTTTCAGGTGAAATATCATTAATTTTAATCGGGTCAGACATACCAAGACCCTCATAATGGAATGTGAAATGAATACAATCCGAATAGTTGAATCTATTCAAGATTTAGCGTTATGCCGGAGAAGATGGTCAGTGAGAACAAGTGCAGTCATAGCTTCAACAATAGCGGGTGCTCGTATTAAGACGCATGGATCATGACGTCCACTTGCCTCTAAGGTCACCTCATTTCCATCCATATCCACGGTTTGTTGGGGTTTACCTATTGTTGCTGTCGGTTTAAATGCTACTTGAAATACAATATCTTCTCCGTTTGAGATACCCCCTTGCGTACCACCAGAGTTGTTCGTACGTGTGCGAATACGTCCTGATTCGTTGTAGAATTCATCATTGTGTTCTGATCCGGTTTGCGTGATACCGGCAAATCCAGATCCAATTTGAAAACCCATTGTAGCAGGAAGTGACATCATTGCTTTTGCTAAATCAGCCTTGAGTTTATCAAATACCGGTTCTCCAAGCCCAACAGGTACGTTTCTTGTGACAGACTCAATTATACCGCCAAGTGAATCCTGGTCGCGTCTTGCTTGATCAATCCTTTCAGCCATTTTTGGACTGACAATTGGGTCTGGACAGCGTACAAGACTATTCTCTATATCCTCATGTGTAACTCCATCTGTATCCACGGTGGCTTCAAGGGTATGAATTTGTTTTACATACGCCAATGTTTCAGTTCCCGATTTTTCTCTTAGGATTTGTTTTGCAATAGCACCTGCAGCCACTCGTCCAATAGTTTCTCTTGCACTGGCTCTACCACCACCCTGCCAATTCCGTATACCATATTTTTGTTGATAGGTGAAATCGGCATGGGAGGGACGGTATAGGTCTTTTAGGTGATTATAAGCAGATGGACGTGCATCCTTATTCCATACCAACATCGAAATTGGCGTTCCAAGAGTTTTATTTTCAAAAACACCTGAAAGGATTTCAACAGCATCTACTTCCTGGCGCGGTGTGGTTAAATGACTTTGTCCCGGTCTCCGACGATCAAGTTCGTATTGTATAGTAGATATATCAATTTCAATCTGCGGAGGACATCCGTCAACCACAACACCGACAGCTCCACCATGAGATTCACCCCAAGTAGTTATCCGAAACAAGTGACCAAAAGTATTCATTTATTCAATTTTGCAGACTTATGGATTGGTAAATTATGTTATTTTAAGTATGGGAATATCACTATTATTATGTTATACTATACCAAATTGACAATGAACCTGCAACCATTTTATATCATGATTAACACACTCCTTCCCACAGTTCAGCAAGTAAATCAACATATCTTGGAATCTTGTACTTACACCTTAAGATTTAAGGATTAATTTTGGATCTATTTAAGCGTTATTTTGCACTATTCATCATATTCGTTGGTATCGCACTGTTATGGAATACAGTTGTTATGTACCCACTCAAACTCTTTGTTGTATTTATGCACGAAGTAAGTCATGGATTAGCAGCAATAGCAACAGGAGGAGAGATTGTAACAATAGAAGTAAATCAGAATCAAGGGGGTATGGCACTCACTAAAGGTGGTTCCCGTTTTTGGACATTAACAGCGGGTTATCTTGGCAGTCTACTCTGGGGTGGTATTATCCTGTTATTAGCTGCGAGAACACATTTAGATAAAGGAATCAGTGTGTTAATTGGGATTGGAATGATTGTGATTTCAATCGGATTTGGTTCGGATGTATTTACTTATATATTTGGAATTGGATTTGGTGTAGTACTTATCCTATTCGGTATATTCCTTCCCGAGGTAGTGAATGATTGGATATTACGTATCATAGGTGTAACGAGTTGGTTTATATGCCATTCTTGACATAAAGAGTGATGTTTTGGATAGATCTCATTTACGATCGGATGCTCGGATGTTGTCGGAAGAAATAGGTGTTTTTTCAACGGAAGTATGGGGTATCCTGTGGATTTTCATTGCGATTGTCTTAACAATTTGGTTTATATATATTTCTGGGAAACCTGCGAGTTCTACAGCAACTGACGTTGATGATTCCGATTCTATGGATATGACAGTTTAATTGAGATACATATTATATCGGTTTTAGCCATTTTGGGATTTGGGTTTCTGTAAAAAAAGAGAAAGTGTAAAAACACCTTCAATCACTTTGCATAGACTTTGAATCTCCTTTCTGTTTCGTTCTATCTCCTTTCTGTTTCGTTCAACCCTTTTCATAGTGTCAGCATGATTCTTGTCAACCTTTGTTTCAAGCATCGCTATCCTATCTTCAAGTGAGTCAAACCTTTCATTGACCTCAGTTTTAAACTCATTAAATTCAGCTTGAAACTCCTGAATTTCAAGCTTTACATTTGATAACAACTTTAGAATTGCATCAAGAGTCAGTTCGGTCTTGTCCATTGTTATCCCCCCGACCACATGTTTTATGTTTGCTATTATATCATAAGTAGTTCTATATTACAAACTTTTTAATTTGACAGATACTCGTAAAGTATCGTATATTAACATACATCAAGATTACTCTTATACTCCTAATGAAGATTAATTTTTTAATTCGGTAATAATCCGATCTGGCGTAGCAGCATCTGTGATCCTCCTATGAACTGCGACATAAAACTAATCACCTTGTCTTTCACGATTTCCCAATCATCGCAATGACGATGGTTATGTAAAACCGATTGACGCACCCATCGCCATAACTTTTCAATCGGGTTCGTCCACGGCGCATAAGTCGGTAGTTGTATTATCTCAATCGGAAGTTTTTGTAGTGTTCCGATTTTCTCTGAGGGTTTACCTGTCCAATTCGGTGGCTTCGGTTTCACAAACGATGCTGTTTGCGGGAGAAGTGCTTCCAATAAGTTAGCTTGAAAGTGGGTTGACCAATTGTCTTGTATCAAATATATCCGTTGCTTGTTTGCGTAGCGTTGGCAAATCTCGGTGTAAAAAGAATGAAGTGCTTCAGCAGTGCAGCGTGAAACTTGCTGGTAAACAACATCTCCAGTATGTGGGTTCAGAGCCCCGATCCCATAGCACGTTTGGTTGTGTCTGTAGCTCTGACGGGCTAAAGGTGTTTTCGTGCCTGTTTGTGCCCAGTCTTTTGCTATGGTAGGGTTGCGATAAAACGAGAACTCATCTTGGTAAAGCGCAACACAGGTCTGTGGATGTTGACGGGTCTCTTCCAAAACTTGCTGGACCCTGTCTATTTTTTGGGCATAGTCTGTATCCGGACTATGTATGTATAAGCGAGCGCGTTTATAGCTGAGACCGAGTCGACTAAGGATTTTGTGAATACCCGGCACAGACACATCACTGAGCCAAGGGACGATGTTTCCAAGGGATCGGAGTGTCCATCGTGTTTGATGCGGATTATGTTGTTCAGGTCCCTGTGCGATAGTATTATAGACCTCCGCCTCTGCTTCTTCGGGGGATTTAGGGGAATAAGCAGGTTTGCGACCACGACCGGGTGTATAGAATAAACCTTGAATACCGTTTTCATTGTATCGGTGAAGCCACGAATAGACCGTATCAGGATCGCGTTCTTTCAAGAGCATTTTTCGGGCGACTTTGTGAGGGGAAAACCCCTCGCTTATTTTCAAAAGGGCAGCAGCGCGTTCTCGTAGATAAGCCGGTTCGCCTTTATCACGGAGTTCAACGAGTTTTTGTCGTTCAGTTTCACTGAGTTCAAGTTTATGATGTTTTGCCATGAATAAATACCTCCTTGAACAAGAGGATAGCACAAAAATAAAATTTACCGAATTAAAAAATTAATCTTCATAGGGAGTAATGACGTTGATTTATATTTAACCGATTTAACTCTTTTATCTTTTTACTGAGTTCGTGATAGTGGGGAATAACACCCCTCACGCCATCGCGGGAGGATTCTCATGAAAATGTTTGTCGGGATAGTGATGGCTTTATTTATATGTCTGACTTTTAGAGGATATACTCAGAAAGTAAAACCTGACATATTTGACGTAACGTTAATCGTAGAATGTGAAAACCTTAATATGAATAAAGCAATTAGAAAAATAGCCAAACACGAATTAGGAAAACTATCAGATGTATCCCTTGATAAAATAGATATAATCCCTAATATACATTTAGGACAAAATCCTGGACAATTCATTATATCTATTATTGTTTTAGATAATAATTGCCAAACATGTGACAAAATAGCAATTGCATCAAGTTTTCTATCTCGTGGGGACTCTATTCCTGAATTTATGATTGATCCTAAACATATAAAGGCTTACAACTCGTGGAAAAAACTAAATACTTCCTACAATACCCATAAAGGCCCCATAGGATATTGTTCAAAATATGGAGTGGAAGGATATATTAAAGGTATTATAAATTATTTTAAGCATTTCATTGAATTTGAGAAACAAGTGAAATGGCTTGACCAATTTCCAGGAATAAAAAAATATTGATAGGAATCAAATGCGCGCCCTGATGGTATCATATACTACTGTCGCGCACGATAAAAGGAAATAAGATGAAACACCTATTAGAAACGATTATACTCGGGTTTCTACTGGCTTTATTCTATATGGCAACGGGGTTACCTGCATCGCTTGTTTTTCTGATACTTGGAATTGCTATCGTCTACAATGTAGTAGGATTTGTCAAAAGTAAATAAAGGAAATTTTATGTTTATAAAACTACGTGAAAATTCTGAAGGTGTTTTGGCAATCAATATAAATACGGGAACGAGAATTAGATTATACGAAAGAAATAAAGAGTATGTTATGTCAGTGGAAACTGAACATTCTAACCATCTTGTACAGGTTTTTCAGACTTGGGATGATGGTTTTCAGGTGTTTAACCACATGATGGATAAGTTAGATGAAGGATGTCGTGTTTGTAATATCAATCGTCTAATGTAAGGTTTTCATCTATCAATAGGGAGCCACACTCCAGGTTCATCCTTTACTCTGTTTGATCTTCTGAAGATACGCATTAATCTTTTCCATAAAGAGGATTGATGTTTTCTCATAATTTCATATTCTCCCTAACTATTTTGTTGTTGCATGAAGTAATTTAATGTTTAAATTAGGTTAGACACTTCATGACAAACATCTAACCTAATTTAAAAGGAGGTATTCTCATGAGTACTGAGAAACCTGAAACTCGGGATAAAAACACCGAGTATGAAGAGGCTATAAGCAACCTTAATGGTGTTCGTGTTATAGATGAACACGGACAGGTTATTATTGAGCCTCCAATCCCAAACGACATCTACATTTTTTCAGATGCATTTGGCAATATATTTACTGATAAAAATGGTATCGCTTGGGGTTTCAGATAACTTATAGAATAGTTTACACTTATTCCATTATATTGGTAAGTATAAAGGGTTGAATTTTCTATGTCAACGTTATTACGAATGAAGTTTGCTATAGTTTCTGCTGATATATCATGTATTAGATTAGCAGTGACTTTTCCGTCACGGGCAACTGCGCCTATGACAACGTCTTTCATTGTTCCACGTCCACGTTTTCGGGGTTCATCTTCTGTTCTGTCATAATCAGTCTTTTTTCTGCCACCGATGTAGGTTTAGTCTGTCTCAATGATACCTGTTAGTACAGGTGATTCTTTTGCCATTTCTGTTCGTATTTTCATCATTATACGCCAAGTTGTCTTTTGTTTCAAGCATAAATCTCGTGTAAATTGGCAACTTGATAGTCCTTTTTTAGCGTTTGCAATTAGTGATATTGCGAGAAACCACTTTTGTAGTGGTATTTTTGTTCCGTGAAATATCGTTCTGCTTGTTACTTTGAAAGATGCTTTACATTCGTTGCAACACCAGCGTCCTATTCTACCTTCACCTTGTTTGTTCTTTCGTACTATATCTTCAGCGTTACACTTTGGACACAGGGTTTTATTTCCCCATCGTGTATCTTCAAGGTGTTGAATGCATGCTTCTTGGTAAGGGAATCGTTCCATTACTTGGACTAAATCCATCAGATAACTCCATAACTCCTTTTGGAGTTGCTTTTTTTGATAGATTCTGATATAATCAGGATAGAGAAACGCCAGAAAAAGCAACTCGCTCTTTTTTGGTAGAAATAGGGGTGGACACCCCTTATTTTGCTATCCTATTACATCAAATTTTTCGCTAAAAAAACAACCTATAAAGACAATCTGCGTATAGGTTTATAGCGTTTTTTCAAATCCCAAAACGACTAAAACCGTATTATATTGTAGATGATGAACGATACACGGTGTGTATCAACTATAAATTACAATTTAGTTTGTTTTCTTATATGCACATCATCTATCTTCTAAGTGGACTGAAATCTATATTGTAATAACTTATCAACCATACGCAGATTCCCAATATGAATAGAGGGATACAGATTAAAACGATAAGGATCAGGACACCCCACACCCATGAACCTTTGGATTTCGCGACAGTAGCCAGCCGTGCAATCAATACCCCACCTCCAATTATTATAACTACAACAATGCCAAATACTACCATTACCATAATACATTCCTCATAGATTTTCCCGTAACACCATCTAAGGAATTCCAAACGCATTGGCAACTATTACCAAGTCTTGAATATTCACAACGCCATCAGCATTGAGTTAACACTGTGTCCGTATATCTAAATCATGTAGATTGCAACTTAGGTTAATTTAGATGTGTTTCAAACCAATCCATAATCCGTTCTTGGTAATCAGTCCGGTGTTCAGGTCGCCAGTCGGTAGGAGAATGACCTTCACCTCTGTACCATACAAAAGTTGCTTTCTTCTTAAGCCGACGTAATCCAGAGAAGAGTTCTCCAGATTGTATGAAGTCTAAACTATTATAAGCTTCTCCACAATAAATGAATACTGGGGTTTCAATCTTATCCAAAAAGAATATAGGTGAGTTATCAATATAACGTTGACGTTCCTCCCAGAGTGAACCCTTTAGATCTCCTTGTCCTGTTTCTGCCCAACCTATACCTCTACTGTGTCCTTTTTTAGTTAGTTGACCATAATAACTGGTAAGATTGTAGAGGCCGCCACCACAAACTGCTGCATTGAAACGGGGGGTCTGTGTAATCAATCCAGCAGTGCAATATCCACCGTAACTAAATCCTATTATCCCTAAACGGTTTGGATCGGCGATACCCATTTCAATTACCTTGTCTATAGCCGGGAGAACGTATCCTGGCATTGCTTCTAATGAATCGGTAGATTCATCGGGCATATCAACACCGAGAACAGCAAAACCTTGGGCAGCGAGGAGTTGAAAGTTGATTTCTTCCTCAAACCCGAAAGTGTAAACCTCTCTCGTTAAATTTGCGCCTGGATAGACCTTCGTAATCAGAGGATAACGTTTTCCTTCCTCATAGTTGGCAGGTAGAATCAAAACACCTCGTAAACGTTCATCATTGGCTGTTTTTGATTCAATGAACTGGGCTTCCCCAAAGCGTAAACCCTGCAAATGAGGATTGAGATCTGTAACTGGTTGTTGTTTTTCAGAGACTGTATCATACATCCATACTTCCTCAGGGTAAGTTGCATTTTGTGCTCTATAGAGAAGCTTCGTTCCGTTCCCGAAAGGTGTGGATACTGAGGGTATGTAAATTTGTTGCTCAAACAGACAGGTAACACTTGTCTTATTAGTGTTTATTAAATGGAAACCATCTCTTCTTGTTTCGAGATCATGAGTTCGGATACAGATAGATTGTTCTTCATTTGATTGCCAGATGACATGTGTGTCTCTCTTAGCAATGATATCGATGATGTGTCGTTCCAATCCTTCTGAAAGTTTATGTGTATTGCTTCCGTCTGATGCAATCTCCCACACATGTCCATCAAAACCGCAGAAAACCGAAGTGCCTGAAGTGTTCCATAACGGACGTGTGAAAAAATGAGGGGTCTCTTCAAAATTCGCAGTAAGGTTTTTCTGTTCATCGCCCTGTTTTGATGTCAAAAACAGACCATCCGGGTGCGTATATATCAGTTGTTTCCCATCTGGTGCCCAACTCACGTATCGTGATCCATATCTGATGTTTTTTGCCAAGCACTTTATTGATGATCCATCCAAAGGCACTAATAATAACTCAAAGAAAACATCCTGAGAAGTTATACTCTCCTTTCCTATTATGTTGAGTACTGCAACCGCAGTATCATCAGGAGAGAGAAACATTTCTACAACATATAATCCACGTGTGAGAAACGACACATCACCAGTGGCAACATTAAAAACACCTAAGTCTCCCTGATTCCATGCGAACTGACTGAATTCTTCATTTGAACCCATCTGCTCGTCTGGACCAGTATGCCAAACATTGATGACCTGTCCCTCAGAATCAGGAGAAATAATTGTTGAAAAATCTATATCTTCAGGACGAAGTTTTGTGATGATATATTTTCCATCTGAAGTCCACTGTGGCACCTCATAACCTTCCATTGAACTAATCGGTTGATCACTAATTCGTCGCTGTTTATTTTCAATTTTGTCCCAAACCCATAGTTGCGGTGCACCCATCCGGTCAGAACAAAATGCAACATAGCGTCCATCTGGGGACCATCTTGGTGCCCAATCAACTCCTACATCAGAGCCGAGTTGATGAGATTTCTTTGTTTTGATATTGGTAACCCAAACCTCATCACAGTGATGATAATCTGGTGCTCCAGTGGGTAGAAGTCTTGAGTTTTCTGTACTTCTTTGTTCAGGTGACGACTTTCGATTTGGGTCTTTCACGACATAAGCAAGAGATTCTCCATCTGGGGAAAGTTGCATTTCTGAAATTTGTGGGAAAGCAAGTGATTTCATTTTAAGTACGTCTGAAACCGTTAATGTATTGTGATTCATCTTTTAATTCCTTTTTTCGGTTTTACAGCAGGTTTAGAGATCATTACCTACCGTGGACGAAATGTTAGTTTATTTTAGAGTAAGGAGGGATTAGAAAAGTTGATAGGAGTGATCCGTTTATAGCAAAACAATTCTAAGAAATGCAATTTAAATATGAAACCCCTTTACTGTATAAAATTATGTTATCATAATATAAAACTGATTTTCAAATACAATAACTTTTCTATTTAATACTATGGGAAAATGGACGTAACACAACAGAAACCAATTAATACATTTAACTTTATATGCGGTTTTCTGCATATTATCTCCTGAGATATTCTTACCAATCCATTACTCACATCTATGAAGACTCCTTTAAAAAGTCCTATAACATTACGTGCAACGCTGGTAGGAATACTACTAATCCCATTTAATAGTTATTGGATTTTACATCTGAGTTATATATGGGATTCCAACCGTCCTACAAGTTTAGCGTTACTGTTTAATGTACTTTTTACACTGCTTGTTCTCATTGCCCTGAATACTTTACTTAGACGGATCCGACCGACATTTGCTTTCTCACAGACCGAACTACTTACTATCTATGCAATGCTCTGTCAGGCATCTGTATTTGCTGGACGGGATATGCTACAAGTGTTGGTACCCATAATGGGGAATGGATTTTGGTATGCCACACCAGAGAACGAATGGTCACAGTTATTTCATCAGCATCTACCTGAATGGCTTGTGGTTGGTGACCTTGAGATACTCAGTGGATTCTATAAAGGTGAATCAACCTTCTATTTACAATCCCATATACAAGCATGGTTAATACCTACACTGATTTGGGTTGGATTCTGTCTCGTCATCGGTACAACAATGCTGTGCCTAAACGTACTATTACGTAAACAATGGCAAGAACACGAACGACTCACCTATCCCATTGCTCAACTCCCCCTTGAAATTACGCAAGGTCAAAGTCGTTTCTTCAATCGTCGAACAATGACGGTTGGGATCTGTATTGCTGCTATACTCAACCTTCTTTATAGTTTACACCAAATTGATCCTGTTTTCCCTTCGATTCCACTGTATCACAGTTTTAGACTCACAGAGAAACCGTGGAGTGCGATGAACAATCCGGGATTTCGAATTAGTTTCTTTCCTTTTGCCATCGGTGTTGGGTTCCTGATACCACTTGATCTTGGATTTTCCTGCTGGTTCTTTCACCTATTTTGGCATTTTCAGAGAATCACTGGTGAAAGTTTCGGATGGCGTAGTGCGATAGGATTTCCACGAGAGATGGCACAGATTAGGGGTGTATGGATTGCATTATTCTTTTGGACGATGTGGATGGGAAGAACACATTTTAAGAGTGTTATACAAATGCTATTCAGGAATCTACCTCACAAGGAATCAGATGAAACTGAAGCATTACGTTATAGAACAGCAATGATAGGGGCAATTATCGGTCTGGTATTAATACTTATATTTTGTTTGAAGGCAGGTATGGCTCTTTGGCTTGCCTTTCTATTTTTTGTCATCTATTTTTGTATGTCAATAACTATAACACGAATTCGTGCAGAATTAGGTCCACCTGCTCACGATCTTTATAACGCAGGACCAGACCTGCTATTGGTAGATGCTTTTGGTACGCGTCGTATTGGAAACCGAAATCTATCGGTTATGTCATTGTTCTTCTGGTTGAATCATCTTTCATATCGAGCCCATCCGATGCCCCATCAATTGGAAGCGTTAAAACTTGCCCATCAAACCCGTTTTAATCCGAAACAACTCCTTTGGGTATTAGCCATAGCTATCTTTGTTGGTGCGCTTTCAGCAGCATGGGGTCACTTACATCTATCCTATCAAGTCGGTTTAGAGAATGCACGTTCCTGGTATGCCCGCGCAGCCTTTAATCGGTTGGCTGGATGGTTATATAATCCGGGTGAAACGAATATCAGCGGCATGTTTTATACTTTTGGTGGCTTCATGTTTGCGCTGAGTTTGTTACTTTTACGTTGGCGATTTATTCAGTTTCCTCTACATCCGGTTGGATATGTCGTTTCAAGTTGGTGGACATTTACTGGCTTATGGTTTCCACTGTTAATCAGTTGGACTGTAAAACGGATTTTACTTTCTACTGGTGGCGTAAAGTTATACAGACGTGCCATTCCATTTTTTATCGGATTGGTAATTGGGGATGTGATTGTAGCATCTGTGATAAGTATTTTAGGATTATTTCTTAATTTCCAAGTTAGGTATCTCAGTTGGTAAATTAGACAGAATTTGTAGCAGTTTAATGTTTTTTATCGTAAAGTTTAGCAGGATTAATAGACTTGTATATACGGTATTAATGGTTTGAATTTATCATTATGAACACAGAAAACATCTCACTCAGCGTGAATATTGGTGGAATTCAGATGCGGAATCCTGTGATGACTGCCTCTGGCACATTTGGATATGGAAGTGAATATGCGGATTTTGTAGACCTAAACAGTCTGGGGGCTGTTGTTGTAAAAGGGGTGACAAGTGTTCCGTGGCCAGGTAATCCAATGAACCGCATTATGGAAACTCCATCAGGCATGCTCAATGCTATTGGTCTGCAAAACGTTGGTGTTGACGGTTTTATTTCTGAAAAATTACCTTACCTAAACGAATTTGATGTGCCAGTCATTGTTAACGTCTGTGGTAAAATGGTTAAAGAATACCTTTTAGTCGTTGAAAAGTTGAGCAGCGTTGATGGTGTTGCAGGTATAGAACTCAATATCTCCTGTCCAAACCTTGATTGTGGAGGTATGAGTTTCGGTGTTGATCCAACATTGGCACATCAGCTTGTTTCTGAAGTACGAGAGATAACAGATCTACCATTACTTGTAAAGTTATCACCAAATGTTACTGATATTACAGTAATTGCACGTGCTGTAGAGGATGGCGGAGCAGATGCACTTTCAGCTATAAACACTCTACTGGGTATGGCAATAAATGCTAAGACGCGTGAACCTGAAATTGCAAATGTAACTGGGGGGCTCTCTGGACCTGCCATTAAACCTGTCGCATTACGATTGGTATGGGAAGTCTATAAGAGTGTAAAACTGCCAATTGTTGGTATGGGTGGCATAATGAATGGAACGGATGCTGTTGAGTTTCTCATTGCGGGTGCTTCTGCAGTCGCTGTGGGTACGGCTAACTTTATTAATCCACAAGCATCTATTGAAGTAATAGATGGAATCGGTAATTACCTTGAAAAAATGGAAATGAATTCAGTAAAAGAATTGGTTGGCAGTTTAAGAGTTGCATCCTAATAGTCAATATATCAGGATACAAATGAGATAAGACGCATATACAACATGCGTCTATAGGAGAACAATGCGACATCTGGTAACACTTGACGATTTATCGAATTATGAAATTGAGCAGATATTCCGGTTAGCTGCAGGAATGCAATCGCAATTAGATACGTGGGCAGGAATATGTCGTAGCAAATTGTTGGCAACACTTTTCTATGAACCGAGTACACGTACCCGTCTTTCGTTTGAAAGTGCGATGGAAAGACTTAATGGTGGTACGCTTGGGTTTGCTGATCCGGGTGCAACATCGACGACAAAGGGAGAAACACTTGCTGATACAGCTCGGATGGTCACCAACTATGCTGATATTATTGTCGTCAGACACAATTTGGCAGGTTCGGCACGGGTTATGGCGAAATATGCCAATATCCCTGTAATCAATGGGGGTGATGGCAGTCATACACATCCGACACAAGCATTGACCGATCTGTATACAATAATTCGGCGTAAAGAAAAGGTTGAAGGTTTAAGTGTAGGTATTTGTGGAGATCTTCGGTATGGTAGAGCTGCCCATTCGTTCGCCTTATCCGTTGCCAGATTTGGTGGGAAACTGGTTCATATTGCCCCTGAAGGATTACAGATGCCACCATGGGTATTAACTCGATTAGATCAAATACATGGGCAAAAACCTATTGAAGTAGATACTTTCTTGGAGGTTATTGACATGCTTGATGTGATCTATGTCAATCGTCTACAAGAGGAACGGCTTCCTCCTACAGTTGATGTACAAGAAGTGCGCGGTAGTTATCTCCTAAATTCAGCAGTGATGAAGAATGCTAAACCAGATGCGATGATAATGCACCCACTTCCCCGTGTTAACGAACTATCGTATGAATTAGATGATGATCCACGGGCAGCATATTTCGAACAATCTGCCAATGCGGTTCCAGTCCGTATGGCACTGATTTCAAGTTTAATGGGTTTAGAACAATTGATTTTGACACAACCCCCTCAACGGAAAATCAGTAATTCCTCTTCTCAATGTCAGAACTCAAATTGCATCACGAACCACGAAACCTATCTTGATTTAGAACGCGAAACCTTCAATGGAAGTATCGAAGTGAATGTTTGTGCATACTGTGGTACGCTTGAGTAAGACTTTACTGACTTATAGAAGCCCTCACGGTCGTGACCGGGAGGTCGCTCCTACAGAAGAGGTGTGAAACGCGAACGTAATACCATTTCTATAAATGATTCTCCCATGATTATGTGACATTTATGTCTTGAAATACTACACAAACTGGAAGTTTGTGCTACATTAAAGAGATTCTATTAATGAGACTTTAATTACCAGAAATGGTATAACTTGAACCAATAGCATCTGTTGTATTATTTTTATTGTTCACTATATATTATCCCTACAATTCGTCCTTTTCGATGATAGCATATTTGGTATATCGCCAAAAGAGGTCTCCTGGTCCGATAGCTTGCCAAAGTCCATTAACAAATGTCATGACAGCAGCATCTTGCTGTTCCGTGGTGAGTGTACTGCGTGGAAACCTCCCCTTTTTTCCCCAATTGGAATATGTGAGTGGTTCACCATTCTCCCACACCCACTGCCCTTCAGTTTTTGCATCGCTGAGTCCAATCCAATAGAGATGATTTCCAAAAACACCTGAAAGCCATTTCTGCTCATTTTCGTCATTTATAGCCACAAGGTATGCCCCATGAGAAGCCGCTTGATTCCTTGCTTCCTTAAGGCTTCTACATCGAACCTTTCTATATGCATGACCATTTTCTGGATTCACTAACCAATTTTCTAAATCCTTATTTGGTTGGGTTATTGTAGTCTTTTCATCAGATTCTGGTATAGTAATTCCCAGTTTTTCTTCTATTATCTTTGGTGGATTATCAGGCAAATCTATTACCTCAACGTTTTGAATTACCTTTTCTTGAATAACACGTTCTCTAACGACAGGTTTCTGCACTTGTTTCGGTTTCCTGGACAACTTACCCAATAAGCCGGGGAGAGAGGAACTTTTTTTAGCTTTTTCTGTTGTTGGTTTTCGTACCGGAGCAACAATCCAATCCGGTTTTGGTTCAGGTTCAGATGCCTCAGTATCTAAAGTCAAAACCAAGTCATCATAGCGTGTGCCATCTTCAATTAATATCTTCTCTGATTTAGTTGTTAATCCTTTGTGACTCACAGAGACAGTGTAATCTGCTGGGTAACGATCTTGGCGAATATAGTACACAAAATATCCATCAGAATCTGTTGTTTCGCCTCCACTATTTCTGCTACTCCCTCCGTTTTCAACATTAACACTTTCTACAACCCTTGAAATAGAGGTATTTGCAAGAGGTGTTCCATCCTTGAGCACCACCCTGGCACGAATTCGCATACGAGGTCGTACAATAACAACCACATTTTGAAGGTGAGTGCCAGGTTTTACACTGAATTTAACTCCGGAATCATAGTGATTTGTACTTTGATGAATTGTAATATCACCAATTTCTGCGGAGATAACTTCATAATCCGGTCCCCTCTGTTCTGTATTAAAGGAGAAATTTCCCTTTTCATCCTTATACAGATTCCAAGGGATCGTAAATTGAATGGGTATATTTAGAAGATTGCTGAAGGTAAATTCACCTTTTTCATTAGTTTTTGATCGCATGGGACCGTTAGAAAGTGTAAGTGTAAACCCTTGAACGGGTTCCTCATTCTTATCTAAGACTATTCCAGACAGTGTCCCGGTCTGTACCTGTGCATGACAAGGGATAGATATAAATAGGTATAAGGACAAAATACATAAGAGATATTTTGTATAGATATTGTCTATATAAGTCATTTTATATTCCTCTACTTTCTGTTAATAAATATTATTACTTATTATCTTGTGTATTCTCTTTTGGATTTTCTTTCTCAAGAATAGCCATCATGGGGAATCCTGTATGTCGATCAGTTCCAAGGGTATTCCACTTTCCGTGAGAATTGATTATCACATTATTCAGTATACCTTTGTTTTCATTTAATTGTTTCGCATTACCCCAGTTTGTATAAGTGACCGGTTCGCCACTATGCCATATCCATTTTCCCTCTTCATCCATTTCACTGAGTCCAATTATATAACTTGACCTATCTGTGATATTCTCAATCCATTTTTCTTCAATTTTATCATTGATTGACACGAGATATGCCTTTTCATTGTTTGATTGGGTAAGAGCATCCTCTATACTGTGACAATATATTTTTTTATAATAATGACCATTCATTGGATTGCGTATCCAAACAGCTGGCGTACTTAGTAATCTATTGAATTCTGCGGAAACCCGTTCTGGTGTATTTTCATCAAAAGGAATCGGTTTATCGTTCAGTTTCAATAATAGATGTACTACTGGTTGTCCTTCGAGTGGGATAAATGGATCTGATACAGCAAAATAACCGCCATGTTCAATAGCAATCCTATAAAATTGTGGTTCATCATCTATTCTGAGTTTCTCAGTAAAATAACCCTCTGAATCTGTATTTCGGTGTCCACGTGATCTTCCAGATCCAGACCTGTCTATATCTCTTCGATTAATCGCTGTATTGACCTGTGTATCTGTGATGGGTGTGCCATCAGCATCAACAACCCTTGCTCGAATTTGCGGTATTATTTTAGTTTTTACCTTAATTATTGCATTCTCTATTCTTGCCCCCGGTTTTAATGAGAGTAACATAATTTTGAAAGGTGGTCTTTCCTCAGGATAAAGCGTTAGATCCCCTAAGTCAATTGACAGTATTTTTGTTTCTGTATCATTATCTCCGATTAGAATTTTTACAGACTCAGGAGGTATGTTTGTTATGGTGAATTTACCATCTCTATCTGTGTGCTGCACAATATGTGGCATGATTCTCAGTTCTCTAATTTTTGATATTGTATGGACGAATTTCTACCGTGACATTAATTACTGGTTCTCCACTTTCATCCACAACAGTTCCAGAAAATGTTGCCTTTTCTTGAGCATTTACCACCGATATTATGAGAATAAAGAACATCAATATAAAGATGTATGACGTATTCTTTCGAAGGTTACATTTATATTTCATGGTTTATCTCCCGTTTATTTTGGTTGAGGTAGTTGATAATATTACAATACAAAATATGGAAACAAAATTGGGAAGTGGATGAATCATAGTAAATCCTACATAGTTTAATGTAGTATTAATTTTATTGTTCACTATATTTTATCCCTACAATTCGTCCCTTTCAATGATAGCATTTTTGGTATATTGCCAAAAGAGGTCTCCTGATCCGATAGCTTGCCAAAGTCCATTAACAAATGTCATGATAGCAGCATCTTGCTGTTCCGTTGTTAGTGTGCTGCGTGGGAACATACCCTTTTTTCCCCAATTGGAATATGTGAGAGGTTCACCATTCTCCCACACCCACTGCCCTTCAGTTTTTGCATCGCTGAGTCCAATCCAATAGAGATGATTTCCAAAAACACCTGAAAGCCATTTCTGCTCATTTTCGTCATTTATAGCCACAAGGTATGCCCCATGAGAAGCCGCTTGATTCCTTGCCTCCTTAAGGCTTCTACATTGAATCTTTCTATATGCATGACCATTTTCTGGATTCACTAACCAATTTTCTAAATCCTTAATTGGTTGGGTTATTGTAGTCTTTTCATCAGATTCCTTAATTAGTTGGGTTATTTTAGTTTTTTCATCAGATTCCTTAATTGGTTGGGTTATTGTAGTCTTCTCATCAGATTCTGGTATAGTAATTCTCGGTTTTTCAATTACCTTTGGTGGATTAACCGGCAATTCTTTAACCTCGACGTTTTGAATTACCTTTTCTTGAATAACAGATTCTCTGACGACAGTTTTCTGAACTTGTTTCGGTTTTCTGGACAACTTGCCAAACAAACTGGGTAGAGAGGGACTTTTAACTTTTGCTTCAGAATCTAAAGTCAAAACCAAGTCATCAATACGTGTGCCATCTTCAATTAATATGTTCTTTGATTTTACCAAGTCATCAAAACTTGTGTCATCTTTAATTAATTTGTTCCTTTGTTTTGTTGTTAATTCTTTGTTACTCACAGAGATAGTGTATTCTGCGGGGATACGACCTGGCCGAATATAGTGCACAAAATATCCTTCAGAATCTGTATGTGCATTTCCAATACTTCTGATCATTCCTCCTAAATTTTTGATAATTTCTCCGTTTTCAACTATAACAATAACACTTTCTATAATCGTTGAAATAGAGGTATTTGCAAGAGGTGTTCCATCCTTGAGCACCACCCCTGGTACGAATCCGCGCACGAGGTCGAACAATAACAACCACATTTTGAAGGTGAGTACCAGGCTTTACACTGAATTTAACATCGTGAGGAATGCTGTGTTTACTTTTGTGAATTGTTATTTTACCAATTTTTGTGGAGATAACTTCATAATCCGGTTCCCATTGTCTTGCTTTAAAAGAGTAATTTCCCTTTTCATCCTTATACAGATTCGAAGGAATCGTAAATTGAATGGGTATATTGGGAATATTGTTGAATGTAAACTCACCTTTTTCATTAGTTTTTGAGTGCATGGGACCGTTAGAAAGTGCAAGTGTAAACCCTTGAACGGGTTCCTCATTCTTATCTAAGACTGTTCCAGACAGTGTCCCAGTCTGTTCCTGTGCAAGACAAGGGATAGATATAAATAGGTATAAGGACAAAATACATAAGAGATATTTTGTATAGATATTGTCTATATAGGTCATTTTATATTCCTCTATTTTCTGTTAATAAATGTTATTATACTATTTCTATAAATTATTGTCTCATTAGGCGGTTATAATGGTAGTCATTTTTCAGGTCACAAACTGAATGAAGATTAAAATAATAATTCGGTAATGTGTTAGAAATTCGGTTCGGTTAGGAAACCGAACCTACCAAGTTTGGGAAAATGGGAATTACCGAATTTAAAACTTAATCCTCATAAAGTTTGTGGTACAAAAAAGAGACATTTTCAATTAGAAATGGTATTACTTATTATCTTGAGTATTCTCTTTTGGATTTTCTTTCTCAAGAATAGCCATCATGGGAAATCCTGTATGTTGATCAGTTGCAAGGGTATTCCACTTTCCGTGAGAACTGACTATCACATTATTCAGTATACCTTTGTTTTCATTTAATTGTTTCACATTACCCCAGTTTGTATAAGTGACCGGTTCGCCACTATGCCATTTCCATTTTCCCTCTTCATCCATTTTACGGAGTCCAATTATATAATTTGCCCCATGCGTGATATTCCCAATCCATTTTTCTTCGATTTTATCATTGATTGACACAAGATATGCCTTCTCTTCGTTTGATTGGGTAAGAGCATCCTCTATACTGTGACAGTATATTCTTTTGTAAAGATGACCATTTATCGGATTGCGAATCCACACAGCTGGCGTACTTAGTAATCTATTGAATTCTGCGGAAACACGTTCTGGTGTATTTTCATTGAAGGGAATCAGTTTATGGTTCAATTTCAATAATAGATGTACTACTGGTTGTCCTACGTGAGGGATAAATGGATCTGATACAGCAAAATAACCGTCACGCTCAATAGCAATCCTATAAAATTGTGGTTCATCATATACTCTGAGATTCTCAGTAAAATAACCTTCTGAATCTGTATTTCGGTGTCCACGTGATCTTCCAAATCTAGACTTGTCTATATCTCTTTGATTAACCGCAATATTGACAAATGTATTTGTGATGGGTGTGCCATCAGAATCAACAACCCTTGCTCGAATTTGCGGGATTATCTTAGTCTTTACATTAATTATTGCATTCTCTACTCTTGCTCCGGGTTCTAATGAGAATAAAATAAATTCGAAAGGTGGTCTTTCCTCTGGATAAAGCGTTAGATCCCCTAACTCAATTGATAGTATTTTTGTTTCTGTATCAGCATCTCCGATTAGAATTTTTACAGACTCAGGAGGTATGTTTGTTATGGTGAATTTACCATCTCTATCTGTGTGATACTCAATATGTGGCATGATTCTCTGTTCTTCAATTCCCAATCGTGTAAGCTTATATGGACGAATTTCTACCTTGACATTAATTACGGGTTCTCCACTTTCATCCACAATAGTTCCTGAAAATGTTGCTATTTCTTGAGCATTTACCACTGATATTATGATAATAAAGAACATCAATATAAAGATGTATGACGTATTCTTCCAAAAGTTACATTTATATTTCATGGTTTATCTCCCGTTTATTTTGGTAGAGGCAGTTGATAATATTATAATTCAAAGTATGGAAGCATAATCGGGAAGTGGACGAATCATAGTGAACCTACATAGTTTGTGGTATTAGAAGTTTATACATTTGATTAATCCGTATTATTAGTATAACTGAATTATAGTAACAATGCCATATCAAAAGATAAACTATGGCATATTCGTTTTGTTAATCATACAATTGGTGACAATTTTGTGTTTAGATTAAATGTAAAATGGAATCTTTTGTAGGAGCGATATCCGAATCGGGAACACAAATACAGTCGGGAATCGGAGTTCCCTCCTACAGAAGAAATGTAATATTGTGAATTACATTTGCAACTCTATTTTTCACATACGTGACTTTAGATGTAAGCATGTAGATTTTCTTCATATTTTTTATTTTAATTGGATATCTTTGGTTTAGGAAAGTATTGTGGAAATTGTCAGAATCGCGGATTACACGGATTACGCAGATTTCACGGAGAAGAAGGTCGCCCAGGGTATGAATGCCATTTTAGCATTCCCCGTACCAATGCCTAATATCACTTTTACCAAACTAAAATTTATTTTAAAACTATGGATTAAAACCGGATATATTGATATGATTCCTTGACATGTACGTCTCTATTATCATCCTGTTGTTTGAATTCTGGATAAAATGTATTAGCTTTCAGAATCAAGGAGGAATGATTCATGAAAACGATTTTGTCTATCGCAACATATTGACGGGTTTCGCGGTGATGCCTTCAATGTTGCCGTTTTTGAAGTGGCATTAGGAGATGCTGATGTAAGGAAGTTGTATACGCAAGCTTTGTCTACACTTCAACCTACAGGAAAACTTGCTGTAACTTGGGGAACACTTAAGATGCAGGATTGAGGTGATGACTCTATGTACACAGTAGTTACGAAGAACTATCAGCTCATGTAAGGTAAAAGATATTATTCCAGAAAAGGGAATTAGAAACCATTCTAAAATGTAAGCGTAAAAAATAATTGATTTTCTACATGTGCACATGTTATATTGTAGAGAATGGTAAATCCTTGTTTATGGATTCGTACTGAACAACCTAAATAGTTCGATATGTATAAACTATTGTGCTCAGACAAGATTGGTATTTTTAAATTTGTCAGATTATAATAATAATGTCTTTATCAATTGTCCATTTGATGACACTTACAAACCATTATTTGATGCTATTGTGTTTGCAGTTTATGATTGTGGATTTATTAGCCGCTGTGCCCTTGAAGAACAAGATGGAACAGAGGTACGAATTGAAAAAATATATAGTATCATACGGAACTGTCGTTACGGAATACATGATATATCCAGAATTGAAACAGACGAAAATACCAAACTTCCACGGTTTAATATGCCTTTGGAATTAGGTGTTTTTCTTGGAGCAAAGAAATTTGGGAGTGATGAACAAGAGAAGAAAAGTTGTCTAATATTGGATACTGAACCGTATAGATATCAACAGTTTATATCAGATTTATCTGGACAAGATATTCAATCGCATAAGAATAGTGGTGAACAAATAATAAAACTTGTTAGAAATTGGCTACGTACTACATCAAGACGAAAGACTATTCCAAGCGGTAACATCATTTCGAAACGCTATCAAGAGTTTTTAAAGGACTTGCCTGAAATGGCTCAAGAGTGTAAATTAACTGTTGACGAGTTGATTTTTAATGACTATACTGAAATGGTATCTGAATGGTTAAAAAAGGAAGAAAATTAAAATATTGAATGGTGTATGGAGGTAATTCACATGGCAAGACAAAGGACTGTAAAGGATCCACCAAAACGAGGAAATCTAACAAAAGCTCAAATTAAACGAGCTGTACAAGTAGTTGTTAATAAGAAGAAAAACGCAAAGAAAGCAACGACTTCGTCTCAGAATAAGAAATAATTTCCTCTGAATATAACCACTTGGCAATCATACAACGGTTATAGACAATTCAGTTAGAATTTAAAAGATATAGTATAAGTCATCAATTAAGACATAAGACACCAATTCGTTAGACTTGTACATTAAACAAACGTCAACTGTACCAACACAGTTGACGTTTGTTTTTTAAGTTCATAGTGTATATCCTTTACTAAAAGACTTAACTTCGCCTAAAATCAACTAAATCAAACAAATTGAAAAGACGTAGGAATAGTGCTACTATATTCATATTGATTCACTCCTTACATACCTAACCTAACAAGTACAGGACTTACGCAGTTTTAAATTTTATTGAAGGATTTGAGAGTTGATGTTTTAAGTAATCACTCAATAAACCATCTTTAAACTCGTAAATCTTTTGTCCAACAGCACGTACAACACGCGTCATAAAGACCCATACTTGGAAACTACACGCAATATGATTTCTCTGGGCACGCATCTTACGACATTGGCATTTACCAATACCGGTTACTTGTTTCATCTCACGATGAAGGAGTTCAATCTTCCAACGGAGACGACACTTTTGGTGAGTCATATCCACATTTGATTGTGTCAAATCGTTTGTCACTATATATTCCGTGCGTCCGGTATCAGACACAAACCGGAATAACTTTACGACAGAACCTTTCGGAAAGTTTTTGAGATGTACGCGTTTACCGCTTTTCTTTTCTGCTTGAGACCAAGATAGATCTTTGACTGCCTTGTGAGGTTCTACACCTTTGGTATCATTCACAAGACGGTTTCGTTTCAACGGAACATAATAGATCTTAGAAAGTCTATCAATCGCTTTCATCACTTTCATGGACGCATACCAAGAGTCCATCAAGACTGTCCGGAATGGGAGTTGTTTCTTAGAATAAGCATCGTGCAACATATCCAATAAATGATCGATTTTGGTTTTACCGTCATGATCTCTGTCAAAAATACGGTAATCAATGACCCAATATTCCCTGTGTCTTAGGGTTGACATAGAGACAGGTGACAATACCGATACCTTGAATCACCTTTCTGTCACTACCACTCCATTGAGAGCGTACTATTTCAATCCGTTTAGAATGTATTTTTGACAGCACAACATCATCAAAAATCAGGTATCCTTCTTCATCAAAGTCGATGTCGTCTTTGACGGATGCCCAGAGTTCACTTGTAGGAATGTTTTCGTCTCTCAGAAAGCGATTGAGTTGATCGTGGCTCCAACGGTCTGTATGTTTAGCAAAATAAGTTTGTGTAAAATTAGTAAAACTTGAAAACAAATATTGACAATAATCGGAAAATAAGTCTTGCTTCTTTTTAGAATGTGTAAATGTGTTCATAATCAATAAGAATAACACATTTTGTAATTTTGCGTAAGTCCTGAAGTAATACTATTTCTATAAATTATTGTCTCATTAGCCGGTGATTATGGTAGTCTTTTTTTAGGTCACAAACTGAAAGTTTGTGGTACAAAAAAGAGACATTTTCAATTAGAAATAGTATAATAGTAATCCCATTGACTAAAACCACAGAGGTTAAAATGTCCTACCGAAAAATACTAAAAGAACTCCGCAAAACGTTCCCTCAACCTGTATCAGATAAGATACATGATTCATACTTTGTACATTCAATTATGTCTGCATTAAATCAGGTAGATGATCTGAAGACACATTTACCGTTTCTCGGGGATATTATTCCTGCAGACTTTAATGTAGCGAAAAAAACAGAATTACCGGAATACATGTCCACTGTTGAGGAAGTTACAACTGAACTGGTGGGTTACCTAAGAGGTATGACGATATTTGGACATCCTCGAACCCAACAAAATGTTATTGCTCCAACGACGATCCCCAGTCTTATCGGAGTACTTCTTGCATCTCTACACAATCCTAACATGGGATGGGATGAATATAGTCGACTGGTGGCATTAGCGGAAGTTGAGGTCGTAGGAATTACATCACAATTGGTTGGATATAATCCTGAACAATCAGGTGGTGTGTTTACTTTTGGCGGTACAGGAACAACCCTATACGGTGTGAAAATAGGATTGGAAAAAGCATGTCCAGAAACAATAAAGAAAGGAACACCTGAGGATGTGGTTGTATTTGTTTCTGATACAGCACATTACTGCGCGTCAAATATCACGGGATGGTTAGGAATTGGGACTGATAATCTTATTACGATACCAACCACAGTAGAAAATGAGATAGATCTCGCTAAACTTGAGGAGAGTTTACGAGAGGTATTGAAAGATGGTAAGAAAATCGCAGCAATTATTGCCACGATGGGGACAACCGATGCATTCGGATTGGACGATTTATTGCAGATCGTTGCAATGCGGGAAACACTCGTTGATGAATTCAAACTTGATTATAAACCACATATTCACGCTGATGCTGTGATAGGATGGGCATGGTCAGTTTTCAACGATTACGATATAGAGGAAAACACCCTTAATTTTCGTCCACGCACTATTCGCGCTATAGCGGGTGCTTGTCGACGTATCCAACACCTACACTTAGCTGATTCAATCGGGATTGATTATCACAAAACAGGTTTTACACCTTATATTTCAAGTCTTGTTCTTGTGAAGGATCAAGCCGATTTAGATATGTTGAAACGTTCCCCAGAACAGATGCCTTACCTATACCATTATGGTCAATACCGTCCCGGTATGTATACACTTGAAACATCCAGAGCAGGAACAGGTGCACTTGCGGCACTGGCAAATCTACGATTGTTCGGACAGGAAGGGTTACGTGCGATTCTTGGACACATCGTTGAAATGACACAACTCTTACGTGAACATTTAGGCGGTCATGCAAGCACAACAGTGCTAAACAGTGGTAATTTTGGAACTGTTACGCTCTTCCGGGCATATCCGTTGGGGATTGATACATTTGAAATTAAACGACAAGAATTTGAAGATTCAGCATATCGGGAGAGTTTACTTTTACACAATGAATACAATAGAGAAGTGTTCCAATATGTAAATGCAGAGGCGATGGAGGGACGTGGGGTATTTATCTCTACAACGGATTGCTATCGAAAGACGACATACGGTGAACCGATTGTCGCTCTAAAGTCTTATATCCTATCTCCGTTTGTTGATGAGGATGATGTGAAAATGGTGGTTGATAAGGTCTTAGAAGCCGGTGAGAAAGTTGGTGAAAGTGTTAAACCTGATGATAGCAAATAAGATTCTACTGCTCATTCTTACTCAGAAGTTTCCATACTGAATTATAGTTTGCAGGTGGAGCAATGACATATCTACCAGTTGGAAAACTGAAACACGACTTTTTGAAAGAAATCCTCCCGAAATGCGGTGTCAATACAGGTGTTATTGTTGGACCGCAGATTGGGGAAGATGCCGCAGTGATGGATTTCGGAGAGAATTATCTCGTTGCAACTTCTGATCCAATCACATTTGCAACAGAAGATATTGGATGGTATGTTGTTTGTGTCAATAGCAATGATATTGCAGCGATGGGAGCGACCCCAAAATGGTTTCTGGTTACGCTTTTGTTACCTGAATCTGCGGACGACAGCAGCAATGGTTCAGAACATTATGGCACAAATTACTGATGCATGTACTCAGTTCAACATTGCTCTCTGTGGTGGACATACTGAGGTGACACCAACCGTAACACAACCTATTGTCATCGGACAAATGATGGGTGTTGTTCCTAAAGATGCTTTAGTCACTTCATCGGGGGGGTTGTGTTAACGATGATTTGATCCTAACAAAAGGATTAGGTATTGAAGCAACGGCAATCATTGCGCGTGAGTGTGCTGAGCAATTAATGGGTAAATACGATTCCAAGCTATTGGATCGAGCAAGAAATTACCTAACAGATCCGGGTATCTCAGTGCTAAAAGATGCTCAGATTGCGGTTGAAGCAGGTGGTGTCCATGCGATGCATGATGTCACAGAGGGAGGGGTTGCAACGGCTGTTCACGAATTGGCAGCTGCTTCTCAGTTGGGTGCTGTCATTCACTCCCACAATCTTCTTAGCACAAATTCTATGTATAGTGAAGCAACTCGGACGTTATGTGAGATGTACGAACTCAATCCGTTGGGTGTGATCTCATCTGGTGCTTTACTCATTGCATCTGATCCAGATAAGAGTGAAATGATTCTTCAGGCACTTGGCACTACTGGTATCAGTACAGCAATTATTGGAAAATTAACACCTCTTAATGCCGGTATATGGTTGGCACATGCCCCGAATAAAAAAGATCCGCTTCCCATCTTTGAGACAGATGAAATCACAAAAATCTTCAGTTGATGTGTGAAAAAGTTAATGAAAGAGAGTAAAATGAAAAAGTTACACTTTTCGTTACATGGTGTGACTTTGTAAAATCGCTCTAATCCCTGTACCGGACTGGGTTTATTGTAATTTTCTTGAAATTTAAGAATTTTGAGTTTTGTGTTATTTTCTGTTTTTTCTGATTGTCCTGCCCACTGAAGCCATCCGCTATTTTTTCTATGTCTGATTGTCTTTTTATGAAAATTTTGTATTTTCATTTCTCTTCTTCCTATTTATTCTAACGTGAGTTTGATAAGACACATTGTAACCTGAACTTTTAGTTAACACCAGAGTGCACAAACTGGAAAGTTTGTGCTACAAAGACTATCTTCAGGACAAAATTCTGTTTATCGAACTGACATTTTTTTTTATCAAACTGGCGTTAAATGAAGATTAATTTTTTTAATTCGGCAATATACGGGTGGGAAAACCCCACTCTATAAGCGTCAATTTTAGTTAAGGATACACCTTTCGCCCCAGCGGGGCGAAAGGTGTATTAATCTGACTTTGATATCAAATTTATTGCCAAAATATATAGCGTAAATGAGAAGAAGTCTGTTAAAAAACTTGCTGATTATGAGAGAAATCTTGACAGTACGTTTCACGGAAACCTTCACGGAGGTAATTTAAGAACGCAGTCGTGGCAAGGGGTTACAGATTTTAACCTATCAATTCTTCGTGAAAATAACAATTGTTAATATGTGTGTTACGTGTCTGTGGTTTTCTGATTTCCATTCTGTCAGAACTGCCGCTTCTGTAGGATGGGATTCCGATCCCGATTCTTTCGTGTTTGTCAGAATCGCGGATTACGCGGATTACACGGATTACGCGGATAAGAGTGATTTTTCTAAATCATTGTTTTCTGTCAGAATCTAAGCCTCGGTGAGTGACATACGAAGTTTGTGGTACAAAAAAGAGACATTTTCAATTAGAAATGGTATTACATCTTAAAACATTTATCTAACTAACGTTATATATAAGTTATATAACGACTAAAAAATCATTGAAGAATCATAAAAAATAATGGTCCAAATATAACTAAGAATATAATTTGATAAAAACTAAAAATTGGCGTATTATAACTGTATAATTAAGGCAACACCTTGACGCACATATATATGGAGACCACCGGTGCTATAGGGCAAAGATATGGTTATACATATATATGTACTCAGTGGTGTCAATAAAGTCTCCAATCACATAGATATAAGTGATAAGACCGAATTCTACGCAAGGCGACTTTATAGGTGGACACAGACTAACAGTCTATGGGGACGACTCAGATCAGAATCGAAGGATTCCTACTGGACAAGTAGAAACTTAGTTTAACTTATGAAACATCAACCATTTTTGGCAAAGGTATTGCATTATAACGAAGGGTAAAAGACAAATGAAGTATTTGAAATTTGTTATTTTCTGTGTCTTGTGTGTTGTTTTATTTCCGCTTATAACGCGTGCGAAAACTGTGAGTATTCCCGATACTAATTTGCGTGGTGCAATTGAAAATACACTTGGCAAATCATCTGGTGCGACGATCACTGAGGATGATATGGCATTGATGAAAGTGTTGCGAGCCAACGACAGAGGCATCTCTGATCTAACGGGGCTTGAATCTGCAAGCCGTCTGCGAGAACTGCATCTCAATCGTAATACGATAACGGATCTCTCACCCCTTTCTGGGTTGAATAAGTTATATCGGTTAGAGCTAAATCACAATGAAACGCTATCGGATCTGTCCCCTTTATCAAGTTTGCCCATCTTAAATATACTATTTGTTAAGTTTAACATTATATCGGATTTATCCTCGCTTACGGATTTATCCACCTTGCATCATCTACAGATGGGTCATAACATTATAGAAGATTTATCCCCGGTTGCTGGCTTACACAATCTGAGAAGGATCGGTATAGAAGACAACCTCATAACAGATCTCACGCCACTCAAGGATTTAAACAAACTTGAATGGATAGGTATGAGTGGCAATCCGCCTGCAGACCTCACTCCACTTTCAGGGTTGCTGAGCCTGGGAGGCATTCGTTCTTGGGGCACACCGATATTAGACCTTGCCCCATTGAAAGACTTACCGAAGCTGCGCGTGCTTGATATTTGTGGTGGCGAAATATCAGATATTTCTGCGTTAGCAGAGATGACGAACCTCACAGAGATATATTTAGTGGGTAACGCCATTACAGACATATCATCGTTAGCAAGTCTCACACACTTGACACGGTTGAATCTGAGTGAGAATGAGATCGTGGACATCTCTCCGGTTGTGGGATTAGGGAATTTGCGGTGGTTTTCCTTTTATGATAACGCTGTCTCGGATACCTCTATGATTGATGATTTATCTGAGAGCGGTGTTGTTCTTGTTTATCACAACAATCCAATATTTCCGAGTGGTGGCACGAAGATTGTGGGACCGTGGCTTTGGATAATCGTTCCTGGTGATCGTATCACCGAAGGGGATGCGTTATCTGTCGCGAGTGATGGGCGCGGGACAGAGCAGAAGGTCGCGACCGTGGGGGCATCGGAAGGCAAACGCGTTGGTAACAACGTTTGGACAGCGGATACGATATCGGCCTCGGGTGGAAATAATATCGGTGAGATGCTGAAGCGTCAAGGCGTAGGAAACAATGGGATTGTCTACGGTTCTGCGACGATAGAATCACCGCGCGAGCAACAGACACGTATGTTCGTAGGACATCGAGATGGTATTCGCCTCTGGCTCAATGGTGAGGTGATTTATCAGAAGAACAGTGGAAATCACAGGCAAGGGTATCACACCTTTTTCACTGTTACGCTGAAAGCTGGGACGAATGTGTTGTTAGCAGGACTTGACAACCATCCGAACCATTTCGATCAATTCCATGCATCCTTCGGATTTGACGCAGATACAGACTATACTGTCAATGAACCGATTTCACGCGATACGATACCTGCTTATGATGTGAATGAAGATGGTCAAATCAGTATTTTAGATTTGATACTGGTTGGACAAGACTACGGCAAATCCCCGCCAGTCAATGTGCGCGCCGATGTCAATGGTGATGGGCATGTGAACATAAGGGACATCGTTCTTGTCGCTGGGCATCTGGGCGAAATAACAGGTATACCGGCTGCCCCTGAGTTGCTCACACACAACAGTCTATCCCCAACCAATCTATCGTTTTGGATAAAAACGGCACAGGTTGAAGATGACGGATCGTTTGTTTACCGACAAGGGATCGCAACGCTTCAACTGCTTTTGACAACGCTAACCCCGCAGCAGACAGCACTGCTCGCTAACTATCCCAATCCGTTCAACCCAGAAACCTGGATACCTTACCAGTTAGCTGCTGCCGCGGATGTCTCCTTGACGATTCATAGTACGGATGGACAGCAGGTTCGGAAGTTGTCGTTAGGACATAAACCCGCAGGTATCTATGAAAGCAAAAACCGTGCTGCATATTGGGATGGAAAAAACGAACTCGGTGAACCTATCGCAAATGGGGTGTATTACTACACGCTCACAGCTGGCGATTTCAGCGCCACGCGTAAAATGCTAATTATAAAATAAGGAAGGTCTTCATGAAAAATCATATCCTCTTTGTTGTGCTCTCCGCTATCACTATTTTCGGGATAAACACAGCACAAGCACAAGATACACTTGGACAACAAGCCTACGCTATCCTTGAAAATAAATGTCTCAACTGCCACGGCACCGGCGGTTCATTTACAGAACAACTTCTGATAGCAGACAGGGATCAACTCATCGCGGGTGGTAGTGTTGTGCCAAATAACCTTGATGCTTCTGAACTGTATCAACGACTGATTAGCACGGATATAGCAAAGCGGATGCCACTTGGACAAGCAGCTTTATCTGATAACGCCATCGCGATAATTAGCGATTGGATCACACAAGGGGCACCAGATTGGATGGTTGAACAAGACATCAACTTCATCACAACTGATACACTGCTTGACACGATACGAATCCATCTTGATAGTTTGGAATCTTATGAGCGTCCTTATGCGCGCTATTTTTCATTGACGCATCTTTACAACGCTGGCGAAACGGCTGAAAACCTACAAGCCTATCGGAACGCACTTTCTAAACTGGTGAATAGTCTTTCTTGGGGACACGATATTATCAAGCCACACCCTATAAACTCTTCACAGACTCTGTTTTACATCGACCTACGCCACTATGAATGGGACGAGTGGGATACACGAGACGATGTGTGGAAACGGATTGAACAAGACTATCCATACACACTTGAGTTCAGCCCGGAAACAGAAACTGATCAGTTTGAAAAACTTACACAGCTTCGACAAGATACCGAGTCTACCGTGCCGTTTATTCATGTGGATTGGTTTCTTGCGACAGCATCGCTCCCACCACTTTACCATGATATTTTAGGTCTACCGGGTACCGACCGCGCTTTAGAAGAACAACTGGGTATAAATGTACAGCGGAATATACAGCAATCCCCTGGCATCCGCGTTGCCCGTGCGGGGATCGTTGATTCGGGTGTATCAAAGAACAATCGCGTCGTTGAACGCCACACCTCTGTGTATGGTGCGTATTGGAAAAGTTACGATTTTGCTGGAAGTGTCGGCGCTCAGAATATCCGGACACATCCTCTCTCTTTCAAACACGATGGTGGAGAGATTGTTTTCAACCTGCCGA
Organism: Candidatus Poribacteria bacterium; assembly: GCA_965205025.1. GTDB lineage: Bacteria > Poribacteria > WGA-4E > WGA-4E > WGA-3G > MSPOR6. The sequence continues at coordinate 160,570 of CBDBFU010000013.1, forward strand.
ATGGATTACAAGCCTACTACATTTCTGATGATAAAGGGAACCGTATTGAGAAAGCACCAACAGATATTGTTTCAAACCCTGCTGCAAGTGATCCTGCTGTGCGAAATGGATTGTCTTGTATCGGATGTCACACCCAAGGAATGAAGACGTTTAAAGATGTGATGCGGACAACCATTGAACTCACAGAAAACCCAACCTATGATAAAACACAAGCACTACGCCTTTATGTCGGGCAAGATAAAATGGATAAATTTCTTGAACAAGATACTGAAAAGTATCAACAGGCACTCGTCAAAGCGACTGGACACGGATTTGAGGATATTGAACCGGTGCATCGCGCCCACGAAGTATTTGAACAACCGCTTGACGCAGCATACGCCGCTGCTGCTTTAGGGCTAAAGACAGAGACGTTAGTGCAACAGATACAGGATAAACAGTCTTTACAAAACTTAGGATTGACAGCACTTTTAGGTGGTGGCACTATCAACAGAGACGATTGGACAGTACAGTTTGATGATATAGTCGACGCTATCAACTCAGACGATAGCACCGATGACCAAATAACAGATGATAGAGACATACCCATCGGGAATGTGGCTTATATACCAGACCCTAAACTACTAACTGCCATCGCAAGCGCAATCGGCAAACCGAATGCGTCAACGATAACCATCACTGAAGTGGAAACATTGACGATTCTAATAGCAGACGATGCCGGTATACGCGATTTGACAGGACTTGAGAAAGCAACGAAACTACAACGGATAGAACTACGACGAAACGCAATAACCGACTTGACACCCCTGGCAGGGCTCATCCGGTTGAATAACATAAAACTACGCGGGAACAATATCACCGATGTATCACCGCTGGCAAATCTAAAAAGTCTCGATTGGCTCGGTCTTGAGGAAACTAATATTACCGATTTATCATCGCTAAGTGGATTGGTGCGTCTCAAAGGCATCGGCATTGAAAACACACTTGTTACGGATCTGTCGCCACTCGCTAAATTACCAAGTCTTGAAGGTATCCGTGCTTGGGATACCCGCATCTCAGATTTTTCTGTTTTAGCATCCGCACGCAGATTGAAATGGTTAGAGTGTTCAGGAAACCAGGATTTGACAAACCTCAATTCTTTTCGTCAATTAAAAACATTGAGACGCTTGGAAATAAATAATGCTGGTATTACAAACATTGAAGGTCTGTCCGATCTCACACAATTGGAAACACTACAGTTACGGAACAACCAGATATCCGATCTATCACCACTGCGCGATCTAAAAAACTTGAAAGTCCTATATCTTCATTTTAACTTAATTTCCGATCTAACACCATTGGCAGAACTCACACAATTGAATCAGTTGATACTTGAGCACAACATTATATCCGATGTGTCGCCACTGGCAAACCTTACAAACTTGACGCGTTTAGACCTGAGAGAAAACGCAATCGCTGACTTTTCACCTTTAGAAAGTTTGCCTCATGGTGTGGTTATCCAATCAAATGGTAATCCGGGGGTTTTCCTGCGTGGTGGTCCCAAAATAACTGGACCCTGGTTGTGGATATTGTTCCCAGAAACATCCTACAATGATTTTCGTAACAAAGATTTACTCACTGAGGCAAGTAAAGGGGCTGTAACAGAACAGATGATTGCGACAAACGGCGCAAAATCAGGCACTGCTGTCGGAGATTATATCTGGGCAGCTCAGAACATTACGCCCGGACAGGGAAATAATATTACCCAAACGTTAACGACACTCGGAACCCCAGCAGCGCGTGATAAAGAGAATGTAGTTTACGGTTGCATTACCTTAAATTCACCGCAGACACAAGAAACGCAGATGTTTGCTGGAAGTGGTGCGAATCATAGGATATGGCTGAATGGAAAATTAGTGAACGAGAGTGATGGTTGGAATGAGGATTACCAAATATCTTTCACCGTCACATTAAAACAAGGGAAAAATGTTCTGTTGGTTTCTATTCACAATTGGAATCATGGATTGCGTGGATATTTTGGGTTCGCCCAGGATACTCAATACACTGTGTTACCACCTGATGATAGATTTACTCTGTCCACAGATGCGACAGTCTACGCTGTTGACAAAACGTTTACGATTGATCTGAAGGTAGCGAATGTGCCTGATTTAGCGGGTTGGCAAGCTGATATTCACTTTGATCCAGCAATCCTAAAGGTAAACAGCGTGAGGGAAGGCATCTTTCTAAAACTAAATGCAGGAAGAACGCATTTTAGACACGGCACGATTGATAACACTACGGGCAGAATCAACGGGATAAGTTCTACGCGGCTCACACAAGGTGGTGTTGACGGAGAGGGCACACTGTTATCTGTAACATTTACTATCAAAACGGCCGGAGAAACACAGGTGGCACTACACGGGTTTACCGCTGGTACAAGCACAGGTGAAATAATTACCGCAAATCCAATAGGTATAACCGTCGGTGTGGAAAAAATTACGCCAGCATACCCACCCTATGATGTCAATGAAGATGGTATTGTCAACGTAGTTGATGTGTATATGGTCGCTTCTGCTCTCGGACATGTTGACCCCGAAAATTCACGCGTAGATGTGAATGGAGATGGTGTCGTAGATAAGCATGATCTCATCATTGTCGCCCAACATCTTGATGAGGAAACAACACCACAGTCAGCACCGAGTGCCACAGTCAGTAAGAATATTACAGTGGAGATGGTTCAACACGCGCTCAATATACTCAACGCAGCACATGATGGATCACAGGTATGGCAACACGCAATAGAAAAACTTGAACATCTCGCAGCTTTGTTGGTACCTGAAAAGACAACACTTCTACCGAATTATCCAAACCCATTTAACCCAGAGACGTGGATACCTTATCAGCTTGCGAAGTCCACAGACGTAGCACTGACGATCTATTCAGCGGATGGCAAGGTTATCCGAACGATCGAATTGGGTGTGAAGTCTGCGGGGATTTATCAAAACCGAAATCGTGCTGCGTATTGGGATGGGAAAAATGACATAGGTGAATCTGTTGCAAGTGGTGTTTACCTCTATACCCTCACCGCAGGCGAGTTTATCGCAACACGCAAGATGTTGATAATGAAATAGTATCATCTGACCATAGGACATAGCACTCCGCTGGAGTGCATTAGGGTGTGGTGTTTTTTCTATAGACATATTGCTCCGCTGGAGCAAAGAATAGATCGTCGGTGATGCAAATACATCTATCTGATAGGGTAACTCATACTATTAAAATATACTGTCGCATTGATTATGGAGATTTTGCAGGGGCAATCTCCATGTCGCGACCGGGAGGTCGCTCCTACAGAATACCTGATAACTTCAAAGGTAGGAGGGAACTCCGATTCCCGACTACAAACAGGTCGCGACCGGGAGGTCGTTCCTACAGAATACGATCAGTTATGAAAGAAAACATAACTGATGCGTAACTAACACAAGTCGTATTTATAGTATATCACATAGTGTTGAAGGTATTATGAAAACAGTTATTAACCTTTTTGTTTTCACGACGACATGCCTTTTTCTCATCACATTTCTTGGTTGTGGATCAGATACTGGGGATGAAGATGTTGTTGAACCGGGTCCAGTCAAATTCAAATCTACCAGTCCAGAAAACGGCAGCACTATCCGTCCCGATGAATCTATCATTGTGATTTTTACCGGTATACCAGAAAACCTAACAGCTGTGCCTGGAACGATAGAGGAACCCAAAAATAGAACGACTATCACCGGTCCTTTCCCTGTGGGTGATATTACCATTGAACTGATGTGGGCAGACGGCACACAAACCCTTGAATATACAGTTGTTCCCGATGGCATGGTGATGATTCGTGAAGGTGCGTTTCAAATGGGAAGTGATTCAGAAGTGGCTGCAAAAGATGAAAAACCTGTGCACACTGTTTTTGTGGATTCCTTCTTGATAGACACACATGAGGTAACAGTCGGTGAATATAAACAGTTTGTTGAAGCAACGGGATATAGAGAACCGGAATGGGGAGAAATAGCACCCTATGCCCCGACAGACAAACATCCCATTGTTTATGTCAGTTGGCATGATGCAATGGCATTCGCAACATGGGCAAGAAAGAGATTACCCACCGAAGCGGAATGGGAGAAGGCAGCCCGCGGCGGTTCGGTAGCAAAGACATATCCCTGGGGCAACCTCGCACTAAAAGGGAAGCAGTGTAATTTCGCTGATAAGAATCTAACACACTATTGGTGGGCAGACAAAAAAGCGGATGATGGGTACGAATTCACTGCGCCAGTCGGTAGTTATCCAGAAAATGGCTACGGTTTGTTTGATATGGCTGGCAACGTATGGGAATGGTGCCTCGACGAATATGATGCAGGTTTTTATGCTATTTCGCAGGCTGATAATCCTTTTTCAGGGGCAAATACTATTCAAGAGATAAGCGAAAGTTTTGAAACAGTTGAATCAAATCGGGTGTTACGCGGGGGTTCTTGGCTTGTTACCTCAACGAATGTGCGTAGTAGTGCACGCTTTTTTCTACCACCAGAAAGTCAGAACAATACCGTTGGATTCCGTTGTGTAATGGATTTACCGTAAGTCTTATGTGGAGGGTATCCATGAATAGAAAACTATATTCAATTGGACTTGCCTGTCTTATAGCACTTTTTTTGATACAACATTTTGTGCATGCACAAGATTCTCGTCCGATTGTGAGGCTCATCTACTTTCTTCCCAAAGATCGTCAACCGCAGCCGGACATAGAAGCAAAATGTGATAAGTGGATAAAAGATGTACAGCAGTTTTTCGCCAACCAGATGGAGGCACACGGATTTGGCAGAAAAACTTTCCAATTTGAAACGGATGCGGAGGGTAACGCAGTGGTACATGATTTTATTGGACAGTTCACTGATGCACATTATAGTAATTTACCCAATATATGGGATATCTGGAAAGAAATTGATAAACAGTTTGATACCTCTAAAAATATCTATGTTACTGCGATAGACATGAGTAGTGAATTTCTTGACGGTAACGATGGTAGTATCGGAGGTGTTGGTGGTACCGTGGGTTCGTCCGGAGGAAAAGTCATCACTACTATTGATACTAATACTGGTGGTATAATTACACATGAACTGGGGCATGCCTTTGGATTGTCTCATGATTATGCTACAAGCAACACTAAGAGAATTTCAAGATATATATCAGATACAATGCTCAATTCTTTTTGTGCTGCCGAGTGGTTAAATGTCCACCGTGCTTTTAATCCTAAAGGTCAGCAAGAACAAGATGAACGTACACATTTTAAAATGTTCCCACCGAGTCTCGATTCTCTTCCCAACGTCATCCGACTCCGCTTTGAAATTAGTGATCCTAATGGAATTCATCAAGTGCAGCTTTTGGCACCGATACCGTTATATCATGGGGATTTATCATTGCTTGGTTGTAAATATTTAAACGGAAATATATCTGGTACCCTCGAATTCGTCACTGATGATTTGACACCGAAAACAGGATATGTAATCCTGTGGGCAATTGATGTGCATGGAAACCTGGCAAGGTCTCAGCTATTTCCAATCGATATTACTTCCGTACTACCGCGTCCCGAAACCATATCAATCCCAGACCCACATTTAGCGGCTGCTGTGCAGCGAGAAATTGGAAATGCCACGACGACTCACGCTATGCTGAACTTGCAGAGACTTGACGCATCTAATAGCGGGATAACAGATCTTACCGGACTCGAATATGCGTCCAATCTAATAGAATTGTACCTTCCAGGAAATGTCAACAGTAATACGGTATTGGATTTGCAACCGCTGTCAGGATTGAAAAACCTGAATCGGCTGAATCTTCGCAGGAACAACATATCAGATATATCAGCACTATCAGAGTTGAAAAACCTGACGACTATGCTGGATCTTTCGGACAATAACATATCAGATATATCAGCACTATCAGAGTTGAAAAACCTAATTGCGCTATATCTTGGCAGGAACAACATATCAGATATATCAGCACTATCAGAGTTGAAAAACCTGGAGTGGCTGTATCTTGGCAGCAATAACATTTCGGATGTATCAGCACTATCAGAGTTGGCAAACCTGAATTTGCTGGATCTTTCGGACAATAACATATCAAATATATCTGCCTTGTCAGCGTTGACAAACTTGTATTTGATATATCTTCACAGTAACAACATTATAGATATATCAGCACTATCCGAGTTGAAAAACCTGGAGTGGCTGTATCTTGGTAGCAACAATATTTCGAATGTATCTGCGCTGTCAGGATTGAAAAACCTAATTGCGCTGAATCTTTCGTACAATAACATATCAGATATATCTGCGTTGTCAGCGTTGACAAACCTGACTTCGCTGGATCTTCACAGCAACAATATTTCAGATATTTCACCTCTGTTAGCATTAAACCTTATAGGAACACAGTGGGACAGCATTGGGTTATATCTTCGGAACAATCCGCTGAGCTATACTTCTATCAATACACATATCGCCGCTATGCAGGTAAAAGGAGTTGAGGTCCAGTATGACCAGCGCACACCGACAAAACTTCTAAAAATATCTGGAGATGCACAGCAAGCCGCAACGAACTCAGAACTACCGCTCCCGTTTGTTGTCCAAGTCCAAGATCAGTGGAATCGCGCATACGCTGAGGTGCCGGTTACGTTTACTATCACTGATGGTGATGGCAAACTCAGCACGACAAAAACTAAAACCGATACCGAAGGTAAGGCACAAACACGTTTGACACTTGGAGAAAATGTTGGCACAACGACTGTCCAAGCCACTGTCCCAAATATTACACAACCTATCCAGTTTACTGCAACTGCCGTTTCACTTGATTTACCCGTGTCATTCTCAGATGATAACTTGTATGCAAAGATAGTAGAAACCCTTGGCAAACCGACCAATGCGTCTATTACTATAGTTGATATGTTGACGTTGACATCTCTTACTGCTAATAACGCCAATATAAGTGATCTCACAGGTTTAGAATATGCAACGAATCTTACAACATTATCTCTTGATAACAATAATTTGACGAATGTTACACCATTTTTGGAACTTACACAATTGGAAACGTTGTCTCTTGAGAACAATAAACTATCAGACGTTACATCTCTTGTGGAACTCACCGAATTGAAAACGTTGCGTCTACGTGGAAACCTGTTAAGTTATCCGTCTCTCTATACCACTATTCCGGTCCTGCGTTCCCGCGGTGTAAATGTAGTGTTTGACACCCGAACGCCTACAACGCTTATTAATATCCCAGGGGAGCCTGGAGCCGCTGGTGCCACGCTACAAGTTATCGTTCAAATCCAAGATCAGAACGGCGTTGCATTTGCGGGGGTGCCTGTCACTTTTACGCTCACCGCTGCAGGTGGACATCGATCTACTTCAAAAGCAACCAGTAATCCCAATGGCAAAGCTGCAACAACACTTACGCTGGGACCTAACCCCGGTGAGAACGTTGTCAGGGCAATGGTCGCCGAGATATCACAACCACTCAACTTTACTATCACGACTATTGATACGAATACACTTGTGCATATTCCAGATGTGAGCCTACGTGTCAAAATAGTGGAAACCCTGAACAAACCGAAGAACGCAAAACTCAATGCAGGAGATTTGTTGAAATTAACCAGACTTGACGCTCCAAACGCTAATATTCAAAACCTCACCGGTATTGAATACGCACACAACCTGAGTCACTTGAACCTTGGGGATGAGTATATTGAGGGCAAAGGATATGTCAACAGTAACAAAATATCGGATTTTTCAACACTTATAGGGCTAACCACATTGACATACCTGAGACTTTCTCACACGACATTGGTTGATTTGTCTGAGCTATCAACTTTGACAAACCTAACTTCACTGTATTTTCACAGCAACAACATCTCAGATTTATCTGGGTTATCAGCGTTGACAAACCTGAAGACGCTGAATCTTTACAACAATAACATCTCAGATATATCTGCTCTATCAGCGTTGACAAACCTGAATACACTGTATCTTCACCACAACAACATCTCCGATATATCCGCACTATCAGGATTGACAAACCTGACTTCGCTGTGGCTTAGCAGCAACAACATCTCTGATATAACTGCTCTGTCAGCGTTGACAAGTCTGACTTCGTTGGATCTTCAACGCAACAACATTTCAGATCTATCTGCTCTGTCAGCGTTGACAAACCTGACGATACTGAATCTTTACAACAATAACATCTCAGACTTGTCGCCTCTGTTAACATTGAACCTTACAGGGACACAGTGGAACAACACAGGATTGATCCTTGAAGGCAATCCACTCAATAATGAAGCAATACGTACACACATTCCTGCAATGCAGGCAAGAGGAATTGTAATATCTTTTGACAATATTACGCACCCAGAATTCCTGATAATATCTGGTGATAAACAAAAAGAACTTGTGGGACATACACTGCCTTCCCCCTTTGTTGTGGAGTATCGTGATGCTAACGGAAAGCCAAAAGAGGGGGTGAAAGTCACATTTTCTATAGCCGATGGTGATGCGGAACTGACTGATACCACCGTTACAACCGATGCTGACGGTAGAGCAAAAACCTTTCTTCGATTCGGATGGAAACTTGGCACTGTCACTGTCAATGCAACTGCAGAGGGTATTAATTCTCGACTAACCTTCACAGCAAATGTTGTCTTGCCAGAGAACCATGTTCCAGAAGATGTTAATGCCGATGGTATCGTTGATGTGGAGGACCTCGTGTTAGTCGCTGCCACTATCGGTACAACCCCACCAGATGAAACAATACCGAATACAGACGTAAACGGTGATGGTATCATCAATAGTGATGATTTAGCATTAGTCATGGCAGCATTAGAAACGACACCCACTGCACCTGCAGCGGTTTTGACAGCAGCAAATCTACAGCGGTGGATTGACGAAGCAAAACAACTCACTAACAAAGATGAAACCTTCCTGCAAGGAATTACTGTACTTGAGCAGCTGCTTGCATCTATGTTGCCAAAAAAGACTGCACTCTTGGCAAACTATCCGAATCCGTTTAATCCGGAGACGTGGATACCGTATCACTTAGCAAAGTCTGCTGAAGTAACGGTGCATATCTATGCAATAAACGGCACGTTGATTCGGACTTTGACGTTAGGACACAAGTCTGCGGGAATTTATGAACATCGTAACCGTGCTGCGTATTGGGATGGGAAAAACAATGTAGGTGAGCCTGTTGCAAGTGGTGTTTATCTCTATACCCTCACTGCAGGTGAGTTTATCGCAACACGCAAGATGCTAATTTTGAAATAGTATCATATAACCATAGGATAGGACATAGCACTCCGCTGGAGTGCATTCAGGGTGTGGTGTTTTTCTATAGACATATTGCTCCGCTGGAGCAAAGAATAGATCGTCGGTCTGGAATTATACACACAGTTAACAGAAAGTATGCTATACTGACCAAAAAAGGTGAAAAATGGACGTGTACATACAACTGATACATACAATACTGATTCTCTTGCTACGATTCGGTGTCATCGCCGGAATTCTGTTTTTAGCCGTCAAAACAAAATCAAAAGGCATAACACTCATCGGTATCACCGAGATCATGAGTATTGTCATCAACGCACCTATCTCAATGTACCGCACAAAACTTTATACCGATCATTTTGACAGTGGCGGTGATCTCGAAAACCTGCCAACGCTGCCAAGTCTACTCAACATAATAGAAAATATAGATTCTTATGTCATTTTAGTACTCATCATACTCGGCATCTATATCGTGTATAGAGAGTATAAAGCGAATAAATTTTGCACGCCACAATCTACAACCCCCGATTGATTATAATACCAATTTTACTTAATTAACGTGAGTTTGATAAATCAGAATTTTATGTTCGAATCAAAGAATCATTTGACGAACTTGAAGCACCTCTTTGTTTGACAGAACGCCTTATCTCAGAAACCTTAAGTAACACACATCAACGAGAGATTCTTAAAACTATAGTAAACTTTAGATTTAATTAGACACTTTACTTGTAGGAGCGACCTCCTGGTCGCGACCGGGAGGTCGCTCCTACAGAAGAGGTGTGGGACGCGAACGTAAGTTGAGCCAATAGAAAATGTAGTATTCATTTTATTGTTTACTATAAATAACCGTGGACACCCATAACCGTTTATTGACAGACTTCCCTATTTTCAATATACTAATCCTATCACTTCACACAAAGGAATCCCCATAAATGGCAATAAAAAAATCACAACTCTACGCATCCCTCTGGCAAAGCTGCGACGAACTTCGCGGTGGTATGGATGCATCACAATACAAAGACTATATCCTCACCCTCCTGTTCATGAAATACGTATCCGATAAAGCTGCGAACAGCGACGGCGGTATTGATGTTCCCGAAGGTGGCAGCTTCAACGATATGGTTGCATTACGCGGCGACAAAGAGATTGGCGATAAAATCAACAAAATCATCGGTAGACTCGCAGATGCAAACGAACCGCTCAAAGGTGTCATTGATCAAGCAGATTTCAACGACGAAGCCAAACTCGGCAGTGGTAAAGAGATGCAGGATCGGCTGACCAATCTCATCAACATCTTCATCGACATGGATGACCTCAGCGGAAACAGAGCGGAAGGGGACGATCTACTCGGGGATGCTTACGAATACCTGATGCGACATTTTGCTACGGAGTCCGGTAAAAGTAAGGGACAATTCTACACACCCGCAGAAGTCTCACGCATTATGGCAAAGGTCATCGGTATCAGTGCTGACACCACAGGACAAGACACGATCTATGACCCAACTTGTGGCTCTGGTTCACTACTCCTCCGCGCTGCCGACGAGGCACCAAAAGGATTATCTATCTATGGACAGGAAAAAGATAACGCTACTTATGCACTTGCGTGGATGAATATGATACTCCACAACCACGATGACGCAGAACTTAAACTCGGTAACACTCTCGCAGCACCTGATTTCATAGACGACGATGGACTTCTCACAAGATTCAACTTCGCAGTGGCTAATCCACCCTTCTCAGACAAAGGGTGGACCAGCGGTCTCAACCTTGAACACGACCCATACAACCGTTTTGATGGATATGGTATACCTCCTGCGAAAAATGGGGATTATGCATTCCTTCTTCATTTCATCGCATCCCTCAAAAGCACCGGAAAAGGTGCAATCATCCTTCCCCACGGTGTGCTGTTCCGTGGCAACAAAGAGGGTGATATCCGCAGAAACCTTATCCGCCGCGGCTACATCAAAGGTATCATCGGCTTACCTGCAAATCTATTTTACGGAACCGGCATACCTGCCTGTATTATCGTGATAGACAAGGAAAACGCCGACCACCGACACGGCATCTTTATGATTGATGCAAGCAAAGGGTTCATAAAAGATGGAAACAAAAACCGACTCCGTGCACAGGATATACACAAAATTGTAACCGTATTTAATGCACAGACTAAAATAGACCGTTATTCTCGGATGGTGTCGACCTCTGAAATTGCTGATCCTGCAAACGACTATAACCTCAATATCCCACGCTATATTGACAACAGTGATCCCGAAGACATGCACGACCTTGATGCACACCTCAACGGTGGAATACCCGATTCCGACATAGACGCACTTCAGGACTATTGGCAAGTTTTCCCCACGCTCCGCCAAGAACTTTTCAGAGCAAACGGCAGACCGGGTTATAGTGATCCACAAGTAGATACACAACAGGTAAAAACAACCATCCTCTCACATAACGAGTTCACAGACTACCAGCAGCGGGTAACCTCTGTCTTTGAAATCTGGCGTACCACACACGAACCGCTGTTAGGTGGTATTGATGCGACCACCAAACCAAGAGTTGTTATTGATGCACTGTCGGAAGACTTGCTGATGCAATTCGACAATTTACCACTCCTTGACCCTTACGATGTTTACCAGAAACTGATGGACTATTGGGATGAGGTGATGCAGGACGATATATTTCTCATCACTGCAGCAGGATGGATGGAAGCATCCCAACCACGCGACCTTATGCAAGACAAAGACCTTAAGGAAACCCCCGACCTCACTATTAAGAAAAAGAAATATAAGATGGACCTGATTCCACCAACTCTGATCGTTGCGCGCTACTATGCCGATGAACAAGCAGAAATTGACGAACTTCAAACCAAACTCGAAACTGCCATACAAGAATTAGACCAGTATATTGAAGAACACACAAGTGAGGACGGACTGCTCGTGGAAGCTACTAATGATAGCGGCAACATCACCAAAACCAGTGTGAATGCACGGCTCAAGGAACTTGCACCTGACTTGATGATTTTCAACGATGCAGAAGATGATGACGAGGAACGAAATGCACTTAATCACTGCCTATCCCTACTTGATGCGAAATCTAAAGCGGACAAGTCAGTAAAAGACGCACAACTTGCCCTTAATAAAAAAGTGCTTGCACATTATGCAACATTGACCGAAGCAGAAATCAAGCAGCTTGTAATAGACGATAAGTGGTTCGCCACTATCCAAACAGACATACTGGGTATAGTGCAGCAGTTGACGCAGCACCTTACCGAACGCGTCAAGGAATTGGAGGAACGTTACGCACAACCGTTGCCATCTCTAATGCACGATGTACAAGAGTTTAGCCTGAAAGTTAATAAGCATTTGTCAAATATGGGGGTGGATTGTGATGAGTAATCAGCAAAGATTCAGTGGTGAATGGGAAACAAAGAAATTAGGAGATCTTGGGACTTTTCTCAAAGGTCGTGGTATAAAGCGCGATGATGTCTCTGACGACGGAGTGCCATGTATTCGCTACGGTGAACTATATACACAATACCAAGATTATATTTTAAAGGTAGCATCTCGGATACCACCAAATGTCGCTGAATCAGCACTACCAATTAAGACTGGGGATCTTTTATTCGCGGGGTCGGGTGAGACGGCAGAGGAAATTGGTCGGTGCGCGGCATATCTCGGTAAAGAACAAGCATACGCTGGCGGGGATGTCATCGTGTTAACACCATCAGGACAAAATCCTATATTTCTTGGTCATTTGATGAATACGCCAATAGTCGCAGCACAGAAGGCTCGCTTGGGACAAGGCAATGCAGTTGTCCATATCTATATCAACAATTTAGCTCAGGTGGAGATAGAACTGCCACCGATTGCAGAACAAAACGCAATCGGTGAAGTCCTGTCAGATGTGGACGGGTTAATCAACGCATTGGAAGCACTCATCGCCAAGAAACGTGCCATCAAGCAAGCCACCATGCAGCAACTGCTCACCGGCAAGACACGTCTGCCCGGTTTCAGCGGGGATTGGAAATCTAAGCGGATTGGGGATTTGCTTTCCTATAAACGACCAGATGCCTATATTGTTAAATCTACCGAATATACAGAACAAGGTAATACTCCTGTTTTGACAGCGAACAAGGCTTTTATTCTTGGTTACACTGACGAAGATTTTGGTATCTGCAAAAATCATCCTGTTATAGTTTTTGACGATTTTACCACAGACAATAAATATGCAACTTTTCCTTTCAAAGTGAAGTCTTCAGCAATCAAACTTTTGTATCCTAAGCATGAACGCGTGAGTCTAAGGTTTGTATTTGAACGGATGCAATTAATTGATTTTCCATTAGGCAATCACAAACGATACTATATATCCGAGTATCAGAATATTGAGTTACCTGTACCTGAGTATGAAGAACAAAGCGCCATCGCCGCTGTACTCTCCGATATGGACGCCGAAATCACTGCATTGGAACAACGTAGAGACAAAACCATCGCCATCAAACAGGAAATGATGCGGCAGCTGCTAACAGGAAAGGTGCGATTGTTGAAATCACGGATTATTGCGGATGACGTGGATTAGAAGCACTTGGTGTCTGCCGCGTCTTCTGTCTGAATCAGGATCATAGGATTTGCTGTAGTTTGCAGTTTCCATATAGACGCTACCTGCTTGCAGATTATTACGTTAATTTTACAGATATAGCACTTGGACGTTTTAAGAAGGGTATTATAACTATGATTACGGCAAATGTTCTCCAAAGGATTTTTAGAATCAAATATGGGAACGGGGTTGGAACATGCTTCACTATTGATGAAGGTAATCAACGATATCTAATTACTGCTAAACATATAGTCGAAAACATTGCGGATCACGATACTGTGGAAATATATTTTAATGGTAACTGGGAAAATCTGAAAGTTAATCTGATTGGTCATGGTAGCACAGGCATTGATATATCTGTTCTAACAGGTGATTTATCCTTTTCAGTTGACTATCCTTTTATTCCGAGTATAAATGGTTTATGTTATGCTCAAGACGTTTACTTTCTTGGATTCCCGAATGTAGTCAATATAGATAAATTAGCATCCTCAATCCAAAAAATGAACAGAAATTTTCCATTCCCAATTGCAAGAAAGGGAATTGTATGTTGGATCAACGAGGATTATATTTTAGTAGATGGACACGGCAACAAGGGTTTCTCTGGAGGACCAGTTGTTTTTAAACCGAGTGGGAGTGATTTGTACTCCGTTGCAGGAATTATAGTTAAGTACCAACCTGAGATAAAACCTGTTTATGGAACCGAATTAGAAGCAAAAAACAATGGAGGTGGGAATAGACCCGTCGGTTATTATAGAGACAATTCTGGGATCATAACTGCTCATTCAATAAAGCACGCTTTAAATTTAATTGAAAACCCTATTTGAAGGAATTTGAAATGACAGCAAAAGAAACAAAACAGAGCAAAGACAATCATATACCACCGAGCCTTAGAATTCCTATACATTTGGATTTCGATTCTTGCTTGGAGCATGTAGGTTATAATATTGAAAAATTGTCAGAAATGTTGACTAACAAGGGAAATGTCCATCCTTTTGAAGTGTTAAATTACATTGTGCCTATAATTACAAACGTCTGTAAATTAGTAGAGGAGCCAACACAAAGGCATGAAGATGATACCTTTTGTCTACAGACACGTCTTAAATCCTGCCATCAAGAGGACATAGAAAAATTAGAAAGTGAATTGGTAAACATCAGAGGGAATGCTATTTATGGGATACTCAAAGATGCTCGAGATCACACCGTTGCTCATATAAGATCTGAATACGAAGGATATAGGGCTACTCAGAATGCGTTAGCAGAAGCTGCAAACTATTTGATTGAACGTGAAAATCGTTTAAAAAATTTAGTAGAAAGCATAAAATCTCTGATACATCACGTTGAAATATCGGTTAAGAAGAAAGAAGGCAAACGGTTAAATGCCGATACAATCACAATACAAATACAAGGATCCAAACAATGATTGTAGGTTAGATTGTGCAGTTGATGCCCCAAACCGGTAGATGCGGTTTCCTAACCGCATCGGAACAACGCAGAGACAAAACCGTTACCATCAAACAAGACATGATGCAGCAACTACTTATTGGAAAGGTGTATTTATTGAAATCAGAATAAATTATGAGTATAATATTTACAGATGAAGAAATTAAGTCATTCATACAAGAACGTAAGGTTTTACCAGATAATTGGGGTAGCAAGTTTAAGGAAAGGATGAATCAAGGATTTAAGGAGCATTACCAAGATATAATAGGCGAGGATGAGAATATATTCAGAATCATAGTTAAAAAAGGTGATTTCAGCAAATCAAATTTTTCAGTTATCTTAGTTGTTAGAATTTCTGGTTCAAAGAATTTTTTTCCACTTTGTCGCTACAACGGTTCTAATCATCAACACACAAATAAGATTGAAAAAGAAGTGATAAGAGGTTTTCACATTCATATTGCTACAGAGAGGTATCAGAGAAAAAAGAATGTATTTGGATATGCACAATCGACCACACGATATAGTGATGTCAATGGAGCTATACAGTGTCTTTTCGCAGATGCAAATTTTGAAGAACCCTCTGGGTTACAGATAAGTCTTTTTTAGGAGGTGTAAACAATGACAATTAAATCTATAGAACAAGACTTTATTGAAAAAGTCTCGGAAATGGTTCAGGTTATACCTGATGGCAAAGACCGTTTTCGTGTGTTTACCCCCTTTATGTTTGATGACGGGGACCATATTTCTATTGTGTTGAAGAAAGAACAAACAGGTTGGGTGCTTTCAGATGAAGGACATACCTACATGCACCTGACCTACGACATTAAACAGAGCAAATTGTTCAGTGGTAAACGCTTTCAAATAATTTCAAATGCACTGGATACATTTAACGTGAAAGATCGTTTTGGGGAATTAATATATAAAGTTCGGGACGATCACTTTGGTGATGCACTATATTCTTTTGCCCAAGCACTTGTAAAAATGGGGGACGTGTTATGCTTGTCAACAGAACCTGTCAAATCCACATTTATAGATGATTTCCAACTATTTTTTGAAAAGATCATCCCAGAAAACCGGATGAAATTTGATTGGTATGACGAAAAGCATGATACTGAAAAAATATACACAGTAGATTGCAGAATTAATGGATTACCTGAACCTATTTTTGTATATGCACTTTTCAATAATGATAGAATCCGAGATGCAACGATCAAAATTCAAAAGGCAATACAGTGGAAAATTCCATTTCGTCCTTTGGGTATTTTTCAAGATAGAGGTGTTGCAAATCGCCAGGTTGTGGCTCGATTTAATGATGTGTGTGAAGTGCAATTCCCGAAAATGGATGAAAATCAAAACGAAATCACAGCTTATATAGAGAATAACATCTAATCTAATCCCATATTCTCTTCCTCCTCTGTAGGAGGGAACTCCGATTCCCGACTCTTCCAACCTTCCCTCTTCTCATCTTAGCATATTCCAGTTGTATTATGGTCAATAATACTGGTAATGTGAATATACTAACGTGAGTTTGATAATAGGCAAATAAGCTTTATTTTCAAAATATTACTTCTATACGCCCGGTAGGTGCGGTTTCCTAACCGCACTGGACATAAAAATCTGATTTTTCAAACTCACGTTATACTAAGTAAAAATGGTATCGCAATTAGTCGTTTTGGGATTTTTTCCAAAATAAAAAAGATAAAAATGTAGTTTTTACACCTTTATCCTTTAGGTTATAAAATCTTAAACTCTTTTTTAATTTTCACCTTGTACACTAATAATTTGATCTATAATATTCTCAATAACTTTTATGTTCTCTCCATTAATACCTTGCTCTTTAAGACCTTTTAATATCTGACTTTTAGTTTTAGTGCGATCTTGTATAAGAGCATCCTCAACTGCTTTTTTTAATTCCGCTTTCTTTCCTTCATTGTAAGCATCTGAAAATAATTTCATAATATCAAAACCTCCAATGATTATTCCTGATAATATTAATGCAACAGGGATAAAAGTTGAAATATTTTTTACATAATCTGTTACAAATCTAACATCGCTCCAGTCACTTAATGTATTTTGATAAATGTATAATGAATATACAATAAAAAAGACTGAAAATGAAAAAATATTGAAGAAAATCAGACCATAACACAACTAAAGATAAAAAATAATTTTCTACTTGAAATATGTGTTTTATTATGTTACTATGTATATCACATTAAAAGTATATCATGAAATTGTTGTTATGAAACTTTCATAACAGTTATGAAAGTAAAATCAAAATCTCGTACCCTTACAAACCTATACCAGAACAGGGTTTAGAACACTTCAAACAAGAACAGAATATGAATTTTCTAAAAAAATAAAAAAATTAACATTTTTAAGTATTTCTAAAAAACCCTTGCTGGGACTGGCTTTAAAGCAATTCTAAATCTATCGTTTAAAAATTGTGTTATGAAAATATTATACCATTTCTATATGATAATATTACATTATTTCGTAGGTCGGGTAGAAGCGTTAGCGAAACCCGACTATTTATAGTGTCTTGTCGGGTTTCGTTCCTCAACCCGACCTACAATATACTATGGTAATTTGTCAATTAAAAATGGTATTACTAATGTACCACAAACTGTCAGTTTGTGCAGGAATTCAAGCAATGCATAACAAATCTTGATGGGATAAACACTTTTAGAAATGGTATAACAACTAATGACTATCTATAAAAACGATCCTAATTACGATATTACATATACGTCAAAAATGCATACCTTTTTAACCGTTGAGAATGTCAAAATCAGAATGGACAAAAAAAACACAAAATCACACATTTTAGAAATTCTTATAAAACCAATTTAAAGTGGAGTAAAACCAGTCTATGACAGGGCTTACAGGGGTAATTTACACCAATTTCAAAGTTACACCATGTAACGAAAAGTGTAACTTTTTTCATTTTTTCGAGACATAGAGAAATGCAACAACGACCCAATCTGCCGTCTGAGTATTTAGGATTAAATGTCTGTTTTTATAACTTATTTTTGTCTATATATTAGGATTAAATGTCTGTTTTTTATACCTTTTTAACAATCAGAAATGTCAATTATTGAAGAGTATTCTCAAGACCAATATATGTCCAATATATACAAAGCATAACAATGAGATGATGTTACAATCTACCGATCTAATCGTTCGTACCGATATAATTCCTCTTCGTAGGGGCGGGGTCTCCCCGCCCGATATTTGTTTTGTATCGCAATCTTCCAGATTGCGTCTTGCGGTAATGCACAAACTAACAGTTTATGCTACAAAATTGACGCATATAGTGACAAATTATTTACGCACACTTATTTCCCAGTCAAGTTGCAATTTAGACACTGTTCTGATATGCTATTCAACACAAAGACAGCAACATAATCCTTGAACGGTAGCACACCGATTCAATCTAAAAACAAAACACAAGCAATGGAGGTAAAACGTGAACTTGAAAGTCCGGTTAAGAAATCTTGGAATTCTAAAACATGCAGAATTTACCTTGGGTGATCTGACCATTATATGTGGGAAAAATAACACCGGCAAAACCTATGCGGCTTATGCACTCTACGGTTTCCTAAACTCTTGGCATCACTTCATTTCATTTCCAGTGAGCAAGGAACAAATTCAAAGCTTACTTGTAGAGGGTACCATCAAACTCGAATTAGGACAGTATTTCAAAACAGCTGCCGATGTACTTAACAAGACTTGTAAGAAATATTCTAATCAATTAGATAAGATATTTGCAGCAAAAGCAGGTAGATTTCGGAACAGTGAATTTCAAATACAAACAGAAGCGAATGACCCATATAAGACTGAATTAGATGGGTCAATCGTTCCCGGTCAAGAACCCTTGCTTACTTATTCAAAACGCAAGGGTAGTGAAGAGATTATATTTACTTTATCGAAAAAAGAAGAACGAGAAATTGATCCTGTATTTGTAAAAAATGCTATTCTACAGATTGTCAGCAGAATCATTTTTGCTGATGCTCTTCCTAATACCTTTATCTCTTCAGCTGAACGCACTGGTGTAGCTATTTTTCGTAGGGAGCTGAATTTTGCACGTAACCGCTTGCTTGAAGAAATGGTGCAAACAGAGGAAAAAATACATCCTTTGGAATTGCTATTCAAAGTATACCAAAGTTATCCACAGCCAATAGAAGATAATGCAGATTTTATACGTGATCTTGAGAATATTGCCAAGAGAGAGAGTTTCATTACCAAAAAACATCCCGATATATTAGCTGAATTTGCCGATATTATTGGTGGAGATTACAACATTACCGAAAATGACCAACTTGACTTTATCCCTACTGGTTCTCGAATCAAGTTGACGATGGTTGAAAGTTCAAGTGCTGTCCGTTCACTCTTAGATATCGGTTTCTATCTCCGGTGTTTGGCAAAAGAGGGGGATTTTCTTATAATAGACGAACCCGAATTAAATCTTCACCCAGAGAACCAACGACGTATCGCCAAACTTTTGGCACGACTCATAAACTTGAATATTAAGGTCTTTATTACCACTCACAGTGATTATATCGTTAAAGAGTTGAATACTCTAATCATGCTGAATAACGATAAGCCACATCTAAAAACTATTATAGAAGAAAATAACTATCAGAACAGTGAGTTAATCAGTGCTAATCAAGTTAAAGTATATGTAGCAAAAAAAGCTTTATTACCATTAGAAGAAGGTCGAAAAAAGCGGAGTAGAGGATATACGCTTGTACCAGCTGATATTGATCCAGTGCTTGGTATTCAAGTCAGCAGTTTTGACGAAACCATTGAAGATATGAATAGGATTCAGCAAGATATTGTGTGGGGAGGAGAGTAGCGTTTGTGAACGATATATATATATTACACGAAATGCTTAAAAGCAGTGTGCGGGTTCCACTCCAACAAAAAGGGAATCAGTTCGCTGTTAAACTAAATGACAATCAGAGTCAAACAACCGTGGAAATTACAAACCTTCCTGATAATACAGTTGTGATTAACACCGAAGTATTTGAACCGAGAAAAGTGATTTTTAACGGTTTAAAGGATGAACGGAGACGTGCAGATTTCGCAATTGTGTCAATCGAGAATACGAAAAAATGGATTATCTATATTGAAATTAAAAGTAGTAATTTAGATAAAGATAAAGTCATTGCACAATTAAGAGGGGCGAAATGTGTAATCGACTACTACAAATCAGTGGGGAGAGAATTCTGGGCAGCTAACAACTTTCTTAAAGATTATGAATACCGATTTGTAGGTATAGCAGCACTTACCGAAAAGCAAAGCACACGGACTATGAAACCTGCTAACCAGTCTAAAACCCAATTACACGATAGTCCTGAAACTTTTCTCCCAATTTTAGAACAAAACAGATTGTATTTTAAAGAATTGATTTGATAACAGATATACATCAGAGACAGTAGGTTAACAAAATCAGGAAATTCGGATTAAAGTGTGATATGATCACATCATAGAGACTTTAATTTAGAGGGAATATAAAGCGGAGATCATCATTTATGATAGAAAGACGGTTAAGAGAACTCTGGGATAGTCTACAAGGCAAAAAACCGCATCTACCGCATTTTCTGTCAGAGATTTATTTAGATGGGATTCGTGGACTTGACGATTTGCGAGTATTGTTTGATTATCCAGTGAGTGTTATTGCAGGTGGAAACGCCACTGGTAAGTCAACAGTACTGTTTGCTGCAGCATGTGCATATAAGGTGCCAGGAGCAGGGATTAAAGATTTCGTTCCATCAACACTTTTTCCATACTATAGTCCTAAACTCGGGGACCGTCAGGATATACTACAAAGAATAACGCTGGAATTCAATTATCAGACTCCAGACGGAATACGTTCCATGCGATGGCGACGTAACAAGGGTTGGAATCGAAGTTTCTTTGGTCGTCAAAATGCCAGTCAACCGGAGCGACCGGTTTATCTCAGAACCCTTAGCAATCTGAGTAACCCCTCAGAGGTACGAGGCTTTCTTAATAGCATGTCGCGACTAAAAACTAACCCTCAAGAAACAGCGTTGACCCCCTCACAAATTGAATTCGTACACCAGATGCTTCCCTTTAGGTATTCGGAGGTGGTAGATCTATCTGACGGTAAAAAGAATCTCCTCTTTGCTGCCCAAGAAGGTGGTGCTGTTTATTCTGAACTTCAAATGGCTGCAGGTGAACGTGCCCTGTTACGATTGTCAAAAGAGATCGCCCAGTTTGATGGGGCACTCGTCCTAATTGATGAAGTAGAAGCAGGACTGCATCCTTGGGTGCAGCAGCTACTTATGTTACACTTACAACAATTAGCACTCCGCAATGATCTGCAAATCATCGTAACCTCACACAGTCCAGTTATTCTGGACGCGGTTCCAGCACATGGGCGTATTTTTCTTGACCGGGATGAAGAATCAGGCAAGATTATTGTCCGTCCTCCCTATCGTGATGTGATTCAGAACGCACTTTATGGACGTTCCAGTGAAGTCATGAAACTGCTCTGTGAAGACGAGATCGCTGAGGGCATTTTAAAAGGTGTGTTTGATTTACTATTGTCAAAGGAGAGAATCAAGTGGGAATCGGTTAAGATTGGACGGGATACAGGCGCAAGTGAGTTCCCGATGCACGCCCGGGCTTTGGCAAAATTTGGTCAACTTCAGAATACTATCTTTGTTCTTGATGGTGACCAGCAAGATGGGGAAATCGCACAGAAAATACAAGCAGCAG
Organism: Candidatus Poribacteria bacterium; assembly: GCA_965205025.1. Lineage (GTDB taxonomy): Bacteria > Poribacteria > WGA-4E > WGA-4E > WGA-3G > MSPOR6. The sequence goes on from CBDBFU010000013.1 coordinate 182,670, forward strand.
GGGGCGGCATCAATATCCCTATACTGTTCTTACCCGGTAGCGATGCACCGGAAAATTGGGTATGGGACAAACTTCAACAAATCTCTGCCGCTGATGCAGCCCAATTGGGTACCAATTCAGGTGTTCTATCTAATTTAATGGAGCAATTAGATGCGACTTATGCACCGGTGTCCGAATCACCAGAAACACCCAAAACTAAATTTCTTACCTTATCCGAGCATTTGAGCAGGGAGGCACCAGAGGTATGTCGAATCGTCGCAAGGTTAGAGGCGGAGCGAAAGGAAAGTGATATTCAACCTTTTGTAGAAGAATTACAGCGTGTTTTGTTGCAGTGGCGGGAGTGGTCATAGGAATCAACATAAAATAATCATGAGTACCATCCGTATTTTCATCAGCAGCGTCCAAACCGAATTTGCACAAGAAAGAATAACACTGCGCGACTTTCTGCAAAACGACCCATTGATGCGACGGTTTTTTGATGTCTTTCTGTTTGAGGACGTGCCAGCATCAGATCGTCGTCCAGATGAACTCTATCTGGATGAAGTTAGTCAAAGTGATCTTTATATAGGCTTGTTCGGCAACGACTACGGAAACGAGGACAAAGAAGGCATATCACCGACAGAACGAGAATTCGATCAAGCAACCACCTCCGGCATCCATCGGCTCATTTTCGTGAAAGGGACAGCTGACGGTCCAATGTCAAAATCCAAAATACTCATAAAGTTAGGACACAAGAAAATCTCAGGTCAACTCAAAAAAGTTGTCCGCAGCCTTTTGGCTGAGGGACTCATCGAATACACACTGCCAGACAAACTCAGGAGTCCACGGCAACTGTACCGCTTGACTGACAAAGGAAAAACTGAACTATCGAATCTGAAATCAGAGAAAGTGGTTTAAGCAACAACTTTTCTGCAACATGGGCTGCAGCCCATGTTTGCAGCCCATGTTGCAGTATAAGATGCAGTATAAGTAAAGTATAAGTAGGGTTATCTAGTTTTACTTGGTTTGAACATTTTAAGCCGTAGTCATGCTATATTTTCAATGATATTTATATTACTGTTTGTAATACACACTAATCATACTTAAAGAAAATACTTCAATATGATACATTACAAGCCCCGGTGAATGCCATACGCGCATTCATACCGTTGATTCGAGGGCGAAATGTGTGTAGAAAACAGTGAAACCCACCAACAAAGCCCCAGAGGGGCGAAATGTGTGTAGAAAACAGTGAAACCCACCAACAAAGCCCCAGAGGGGCGAAATGTGTGTAGAAAACAGTGAAACCCACCAACAAAGCCCCAGAGGGGCGAAATGTTTATAGAAAATCTATGAAAAACCTAAACTGAGTCCCGTAGGGACGGAATGTCTATAGAAAAAGAATCAGTTAACAAATGAGTCCCGTAGGGACGGAATGTCTATAGAAAAGCAATTAAACTTTTAGTTTGAGTGTCTACCAAATCAACGTCAAATGTGTGTGTGGTATTTATCTGTATTAAAAATAGAAGATGTTTATTCTTAAATTGACGCCTATAGTGCGGTTTTCCAACCGCACGGCAGCAGATATATAATTAATTCTAAAATCTATCATAGATTAGATGCGGTTAGGAAACCGCATCTACCTGGATCAGGTATGAGGTCACAGACATGAACACCGTCGGTGATAGAGAAAGACAGGTACAGGGCAGACTTGTCACATTCTTTCAAGACACATTAGGCTACACCTACCTCGGTGACTGGCAATCCCGCGAGAATAATAGCAACATTGATAATACTCTACTGACAGAATGGCTGCGCACACAGAGACATAACGATAGAATCATCAAAAAAGTTAGGGATAAACTGAAAAGAGCAGCAGATGTCGGCGGCACAAAAACCTTATATGACGCTAATCGTAAGATTTATGACCTATTGCGTTATGGTGCAAAGGTGCAACCAGATGCCGGACAACAAAACATCACCGTCAAATTGATAGACTGGAAAAATCCACTCAAAAACCACTTCGGCATTGCAGAAGAGGTAAACCTCCAATCCCAAAACACCAACAAACGGCCCGATATCGTACTATACATCAACGGCATTGCAATCGGTGTGTTGGAGTTGAAACGTTCTACCGTATCAGTCTCTGAAGGCATTCGTCAGAACATCGCAAACCAAGAGATGGAAAACATCGGACGGTTTTTCAGTACAGTGCAGATTCTGATGGCAGGTAGCGAATCACAAGGTATACGTTATAGTGTCATAAACACAGAAGAGAAATACTGGCTACAGTGGAAGGAAGCAGAGGCACATTCAGACCCCGGTGACAATCTTTTACATAGAGATGCAAGTCAACTCTGTGAGAAAACTCGACTTCTTGAAATCCTACACGACTTCATCGTCTTTGATGGGGATACAAAGAAAATATGCCGACATAATCAATACTTCAGTGTGAAGGCCGCCCAAGAGAAAGTGCAAAAACGTGAAGGTGGCATCATCTGGAACACGCAGGGCAGCGGGAAAAGTTTGACGATGGTCTGGTTAGCAAAATGGATATTGGAACACAATGCAAACGCACGCGTGCTCATCATTACCGATCGAACCGAACTTGACGATCAAATTGAAGGTGTGTTTCAAGGTGTCAACGAGAAAATCAAACGTACGAAAAGTGGACGGCACATGTTGCGGGTGCTTGGAAATTCTACAGATAGACTCATCTGCTCACTTGTACATAAGTTCCGTACTTCACCCAACAACACATCTGATATTGACGACTATGTAGCAGATATTGAGGGATTAAGGCAAGGTGATTTTCAACCAAAAGGCGAAATCTATGTCTTTGTGGACGAATGCCACCGCACACAGTCCGGCAAACTACATAGAGCGATGAAAACCCTTTTACCCGATTCTGTTCTCATCGGATTTACAGGCACACCACTCCTCAGAACCGACAAAGAGCAGAGCATTGATATCTTTGGTCCATATATCCACACCTACAAATATGACGATGGGGTTCGCGATAATGTCATTTTAGATCTCCGCTATGAAGCACGGGACATTGACCAAAACATCAGATCATCGGAAGAAATAGATCAGTATTTTGATGACAAGACCCAAAGACTAACGGATACAGCAAAGGCACAACTTAGACAACGTTGGGGAACTATGTTAAATGTAGAAAGTTCAAGGGAACGGTTAGAGAGAATTGTTGCTGATATAGTGGTTGATATGGATACGCGTCCACGGTTAATGAGTGGACGCGGGAATGCTATGCTAATTGCAAATAGCATCTATTCTGCATGTCGATTTTACGATCTGTTTCAAAATACAACATTAAAAAGAAAATGTGCAGTCGTCACATCGTATGATCCTGTCGCTGAACCTAACAGACAACAGGAACATAACACCTATAGGAAAATGCTCTCGGTATATTTCAACGAACCCGAAGATAGGGCAATGCATAGAACGGAAGAATTTGAGAAAGCGGTCAAAAAGGATTTTATTGATAAACCTGCGGAGATGAAACTGCTCATCGTGGTCGACAAACTCCTCACAGGTTTTGATGCTCCACCAGCTACTTATCTTTACATTGATAAGAATATGCAAGATCACGGTCTGTTTCAAGCGATCTGTCGTGTCAATCGACTTGATGGCGATGATAAAGATTTCGGTTATATTATTGATTACAAAGATCTTTTCCGATCACTAAGGCAGGCGATCACGGACTATACTGGAGAGGCGTTTGCAAACTTTGAACAAGAAGATGTTGCGGGATTGTTGAAGAATCGTCTTCAAAAAGGGAAAGAACGTTTGGACGAAGCACGTGACAAAATCATAGGTTTGTGTGAGCCTGTTGACCCACCTAAAGATACCCCAGACTACATCCGTTATTTCTGTTGTGAAGAGATCGGTAACGATGCACAAATTAGAGCCAATGAACCGAAACGGCTACAACTTTATAAACAAACAGCAGATTTCGTGCGTGCCTACGCCAACATTGCGAATGAGATGATTAAGGCGGGTTACACAGAAGCCGTAGCAGATGAAATAGAAAACGAAGTGTCATACTACGAGGATGTTTGCCAAACGATAAAATTGGCAAGTGGTGATAGGGTTGACCTGAAAGCATACGAACCCGATATGCGTCAACTACTGGATACATATATAGAGGCTGCTGATACTGAGAGCATCTCAACTTTCGACAATACACCCCTCGTTGAGCTGCTTGTTGACAACAGGGAGGACACAATTGCATCACTACCTGAAGGCATCCGTGACAGTGAAGATGCAGTCGCATCAACAATCGCGAACAACGTCCGTAGGTTTATCGTTGACAGGTTGGACATCAATCCGAGATATTATGAAGAATTATCAAATTTACTTGATGAATTGATCCATGAACGTAGACAGGGAGCGTTGGATTATCATGAGTATCTGTCTCAGATAGCTGATTTAAGCGAACAGGTTAGAGAACCTGAACGGCATCGTGAATATCCCGATGATATTAACACTGCCCCATGCAGAGCAATATATGACAACTTAGACAATGTGCCATCAGAACGACGGGAAGCGGCGGCAATTGCTCTGGACAATGCCGTCCGTAACGCAATCAGGGACAATTGGAGAGGAAATGTATTCAAAGAACGACGTATCAAAAGAGCCATTGAGAACGTAATTCAAGACGAGTTGAGTGATCTTGAAATTGAAGTTGATGTTATCTTTGAACTTGTAAAAAACCAAGATGAGTACTAAAGTAAATAGTTTTAATATAAAGGTAAATGATCTCTCAATTGATGTTATCCAAAAAGACATCAAACATTTCTACATCGGTGTCCATCCACCGAATGGACAGGTACGTGTATCTGCCCCTCTGCGATTTGATGATGATACTATACGGCTGGCAATCATCTCACGTTTGGGATGGATTCGTAAGAAACAAGCGGAATTTGAAAAACAGGAACGTCAATCCGAACGCGAATTCGTTTCCGGGGAAAGCCACTATTTTGAAGGTAAACGTTATCGTCTGGACGTAATCGAAAGTGATTGTAAACCTAAAGTTCAGTTGCTTAATAATACACGTATAGGGTTCACCGTTCGTCCAGGAGCAGATAGAGATAAAAGAGAAGAGATCTTCCATGCATGGTATAGAGAACATCTACGTTCCCAAATCCCACCACTCATTGACAAATGGGAAGAAAAGATGGATGTATCTGTAAACGATGTGCGTATTAGAAAAATGAAAACACAGTGGGGATCTTGTAATATTGAGGCAAAACGTATCTGGCTTAATCTTGAACTCGCTAAAAAACCACATACCTGTTTAATTTATGTATTAGTCCACGAAATGACACACCTTCATGAACGCCACCATAATGACCGTTTTCGAGAGTTAATGGACACCTTTCTACCCCAATGGCGTTCGTATCGGGATGAACTCAACAGAGCACCTCTCGCCTATGAGAATTGGCGATATTGATACATTTGCATCCTTCCTGATGCTAATCGTATTTTCACTTCTTTACCTAACAACCCCAACTTATGGACAGACAGAATATCCGTTTGAAACAGCGCGTCCCCATTATGTGGGGGCACGTGCATTAGCAATGGGGAATGCCTTCACTGCAGTCGCAGATGATGCTACTGCAGGTTTTTGGAATCCAGCTGGAATGATCCAATGGGAAGGTGTTAAACTCTTCGGTGTTACAAAACTACATGATCGTCATTTTTACAGATTTGATCCTAAAGGTGTCGGATTCAGTTGGCGTGGTAATAGTCTGTATTGGGGAAATAAAATCGCTATTGATGTACCAAGTGGTGTCCCTGATTTTAACTATTACAGTATTGCTCGGAAACTCGGGCCATATCTTGCTGCAGGTGGCAGTTTGAAATTCAAACGTAGACATCCATCGGATTATTATCAGTTCTTTGGGTACCATACATCCTACGATATTGGTTTACTATTTAAACCGCGTCCAGAATTGAAGTTTGGTTGTTTATTGCAAAATCTTGAGGGAAACAGGATACAATGGATTACAATGGGAAGCACATACCTATATTCTTCATACCTATTCAGCGTAGATATTGCGTTTTCTACTGAGGATACGGAAACAGAGTATTACCTCGGTGTAGAATGGTCTCCTTATTCTTTCTTTTCTGTGCGAGTTGGAAGTTCAAACGGGGTGATCACAGGTGGATTCGGTCTTAGGATCATTGATGTGTACTTTCATTATGCTCGAATTTATGAACCCCGTTTTGTGTCTCATTACATTTCGGCAGAATTGCATTTTTAATTATTATTCAGGACTTACGCATTTCATCTTAAAGTCCCCCTGATAAGGGGGATTTAGGGGGTTTCTTTAATTAACAATGGAGGATCATTATTTACAAATGGTATTAATTCACCTTTTTATCGTTTTTCATACTATTTTTCTCAACACAGAAGTAAAAGTGCATCCGAAATTGTGTATAGATAGATATTGCTAATATTTTATTTTTAGTGTATATTATTTCAGGATAAATAACGTATTTGATAACGAAATGCTGTTAAGGCATTTTCATAACCAACCAAATAACAATTAATATAGGAGGTACCGGTTCATGTTAGAACTTCAAAACACCACACGTAATCTGAACATATTGCGTTCAAGACGATGGTGCCTCTGTCCATTCTCAAAACATTAATTTGAATGGCATAGGTACTACGTCTCACCTGAGGGAGTCGTTATCTATGTCCAATTTTAATCCAGATTTTTGGGAAATTCCGGTCCCACCGGAATATTTTGACCAACTTACTACGGAAGACCACCTCTGGAATCAAGTATCATCTGATGATATAAAAAGTACGCGTCGTACTAAAAGAAAAAAAGTCTTACGACAAATTCATCAGATTATTTCAAAGGAACTTACGACACGTCAAAATGATTGTGTTCAACTCTATTTTTATGAAGGGAAAACACAAGAGGAAATAGGCGTAATCCTTGGTATTTCTCGAAGAGTCGTAAGTCAACACCTTTTTGGTGTAACCCGTGATGGGAGGAAGGTCGGCGGTGCAATAAATAAAATACGAAAAGCGTGCCGTAAAATGGGAATACAATATCCGTAGGTAACCGATTTATATATAACAGAAATATTAAATCCCGTGGGAATAAATTGGATCAATTTCTCTCACGGGATTTCTCTAATTGGTAAAGACAATTTTAATTTGACATATATAATCTTTTTATGTTACCCTTATTATCAGTCAACGTATTATCGTTATTTCTTGTTTTATACTTTACATGATTTGATTCTTTGACCTGGTATTTTACACTGATATAGTGACCCAGCAAGGTCAGTAAGGGTAAAACAATTAATAAATAGAATACGTGCCGAAAAAATCCAATCTCGATGTATGAAGGTATTCTGCCTTTCTCCCGGTCCTTGGTGTTTCTACATCCAGGAATCCAATAGGTTGGTAATCTGGAATTTATCAGATTCATATATGGATATAGCTTGTAACCTTCTTATTGATTGAGGAGCGTTTCATGAACAATGCTGAAAATAAGTTTACTGGACTTGTACATCCAATTGAAAATTCATTTAATGAAGAAATAAATGCCATAAAGCAACATCTTCAAAATGCAGGTTTTTCTGCAGATGACTCAAACTGGTTAGTTGACGTTTTCAAAATGTCAGACTGTTTTGGATGTCCATCTGAAAATTCTCTTTTCAGAGAGAATTTCACAGATTCATTTGAAGACTTATTTCCCAAAATTGTGGAAAGGTTAAACACTGAATCTATAGAAATTGCTAAGGACAGACAAACCAGTTTAGCACTTCTTTTTAGTTGTATGCTTAATCTTGGAATTGTGGGAGGTTATCCTATATGGTTCCATGCGAATATCGGTGCTGATGCATCAGAAAACGTTGGATGGATCAACGAATTTCAGAAGCATGCGAATTTTCAGGTTCAAGAATTGGATTGGGATAAACTCAACACAATGACACAACTTGATGGTTTACTCTCATGCTTATTCCCTACAGATGTCCCATACGATCAAATTGTCGATTTGGAACGTTTGGATCCAAAACCACGTCTCAGGAGATCTTCTAACGATAAAATTGATTTTGTACAACTCGAATTTTGGTTTAGTTGGCGATTTAAGGATAATGATACTCGCTGCGAGAAAATAAAATTAGAGAAATTGTTGGTAACCTTTTCCCTTTTTTCTGATGATGTGCTTGGTGAAAAAATACTTGGACTCATTAATGCAATTGATTATGCGATGTGGAAAGGTACAATCACGTTACCGTTTGAAGAACGTTTAGATCCATTAAATGACGGTTGGAAGACTGTCGCGTCTGAGTTAATACCCTTCATAGAACTTCTTGATTGTCGTAAACCTGAATCAGTAAAAGAACCGTCAACACTCTTAAAAGCATGGTGGCATTTGGCAAGACATATTTTTAGCTGGAGTAAAGGTGGATTAGAATCAGAATTGTCTGAGGATTTGAAAAGTAAACTGATTGAAAGTACTTCAAGACATATTGGCATATTGCGATCAGTTTTAAGGGATACACCAGAGAAATTCGAGGATAGTAGTGTTTTCGATTTCTATAACAAGGCATTCTATGTTTTGTTAAGTTTTGCTGAACCATGGGGACGTATCAGACCTTTGTTGCTTGCCTTTACGGAAATGACCAAACAAGCTGTAGCGAGTGACCTACGAACATGGAAAGAAATCGACAGTTCAGACGACCCACCTGCTAAATACTCTCGCGTACCAAATTGGATTGAGGTTGCAATGTATCCGCAGAATTTAAAGAACGAGATAAAACGGGATCCATATCTACAAGAATTGCGTGAAGAATTTGCCAAATTCTGTCTTGGACGTTTAAGAACAAAAGAAAGAAATGATAGTAAAGAATATAAGAATAAAGATTTTGTTGAACCTCGTCCAGAATGGCGGCAATGTTATGTTCAAGCATTAAAATCCTTACGTGTAAATCCAGGTGGACGCGGACATAAGGCTCTTTTCTGGTTATTAAATAATGACCCTAATGAAACTGTCCGAGAACTTGCTAAAAAAGCACATAAACAAGTTCGGCATCTCGATAGAGATAAACCTAATTTAGATAAAGGTGCATCTCCACGTAGACCGTTGTTTGAAGCATTTTGGTGGTTGCGACAAGCACATCTTATCACCCTTGGAATTGAAATTGACCATGCCGGTGCAATGCGTACTCGTAGAAAAGAATTACACCGAACACGGGAAAAAGACGATCTTTTATGATTATCAGTAGATTAATGTTAGTTAGAAAAATAAAATACAAAAGGAGATACTTCACATGCCAAAACGTAATGGTGCTGAAAAACGAAAAACTAAACTCGAACGAGATAATCGTTCTAATCAGTTAAACCCAAACAACGACGCATATTGGAAATCAAGAGGATATGAAGATAAACCTATCAATAAAGGAGTATCTGATGGCGAAACGAAGAAACTTCACACCCGAGTATAAAAACCGAAGTTGTTTTTAAGGTATTTACGGGTGGAAGTAAGCAAGCTGAAGTATGTCGACGAAACGACCTTAGTGATGAACAACTTTCAAAGTGGAAACGACAGATTCTTGAAAATGCGACTCTTTTTGAACCTGCTGATAAACAGCCCTAAGGAAGTTTCATAAACATTCTCTGTTAAATATCTATTAACTACATAGAGATTTTGCGAGCACTTGAAGGATTTATATGCCTCATTCTGATTCAAATGAATTGTGTGTTGACGCGTTTTCTCAAGACATTAGCAAATGTGATAAGTATTATCAATGTCAACTAAATAGGAGAAATAAGAAATGACAAATATAAACAAATATCCATCGTTAAGTCACCCCAATCTTTTGTTTATCTCTTTAGATTGGACACGTCCAAAAGACTTACGAAAACCTCTTTCTACTGGTTCAATAGAAACCTACTTTAGGAAGAATCAATCAGGCATAACAAGTGCTGAATTCATAGACTTTAATTTAAATGACTCAAGTTTTCGAATTGAGGATATAAAGGATTTAATAAGTAAAAAACGTCCGAGTTTTCTTGCATTAGGAGCATATATTTGGAATGAAAAATACGTGCCAGATGTAGTGAGTTGGACAAAGAATAATTATCCAGACACAATAATTATCTTGGGTGGACCTCAAGTTACATATGGGAATCATAATCTCTCTATGGAATATCCGGGTGTTGATTATTTCGTTAGAGGTGAAGGGGAATTGCCTTTCACCGAATTGATAGACGATCTCTCATTGAACCGTGTCCCTTCTCCTGAAATGATGAGTAGGTTTTCGATTTATACTCCAGAAACTCTTAAAAAGGGAGTATGTAATAATAGTTATGTCCATAATCCGGAAAAACTATTATCGCCCTACCTGAATCAAATTCTACCTATTGAGCAAAATCAAACATTTGTACGTTGGGAAACATCTCGTAGGTGTCCATATCAATGTAGTTTTTGTCAATTCCGTTCACCAGAAGACCATAAGGTGGTTAGACTTAATCATAAAAGACTTTTTCAAGAACTTGAATATTTCAAGAAAAAGAAGGTTCAAGAAATAAATGTCCTTGATCCAATCTTTAATCTTAATCCAAAACATTACTTAGAGATTTGTCGTAAGATAGATTTTTTGAGAATGAATTCTCGGTTCTACTTTCAATGCCGGTTAGAGTTGCTTTGTCATAGTAAAGCAGTAGAATTCTTAGAATTCTGTAGAGATCGTCAAATCTGGCTTGAATTTGGTGTACAGACCTTTAAAGAAAAAGAGTCTGAGGCTATCAATCGGGGAAATAAATTTGATAAAATTGATAAAGGGATTGATCTGTTGCATCAATTCAAAATTCCCTTTGATCTCCATTTGATATTTGGTTTGCCGTTCCAGTCACTTGATAATTTTCTCTGGAGTTATGATAAAGCTAAAGATGCAAATCCAAACGGACTTTATCTCTATCCTTTAAATATACTCAAAGGTACAGATCTATTTGTACAAAGTAATGAATGGGATTATGATTACGATAGCAAGAACAATAATATCTTCCTTAAAAGTAAATGGATGACGCAGCATGAAGTTGAATGTTTGAAAGAGGCTTCTGAGAAAATAAATCATCAATCAAAAGAAGTACGAAATACTAAAAAGTCATTTAATCTTCCAGATTTACGAGATCTGTTGTAAACTTGCTAATAACCTTTATTAAGGAGGGTAATTCCGATTATCTTCCTTAATAGTTGGGTTTGTGATCTTCTAAACAATTACAACGAATCCGTATCTTTGATCTCTATTTTTCCGTTCTTACATCAACAACTACCCTACATTCATTCTTTAATTAAAAGGATACTCCTCATGGCAATTCAAATGGCTATCATCGGTTGTGGAGGGATGGCAAATGGTCATCTCAACGCATATCTCACAATCCACAACACAGAACCCGGTAAAGTTGAACTCGTTGCAATGTGTGATGAAGTCGAAGAAAGAGCTGATAACTTCGCAGAAAGAGTTAAAGAAGTAACAGGTAAAAAACCTGCTGTATTTACCGATACTGACACAATGCTGGCAAAAGCTGATTTAGACGGCGTAGACATCTGTACATCACACGCACATCACCATATCAATGCGATTAAATGTCTCAACGCAGGTGTTAATGTCATGGTAGAAAAACCGATGGGAATTACCGTTAAAGCAACACACGCAATCATCGATGCTGCAAAAGAAAATGGTAAAATCGCTGCAACAGCCGAGAATATACGGCGGATGCCAAGTCGTCGTACTGCAGAATGGTTAATGAACGAAAAACAGATACTTGGTGATATGCGTATGTTCAATGCACAACATGCAAGCCATCGTGAACCAGATCCTGGAAGTGCATGGCACTGGAGATTGGATCTATCTCTCGGCGGTGGTGGAATGGTAATGGACTCTGGAGCACACTATTGTGATACAATACGTTACCTTTTTGGTGATCCAACAACCGTTTATGGACGGGTGTGCCAATTTGAGAATCTTGAAGTCACGAAAAACGGTGAGATCGTAAAAAACGAACAAGAAGACACATGGGTTGCAACTATCAACTTCAAGAAAGATGTCATTGGACTGTGGACATGTACATGGGCAGCAGTTGGACACAGTTACAACCATGTTGTATATTATGGAAGTGAAGGATGCCTACTTGACGATGGGGATATCTTTCACGGACCTTTTGATGGTGCAGAAATTATTCTTAAAGATGGCACACACCTTTCAATGGAAAATCTTATAACTGAATATATGGCAAGTCTCTCTGATGAGCAGAAAGATAAACTGTTTCCACACAATTTTACCGACGGTGTCGTCCTTGAATGTTATGACTACGTTGATGCTATCGAAAACAACCGACCACCTGAACTGGATGCTGAAGTGGGACTCCGTGCGAAATCTATTTGTGAAGCTATCTACGAATCAAATGCTTGTGGACAGGCAGTAAACTATGAAGATGTAGTTTCAGGAGATATCGAAGTTTACCAGAAACCTATCAACGAACGGTGGGGGTTATAGTTGTCTGATAAAGATCAGTCTACCGTTACAACCTCTGAGAAATCCATTCAGTATAAGGGTGAATCATCAAGAAAAGAAAAACTTGTAGGTTATTTTGAATTACTTCGAATAAATGCAAACTTTCGATGGCTGTGGGCGGGACAGCTTGTCAGTCTCTTAGGGGATTGGTTTAATCTAATTGCTTCTGCACTGTTGATTCGAAGTCTTACGGATTCGAAGTTTGCTTTAGGCGTTCTGTTTACAATTCGGATGCTTGCGCCATTTTTTATAGCACCGATTGCTGGGATCTGTGCTGACCGATATAACCGCAAACATATCCTCATTATAAGTGATATAATTCGAGGATTACTTATACTCGGATTTCTTTTCGTTAGAACTGAAGAAGATATTCCACTTCTGTATGTCCTCACCACGCTCTTGTTTGGGAGTAGTGGATTTTTCAGTCCAGCTCGTAGTGCCATTCTACCAGATATTACCTCAACAAACGAATTAGGTACAGCGAATGCCCTAAGTGCGACCACTTGGTCAATTATGCTTGCACTCGGTGCAGCCATCGGTGGATTTACTGTGGGAGTGTTTGGCATCCAGACAGCATTTATCATTGATGGGTTAACCTTTTTTGTATCTGCTATACTTCTGTTGCAGATTAAACTACCACAAAATGCTGTTGCGTCAAGAAGAGATAATACTGGTCGAAAGTTCACAACTTTCCGGTACCTCATTCAGCAACCTGACCTATTCTTTATCACCCTTCACAAAGCATCAATAGCACTAATACTATATTCAGGATATCAGATCTCCCAAGTTGAAATTGCCAAGAGTTATTTTGTCATAGGGGTGGAAGGGGCAATTAGCTTAGGAATCATGTTATGTTTTGGTGGCATTGGTAGCGGGATTGGACCGATTATTGCCAGAATATGGACAGGTGATAGTGACAAACCCCTTCGACAGAGTATTAGTCTCGGATATATTATAGGAGCAGTTGGATTGGCTGCTACTGCACCACTTGGAAGTCTTACAACGGTAGTTATAGGAGGATTTATACGTAGTGTGGGTGGCGGAATTGCATGGGTGTTTTCAACACAACTTCTCCTTCAACGCGCTCCAAACGAAATAAGGGGAAGAATCTTCGGTATAGAGTATGCACTTTTTACACTCATGGGGGGTATTGCTTCAGCAGTTGCTGGTGTCCTGCTTGATCTTTACGGTGTTAAAAAAGTTCTATGGGGAATGAGTATACTTCCCTTTATTCCAGCAATATTCTGGTGGCTTTGGCAAGCACATTTTACCAAAGTATCTAAGAATAAAAAAAATGAAGAAAAACCCACTTCTAACAACTAACATATATATCACAAGAATAGAGAAACTTTGTAATAATATTTGTCAAAATAAAAATAATAGGACTTACGCATTTCTTCTTTGTCTGTAGCCCCGGGGAACGCCTACAGGCGTTCATACCGTTGATTCGCGGGGCGAAAGGTTTGTAGAAAACGTTGCAACCCTACTACTTAGCCCCGGCGGGGCGAAATGTGTTTCGCTTAAAACTGTCCAAATTATAGTATATGTTAAAACACAGACTAAAACCAACAACTAAAAAACTAACAGCTAATGACTATCTATAAAAACGATCCTAATTACAAAGTTTCATATTACGTCAAAAAGCATACCTTTTTAACTGATCAAAATGTCAAAATCTGGAAGGACAACAAAAACACAAAATCACATTTTTTTGAATTTCTTATAAATCAAGTTCAAACTGGAATAAAACCATGCTATGACAGGGGTTACAGGTGTAATTTACACCAATTTCAATGTCACACGATGTGACAAAAAGTGTAACTTTTTCATGTTTTCGAGGCATAGAGAAATGCAACAACAATACGATCTACTGTCTGAGTATTTAGGATTAAATGTCTGTTTTTATAACTTATTTTTTATCTGTATATTAGGATTAAAAGTCTGTTTTTATAACTTTTTGATGATCAGAAATATCAGTTATTTTAATCATTAGACTCTTTTGTAGGAGGGGATTCCGATCCCCGATTCTTACATTTCTTCTGTGGGAGGGGATTCCGATCCCCGATCTTATACCATGAAAAACATAGATACATCAATTACACACTTAAGTTATAGTATGATTAACGTATGTGATTCACGAAAAACAAGCATACTCTAAATTATAAACCCTTATAGCATAAGGGCTCGTAAAATTGCTCCGTGAAGGTTTCCGTGAAAGTGTAATAAATTCAAGACGACAAATATTAACAGATATTTACAATACACAGTATCCATACATCTAACATTACTACAGTTGATATGAATACTAAAGATGATTCTTGACATAAATATTGGTATCCAGAGGCTACAACAGCGTATTCTTTAGTTACAAAAACTTTACACACCCAAACTAAATAGTCAACATACCCTTTAAACGAAAATTATGATATAATAATTTATAGTAGAAGCATTGATCGAAAGGAATAAATATGAGATTGGAAGGAAAAGTCGCTATTGTCGCAGGAGCAGCATGGGGTGGTATCGGAGCCGCAACCGCATATAAGTTTGCATGTGAAGGCGCAAAAGTGGTTGTTAATACTCGTCAACGAGAAACGAAACTTGCCGAAACAGTTCAACGTATTGAGGAAGCTGGTGGAGAGGCTGTATCTATTATGGGGGATGTCGCAGAAGAAAAAACATGGCAGACGCTTGTAGATACCGCATTATCTAATTACGGCAAAATTACGACTTTGGTTCACAACGCTGCACACTCCTATACTAAAAAAGCTATTGAGTTTACTCCTGAAGAATGGAATGAAAGCCTTGGTGTAACCCTGGGTGGTCCTTGGCTTGGAGCAAAATATTGTATTCCCGAAATGATAAAAAATGGTGGTGGGACATTAGTTCTTATTTCTACTGTTAATGCTACAATTACGAACCCAGGTTTCGGTCTTTATGGTGCAGGTAAAGGAGGCTTAAACGCTTTAACACGGAGCATTGCACTCGATTATGGAAGAGATGGTATTCGCGCAAATGCAATTGCACCTGGACAAATTGTGGGGGAACGCGGAGAAGCCTCACTTGCAGCAGATACATTAGAGGATCAAGCATCAAAAGACTGCTACCCCATAGGACGTTACGGAAAACCGGAAGACATCGCAAATGTTGCCCTCTTTTTAGCTTCTGATGAAGCGGATTTTGTTACCGGTATTGTTCTCACTGCTGATGGTGGATTAACACTTCAATCCCCAGAAGCACTTGTCAGACCATCCTTCCGTCTTAGATGGAGAGATGATATTCTGGTACCACAACCCAAATAGGTTAATAGTGTCAACTATGTTTATTAAATAGAGTTAAATAGGCGATATACGTCCCAATTATTTATAAGGAGATAAAAAATGTGTGGACGATTTACCTGGACAACTCCCCCTGAATTAATGTGGTCAATTCTTGAAGACTTTGAGATCCCAATGGATTTTAAACCACGATACAACATAGCACCAACACAAGATGTACCTGTCATTCCAAATACCATAAATGAAATTGATTCAGATAACAATACAAGAAAGTTGGAATTTTTCAAATGGGGATTAATCCCTTCATGGGCGAAGGATGCAAAAATTGGAAGTAGGATGATTAATGCACGCTCAGAAACACTTTCTGAAAAGCCATCCTTTCGCAATGCATACAAGAGAAGACGATGTCTCATTCTGGCTGACGGATACTATGAATGGGTGCCTATACCAGGTGAAAAAACTAAGCAACCGGTCTACATTCGACTAAAGTCAAAAGAAACCTTTGCATTCGCTGGATTATGGGAACAGTGGAAACCAGAATGGACTGATAAACCATATATGTCTTGCACTATTATCACTTGTTCACCTAATCCAATGTTGGCAGAAATACACCATAGAATGCCTGTGATTTTACCCCAAGAAAACCATGAAGAATGGCTGGCTCCGGGAGAACAACCAAAAGAGAATCTGCAACATCTTCTTACGGCATATTCGGGTGAAGAGATGGAGGCATATCCTGTATCAAAATTCGTGAATAAGCCAATGAATGACTCTCCTGAATGTATTGAACCAATATAATGTGAATATGATATCTTAATTACCAAAATCCGAACTATCCATCACGGTATGTTCGGATTCCTGACCGACCGAATCCATCTATAACAAAATGAAATGTGTATTTAGGAAGGAATTATGTCTAATCCAACAAAAGACCAAATGATAACAATGTATCGTAAAATGGTAGAGATACGTCAATTTGAAGAATCTGCAGGTACGTTGTATCAAAGCGGACAACTCCCTGGTTTTCTTCACTTATATATTGGAGAAGAAGCTACTGCAGTCGGTGTTTGTGTTCACTTAAATAATGATGATTACATCACAAGCACGCATCGTGGACACGGTCATCTCATAGCAAAGGGAGGAAAACGCGACCGAATGATGGCAGAATTATTTGCACGAACCACAGGATATTGTAAAGGTAAAGGTGGATCAATGCACATTGCCGATAAAGAGACAGGTATTCTCGGTGCAAACGGTGTTGTCGGTGCTGGAATTCCACTTGCTGCGGGTGCAGCACTCACTGCAAAATTCCAAGGCACACAACAAGTTGCCGTTTCTTTCTTTGGTGACGGTGCTACAAACCAAGGCGTATTTCATGAAACACTCAACCTTGCCGCTGTGTGGGAACTCCCTGTCGTATTTGTCTGTGAAAACAATCGATTTGGAATGGGAACACCGCAAAGTGAACATCAACGTGTAGAAGACATTGCTGTACGTGCACCCGCTTATGATATACCGGGCATCACGGTTGATGGAAATGATGTTCTCAAAGTGTATGCTGCTGCGGGAGATGCCGTAGAACGCGCACGAAATGGGGAGGGTCCAACATTACTCAACTGTGACACCTACAGATTTAGAGGACACCACATAGGAGACCCAGGGACATCCTATCGCGACCGTGAAGAGGTACAAGAACAGGAACGCCAACGTGATCCTATCCGTAGACTCGCACAAGTCCTAATTGATGAAGAAAATATGACAGAAGAAGAACTATCAACTATAGACGAAGAACTCGCAAATGAACTTGAAGAGGCGTTGGAGTTTGCTAAAAATAGTCCTGAACCCCTTCCTGAAGACGCACTTGACGACGTTTATGCCGGTTCTATTCAACCCTAAATCACATATATTCTATCAGAATAGAAATTATACAGAGAATTAGATCATGTCTAACTTCACTACAACCACGGAACTATCACCTGCCGAACTCGCAAAATGTCGAGAAAATCTAAAACATCAATGGGAAAATAGGCAGGTTGACGAAAAACTACTAAAACGAGCGTGGGAAGATGCACACCGTGTCGCCGCTGTACTCTATCAGGATTATGGCGCGTCGAAAGTTGCTGTCTTCGGTTCTCTCACTGAACAAAGACGTTTTACTAAATATTCTGATATTGATATTATCGTATGGGGAGTTTCATATAACAAATGTCTTGAGGCACTCTGGCAAACAGATGGTTTAAGTGATGAATTCAAGATTGATATAATCAACTTCAAATCTACAAACAAAGCATTCCGTGAGAGGATATTAAGTCAAGCTATCCATATTGCACCTGTTGATTCTGATCCCCTAAAATATATCCGAGAAACTGATGACAAAACAGATACCGGTGTTAAGGAAATATACTCAGTAGATAGAGAAAAATTGATACAACGTATCTCTGATGAACAACAGAAAATCAGAACAACGGTTGATAGAATAGAAAGAGCATTGGAGAAAATTGATGAATTACCAGTTGAAGCACGAGAATTTATTGAAAGATCTCTTGCAGCTGACCTGGCAGAGGTTTACACTGGTTTAGAGAAGATTTTTGAACAAATTGCAAAAAATATTGACAAACACATACCAAGAGGAAGTCGTTGGCATAACGATCTCCTAACACAAATGAGTGAACGTCGTCCAGAACGACCACCTGTTGTTACTGAAAGATCCTACGATAGATTAAGACGGTTCCTTAGGTTTCGACATAAAGTCAGAAATATCTATGGTGATGAATTGATTTACGCAGAAGCAGAAAAACAAGCGAAAGAAGTAAGAGAATTGTATACAGATATATCAGAAGAACTTGAAACTTTCCTCAGTTATCTGCATGGAATCTAAGGTGAAATGAAAGAAGATGAACAGCTGAAATCGACCGGAGTCACATGGAAATCTGTTGCGATTACAGTTGTATTGATTCCATTTAATTTTTACTGGATTATAGCGGGTGAAGTTGGTCTTGTCGGTTATGCTCTAAATACCTACGCTGTTCCATTCTACAATGTCGTCTTTGTCGTTTTTGCATTCACCTTAATCAATCTTGCCGTTCGATATACCTCAAGAATTCGGCTACTCACCAATGCTGAACTCCTCACAATATACATACTGCTTAGTACTGCTTGTGCCTTTCCATCCATTACCCTGATGACGATCCTCGTCACGACAGTTGGACATGCCTTCTGGTTCGCAACCCCCGAAAATGAATGGAAACAACTCTTTTGGGACTACTTACCGAGATGGCTTCTGGTTGATGATACCAAAGCATTGACAGGATACTATACTGGGGCATCCAATCTCTCTACATTTGAGATCATAAGTAAATGGATGGTTCCAACACTCTCTTGGACACTATTCATCACTGCACTTGTCCTTGTGATGTTATGTATCAATGTCGTTATACGCAAACAGTGGATTGAACGTGAAAGACTTGCCTATCCTATCACACAGATAGCATTTCATCTTACCCATAACACCAAATCCCTATTTTCCAATCGTATTACATGGATAGGATTCGGAATTGCTGCATCAATTGCAATTCTGAATGGATTCAGTTTCTTATACCCAACAATTCCGTCATTACCCATAAAACGTATCGGTGGTTGGCGAGGATTTGGACATCTATTTACAGAAAAACCGTGGAATGCCATCGGGGGTATCAGCATGTCCTACTACCCATTTGTAATTGGACTTGGACTGTTAATGCCGCTTGATCTATCTTTTTCCAGTTGGTTTTTCTTCATGTTCTATAAAGCACAACTGGTGTTATCCAGTGCGGCAGGCCTTTCCAGTATTCCCGGTTTCCCATACATTGATCGGCAATGCTTTGGGGCTGCTATAGGAATTTTCATCTCAGTATTAGTGCTTAATCTACGTCATATTCGAGGTGTATTCCGAATAGCACGAAACCGTACTGGAGAAGATAATGACGAACCTGTTTCATACAGATTTGCACTATGGGGAATAGCAGCGGGGCTTGTAGCACTCTTCATTTTTGCCAATCGTATCGGTATGTCTCTATGGTTAATCCCTATCTTTTTTGCTATTTATTTTATCATTGTATTGGTGCTAACGCGTATGCGTGCCGAACAAGGTTTTCCAGTACATGCAATGGAGAACATGCCAAACCATCATATCCTCATAGACAGTTTCGGTACCCGGATGTTAGGAACGAATAATCTCGTTGCCTTTACACTTTTCCGATGGTTCAATCGAAGCTATACCAGCAACCCAATGCCCCATCAGTTGGAAGGATTCAAACTATCAGAACGATCAGGCATAGATCCAAAACGCCTATTTTTCTCACTACTCGGAATTTCCGCGTTTGCCTCAATTACGGTATTTGGGGTTATTCTTTATCTTTACTATACTTATGGGGCATTGAACATGAGTGGTAGTAGCAGCTGGTCAACAGGATTTGGGGAACGTGTCTTCAGTGGACTCCAAAGGTGGTTATATTATCCTACCGAACCGAACTTTTATGCAACGGGTGGTATTGCTTTTGGACTTCTCTTTTCCACACTTCTAATGTTTATGCGTGCAAGATTCTTTTGGTGGCCATTCCACCCAATCGGATTTGTCGTTTCAAGTGATTGGGGGATGCGGTATTTGTGGAGTTGTATGTTGGTAAGTTCGATTGTAAAATGGTCTGTTCTGAGAATTAGTGGACCTCGTGCCTCACAACAATTGGTTATGTTTGCTCTTGGATTGATGTTAGGTGACTTCACGGTTGGTGGTATTTGGAGTCTCATTAGTGTTATCACTCAACAACCGATGTATAACTTCTGGCCGTAAACTTTATTCACTTCAAATTGGTGAATTGGTGGCTTTTGTTTGATAAAACACTCCAAGTATGATAAAATTCATTAAGAAATACTTGCTTGTATGCAACTCAATTAAAATCATCATAATTCTACCTATGGAGTTGGAAGTGCGAACATTAACAATCTCTTTACCAGATTATTTATATCGGAAATTTACACGACAAGCTCAAGCATTTGATACATCTCTTGAGGAAATTGTGCTATTTCAACTCAAACTCGACGAAGTTAGGAATTCCGCATTGGTTTTCTTACAACAGCATGCCGGTAGGTGTCTAACTGTAAGAGAACCTATTTTTAAGGAAGAAACCCCACCTATCTGGGTAGTTCCGGCATTTACTAATGTGGCACAACCACAAAAAGTTGGAGAAGTTGTCGTTGATGCCGACACGTTTAAAGTATTAAGCACACACAGGGATGTAATTGAAATGATAAAGAAGGGACACTCAAGTTTTGGTTTTAAGGACTTTCCTGTGGAAAAAAAAGATCGATTAGCAGACCTCTTAACATTAAATAATCAAAATTCTTTAGATGGAAAAGAGAAACTGGAACTGGATATCCTACTTGCCGAAGAACAGGCACTACAACTCCAAAATCTGGAAACATTGGATAAGAGATTATTGTCATAGATAAGGAGTGATAAGTGCGTGTAGGTGATCCAATGCGTGGTGATATTCTAAATCGCGCAAATGGCAAGTGCGAATACTGTCACTATCCAGAGCACTTCTCTCCTTCAGCGTTTGAGGTAGAACATATCATTCCAAAATCAGCAAATGGATTAACAAGAATTGAAAACCTTTAACCATCAATCCACAATACTCCTCTATATCTATTTGGTGTATATTTTATACATCAATAAGTTCTTCCTTTCATTGAAATATACATATTTTGTCATCCTATCTGCTAAGGAAACAGTGAGATGCAACCTAAAGAGAATACTTACACTACAAAAGATCTATCCTCAGAAGAAGTTAAACCATCGTCCATTCACCTTGATGAACGGATGAAATACCGTAAGGTTGATGGTGAATTGCTACAACGCGCGTGGCACACCGCACACAAAATTGCAGCCATGCTTTATGAAGATTTCGGAGCATCGCAGGTCGCTGTATTTGGATCGCTTGCCGAAGGATATTGGTTTTCAACGGAATCCGATATTGATATTGCTGTCTGGGGAATTCAAGGAGATACGTATCACGATGCTGTATGGGAAACCAGGAACTTTAGTACTGAATTTCGAATCGATCTCGTCAACTACCACAGTGCAAATGGACGATTTTGTGATCGGATACAAAACCAAGCCAATTCTAATTCAAGCAGAGAAAACTGGTTTAGATATTTCCATAGACAACCAAGTCTCCTTTACATTAAAGGAAAATACTTCTGAAGTGAATAGTCGAAAACTCATTGAACGAATAACCGATGAACGCAAAAAATTAGAACAAACTGTTGAAGAAATTAGGGTGCGCCTCAAAAAAATAGAAATGATATCAGGTGAAGATCTGGAAGATCTTAAAGTTTTGGTTGCAATTCGTCTTCCTGTTTTTTATACGGGATTAGAGAACATATTTAAACGGATCGCTCGTGAAATTGACATGGATCAACCTCAGGGTAGAGATTGGCACAAAGATTTGTTAAATCAAATGGCATCATCACACCGTATGCGTCCTGCCGTGATCTCGAGGAAATTAATTACCACTTTGGATCATATATTAAAGTTTCGTCACCGTTTCAGGAACATCTATGTGTTTGAGTTAGAACTTGAAAGAGTAGTTGAAAATGCACAACGAGTTTCTGATATATTTAAAGAACTCAATGGAGAACTTGGTAGTTTTATCAGGTGGATAGAGACACAGACATCAGATAAGTAGACTGTAGATCCTATTTTCCAAGGGAACAGTGATATGCAACAACCAAAAGAAAACACTCCCACTTCAAAAGATCTGTCCCCAGAAGAGGTAGAACTATCCTCCATCCGCTTTGATGAACGTTTGAAGAACCGTACGGTTGATTGTGAATTGCTACATCGCGCATGGGATACCGCACATCGGATTGCAGCCATGCTTTATGAAGTTTTTGGGGCAACTCAGGTTGCTGTATTTGGATCACTTGCCGAGGAATACTATTTTTCAAAATGGTCAGATATTGATATTGTTGTGTGGGGTATCCCTAATGACAAGTCCCTACGCGCTTTATCAGTGGCATCAGATATTAGTAGACTCTTTAAGGTAGATCTCGTGATGTTTGAGAACTGTGAAAAAAAGTTTCAAGAACGAATAAGTAATCAACTAAGATATATAGAAAAAGGTGTAATATATAACGTGGACCGAAGTGGGTTTATTGAGCGTATTGGTGCTGAACGCGATAAAATTGAAACAACAATTGCAAAAATTGACGATAGACTACAAAAAATAAAGACTGCTCCAGACGAATATAAAGAAGAGATTGAAACAACAATTGCTAAGAATCTTGTAGATTGTTATCAAGGGATGGAGAATATCTTTAGACGGATAGCTCTTGATGTGGATTTACACTTACCTGATGGAAGCATGTGGCATAAAGAATTGCTATCTCAGATGGTTGAACGACATGATGAACGACCATCTGTGATTACTCAAGAAACCTATCTCCGAATACAAGAACTATTGGAGTTTCGTCATGTTTTCAATAATATCTACGGAGAGGAATTGGTGTACGAAAGAACAGAAAAAATCGGTAAAGAAATTGGTGGATTGTTTCAAAACTTTTATAAAGAACTGGACCTGTTCATCGCTTGGTTGGAGAAGTAAACATCAAAAAAGGCGAAATGACTAATCACACACTTCTACACCAAATCACAGACTTCTGCAGATTCCTCCGACAGATGGGTGTGAATGTAACAACAACCAATCAGTTAAGTTGGTGTAAGAGTGTAGAACTCATTGATATTGCAGATCGCGAGACGTTTTATCATACAGCACGAACAAATCTAATTGTCAACCAAGCAGACTGTGAGAAATTTGATCTCGCCTTTAACCTTTTCTGGCGATTTCCAAGACCCGAATTCCAATCGGTTGAAATGGATGGTGAACCTGAGCCTTCAGCATTACAAGATCTATACAATGAAGAAGATATAGAGAACGTACTTGATCAATGGATAGACCACGAGGAAGAGGACGATGCTGAAGCACAGGAAGACGATCCTATCGCTTATAGTGTTGAAGATGTCTTCACTCAAAAGGATTTCAGTGAGTTCACCATGGAGGATATGGAAAGGGCACGCGACATTGTTGCAAAATTGGCAGCCATATTAGCAACAAGACTGAGTAGACGAAAAGTTGTTAGCAAAAAGGGAAAGACCATTGATTTCAGAAAAAGTTGGCGGCAAAGTCTTACTTACGGTGGTGAACCCATCGAACTCAAACGGAAACAAAAAAAGATAAAAAAGACTAAGATCCTACTTCTGTGTGATGTAAGTGGTTCTATGGATTGTTATGCCAAATTCCTAATACAATTTATATACGGTATGCAGCAAGAATTGAAAGAAGTTGAGGTGGCAGTTTTTAGTACACACCTAACAAACATTACAGGTCTACTCCGTCGAAAGGGTTTGGCAGAAGGTCTAAATGAAGTAGCAAACGCTGTTCCAGACTGGTCGGGTGGTACAAAAATAGGGGAAAGCCTATTAGAATTCTATCGACAATTTGCTGCGTCTTTCTCAGCATACCGTACCGTTGTCATCCTCATCAGCGACGGTTGGGATCGTGGAGATGCAGATATTACTTCGTCGATCCATGGAAATGATACACCAACATGCATATAAACTGATATGGCTAAATCCACTGCTTGGGAGTGATACCTATCAACCGATTTGTAGAGGTATCCGAACTGCAATGCCTTATGTGGACTATTTTCTTCCAGCACATAATTTGGAGAGTTTTAGCACAATTGACAAAGGTTCTAATTCCTCTCTGGTCTAAGTAATCCCTCCTATGGTAAACAACAATGAAATAGATAGATACTATTTTGAAGTTGTGGTGTTATTATATACAAGAGCTATAAGAATATCATATATAGAATAGGTACGATTTCCACCCACTACATTTAGAATGTGGATACTGTAATTTTAATTCTTATACCTCATCTTAAAACAAGGAATATTTTCTATGCAAGTTCAGGCAGCGGTGATGCTCCAACCGGGGCAGATAGAAATCCGCGAATATGACAAACCAACACCGGAAGACGATTCGCTCATACTACAAGTAGACAAAGTTGGTATCTGTGGTAGTGACAAACACATGTACCTTGGACATACAGCACTTAAATTCCCTGTTATTCCAGGACATGAAGTAGTCGGTACAGTTGCTGAAATCGGAAAGGATGCCAACAAAGTTATGAATGTAATGGGTGGTCCTATTAAGACTGGCGACCGAATTACTGTTGTACCCGGTTCAAAGAATTGTGGTAGATGCTACTACTGCTTACATGTACCAGGACGTCCGACTTTATGTTCAGGACGTACGATCTATGGGTTTAGTAATAGCGAGACTCCACCATACCTGAATGGTGAATTTTCTGAATGTACATATATTCACGGGAACTCTTGGGTATATAAGATTCCTGATGATATTCCAGAGGAAATAGCAGTACTTACTGAACCTGTTGCTGTAGCGACACGTGCTGTTGAGCGTGCTTGTGCCCCCGGGTTTACCACAGATTGGGGATGGCTATAGTATTGGAAGCAGTGTCGCCGTACTCGGATGCGGACCGATTGGACTTCTTGTGATTGCAGTCTTAAGAGATAGTGGGGCTGGTACAATTATCGCTACGGACCTTGTTGATAGCCGTTTGGAAATGGCACAGCACATGGGTGCGGATGTGGTTATTAATGTAGGAGATACTACACCAGAAGAAACGGGTTGAACAAATTCAGGATCTTACAAATGGTGTCGGTGTGGACATAGCGATTGAATGTGCAGGTATACCTGCTGTTTTTTCAGAAGCTTTGGATGTTGTCAGACGCGGAGCGAAAGTCATAGAGGTAGGTCCATTATACTGATTCAGGCGATATACAAGTTAGACCTCATCAAATCTGTAACAAAGACCTTGATGTTTGTGGCGTGTGGGCATATCCACAGATCCAATTTCAGACAGCGTTAGATTTCCTTCAAAGAACACGGACACCCTTACACAAGCTAATTACGCATCGTCTACCCTTAAATCAATTAGAACATGGTATTGATATGCTTGGAAAAGAGGGTGTCTATAAGGTTGTTATCGAACCACAAACATAATGAACTGCTAAGAATTCCTATGTTTTAAAAAAGTCAACAATTCCTATACATAGGTGAAAAATATGAAAAATCGGAACTACATACTCAAACTACTATTATTTCTAATCTTAGTATATATCGTTTCTTTTAATACCTCGATTACAATTGCTCAAGATATACCAAAAAAAGGTTCCTCGTTATTTACAACAATTGAAAACGCAAAAGAGTATATCATAAACAATCAGAATGTAGATGGCGGTTGGCCACTAATACCAGGTGAAGAAAGCGATGTTGAGATCACAGCACTTGCTATCTGGTCTCTAATTGATGCGGATTGGGGAACAGGATCAAGTGTCGTTCGTCGCGGTGTCAGATATTTGGAAAGATACCAACGTGAAGATGGTAGTTGGAATAACAATACTGCTCACACCATTTTTAGTGTTATCGCATTGGCAAAGGGAAAAACAGCACCAGATATACGATTTAGGGGTTTACAATGGCTGAAAAAAGCACAAAATCCTAGTGGTAGTTGGGGTAGTGAAAGCAATGATACTGGACATATCCTTTATACAGCAGCATCTCTTGTTGGACTAAAAAAAACTCGGGTTAACGCAGAGAAATTCCGAGCTTATTCCTTCTGGTATGAAATGGATAGCAGATCCAGAACGGATAAATTTTGATGGTGGATGGACATTACCCAATGGTACACAGTCAGATATTTATGTGACTTCTTGGGTATTGCAGGCACTATCTCCTGACTACGATCTTGATGAGCAGATTGCATGGATAAAGCAATTCCAAAATAAGGATGGTGGTTTCGGGAGATATAGAGGGAATTCAAGTGATCCAGAGGTTACTGCTACCGTAATTATGGCACTTGCAGCAAGTGAAGATCCACTTAATACACGCCGTATAGCGATTTCTTATTTTACAAAGGCTCAATCTGAAAATGGCGGTTTTATTAGTGATACACCAATAGAACTCAAAACCCCAACCGAGAACTTACAAACTACCTGTTTTGTATTGATTGCCATTCATGCCAATACAAACAGTGAACAATAAAACAGGCATTTCATAGAAAAGGGATGATTCAAGTATATACACTTCAATCATCCCTTTCTTTATTTCTAAAACTTGTCTGAGTAAATTTTCAATATCTCTCTAAATATGTCCTAAAATTCAACCAGTAATTGTGGAATAATCCTTGCACTACGTGTTGGTTTTTCAACGTTATTAATCTGATAGACAATCCTTGCTAATGCTCCTTCGGAGAAATGCCACGTTAAGGCACCACCAAGGGTTGACCACACCTGATCTTCATCCCCCCGATTGAATGTAAATGTGTTGAACTTTGTTGTGTTTGGATTCCACACATCATACTTCAATCGAACATCTAATGTCTCAGACAAAGGCAATTCTGCATGAAGATAATAACCTTCAACAGAAGCATTTCTGTCTTCGGTTGGTATCGGAATATAAAGATACTTCAAGAGTTGTGTATCTCTACCTCTAACCCATTCAGCAGCAAAGTCAAGACGCCACAACTTGAAACTTGTTGCAAAACCAGCACGCCGTTTATATACTAACGTGGACGGGTTGACATCACCATTAATAGGATTAAATGGATAACTATTCCCATCAAAATAGGATCCACCAAGCCAAATTCTCTTACCAAAAACTGGCAGTGTCCCGTTTAAATGGACAAACACTGGTGGACTGTTATTTCTAATCGGTTTTAAGATACCACCTCCACTTCCGTGTGGACCAATTTGTATGCCTTTAGCCACTGTGCCTTCTGTGACAGTTCGGAGCGAATCTGGTCCATCCGCAAGCGATACTACATAAGAGACTGGTCCTACAAATCCATTTAGTTGTAATCCACGATCAGAAATGAAACCGATATTCTTCCTTACCAAATTATATAATGGATTCGCTGCAGCATCCGACTTCGTATCTATACCAAATCCATGACGAAACCTACCTACTTTTAAAGAAGCACCCTTTGGAAGGACAGGTAGTCCTGTCAGAATTGCATATACAAAACCGTGGTCATCAGCGACTTGTGTTCCCAAAGGAGAGGTCGTCAACAACTGCTCTCCTAATACACTCACATGATCCCCAATGCTCGTGGTAACGACAAATTCAGCAACGTGAATTAAGGTGGTTCCCGAATCCCAATTCTCTCTATCAGGGAACAGATCTTTCCCACGAGTGATACGCCGTATATCTAACGCACCTCCGAAAACCAGATCTCCGAATGCACCACCCAGAAAATCTGAACCCCCTGTATCCTCTGAGACATCAGCATCATCAAAACTAAAGACATTGTCATCATCAAGATCAATATCTTCATCGGATTCAGATAGTTCGTTCGATGTTTCAACATTTTCAGGTGTACTGGCTGCATCTCCAGGATAGGAACGAGCAATAAGTTCTTTTATATTGCTAAACCCATCTTTATCAGAATCCATATTTTCAATACGTGTGAATGTAGACATGTTCATTCCGTTATGTAAGAATGCTCTACCGTAAGGGTTTGGTGAATCTCCACCCTTCTTTGAAAAATGGCATACATTACATCCACCTGTCCATTTATATTTTGTTTTGAACATTTTATAGAATGCTGGGAGAGCGTGGACTGATTGGTCTGCAATTAAGGTACAAAAGAGCACCATCACGCAGATAAATAGTATTTTGCGCATGATTTATTCCTTATATGAAATGAATGCAATGATATTCGAAAATATCCTAAGAACTTGCCCTAATACGACTCAATATCAATTTCTTCACCCGTGAATCGTATATGTGCTTGATTCACTAATGTCAATATTTGTTCCCACTGTTTACGCGTATCGTCTGTTATACCTGATTCATCAAGGGCATCAGCAAATTCTGTAAGCATTTTACCGAACTTTTCCTGCATCTCCGTGTATTCTTCTGTCTGATCAGCATTCATAGGTGGCTCAAATTCGGAGATTCCTTTTCCATATAGAACGAGTTTCTTAGCAGCAGATACTGCTTCTTCCTTCCCTTCACCTTTGTCAAAATAATCTATAATAGCATAATAAGCATCTACCATCAGAATCATAAGTTCCTTTAAATCCTCAACTTCAGGTATCTCTTCGGTTGGTTCTTCTGGTGTGGGTTTTTCTTCTGCTTCTGGCTTGGGTTTACGCTTCAGAAAGAGGGCATAACTCATGACCAGTGTCTTTTTCGGCATTAAAGCAATCGCCTTAGATGCATCTTCTTGTCCCTTAACTGCTTCAACATCCTTTCCAACAGTGAAAGCATCGTCTATTCCCTTGTCAACGAACTGCTTAAGAAATTTCTCTGAGGTAATTGACTCTGATTCCTTGTGATCATAAACAGCTACTTTCACAACTTTACCTTTCATGTTAAGTCCAACAGCCCCATCAATTTTCCCATGTGGTCCCTGCACATCAACGAATAATACCAAACCCATAGGTTTCTTATTCTCACCAATCGATATATAGAAAATCGGTTTCAGGTCTTCTTTACGAAGTTTCGTCCCCAAATCTTTCTCAATGGACTTAATCTTGTCTGTTGTAAGCACAACACTTCTCTGAACGAATTTTTTCGCTTTTGGGAAAATACCTGCGAGTTTTTCACCCGGCCACTCAGTTTCATGCGTAATACCGAGTATCGGGGTGAATACCATCGCAAATGCAAACACAAATATTATACTATTTCGGATAGGAAGGTATTTATTGAATAACATCTATTCACTCCTTTTGAAGTGTCTGCTGCCGATAGATATTATCGACAGCAGACAGATAATTTACTCTTCTACTTTTACCATGAATGTAGGAAACAGAATCTGGTCCTTATGTTTTAGTTGCCCAAAAATCTGATAAATCCCTGCTTTCGGAAATGTAGTCATGAGCATAACGGAAGGTCCGAATTTATCGGGTGTTTCCCCCTGATGTTTATGTCCGGACGTAGGATCTTTTTTCTCCATTTTATGTCCTTTGTGGGAGACATCTTTTTTCATTTTGCTATGATCCATATTCATCATCACTGAACCGTGTGTATGTACTATACCATCTAATTCAGTATTTACAATAGCAAAATGCATTGGAGCATCCAAAAATGGAACAAGATCGGTTATCGGTTTCCCTGCTTGTGAAAAATGATAATCGATATGAACCATCTCTCCTGCTTTAATTTTATCTTGGACATTCATTTTCACTTGATATACTGACGTGCCTTTTCCATCAGTTAAAACAGCCTTAGTATATCGGTCACCACCTTCTTCAGTATAACCGGAAACAGTTTTTTCTCGACTGAAATCTTCAGAAAGATCTGTCATCTTCTTCTCCCCTACAACATCAACATACAGATATTTCGAATATTCAGCATCTGCTGTCATCACATCCAGTGCCAATATATATCTACCTGCAGCGGGAAAAGTAAAGTGAACAGTATAGGTTCCTTCAAGTTCTGCCATCATGTCACGCTCATCGAAATCTTCAGGATGGATATGTCCAAGAATCTGTAGATTCTCACTTACAATTAAAACATGGAGAACCCGATCGTGGTGTATCATAAGATCTGTAAAGGGTTCACCCATTTTATCGGTGAGATTGAACATTAGAGTTGCTTGCTCACCTGCTTTAATATCTTCTGGTTCAGTGTGTAGACTTACATTCAAGACATCAGTTTTTTCTATCTGATGAGCACTATGATCTTCATGTTGGGCAGTATAGCCTATATGTACAAAATACAGGACGCTTATGAATATTGCAATAGCAATTCTTGGTGTGTAAAACGTGGAAAATAGGGTTTTCATTATATTCCTCCATATAAATATATAAATTCTTAAAAAGAGTTTCAAATACTCTATTTATTCCGTGACTATACAATGGTCCGGAATAAAAACAGTCAATTAAGATAATATTCTAAGAAAGGGTGTATGGAGGACCGCGACGGGATAGGTTCGAGGTTAATGGTAAGAGAGATAGGTTGTGGGGACTGAAGGTCTTTAGTTGTTGTTCTTGACCAACCATTACCGATGAATCAAGTAGGACTGAAGCAATTTTTAAGTGTTCATCCGATTGAGGGGTATAGTCAATACGATAAGTGATTTCAGGAAGGATCACCTCGAAATTTGTTAAACAGCATGTATTTCCATCTTCTGATGTGCTATTGTTTTCACTTGAAGAATCCGCATCTTTGTTATGGCAACAAGATGAATTGGTTTGAATACCATTCATATTTTGAATAAGTTTGCTACCACAAGATGTCTGTTCAACAGCTGCACAGTATAATGGACAAAAGGAATGAAGACAAACTAATGCCGTAAGTGAAAAGGTCAATAACCAATGTTTTTGGAACATTGCTATTATCTCCGTTGTTTTAATGGAAATAGTTCGTGAATTACACTTCTATGACATTATACACCATAATTCAAGAATGTTGCATTAAAATAACACAAAGCTCATTATTTATTTTGAGTAATTCCATTTCTAATTGAAAATGTCTCTTTTTTGTACCACAAACTTTATGAGGATTAAGTTTTAAATTCGGCAATTCTCATTATTCCAAACCCTGTAGGTTCGGTTTCCTAACCACGGGGAATGCTAAATAGCATTCATACCGTTGATTCGAATTTCCTATCACATTACCGAATTATTATTTTAATCTTCATTCAGTTTGTGTCCTGAAAAATGACTACCATAATAACCACCTAATGAGACAATAATTTATAGAAATGGTATAATATCAGCGTGGTAATGCAAAATAACCAATCCCAGTGAAAAACCCAACAAACATCCAAATACCTACCATCACATACTCCCCAAAAATCAGACCAAATGCAATAGGACGGATTTTACGGTAAGTCAGGGGTCCACCAAACTTAAGTGTAATATATTTAATCATCCACCCTATAAGGACAGATGACCATAAATGAAAAGCAGGATATGTTGCGCCTAATAAATACCCAATTGGGTGTAATGACCACCAAACAAAACTTTGACGCATCCATAGCATGAAACCCGTAAAACCTGCGCCAGCAATCATACTATAAACCTCACCCCAATTTGTTTCTACAGGAAATTGGATGAGCTTATTCATCCGATTGAAATAACCGCGAGGTGCATTGATAAATGACCAATTCTGTAGAAACAATCCTCCTTTGTTATACACCAATGTCAATGATGCATAAACTGATACAACAAGAGCAACCATAATTGAAACACCCAGTATCGGAACAACTTTGCGCCGCATCAATCCCACTTCATCCGCAGCTTTGAAACTGTGCAGAAAGTTCGGCATCATGAATTCTCCCCAATCCCGGAGAAATGTTCGTTGAAAACTGAGAACAGCCAAACTCTTTTGTCCTATTGCCCCCGAACCAAGTGTATAGGTAATGTAATCAGAAGGAAAGAATGGCGCTTGTACAAGCAACAAACCACCATTGACTACCATCCATGATAAGACAACAGAAGTTACAAAGATAGAAAGCATCGTTATGATTGCTACCCATGTTTTGATTCCTGCGATGACTAAGAACGTAACAAGGATGACAAATCCGAAGATGAATCCGAAAAAAGCGATACGATATGAAAGTGGTTCATTGCTATCATCCACTAAATGTCTATTTTCAATACTCTTCCCGTTGTACTTAACCATACCAAATGCTCTTTTTATTATGGATAGTATATGTTCACGTCCACCCCAGAAAACAGCAGGAACAAAAATAAGATAGCCACCCATTACTTGACGACTACAACTTATCCACGGTCCAATGCCTACACCTGTTACATTCATAATAATATATTGAAGTTTAAAAAAGAGAAAGAAAAACCAAAGACTGAAAGACACTTCCAATGTAAGCAATGCAGCTACACCGATTACTGAAAAATAGATCGCAATATTCATCCCTGGCCACATACCCAGTGTATGCCACGGTTTTTCAGTAAATGCGCGATGAATCTCAAAGATCATTGGAATCCGAGGCACCATTGGGAAATGTGCATGGAGTCCGTTGAGGAAGTGAATCACAAGCGGTAAAACCATACCTACCCATAATAACTTATTCTTAAAAAATGAGTTTAGGAGTGATCCACTTGCTGGTTCTGCTGCTAATTGTATAGGAATCTGGATGAGTGGAAAGGAAAACCTTTCACGTTCTACCCACTGCTTGCGAAGAATGGCTGATAGACAGATTATCGTGAAATAGAATACAACAACAAATAATCCCCAGACTAAGAGAGGATTAATCCAAGAGACCCAAGGAATATTACCACCTGGAGATAGTCCTTCATAGAAATCGGTTACGGCTTGTGTATCCGTAACGACTAACCAGTCTGGGATCTGTGGTTGGAGTGTTTCTGCCCAATCGTTCACTGGTGTTGTGAAATAACGAAGTGCTACAAGGCAAGGGATAAGGAACTGTAACAGTCCCATGGATGGAATACCAACAGCAACAATCAGCATCATCCAAATTACAGTTAATTCGAGTGATGTGAATGAAAGTCGACGACTCCATCTCAAGAAACGTAAAGGAAGGTTGACAATGAAAACAAGTAGGAGTAGACCTAAAATTGAGCCAACTGGAAGGTGATTACCTGCCAGTCTCGAATTCTCTAAGAAATAGTTATTGTAGGGTGAGATTGCACAAATTCCACCTACTAATAGCAATCCTACAAGGATAGCAGAAATACGAATCTTTGGGTGGACAGGCATATCTTATTTCCATAAGAAGTCATCAATTCATATCTTATACCATTTCTGGTAATTAAAGTATCATTAATAGAATCTCTTTAATGTAGCACAAACTTCATGAAGATTAAGAAAATATTTCGGTAATTCTAATTTCCCAAACCCGGTAGGTGCGGTTTCCTAACCGCACTGGATTTTTTACAAAACTACCGAATTAATAAATTAATCTTCATCCAGTTTGTGCACTATTTCAAGACATAGATATCACCTAATCATGGGACAATCATTTATAGAAATGGTATAACTTAATTATCCATCAGTTTCATCGCGGAGAACAGGGTTATAAAGACAGAGTTCGGCATCTACAATTCTGCCATCTGGCAATGTATATTGATTTGGTGTACCGCCACCCCACGGTTCCTTGAATTCTTTACTCCGTTCTTGATCTATATCCTTCTGTTTCTGAACATCTTCCCATGAAAAATCTGCCATAAGTTGTTCATGTAATGTCGCTTCTAATTCGCGATGTTCAGGTTGTCCAGCAATATTCTCAAATTCACCAGGGTCATTTTCTAAATCAAAGATAATGGATTCATCCTCAGGAAATGCAACATACTTGTACCGAGGTGTTCTTAACATCCGCATCGGACTTGTTGTTTGGTGTGCCCAATATTCACTAATAGCGGTATTCCGCCAACCATTTGTATTGCCGTACATCAGATTTGATAGATCTGATCCATCCAAACCGTCCGGGGTTGGGATTCCTGCCTTTGCACATAGCGTTGGATAAAGATCATTTAATTCTACAGGAGAATTAACGCGTCTACCGTGTGAATCTTCTAATCGGTTATCGTATATAATCAGTGGAACCCGTGCAGCAGCTTCATAATAACTGGACTTCCACCACTGTCCATGTTCACCTGCCATTTCACCATGATCTGTGGTATAAACAATAATTGTGTTCTCTAACAAACCGTCCCGTTCCAAAATTGTCAACAGATCCCCGATACACTCATCAAGAAATTCACAGCATGCATAATATATTGCTCGTGCTTTACGCGTTTCTTCCTCGGGCATATTATTCGTATTGAAGTGTTGCCGTAAACTTTTCGCATACCGGTGTGTCTCTTCAAGATGTCCAGACGGTATATCTGGCATGTCAATATTATCTGGGTAGTATTTATCAATCAATCTCTTCGGAGCTGTTAAGGGAAAATGTGGACGACTATAACTTGCGAGAAGAAACCACGGTTTGTCTGAGGAATGAGATCGTAAATACTCAATCGTTTCCTCATTAATTACGCGTTCTTGCAGAAGACTTGATGGTATTTCTGTGACGCCAGCATTTTGGGTACGTCCACGGTTACCACCCATATTTCCTTGTAGTGGATCACGTTGATGTCCTGCACGTCCTCGTAGGTCCCCGTATGGTCTGGCTTCAAATCCGTTGTGTTGTTCTATCCCACCAAAATGCATCTTCCCAACGAGTGCAGTACTATACCCATGTTGTACAAAATGTGCAGGCATCGTAAGATGTTCAGGATATAGAATTGAACCGTTATTCCAAGCTGAACAACGATGAGCATATTTCCCTGTCAGCATACACATACGAGAAGGTGTGCAAAGTGGGAATTGACAGTATGCTGCATCAAAGTAAGTGCCAGATTTGGCGAGACGATCTAAATTCGGTGTCTGCACAATATCATTACCTTCACATCCCATGGCATGGGGACTGTGTTCATCACTCATAAGAAATAAGATATTAGGTTGTTGAGCCATACAGCAGAATTCTCCTTTAAGCAAGTTTCAATATTAAACGGATTTAGTCGTTTTGGGATTTTTGTTTCCAAAATAAAAAGGAGAAAGGTGTAAAATATACACTTTCCTCCTTTTTTTCTGTTGAAAAAATATATTAAAGAGTTGGTTGGACAATACGCCCAGTGTCGCTCGACCTTTTCAAGCCCACGTGTTTCCTTATGGATTCAACATCTACGTTGATAGATTTTATATTCTTATCTATAGACTCAAGCCAACTATTTATAGAGTCAAGCTTAACAAAGATCTGCGTTTGATTTTCAGATAGATTGTCCACCTTATTCTCAAGATTATCAACCTTATTCTCAAGATTATCAACCTTATTCTCAAGTGTCTCAAATCTACCATCAATCACTTCCCTTACTACATCCCGAATTGCATCAAGGGTTATTTCGTTTTCATTCATTTTTTTCTCCTATTTATTATAACATGTTTACTTTGTATATTATGTTTACTATTATATCATAATTCCTATCTATATTACAAACTTTTAACCTACCGGGTCTGGGGAATTAGAATTACCTGAATATTTTCTTAAACTTCATCTAATGAACTGGTGTCGCCTTCTTTTTACCGATACTTAATTCAATGGCAGGCAGGATTGTATTTGATATATTCGATGAATAATTAAAGACACACCAACCAGAAGCACCTAAAAATCGTACAAGATGGATTTGACCTACCACTCCGTCAGGTGTTAGGATGGAATTAGATGCAGTCGCACCAATACCGGGATAAACAGCAACTCCTTTAGGCATCAAAGCAAGTTGATTTTCTAAGAGGTCCGTAAAATACTTGTTGTCTTCAGTATAATTCATGGGACAAACAAAATCAATGTATCCAGCCTTTGCCCAGGCAATCCAATCCTGTCCAATAGAAGTGACACAGGATGGATATCCTCCGAACACTGCAGTTGAAAGCTTAATTCCTGATTTTACCTTACGGATCCGTTTATGGATTAACCTCACTAAACGTGTTATCTGCTCTACCCGCCAGTCAGTATAGGCTTTACTGTATTGTCCAGTTCTCGGTAGCACGGATTGAGGCCAGTCTTGAACATTTATTCTTGAAGATAGCATGAATCTTTTTCGACATTCTTGACAGAAACATGCATGGCTCCCAGGATAACGGATATAATCAAGATGGATACCATCAACATCGTACTTTTGCACGATTTCCATAATGCTATCCAGTTCCAATTTTACGTTATCAGGATGTGATGGACATAACCAATTCAGCGGATCGCCACTTGAAGAAACTTGTGTGCGACCGGAATCTCGTAAGTTTTTCACAAAATCCTCTGGAGCACCTTCTAAATTCCATGTTATTTTCCAAATATGTACTTCTAAATTATATTTCTTTGCTGCTTCAACACATTGTTGTATCTGGTCACCATATTGTGTAAATTTACTGCTTTGTGGTAAAACACTGCTATCGTAGTGTGCAATGCCACCCCAAGCCATATTGGGGAGAATCATATTTATCCCAGCAGCAGCCAATTCCTTCGCTGAACGTTCCCAATCACCAGGATACGCACCGAGTCCAGAATGGTTCCAGAATGCACGCCCTTCAGTTGTATCGCTTAAATGAGATAGATTGTATGCTTTTGCTAATTCTTCTCGACTTTGACGGGATGTGGTCATTGAAGCATGATATTTCTTATCGGTATAATCTGTTTGAGCTTGAAGAGACAATGTCTTTCCAGATTGTAACGCCTGTTTCGCCTCTGATACCCCTCCATACCCAACAAATTTTGATAAGTGATCAAGATTACTAATATGACCAATAGTAGTTAGTGAATCTAATTCGCGCTTTGCAATTGCATGCTGAAATTCAGGTATCATATATCCAAGCAGTGCCGCCAGAAGCTGTGTTTTTGTTTGAATGTCATCTGGCAGGAAAACATGACTAAAAAACACACCTGCATTCCCCATAAAAAATGCTGGATACCCCGTTGATTCATTATCAGAATTATACCAATGTCCAATTACCTTAGTCGTAGGATCTGTTGCCTCTGCTACCGTAATATTCCAAGATATCTGTCTGACAGATTTCGGCATTCCCAGAACTTCAGGAGCATCGAATTGGATAGTGGAGAATTGACCTGGAGATTCTCGACGAAGCCATTTTTTACTCCGTATATTCAAAATCCTTCCGACTTCATCAGCGAGATTATAGGTGACAAATAATTTACCGCCACCATCAACAAAGGTCTTAAGTAATGGGGCTGTATCTAAAGAGATCTTCTGATTAAGCGGTAGGATTACCAATCTATAAGGATTCGAAGCCGTATTCTGAAGACGTTTTTCACTTGCAGCCGTAGCTTCATCCAATTCATCCGCAGTAAATCCTATACTTTTTAACATACGGACAAAACGCTTGCTCACAGAACGTGCATAGTTTACATCACCTTCGGAGATACCAGATGCGGTTGATGGTAACAAAATCGCAATATCCGCCTGTTGTGCAGATATACTGCCTACCCATCCAATAATGAAGATGAATATTAAGAAGTGAAAAGATCTGACTTTAAATGGGATTGCTTTCAACCACAAACGACATTGTTGTAAGAACGAATACAACATACCTATTCCTTAACGTAAGTTTGATAACTCAGATTTTTATATTTGAATCAACGGTATGAATGCTCTAAGGCAATCCCGGGAAACCGCACCATAGGCGTCAATTTAGTAAGATTATACCATTTTCAATTGATAGATTTACATTAAGACTTATCTGATACAGGGATTATCATATACATATATGAGTCCCGTAGGGACGAAATGTCTATAGAAAACGTGTTTATTCACTATCTTGAGTCCCGTAGGGACGGAATGTTTATAGAAATCGTTATCACCAATACACCAAGCCCCGGTGAATGACTAAATGTCATTCATACCGTTGATTCGGGGCGAAAGGTGTGTAGAAAACGTACAAATCCTAAACACTAAGCCCCGGGGAATGCCATAAGGCATTCATACCGTTGATTCGCGGGGCGAAAGGTGTATCCCTAAATTGACGCTAATGAATCAACGGTATGAATACTATTTAGCATTCACCGTGGTTAGAAACCGAAAATCAACGGTATGAATACTATTTAGCATTCCTCGCCTACTGGGTTTGAGAAATTAGAATTACCGAAGTATTTACTTAATTATCATTAAATAGAACTATCAATTCGTGGCTGCCAAAACCCTATTGAATTTAGGTGGGTTATTATGACTTATATGTTCATGACTCCCTAAAAACTTTTCAACACCGCGCACAACTGCAGCAGCTATCTTCTGTTGATATGTTTCAGAAGTGAGCTTTTGTCCTTCAGAAGGGTTGGTAATAAACCCTGTTTCAATAAGAATTGCAGGAACAGTTGTTCCTATTAGAACAACAAAGCGTGCATGTTTAACCCCGCGATCTGTAGCACCTGTGGCGTTGACCAATTCCTGTTGAACATGTTGTGCCAATCTACGGCTGTCTTTACTCTTACTCTCGACGATTATACCTTTTAAGAGCGATTCCAATTCTTGTATACTATATCCTGAGTATGTATTTTCTCGTGCTGCGATAAGTTCCGAATTCTTATCCGTACTTGTAACATCTAAATAATATGTCTCAATACCGTTAGCTTTCAAATTTTCACTTGCATTTGCATGAATACTCAAAAATAGGTCTGCTTTATGTTTTGTGGCAAATGCTGTACGGTCTTTTAATTCAATAAATCGGTCGGTATCTCTCGTTAACAGAACGTTGTATCCTTTTGCCGATAACAATGCTCCAATTTTCTTTGAAATACTAAGCGCAATAGGTTTTTCTATTAGATTACCAGAACTGACGCCTCCAGGATCTTTACCACCGTGGCCAGCATCAATAACAATCGTTTTAGCCGTCAATCCGAATTCACGAGTCAATGATTCAGGGGTTAATGTTTCTGGTTTGGAGGTAGTTGGGGCAGGTTTAGTTTGTGGCTTTGTCTTTTCTTGTGTTTTAATTGATTGTGCTGTAGGTTTGGGTTCTATCTTCTGTCCTTTTAGTTCTTTCAACTCTCTTGATGCAATAGTTACTACCTCTTTTGCGGATGCTGATTCAACGATGTCGACATACAATGTTTCAGCACGGGTTTTATATCCATGTTGAACATACGATCTACCCAATTCCAACTTCGCTTCTGAGGCAACATCAGTATTTGCATATCGGTTAATTACTATCTGGTAATGATGCACAGCACGGGCGGAATCCCCTACTAATGTATAGCAGCGACCTATCCAGTAATGCGCTTGAGGTAAATGCGTGGAGTCAGGATAGGTATAAATTAATCTCCGAAAGGCTGAAATTGCCTTTTGTGGTGCTTCAGTATCTCCAGATTTAATACACCAAACCCAACTGGACGCAATAGCAAATTGCACATCATCAGCAGATTCATTCTTGGCATCAGTCTGAAGTAATTTCTCGAAATCAGAGATCAATGAATACCATTCATCAAGTGTTGTTTGTTTTTCTCCACTTGTATAGGTGTAATGCTTATCAAGCAATTGATTATGTTGTGGCATGCTAACACAACCAAGGAAGCACAACATTAAAAGGGGTACCATACACAGAGAATAC
The DNA here is from genome assembly GCA_965205025.1 of Candidatus Poribacteria bacterium. Classification (GTDB taxonomy): domain Bacteria; phylum Poribacteria; class WGA-4E; order WGA-4E; family WGA-3G; genus MSPOR6. The sequence continues at coordinate 222,703 of CBDBFU010000013.1, forward strand.
GATTTCATTCTTAAAACTCCTCTGCTTTCTTTTAAATTGACATAGCACAATTCAACCTTATGCTATGCAGATATAGAGAATCTTAATGTTTATTTTTATTCTTGATTACCAAAGTATAAAACGATGAAGATGACATCTTCGTTACTAAATGCGAATTAATACCATTTCTATATGATAATATTGTTCACTGAAAAAACCTATTGAAAAACCTATTGAAAATGTTGTATAATAGTCGTTGCGACGAAACAAAACAGCACAAAACAACACAAAGCAAAAGTGACTGTCAGAAATGACAGTCACTTTTAATCGTACCAATAGTATCAAATTATATTTAATAAGGATATTATTCTATAAGGAGCATACAATGGCTGCGAAAACGTACTTAATCCACAATAAATTGTTTGATGAGACGTTTATTGCACATATTGAAAATAATGGTGCGGGTTGGGTCGGTTTAGTGCCAGACATACCAGAACTCAGGTGCTACGGTGATACTGTTGAAGCAGTTGAAAAAAAATTACCGGGCGAAGTCAATCAGGAGTTGATACGGGAAGAAGAAGCGTGGGAACGCTTATTGACTGACGCTGCCACGTCCGAAACAATCGCAAAACTTGAAGCTCAAACCCAGCAAAACTACAATGAGGGGAAATACACTGAACTTGTCTGTCTATCATGAACAATCTTGATTTTCAACACGTTCAGGACAACAATTTTCATAATTTAGTCAATGCACTTCCAAGCAATGTACAATCTAAAGTTCTAAAACAATTTGAATATTTAATGACAATTGTTCTGCCCCCATCATTACGATTCAAAAAGGTGGCAGGACGATGGTCTATACGCATTGACCGAAACTACAGAGCTTTAGGAAAAGAAATTAACGGCACAAATTTATGGTATTGGGTTGGTCATAAAAACGAGGTTGATAAAATCTTGAAATCGTGACAGTAAAAAAATTTGTATACTAAACAACAATGCTTTAATAGTCTTGTATCAACCAGTTTTAGAAGGAGAATATCATGGATTTTAAGGATGGATACCCATTGACCTGTTTCGTGCACAATGAGTCTTTTGATGAAACCTATACAGCCTACATCCAAAAGAACGGCACCGGTTTTTTGGGGCATATTCCTGACTTCCCAGAAGTGGAATGTCCGGGGGATACTATTGAGTCTGTCAAAGCACAGCTGCACGATGCGCTTGACCAAGCCCTAAATGAGATTGAAGATGCTTGGGAAAAACAGTTTGAAGCAGATGTCAAAGAGGGACGCCTTGAACCGCTTGTGCAAAAAGCGAAGGAAAATTATAAGGCAGGGAAGTATACCCGGATTGTTTGAAGTTCATGCAAAAGTTTTAACATGTAATCAATGACGAATTTGTAGCACTTGCTGACAATCTTCCAAGCGATATTCAAAGATCTATTGCCAAACAATTTCAATTTTTACGAGTCAACCCACTTCACCCATCGCTCAAATTCAAAAAAGTGTCAGGACGATGGTCACTACGTATCACTAAGGATTACCGAGCACTCGGTTATGAACAAGATGATGATACCATTACATGGTATTGGGTCGGGCAACATGATGAGTATGAAAAGAGAATCAAGTAGTAGAAATACTGAAGTGTGATCGACAGGAAAATAAAGATTTTCAAATGCCTCTACAGAGTTGTAGGGGTGTTTTCTTTTTTTGGCTTAATAAGGACGTGAGACGTAAAAACCTAAAAATTGCTATTTATATAGTTCACATTACGATCACTCTTAGTAGTCCCCCTGATAAGGGGGATTTAGGGGGTTTCTTTAATTGATAATGCACGATCATTATTTAGAAATGGTATTACATCACGATGTTTCCTCACGCCAGCGGCGTGATATGTCTATAGAAATAAGAAGCAGAAAACTCTGCACTCCAGCGGAGTGCTATGTAGAGATGTCCGCTTTGGACATAAATATGCAACCCCTTGGTAGGTTCACCCCAGACCCAGTAGGCGGGGAATGCTGTATAGTATTCATACCCGGGGAATGCCATAAGGCATTCATACCGTTGATTCCTTGATTCCTTGATTCCTTGAGTCCCGTAGGGACGGAATGTCTATAGCACAGGTGTATACCCGTAATTGAGTCCCGTAGGGACGGAATGTTTATAGAATCCCTTTGAACTAAATTAACTTCTCCGATTTGCTATTAATGTAAACTAATTAAGTAAAATTGGTAATACTAAATTGACACGTAATAATACGGATGTCAGATTTTATAAGCAAAATATGAGCATATAGAGTAAAATATGGATAAGAGACTTTACCAAATTATGCACGGAGATAACTTATGGCAAGAGATAAGAGAGAGAAAGAGGTTAAGGATTACCGACACGACTCATCAACACGAAAGAATAACCCACCCGCTGGTATCGCTGGACAGGCGAGAACACCCGAAACTCCCAAACAGGAATACGCATATAATCCACATTTACCACCCATATTGCGCTCCGATCCGAACGGTGATGTAGACAAACTTCACGAACTCCTCGAAAGAGCACAGAAACAACCCCTCACATCAGAAGAGGCGAAAAGAATTGCGGATGCACTCAAACATCATGAACCGTGGTTAGAATGGTCAGGGAAACAAGAAGCAAAATCCTTTACTGTTGACCCAGTTGCATTGCATGTGCATGAACGCGTGAGTGCAAAAGCAATTTTAAAGGTAGCAGAACGTGAAAATGTCCAACGCCAACTCTTTGCTGACCCACAGCAGACATATAACGAGGCGGTCGAGTTTTACAAGCACGATGTGGATTGGGCAAATAGGCTAATTCTTGGGGATAGTCTGATGGTGATGAGTTCTCTTGCGAAACGTGAAGATCTTGCTGGTAAAGTACAGATGATTTACATTGATCCACCCTACGGTATTAATTTCTCTTCTAATTTTCAATCAACAGTATTCCAACGTGATGTAAAGAATAGAGACCAAGATTTGACGCGTGAAGCAGAACAGGTAAAGGCATACCGTGACACATGGACACTCGGTATACATTCCTACCTTGCATATCTCCGTGATAGGTTAATTGTTGCCAAAGATTTGTTGACAGATAGCGGGAGTATCTTTGTGCAAATTAGTGATGAGAATGTTCATCGGGTAAGGGTTATAATGGATGAAGTGTTTGGTAGTAAAAATTTCTATGCTATGATAAATTTCAGAAGCATGAGTCCTTTGGGACAAAAAGGAATCGCTCGAATTTATGATTATATCATGTGGTATGCCAAGGATATAGATCAGATAAAATTTAGACCGCTGTTCTTTTATAGAGACTTAATGGATGAATCAGAGTTCTCTTTTCTTGATAGAGGTGACGGAACCTATGAGAAATTGCCAAGATCCGATATCCAAAATCTATCCTCTGAACAATTGCATAAGGTATTTAAGAGATCAGTTCTAACATCTTCTGGATATACACCATCTTGCACCTATGATTTCAAATATGAGGGGAGTACATTTAGTCCGTTAAGTCGTAAAAGTTGGCGTACAACTTTAGATGGAAATAGACGTTTATCATTAGCTAAAAGGCTTTTAATCTTAGGAAAGAATCTCTACTATCGGCAATATCATAGTGACTTTCCATTAATTCAGATGGAAAATAGTTGGACAGATACTGCCGCTGGATTTAGCGATTCTAAACGATATGTTGTTGAAACTAATCCAAAAATAATTCAACGCTGCTTACATATGACTACTGATCCTGGGGACCTTGTCCTTGATCCTACCTGTGGTAGTGGTACTACTGCCTATGTGGCTGAGCAGTGGGGTCGACGGTGGATTACAATTGACACCAGTCGGGTTTCTCTTGCATTAGCACGACAACGTCTGTTAACAAGTAGTTTCGAGTATTATGAACTGAAAGATGAAATGAGTGGTGTTGCAAGAGGATTTATTAATAAAGTCGCACCACACATCACGCTCAGAAGCATTGCCCAAAACACCGCCCTTGACCCTATCTTTGAAAAGCATGAACCCATTCTTAAAGAAAAATTGGATACATTGAATAGTGCTTTGGTTGAAATTACAGACGACATCCGATCGAAACTCCTTGCGAAACTTGTAGAGAAAGAAAAACGCGATGGGAAAAGATCCATCACAGAGGCAGATAGACGACGATGGCAACTACCAGAAACGGAATGGCAGGAGTGGGAAGTGCCGTTTGACACCGATCCGGATTGGACGGATGCATTAAAGAAAGCGTTGACCGATTATAGAGAAGCATGGCGTGCAAAGATGGATGAGGTAAATGAATGTATTGCTGCTGCCTCTGATGGTGAGGAGTTGGTTGACCAACCAGAGATAGACAGAAGACGAATTCGTGTGAGTGGTCCCTTTACTGTGGAAGCGGTGCAGCCTCCTGAAGAATATCTTGATATGGAGTCTCCTATCGGTGGAGAACCCGAAGAATTGGACGAAACATTTGATGAAACTGAAAATGATACACACGAAGATGTGAATGCAGAGGCGTATCTTGACAAAATGATTCGTCTTTTACGTGAAGATGGTGTGAAGTTTCCTGATGATAATAAACAGAAATTCGCTACGCTGAATCCTTTTGATGGTGGTATTTTACACGCTGAAGGGAGTTGGGAAAATGGTGATTCGGATCGACGGGTTGCGGTCGCGTTCGGTCCACAACACGGACCTGTGACCGCAGTACAGGTTGAACAGTGTGTACGTGCAGCATATCGAAATGCATTTGATGATCTTATATTTGCAGGTTTTAGTTTTGATGGTGCAGCACAAGCTGCCATTCAAGACGATCTGAATCCGAGTGTACGTATCCACATGGCTAATATCAGTCCTGATGTGGTGATGGATGACCTCCTGAAGAATACTTCCTCCACGCAATTGTTTACGGTGTTCGGATTGCCGCGTACAACCCTTGAGAAACAAGACAATGGTGAGTATGTTATTACGATGGAAGGGGTGGACATTTATAATCCTGTGGATAACACCTTGAGTTCTGCTGGTGCGGATAAGGTGGCAGCATGGTTTCTTGATTCTGATTATGATGGTCGAACTTTCTGTATTACGCAAGCGTTCTTTCCTGACAGAAAGGCATGGGACAAAATTGCGCGTGATCTTAAGGGTGTGATTGACGCGGAGAGTTTTGAGATGTTCAGTGGAACAGAATCGTTACCATTTCCTATGGGGCAACATAGATGTGCTGCCGTTAAAGTCATTGATCCGCGCGGGAATGAGGTGATGCGGGTGCATAATTTGGATGCGTAGAGGTTGTCTGAATCGCAGATTTCACGGATTTCACGGAGAAGAGGATTATACCATTTTCAATTGATACACTTACATTATGACTTACGTAATTCAATGATCATCATATACATATAATGAGTCCCGGGGAATGCCTAAATGGCATTCATACCCGGGGAATGCTAAATAGCATTCATACCGTTGATTCCTTGATTTGGTAGGGACGGAATGTCTATAGAAAACGTGTTTAGCCACTATCTTGAGTCCCGTAGGGACGGAATGTCTATAGAAAACGTACTGACCCTAAACAATAAGCCCCATCGGGGCGAAAGGTTTGTAGAAAAGCATATAAAAAATGAGGTTCAGCCCCAGCGGGGCGAAAGGTGTGTCGAAACATAATGTCTGAAGAGAAAACTCACGAATTATATGATTTTATACAGCAATGCAGTGATGAAACGCATTTGTGTATTGTGAGCTTTATTTTTAGATAAATACAAACGGAGGTAAAAACATGAGCATTATAATGCCAACTGGTAAAAGTGGAATATTCGGAGACCTAAAACAACATGGCAGAGCACGCGCAGTCTTACCAATCCTTATACTCCGCGCACAAGAACATAATACCATCACTTTCGGAGAATTAGGAAATGCTATCGGTTTCCGACGCTATGATCTCTTTGGTGGTATTCTTGACTGTATCAACACAGAACTTCATGGAATAAACACAGATCTTCCAACGCTATCAACAATTGTTGTTAGAAAAAACAATGACGGAAATAAGGAACCGAGTAGTTGGATGGCAAATCAGATGCGGGAACAGTTGAATTTGGAGCCTACGTGGGAGAATTACCACCGTATCTGCATTCAACCTGTTTTTGATTATCCAGACTGGGATAAGGTTATGAACGAAATTATCCAGTCACAAAATTGGTGATAAAGTGTGATGTGTCTAAAATATTTTACTTGGCAATATGTCTAACACATGCTTTTCAATATTCATTTTTATTCTTTGCGTATATCTTTGTAAACTAAATTTTGCAGTATGACATTAAGTAATAAAATAATTAACGTTTCATTTGTGTTGTGTGAACCTTCGTAAAAAATATTATCTATAACCTGAAAGGTAAAAATACCGAAAAATATAAGCAGGGTTATGCTAAAAAAAATAAACATAACTTTGTAAAATTTATTCATTTTTTAATCCTTACAGTTTCCATTCCCTTCAAACGGGAAAGTAGTTCCGATCTTGACAATATGTCTAATACATGCTTTTTCAATATTCATTTTTATTCTTTGCCTATATCTTTGGCATCTAATTTTTGTAGTATAGTAAATAATAACATCATAATAGCTATTAATAATACAATAATAACTGTTTCACTTATATTGGATGAACCTTCGTAAAAAATATTATCTATTAACTGCAAGATAAAAACCCCGACACATATAAAAAAGGCTATGGGACATAAAATAAACATAACTCTGTATTGTTTTTTAGACATTTTAATTTTTAATCCTTACGGTTTCACTTCCCTCCAAATGGGAAAGAATTTTTACCATCCCATTCTTCATACTTCCACTTCTCCAGCCTTCTATTCAAATTCGGTTCAAAAAGTACACTACATTAACAATTATATCAAGAAAAAATGAAATTCACTATCTTATTAATATAGTTTGGACAATTATCAGATGTTTTAGGTTGACCTAATACTACTATAGTTTGGACAATTTTAGACATAGCACTCCGCTGGAGCAAGACGCACAACTTATCTGTGTGTTAGATGTGATCAATAGAGAACTAACTACACCGGCCTTACGATGTCTCCTCACGCCAGCGGCGTGATATGTCTATAGAAATAAAAGGCAGAAAACCCCGCACTCCAGCGGAGTGCTATGTAGAGATGTCCGCTTTGGACATAAATATGCTTTTCAGTCATTTATACCGACCCTAAAACTATCAGGAAAACAGAGAAACCCTTGAAACACGACATGAGACCGACAGAAACTGTCCAAAATATAGTATGCGATATTAACTTGTAGAAAATCTATCATATACAAATAAGAACAGCCCCAGCGGGGCGGAAGGTGTGTAGAAAACGACGGATAGGAAAAACTAAGCCCCGGAGGGGCGAAAGGTGTATTGGAAAAACATAATGCCTGAAAAGAAAACCCACGAATTATATGACTTCATTCAACAGTGCACCGATGAGATGTCTACAGAATATGAACGGATTTATAAAGATCAACTGAAAATTAAGGATCGCTGGGAATCAATGAGAAGAAAATTGAGATGATTATTACGTGGCTGGCTTCCTTGCAACATCAACGTCAATTTAAGAATACACCTTTCGCCCCGCTGGGGCTTTATACATTGGGTTTCAACGTTTTCTATAAACCTTTCGCCCCGCTGGGGCTTTTAACAGGGTTATTTAGTTTTAAGAATTATCAGTAAATTAGTATTACCGATAATTTATTTCGTAGATTGGGTTGAACCGTAGGTGAAACCTAACATTTCCTGTATGTCTAGGGTTACATGTTGCTTTTTATAGAAATGTGAAAAAATATAGAAGTAAAACCGAAAACTAAATAACCCTGGAAGTCGTGGATAAACATGGATTAAGTATAGTAAATAATGCTATAATTTCTGGCATGTGTTCGTAGAATTCCAATCCACGAAACTGAAATTCAGCGAGCAGCGCGTCCGGACGTTAAAATACATTGACTTTCCACCCAAATTATCACATAATACTATATTACCAAATATTGTACAGATAGGCTTTATTGGAGGATCAAGACATGGACCATATCCAAACATTCAAAATTCATGACGTGGAAGATGGCGAGATCTATACCGCAAAAATCCAAAAAAATGGCAAGAAGTGGATGGGGTGGATACAGGAATACCCCAAAGTCAAGTGTGAGGCAGATACACAAGACGCATTACTGGAAATCCTCGAAAACACGCTTTATCAAAGCCTTGAAGCAGATTGGCAAGCATGGGACAAACAATTAGAGGCAGACGTAAGAGCAGGAAAACTTGACACTATCCTTGAACGAGTCAGTGCTGACTTTCATGCGGGTAAATGTGAAGACTTAAGGGTATTTCTTTCAAAGAAAGCCGCTGAGGAGTAGAGTGCTGCGTCTAAAATTTTGAAACTTGCCATATTTCGTTTTAACCTACGCAAATCGAAACGTGCAAAGAAATATGAACAACCATGTCATAAACGACGATTTCTGGGCTGCGTACAACAACCTACCACAAAACGTTCAAAGAAGCACACTCCGGAAAATTGAATTGTTACTTGAAAATCCTATGCACCCTTCTCTCTACTTTAAAAAGGTTGGTAGGCTTTGGTCAGCACGAATCAATAAGCAATATCGTATTCTGGCGCGCGAAGAAGAAGGCACTTTAGTCTGGTATTGGGTCGGAAAACACGACGAGTATATGAGACAGATATGATGCATTAGCGTAGATTCACCCATTTCCATCCCACCTCAAAATATCCCTTCCTGATTTACCCAAAGTATATTTATTAAAAAAAATAAAATAAATTGAAGAAAATATAAATATCTAACATCTAACATACATATTTCACAATAATATAAAAATAAAGCATATATATTTGTCAAAATAAAAATAAAATTGTATAATACTATATCGTTCAATAATTGTAAACTAACGCATTTTGGAGTTGATACCCAAATCATGATTTTCCGTAGTCTAAAAAATCAGATAAATAGGATTATCAAATTGAATTACACGGCAAATTTTTTTAGTTTTTCAAATTTTAAAATTTTACACCGATTCATCAAATCCTCTGTTATCCCAACCCCCAACAGGGTTTACAGCCTATTAAAAAGTCATTTCCTAAAAACCGACTCAAAAAACTTGAAAAACTTGAAAATGGATGGTTAAGTTATTTCATATAAAAACGACTCCCAAACAATGGATAAAAGGAAAAGTAAAAGACACAAAATCCATCAATTGTGCAAATTCTTGTAACCTTAAAACAGTGGCTGTAAGCCCAGTGTAGTACTGACGGGATAAGGGTTTTCCCAATGTTACACGATGTAACGAAAAGTGCAACTTTTGAAAACAATATGAAATATTAAATATTACAACTGTGAAAGCGAAAGAGAGTAAATTTACAGAATAATTACCCTTGGATTAATATAAGTTTGTACAATTTTAAGCGATACACATTTCGCCCCTCTGGGGCTTTGGGTTAGTAGTTTAGCACATTTTCTACAAACATTTCGCCCCTCTGGGGCTTTCTGAATCACGGATTACACGGATTACGCGGATTTCACGGATGGGTTTTTTGGTTGTTTAGTGGTTCTTGACTTGTGATTGGGTTTATCTGGGACGACGGGTTATAAGTGTATGTATCAAAATAGTGTTATCTTTTCGAAATTGGCAGCCCCAGAGGGGGAAAGTGTGTAGAAAACGGAATAGTCCAAAACAATAAGCCCTGGAGGGGCGAAAGGTGTGTAAAAACATAATCAAGAATACCTATAATGAGTTGTACTAAATAACTTTTAGTATTAGTAACCAATAGTTTCACATAAATAATGGCTGGTATGAATACCCTTCATTAGTTGGCATTATCTTTAGTCCCGTAGGGACGGAATGTCTATAGAAAACGTGTTTAGCCACTATCTTGAGTCCCGTAGGGACGGAATGTTTATATATTGAAACGTAATACCACTTCTAAAATGTTGCTTACTCATTATACATTGAAGAAACACCCTAATTTCACTTTATCAGGGGATTACTAAGAATACCCGTAATGTAAACTATTTAAATAGAAATGGTATAATAATGCAAGCTCGATGTAGGGTCCACTCGGATTTGAGAGAAAATATCTAAATCGGTAATATGAAGTGCGGAGTGTAGGTTATAGACAAAGTAGAACAAAATTAAAATACATGAATTCTATTTCTCAAAATGGAGATACTAAATTATGCAAGAATTTGGCACATTAAAAACGACAGACCTGCGGAAATCTTGGAAACGCGAGGATAAAGACTTTACACCATGGTTATCAAAAAACTTGAAATTGTTAAGCAAAGCGTTGGATATGGATCTTGAGTTTGTTGATGAACACATCAATGTCGGACGGTATGAATGTGATTTACTCTGTAGGAACAAGCGTGATAACTCATTTGTAGTCATTGAAAATCAGTTAGAAGAAATGGATCATGATCATCTTGGTAAAGCATTGGTTTATACGACTGGATTACATGCCGAAACAGTCATCTGGATAGCAGAAGACTTTACGAATGAACATCGAAAAACAATTGATAGGTTGAATGAAATTACCCATGATTATATCCAGTTTTTTGGTGTACAGCTTGAAGTAATTCAGATTGATGATTCCCGCATTGCCCCAAAGTTTAATGTTATCGTGAAACCGGATAACTGGATACCTCATATAATACTAAGTGATGACTACTGGGAGAGATTTAAACACTACTTGGAACAACACAAGAGTAACCTTGAAGTACTGAAATGGACAGCAGGAAAAAATTATCTCGGTTTCTACTTGGGATATGATGTGAATGATGGTCAGAGACCTAAATACTGGATTGCAGCAGGTAAGAGCGGTGGATTTCTCGCTGCAACTTTCTGCATTGATAAACAAAAACTTCCGGATATCATGCAATGGTTTAAGAATAATCGTCAGGTTGTGGACCAAATATTCACTGAGAATTTTCCTGAGAAACCTAAGAGACCCAATATTCCCTTTAATGTGGTTGGAGTTACACGGAAGTTAAATAATCAGATAAAAGAGGAGCAAGAGTTTGAATGGTTTCGTGAAAAACTTGAGAACTTAGAGAAGTTATTTAAGCATGGCGGGGAGATTGATTTTTTATCAGATGAGTAATCACAGAAATGGGTATGTGTACATTAATATAAAGAAATCAATTGTGTCAGACTTTGTCCTGTGATACTACACTATATACATCTTTTGTTTAGAGGTATTTAGTTTTCGACTTTTCAGGCGAATTTCGTCACAAATGTAAATGCAATAGAATTGTATCGTAGGTTTGGATGAGAAATGAAACACAACCTAAAAGATAAACTGGAAATACGGTTCGGTTAGAAACCGAACCTACCGAGGGGTGGGAAAGATCTGGGATCGGAATCCCTACAGAATGTTGGTACTATGTATTAGAAGTGTCAATTTAGGAGTCTGTGGAGAATGAAGTTAAATATCGTCTTTTTCATTTTGATAGTATTATTAGGAATCACGGTTTCAGTTGCAATTGCCCAGCAAAATGGTGATGTTCCAAAAACGGACAAGGAAGTTGAGAAACTCAAAATCCAACTTCAGACTGTGGAAAATGAGAAGATGGAGGCAGAAACGAAACTTGCTGAGGCAAATACAAAACTCATAAATGCTGAGTTTGGCAAGTTTGAGAGGGAATTGCGAGATTCTAATAATAAATGGTTATGGGGATGGACAGGATTCTTTGTTGGGATTGTAGCGATTATTGGAATAGCTTTATGGTTTTCAGTAAAATCATTGATTGTAGATAGAGTTGAAAAGAGCCTAAACGGATTTAAGGATGCCGTTAAAAAAGTGGAAGAATTACGAGATCAATTGAGATATTTACTAAGAGAAAACGCTGTAGCTGTATTAGGAGACTTTTCTGCGGGTATTCTTGTGGAATTAGACAAGCACACTAAAGAAGTCAAAGCACTATCAAAAGAAGTACTTATGGATGTATTCAACGATAAAACACGTGATTTAAGTTACAGATGGCTTGCTGCAGAGATATTTGTTGCAAGGGAATACACTGATCTTGTTGCACCAGTACTAAACTTCCTAAAGGATATTATAAAATCAAATGATTTTGATAGAATTTATATCTTTCCTTATGATCCCCAGTATCACATACGTAGTTTGGTATACCCAATTGGAAAAATACATACACAGGACACTTACAAAAACTTAAGAAATTTCATAATTTTTCTTCAAAATGAGAATCCAAAAAATAAAGATTCATGGATTGCATGGACTGCACATTCATTCGCTTCGGTTAGTGTGGCATTGAATAAAACAGATTCAACGGTTATCCTTATAGAGTCTATACCAGATTGGGATTTTTCTACACAAGTTCCTATACAAGAAAAGGAAGCCTTAACAGATCTGATCTATAACTTCAATTCATTGCATGTTCCTAATGGAATAAAAGCAATATTAACAAATAGTTTAACAGATAACATGCCCGATGTAGAAGAAAAATGTTTAGAGTTATTGCAAGAACACGACCCAAAATTTGTAAGAGAATGGAAAGAGGAGAAAAAAGAAACTAACGAGGAAAATGAGGAGAATAATGAATCAGAACCAACAACTTGATATCCCAATTCAACCAGTAGAACAACCTATCTTATGCAGTCCGTATGAAGAACCAGTAGAACACTGGAGATATGACACTGAAAATGGGGAAGCCGTTAAACACCCCGGAAGACGTGAAGCGGGGTATTGGTATAAAACAGAACGTACCGGTAGTGCTCAACTCGGTCTTTTTCAGGAAGAGGAACGTGACGATCTACCGATTGTAAACGAACTACGTGCAGATGTAAAACGATGGCGCGAGACGAATTATCGTAACGCCACAAATGTCACCCGTGAATTACTTAGACATTGGTCACGCGATGATCTTTTACGCCGTCTCTTTTTCTGTCAACGCGAAGCAGTTGAAACTATCATATACCTCGTTGAGATACGTCAAGGTGGGAAACGCCTCGGTTTTAATCCGACTTTTACCGATGAGAAATTGGCGAAGTTAGTGGATACACCGAATGATCCCGGTCTTTCGGAGCTGATACGTTACGGGTGTAAAATGGCAACCGGTAGTGGTAAGACTGTTGTTATGGCAATGTTAATCGCTTGGGCATTTTGCAACCGTGGTAGATTTCCTTCTGATGACAGATTTCCACACGCAGCACTTATCGTTTGTCCGAACTTGACAATCAAAAAACGGTTACAGGTATTACGTCCAGATGAAACTGATAATTACTACGACGAATTTGAACTTATCCCAACGAAACTACGTCCCTTGCTAAACAGTGGTAAGGTGTTGATAAACAATTGGCATCAATTTTCACTTGAGTCTGAACATAGTGAAGGCGGACAATCTTATACGGTTGTGAACAAAGGCGAGGAAACGCCGGATGCTTTTGCAAAACGTGTCTTGGGTGAACTGTACGACCGTGCACCAATTATGGTGTTGAATGACGAGGGACATCACGCCTATCGTCCTGCACCGACGGATGAAAAACTTTCCGCTGAGGAGAAGAAGGAACGTCAAGAAGCCACGGTGTGGGTAAGTGGATTGGATAGGTTCAATCAGTCGTGTGGTGTTAAGTTCTGTGTGGATCTCTCTGCCACACCGTTTTACATTCAAGGGAGTGGATATGCAGAAGGTACACCGTTCCCTTGGCTTGTGAGTGATTTCGGTTTAGTAGATGCAATTGAAAGTGGTATCACAAAAATTCCGCGTTTACCTACGAGTGATACGACGGGTAGACCGGAACCGAAGTATTTTCGGTTGTGGAAAGCGATTAACGATGAAATTCTACCTGCGGAACGATTACGAAATAAGAAACCTAAACCGGAAGCAGTATACCGAGTAGCTGAGGACGCACTTAACACGATTGCGAGTCAATGGAAAGAACGGTTTGATTATATTCAGGAGGCATCGGACGAACAGGATAAAACGCCGCCAGTACTTATCATCGTTTGTGATAACACGGATATTGCAGAGCATTTCTACCGTATGATTTCAGGTGAACGAGAGGTAGAAGTGCTTGATGAAAAACGCAAGGTCAAGACACAGATAGAATTTGAACAGGGGAAGGTCTTTCCCAATTTGCTTGGGAATACACACAGTGTTACGCATACAATACGAATTGATAGTAAAGTATTGGATGAGGTGGATAGTGATGATCCAACCAAGAGTCGTAGTCAAGCAGAAGAGGATCTCCGTGAAGTCGTTGCCACAATAGGGAAAAAAGGAAAACCGGGAGCGAATATACGATGTGTGGTATCTGTGGCAATGCTTAACGAGGGATGGGATGCTAATAACGTCACACATATTCTGGGTATACGTGCTTTTACCAGTCAATTGCTTTGTGAACAGGTCGTCGGAAGGGCATTACGTCGAATGAATTACACACCAGATCCTGAAACGCAAAAACTCACAGAGGAATACGCTGATGTGTATGGTATTCCGTTTTCTGTAATTCCTTTCAAGGGTAGGGCAACTAAGAAACCTGAAGAGGGTGACAGACCTGTTAACCACGTGCGTGCATTACCCGCACGGTCAGTTTATGAGATACGGTTTCCAATTGTAGAGGGATATGCTTTTGCTTTACGGAAGTACGAGATAAAGGCTGATATTGAATCTATGGATGTGTTGCGTCTTGAACCTGAATACACCCCAACCGCTGTTTTTCTTGAAGCGACTACGGGATATCAGATTGGAGAAATTTCGGGGGCACGTCCAGGTGGGTTTGTTAGACAGGATCGAGAACAATTCTATCGGCAAACACACTTACAAACGATTAAGTTTGAAATTGCACAACGGATTGTCTATAGATTGGTTGGTGATAAGAATAGTGCGCCAGATCCAAATAGCAACCCGGAACTCCGTCTGATCTCTCGGCACAGGTTATTTCCACAGGTATTCAGGTATGTTGATGCCTATATTGAGAATAAGGTTGATTTTCGCGGTTGTAATCCGTGTGAACTCGGACTTGAGAAGTATGTTATGTGGATCGTTGATCGTCTGATGACAGCAATTCTGCCCGATAATTCAGAAGGTGAAGTGCCGTTGCTTCCGATTTTAGATCGGTATAAACCTGTCGGTACATCGGCAGATGTTGATTTCTTTACAACACGTCCATGTCATGGGGCATACCGTAGTCATGTAAATCAAGTTGTGTTGGATACAGCAACATGGGAACAATCTGCATGTTTCTACTTGGAAGCATCGGAGGTCGTGAAATACTATGTACGGAATGATCATCTCGGTTTGAGTATACCGTATGAAAACCTTGGAATTACCCATAATTATGAACCTGATTTTATTGTTAGACTTATAGATAATACCAACGTACTTTTGGAAACGAAAGGGTTTAAAAGACAATTAGAATCATTGAAAAGTGAGGCTGCGAGGAGATGGGTTGCTGCAGTGAATAATTGGAATCGTGAACGGCTTGGAGAACTGGAGCAACAGGGGAAGTGGGTGTTTCATGTATGTGATGATCCACAATTGTTAGAAGAGGAATTGGAAGGGTTGGTGTAGTGTGGGATCAATGCCGAATAGGTGTATGGGTAGGATTCTGTGATGTAGACAAGAAAGAACACAGCACACAAGAAACGATCATTCAGCGAAAAACTCTTATCCGCGTAATCCGTGATTCTGACAATATAACGTGAGTTTGATAATAGATAAATAATCTTCATTTTTCCAAAATATCACTCCTATAGACCCGGTAGGTGCGGTTTCCTAACCGCACTGAACATAAATATTTGAATAATCAAACTCACGTTATGATACCTTTCATATAAAATAATCATAAATATTGAGTTTAGTTAATACAACATTCACAATAGTTAATTTCACGGAGAATTGACTACCTAAAATCTGTGAACCCTTACCACCACTACATTCTTAAAAAACCTTCGTGAAGGTTTCCGTGAAACGTACTATCAAAATTTCACCCAAATTCAGGGATTTTTTAACAGGATTATACCTCTTTACTATATATCATATTACACCAATTCTAATATATAATATGTCATTACATAAATATTATGGAATTGAATATTATTGGAAACTATCTTCTGTAGGAGCGACCTCCCGGTCGCGACATGGAGATTGACCCTGCAGAATCTCCACCATCAATGCGACAGTATATTTTAGAAATGGTATAAGGACTATGATCTGGTAATGTCAACATACTAAGTAAAATGGTATTATAATGACCATTTGACATCAAAGTTAGATCGGAATCCCCTCCTACAAAGAGCATACGGAAGATTCAGTGTGTTCGCGTGTAGAATTTGGTTACTAAAAATTATTTAGCACAACTCGTTATCATAATATAAAGAAAAGCCTGGGAGGGGAATAGTTTGCCAATCGGATGTTGTGTTTCATTGATGTAGTCTTGCCATGACTGTTAAGCCCAGAGTCGGAAAATATAGAAAATAAAGGCAGATACCACAAGGATACCTGCCTATAAGTTCTGTAGAATCATTTACTTACTGTATTGTTGTTTTAGCGTACTCCACGTTACTGTTTTTTTGCCGACCGGTGAAACCGACAACACATCGTCACTTATCCAATCCAGCGAATCATCTCTTCCCGGATGGTCTGTTAGGCGTGTAATCTCTCCCGTTCGTATGCCATACTTATAGATATTGCTGGGTGGGTACTGATCGCGAAATGGTGGTGGTTCGTTCAGAGGTATCCCAACATACGCACTAAAAACAACCGATTTTCCATCATCCATCCAGTCAATTGTTAATGAGAACCAATCTTTGGGTATCCGTAGTTGTTTGATGTTTTCTCCGTTCCGGTCACAAATCAGATACCGATGTGCCTTGTAGATAATTGCTACACCTAATCCGGGGATCCGCTCCCAGACATATTGGCTATGGAGATAGACGATCTGTTTTCCATCAGGTGACCAGCGTGGGGCTCGGATACTTCCCAGGATCGGAGGAGGCAGGAGTTTTCGTGGATTATGTCCATCTGCGTCCATTATCCAAAGCGTTCCACCCACTCCATTAATAACCCCAGGTTCTGTGTACACAATCTGTTTTCCATCTGGGGACCAATCACAATATGTTGCCTGGACATCCGCAATCTTTTTTAGCACTCCGGTTTCAATATCCAGCACGTTGACTGTCTTTATCTCTTTGTCGTTTTT
Source organism: Candidatus Poribacteria bacterium (assembly GCA_965205025.1). Taxonomy (GTDB): domain Bacteria; phylum Poribacteria; class WGA-4E; order WGA-4E; family WGA-3G; genus MSPOR6. The sequence continues at coordinate 239,895 of CBDBFU010000013.1, forward strand.
TTCCACTCTCATGTTAAAAACGAGAGATTTGCTATCCGGGGCAAATGACATCCTACCGATAGGGATTCTCGGGGTGTTAAGTTTCCGGATGTTTGTGCCATCTGGATGCATCAAGTATTCACCCCACTTACCCTCAAATGCAATCTGTTTTCCATCTGGGGACCAGGAAGAGGGGTGTGGGAACGTCCGGTCCCCCTCTTCTATAAGAAGCGTCTGATTGCTGCCGTCATCATCCATCACGTAAACACCTTTCACACCGTCGCGTCTGGAACTAAAAACTATTTTAGCATCTGCCACTACTCCGAAAAGTAGAAGCATTAGCAGACAAAGCAAACTGACTTTTTGCCCATTCATGACTACTCTCCTTAAGGTACGGCAGGGGAGGTTCCCCCGCCGTCTATGGATTATCGAACATCGTCTTCACCAAAAGTATTTGTAGATGTCGCTAACCAATCGTCTTTCTTTCCACCATAATAGACTTCGATCCGAATATATGCTTCACAAGTCCACGCGTTATTATCTCCGAGTTCCCCAGGGAAGAATCTTAACTCCACATCACTATCACTGGTACCATAGCCGTAACTCTCACCCAGTGAAAAGAATCCGACCGGGAATATATATTCTAAGTCATCTCCTCTCTCTTTGGCGTCATGTCTGCACTTGCCTTCCCCACGCGCATCACCACCGATACCGTTATAAGCGTTGGTATACCCGTCCATGATAATAGCCGTTCCGTCATAATAGTGAGCGGTCAGTTGTGAGTAGCCATAAATACCTGTCTTTTTGTATGGGATAGAATCATACTCAGGTTTATAGACGTTGAGCGTGCTGGTAGCATCGTCATCAGAGGAGTCCACAAATGACACAACTGCCCTTACTTCGTATTCTGCAATTTTTATGTGACCATCGAAAGAACTTAGGCCTACATACACAGAAGAACTATTGCCGTGCATACTGGTAAATAAATATTCATGGTCATTATCTTCTTTATCTTCTTCATCTATTGGATAAGTCTGTTTAGCATACCAGTCAATAAAGAGTATATCTTCATCCGCTGACACATACGCTGAGGTGGTCGCACCATCACCCCAATCATGATTTGCATAGACAGAAAACGACGTGACAGAAGCCGCATTACTATGATTAACAAAACTGAGTAAAACAAATACAGTGAGTATTGCTGTGATTGAAAGGGCCTTATATCTAAACATTTATTTTCTCCTTCTTATTTTGATCGTATATGATTAATCATTGTTTCCGTAAATTCGGTTTAGCAGTGCCGATAAATTTCCTATCGTTTCTAAAATCGCGACACCTTGTTTGTAGTGAGTTGTCATAGTCATGATTTTCCCTTTGTTAATATATATATACATTTCATCTGAAATTGTTTAGTTTTTTTTAATGCAGCGAGTAATATCTAAAAATCGTTGAAAGTTACACGAAAGTCAATCATAGAATATGCTAAATAAACGTGAGTTTGATAACTCAGGTTTTTATATTCGTCGAATCAACGGTATGAATGGGCGTATGACATTCCCCGTGGTACAAACCGCGGAATCAACGGTATGAATGCCATATGAAGATTAATTTTTAAATTCGGTAATTTTGGAGAAATATGCAGTGCGGTTGGGAAACCGCACCTACCAGGTTTGGGGAAATTAGAATTACCGAAATATTTTCTTAATCTTCATTAGGCATTCACCGCCTACCGAGGGGTGGAACAGGATTTTGAAGGATCGGGAATCGGAGTTCCCTCCTAAAACTATTAAATTATCTTGACAAACAGGGATGTTTGTATTATACTTAATACTGTCCTTGAGATGAGACAATCAAAATCTCATTTTGGGCGGGTAGCTCAGGTGGCTAGAGCGACAGCTTTACACGCTGTAGGTCACAGGTTCAAGTCCTGTCCCGCCTACTTGTTAGAGGTCTCTTATGGACTCGTGGCGCAGTTGGTTTAGCGCGCCTGCCTGTCACGCAGGAGGTCGCGGGTTCAAGTCCCGTCGGGTCCGTTTAATATATAATGAAATAGCCACAGGTTGTGTTTACAACTCTGTGGCTATTTCGTTTAGGTATGCCATCTATACTAAATTACAATCGGGAAGAATCAAATGAACGTATACGATGAGATTATCCAACATAATCCAAATTCTGCCGAAGTATATTTCAATCGTGGACTCGAAAGACGTCAAGATCCCATAGCGATTGGAGACTTCAACAAAGCAATTCGGCTTAACCCTGAATTAGCAGAAGCCTATTTTTATCGAGGTTGTTTGAAGGACTACTATGCACTTCGGAAACCTGAACTTGTGGAACAACATGAGAGTCTACGTTCCGCAGTGGCAGATTTTGATGATGCCATACGATTAAATCTCAACCCCAACCTACTCGCTCACGCTTATTATAGACGTGGAGAAGCAATGTACAATCTGGACAGGTATGAAGAGGCTATGCATGATTTTAATGAAGCGTTAAAACTTGATCCAGAGAATTCTGATATACGTTCTTCACTTGATGAAGCAGAAGGAATATTAGATTTCTACAATACAGGAATTACGCAGTTTGATAAGACGATACGGCTGAATCCTAATGATCTGAGAACCTATAAGATACGAGGTGAAACTAAGGGATTCTTAGGACGTTTGAAGGAAGCTAAAGCGGATTTTGAGAAAATCTTGGAACTTACATCAGACAATCAACTAAGAACAGAGATAGAAAGACATTTATCAGAATTGCATAATCCTAACTATTGGCAACAGTATAGTTGGCGTTCAGGTAATTAACTGAAGAAGTCATGACATATCCTAAGATCCTTGTCGTAAGTTGTTGTATTAACCCAAATAGTTGTATTTTATTGTATAACCCAAAAGATTGAGGAGCAGAAACGCAGTGCTTGACCTTAAATATATTCGTGAAAATGTAGATGCTGTACGCCAAATGTTAGAACATCGTAAGACTGAAGTCGATTTAGATAAACTTATTGAATTGGATTCACTTTGGCGAGATAATTTGACCCATACACAAACACTGCAGGCACACCAGAACGAAGTTTCACAGCAGATAGCAGAGAGAAAAAAAGCAAAAGAAGATGCTACAGAGACTATTGCCGAAATGCGGAAACTCTCTCAAGAGATTAAAGAACGTACAGCAGAAGCAACTGATCTTAGAGTTGAGATAGATGCTATCCTTTTGATGATTCCAAATATGCCAGAGGAAACCACACCTGTGGGAATAAGTGAAGACGATAACACTGAAATCAAGACATGGGGTGAAAAACCGAGTTATAACTTTGAATTAAAACCACACTGGGAAATCGCTGAACAGTTAGATATTGTAGATTTTCAACGCGGGGTAAAAGTTGCAGGAAGCAACTTTGTGGTCTTTAAGGGTGTTGGTGCTCGTTTGGAACGTGCTTTGATTCAGTTTATGCTTGATTTACACACCACGCAACACGGATACACAGAAATATCCCCACCTTTCCTGGCAAATCGTCCAGCAATGACGGGTGCAGGTCAAATTCCTAAGATGGAATCTGATATGTATCGATGTGATAGAGACGAAGAGAATCCAGAAACTGACCTATTTCTAATTCCAACCGCAGAAGTGCCGGTAACAAATCTGTTCGCAGATGAAATCTTACCTGTAGATGAATTGCCTATCTACTATACAGCATATACCCCCTGTTTTCGACGGGAAGCAGGAGCATACGGAAAAGATACACGTGGACTACAACGAATCCATCAATTTGACAAGGTCGAAATGGTGAAGTTTACTACACCAGAAGCATCTTACTCCGAGCATGAATCGTTATTAGAAAATGCTGAGAGTGTGTTACAAGCACTAGGGCTTCCTTATCGTGTGGTGCAACATTGCACAGTTGAACTATCCTTTGCTGCTGCGAAATGTTACGATATTGAGGTATGGGCACCGGCAGGTGAGAAATTCTTAGAGGTTTCCTCATGTAGCAACTTTGAAGATTTCCAAGCACGACGTGCGAATATCAGATATCGTCCAGAAGTCGGGGCAAAACCTGAGTTCATTCACACTCTTAATGCGTCCGGAACAGCATTACCGCGTGTTGTGATTGCACTTCTTGAAACCTACCAGAATCCTGATGGAACAGTCCGTATTCCTGCGGTGTTACAACCGTATATGGGTGGCTTGAAGCAAATAGGGTAATCGATTATCTCAACAATTATCTAATGATTATTCTGTGAAGTATAATCTGGTTTGAATCCTCGGGTGGTGTTCTAATTGTTGGATTCTAAGCGTGGACGTAGTACAGGTAATTCTTTTAGGAGTACACTACTCTGTTTAGGTTGTTGATCCAGTTGATTATCCAGAATTTCTCCATTTGTTTCAATCGTAAATCCTGCATCCTGAATCATCTGTAATGTACGGGATGCTGCTGTGCCTTCCGCATTCAAATAACCATCTATAAACATCGAATTCGCCGGATAGAGAGACATTACCTCCATGCCGCGCAAATGATGTTCCCTACCTGCAGCTACACGTATCTCAGAACGAGGATTGAGAAATCTAAAGAGACATAAAACTCGGAGACAGAAATCTGGAGTTAGGATAGGAGATCCGTTCTGTTCAACCAATTGTATTTCTGATAGTTGTGTACCTTCAATCGGAAGGAAAAAGTTAACCGGTATAGAAGCGATTTCTAATCGTCGTAATTCTTTAGCAACTCGGATTAAATCCACTACATCTTCACCCATTCCAACAATTACACCTGAACAACAAGCCAGTCCAGCTGTCTGTGCAGCCAGTAAAGTATCCATCCTATCTTGATAAGTGTGTGTTGTACATATATTTGGATAGTGGGATTCAGATGTATTCAGATTATGATTCAATCGGTCCAAACCTGCTTCTTTTAAAGTATGTGCTGCGGGTTCATCAATCAATCCTACGGATAAACATACCTCAATCGGGAAATGTTCCTTAACGGTTCTTATTATATTTGCCATTTGCTGGACACGTTTTGATGATGGACCGCGTCCACTCATGACGATACAGTAACGGTATGCTCCAGATTGATACGCTTTTTCTGCTTCAGCAATTATTTCAGATTCAGGTTTTAAGGCATAGGTATCAATGTCTGTTGTGGCAGTTTTTGCTTGAACGCAGTAATAACAATCTTCCGGACAATTACCGTTCTGTGCGTTATTTAGAATATGTAGTTGGACTGTATTATTATGATAGGTTTTACGCACTTGATAGGCAGCATTTAACAAAGGGAGTAGTTCTATCTCTGAATCGGATAAGATTCTCTCACAGGTTATGTCAGAATGTATCTCATCTTGCAAACTGATGGTGGTTATATCTTGATAGAATGAAGAGGTCATTATTATCTTTCGTTTGGATTGTTAGGATTATACTATTAGATTTTCTTTAAATATCCCAAGCAATATCAGTAGGATTAAATACTGGTCCTTCAGTACATACCCGTTGATATTCAATCTGATCCTCATCCACACGAATAGGACAAACACATCCGAGGCACACACCTAATGCACATCCCATTCGATTTTCCATTGCAACCTGTGTAGGAACATCATGACTGGTTGTAATCTTGTTAACAGCAGCGAGCATACCGTGAGGACCACAGGCGTAGATGGCAGGATTCTTAATACGTGAATTAGTAAGCATGTTGCTTAAAATATCGGTGACAAATCCGTGATGTCCTATGCTGCCATCATCGGTTGCAATATGTACTGAAACCCCAATTACTTTCAAATCATCTATACTCAGCAACCTTCGCCGGTGTTGTGCCCCTACCAAAGCGTGTGTTTCTCTATTTTCATTCCGCAACGCTGCGGCGAGTAACATCAATGAAGCAATTCCAGCACCACCCCCAACTAAGATCGCTGTTGTAGTAGATTTCTTGATTTCAAATGTGTTCCCAAGTGGTCCCAGGATATGTATTGGACTTCCTTTTCCCATTTCAGACAGCCGTAACGTCCCTTCACCGATGACTTGATACAGCATTGTTATCTCATGGCTATCCACGGAATAAACTGTGAAAGGACGTCGAAGCAGAAGACCCGCACCATTTGACCCCGTACCATTTAAAATGAGTACATGTATGAATTGTCCTGGTTGGACATGCTTGGCAATATCTGGACACTCACAACGTAAAAGATAATGATCTTCAGCAACATTCTCATTTGAGAGAATTGTTGTGTGAATGTCGAATCTATTCATGAGTAATAAGTGACATATTAAGAATACTTAGGATTGGAATAAAACATATAGGTACACTGACCTACAATTGCCAGTCAACAATTTAGTGGCAAATTATACCATTATCAATAAGGTAAGACAATACAAAAGCAGTGAGATGAAATTATAGATTATATGTAGGAGATACTGAAACCTGTTTTTTTATTCGATATCGGAAAGGTAACCCCCGCCACAGACCTAAGAGAATGCCAACAATTGGCCAGAGTAAGAACCCATATTCTCCTGTTGGTGTGAGAACTAAGACAATCTTTTCTGGGGTAGTTAACGCGGCTCCACTATTCGCTTGGTTATGTATATCTCTAACAATCCCATAGAATGCAATCAAATCGTCTTTCATCTGTAGTTTTATCTCTGCATCCGCTAATGTACTATAAAAGATAAATGGCATTACTGGATAATACCATAAGATTCCTAAAAAAACGAAAACTAAGAAATAGACACAGATAAAAAGAAATGTTCTCTTCATAATATAATTCCTAAGTTTTTGATATCGTGCCTTTAAAACTTGATAGAGTTTATCTTTCTCTACATAGAATAAAGCGGCTAATTAATCTTTTTATCACAGCACATATATGACAATTCAACTATTTTGTTACAAATTACATAATAGAAAATCCTATGTCTATCTGAAAACCTTTACAACCATTGAATTTAGCAACTAATAAATCCGGATCCTGCAAAAATTGTCCTGATTGATGATGGGTTGCTTTGTATAGATTGTATAGATTTTAAACGTCACTTTTTGGTAACTGTTTCTATAATATTCGAAAAATACATGGACTAATTTGTTGTAAATGACAATTGACTAAGATACATTCAGATTAAACTATCTTTTTCATTTTTAGCATCTCTATAAAGACGATGTATAGTTTAAGGTGGTCTACCAATGTGTCTATGTGTAAGTGTATTTCAAAGTTATGTAGACAAACTCCTTGAATTTGCTTGCATATTTTCCTAAATATGATTATATTAACACGGGAGGAAAATATAAAAGTGGATAACAAGCTGAAATTTCGAGAAGACGGATCCTTTAAAATTGTCCAGTATACTGACATTCATTGGCAAAATGGTGATGGTCCAGATGTACAATCTGGAGAATTAATGAGACAAATTGCACTTGCAGAATCACCGGATTTAATTGTGATGACAGGTGATATGTTATCTGGTGGAGGTTGCAAAGATGCAGCTGAATCCTTAAGACAAATTACAAGGATACTTGATGAATGTGGTTTCTTATGGACCGCTGTATTCGGAAATCACGATGATGAAGGTACGGCAAGCCGTACCGAACTAATGGATGTCATGCAAGAAAGCGAACTATGTCTTGCAGAGCATGGTCCAGAAGATATTACAGGTGTGGGTAATTACTCTCTAACTATAGAAGGTTCAAATACCGCTGAACCAGCAGCACTATTATATTTTATTGATTCTGGTAGTTATGCCCCAACAGATATTGGAGGGTGGGACTGGATCAGACGCGATCAGATAGCATGGTATCTTAGTGAATCTGAAATGCATGCTAAGGCCGTTGGGTCAAAACTTCCGGCGCTTGCTTTCTTTCATATCCCAATACCTGAATATGATGAAGTATGGGATTTCCATACATGTTATGGATTCAAATATGAGAAGGTTTGCGCACCAGAAATTAATACAGGGTTTTTTGCTGCCCTACACGAAGCCGGGGATGTAATCGGAACATTTGTCGGACATGAACATATTAATGATTATTGGGGAGAGTTACACGGAATACGTCTCTGTTATGGCAGAACTACTGGCTACAATTGCTACGGTCGAGAAGGGATGCCACGCGGGGCGCGGGTGATTGAACTCCGGGAGAATGAACGCCAATTCGATTCCTGGATTCACCGCGCTGATAAGATTATAGTACGTGAACAGCAGGAACATACACCCCTTGAACGTACTTTTACCGAAGATTAATCACTCTGTTATTACAAATTACGGTTCTTTAGGAGGATAGTGTGAGAGCACAACCACAGATTACTATTCGACATGAAGGTGACGTCGCGATTTTTGATATTACCGGATACTTAACTAATGAATCTGAAGATGCTATGAATGATGCTTATGCAGAAAATGGTATACAAGAGACAAAAAAACTATTACTCAATTTCGACCGCCAAAGCTTCATCACCAGTAGTGGTTTTGGGACTATAATAAAACTACTATGGAAGACACGGGAAAACGGACAGTCTCTACGAATAGCACATCCAGCCATGCAAGTGCGAACTATTTTCAATACCATTGGGTTGACACAGAGTATCGGTGTATATGAGTCAGAAGCACAAGCGTTAGAAGATTTTTAGTTGGCTATGGAAATAGGGTGTACATGTTCTTACTAAATATCACACCTAATAGACTCCATAGACTTCCTGCAAGGAACTGACCGAAAATCAGACCTAAAAACAGTGGTAATGCTTTACGATATGATCCTACTCCACCCCCTGTGAATAGTATCCTCTTAAAGAGCCAACCTAAGAAAATTGAAAACCACATCCATCCAATTGCCCAACCATTCCCTACGGCATAACCCACAGGATAAAACGGCCACCATAAAAACTGCCGTTTGAGAATGGTTAATATACCGGTTAAAACAAACCCAAAACCCATATGTTGGATGGCAGTGAGATTCGGGGCACGCGGTGTTGTAATCCAGTTCTGCAATCTGTTAAATTCACCCACACCCCACAGCGCAAACCTATATTCATAGTATAATGCAACATGACCAACAATGGATATGATGGCTCCAACAATGGACGCAATTATTAAGGCAATAACAATCCTGTTCTCCCGTAGCCGAAATTGCCGACCAATTTTAAATGCCTCCAATTGATGAGGCATCGGATGACACCGATAACCGTATGCAAGCCAGGATAGTAATGTTGTATTCGTAAGATTCTGTGCGCCAAGGGGGACGACTTCCCATAAATAACAGCATTATACGGTCCGGATGTACTCCATGTAACTCATGTGTAGGAGGTCCAAGTTCAGCGCGCATGCGTGTCATTCCAATACATAGTACAAAGTAAATTCCAAAATAACCGAGTGTAACCCATGGGGACAACCCCGCAAAATACCAAAATACTAATACACATCCCAATCCAACTAAAAATCCAAACACTGCAAGGTTATATAATGGATCCTTCGATTTAAAGGTGAAGACTCCTCGTAGTACTCTAAGAATTTCACGTCTACTCGTTATCAATGCCAGTAACCCTATACCAATCCATGCGCCTGTCCGTTGTTCAGTCTGAAAACTGATAGCCGTTGTCCATCCGGTTGCTGTAAATAAGACCCGTTGTAGTCCCCAGAATAGATAAAATCCCCAGAAAGATAGTGCTAAATCTAACGGCATTAGATACCCAAGTCCGATAGCAAATGGGTATACATAAATGGGTAACCGTCCAATAGCATTCCACGGTCTATCCGAAAAATAGAGTTGATACTTTATCTTCAATGAAGGAATTACGGGGAAAAGATAATTTAACCCAGCAAGAATCTCAAGTGTAAAGGCAATCCCGAACCCTAACCAAATCAGTTTATTTCGGAATAAACTGGATGTGTTTCCCAGTAGTTCTACGGGAAGTGTTGTTAAGGGATAACTGAGTTTCTCATGGTCAATCCACTGTCTACGGATGATGATATTAACACATAGCATCATAAACAGAAGTATGATTACCAAAGCACTCCAGGCAATTATCGGCCACATCCACGCTTCCATATAGCGGGATTGCCAAAAGGTGTCATCTCCTTCAAAGTATCCTTGTAATATCTTACGGTCGGTAATAGTTAACCACGTTGGCAAGAAACGAAAAAAGATGTCTGACCATTCATTTTCCGGAGTAGCAAACCATCCCGCATTGGCAATCATCGGAACCAATTGTCGAACGATGTCGTGACCAGCAAGTGCAGTGGCAACCGATACCATGATGTAGGTCATTGCCAATTCTCGCTTAGTCGGTGCAGCGTTTCTGAATATCCTTTTAAGTATAGGTGTCAGTGCAGCAAGGAAGAAAAATGTGAATAGAACTGTCGGGAAAATTGAGAAATCTGTAAGTTCCCAAACAACCCGGTTTTCCGCCGATATTATCCAATAACAGGTGAGAATTATGAGGATTGAACCAAAAAGGAGAGTGCCAACAACAAAACGAAACGTTGATGATCTATCAACATCCTGATTCGTGTTGGAAGGGTGATCATGCATGTTTATATGATACCATGTTTAGGGGATATGTGGCAAAAATTAATAAGTTCTGTATGCCTGTTTGGTTCGGTTTCATTCATTGTTTTTGAATGATCCAGATCAGCCGACTTATTGCTTTCAATTGTGGTTTATGATATTTGTCTATAGTATATTCTTATGATATAATAACTCCGATGTATTATTTCAGCAAAGGTGATAAAGAATGCCACAATACGACATAAAAGATGGAAATTTACTTCCTGACATAGATAAGATTCTAATCATCCGCGCTGATGGTATCGGGGATTTACTTAATTCCACACCTGCAATCACCTTGTTACGAAAGAACTATCCTACTGCAGAAATAACTGTCTTAGCACGTCCACTAAATGCCCCAATATTAGTTGGTAATCCGGATGTCGACAACATCCTTATTTTTGATAGAAATGGAGAACATCGTCAACTATCAAACAGACTCCGTTTCTTCCAAAATTTGCGTCGTGAACGTTTTCAACTTGCAGTGGCAATGCAAACTGCATCATTTCCACATCTTACCACATTTCTATCTGGCGCCACCTATCGATTAGGTCGATACCATAAAAGGTTCAAATCTACACTGACTCATTCCTGGAGAGGTACATACAAGAAAGGTGAAACACACGAAGTCGATAGAAACCTTGAACTGGTCAAGTTAATCTGTCAAGGTGAAGGTTCAAGAAAACTTGTTTTCAATCTATCGTCTGAAGAAAAGGATGATGCACAAAGTCTTCTTTCGTCTTGGGATATTAATCATGATATGTGCCTAATTGGTATCCATCCGGGTGGTAGTTCATTCGATAAAAGATGGCCTGAAAAACAATACGCTGAATTGGCAGATAGGTTAGTGAATAGTTACGATGCCACAGTTCTAATTCTATGTGGTCCGGATGAATTGCCTTTGGCAGAATACATTAAAAAGACTATGCAATCAGAATCAATCGTTTATGCACCAAATTCAATTCGGGAATTGGGATCTCTGTTCTCTCATTGTAATTTGGTAGTATGTAATGATTCTGGTCCAATGCACATTGCAGCAGCACTGGATGTTCCAACGGTTGCGATCTTCGGTCCTACCGATCATGTAGCATGGCAGCCTATGAGTGAAAATGCATCTATCGTTAGGCGAGACATGCCATGTTGGCCCTGTAGTGCACACAAATGTAAAATCGGATGGGAGTGTACGAAAAAACTACCCGTTGACATGGTCTGGAATACTACTACTATGACAATAGAAGCGAGTCAGAAATGAAGATAATCGTGGTAGGATGGGGAACTACAGGTGATGTGTATCCATTATTAGCTTTGTCTGAACGGCTTAGTATAGAGTATCAGGTACGGGTCTGTGCCCCTTCGATTTATAAAGATAAAATTTCACAAATTGGCATAGACTACTATCAAGTAGGAACGACTTTCGACCTTACTGAATTTCATCAGACGATGGATTCACTCATAAAAATGCGTGATCCAATGGCACCACTTGTGTTAATTGCTAAGGAGGGAATACTGCGGCATGGTGAAAATTGGTATCACGATTGTCTTGAAGCTATGAAAGATTACGATTTGGTTGTATGTCATTCCATAGACATTCCTGCCCAAGAGGCAGCCATTCGATTGGGGATACCTTGGATAACAGTAACGTATTGTCCTGGGTTTATCAAAACCCCTGGTAATGCCCCATATCCTTTTCCAAATTGGAGTCGTACATTCAATAGGTTAATTTGGAGTATGGTCAGGTTTCGTCTTCGGCATGCTATTGATCCACTTTTTAATCAATTTATTATATCTGTCGGAGGAAATCCAAGATCCTCAGTGGCATCAGATGAGATGTATTCACCGCACCTGAACCTTATCGCTGCATCTCCTGCAATCTCTACATCAGCAGAATTACCGTCCAACCATAAAACCACGGGTGTTTGGTCTCTTCCAGAACAGGACTACACACCACCATCAAATCTTGTTGCCTTCATAGAAGATGGTCCTCCACCGATTATCATTTCATTTGGATCAATGGGAGGAAGTGATGGAGCAGAGACAACTCAGATCCTAATTGATGCTATTAGAATGACAGACCAACGCGCAGTAATTCAAGCAGGTTGGGGACTATTAGGTTCAGAAGATACAGAGACAGACATCTACTTTACAGATTACGTGCCACACAATTGGTTATTTCCAAAAGGATCTTGTGTGATACATCACGGGGGAGCGGGAACTACTGCAGCTGTATGTAAATCTAAAGTCCCATCTATCGTTGTACCGCACATTGCTGACCAATTCTATTGGGGAAAACGTCTATCTAATATCGGGGTTGCACCAAAAAGTCTACCTCGACGAAACCTAACTGCAAAACGATTGGCAAGTCGAATTCAACAGGTGATGAATACGCCTGCTATGTCAGAGAAAGCAAAATTCTTAGGAAGGCAAATGGACTCTGAAGATGGATTGACAACTGCAGTAAATCTGATTGAATCTTTCTCTGTATCTAAGCGATGAAGAAAATCCTTGTATTTAGCTTCAGTTTTATCGGTGATGCAGTATTATCCACCGCAATCATCCAACCCCTTCGAAGACATTTCTCAAATTCACATATTACCTACCTCGTTGGTCCACTCGCTGTGAACCTTCTAACCAACGATCCACAACTTGATGCCACTTTTGCTTATGACAATCGTGGGGAACATAGTGGATTAAGAGGCAGAATAAAACTCATCAGGTCATTACGTAGTCAGAAATTCGACCTTGTCGTCAATCTGCGGGATAGTTTTATTGCACGATGTATAGGGGCAGAACATTGGGGATTAGTACGCGGTGATAGAAATAGACATGCAGTTACACGGTATTTAGATGTTATTACTAACTATGATGTAGACATTACGGATGCACACCCACACCTACAATTAACTGAAGACGAACATTCACAAGCATACCGTCTGCTGACAGAAGCAGGAGTAGATTCGGATAAGTTAATAATCGGTGTTCATCCGGGTGGAAATTGGAAGTATAAGTTGTGGAGTGCTGAAAAATATGCGGAGTTATCGGATCTCCTAACAAAAAAATATAATGCTACCATTTTACTATTCGCTGGTCCAAATGAACGAAAACTCCAATCCGATGTAGTAGATATGATGAATTCTCAACCCATCATCATAGATACAGATAATCTGAGAGAAGTTGCAGCGTTAATTGCGTCCTGTAATATCTATATTGGGAATGACACTGGACCGATGCATATTGCAGCTGCGGTAGGGACACCTGTGATTTCGCTTTTCGGGTCTACGGATCACATTCGGAGTGGTCCTTATGGTGACCAGCATACGGTTATCCAGAGTGGATTGAATTTGGGGTGTAATCCGTGTCATCCGGGACAGAATCCGGGTGGGTGCGGGGCAAGCAGCTGTGCTGTGATTGATGGGATTACAGTGGATCAGGTTTTGAAATATGTTGACTTGCTACCCATAGAAGGAATTTAAGAGATCCACTTTGTTAGTCCTATCCAAATAGAACTACTGAATACAAAGTATCAACCTTTGTTTTTCTCCATGTTGATTTCATCAAATGTCGTTGCGGTTGCTATATCCTCAAAAAGCATATCAAGACGTGGTATACTTCGAATAGCAGAAATCTTATCTATGATTGCCTTTGGAACTGGATCAAATCGGATGTGGAGTAGTTTTAGAACATCTTCTCGTTTGGCTCGTAACTCACCTCTTTTTTCGCCTTCTTTTTTACCTTCTTTTTTACCTTGTTCAATTAGGAATTCAGCCATTGTCTGTGCCATTGCTTCTCCCTCCTCTCTATGTGAAGTTTCTTGGGATTGTTGATAAACTAAAGTCTTCAACTCATCATGTTCTTCAACGGGACGTCGGTGTAGAATTAACAGGTAAAGGTAGAAAATCGCACGCCGCCACTGTTGAGTTTTTTCAACATCAAGTGTGTCAATATGCTGTATTGCTTCTGTTATGGCAATCCGGATTTCCTCTTTTGCTGCATTTTCCTTTTGCAGAACAGTTAGCAACCATCCAAACGGATGGTCGGTTTTGGTTAAATCTGCGGAGTCCGTTTCTTTTACACTCAGAAACAGGATTTCAAAGTTAGGGACAAAATCTACAAGTAATTCGGGCAATTCCATCAAGGTATAGAGTGATAGAGGTGTCTGCCATTTTTGTTCACCTGTATAAAATACAATCGGAATAATGGGGCGTAATCGTCTTTGACTCTTAGATATATTGTTGGATTCCCATTCGCGTCGTTGAAAATCCCATATCTGTGTCATATAGAACAGAACTCTAAAACCCATTGTTGCGTCTATCGTTGATTGGTGTTCAATAAGAATGTAAATCAGAAGTTCGTCTGTCTGTGTATCACTTTTAAATGGTACAGTATACACAAGGTCGGACTCCTGTTCTCGTAGATTGTCTGGAATGAAACTCCTGTTGATATGCACAAGTTGATTAAAATCAATATGTGGAACAAGGTGTTCAGTGACTATTTCTAACAGGCCTCGAACATTCTCTTTGTCTTCAAGTAACCATCGGGTGCTACGGTCATGGAACTGCTCTATAGGGTAATCTAAAAAAGAGAGGAACTCTGTATTTTTCATTTCCATAAGTAATAACTATTGCCACCTATGTTTATTATACTGAAGAGTTGTGTAAAATGTCAATTAAACTGTGTCTATGGGGTATGTAGAGTTCTTGACATTAAAGCACTGGAAGGTATGTTCTTCGAATCAAGATACGTTTGTAGATAAGATCGGGGATCGGAATCCCTCCTACAGAAGAGGAGAAGATCAAGAATTGGAATCTACTCCTACATGAACCTAATGCTTAAATAGACACCTTTAGTAACATAAAGTTAACACACCTTTTGTTTTCTTACCCCAACTTATCTACTCTTCAACCGAATATCACCCGTAGAAGTCTGTAACTTCAACAATTGTCCACCCCCATTTATTGAACCCCGTACCCTCTTTTTTTGCATAGTAGTTGTCAACACAGGAAAGTCTGTCGATATATCTCCTACACTTGTTTTGACATCAATATCAGCTGCAAGATTAGATGAAAGCGTCAAAACTATATCTCCAGTAGATGTCTGTATATTCCATGCATGTTGAAGCTGTGTAGGCAAATGCATCCGGATATCTCCTGTTGATGATTTGACAGAAATTGATCCTTGACAATTTGACATAGTAATGTCACCGGTGGAGGATCCCCCTGATATCGCACCTATGATTTTTTCAAGGTGTAGATCCCCTGTCGAGGTACGCACTTGGGTTGGACCACTTACATCAATAACATCAATGTCACCAGTGGATGTTGATACTTCTAATTCACCTGTTACACCATTTACAGAAATATCATCTATACGGGTATTTAAGTCAACATCATATTCTTGTGGTATAGTTACCTGAAAATGTATTCTAATATCATTCAGTTCATTCTGCCAAAAGTTTACTCCCCGTTGAAACTTGCCAGTAATATTTAGATCGTGACCTGTATGATCAAAAGTCACATTGAAATCATTCAAGATGTTTTGAAGGTTGAATAAATTTTTCTTTTTATCCTTTATTATTTTTAGCTCAATTGTATCTTTTTTATGGGTCTTCACATCAATTTCACCAGAGTCTGTATCTATTGTTAAACGTCCACCTGAAATTACATCGAATGTTTTCTCAATCCTGTTTGTGTCGGTCTTCCGTTTGTCAGTTATATCTTCTCCAAACTGTAAGTTGGTTGAATCTATATTTGGGTTTGCTAATAATTCCTTTAGAACATTAGAAGAAACAGCGAATGCACTATTTTTTACTTTGACTGTAGTCTTACCATTATTTATAGTAATATGAGTATTCCCCCCTTTCGTAATAACTGAATTACCAGGTCCTCCAAATTTAATGGTTACCCGTCCATCATCGTAATTGATTCCATTTCTTAGTTCTGATATGAGTATGGCTAAACCTATTACTCTCCCTTGACGATTTAGAATGGGACCACCTATGTTTTTATCGGAAATAGGATTTGTGATACGAATATAGTCGTTGTTTTTTGAATTGCCTTTTATAGTGCCTTTTTCAACTGTTGATTCCGGCGGCGTCTTTATAGTGTAAGTTGTACCACTATGTTGGAGTTCATTGCTAATTGATAAAGGCTTAACACCTGGAATTGAAACATTTAGGAGAGCCAACTCCTGTTTATTCCCTACAATTGTCATATCTTTAACAAAGTATCTTGTTCTCTTACCAACAAATTTGACATATATTTCAACTTGGTTTTGAGGTGGAATATAGTTGTAGAGTTTAGAGAAATGGGTAACCACTTTATTGTCCGATATGAAAAAACCTAATCCGATAGAAGTTGTATTGCCGTTGATATCATCTATTTCTACAGCTACGATGGAATTCAGAGCATTCTTCACAGCAGTTGGTGTATATTGTGCAGTTGCAGTATTGATTAAACCAGAAAATAACATGAAAACAAGAGTAAACTGTAAAACACGTTTCATATTATACTCCTTTAGTGCAATTGAATAATTGACTTAGTTTGTTATGTATTGAGTTTTCATACACTTTAGTAAAACTTTCGCGAATAATGAAAAACTTACGCTACTTCATTATTAACATCTTGCGTGTAGCAGAAAATTCGCCCAGCGGTGAGCGTATAGAAATACACACCACTTGCCACAGACTCACCAAGTGCATTTTTTCCATCCCAATGTGCAGCACGACTCCGACTCTGATACATACCGGCATTTTGATGTCCTAACGCTAATGTGCGAACAACCGCACCATCCGCTGTATGAATAGTCAAAAACACATCCGCAGATTTCGCGAGGTGATACGGTATCCACGTCTCTGGATTGAATGGATTTGGGTAGTTCGCTAATAGTGCTGTTTTTTCTGGGGTCAGGGATTCTAATAGTTTCTGTAGGTTTTCAATTCCTCGTTGGAAAGCAATAGAACCATCGTTTTCAGCGAATGCTTGATCTATCCATGCTTGAACCATTGCAGGCATGAGTTCCTTATTGTCTCTTGTAAGTAAAGGAGACGCAGTAGCGGAATCCGCTGACGCACCAAAGTTTTGTGCCACAAGAATAAGGTCTTGGATATTGATAACTCCATCTCGATTTACATCGGTCCGCAAGTTACCGGGTGTATCTGAACCCAAATCCTTTGCTACAAGAACCAGATCCACGATACTTACACGTCCATCTTGATTCACATCCCAAGCAGGATATTCCCCTACAGTGATGGTAATATTCGGAGGTACAGCCGGAATAATGTCCCCTGTGATAGAACTAAACTCAAAATTTCCCAGTGTTACATGTGTTTCACCACCAACTTTTGCCTTGAATGTTACCGACAACAGCGTGCCTGTGCCGCTGACACCACTTTCAGCTATCCGCGCTGAATACAGACTTGTGATTTTGCCTGCTGTGTTATCAATTGTGCCAGCCTGAAAGAAAGTATTCTCGGATTCTGCCTTCAGGAAATCACCTTCGGTGACTTCAACTGCTTCAAGTGCATCAGGGTCAAACGTAACATCACCTTGCCATCCTGCTAAATCGGTAATGTTTTCTGCATTGAGATTTAGTGTAAAAGTATCGCCAGCGAGAAGGTTTGTTGTCTCCGTTGCGGAAAACGAAAAACCGACACCTGGAGGTACCAAAGTATATTCTGTGCCTTCATCAAACCCGATAGAGCATAACCTATAATGCCTTTCATTCAAGTTTAGAATTGCAACTAACAGGACATTTGCGCCTTCTTTGAGTGTAACAGGGGAAAATCGATCATATAGCCGTGCACCACTATGTGTTCTAACGGCTTTATGTACCAAGTCCCCATTGAGCCAGATTTTTACAGACACGTCTTCACTTCCTTCAAGTATTTTTGTTTTCTGTTCACGAGGTGAATTTAAGACAATAGTACTATAAATTAAGGGGGGTTTTCCAGGGTATGTCCTTCTGTGTTCCTTTCCAACAAGAGACAGCATTTCAAGAATATTAGTGCCTTCTTGCTCAATTTTGGCAGATTTCCAGACGTTATCTCCGACATGTTGTCCGTCTGTTGCACTGTATATAGCGACTTGCTGTTCTGTCACGGCACCGCCACTCGCTTCAGCTAACCAATCTGCGTCAAAATGTTCTGCGGGTAATTTCAGCCACGTCCAAGGTCCCTCTATTCTCGGTCCGCTCATAGCGGAACCTGGGTTTTCAAGCCAAAAAACATTTGGGAATATAGGGGAATTTTCCAAAGGAGAAATATCTGATATTGAGTTGTTATAAAGTTTCACCACTTCCAGATTTACCAATTTTGCTAGTGGAGACACGTCCGATATTTTGTTTCCGTGAATATCCAAATGTTTCAAATTCGTCAATGCTGCCAAAGGTGTTATATCTGATATACCATTGGTATTCGCTACAAATTTCTCCAAGTTTGTTAACTTTGTAATGGGGGATAAATCTGTTGTAGAATTATAGGCAATGTCAAGAATAGTCAACCCTGTAAAACCTGCCAACTGTGAAATGTCTTTTATGCCCCCATCATGAAATGTCAATCTTCTCAGACTTTTTATGTCTGCCAAAGGAGAGAGATCAGGTGCGGGGAAACTACCAAAGTCTACCCATTTCAGTTTGGGTAGTTTGGTAAGTGGCGATAAATCAGATATAGTAGGTGTATCCCATGCTCCTAAACCGATAAGGTTTGTCAATCCCACAAGTGGCGAGAGATCGGATATAGGATTCTCTGAAATCCACAACTCTTCCAAATTTACCGCAAACGCAATACCTGTTAAATCCTTAATGTCCCTGTTACTTGCTCTTAAGATTGTTAATGTTGCCATCTCTTCAAGCGTAATCGGAACGGAATTAGCATCCTCTTTGCCAAGTGCCTCTGCGATAACGGTGCGGAGGTTCGGGTCAGGAATATCAACCTCTGAAGGCGGTAACACCGTATATTCTGTGCCTTCATCAAAACCAAAGAAACCACTCCAATTTCCCCATCTATTGTCAATAGCTACTAATAATACATTTACACCTTCATTCAAGGTTACAGATATATTGCTTTGGTAATTGATAGCAGTCGGATCCCAACGTTCCCCGAACTTCTTATGAATGAACTCTCCATTTAGCCATACCTTGACACCATCATCTGCTCCTACAAATATTTCTGTCTGCTGTTCCCGCGGAGAATATAATTTAATTGAACCATAGAGAATATAACCGACTGTCTCATCACCTATTGACCAACCTAGGGTATCCATCAACTCTCCGATATTATTTTCTCCTGAAGGAGTAATCTTGTGTGGAGTCCATGTGCTTTCTCCAACAGTCTTACCCTCTACTGCTCCATAAGTAGCAATCTGTAATTCGGTAACATCGCCTCTACTCGCTTGTGCTAAGAAATCTGTGCTGCTGTCAAGTTCTGGTCCTGACACCATCGCCCATAGCCAAGGACCTTCAATTTTTGGCCCGCCGACAGGGAAACCGGGATTCTCATGCCAAATTATATTTAGATTTTTTGGTAACCCCTCCAAAGGTGAAATGTCTGAGATATTGTTGAATGCAATATCTATCCAAACCAAGTCATGTAAAGATGCCAGTGGAGAAACATCTGATATTTTGTTTCTGTGCAAATTTAAACGTCTCAAATTCCGCAGAGATGCCAATGGGGAAACATCTGCTATTTGATTATTGTCAAACAATTCTAATTCCTCCAAATTAACCAATCCTGCCAGCGGTGAAATATCTGATATTCCGCTACGTCCAACAGATAATTTTTTCAATTCCACTAATCCTTTTAATGGTGCAAGACTTGGACTCTCAGCGTAGAAAATTTCCAACTTTTCCAAATTTGTCAACCCAGCAAGTGGCGACAAATCGGATACTGGTGCGTGATTAAAGTACAACCTTTTCATTTTTCTAAGATCCGCGAGGGGAGATAAATCAGATACAGTAGTTGAAAATAAGACAAGTTCTTCTATGTTAATTAATCCCACAAATGGCGATAAGTCAGTTATTGATTTACCTGAAACAGAAAGACGTTTGAGATTTGTTAATCCAGCAAGAGGTGACAAATCGGATAACAGACCATCAAAAGACCATCTAACAACGAAAGATTCCAGATTGGTTGCTAACTGAAGTCCGGTCAGATCTTGGATACTTGCATCCACTGAGTTAAGGTGGATCAGCGTCTCCATATCCTCTGCTGTAATCACATCACCGGATACTTTATCAAGTGCTTCTTCAATTACTGAGCGTAGGTTAGGGTCAGGAATGTGGACATTTAAGGAGGGGGACACCGTATATTCCGTACCTTCTTCAAATCCAAAGTAACCGCTCCAATTATCACCGTTGTTGTTATCAATAGCCACAAGCAAGACATTTTTGCCTGTTTTTAGCTTAACAGGAAAGAATGTGTGGTAACCATGATCAAAGTAGTGTCCACCGTGTTTACGAATTAACTCTCCATTTAGCCAGACTTTCGTGGCCTTATCACTTCCAATGAACATATTTATGTTTTGTTCTTGTGGTGAATAGAGGGTAGTAGAACCATAGACTACGAAGGTAGGGTATTGTGGAGGATTTAGCCCGATGCCACGTAACATTGTGTTAATGTTATCCTCGTCTTCTCCGTCAATTCTGCCAGCTGTCCAAGTACTGTCTCCGACAACCTCACCTTCTGTAACACCATTAGTAGCGACTTCTTGTTCTGTCACTTGATTGTTACTCGCCGCTGCTAACAGGTCCTTTGTGCTAAGGTGTGCGCGGTCTTCATCATCAAGTTCACCAGGGACGGTTACCCATAGCCACGGTCCCTCTATTTTCGGTCCTCCACTAAAACCTGGATTATCGTGTGAAACTATAGATGTACTTTCAAGTAACGCTTCCAAAGGGGAGAAGTCGGATATGAAATTGTGTTGAAGTCCTAACCAATTTAACTGTGACAACTTTGCCAGAGATGATATGTCCGATATCAAATTGTCTTGAAGTTCTAACTTTTTCAACCTTGTTAACTTTACCAAAGGTGATATGTCCGATATAAGGTTTTCTTTAAGGTTCAGATGTGTTAGAGATACTAAACCAGACAAGGGCAATACATCAGATATCCCGTTACCATTTAGAAGGAGTGTTTCCAGTTTCGTTAAACTCACCAAGGGTTTCAAATCCGAAACATGTGTGATACTAATATCTAAAGATCTTAGATGCCGTAAGCCTGCCAACGGAGAAATATCTGATATAGGATTACCCCAAGCTGAAAAACTATCCAGACGTGCTGCAGCTTCAAGTCCTGTTAAATCCTTAATATCCTTGTTATTTGCGACGAAACTTCCCAATCTTGCCATATCATCCAATGTAATTTCGGATCCTGGCGCTTTGTCCAGTGCTTCCTCAATTGCAGCGCGTAGGTTTACATCGGGAATATAAACACCAGCACCCGGAATACGCTCCGGACGTTCCACAACGGGAGGCACCACACTATCAGGTGTGTTCAGCGCAGAAATTACCGTGTCATAATTCGATGTCCAAGCATCTCGTTTTATCGTGCCATTTTCTACCGTCAGTATCCCTAACAAGTTTTGTAGCCCCACATTCTCACGTATTTTTTCAAGGAATGTTTCTGTTTCTAACCCAACTGCAGATGCAGCGTGTGCTGCACTGAGAGGTGCTTGAAACGCTTCGTGCAATCGTTGGACCGGTTCAATACCACCAAATACGCCCCCTGTTTTTTCCAGTGCCGTACGAAAACGTTCTATATCTTCCGCTACAAGTTCATCCATCTCGGTTTTTTCAACATAAAGGTCCAATGCACGATCTTTGTTAAAAGGTGGGTTATCTGCTTGTTCAACAACAGCACGCACCTCGTCTTCAAACGTCTGCATTCCTTTTGTGTGGCAACCGATGCAGGAGAGACCCGTGCGCACTGTCGGATCCGCCACAGCAGGATTCGAAACGATGCTGATCGGCGCCGCATCGATGCGGGTGCCTTCCCTATCTACAATAAGATATGCCTGTAAACCATTCGGTAAATTGAAAATAATTTCACCACCATCTTGTGAGAAATCAAGCGGATGTGAAAAGATATTCTGTGCCTCTGAACTCCCCGCAAAGTCATAACTTTTCCAATACGCACCATACCGTGATATGTGACGCTCAAGAATACGATTGTGCCTGGAAACACGGGAATCATTAAAACCCGCCCGCCACACACGTTTTCCAGGGGCATTTTGGAGGTTTTCGGTGACAAACACCTCAAGTGCTGCTTCTAATTCACGGTCTGTTTCGGGTAACGCAAGAATGTCATGGTAGAGGGGTGGCAGTGATGCATTTGCAAGAAACCAATCTATATGGACAAACGGCACTTCACAGTTCATCTCTTGCTGTAAAGTCGTCAGTTTTTCACGGAGATGTGTTTGTGTCTGCGAGTCAAACGTCATTTTGTAGGGATATGCCTGTTCAATTTGTGTCCATGCATCGTTTCTCACATCCCATTCATAATCGCGTAGGTCAATGTAGTAAACGGTTTGTTCCGCATCAATAGGCTGCGGTTTCACCACCTCGCGTCCCCAAGATAGGCTATTAATCAGTTTTGAGAGTGCACGCCGATATGCGTTGAGTGCTTCTGTCGTCTCACCTGCATTATACAGATGTGTTAACGTAAAATAGCGTGCAAACGATTTGTCACTTGACGAAAGAGAATTGACGTGGTTTTCAATTGTCTGAAGTACTGTATCAGTCGTAATGAAATCGGTTTCTGGTTTGGGGATGGCATCCCAATCCGGTGCGCCTGCCAAAATCCATTGGCGAATTGTCTCAATTGCTTCGAGGGCAAGCGGTGGTTGTCCTTGCGGCATCCGTTTAGCAACATTCGTTTCGATGAGTCGTTGATAGAACACGGAACCCTCTGGATCACCGGGAATGACTTTTCCATCATCAATAAGTGCTGTGTATTCAATAAGAAGATCATCAGAGAACGAACCATTTTTCCCGTGACAGATTAAACAGGATTGCTCAAAGATCGCATAAGCCTCTTGGGCAAGATTCTGTTGTGCGTTTACATTCTGATGAAACAAAATGAATGTCCATACAAAAGCAGTGATTAAAATGAATAGTTTGTTGTCTTTCAAGTTTTCTCCTATTTTCAAAATTAGATTTTCTGTAAGATTCAATATCTAACGAACCGATCTGTGACCGGTTGTATCCTGTCCCCTACATACACATCAAGACAGGGAATTCTTCCTCCACTGCAATCGCAGACTATTCATCACAACAGACACACTACTAAACGCCATTGCAAACGCAGCCAGCATTGGGTGCAACTCCCGTAGCATTGATGGTAAAACATCCAAGGGGAATAGAACACCCGCAGCAACAGGTATTAATAACACATTATAAAAGAATGCCCAAAACAGATTTTGTTTTATTGTTCGGAGGGTAGTTCGACTCAACCGTATTGCATTAGGAATAGTCTTAAGATCCCCATGCATGAGTGTTAAATCAGCAGTTTCCATTGCAATATCTGTCCCTGTCCCAAGTGCCATCCCGACATCCGCTTGTGCTAAAGCAGGTGCATCGTTGATACCATCTCCCACCATCGCAACATACCCATCCGTCTGTTCTTGTACTTCTTTGACTGCAGAGGCTTTGTCTTTTGGAAGTAGTTCTGACATCACATCCGTAATTCCAACTGTTTTCGCAATTGCACCTGCAGTTTCTCGATTATCCCCTGTCATCATTGTCACCTTACATCCAAGTTGCTGGAGTTCGGTAACTGCATTATTGGCTTCAGGTTTTACCGTATCAGCAACAGCAAGAAGTCCTATTATCTTGGAATCTACTGCTACCCATAGTACAGTTTTCCCTTCAGCTTGTAACCGTACTGCCTCATTTTCATACTGTTGTGCTGGTATGTCATGATGTTCCAGTAATGACCTATTACCTATGACAATCTGTGTGCCATTAACTTTGGCAATAACACCGTTCCCAACAACTGCCTCAAAGTCTGATGGAACACTGGTTTCAATTCCACGTTCAGAGGCAGCCTGAACAACTGCTTTCCCAATTGGGTGTTCACTACCACGTTCCGCAGAGGCAGCAAATTGTAATAACGCAGTTTCATCTTCACCATCGGTAATTATGTCAGTAAGACTAAGTTCACCTTTTGTTAATGTACCTGTTTTATCAATAACAATTTGAGTCACTTCACCCACATGTTCTAACGCTTCACTGTTTCTAAAGAGGATGCCATGTTCCGCTCCGATTCCAGTACTCACCATTATCGCTGTGGGTGTTGCAAGCCCCAACGCACATGGACACGCAATTACCAACACGGCAACTAAACGAAGCATCGCAGATATAAAACCATCATCAATAACAAACCACCATAATAGAAATGTTAAAACGGCTATACCTAAGACAACAGGGACAAATACACTCGCAACAGCATCCGCAGTACGTTGAATGGGTGCTTTGCTCTGTTGTGTTGCTTGAACTAACTGAATAAGTCGTGCAAGGGAAGTCTCTGAACCAACACGCGTCGCTTCAATTGTTAGGAGTCCATTCTGATTAATTGTCGCACTGGCAACCGTATCGTCTACAGATTTGTCAACAGGCATGCTTTCACCTGTAAATAGACTTTCATCAACGGCACTTGAACCTTCCCGGACTATACCGTCTACAGGGATACTCTCACCCGGACGAACCAGGAGTATATTACCAACAGCCACTTGCGTAATCTGGATCTGTTGTTCTTCACCATCTTTGAGGAGGCACGCTGTTTGTGGTGAGAGTCGCATGAGTTTTTTGAGCGCAGCACTTGTCTGGCCTTTGGCACGCGCTTCCAATAGCTTGCCAAGTTTAATAAGTGTGATGATAACCGCTGCTGTTTCAAAGTAAACATGTTCCCCAATACCTTGTAGATTTAATGGCAGAGCCATCAAGACGACGAGACTATAGAAAAATGCTACAGATGTACCCAATGCAACCAGAACATCCATGTTTGCTGAACGATTCCGCAATGACTTTACACTACCGATGTAATAATCCCAACCAACATAGAATTGGACAGGGAGTGCCAAAAGAAACATGACCCATGGGGTATGCGACCATTGACCCCATAACCCCATATTTCTCCCCATACTCAGTACAAATAGGGGTAGAGTGAAGAGAATTCCTACAATAAAATGTTGCTTTTGTCGTTTGAGTTCTTCCGCACGTGCTTCTGCTTCAGAATCAGCATCCACTACATCAAAACCGAGTGAACGGATTTTATCGACAATAGTATCCTTGGTAAGAGTGGAAGGATTATAGGTAACCGCTGCATTTTCAGTGGCAATGCTAACGTCAGCATTCAGAATTCCATCCATCTGTGTGAGATTTCGCGTAATGGTTGCCGCACAGTTTTCACAATGCATCCCAGTAATGGGTAAGGTAAGTTGCTGTTGCATAATCTAAATCCTTTGTCAATTTTAGGATAGATGTACTGGATTCCCAGTTTCCAAAGATTCATTGGCAGCAATAGATAAAATTGCAGTCTTTGCAGCATCAGGATATGGAGATCGGATAGCACTACCATCTCCTGAACGGACAGCCTCAATAAAGGTGCGATCCATATCAATAGTGCAGTTATTCTCAGGATTCCATGTTATCTTCTCATCTGCTGTTGATAGGACAAGAGCACGACGTAGATGATACTCAATTGAACCATCTTCACAAAAAATATCTAAACCAGAACGACGCAGTCCGTTTGTTGTAAAACACGCAGAGAACATAATGCCGAACACACCACTCTCGAATTGTAAAGAGACAGCAGACGCTTCTTCAATATCATAATCGGTATCCGGGATTAGGTCATAACGAGCAACGGCATAAACAGTTTTAACTTCACCGAATAGGTATCGTGCCATATCGAATTCATGTGTGGTCTGTTCCATGAGTTGTCCACCGGATTTTGCTTTTTCACGCCACCAACCACCGGGCATACCACCCATCCAATATCCCATGAAGAAACCAACACGACGGGATTCGAGAAGTTCTTGTGCTTTGTCAATAATATCAAGATAACGTTCCTGATAACCCGTTGCTGTTATAAATGCCCTTTATCTTCAATTTCAGCTGCGATTTCCATTGCTTCGTCAGCATCCATGTGAACAGGCTTCTCAACGAACATCGGCAGTCCTGCTGCAACAACAGCTTTTTCAGGTGCGCCGTGAGCAAATGGTGGAATTGAGATATATACCGCATCCAATTCCTCTTTCGCAAGCATATCGTTATAGTCGGCGTATGCATTACCACCATACTTTTCAACAGCACTTTCGGCTTTTTCAACCACAATATCACAGAAAGCATACGAATTTACTACCTCCGATGTCGGTTAATTCCCGTAGATGACGGTTCATATTACCACCTGTACCGATGATACCTAATCTTACGTCTGACATAAAATCTCCTATGAAAAATGTTAATTTAGTTAAATAATTACAATCTGAGTTCAATGTAAGAAATGAAGGTTCAATTCCTTACCATTCAAATACCGTTCCGAGCAATCGCATCGGTTCATCCCGAAGCCAACGATAGATCTGAGGAACATCTACAAGCGGCACCTTGTGTTGAATTAATGGAGCAATTCTGATGGAACCTTGACGTAGAAATCGACACAAATTATCAAGATCATCACGCGGTGAAATGACTACAATGCAGAATACTGATCTCCTTAAATTGTCCTACGTTAAAGGTATAATTCACATCAAATCGTCCAGCCACTAATAGTAAACGTCCACGGGTTTTACATGCTTGAACCATCGGTGGTGACCATATCGGGTACACCCGCAAAATCCATGACAGCATCATACACTCCATCTCCAATCTGCTTTTCCCAGCCATCATCGCTTGTGTTAATTACCTGCTCAGCGATACCGAGTTCTCGTGCCTTTTCCAAGCGTGATTCCTCTATATCACAGACAGAAACACGCGCACCCATCGCATAAGCAATCTGTGCAGCAAACATCCCAATGCATCCCTGTCCAACAATTAACACTCTTTCTCCGATACGAGGTTCAACTCTCCTGCAACAGTGCATTGCAACACCTGAAATACCGAAGAGTGCTGCTTCAGAAGGTTCAATATCATCCGGTAATTTCAGTAGCAATCCATTTTCATGGATTTTAAACCGTTCGACATGGTCTACACTCGCATATATAAGGTCTCCGACTTGAAGTTGGGTAACATCCTGACCCGTTTTCAATCACACGTCCAACGTTCTGATAACCCCCACCACAGGGTAGGTTTTCATCAGATGGAGCATAATTTCCACCAATCAACTGATTCCGTTCCGTACCGTTAGTGAGTCCGGTAAAAACTGCTTCACATAACACTTCGTTTCCAACAGGAGAATCAGGCTCTTTCCAATCTTCTACAACGATTTTCTCACGACGTTTATCAGGCAGGAGGGTAATGACAATTGCTTTCACAATAATGATTCCTCAAGGTAAGTTGTTAGATGTATTTCACTATAATAAGTTAACCCTATCCCTGCCAATTTGTCAAGGAGTTTGGCACTGCAAGGACACCTAATAATTCAATTGACACGTCCTGAAGCTTGCTATAATATGATTGCTATTAAGCAATGTCTTACAAAGATAAACATCCATTTGGGGCAATAGAAGGAGCATCACGATGCCCGAACGCGTAAATAAAGCAATTGAATTGTTAGAAAATGATCAACCGGTCTTCTACACTGGTAGCCACACAACTTCAAACTTAAACTATGATGCAGGCTTAGCGATGGCAGATACATGGGCAGACTATATCAACATCGGTATGGAGCATGGAAGTCTTGATCTTGCTGGATTAGACGGTTATATGCGAGGTCTCGCTGATGGTGGACCAACAAAGAGCGGACACAAAACTCCCGCAGTTATCGTTGAATTACCTGTTGATGGTATAAGTGCAGATGTTATTCGGTGCAAACGGATGGCAGATGCGACAACTCCTTGCTCGTGGTGTGCATGGTCTTTTGCTATGTCATGCTGAATCGCCAGAAGCAGTAAAAGCATTTGTAGAAGTCTGCCGATTACCCATTCCAGACAATCGGGGTTGGATCGCAATTAAATGTCGGTAGGCGTGGTTCTGCTGGACAGGGATCTGCTGCACCTATCTGGGGAGTTTCGGTTGACCAATACCTTGATACCGCAGATCCGTGGCCACTCAATCCTAAGGGAGAACTGCTCCTCGGTCTAAAGTTTGAAAATAAACGTGCACTGGGGCTAACGTTGAAATGACAGCACGGGTACCGGGGAATTGCTTTTGCTGAATGGGGACCAGGCGATATGAGTATGTCCTTTGGTTATAAGAATGTGCCTAACCCTCGACCCAAGGAATTACAAGACGCAAGGGACCGTGTGTTTGCTGCTTGTCAATCGGCAGGGCTGAAATTCCTTGAGAGTGCATCACCAGATACAATTGAAGCAAGCATTGATGCTGGTGTAAGAATATGTGGTTCAGGCGAAGAAACTGCACGCATTGGACGTGCTTATGCTGGTAGGACAATGCCAGTCTAATCTAACATAGCAGAACTTATTCCATTTCAAATAATCAGAGTCTCTTTAATGTAGCATAAACTTCCAGTTTGTGCGGTATTTCAAGATATACTTTACAACTTTGCATGGGATAAACGACTATATATACATTGAGGAAAATATGGCATTAACAGAACAGGAAATGTTGGAAGAATTACAAAAATATGATACACCATCAATTACGAATGTAGTGGCAACTTACCCAGGAAGTCCACTATGTCTCGGACTATACAACCCTTGGACAGAAAAATTGGTATACGGATACCTCTATAAAATGTATGTATCCTGACTTAGGAGCGATGGCGGGTTATGCAGTAACCTGTGTCTACAGTATACCAGACCCAAACTATAACGAACTCTCCTTTATGGATGTAATTGATGCCATGGATGCATCCAAGAAACCGACGATCTTTGCTTTTGAACAGAAGTTTCCAGAGGAATTAAAGGATAAAGTCGGATTGGCTGGTGGTAACATGACCGCTGCTATGAAATCCGTCGGTTGTTTAGGTGCAATTTCTAACGGTCCATCACGGGACATTGATGAAATCCGTCCTATGGAGTTCCAATATCTGTTGAGCGGTATTACACCCGGACACGGTGCTATGGCTGTTCAGGCTGTTAATGTGCCAGTTTCTATAGTTGGAATGGATGTTGCCCCCTGGAGAGATTATCCATATGGATGAGAATGGTGCATGTAAATTCCCCGCAGATAAATTGGAAGCCGTTCTGACGAACGTTAAAGCATTGCTGGATGAGGAAGGGGACCGCATCGGACAATTGCTATCTGGACCGAAGACAGCAAAACAGGTTCGTGCAATCTTTAGTGGACATACCTACTCCGAAGATGATGAGGAATAGCGTATAATTTAACATGAGTTTGATAAGACACACTGTAACCTGATCTTTTAGTTAACACCAGAGTGCACAAACTGGAAAGTTTGTGCTACAAAGACTATCTTCAGGACAAAATTCTGTTTATCGAACGGACATTTTTTATTATCAAACTGACGTTATAATTTACCCATTATATTAGTAAGATTTAGACTAAATATACTTGTAACTCTTATAAAGTATCATCAAAATAACGAATCATCCCAGAAAAAGAAGCACCTGGTGCCTTCATTCCTTCTATCATATCTTCGATACGTTGCCGATTAACTTGACTGATTCGTTCATCTTCAAGTGCCTGTCTATATGTGTCATAGTGTTTGTAAATTTCATATCTACGACTTTTGAGCTCCTTGCGATTTAGACCGTAAAATTCAATAGATGCCGTAGCAATAGATTCAATTTCAGAACTTTCAGATTGAACGATGATTTCAACTTGTAGATTATCAAGATCACTGGTAATTTCAACTTCTCTCAGCACATCATCAGCACGCCATGCAAAGTAGTTAGACGGCTCATCAAAATAAGGATTAAGCAGAAGTGGACGTTCTTGTTGATGTAAGCAAATGAATGTGTTAACTTGATCTGTATCCAGCGGGTCGGGAGCAATTTGACCTACTTTAGCTGCTATAAATTTATCCGTTGTATTGTGTCGAATTATAGGAGCGCGCATCCTCCGATTTTGGATTGGGAAATCATCTTTCTTGAACCTCTGATTACAAATTTGACATGAAACGAGATAATTGTCATAGCAATAGGTGAGCCACCAATAGATGCTTTTAGGACGATAATGTTCAACATCCCCAAAGGCAACCACTGAAGTTAGTGCTTCACAGTAGGCACATTTATTCCCTGTCTCAGCGAGAAGTTGTTCTTTCGCTGGCTTCCAGCGATAGGATCTGAATTCGTGATTATCCTTTTCACCGCGTTTGATGCGACGTTCATTGAGCAGCAATTCCTTTTCAAACGCTTCTTTTCTTTTACCATAAAAGTTGTGATGGATGGCATTTTTCGAACGAATCCTTCTTAGGCGTATCACGATTTTCCTTCCCGCAACTCTTTTTGGATTTCTTGCAAAAGAATCGTGTGCTCTTCAGAAGGTTGTGTATTGGAGCTGCCGCTAATAGGCAGGTTAGTAATGGAGGTAGTTAATTCCTCCAGTTCATTGCGTTCTGTAGACGATAAATCTGCTTTGTCCCGGAGGTAACGATATCGATTTTTCATGTCCTCAACCTCTTTTGACTCATCGGTATCTAACCCGAATGCTGGTGACATCGCCAATTGGTGTAAAAGGAGCGTTTTTGGGGTGCCAGCAAACGGATAGATGCAAATATTCTCTGCTTCACGCACCAAACAGTGGAGTTCTCCCTTATCCGCCTGTTGCGCTGTCAAGGGTGAGTGCGTTGTCACAACAAATTGAAAATTTGGCAACCATTCCTTAAGAAACGAGAACAGTTCGCGTTGACGCTTTGGATGGAGATGCAAATCAACCTCATCAATGAGGAGCAGCCCCCTTGCAGTAAGCGGTTGTTCCTTTAAGTCATCAAAGGTTTCTAAAACCTGGAATAACAGATCACCCATCCAAGCTGCCATTGCAAGGTATCCATCGCTAAGGTTATTTAACGGCACAATTCCATCTGGCGTTTTAAACAGCAATTGTCCACTCTGTTTATCAATACGGTGAAACTTTATCTCTGGCAACAAATTGCTGAGTACCTCACGGACGGTTTCCAATCCTGTTCGGTTTTTAAGATAGTCAAGGTCCATTGCCCATGAATCAATTGGCGTAGTGGCTGCGTCAGAATCAAACAGGGTAGCGACGCGTTGTGCCCTTTTGTTCGTGAATCCCGATGTCTTTGTTCTCCGAGAGTTTACTGTATTGAGCCGTCGTGACGCTCCAAAACCGAGAACAAAATAGTCATTGTTTTTGCTGTTTAGTGAATCATCAAGCCACGCAAGACGCTTTTTGTTCCTTACTATGACATCGGCGCGCGTATCTTTAGATTCAATCCTTAAATTTATCTTTTGTTCTTTTCTTTCTTTGGTGACCAAAACGGCAGAGATTTCACAATTTTGTGCTTTATACCGAATCCAGTCTGAGGGTTCCTCCAACAGATCGGCTATCGCGTCACTACCGCCAGTCGCCAGAGCGATGGCTTTCAGAAGCGTACTCTTACCAGTGCCGTTTTCAGCAAGGAGCAGGGTCCACTTACGAATTTCGCTATTCTCGTCTTCAAATGATAAGGAAATATCGGAAAAACATTTGACGTTGTTCAAACGGATTGATTTGAGAAACATCTAAACTCTCCTTAGGATAAAGGTTCCAATCCATAGACTGAGCTACCAGAGAATTAAGCCTTCGTGGATCCTTTCATGATGTCACCAGCATTGTCAAACAAAGAAGTACCTGGTTCCAATCCTCCTTATGTGTAATTGTGAGGTACACTCTTTAGAATATGATAACGTGAAATAGGTCACACAACAAGAGTTGTATGAGATGTAATCTCTATGGACAATTCTTTAACCATCACCTACTCCGGTTTTGGCGTAGTCAAATCACCACTCAAGATAGTAGGACACCAGAACTTCTCAATATATTCAATAATCAGATGCGTACCCGCTTCATGGCTAACATAAGGAGGCTTGTAAGGATTATACATAGCATCCGTCAGATCACGTGCCAAAACCACATTGAACCCCCATTTTACCATCGGCTTAATGGCAAATGACCGTCCAAGTACACACATATTTGTGTGAACACCCATAATGATTATATTTTTTATGCCTTTTTGAGCAAAGAGGTTATACACCTCTTGTCCGTTATCACTAATTGCATCACCATCGTCAATTTCGATAGCCTCATGTTGCCTATGCCACGCTTTGTATGATTCTGCTTCCCCAGTATCTGATCCACCATCAGAAGCATCCACAGGTTGCGGTGGATCCTCCATTTCACGTTCTGGTGGAGGGTCAGCATGTGGAATTTCAAGGATAGAACGACGGGCAGGATGATCTTCATAGAAATCCATCGTATCTGATGGGGCATGGATAATCTGGACACCGCGTTGTCTCGCACGATTAAGGACAATGTTCATTCTCGGTGCCATGATATTGACGCGTTCGGTTGCACCCCAAGACCAGTGTTCATTCCACATATCAACAACAATAATCGCTGTTTCACTTACCTTCCAATCAATCTCTTCTTCAAGAATCCGCCAAGCATTTCTGCCTGTTGTACGCTTTTCCTGCCTACGATGACAAAGTGTGAGTGTCGCATTGGACGTTGCTGAGAAAATATAACGACCTATATCAAGTATCATAATTCAATTACCTCCAATATGTATGGTCAGATATAACCCTAATTTGTAGAGCGTTGAGAAGTTTCATATTCCACATCTTTACGCAAAATGAATGCATCTTCACCATTACGATAGTATCTTTTGCGGATACCATAAACTTTAAAACCAAATTGTTTATAGAGTTGTTTAGCAGCAGTATTATTGGCACCAACTTCCAGGTACACCTCATTACCTGCTTCCTTACGGACGATCTCCAATGCTGAGGAGAGAAGGTATTTTGCAACTCCCTGTCGTCTATAATCAGCATGCACAGCTATATTCATGATATGTCCTTCACCGCAGAAAATGTAAAAGACAATATATCCAACGATGTTGTTATCTATACGTGCCACATAACAGTGCGTATGTTTTTTACGACTTCGGAGTTCCCGTTTAAAGAAGGATACATGCCACGGATCAGGAAACGCTTCCCTTTCTATTGCCATGACCTTATCAAGGTCTTCCTGTTCCATTTGTTGAAAGATTATATTTGGTGCCGATTGTATACTACTCATTTCGGCATTTTACCACGTACGGTTTATGTCGTCAAGATTGCTGAATTAGGAGGATTTGTAACGTTTTTGGCATGAATATCACGGAATCATAGGGTAATTCTTGTGTAAATTTACTGTTTTTATCAATTCACAATCGTTATATTTATATTTCCAATATGCTGAAAAAAGTTACACTTTTTGTCACATGGTGTGACATTGGAAAAACCTCTCTCCCGTCAGTACTACACTGGGTTTAGAGACATTTTTTTAAAGTTACAAGAATTTGCAAAAATGACGGAACTTGTGTCTTTTACTTTTCTTTTGATCCATTGATTTGGAGGATTCTCTGATCTTACCATTTGCTATATTTTGAACCATCGGACAGGGAAACACCAATTCTATGAAGAGAATTATATCTGTATGGACGATTCGTAGTAATGAGATACACTGTAGTTATCTGGTTTTTATGATATTCTGTTTTGTTTGAAGTCGGTCTATTTTCAAGTTTTTTGAGTTTTTCAAGTTTTTCAAGTTTTTTGAGTTGCTTTTTAAGAAATGATTTTTTAATGAGCCGAAAACCCTGTTGGGGATTGGGATAACAAAGGATTTGATTAATCGGTGTAAAATTTTAAAAATTAGAAAAACTAAAACAATATTCGGTTGAATTCGTATTCATTTTTCTCTGTATCTGCTTATAAGTTGATAATTCTGAATGTTTTCGTTGTAATTCTAACATGGATTTTCCTATTCTGCAGATAAATGTGTTAGCTTTAGTTTACAATTATTGAACGATATAGTATTGTATCATTTTATTTGTATTTTGACAAATATTTTTAATTTATTTTATGTTATTGTGATATGTGTATGTTAGTTGTTAGATGTATTTGTTTTCTTCATTTTAATTTTAGTCTTATGGAATAAGTGTGAAATTAGAATTTGATAGTTTATACTAATACCATTTCTATAAATGAATCTCCGATTATTAGGTGATATTTTTGTTTTGAAATACTACACAAACTTCATGAAGATTGATTTTTAAATTCGGCAATTCCAATTCCTCCACCCCTTGGTAGGTTCGGTTTCATGAGGATTAAGTTTTAAATTCGGCAATTCCCATTTTCCCAAACTTGGTAAGTTCGGTTTCCTAACCGAACCGTAGTTTGTAATTTCCTAACCCTTGGTAGGTTCGCCCCAGACTCGGTAGATATTGAGTCCCATAGGGACGGAATGTCTATAGCAAGAGGGGTTGCTTCACCTTCTTGAGTCCCGTAGGGACGGAATGTCTATATTAAAAAAATATACGGACGGGAAACCCCGTCCCTACGATAATTTTATGAAATGTATTACCGAAATATTTATTTAATCTTCATCCAGTTTGTGCAGAATTTCAAGACATGTATAGCAACTCTTCATGGGATAAAAATTTATAGAAATGGTATAACTGTTATTCAGAAGCTCAAAAAAACAAAAGTATACTAATCTAACTAAATTGATCCTGATAATTAAAGTCTCTTTAATGTAGCACAAACTTCCAGTTTGTGCAGTATTTCAAGACTTGCATAACAACTTTTCATGGGATAAAAATTTATAGAAATGGTGTTAGATAGGGAATTGGAACTGTGTTTATGTACTAATGGTCATAATTCACATCAGTCAACAACTCACTCACCAAAGATGTCTTTGTGTAGTTCATCGTAAACTGCCATACCAGGTTGAATAAGTTTAGCAAGAATATCTATCATAAAACTTTCTTTTTTATTACCCAAAGAAACGGAGTCAATAATTCCGTTGGCAGCATTGTGCATGTCTTGAGCAATAGGTTTCAAATCATCGTGAGTTTTTGATTTCGTTACAATCGTGCGTTTGTTGAGTGCTTCAGTTTTCGCAGTCAATAAATCTTGTATTTTATCTTGCTTACCATGTTCTTCACACAACTTTGTCAGTACCTCATCATCAAGAAGATAACTTTCAATAGATTTCCGAGACAAAGTTCTAATACCCTTTGCAGTCTCCCTTTCTATTTCATCGTCAGTTGCCTGATCCCTATCAACAATCCCAATTACATTAACACTCTCTGCGATTTTTCCTATTGCAAGATTTGCTGCTGTTACAGACTTTACTACGTTTTCTCTTGCTCCTAAGGAAGTAAAATGAATATTGGGATATTGCTTCTTAAATATGTTTTTATAACATTCTTCATCAAAACCTTCACCTTCGCAGAACACAGTCCGACCAGTAATAACTAATTCAGCGAGATCCCCGAGAGCAACTTCATAAGTTCGCTCCCAGAAATCTGGATTGGGAGTGACGGGGGTAAGTGTTACCGGCACGTCAAAATCGTGACCTCCGAAATCTAGAAATACGACTGAATCTTGATCTTCATGCCAGAGATCTTGTGCCTTGCGCACCATGCCTGCAGAATGGGTAGCAATCCAAAGTTGAGAATTGTCAGGAATCAGTTTGTAAAGTTGTTCAAGAAGCGGACCCTGAAGTTTTGTGTGTATATGTGCTTCCGGTTCGTCGATGCAAAACACGGTATCATTGAACTTTGCCTTGACAATTATAATGTCCAGAAGCAAATCTAAGGCTGCCTTTTCTCCACCAGATAGATTTTCGTATGAAAATCCGTGACTTATCCCTTTGTTAAATTGGAAAATCTTATCGATTGATGGAGTACCTAAGTTAGTAAGAAACAGTTGCGGATCTCTAAACAATTCCTTTAATGCGTCTCGTAATTGTCCGTAAATCTCGCTTTGAAGATCACCAATCGTTTTCGATGATATTTCACTGTTTGAGCTCCGTTTTATCCATAAACTTAACAACTCACTATAATTTGCCTCAACAGCTTCATCATTCTCTGACATTCGAGAAATTCTATTTCGAAATGAACTTTGATAGGTCCTTCCGGCCTTACTAATCCTGCTGTCGTTCCTATAGGCAGTGCGTACATGCACGCATTCCCTCCACTCCTTCGGAGTTTCCGGACTCACTGCATGAAAATGCACATCCGGCTCTTTGAAGTTGACAGTGATTTGTCCAGATTCGTCAAATTTAACATAGTAGGAATCAGTGAGACGGTGCTCAGGAACTTCACCCGCAAGACTTTTATATCTGTGCAGAGCATCAAACACCGAAGATTTTCCACTCCCATTCGGACCAATCATTACTACGAGACGTGCCGTTTCAGGCAACTCTATCGTTAGGTCTTTGAAACGTCTGAAATTTTTCAACTTAATTGATTTTATCTTCATTCATCACTCTCCGTATCTTCCACACCATAAAGCATTGATACTTCCTTATCCAATTTCTTTTCAAGACGAGATACTTTTTCCTCAAGTCCTTTCCGCTTAGCATCCAGTATCTTGTTAACCAATTCAACAACAGGTGCTTGCTGTTCAGAAGATACATCTGGAATAGGTAGTTGTTTCCAATCGTCTGGGTAAAGGTTAAGATTGCTACGACGATTGGCAAGTAGGAAGTCTCTGGCAAAACTGGAATTCATTACACTAATTAGGAACTTAATAGAAAAACGACGACTTGTCTTTTCAAGATCTTCTCGATTGGGTAAATCAGGCTTTTTCTTTTCATCTCGGTAACGTGTCTGCTTTTGAATAGATCTATTTTTAACTTGTGACAAGTCATGCCATAGAAAAAATCCAACACAACTGTGTGTGAAAACAAGACATTGATTATCATAACAAGTTATAGGGTTCGATCCAGCTATTGTTTTTATTAATATTTTTTTCTTCCACAGCATACATTTCTGGGAACGTTGGTCTATAAAATTTACCTGGGGCACGAGCCGTGTTCCATTCAATCCAAATGTTTGTTTTTGGAAGCCAACGTTCTAAATGCTTTCCCTCAACATACGGCTTGCTATGAGTATGATCTTTTTTATCTGACACGACATCAGCAGTAACAAAGTTTTCTTCATCTTCGGGGTCACTATTAGGTCTCAACCCATAACTAATATAACAGATCTTGTCAAGCGTTACCGATGAAGTAAAAATTTGTGGTCCATCGGAATCTTCTGGGAAAAATGCTCTTTGTGTAAGATTCTTCTGTTCGTCAGTTGGTAAGAGATGAACTGAACCAAATTCCGGGTAATGCTCGCGCCGATCAGGTTTGCTATCCTTACCATCTGTTCTTTGAAAAAGATAAATTACATTTCGTATACCAACAGATCCGAAAAGTGGAACTTTACTACAAAAATCAAGACGCAATATCTTGCTATTATCCAAAAACCAATTCTGCGATTTCTGTGCATATTTTGCATGACAATAGGCATTAGATACGATAAGCGTTGTGAAACCCTCTGGCTTAAGCAATTTATAACTTCGTTCAATAAACGGAATAAACAGATCCCATTTCTCATATAGCGTTTCATACTGTTTACTATCTTTAATCTGCAGACGCATCTCCTTAATCTGCTGTTTTTTCGCTTGGTCTTGCCCACCTGCATCTGCTCTAACATACGGAGGATTGCCGATGGTAATATCAAACCCGTCTTTGATACCAAACATCCACTCTGGATCGAAGAAATCCGCTTTATCATTCTGGTCATACGGATCCCATTTGGCAATTCTTTTAGCCTCCTCAACACCTTTAGTGAGATTTGCCTCATAACCTCTAAATTTTTTCTCTAACTTCTCACGCAATTGTTTTTGGTCATCTTCATTGGGTAGTTGACTAACCTGATATGAAATTTTACTTTTTTCCTCAGAACGTAATTCATTATACTTAATTACTAACGCTTCCTCTAATTTGTTACGGCAGTCTTCCTCATCTTTAATAAAGTCCAATTTCTCTTGACGATCATTTTCACTGAAATACTTTTTACGGATACCCTCAATTTTCTGACGTAGTTGTCGAATATTGCCATCATCAAGCAATGCCTGTAGATCCTCTTTTTGTAGTTGCATTAACCCTATAAGTGTATTCGCAGCAACAAACTTGGTTTCTAAGTTTGGTAGTGGACGAATACCGTAGTTATCATCAGCAATTTCGTTCGGTTTCTGCTCAATAACCAATGAAATAAAAAATCGTAGTTTGGCAATAGTAACAGCAATCGGTTGGATGTCAACACCGTAAATACTGTTCTGAATGAGGTAAAGTTTTCTACCATAGTTATTATACTGATTTTCTTCAGAAAAAACTTCATCAATAACATCACGTGATCCTTTTCTGCTTGTCGGATCGGGGATATTGTTTGCCTGATCAATTTGTTGCTGCTTCCAACGTTCGTTTTCCGGATCCAGTTTTCTAAGGATCAAAACTAATTTATTCAGAATTCCCATTGGGAACGCACCGGAACCGACTGCAGGATCAAGAATTTTGAGGTCGTCTACCGCTTGAATCATCGGTTCAATCTCAGAATCATAGATCATGTGATCATTGGACGAATCTTTTTCTCCGAGTAGGTCATAGGCAAGGAGATCATCACGTAGACGTTCTTCAAAGAATTTAGAGTCTCCATCCCCGGGAGCAACCTTCTCAAGAAAATAAGCGATAAGAGCCTCGTCTACCATATAGTCAACAACGTTACGGCGGGTGTAGAAGGATCCGGTTTCCTTACGTGCAAGGTCCTCGGTTTCAGGATTATACACACCAAGTAAATTTTCAAACACCTGACCAAGCAGTTCAGGGTCAAGTGCTACTTCCTGATCTACCGGTGTATTTTCTTCAACTGTAAACTTATAATTTTTGAAAATATTATAAAGACCTTTTTCTTCTTCAAAAAACAGTTTTGCAGGGACACTTAGTTTTTTTTGATGTTTATCCCAATCTGTGAAGCAATCAATACGTTTACCTCCTGCGCGTTTGCCTTCAAAAGAATCAAGTGAGTCAAACAAACCGCCATTGACGAATGGTACTTGTTTTAGGTGTTTTAAAAAGACATCTTCGTTTTTAATCAGATCGGCATATCTATATTTGTTTGCATTGCGGTGGTCCGGGTTTCGTTTAGGAGGAGAGGATTGTTCAGCAGTTTGTATGTTGGTATCATTAGGGATACGAAATTCGCGTTCTATAATCGGTGTGTTTAAGGTAGCAAAAAACAAGTTTTGAAGTATGGCCTGATAGTAATCAGATGTTTCATAATTAAAATTATTTAGGTGATTTCTCGCTCCCTCTTCAGTAAATATATCTGATGGTACGAGATTATTCTTTTCTTTCAGAAACCAGATAAATAAGATACGCGTTAACATGCGGATAACCTGCATCTTATTCTCTTTGTCAGGAAACTTACACACTGTTATTGCCCAATCATACCACTCCTCAAGATCATTATAGAAGCGTTTATTCAGTTCTTCAGTATCAAGCACGACCTCCCATGCATCATGAAGCGAATCAAAATTATGCACTTTTCTATCTGTATCAGTAATAAGTTCGCGCAGGTGAAGATCAAAGACAATTTCAATATGTGCACGCTTGGGAGAATCAAGATCAATATCCTTGATAAGCGTAACCTTTTCCAACACCTGTTTATTCTCATCCTTTTTGCTATGTCTTCGGTTGATGATCCCAATAGTCAGCACAGATCCATACCGAAACATCACCATAAACGGTTGTGGTATCCGCATACTCATAAACCGCATGATATTAGCAAGTTGCGTGCGAGTGTAGTCATCTCCAGTAAGTGGCATCGCAATGAACATATAGGAACTTCGGAGTTCATTTTTAATTTCTTTACTTTCAAAATGTGTAGTTTCTGTAATTAGCTGAGCGTTGATTTCCGCATCGGTCACCTGCATAACTTGAGAGAAGGGTTCCCAATCCTTAATGCATAGTCTTTTACCTAAATCGGAGGTCTTCTTGGCGGCTTTTTTAATTTTGTTATATCTGGGTTTATCTATCTCATCTCTGCTAACGTATCCACTATAATAACCGAGTGTATTTAGAAGGTTAGTAGCAGCATCCCTTAGTGGTAACTGCTCATCAAGGAAATTATTTAATGCCTTTTCGATGTTACCTTTAATCGTTGTCTCTGAATTCATAAACTATCCTTTTCTGTTATCTATCACTTCCATATTAACATTTAGACGACGTTTAATTTCATTAAGTCGTTCTATTTTTGTATTCGTATCTGAATGTGTTGTAATATAGTAATTTCCAGAGGCTTCTTGGTTATATGTAGGATGTTGGACTGTGTCTATAAGTGGTAAACCACTTATTGTCAGATCAAGTTTTTTCACTTTTTCTATACCAATTTCTTCTATTACTTCAACTAATGTATCTGATGCATTCCGACGACAGATCTCACGTCCATTGGGTAGAATTACTGTTATATGACCCCTGAGTA
This sequence comes from Candidatus Poribacteria bacterium, assembly GCA_965205025.1. Taxonomy (GTDB): domain Bacteria; phylum Poribacteria; class WGA-4E; order WGA-4E; family WGA-3G; genus MSPOR6. The sequence goes on from CBDBFU010000013.1 coordinate 280,970, forward strand.
ATTTGGGAGGATCATCAATAGGTTCTGGTTTCAAATAGCTTTGAAGGTTTTGCTGTAATTCTTTCGTCTGTTGTAATAGTTTCTCTTGATTTTCTATCTCCTGTTGTAATAGAAACTGTAGGGCACTGCCTTCAGGGACAACATCTTTTTGTAACATTTGGATGTTTCTGTCTAAGACGGGTATTATCTCTTTCAGTAAATTAGATGTTTCATTGATTAACGCATCTGGATTTTGTTGCATTGGTTTTCCTCGCTGTATCACAATCTTCCAGATTGTGAACATTATGCGCAATCTGGAAAATTACGCTACAGACTATAAAGTACATTGTACGCAATTTGGAAGATTACGCTACGAACTATAAAGGACATTGTACGCAATCTGGAACATTACGCTACAAACAAAGAACATTGCGCGCAATCTGGAACATTACGCTACGAACAAAGAACATTGTACGCAATCTGGAAAATTACGCTATAAACTATAAAGAACAATGCGCAATCTGGAAGATTACGCTACGGACTATAAGGACATTTTGCGCAATCTAGAAGATTACGCTACGAACAAAGAACATTGTACGCAATCTGGAACATTACGCTACAAGGTTTATGTTTTTGATAGATAGTTCCACTTCCATTCTTTCCATTCTTTGACTAAACCTATTTTCACTGGATTGTTGAGTACATACGTAATAATCCGGTGAAGTTCATCTGGATTTCGGACACAATGGTCATAACTTTCATGTTGCCAGAAATCACCACTACGATCTAATATTTGATTTGCTTTCTGTGCTGTATAACTCTTGAGTGAATGCATGATGGAAGATAACGAATGATAACTGATACTGTCAATTTGACTATTGTCATTTTCAGTATGTTGGGTTTTCAGAGGTGTAAACACTACATGGACATGGTTTGCCATAATGCTGAAAGCCTTCAACCGATATACTTTCCCATTTAGGTAGTGCAGACTTTCAGCTACCACTTTAGCTATCCGTTGGTTTTTGAGCCATACTGGTCCGTAATGTGCATTATCTAAAGTTTCTTCGATTTTTCGGAAACGCTCACTTTTTATTTCATGAATATCTTGCTTATGTTTTATTGCATCAAGTTTTCTTTTCTCTACAAAATACTGTTGTAAAATATGTTTTGGTATTGATCCTGTTAGGTTAAACGTAATGAAGAAGGTTGCACCTGGCGGTTGTATATGTGGTAGGTTACGATGATAGTATGGTTTGTAGCTATATTGATTCATTTTAGTTTTTTCTGTTTTCATCTATCTTTTTGTAGCGTAAACTTCCAGTTTGCGCATCCGTTATCTGTGTAGCGTAAACTTCCAGTTTGCATATGTGAGTCGTGTAGCGTAAACTTCCAGTGCCATTAATTCCCAATTTGTGTTATAAGACCACACAATCTGGAAGATTGTGATACAGATACAATATAAGACCACACAATCTGGAAGATTGTGATACAAAAGACTGATTGTGATACGACCTGGACTAATGTCTAATGACCAACCATGTGACTAACTCAAATTCAGTATCTTCTGTAATCTGACTCTCAGCAGTTGGCAGGAGTGCATCAGGACTTGAGTCAAGTTGGTCGTTGACCTTCTGAATATACTCCGCACGGATGGATTCTAACGCGGTGTCAAGTAGCATCTGATAGATCGTCATGTCATTACCATTGTCGGTATCTTTGTTGAACTTTGCATATAGTGTTATTTGTTCGTCAGTCTTTGTTGAAGACTTTCCAACACAGAGTGCACTGAACCGTTCTAATATGCGTTTCGGATTGGTGAATCCAATAGAAACAACTTCATCCTCAGTGACATAGACAAGATAGTAGGGATGTCGTGGGTTTAGTTTCTTACTTTCCTCATTGTCTTCTGCTTCAATGACCTGTTTTAAACAGAAAATAACCCCAGGTTTTATATCTACAGGTGCACCACCATGCGTAAAAGGCGATGTGACAGCATATAAACCCAAATCTGCTAATCTCAGATCATCCTCTCTGGTATTTAAATAATTGAGAAGTTGGGCGCGGAAATCGTCCAGTGTGAATTGATTCAAATTCAGTTGTTCGTCTAAATCATCAAAGTCAAGGATATCGGTTTGCATACGGCGGAGTTGTTCATCTCGGTGTGACCATACCCTTTCCAAGTTTTCATCACTATTTTCAGGTGTGAGTGGGTTGTCATAACCTGTAGCCGTCAGATTGACGAGAGCCATGCGGGACTCAACCCGAACTTTCAGGTTGATATACTCGTCAAGTTCAGGTGTAGGCCAAAAATTTACCATACGTATTAAATCGTTCTTACTCCCGATCCGGTCAATACGTCCGAAACGTTGGATAATCCGCACAGGATTCCAATGTATATCGTAATTGATAAGATAATCACAATCCTGCAAGTTCTGCCCTTCAGATATACAATCCGTCCCGATGAGTAGGTCAATTTCTGGGATTTCTGCCTCCGTGTCATCTGTTGTTCGTTCCTTGGAGATAGGAGAGAAATTGGTCAAAATCTCATTAAAATCTGTATTACCGTAAGTCGTTTTATTTGCGGAACCGGTTACGACAGCACACTCAATTTCAAGTGTTTCTTTTACCCATTCATACATATTTTCATATAAATAATTGGCAGTATCAGCAAAAGCGGTAAATACAAGAACTTTACGGTTCTTTTTACCATCATTATTAGTGGAAGGTTCATTTACTTTCTCATATATAAGCGTCTTGAGTTCTGCTAATTTGTTATCTCTGTCAGGAGTAATGTTGGCTGCTGCGCGTTGTATTCCTGTTAGTTGTTCTCTATCGTTCTCAAGATCTTCCAACCATGCTTCAAGGTCAAGGTGTTCATACTGGTATTGATCATCTTCTGCATCTTCAATGCCATTGAGTAGATCTTCATCTTCTCCATATTCTGCTTCTGCTTCTGCGAATGCAGAGTAATCGGTGTCCCTATCTGCCTCATCATGCAAGTAATCTTGTATGTCAATGGAAAGTGCATTTATTTTTTCAATCGTCCGTTTTAACGTTGAATCGAAAGAGTGGACACTGCTCTCAAGCCGTTTGAGAAAGTTCACCTTCATCATCCCGATAAGGTTACTCTCACGATGCTGCAGAACTCTATCATCATAGTGGTGCAGACAATCCGGTTTGATATAAAATGATGGGTTGAAAAGGGAGAGTTTATAACCATCAATCTGTGTGCTAATGTTTTGGAAACTGGGGAATATACCTTCCGTATCAATATCAGGATAGACAGGTATCGGATCTGCCCGATCTGGGAACTTGATTTCTAAACCATCAGTATCCTTATAGAATTTAGTTATATGTTTTCTGGATCGTGCGATGGTGAGTCTATCTAACAGATTGAAAAAATCAGTATTCAGGCTTTCAGCCAGACTATCCTGTCTTTGCGCTTGATTAGATAGATCACCGTTTTGATCTGTCCATTTTTCAAACCGATTTTGCGCGTTTCTCAATGTTTCTCTAACACTATTTATACCTGTATTTTGAAAAGCATTATCATTATCCTCAGTGATGAGTCGTATCTGGTTTACAAGATCGGTCAGTTTGTTGTTTACAGGTGTTGCAGATAGCATAAGGACTTGGGTTTGACATCCACTCTTGATAATCTCCTCCAATAGTTTGTTATATCGACTTCTCCGTAATAGTAGACCTTCCTCATATCTATCAGGGGGTCTGTTTCGAAAATTGTGTGATTCATCAATTACGACAAGGTCGAAATTCTCCCAATCAAAATCTGATGGTTTTCCTCTATCTGTCAAGTCTGAGTGTGCCTTGACGGTGTAGTGAAAGTTATCTTTTCTAAATGGATTATTTTTTCTTTGATAGTTTAATGAATAGAGAGTCCAGTTCTCTTCCAACTTTTTTGGGCACAACACCAACACATTTGCACCCCGTATTTCAAAGTATTTTATGATGGCGAGTGCCTCAAAGGTTTTACCTAACCCGACACTGTCTGCAATGATACACCCATTATATTCCCTCAGTTTTTTTATACATGCCTGAACACCGTGTTTCTGAAAATCGTATAGTTTTCTCCAGATTTCTGAATGCTGAAACTTCGGACTTTCTTGTGCGAAATCCGCATCTGTTGCACCATCCAAGAAGTCTTCAAAGATATGGTACAACGTTTTAAAGTAGATGAATTCTGGATCTTGGTCTGTGTATATGTTTTCAAGGTATGTTTTAACCGCTTCTTTTACATCCTGCACCTGATCCGATTCCCATAGGTTATCAAACCACTTTTTTAGGTCGGCACAGTCGCTTTTGCTATCCACTTCAAGGTTGAGTTCAATATTTCTTGCTTTTTCATTCAATCCCAAACCGCGCACGGTAAAGTTGGAACTGCCGAGGATGGCATCTTCACTCCCGTCTTTTTCAATATAATACATCTTGCCGTGTAAGAAATTGGATTTAGCGACCGATTTGATTTCTACTTTGTCCTCAATCCAATCGTGACATGCTTTAGCAATTGCGTTTTGAGGTAGGTAGTTACCAAGTTCTAATCCTTTTTCAGTAAGACGAAATGCTTTGCTTTCTGTTTTGCTGGGATCCATACCTTGGATAAAACTCGGTTCACCGAACAGAAATCGGAGTTCTTTTATGTGTGTGAGTTCGTCTTTGAGTTGGTGGAATGCGTAGATGGTGAAATAGGCGGATACGAAAGAGAGGGACGACCCGTCTTGAATTTTATCTCGTAGAAAATCGGCGACGGTGCCGTACATATTGTTGTCTCTGATGTGAGTGTTTTCTGACATAGTGTTATTTTAATTTGAACAAATACTTTTGCTAAGGATAATATCTAAATTATAGTAATGTTTCATATAAATTCTACAGATAAGCTGTGAATTTTTCAAGTGTAAAATTTACCCACCATTGAGTGTTTAATGTAATACCATTTCTGATAATTAAAATCTCTTTAATGTAGCATAAACTTCCAGTTTGTGTCCTAACTCTTTTTGTAGCACAAACTTCCAGTTTGTGCTTAGTCTACATAGTTTGGACAGTTTTAAACGATACACATTTTGCCCCTCGAATCAAGGAATCAATGGTATGAATGTTATTTAGACATTCCCCCAAATCTACGCCGAATGCGCGTATGGCATTCGGCGGGTATGAACGCCATTAGGCGTTCCCGGGGCTTAGACCTTGGTTAGGTATGACGTTTCTACAAACCTTTCGCCCCTCTGGGGCTTCTAATACCAAATTTTACTTAATTAGTTTACATTAATAGGAGATCGGAAAAGCAATTTAGTTTTAAAGGTATTCTATAGACATTCCGTCCCTACCAAATCAACGGTATGAATGCCATTTAGGCATTCCCCGGGACTCTATTATGGGAATATATACTTTTGCTATAGACATTCCGTCCCTATGGGACTCAAGGAATCAATGGTATGAATGCTATATAGCATTCCCGCCTACTGGGTCTGGGGAATTAGAATTACCGATTTAAAAAATTAATCTTCATCCAGTTTGTGCGGTATTTCAAGACATATATAACAACTGTTTATGGGATAAACATTTATAGAAATGGTATCAGATGAAAACCAAAGATGCATCTCGTTCACACTTAAGTTATATAAATATTAACATATATGATTCACGGAGAATTGGTATAATTAAAATTATAGACCTTTATAGAATAAGGGCTCGTAAAATTGCTCCGTGAAGGTTTCCGTGAAAGTGCAATCATCTCAATTCGCAAAAAATTAACACACTTTTCCTATCAAACTATCAACACATACAAGATTATCATATAAGGACTTATGCACTACCAAGGTATGTATGTTCGATCCACGAATCGAACCCCTTTATAGTCGGGAATCGGAGTTCCCTCCTACAGAAGAATATAATGCTTAAATTGATGTCTATGGGAACAGGTATTCTGATACCCAAACCTCTTATCCGCGTAATCCATGAAATCTGCGTAATCCGCGATTCAGACAAATGTAGCGTTGATTCAAATGAGAATTATGAAACTTAATAACCTTGTACCTATTCTTAGTGTAAACCCTATCAAATTCTAATTTTACACATTTCTTAAAAATAAAATGAAGAAAGCACACATCTCTAACATCAAACACATTAATAATATTAACCCAAGTTGTCACGCGTTTACTTACATAGCACTCCGCTGGAGTGCAGGATGTTGATATGTCTTTTTCTATAGACATATCACCCCGCTGGGGTGAGGGAAAGTGTCTGAAAAACTGTGCTGAGTTGATATGTCTTTTTCTATAGACTTATCACCCGCTGGGGTGAGGAAAGTGTCTGAAAACTGTGCTGAAAGGATCAAATCCGTTAGTAGCAACTTGAGTTAATATTAGTCAAAATGAAAATAAAATCAGGTGTTAGAACACGAACTAAAATCAAAAATAAAAAGTATAGGCTACATATTCAGAGGAAAAATAAATGATGAATATCCATAAAAACGATCCTAATTACGAACTTTCATTTACGTCAAAAAATGCACCTATTTTGACGGTAGAAAATGTCAAAATCAGAAAAGACAACAAAAACACAAAATCACACATTTTTGAATTTCTTAAAAAACCAATTCAAAGTGGAGTAAAGCCAGTCTATAACAGGGTTTACAGAGGTAATTCACACTAATTTCAATGTCACACCGTGTGACAAAAAGTGTAACTTTTTTCGTTTTTTCGACGCACAGAGAATAGCAACGACAACACGATCTACTGTCTGTATATTAGGATTAAATGGATGTTTTTAGACATTATTATTTGTCTGTATATTAGGATTAAATGGATGTTTTTTATATCTTTTTAACAATCACGGAATTTCTTAAAGATTGTATTTTCGTACGAGTAGTGATATAATGTGTTTATATGAAATCTGTCAAGGTATTTAAGGAGAGAAACATGAAAGATTTCGCATTTACAGGGGGAAGACCCGACCCCTATACATTCCCAACAGAAGAACTTATAAAGGCAAGTGAGAAGGCATTACGAAAATTGGGTGGAGATTTAGTCAACTATCCAGGAGAATCCGGCTATAAAGGTTTACGTGAACTCGCGTCTATGCGGTTTGAACGCAGAGAAGGTGTGCCATTACCTGTAGACAATACCTCAATTACATCAGGTTCAATGCAGGCTTTGGAATTGGTATTAGGCACATTCATTAAACCGGGGGATACCGTATTAACTGAGGAATTTACGTATAGCGGCACACTCGGTATTATGCGTCATCTACAAGCCGATATTGTCGGTGTGCCAATGGACTATATAGATGGGATGGATATGGATGCCTTAGAGGAAAAACTCAAGGATCTTAAGCGACAAAATGTCACACCTTCCATGATTTATACCACCTCCAACCATCAAAATCCTACAGGAGCAATTCTATCACTTGAACGTAGACAACGGATGTTGGAATTAGCAGAAGAATACGACACGATTATTGTTGAAGATGATTGCTATGGTGATATAGATTTTGTACCAAATCCAACGCCTGATTCATTGTTTAAATTGGATACATCAAACAGGGTTATCTTTATTGCAACATTCTCAAAGATATTGGGAGCTGGCGTCAGACAAGGATATTTTGTAGCAGAACAACCTTATTACGGTATGATCCATCATAATCGATGGGATGGTGGTACAAGTGCGCTCGCAAGTGCTATTGTTGCTGAATTTTTCATGGAACATCTTGACAAACATCTTGAAATAACAAATGCTGCTGTCGGTGCTAAGTGTCAAGCGGTTGTTGATACACTTGAAGAACACGTAAGCGACCTATGTACGTGGACAAGACCTCGTGGCGGTCTTTTCTTGTGGATAGATCTACCTGAGACGACAGATATGAGTAAGTTGAATGCGTTAGCTTCTGCGAAGGGTGTAGGGTATAGTAGTGGTAGTGCATTTCACTATGCAGGTGATCCTGTCAAAGCAATACGATTGGCGTATGCATATTGTCATGTAGACGACGTTCCAGAAGGCATTACCTATCTTGCTGAAGCAATTCAAGCATCTCAGAGTGAAGCAGTGGGTGAGGTTGCTGCTGATTAATGCCAGAGTTGTATAATAAATCTACGGTAGTAATGGAGGTTATCATTGCGTAATATCATCCTTTTTTCATTAGATACGTTGCGTGCGTCAAGTATGAGTTGTTATGGACACAAAAACTTAACAACACCCCATCTCGATGTCTTAGCATCAAATGGCACACTGTTTGAAAGTTGTATCAGTCCACATATACCTACGCATCCTGCACATACGACGATGTTTACTGGAAAAGATGTGCTAACCCATCAGATTATTACGCAAGGTGGACAATTAAATCTCTCAGAGAATATCAGGACACTTCCCGAACTACTGAATGAAGCGGGTTATTTTACTGTAGCAGCAGATAATTTAGGGAGATGGTTTCAACGCGGCTTCCCAGAAGAACACTACCGAGGTTCGCAGTGGGAGACACGTTACCAAGGTGCACGAAAAGCTGAAGCTGTGAATAATACCGCAATAGATCTTCTGGATTTGGCACAATCCCAAGATAAACCGTGGTTCGCATTTCTACATTATTGGGATCCGCATACACCTTATCTCCCACCCGCTCCTTTTGAACGGATGTTCTATAGTGGGGATGAATGTGATCCAGACAATCGAAGTATGGATGCAGTTTACGCATGTGAACCGTTCACTGATTATTTCCGACAGTGGATGTGTAAACCAGATCCAGATGATCCTGACAATTTAGCAAAAAAACAACTCTGGACTGATCGTGAATATGTCAACGCACAATACGACGCTTCCATCGCATATATGGATGCATCATTGGCTCAACTATTCCACTATTTGCAGGAAAGTGATCTGATGAAAGACACTCTCTTGATAATCACTGCGGACCACGGTGAAGAACTTGATGAACACCAACTTTGGTATGACCATCATGGGTTGTATCAAACAAATTGCCATATACCATTGATTATACATTGTCCTGCAGTCATTCGGAAAGGACAACGTCTGGGTGGATTAGTCACACTAAAGGATATTGCCCCTACTATTTTAGATTATGCTGGACAGACTGCATTGGGTAAACGCGAAAAAATGGAAGGTATAAGTCTACGCACATTAATTGACAATGGTATTGATGATGGTTCGTGTGATACAGTATATCTAACAGAATGTGGTTGGATGAAAAAGCGTGGATGGCAAACACGGAAATGGAAACTGATTTTAGAAACCGGTGGGACACCTTCCGTTTACAATACACCCGATATTGAACTTTATGATCTTGAGGAAGATCCTGATGAGATTTACAATTTAGCTGAGGAAGCGGAGGACATTGTAGGACAACTTAAGAGTGAATTGAATGCATTTCTGAATCGAAGATTGTCTGAAACTGGTCAACCAGATCCAACAGATGAACAAGAAATTACAATGCGTAAAATTGGAGATAAGACAAAGGCAGTCCCATTACCTTAAATTGAATATGAGACACAAATCACAATTGACAAATATACATAGATTACCGATACAAATTATTATAGCTTTTCTATTCGTAGCGTTTGTATTGAACGGTTGTACCGTCTTACAAGAGGCGCAAAAACGGAAAGAACAACGTCTTCTCGCAAAACGGAATGTTAACCGTCTCATGTTATCACCGTCAGATGCAACGATTGATGTTGATCCCAATCCATCTGAAGGAAACCCTCACGGAATAAGTGACCACTATACATTAACTTTCATGGAAGACATATTGGCTACCGATGCGTTTGATGAAGCTCCTGAACGTGAAACCTTTGCTTTAAGTGCACTTGGGTATATGGAGAGTCTTTATGATGCTTTATATGACATTTTTGGGTTCAAGCCAGAACATAAGATACATGTAAAACTTCATGATATTTACCAAGGCACAAGATTAGCTGCGACAACAACAACGATAACTGGTAGAAGATTCTATCGTGGAGGGTATATTAAGACGATAAGAGGTATAGAAATGGATTTTCCAAAAGCTATGTACGATTCACCTGGAACCCGGGTTCATGAGTTAACACATGCATTTACGAATATCTATTACTTACCCACATGGTTTTCTGAAGGCATCGCAGTATTGATGCAGTCAGAGTATGCCAGGGGTGGGGCACATCCAAAATTTGATAACCTTGAACGTCATCTAAAGCTTGACTTGGATGGTATAAATCTGTTAGAGAGTTGGGGTGGACATACCGATTTGCAGTCAACACCCTTATCATCTTGGAGATATAGTTACGCGTATACAGTCGTTTCTGAATTAAGAAAGAGATTTGGGAACGATTTCTATATCAAGGTATTTGAATTAATTGAAGAAGATCAACTACACATAAAACTTGAAGGGGATATGCCAACGAGTATGGTTGTTTATTACCTTAGCAAAGCTGCCGGAGAAGATCTTGTCCCCTTCTTCAGAGATTTACAGTTTAGGGTAAGTAAATTGAACAAGACAGATATTCTTCAATTTATAGAACAATCAAAATCTTCAAACTAAAGGAGGAATTAATGCGTAGTCTTCAAACTATTACGTATACAAATAATAAATCTCTATATACTAAATATATTAATAGTACGTTTAATATTAAAAGATTAAGAAGTGCAACTATTATAATCTCCCTAATATGTCTCCTCCTAACATCCGGTTGTATAATTAGTCAGCAGCAAAGCGAAAACTATGCTCTGATGAAAGGTGTTACTGCAAATGATCCTGTTATCATTGATGGAGATCTCAATACTGTAGGAGAATCGCAGACTAAGAAGAGTTCAGGCAGTTTAGCTATTGATGCTAAGATTACATCGGAATCTATTGTTTATTTACCAGAGAAGAAGAAGATATTTCAGGTGAAGATTCATTCTCCAAATATTCAGGACTTTCAATTAATGGCTCTCAATACGTTGGGTGAATGGGATCAGATACATGAACAACGCAGCACGGATAGTAAGATTATTGATATACGATTAAAACGACCTGTTACAACGAGCGGTATAAAAGTAGTTGTCAGGAAAACATCCGATGATGCAGCCAGAAAACGACAGAATCTTCGTGTTGATCGAGAGAATGAGGAAACACCTGATGGTAGAATACGTAGAGGAAGATTTGTCTATAAAGTTTCTGGTCCGCTAACTGCCCCCGGTAAAATTGCAGAAATTGAATTGTTCGGTTATGCTGATAAAACTCCCTAATGTAATGAATGCAGTCTAATCGATTCCATAAATTCCTTGATAGATATGTCGGTATTCCGATTGGAATTATTTTATTCATAATTAGTAGTTGTTGTAATTTCTTAGCCAAATGCTTCAAGTTAAAAACGCGACGATCCGGATATAAAGAACAACCCACCCCACCGAAACGAATCCTATTTATTCAACTTTCCGCATTAGGGGATACAATCTTAGCAATCCCTACTGTCCGTGCCTTCCGGCAGATTTTCCCAGACACAGAAATATCCTTTTTAGCATCACCAACAAATCTATCCTATTTAGAACATTGTCCCTATATTGATAATCGTATTCTATTCACCAAACCTTCATTCAAATTAATTCATAGTCTTCGACAGGATAGATTTGATTATATCATTGATCTTGAACATTGGTCGCGTTTTAGTATGCTTCTTGCTTTCTTAATCGGTGCTCCTCGTATTATTGGATTCAGTGCTGCAGATCAATACCGACATTATCTGTTTACAGATACCATTCCCCATGTTCCTGGGCGACATGAAGTGCTTAACTTTCTGAGTATAACCCATGAATATGGTTATGATATAAAGGATACGAACCTTGAGGTATGGATTGGGGATTCAGAGCTGGACTGGCGCCGAAATGTGTTCAAACAAGAATTAGAACAAGATAAGCCTATCGTTGTATTACATCCAGAAGCAGGTCGTCGGGGTGAACCGAGAAGACGTTGGATACAAAGCAACTACATTGAATTAGCAGATACTTTGACAGAAAAATATGGTATACAGGTCGTTCTAACAGGTGCTCCAGATGAGGTGCAGCTATCACAGACGATAGCAAAACAAACAACATGTAAGACGATTAACCTTGCCGGGAAAACTGAAGTGAATCAACTGGCAGCGTTATTTGCTAAAGCAGATTTGGTTATCAGTGGGAATTGTGGACCAATGCATCTTGCTGCGGCGACGGGGACACCTGTGATAGCTATTCATGGACCAACAAATTCACAACAGTGGGGACCTTGGGGAGAGAATACACTCTGCATTGAAGCCACGTTACCCTGTAGTCCTTGTCTGAACTTAGGATTTGAGTATGCATGTCAGGCATTACCTGATGGTACATCACCTTGTATGCATACGATAGGTGTTGATGAAGTTTTACAGGCATGTGAAGCATATTTGGGTTAAACATTATAGTAAAACCTGAAATTATCATTACATCACGGTAGGTTCGGTTTCCCAACCGAAGCTGTAAAATAGTGCGGTTAGGAAACCGCACCTACCAAATAGTGTAAACATACTTATTGAATCAAATACCATTTCTATAAATTATTGTCTCATTAGGCGGTTATTATGGTAGTCATTTTTCAGGTCACAAACTGAAAGTTTGTGGTACAAAAAAGAGACATTTTCAATTAGAAATGGTATAATATAAAATCTGGTGGTATTACTAAGAACTTAAAAGAAATAGGGTGGTTCATAAGTCCACCCTATTTTACTTATAACCTGTATATAGGTTGTTTGAAGTTTTCTCAGATTAATACATGTCACCACCGGGAGGCATTGCCGGAGCTGGTGCTTCCTGCTCAGGAATCTCAGCGATTAGCGTCTCGGTAGTAATCATTAATGCTGCGATACTTGCTGCGTTTTGAAGTGCAACACGAACTACTTTCGTGGGATCAGGGATACCTGCTTCAAACATATCAATGAAACGTTCTTCACGAGCATCAAACCCAATGTTACCACCGTCATCTTTGACTTTGGCGATAATCACGGAGTCTTCCTGTCCAGCGTTACGGGCAATCTGACGAAGTGGATCTTCAAGCGAGCGTGCCACAATTGAAACACCAACCTGTTCCGTTGCATCGTCAAGTACGAGTTCAGCCAGGGCTTGCTGTGCTCTTACAAGAGCAACACCACCACCAACAACAACACCTTCTTCAACAGCGGCGCGGGTAGCGTGCATAGCATCTTCAACACGAGCCTTCTTCTCTTTCATCTCAACTTCAGTTGCCGCACCAACATTAATTACAGCGACACCCCCTGCAAGTTTTGCAAGACGTTCCTGTAATTTTTCCCGATCATAATCGGATGTGGTATCTTCAATCTGCCGTCGGATCTGATCAATACGTCCCTGAATTGCTTCCGTAGTGCCTTCACCCTCAACCACGGTAGTGTTATCTTTGTCAATGACAATACGCTTAGCACTGCCAAGATCATTTGTCGTGACATTTTCAAGTTTGATGCCGAGGTCTTCAGAAATTACACGACCATTGGTAAGAACAGCGATATCTTCAAGCATTGCCTTCCGACGATCACCATACCCTGGGGCTTTTACTGCTGCACAACGTAGTACGCCGCGAATCTTGTTAACGACGACTGTTGCGAGTGCTTCACCTTCAACATCTTCGGCAATAATCAATAGTGGTTTGCCTTGTTGTGCGATGAGTTCAAGTAGGTTTCTAATGTCTTGTAGACTACTGATTTTCTTTTCGTGGATCAGAATGACTACATCTTCCAATACAGCTTCCATACGATCTGGATCTGTCACGAAGTAAGGTGATAGATAACCTCTGTCAAATTGCATACCTTCAACGACATCAAGATTTGTGTCAAGGCTTTTTGCTTCTTCAACAGTAATAACACCATCTTTACCGACTCTATCCATTGCGTCAGCAATAAGGTCGCCGATTGCGTTATCGTTGTTTGCAGAGATAGCTGCGACTTGAGCGATTTCCGTTTTTTCTGATACCTCTTTGCTCAGACCTTGGATCGCGCCAACAACCTGTTCTACTGCTTTTTCAATACCGCGTTTGAGTGCCATTGGGTTATGACCCGCTGCGACGTTTTTGAGACCTTCTCGGAAAATTGATTGGGCTAAAATAGTCGCGGTTGTTGTGCCATCACCAGCAACATCACTGGTTTTGGACGCAACTTCCTTTACCATTTGCGCGCCCATATTTTCATACGGGTCTTCCAATTCAACTTCCTTTGCGACAGTCACACCATCTTTGGTGATAGTAGGTGCTCCGAATTTCTTGTCAAGAACGACGTTTCGTCCTTTTGGACCCAAGGTAACTTTGACGGCTTCAGCCAATTTGTCAACACCTTGCTTAATCGAATTCCGAGCTTCTTCATCAAACGCTAACTGTTTTGCTGCCATGTGTGAAACTCCTTACTATTTTAATTAACCTTGGCTAAGATATCATCTTCGCGCAAGATGAGAAATTCAATATTATCGTATGTAACTTCGGTACCGCCATATTTTGCGAACAGGACTTTATCACCGACTTCAACATCAACTGATTGTCGTTCGCCATTGTCAAGTATACGGCCTTTGCCGACCGCTACGACTTCACCCTCTTGAGGTTTTTCTTTGGCGGTGTCAGGAATGATAATCCCGCCACTGGTTTTCTGCTCGTCCTCTTCGGACCGTTTGACGAGTATTCGATCGCCAAGGGGTACAAGTGCCATATTTATAGTTTCCTCCTGAATAATTTTTAAACATAAAACGGGTTTATTATTTTATATTAACCCGATAGCTTAACTTTATATAGAGTTAAGTATAGCAATATACATGCCAATTCTGCAAATCTTATTATATACGCATTTATCAGAATTATATACTATCTTACCAAGAAAAAACCGTGACATTTTGTCATTATTTTATTGGATATAGTAAATAGCGTGTCAATTTGGCATACCCTATATTAATATTCTTTTGTCTACTATCAGCAGGATACAATCTGACCTGTCTTAGCAGATTGATATGCAGCAGCTAAGATGGTATTTGTCCTTAACCCATCATCACCACTTGCTATGGGCGAAATCCCTGTGGCAACACATTCTGCAAAATGCTCAAATTGGTGTTGATAGAGATCTTCATACTCAGATGAAATAACCTGTTTCTCACCATCAAAATAAGTGTGGATTTTCCATCCATTATCGTTGACAACTGTTACTGTACCTTCTGTACCATAGATTTCAAAAACGGTATCACATTGGACAACGGAAAAACTCAGATCCGTAATACCTTGTGCTCCATTATGAAATCGCATCAGAATCGCACCGGTTTCTTCCACTTCGTAATTATGTATTGAACTATCGCAAAATGCCGTAACCTCTTTGACTTCACCGATGATGTGCCGTAGTAAATCAACGCTGTGTGCTCCCAAATCCATCAGACATCCACCACCGCCTTTATCCGGTTGTGCCCGCCATTCGTCATCTTTTAGTAGGTATTGTTTAAGGAAAGGCATCCTTGCGTGAACAATTTGACCTAATCGATTCTCATCAACCCATGCTTTAATTTGTTGAAAACAAGAGTGAAACCTAAAAAGAAAGCAAACCTGTAGATGAATACTGTTCTCATTACATGCCTTAATCATTAATTCACATTCTTGTGGGATAAGTGCCATCGGTTTGTCACAGAGTACATGTAGACCACGTTCTGCTGCAGCAATGACCTGTTCACAGTGTAAATTGACAGGGGTAGACACATATATAGCATCAAGAGATGCATCGTTGAGTAAGTCATCAACGTTGTGATAGGAAGTAGTAGCATTGTGTTCGGAGGCAAGTTGTTTGGCACGTGCTGCATCCCTTGAGAAGAGTGCATGGAGTTCCGCACCAGTTGCCTTTTGTATCGCGGGCATCGCTCGACGTTGTGCTACGCTACCAGCCCCGAGGACACCCCATTTTAATGTCATTTTTTCTCCAATCTTGTTTACAGTTAACTGTTTCTGGATATAGAATATCCGTTAATCAGTGGTAAGAATTATTTCATAATAAATTAGACCAACAATAGATATATCCCTGTAACAAACAGGACGATAAGCACAATTCTGGAAAAGATGTGTTCGGAAAAACGGTTGTTTAGATATACACCAACTTGTACACCAAGTGCGACAAATGGAAGGAGTAATGCTGTTTCGATAAAGAGTTCAAAGGTGAATAAACCGAGTTGGAAATAGACCGGAATCTTCGTTAAATTAATGAAAAAATATAGGATAGTCGTTGTTGCTACAAATGTGCGATTACCTAACTTCTGAGGTAGAAGATACATAATGATAATCGGACCAGCCATATGTGCAAGAGTGGAAAAAACACCAGCAACAATACCAGCAATCACACCATGCCATACTTTAAACTGAATTATTGTGTCTGGGTCTGCCGTATCTGGACCTAACCACTGCAGTATTCGTACCCGAAAGAATTCTATTACTGCAAAAAGACAAACGATTCCTCCTATGACTTTCTTTAGATGATAATTTGATATGTCTTTTAAGATAAAACTGGCAAGTATAATACCTATGATGGCTCCAGGAATAAGTCTCCAAATACTGGTACGATGCCACTGTTTCCAATAATGTCCTAATGAGATAATATCGGTGGAGAATAGTAAGGGTAGCATAAGAGCAATGACATTTCGCGGGGATCGAAATTGTGTGAATAGTGGTACAACAAACATACCAATTCCACCACCGAATCCTGCCTTGCTTACACCTGTGAGACAAGTTCCAAAACATAAGATGATTATTTCAAAGATGTGGTTTCTCCTGAAGATCCTTCATTATGTTAATGGAGTTTATGATAATGAATATGATAGGTTTTGTCAAGGTAGTAGCGTATTTTACCAGGTATTTACGTCGTGTGAATATCTATTATTACCAAACATATAAAGTTGACATCCAGCATTAATTATGATATAATTTTACCAGTTATTTGCTATAGGAGGTTCATTAAAATGGTTCAAGTAGAAGTAACAGTCGATTCTGGTGAATCGTTTGATAGGGCACTCGCTCGTTTCAAAAAAATGTGTGGCAAAGCCGGTGTTGTCACTGAAATTAAGAAACGTAGTTTTTATGAGAAACCGAGTGAGAAGCGTCGCCGAATCGAGTTGAAACGACAGCGGAAAGTAAGACCGCGTACAACAGAATACCGTCCACGCTACGATAACAACAGTAGATAAGCGGTTGCAGGAGATAATATATGCCCGATCGGGATATTGCCGAATCAAATGGGAATTATAAAGGACTGTTAATTCAATATTGTCAGGAACGCGGTATGAACCACCCACGGTTCACAGAAACGCAACATGGCACACCAGAAGCCCCAATGTGGAAGGTGACAGTACAGTATGGGGATAGGGTTCATGAGACGATGTATCCGATACCAGGGGCAAAGAAAGAGGCACATCAGTTCGCTGCGAAAGAGATACTCGATGAAATTTACGAAAACCGTGAACGCTTATTATCGGGTGAAGAAAATACAGATGAAAATTCAATGTCTGAACTTCTTGAAGTGGAACTACTTGATGAATCTAAAGAAGTTCCATTATCGCTTGTTACCAGTGCATTGACGGTGGCTAATGAACGTCTTGGTTCATCACAACCTTCAAGATATCGAAGTATAACCGATGTTGAATACTCTCAGAAATTAGCACAGTTAACAATACAGATTGTTACAGATTTAGTAAAGGCAGCGGATAAATCCAATATAGAGTTTCCTGATGCATAAGTCCGTGAAACGGGGTCAGTCGTCTGACCCCGTTTTTATTTTCAACATCTGATAAACATAATCATAGATAACTATCCTCTTGACTATCACACATACATTATAATATAATTAAAACAATACTTAAACTTGACTCTAAGGTAGATACGATGCAGGAAAAGATACAGTCCGTTCCGACAATTGTATATCCGACATCGGATGGTAAACCTATGGCAGAAACCGATATACATCGCGATCTGATGATGGATTTTATCTGGATGCTAAAGCAACATTTTCGACATCAAAACGATGTTTACGTATCAGGAAATCTGTTGATTTATTATGAAAAAGGGGAGCCAAGGAAATCCATTTCGCCAGATGTATTTGTGGTTTTTGGTATAGAAAAAAAGGAACGACTAAACTATTTGACTTGGGAAGAGGGACATACACCTGATTTTGTCTTGGAAATAGCAAGTAGAAGGACTTATCGGAAGGATATCGGACCTAAAAAGGAGCTTTATGCATCTGTTCTTGGTGTGAAGGAATATTTCATTTACGATCCTCTTGGACAAATTGTACCAAGTTTTATTGGATTTAGCCTTATTGAAGGTATATATAGAGAGATAGAATTTGCCAGTGGTAGGCTCCCATCAGAAATATTAGATTTAGAACTGGGTGAACAGGATGGTAGATTAGGATTATATAACCCTAACACAGCACAATGGTTAAAACCACCTACTGAACAGATTGAGAAGGCTGACGAACGTGTCCGACAGGAGATGACAGCACGGAAAGAAGCAGAAGCAGAACTTGCTGAAGCCTTGGTAGAAATTGAACGCTTACGTGCAAATAGAGATAATTAAATTACACAGTTGATCTTCTATATGCAGTTATCTATACCATATATCTTCCTTCCTATTCTTATCACTTTTCAATAACTTCAATTGTGTTGCCAGTATGTACCTCCATTAAAGATTAAAACAGGCAACAATTTTTAATACCCTACTAGTAATATCCAATCAAATATATGGTCAATCATATTAAAAACCGGTTACGTCAAAACCGCTTTTTAGCACCTTTAATGGGATGTCCATATCCTGCTCCACGATGGAATCGATCCGTAAAACGTGTGATTCGTGAACTCGGAACAGATACCTGTATATTGGATTTAGGTTCGGGTATACATCGTCGTGCAGAAAATGTCATTAATCTTGAAATATCAGTAACGCCTATGGTGGATGTGGTAGGGGATGGACACGTTCTACCGTTTGCAGACAACGTTTTTGATGCTGTAATATCAGAAGCAGTGTTAGAACACGTACATGATCCACAGATGGTAGTTGCTGAGATGTATCGTGTGTTGAAACCGGGTGGATATATATGTGCTGCTGTGCCATTTTTACAAGGATATCATGCATCCCCTCACGATTACCAACGGTGGACAACAACTGGATTTGTTACTTTATTTTCTGATTTTATAGAAGTTGAAAGTGGTGCATGTGCAGGTCCAACGACAGCATTACATTGGGTTTTTCGCGAATATATTGGCTTGATTTTCTCTTTTGGTAGTTTGTTGATTGCTAAAGCAGTATCACTATTGGTCGGATGGTTAACATTTCCGTTAGTATGGTTAGATACATTGTTAATGTTACATCCACATTCACATATATTAGCATCTGCAGTATATTTTATAGGTAAAAAAGAGGGATAGGGTTAGATTTCAAATTTGCAGTTGAGATAAGAGTATTCTAATGGAGATGAACCTGCAAAAGATTAGGCGTACTTGAATAGCACGCCTAACCTTCTAAAAGTCTGTAAAGTTCTTAACAAGATCTGCAGAAATACTACTGTTCTTTTGGTTGAAATTGGTTAGCTTCAACAAAATACAGAAAACCGATACACATTTCATCTGTGGTCTTATCACCCCATCCAACAGGTACGGGTGGATCGTGTGGATTAGCAGGATTCTCAGCAGAATTGTCAAAATGTGCAATGAGAGATATATGTGTTCCTGCAGGTAAAAAGATCGGTTTACGGTAATGATAGATGTCCTGCCAATTGAAGTCCCAGTCCTTTATCCAAATTAGGTTGATAGGATCACTTGTTGGCGGTTTTGCTACAATCTGTATATCCCGTCCGAGAAGATGCATGTGCGGCATTGTTGCCAATAAATAACTATCTTTTTCCACCTTTTCATTAGCATGAACTGCATATTTTGCATCCCCAGCGGGAATCATAAATTTATCATTAATAGCAGCACCAATGTGTAATGGGGCAGTTTTCTCTGTTTTGGAGAAGTAGAGTCCGACCCGTGATTGGTCGTGTTCGATATGTCCTGTTCGGTAATAATGGACTTGTAGAACAATATCTGCTCCTTTAGGTAATAAATAACCGACACCTTCTGGCAAAACGGAAGGCGTTAAACCTGGTGCCCATCCACCGAGTGTTCCTACAGCATCAATACCTGGTCCAGTGCCTTCTGTTACATATCCGGGTTTAGGATCTTGTGCATCAAGTTGCCGCGCCTGTCCTTTCGTATCCAAATATACAATTACATGGTGAACAGTCTTTCGATTCCCGGGTTGTACATCAACGGATTGGACATACATATCTGTGTCGAAATTGGTAGGGATAATAAAATGCCGATATTCGTCTTCACCTTCTGGTTCAATTTCATATTCCACAGGCATTTCAACAATATGATCAGGTTCACCGAGTACCCATCCTTCAGTGAATTTAGGGTTTGGTGGTACAGCAGACAAATCACCAGCGGGGGCATCGGATGCAGCCCAATCGGATATCATCTGAATCTCTTTGTCTGTGAGACGTCTTTCATTCTTAAATTCACCAAATCCAGACGCTGGTTTCCAAGGAGGCATTAAACGTTCTTCAGTATATGCTG
The DNA here is from genome assembly GCA_965205025.1 of Candidatus Poribacteria bacterium. Lineage (GTDB taxonomy): Bacteria > Poribacteria > WGA-4E > WGA-4E > WGA-3G > MSPOR6. The sequence goes on from CBDBFU010000013.1 coordinate 301,564, forward strand.
CTATTTCAGTTGCCCAAGCTTTGGCATCACCATAGTCTGTGAGAGAGAAAGGAGCGACTTCACCTTGTCGATGGCAACTTTGACATTCTCTTTGTAAAATCGGAGCGATATGTTCGCTATATGTTACTTCCGCATAGATGTTTGGAATAAATAGAGCGGTTGTAAGGAGTACTATTAGGATATATTTCATTGATATAGAACTGTCCTTAAAAGTAGGTTAGTATGTATTATATTATATTTTAATAGGTGGTAAATGTCAAGTGTGAATACTCATGATTATATCTGGAAGTTAACATTTTCGATACAGTATTAAACTGTAGTTAACTATCCTGTCAGGATTTGTTTCCCATCCAAATACAGCTTTATACTTGAAATCGGTAGACTACTTAGAAATCAATTACCTATTGAAAGTAGACGGGCAGCTTGTTCTGCAGTATCGGCTATTAAATGTACTGCATCAGATACGGCATCTTCAAGCGTCATAGGTGTTTGAGCAATTCCTAACATAGCATCAATACCTTTAGCATATACATCTTTTGCTCCTTCACCGATACTACCAGCAATTGCTATAACTGGAATGTTATAGGTTTTAGCTACTTTTGCTACACCGACAGGTGTTTTGCCAAAGGCAGTCTGAAAATCTAATTGTCCTTCACCCGTAATGACAAGAGATGCGCCTTTCATTCGTTCTCTTAGATTGACAGCATCAATCATAATATCAATACCGAGTTTTAATTCAGCATTGAGAAAAGCCATTAATCCCGCTCCTAATCCTCCAGCGGCACCAGCACCAGGCGTATTATTAAAGGATTTACCGAGTGTCCGTGTTAGAATCGCGTCATAGTGTGCAAGATTGGCATCAAGGGTATCCACCATTTCAGGAGTTGCACCTTTTTGCGGTCCATAGACCTGAGATGCACCGTCTGGACCAGTCAAGGGATTGTTAACATCACATGCGACAATTGTTTCCGTCTCCAAAATTGCCGGATGTAAGTCTGTAATATCTATTGACTCTAATTCCGCTATACCGTCTCCACCCCGTTCAATCAAGGTACAGTCCCCTTTTAGGAACTTTACACCAAGTGCTTCAGCCATGCCAGCCCCACCATCATTTGTAGCACTTCCACCAATACCGATGATGAGTCGTCTACATCCTAAATCTAAGGCTGCATGAATCAGTTGTCCTGTACCAAAAGTTGTAGTTCTTAAAGGATTCCTCTTATCGGGTGGAACGAGGGTAAGACCAGACGCAGATGCCATTTCAATAACTGCAGTTTTTCCATCTGATAATATACCAAATTCAGCTTCAACTTCATTGCCGTGTGGACTGAGTACGCGTTCTGTTCTAATATGTCCACCGGTTGCATCGACAAGGGATTGCACTGTTCCTTCACCACCATCTGCCATAGGGATTTTCTCAATTATAGCTTCTGGAAACACACGATGGAGACCTTGCTCAATTGCATTCGCTGCTTCTAATGCTGTAACACTACCTTTGAATGAATCCGGTGCAATTACGATTTTCATAACGGTAAGTCTACTATACGAAGCATAGGTTGTCAAGCAGTGAAAGAGTCGAAATCAGACTTAGTGTAAGGGTCTCTTGGTTGTCCTAATTCGGGTGTGTAAGTTTTTAGTGATAAAAAGCAGAATAGAGGATATCCTTTCGTAAATTATTATTATTTTAATCAGGACTTATGCAAAATAAATCCCTTATCAGGGACTACTATGAGTGCTCGAAATGTGAATTATTTAAAAAAAGTTGAAGAAATCTCTATCATTATACAACTCATAGGTATAAACAAAATACCGAGAGAAAAATATGTTACGTGAAATACTCACAAGTAGAGTTCTACAGATAGGTTTCGTTTTGTGTGCCGTAATAATCAGCAGCTTACAATTGTATAGTTGGCACATCCGAATGCATACTTAGATTTACAACCGCAATAGACGTTTGAATTAGGAGATTTTCATGTCTACCAAATACAAAAATAAACTTATATACAAAATTCTATTATTTTTAATTCTTTTACTAAGTATCTTTATGTTGTTGCCATATATGTCAGAGAAAACACCACAGATATCAACAAGAACCAAGACTTCTACTTTCCCGCATCAGATTATATCAATCCCCAACCTGTCTGAAACCCCTCAATTTATGAAGACAGACACAATTCCACCTTTGTCTATTCAGCAAACACAACTATTAGAAGAATTAATTACAGAAGCCAAAGAATACACCGACAAAATCATAAACGGTGAGATTGAATTTTCAGTGACACTATATATGAAGAGTCCTTCTGAACCAGAAAACTTCTTCAAAGCAGTTTGGGAATCGGTAGGTAACCGTCTGACCGCTCAGCATGAAAAGCAAAAAAACAGTGAGCAGACCTATGACTCAGAGGGAAAATGGGATATAACATACCGGTTTGATAAAGATTTCGAATTCTTTGATATAAAAGCTGTCAAGAATCGTGAAATGGATCGTTGGCTTATAACTATTCTTTCTCCGAATGGACAGATTACTAAAGCAGACAGATATAGAACACACGATCAATTCCTGAGACATAAAAAACAGACTCTTTATATACGAGTTGGAGCACAGTGGAAACCTTATTCTCAATGGCTTCTGTCCCAACCAGCAACAACAGACGTACCAGATTTTTATGAAAGGTACAATCCCTTTTGGTGGCAGTTTGGATATCCCACTAACTTTGACACATTTATTCAAAAACATAACCCCACAGTTGTAAAAATGGTTAATATGAATGGAATCCCGCAAGTTTACCTCCAAGTTTATCAAACAGGACAGGTCCAATCAACTTCTCGGGCAAGGACTATAGAACTCTTAATGCATCCCAATACTGGTATTCATCCTAAACGTATATTGATAGGTTATCGGAGAGCATCAATGGAGCCGGAAGTTGAAGAAAATTGGTTTGCAACACCAACCCCGATACCAGGTAAATTCACCTACGCAGAATCAGTCGGATATTCTCGCATTACTTCAGAACTTGCACAATATGAACCAGGAATCTGGTTTCCAAAAACTGTTACTGAAGAAAAATTATCTGGGGCATGTCTTTCCAAATTGTTTCCTGAACTCCCTCGCTCCGAATATCCTGTAATTATGAAAGAAGAACTTTTACCCGATTGGTTCATCGAGGAGCTGCAAGGCAACCCTTATTGGAAAAGGGTCATGACAGTCCACCGAGCAGCTTTTAATATCCCGAATTTACATATCACCAATTTTAATCCGTAAAGATAGTTAACACTATTTTTCAACGATATTTTGACAGTTTAAGGGATTAGAAAAAATAATTTGACTGATATTTATCAAAATCCATCAGAATTCAATTTTTATCAGTGTTCACCTTCCTAAGTGATATGTTATACTTGGAAATAGAGAGAGTATATGGTATTATCATAGTATTCTATAAAACAGGTGATTTATGAGTTGGCAATTGGAAACAACAGTCTCTAACGAACAAGTTAGTTTTTATAATGATAACGGTTATCTATCTTTCGGTCGTATTTTCACAGAACCGGAACTGGATGAATTACGGGAATATGTGGACGATATGATTGAGAATCTACCAGAAGGTAAACGTCCAGAACAGATGGATGTTCCACATTTTGAGCATCCATATCTCTTTAAATACCTAACGCATCCTAATGTGTTAAAGGTAGTAGAACGATTTATCGGTCCAGATATAGTGCTTTGGTCCAGTCATTTTATTAGTAAACGGGAGAATGACGGTATGGAGGTGCCATGGCACCAGGACGGTGTTTATTGGGGTAAAATGTTAGAACCGATGCATGTTATAACTATGTGGCTGGCAGTTGATGAATCTAAGGTAGAAAACGGTTGTATGCGTGTTATTCCTGGAAGTCACAACCATCGAGATCGTCGATATGAGGCAGTCGATCGTGATAATAATCTCTTTGGAAGTGAAGTTGTGGAAGATGATTTGGACGCATCCATAGCTGTTAACCTTGAATTAGAGGTGGGTGAGTGTCATTTTCACGATGCGTGGACAATCCATAACTCCAGTCCAAATGTATCCAACAAACGGAGATGTGGGTATACAATGCGTTACATGCCTGCAAATGTGCTTTATCACGGAGCGAATTGGCGACGGGCACACCACATCTACTTGCTTCAAGGTGAAGATCGGACAGATGGTTATAATACCTATGCTCCAATACCTACCTAAGCTATCCTAAGAGGAGAATTTATGCTACCCTATATTGACGTACATTGCCATATTGGCATGACCGTTTCGCGGGCACCAGTTGTTGGACAAAGTGTTGGAAGATGTTTAGCTCGAATGGCTTCTGCGGATGTTATCGGGGCAATTCCATGTCCCACAGCAGGGGGTCCACAAGCACGCGGAGTTTTAGATTCACGAGCACAGAACGAGGTTATTGCGAATGCATGTAAAAAGTATCCAGAACGTTTCCCTATTGGACTTGGAATAGCGGAAGTACGACATGAACAAGCAGGGGCAGATGAACTTGACAGAGCAATGCAAGATGATGGGTTAGTTGGATTTGTGTGTCATCCTGGATTATCAGGTCATTCCCTTGGTGGAGAATTGTATGCTTTTCTTGAAGTAGTTGCAATGCATAACGGGTTGTGTCTACTACATCAAGCAGGTTCAACGGCAAATATCGCTGCTTATGCACGACGATTTCCATCTATAACATTCATCATCGGGCATGTTTCAATGAATAAATCTGGACATCTTGATGCCATAAATCAGTGTGCTAAACAGGAAAATATCTGGTATGATGTGGCTCAAAAACCGGAAGGAGCAGACGAGAGTTGGGATTTAGTACACCTTGTTAATAACCTTAACAAAGATAGAATTATGTTTGGGAGTGATTTGCCGTATTACGATTTTCGTCTTGTTCAGAGACAAATTGAATCCGCAAAGATTGATGATACTACTAAGGAAAACATAGCATATCAAAACGCCGTCCGATTAATTCAACAATTTTGTCCTAACTGGACACCAACCCTTACACCATTAACACCTCCACAGATATATTCTGAACACGAGATGTGGGATGCCAATGGGGCAAGACTAAAATAACAAAACCTATTTGACTATCTCTACTGCCCGGATTCTCTGGCGTAGAATGAAAATGCAAAATGATGATAATCCCAACAATATGATGATTGTCCAAAACCAATGTATATCGTAGCCACTTTCCATGCCGAATAGTGCCATACCAAGCCGATCAAGGTTTGCCCATATTGAGACTAAAGCTACTTTACTACTCGATAGAATCTCAGAAAGGATAGCATGGATCACAGGTAATCCAAACCAAACAGAACAGAAACCTATTATCGCATACCTGGAATTCTTGGTTAAAGAAGAAAACAGCAGCATCAGTAAACTTGTAGTTACGATGATAATCGCTGAATAGAGAATAATGGAGAACGGCACCCAGAAATTTTCCTTAAGAAATGGGGTATCGGTGAGTAAGGCTTGTTCAAGAAACAAAAGTAGACCTGGAACTAATGTCATGCAAACAAGTAATATACCAATAACGATAAATTTTCCTATCAGATAATCTTTCCACGATATTGGTTTTGAAAGGTATAAAGAAAGTGCATTATGTTTCAGGTCATTAGAGATTAAACCTGAACCACCAAAAATAACAACTAACGCTATCAAAAATGCAGTGGGAAACGGAGTAATACTAAAGAGAAATTTCTGAAAGAAATCGCTATCTATTTCAATAAATGTGGTTAGATGTTCGGGTAAAATGTTGTCGATATATATTAAGATTCCATAGGTTAAGACATAAATAATAGGGGGGATAGCAACAATTAACCTGACAATTTTTCGTTGTGTCAGTAGTTTTAGTTCTGCTTTTGCAATTACCCACCATCGTCTGTAATTACGACGTATGAATGTGCCTTCCCAATGTCGGTAATCCTGTGTGTGAATAGGCATTATTGTTTTCTATATATTGCAGTTCGTTCTTCGGAGTCTGTAAACGGTCCCTGTTTCTCAGTTTTCACTTCAACAACAACCATTCCTAAATATGTATCGCGTTCAGGATCGTCTTCAATTAACCTACGGGGGATTTCTGCTGTTAGTAGTCTTTCAAGACTATTCGGTTCTTGATACCAACGAACGTCATACAGTCTACCATCATAGACTTTTTTATGTGCCTTTTCCTCACGCATGGAGTAAACTGTTGCATGGGTTGTAAAATCTGCTTCTGAGATTGTACTTACACCTACATTCGGACTTAGGATACTCTGATTCCAAATAAGGGGTATTCCGTTTCTATCCACCAGATAAATTCTGATATCTAAACGATCAGTCCGTAGATCCGATAGAATCTGAATACCTTCGAAATTTTGGATCTCTCCAGTTCCGCATGCAAGTAGAGCAAGCATACTGATACATAGGATTAAACACGAAGATTGCGATTTAAACCGATACACAAACATCCTCCATAATTAGGTTTATCTTCTTTTCATTATAAACCCTATGGGATAGAGGTGTCAATCTAAATTGGACTAAATACCAACGCGATTCAGTATCTAATTTTAACTTATCGCGAATGAACCAAAGGAGAATTTCTGTTGAAAACAGTTTCATCCGATTTTGCAGGTGCAACATTTCCACCAGGAACGAAAGTCACCTTTTATGATAAAACAAGAAACAAACTTCACGGTACAGTACAGAGATTGCTTCTTCAATATGCTCAGGTAGCATCAACAGACGGAACTTTGTGGAATGTACCATACGGAGGAATGGAAATAACTGAAACATGTGCCAACCCCGCAATGACACTTCCTGATATTGAAGCCATTGGGAAACGGTTAATACAAGAACATGAAGCTAAGAACGGACTCGAAACAGGTTGGAATTTTGGTTTTGACCTTGCTCCAGCACGGGCAGGAATTTGTCGATATAAAGAAAAGCAGATATCCCTTTCTGTAACATACTGTTTAAAGGCTACAAAAGCAGAAATACGGAATACCATTCTCCACGAAATAGCACACGCGATCGTAGGAGCAAAACATGGCCACGATGGGGTATGGAAGGCTGTAGCCGGAAAGATTGGATGTACAGCGGAACGGTGCCACCGTGTAGAACATACAACACCACGCTGGTTGGGACAGTGTGGATGTGGAAAACAGTGGACACGGCAACGCCTCACTCAACGCGCAAGATATGGAATATGTCCTTCATGTGGAGATAATATACAATGGAATAGAACAGGTGTTGAATAACTTAAGAATAAAATCTAATTCAATCTTGGATAAAATATAACAATTTACATTAAGGAGAAATTATGAGTACATTCATGAAAATTGCAGTCCTAATAATAATGATCGTTAGTCTTGTTGGTGTTTTTACTGAGTATATAACTTTTATGGAATTCATAGTTGCTATCTATGGCGGAATCTTTCTGTTTCTATATACAAGATACTTGGAGAAGTCATGACTCTCATAAAAGGGTAGGGTTGAATGATTCTGTTGTAATAGCCACCACCTTATTAGCAGAGTTTATTACAACCAGTGTCAAGTTAACCATACAATCTGAAATTTAACTCAGACTGGACTCCATACTTTAGATATTTCAAATACGCACTTCTTAATATGATCATATATACTATTTTATGATGTTTTCCATCCGTTCTTGAACCAGTTCTTTCAGTTCAGGATGTGTGAAAATATAGAATGTACCAGTCTGAATAGCCTTGTAGACATGATCAGCAACTTCTTCAGGTGACATCCCCGCTTCCATCTCCAAACGAACGTTTCGTACTCCACTAATTGATTCCACACTGGAATTTCGTGGTTTGTCTGGACGGTTTCGATCAGATTCCAATATTCCCGTCCGTACCCAACCTGGACACAAGACATGCACCTGAATTTCTGAACCCTTCTGCGCTAATTCATCTGCAAGGGTTTCTGATAACACCACAACACCATGTTTGGTTATCTTGTAAATCCCTTCACCCGGACCTCTCACCATGCCTAAAATAGAGGCGGTGTTAACAATATGACACTTCGTCTCTTGAGTAAGCATACGTGGAACAAATGAACGGATTCCATGTATGACACCCCATAAGTTTACTCCTAACACCCATTCCCAATCTTCAATTGTATGTTCCCAGATAGGACGACTGGTAACAACACCAGCATTATTGCAAAGTATAGTCACCTGTCCAAAAGTATTGTATGCTTGTTCCGCAAGGTTTTCTAACTCTTCAGGTTTAGAAACATCCGTTCTTATACTCAGGACGGTCGCCCCCCTATGTTTTAGGTCAATTTCAAGTTCTGCTAAAGGCTCTTCTTCAATATCAGCAAGGACTACTGCCATCCCTTCCGCAGCAAAACGTTCCGCCATGCCACGTCCGATACCACTTGCAGCACCGGTAATCACAGCAACACGCTTCATTCAAATTTCCTCTTGACGTTGCTGATGGTATTTTTCTAATTCACTGTTTGCATTGATGATTGTCTCTAACTTCTCAATGATAGTGGCAATATGTTTACCAGGGAAGGCAAAGTAGAAATCATCATCAGAAAGTCCAGTATAAACCCTGTTACCTATACACCCTAAACTGCTTGCGGTTTGTCCCGAATCCAGGACAGCAGGTATGACAGCACATGTAGGTCTCCCCATGACACTGTTATCTGTTCCAATACCGGCAGCGGTTGCTGCTTCTGTTAATAACATCATCTGTTTAGGTGTACCTGATACAAGAACAACATCAGGTATATTAGCAACATCTTCTAATGGAGAATACACTGCATTCTGGAATGCCTCGTCCCGCTTAGGTATCCCAGGAACTTCATCCATTGAAATATAACCAAGTTCTCCCATGAGTCCAAGAGTATTTTCCAATTCCTTCATCTGTTCATCTGGTAATTCCACATTATGCGTATAACATCCAATTGGACAGTTATAGTGGTCAGATGCCTCCGTATAGAAGGTCTTACCCTCCGATGCACGTTTCCAATATGTGCACCCTGAGGCTTCCACTCTATGCACGCGAGAGACATCATTTGGTTGTGATTCATGAAATGTTACTGCGATGGGTGCGGTATCCAATTCGAGTAATTCCTGTAATTGTTCTGACATATATTCTCCTTTCCAATTCTTATGTAAGTAGTAATGTTATTGTGCTGCTACAAACCTGAAATACTGTTGGATATAAGAGTAATTAAATCTGTATTGGGGCAAACTGCCCATCAGTTGGTTCCGCTCAGCAGAACCACGCTTCTGTAATTCGGGGTGCGGATAAATGGGTCTTTTTCTTTATCTTAGGTGGAGATTTTCCACTTAATTCTATTGCTACTTTCCATATACGATAGAAAGTATTCAAGGAATCAACACCTGTTAGGGTATCATCTTCCACTAAGCTATTAACTGTTTTATGTAGTTCATCCATCCGGATGTCAGGATGTTCCCAAATATAACTAAAGGCTGATTCATCAAGTGTTAGGGATAGTGCTTTTAACTCAGGACGATTAAGTAAGTATGATCCGGGTGGAATTAACAAACGAACAGCAAACTGAACTGGATCAACATGGTAGACAAGACGATGGGTATCAACGAATTCAAATATTTCAAGATAGTCGTCTAAGGTTGTCCACGGTGTAAACGGAACCCAGGTAGGTCGTAATGCAATTCCAGCACTATGAACAATCTCAATTGCGTCTTCAACATCAGAACGAGTATGATGTTTTTCTAAAATCGTCAACACATTATCACTTAGTGATTCCACAGCAGAGATAACAAAACGACAACCGAGTTCTGCGAATTCTGGAAAGTGTTTGCTGTGTTTTAGAATATGCTCAACTTTAGTGGTGAAATCAAAGGTAAGATTAGGATAGGTGTCGTGCATTTCCCGTAGGATACGGAGACCATGCAGTGGACCATTCAGAAAATCCGGATCACCGAATGTAATATGTGTAGCACCTTCCGCAACCTGTTTGTGTATTTCTCTCAGTACTGTATCTTGAGGTATGGGATAGAATTTTCCGTTATACACTGGAGGAATGGGACAATGTGTACAAAGATGTTTACACCCATGCGTTGTTTCTGTATAACCAACGTGTCGTACCTCGCCGTTATCCTCAAATTGCGCATACTTCTCTAAGGAGGGTAGATTATCAACTGGCACGTCTGATAAGGGTAATTCCTGCTCTTCATTTTTTGAAAGAGACTGTACCAAGTCCACAAGTTGTTCAGAAACATCACCCTTACCTATACAGTAATCAACACCGATTGAAAGTAGATAATCTGCATTAAGTTCCGCATAGAGTCCATACATGCATATTACAACATCTGGATTGAGATCACGAATACGGTGTTGTAAGTGAACACCAAGCCGAAGTGCAGTATGCATTGGGACAGAGATACCGATAAACTTTGCCTGTTTGACCTTCTCAGTATCCAGTGGTTCAACGGCAATATCTATTGTATTAGGTAAGAATCCTGCATCTTCAAGTACATCAAGTGGACGCGTCAACCCTATAGGACGGTGTCCGAGTTCGTAACAGGATATTAGTAGGACAGCCCCAGAAGAGTGCATCAATGAGAGTATAGGAGTTTTTTCATTCATACTAAATAGGGTATCATACCATCACCGAATAAGACAATAGTATCTAAACCATCTCCCAGTCTGACTCAACAAATGTGTCATGTTGGTGGTTGAGCCAGAGTGAAGATCGGGATATATTCGTAGACGTTATAATCCATCTATATCCTGAACATAGATTAGGAATATTACAAATGAGGATAGGTGGTATTCGGATCATAATCTGGCAATAAAGCCTTATGTGGCTGACCTGCGATGAGTTGTTCCCCATCTGTGAATCCTTCAGGACGCTCCTTTAGAAACTCAATCAGTCGATTCCGCCAAGGTGTTAATTGCGTATCGGCATCATCTTGTCTGGCTAAATCACGCGTTTCATGCGGATCATTCACCAAATCAAATAGATGTTCTTGACCGGTCTGGGAATACCAGATATATTTATACTCTCCATCAACCAAATAGTGGTTTCCATGTCTATTTTCATAGCAACCCGAATGCTCACCGTGTAGACAATCACGAACACTTTCAGACTCTCCATTCATAATAGGGAGTAAACTCTTACCAGTACAGGTTTCTGGTATGTCAATATTCGCTGCATCCAGAATGGTTGGCATTATATCTTGTAAACCCACAGGACTGTTACATACTGTTTCTTGCGGATAACCCCATCGTCTTGGTGCTCGCATCAGGAAAGGCACACGTGCAGATGCTTCATAAGGAAAGGTCTTTCGGAACATGTTGTGATCCCCTAACATCTCACCGTGATCAGAAGTGAAAATGACGAGACAGTCATTCAAATCACCGACATTCTGTAGCAATCGACCGACCTGATCGTCAATAAAATTAATCATCCCGTAATAGGCAGCACGCGCACAGTTCATATCATGACTATCCAGACAAATCTCCCATGCATTTGGGTTCAATCCTTTCTGAGCACCATCAAATTCTGGTGCCCAATCACCAACCACTGGGGGAGGTAGATCACGTTGAATATAACGGTCATAATAATGCCCAGGTGGGGTCAATGGTGGATGTGGATCTATAAAGGAGATATTCAGAAAATACGGTACTGAACGATCACGTTTTTGTATGAATTTTAGAGCACGGTCTACACACCAAAAGGTGTGCATCTGTTCCTCCGGTAAATGATGCGGACGTCCAACCCAACCATTCGCAGCGACACCGTGTGCCATACCGGGATCAAAGTCATCCCTACGATGGTATTGCTGCAACCATTCAACATAATCATTATTCGCAACGCCATGTGTAGCATCGGATAATTGGATATGGTCAAAACCGTAACGTTTACGTGGTGGACTCAGGTGTAGCTTCCCAACCATTTCTGTCTGATAACCCGCTGCTGACAATTCACCAGCAAGTGTATGGGGTGGATTCCAATCCGCACCTGTATATCCTACCATACCGTTGGCAGCAGGTGCTGTACCTGTCATTATACCGCGTCGGGCGGGGATACAACTCGGACATTCAGCATACCCACGGTGGAAGTGTGTTCCGCTTCGACCAATCCAATCTAAGTTGGGTGTCTGTAAACATGCAGGAGCATTTGGATCTATCCCTAAACAGTCTCCACGTTGTTGGTCGGTTGTGATTAGCACGATATTCGGACGGTCATCAGACATAAAAATCTCCCATATTTGAGTTGAATTCTAATTTAAGTCACGGCAGGTAGGACTACCAAAATGCTATAAACAAATCTTTCGTTGAATCCCACAGGAGTCTTAATTTCACATGCGAGTTTGATAATAGCCAAATAGGCTTCATTCTTCCAAAAATACCACTCCCATAGACCGGTAGGTTCAGTTTCCTAACCCCACCATTAGCGTCAATTTTGAGAAATATGTATCCCAGGCCGGTAGGTGTGGTTTCCCAACCGCACTATAGGCGTCAATTTAAGAAAAAGGATGTCTGATTTTTCAATAATAATTATTGTTAAGTGAAAACACCTCCTATATAATGTATAAAAATATTACCTTTTACTTTATACAAGAGGTATTTCCAATGAATACATTATCACAGGTTCCTGAAAAAATGCAACAGATTCTAACAACCATTGCTGATGAAGCAGCCCTTGAAACAGGATTTTGCAAAAGAAATCGAAAACTTGCGGGGAGTCATTTTGCTCAGACACTTATTTATAGTTGGTTAGAAAATCCTGATGCCACCTATACTCAACTTACACATACTGCTGCTTCTCTCGGTACTCCAATCTCACGACAAGCGATTGAACAACGATTTACTGCTGAAGCTACACAAACCCTCAAAGCAATCCTTGACGCGGCTGCGTCCGAAATGATTTCCGCGGATCCACAAGTTCTTCCACTCCTTGAACAGTTCAACGGTATCTATATACAAGACAGTTCTTGGATAATACTCCCTGATACGCTTCACGATATTTGGGAAGGCGCCGGTAAAAAGGATTATCCGAACAAATCCGAAGTGAAACTCCATCTACGCTTCGATGTTGCTACAGGTACCTTTGAACACTTTCAACTCACCAACGGTATCACTGCTGATAGCACTGTAGAAAAACAGATTGACCGGCTCCCCCAAGGGAGTTTACGCCTTGCGGATCTCGGTTATTTTTCACTACAAACCCTACAAGAACTTACGGATGAAGGCGTGTTTTGGATTTCACGGTATAAAGTTAGGTGTTCCCTTTTTGACAATACAGAAAAGCCTCTTTGTTTACATAAATGGCTCAAGTTTCAGACCGAAAACATTATCGAAACAGATATTTTCATAGGTACAAAAAAGCGGATGAAAGTAAGATTAGTAGCTCAGAGACTCTCCGAAGAAGAAACCGAAAAACGACGACGAGATATCAACTATCGTGCCAAACGAAAGCATACACAAGCATCACAGGCACGGCTCCAACTCGCAGGTTGGAATATCTACATTACAAATATTGGAACGGATCAACTCACTGCTGAACAGATATGTGTCATTGCGCGGATTCGATGGCAGATCGAATTGATATTTAAGTGCTTTAAAAGTCTAGGAAAAGTAGACACATCTCGAAGTAAAAAACCGTATCGTATTCTATGTGAAATGTATGCTAAACTGATTGTCGCAATCATTCGGCATTGGGTGATGTTGGTCATAGGATGGCGATGTTTACGGCATAGTCTATCGAAAACAGTAGATCTTATTACATCCTACACACGCACAATCACAACAAACTTTCGCAAGTCTAAGAAGCATCTTAGGCAGACATTTGATGAAATAAAACAAGTATTCGAAACAGGATGCTATATTGAGAGACGAGCTAATAGAAAAACAACATTGGAATATCTTGAAAATGCTACAAAAAAACACTAAATTGACGCCTATGGTGCGGTTTCCTAACCGCACCGGATTCTACAAGAAACTGGAAATTACCCGAATAAATTCTTTAACTTCATTAGGGACGGAATGTTTATAGAAATCGTTATCACAAATACCATAAGCCCCAGAGGGGCGAAATGTTTGTAGAAAACGGTTGAAACCCACAAAACAAGCCCCAGCGGGGCGAAAGGTGTATCCATAAATTGACACCTATTGGACATTAAACGTCAAAACCAAAGGCTTATGTTCAATTTCTTCAGCAATAACAACAAACGCAATTAGTCGTTTTGGACTTGGTAGATTTCATTTTTTCAAATTAACGATTCAAAAGTGGCTTCTCCGCTTTTAATCCATCTTTCTCAATAATCGCAGTACGTATTCTTCGCCACGAAGGATGTCCTCTTCCAACCGCGTCCCATTTACCATCCATATATGAGATGATAGCATAATTCTTTTCGCTATCCTCAAGGTCGTTGTTGTGTAATTCTTCATCAATCCAATTTGTATAGGTAAGCGGTTCACCTGTATCCCATTTCCATTCACCCTCTGTCTCAATGTCAGTAAGTCCTATCCAACTCTGACCATGTTTAAAAATAGCTTCAAGCCAAATCTGTTCACTTTCGCTATTAATAGTGACAAGATGTGCATCTTCATTGGCAGCTTGTGTATGTGCATCATCCCAGCTCTTGCATGATATCTTTTTGTATACATGCTGATTTTCAGGATTGATGACCCATACATTTAGCACACCAGAATACATCGGGACGGGATCTAACATATCAGATACTGTTGGTATCTGTTCCTGTGTAATGTCATCAAACGACAAAACCACAGGTTGATGTTCACCCTCTTCAGCAATATTAACAAATCCTGACACAGTATTATGTCCAAGATATCTTGCATATAATGAATATACACCAGATTGATTAATGTAATAGACGAAATTCCCATCTATATCAGTAACAACAGAACCCATTAATCGATCATGTCTTGTGCCATCCAATTGACAATACCTCAAATTAAGTTGGAATCTATTGTTAGGAAATGGTGTACCATCTTTAAAAACAATTTTCCCTTCTAATCGCTTAAGAAATTTCACTGTAATATTTATGTCATTAATATTAGTTTCAGGTTTGATACCAAAGACAAAATTCTCTTCTGATCGTGATGTCATTTGAGGGAATATCTGTGCTTCTCCAATTTGTATCATATATATTTGCACATCAGTGTTCCTGAAAAACATCTCTTGTGTTGGTATTTTCTCTTTACCGATCTCAATCTGATACAATCCCTGATAAACTTTGCTTAGGTTAAATTGTCCATCTGCATCGGTTTTTGCTATAGGTGTATCTGAAAGCCGTTTTTGGATCTCATTAAAATCCGGTTGTTCTTCATCATCTAAATCCTGCGGTTTCGGTTGAAAAGATGGATAGTGTAATCCAGGCGTGAATTGTAATGGAACAACACGACCATCTCTAAAGGTTACTGAGAAGAGGACAATTGAAGCACCTTCAACCGGTTCTCCATTAATATCAATTACACGGCCATTTATTTTTGATAATTCATCAGCAACACACAGACTCATACAAGAAATAAACATATAAATTATGAGGATTACATAAATTACCGTTGCGTTCTTGATTGAATATGGGGCAAACATATTAAAATCTCCTACTGTTAGAAATTGATTTAGAATTCTTTCAAGGTATAGATATTTGATAAGATTTCAGTTAGGTATCTCTATTTAAACCCTACATCTAATCGGAATTAACTTGGACTTCATCTTTTTCTATAATTGCATGCTGGACAAGATGTTGGAACGGACTACCTTTGATAAGACCAATCCATTTCTTAGTCGAAGCATCTAAAGTAACATGCATATTCTCAGTAATAGATGTCAGATCACCTGTGTTTTGAGCGAAGTTAGAATATGGAATCTGTTCTTTATTATGCCACTTCTCACCTTTTCTTGTAAGTCGTAATCCTATCCAATAAAAATTACTCTGAGAAAACAAACTTTCTATCCATTTTTGTTCCTCAACGTCGTTAATTGATACAAGATATGCGTCTTCGGATTCAGCTGTTCTTTTTGCTTGCCACCAACTTTTACAGCGAATTGTCTTGTATGCATGACCATTAGATGGGTTAACTGCCCATACTTCCTGCAATGCTCTCCATCGAGCCATTTCTTTATCTTCAGTATCGGATTCTGATATATTCGATTTATCAGGATCATTCAAAGTCTCCTCACTGAGTTTCAACACCAATGTATCATATTGATCTCCATCTTTGAGGATAATTGGTTCTGATTTTGCAGATAGATTAAAATACTTTACAGACACCGTATAGGTTGCAGCTTCACGAACGAACTCTGTAAAGAATCCTTCTTTATCAGTTATGGTTCCATCCATTCTACTTCTAAGATTATCCCATAAATGAGACGGTTGTAGGTCTAATTTAATTGTTCTATTACGAAATGGCGTACCATCATTGAAGACTATTTGACCGCTTATTTTCATACGGGGAACCAAAGTGAAGACCATGTTTTTGAGATGCTGACCTTTAGTAATTCCGATTGGTATCCTCCTAAAACCGAAAAATTCATGTGAATATAGGGTTAAACCACCTACTTCAATTGTCTTAATCTTATAATTAGCTGTACCTTCAGGTAGTAGCTTAAATTCAACTGGAACGGATGAAATACCTGAGATTGAAAAATTACCATGACTATCAGTTCTTGATCTCATTGTAATTTCCCCTAATCTGGAAGGGTACCGATCTAACCCTGTTATATCAATTGGTTGGATACCAATCTCTATTCCTTGCATTGGATTTTTCTGAATATCAACAACTTGACCAGATACTGTCGTCACCGTTTGCTGCGCTTCACTCTGCCAAGTAAGAGTAAGGAAAAAGACTGCAAACATGATGAATAAAGTTAGTATAAAAATTCGAATGTGTAATTTACGCATTGCAAGATCTCCTTATGATCTATCATTATAATTGCTTCTGACTCTGTTATAGGTTGATATATAATACCATAGATTACAATAAACCAGTTACCAAATACCATCCCTAAGGGTGTGTAAGTTTTTTGTCACTTTACTAAAGTATATTTCATAAATACTAAACGTTCACACCGATATAATTCCTCTTCGTAGTGGTGGGTTTCCCTGCCCCAACAGACAAAAACTCTTATCCCTGTAATCCACAATTCTGAAAAACACTTCTTTGTACCACAAACTTTTAGTTTGTGATTTTACTCCTTAACCTTTCCAAACACTCCTATCCATGTAATCCGTGATTCAGACATCCTTCCTTGAATTAACACATAAAAAAATACAACTAAAAATATAATAACCAAAAATTAATGAAAAAATATTGAAGAAATCCAAACTATAACACAACTAAAGATATAATATTGTAGAGATACCCATAACAAATTACTAATATTAGCAAATATAATAAAATAATAAATCACAATAAACAATTTTTATCTTGACACATACATTTTATTATGTTACTATATATCACATTGTATGGAATATTAATAGCATATCTGAATGTAGTTATAACGCCAGTTTGATAATAAATAATGTCAGTTCGATAAACAGAATTTTGTACTGAAGATAGTCTTTGTAGCACAAACTTTCCAGTTTGTGCACTCTGGTGTTAGCTAAAAGTTCGGGTTACAATGTGTCTTATCAAACTCACGTTAGTTATAAAAGTCTTACAACTGTTGTAAAACTTTTACAACAGTTGTAAAAAGAAAATCATAATCGTAGATCCATACAAACCTATACCAGAACAGGGTTTAGAACACTTCAAACAAAAACGGAGTAGAGAATTATTAAAAAAATAAAAAAATTTGCATTTTTTTAAGTATTTTCAAGAAAACCCTTTCTGGGACTAACTTTAGAGCAGTTTAAAACATTGCTGTTTAAAAATTGTGTTGTAAAAAATTGTCCGATAAAAAGTAAGGTAATATATACATCAGTGTATCTCAAAATTGCGAATTCTTCATTCTAATGCAGTCACTCTTCGTAGGAACGAGGTCTCCCCATACGTTACTATATTTTGTAGGTCCGGTTGAGTTTACGAAACTCGATAAACGTCAATTTTACGATATGATGCTCTTGGTTTTGGTAAATTCAGACCCAATGCAAGTTTCCTTTTGTTTAAAACAAGAAGTACATGGTTGTAGATTTCTCTTTGTACCGCAAACTTTATGAGGATTAAGTTTTAAATTCGGTAATTCCCATTTTCCCAAACTTGGTAGGTTCGGTTTCCTAACCACGGGGAATGCTAAATAGCATTCATACCGTTGATTCGAATTTCTAACACATTACCGAATTATTATTTTAATCTTCATTTAGTTTGCGTCTCCATAGTGGTTAGAAACACCCAGAAAATGACACAAAAATGAAAATTTCCAAATTTCAAGAAAATTGTCATAAACCCAATCTATTACAGGGGTTAGAGCAATTTTACAATGTTACACCATGTAACGAAAAGTGTAACTTTTTCATTTTATTACAATGTATCTCATTATTAGGAATCGTTCTTATTGGTATAATTCCTCTTCATAGAAACGGCATCTCCCGGTTGGTTAAAAATATGGCAAATGTCAAGATCAAACTATCCTCAAAATCTATGATTTATTGGATTTATTCTAATATCATGTCAAAATGGATGGTTAAGATATTTCGCATACAAAAAAATCCAAATCAATGGTTTGGAAGAAAAATAAAAGACACAAAATTGATTATTTTTGCAAATTCTTGTTACCTTAAAAAAGTAGCTCTAAACCCACTGTAGTACTGACGGGAAAGAGGTTTTACCAATGTCACACAATGTGACAAAAAGTGTAACTATATTAAACATAAAAATAATAAATACATTACTATTGTGAATAATTAAAAGACAGAAAATGTTGATTTAATTCAACATTACGGTTAATATCATAGAAGGATAATTCCAAGACTTTCATCTATAACCAACACTATTATGAAATACGGATATTGGTATGTGCCATAGGTTAATCATAATCTTCATTCTCTATTGTTGTCTCCAAAACAATATATGCATTGCAGATAATGCTCAACATAATCAATATGTACAGCATGTTGAACAAGCATTCCAAATGTTATTTCAAGGAAACAACAAAGGGGCAATTAAAGAATTTGAGAATGCACTAAAGATAGAACCCGAACACTTTGAAATTCTGCACTACTTAGGAATGGCGTATGCTAATCAAGAATCTCTAAATATGGCAATAGAAGCATATAAACGTTCATTAACCTTAAATCCAGAAAATATCGAGGCATTATATTCATTAGGTGTAGCATATTTCAAAATTGAACCAATGGGACAATTCCACAGAACCATTACAAAAAGTCATTAATCTTGATCCGGAACACGGTCGCGGTTTTGAACTCCTTGGAAAGGTGTTCGTGAAACTACGCAAATATAAGGAAGCAGTTCCCACACTGACACAAGCGATTAAGCTAAAACCCTTCTCAGCAGGTATATATAATGAACTGGGGACAGCATTTCTCAATCAAAAAGAATACCAAAAAGCAATTGATAATTTCAATAATGCTATCCAATACGGTCCACCAAACTATGCTGACCCACATCACGGTCTTGGAACCACATACCTTCGATTAGGAGATAGAGAAAAAAGTCGTAAAGAAATGCAGATATTTCAGCAAATGCAAAAGCAATATGCTGAATATGAACGATATACACGATTAACACGAAATGAACCAGAAACCTTGATGGATGGACACGATTGGCACAAGTGTTAATGTCTCAGAGACAATATAATGAGGTGATACCCGTACTACAGAAATGTATTCAACTGGCAACACAACAGCAAAAACCTGCAAAGGCAGTATCAGGTTATCACCACGGTATTAGTCAAGCATTCATCCAATTAAATTATCCACGAATCGCACAAGAATATGTACAGAAAGCAATTAAACTTCAACCGAATATACCTGTTTACTATAACACCCTCGGCAGTACATTCGCTATGCAAGGTAATGTACCAAATGCCATAGGAGCATTTCGTAAAGCCATTGAGTTGGATTCAGATCAACCCCTATTCCATCTAAATATCTCAAAGTTATATCAGAGCATTGGACAGCAAAACTCGCACAGGAACATTACAAGACCTATGAATATCATCTGGAAAAGCAAAAAAAATAATACATCCATGGAATTACAATTCAACAGACTTACAAACATTATACAAAACCGCTCTCATGTTTTAGTGATGCTTGTTATTTTCTGTCTTATCACAACACCTATAGAGATGTATGGAGAATTAGAGGATGAAAGCCTAATCTTAATCCCTGCAGGTACATTTAAGATGGGAAGTGATAACCGTGCCGCTGATGAAAGACCAATTCATAAGGTATTCCTTGAGGCATACTATATTGGAAAGTATGAAGTCACTAATGCAGAATATTACGAATTCTGGAATAGCATACAAACTAATAAGACTAATACTGATAACACCCAACATCATACGCCTGAAGACTTTATCCACATACCGCATATTGGAAAATGGCAAGATAGAGCAAAAGAATATCCAAACCATCCAGTCGTAGGTGTCTCTTGGCATGATGCGAATGCCTATGCAAAATGGAAAGGGATGAGACTACCGACTGAGGCTGAATGGGAAAAAGCTGCACGCGGATATACTGATAGAACATGGCCCTGGGGAAATGCTTTAGAAGAATATGCAAATACAGTCTCAAATAAGATGGGTATCCGAATCGAATTGCACCTGTCGGTAGTTTCAAACAAGGAAAAGCTATTATGGTGCAATGGATATGGCAGGGAACGTATGGGAATGGACTTCGGATTGGTATAGCGATGTCTATTACTACAATAGTCCAAAGCAAAATCCTACTGGACCCAAAAACGGTAGTTGGCGCGTTATTCGTGGCGGTTCATGGATAGATGCCATTCCCCGTTGTAGTACCACATTCCGATTTCATCAATATCCAAATCTTAAAACCTCATTTATCGGATTCCGAGTAGCAAAACAGCTGACAAAAAAGAATAATAATCCTTCCTACGAGGGTATCAAGTAAATAATAGTAGCTGATTATGAGTATCACCGATATTTAAGATGTCAAACACATCACTATTAGCACGGAAACGGGTGAACAAGGCAATCGTCAAATCAACCATCTCTTTGCTTTTTGATAGACTTGCGTTTGAAATGACCAAACCAATGCCGCATCAAACCATTGTTCCGTTCTATTTGTTGTGTCTCAGTTTTTGTTTGTTCTAACATATACGAAGGTAATACAGATTCATTCACGAGCCATTTGTCTGTATAATATTTCTGTATATTCAAGTGGGATAGTCGGGAGATGAGTTTCTCAAGTGTGCCTTATCTCTACCACCATATTCCCACTCAATCAGGTGTCCGGTGTTTTTATCAAAGGCTTCCAAACTTAGAGTTTATTTTTCTTATTCCTATATAATGCCACATCTTATCAAGTTCAATAGCAACACGCTGTTCTCTATCAACTTTCGGTTCTGGTG
>CBDBFU010000014.1:0-480146 GCA_965205025.1 Candidatus Poribacteria bacterium
CTCAGACTGTTTCCTTCTCTTAGATTTGCCAATCTCATCAAGTGAATCGCTGAATATGACGTCTGGTATTTCTATCTGTAGTAATAATTCGCGTTCCAACTTTCGTTCCCTAATTACTTGTTTTAGATTTTTACCACTAATCAGTCTTTCTAATTCATCTGGCACCAGATAGAAAATCCCACCATCAAGTTCATACCGATTATCTAATTCGACTAAAGGCCGTCGAATTTGTTCATAACCGAGCATGAGATAGTATTTGGCAGTTTCTCTAAATGGCATATACCGTCTTGTATAATCCAACTCTGTTTCAATTTGTTTTTGTATTCCAGGCTTTTTCATTATAGCATCTTTCAGATCTTTCTCTGCGGTATCTTTCAGTTCTGTTTGAGTTGAATCTGAGTATTCTTCATAATTGAGAGATTCAATTACCTGTTCAAGGTATTCTGTGTTTTCGCGCCACCGTGGTTGTGCCAGTTCAAATTCATCTACTGCCCGATGTCCATATACGTTTAGAAAGTCGGAAAGGGTTATTTGTTCGTTTGCTACTTGACGTAGTTTTTCATTTGTTTCAATTGTCATATTTCCTGATTGACCAGTTATCAAACGATTTACTAACTTTTTTGTGTCTTCCTCACTCATACATTTCTGAAGTGTATTTTCTAACCTCTGAAGCGAGAAACCAGCAAGAAGTGTAGCAATTAGTGCTTTTGGGGCAAAATCTTCTAATGTTTTTTGTATCCATTCATTCACTTTTTCGACTATATCGGCATCGCTCAGATCTGAAAGATCTATAGATTGTTCAATTTGTACAGCCTTCTGGAATTCTGGAAACACTTTTTTAGTTAATACTTGATCAAAATCAGAACGATACTTTCTCAATCGCATCTCCGCTTTGGTCATTCTAAATATATGAATTGGTAGTTTTAGCCAAAATGAAGCATTGCTACGTCGTATATCTGTTTTTGCTTGAGCATACATTGCTTGCTGTGGAAACAGTTTCAACTCATAATAGTCATGAGTGAATGGGAATCCCGCGAAGAAGAGTTCAGTTTCTCGGTTTAAGTTAACATAAATTCTGCCACATATAAGATCAAGAATCCCGATTCTGTCAACTTTTTTACTCGGATAGAAACCTAAATCACGGTATGCCTTACCTAAACCACCATTTCCAGACATGAACTTTTTCATAATTTCCCAAGTCATAGGTAATGGTGCTGGAAGAACTTCTGCGAGGTTATGATGACTCCATATTGTATTTTCTTTAGCAATTGTCTTTAGAATTTGTATTTCAGCTTGACGTAGCTTCTGTATATCACTATCTTTTTGGACATTCTGATTTCTACTTTCAACCTTTGCTGTAATAGGCCTTGTCTGTAACAGAAAGAAATCTTCACCTGTAAGTCCCCATTCTATGTCCATTGGTTGTTTGTATAGTGTTTCAACTTCTAATCCAAGTCTACAAAGTTTCTGTAACTGTTCATTTGTTAGACTTGGTACATTCTGTTGATCTTCTAATATTTTTGTTATACCGGTATCGGTAAACATTTCTTGTTTTGTTGCAATGGTTTCATTCACCACTTTCCCAGTATCTCGGGATAATTCAAAACTATCAGGGGTAATCGAACCTGAGACAACAGATTCACCCAATCCCCAATTTGACTCAATGATACAGGATTGATTGCTAAATGGACTTACCGTGAATAACACACCAGAGACATCAGCATTACACATTTCCTGAACAACTACAGCCATTGCCAAATCGTCATTTGAAATTCCTTGATTTTTTCGGTATGAAATTGCTCGCATAGTCCATAGGGATGCCCAACATCTCTTTATTGCATCAATTACTTCATCCGATTTTACATTTAGAAAAGTGTCTTGTTGACCAGCAAAACTTGCCTCATCTAAATCTTCAGCGGTAGCACTGGAACGTACAGCAACTGTATCAGTATTTAGACTTTTTCTGGCATTATGGATTTCCTCCAGTAATTCAGGCTTTAAGTCAATGTCTTTGATATTAGATTCATTCTGTTCAGATAAGTGTTCAACTGATAAACGGTATGCCTCTGTGGTAATGCAAAATCCATTAGGAACTAAAAACCCTGAATTAGTTAGTTTACCAAGATTCAGAGCTTTTCCACCAACAAGTGGCAGGTCATCAGTTGTTATCTCTGAAAAGTGTTTGATGAATTGCATTTGAAGAGTGTATTCGTAGTATGAACCAGTGGAATTAGTATAACAATATACTACTTTCCTTAGCAAGAGAGTTATAAGGGTAGTAAAACGAGAAGGCTGGTATGAAAACCAGCCTTCTCGTTTTAGATATCAATTAAGTGTGTTGTTTATTCCTCATGGTTATCGTCCTCATGGTCATTGTCACCGTCATCGTCCTCATGATCATCGTCCCCATGACCATTGTCGCCGCCATCGTCAACATGGTCATCGTCATGAGCAGCAATACTTTCCTGTGGAGGTTGCATATTGATCCAATCCTTAATGATTTTCACTTCCGTATAGGGCAACTGTTCTCCACCTTTAGGCATATTACCACTTACGATTTCTTCGACAATTTCGCTCGCTTCAGCATTTCCAGGTATAAATATGGGACCGTGTTCTCCTCCTTCTATAAAAGTCTCGTATGATGTCAAATCAATACCATGAGCGTCAATTCCTCCGTCCACGTGACATCCAGAAAGGGCACATTTTTCGGTAAGAATAGGTTGTACAGTCTGTTCAAAAGTCATCTTTGCGTCAGTATCATGTTCATCCATAGATGATGAAAATCCGGGTTCTGACAAAAACTCTATAGATTCTCGGGTACATCCGATTATACAAAATAGGAGAACGGTTGTTAGTATAAGATATTTTTGTGTATTTACAATCATTGGTATTCCTTTCTAATAATTTAGTAGATTGTAGTAATGCGATTGAACTAATTTCTTCGATAGAATAATCGGATTGGTGTTCCATTAAAACCGAAAGCACTACGAAGATTGTTAATCAAGTAAGAAGTATAAGGGGGTCTTATTCTATGAGTATTGCGACCAAAAATCAAAAAAGTGGGTGGTTGCGTTTCAACTTGAGTAATGTATTTGAGTGCTGGACGTGTTCCCTTCACTCTGGGAGGTGGATGGACAGTTCGTAATTCCATCAACAATTCATTTAAAGCAGGGGTTGGAATGCGTGTACAGTATTCCCTATGTACCTCAAGGGCAACATCAAGGATTTTTGATACACGCTGTCCTGTAAGAGCAGAGACGAAGATTTTTGGGACATAATCTAATTGTGGCACTTGACGGGTAATCATGTCAATGTATTCATCAAATGTCTTGTTGTCCTTTTCGATAAGATCCCATTTATTAAGTACTAAGACAGAAGCTTTCCCGTTCCGTTCAATAAAACTTGCAATTGTCTTATCTTGTTGTGCTAATTCTTGTGTGATATCTAATACTAATGCAGCAATATCACTTTGACGAATACTGTGAATGGCACTTCGCACAGTGGCGGTTTCTAAATCGTCCTTTACGGATGATTTTCTACGCATTCCTGCAGTATCAACAAGCTCAAAAGGAACGTTATCGTAAACAAATTGGATATTCACAGCATCACGTGTTGTACCAGGACGGTTGTCTACTATCATTCGCTCTTCACCGAGAAGCGTATTTAGTATTGAGGATTTGCCAACATTTGGTCGACCAACTATTGAAATTTTGACAGGTTTTTTAATGTCTTCAGCCGGATCAGGGGTTTCAGGTAGTAATTCTGCTACCGTATCTAAAAGTTGGTGTATGCCTAAATTCTGTACACAGGAGGTTAATACCGGGGTTTCTAATCCGAGTGCATAGAATTCGGCTGTGTCCATTTCAATTGATCGGCTATCAGCTTTGTTTGCCACAAGGATTATAGGTTTTCCTGCTGCTCGAAGTTTATCTGCAACTATAGTATCATGTGGCAGGATACCCTCTCTTGAATCAACGACAAAGAGGATAAGTTCCGCCTCAGCTAATGCTTCGTCGACTTGGATTTGGACATTATCAATAAGGGGATCTTCAGGGTCAACATCCATTCCACCCGTGTCAACAATAGTAAATGGGGTTTTGTTCCATTTTACATTTGCATAATTTCTATCTCTTGTGACACCGGGTTGATCATTAACAACAGCAATTTGTTTAGGGTGATCCGTACTTGGTCGTGCATCTGCTGCAATTCGGTTGAAAATAGATGATTTACCTACATTAGGTCTACCGACGATGGCAACTATGGGAAGTTGATGTTCCATTATGTATCTCCTGTAATATTACGCATCTGCCTCGGTAATCCCGGATTTAGAAACAGAAACAATAGATTTAATAACAACAATTATAGGGATAGCGAGTAGAACACCCCAGAAACCGAGTATGGAAGCACCTACTATAACAGCAAACATAATTAATAATGGGTCAACATCAACAGCAGAACTCATCACTTTTGGAGAGATAATAGAATTGTCCAACGCTTGTATCCCGAGTATTGCACCTAATACAAATAAACTTCTTATGAGGAAATCGATTCCTGTAAATTCACCTGCGGCCAATCCCATTAACATTGCAATTAATGCAAAACCTCCACCAATAAATGGTCCGAATGTTGGGATTGCATTACAGAGACCTGCTAATATCCCGATTAGAAGCGCGAATGGCACCCCTATAATTCGATAGATAATACAGGAGATGATTGATACAATTACTATTACGGTGAATTGTCCTTTTAGAAACTGCTGCATATTATTATCTATTTCAAGTAAGTATGTTCTGATTGTATTACGATGTTGTTCTGGGATTATATTAACCAGACTGTTGAAGTAGTGATCTAATCCTTGAGTTGCATACGCAAAGACTATAAGAGCAAGGAAAAATGTAGCTATAAATCCACCAAACTGGAATGCAATTGACCCCGCCAATCCTGACAGCCATCTGATTAATGCGCCACCACTTGCAGTCCATCCTGGAATTCTCTCTGTCAGATATTCTTGGATCTCTTTAACAATGGGTTGATCTCTATAGATGAGGATCCCCGGTTTCTTCTTAATAAGTGTTTCCCAAGAATTGGAGTTTATTGTTTTATAATGTATAGTATTTTCATTGCCAGCATATAATTCAGCTGGTGTTGAAGTAAATAGATGAATTGATTCTGGTAGGCGATTCGAGCCCTCCGAGGGAATCCAGTTTGGTATTTCTATGTTCTTTGTCTCATATAAACCTTTTTTTGTACCGGCATAAAGTTCAGTTTCCTCTTTATTTGTCGCAACCAGTGTTTGTATCTGGGGTAATTTTCCATCTATAGTAGTTTGTGTATCTGTATTTACTCGTGTCCAAGACATTGGAAAGTCTGATAACTTCCAAAAGACACTATTGACTTCAGGTTTAGAGTCTTCCGAATCATCTGATTGTTGCTGAGTATTGTTAATACAAGATAGATAGAGAACTCTTTGCTTTCGGTTCATTTTTTCGTATTTCTCAATGGATGTGATACTTGTTATAGACGATTCTTCTGAACCATCTATTTCAACGTTCTGCCATTTCTCTCCTGCATCTTCACTTTTGTATAATCCTCTATCTGTACCAACATATATCAACGAGGGATTCCAAGATGGAGCGTTAATTGTTTGAATGAGACGTGTCCCCAATTGTGTGGTATCAATTTCAGTCCATAACAATTCTTCAGTCGGTGCGATTAAAGATTCTTTTATTTTTCCTGTTGCTGCTTTAACAATGTTCTTACTGCATCTGTAGACTGAAGACACAGTTGCAGCATAAATATACTTCTCATTTACAGCAATGGTTTGAATATTCTTTCCAACAAGTTCACCGTTTGTAATACCCTTCCTTTTTGTTTTAGTTTCATTTTCCTTAGTTTTCTTTTTTTTCTCTTCCTTAGTATCTTTATCAATTGGTACAATATAGACACCATGGTCTGTTCCAAGGAATAAGGTGTCAGTATCAGTAGTAATGGTTCTATATTCTTCGCCAACAACAGAAGGTAACAATGCTTCGTGATAAAATTTTTGCAGACCTTTTGCCATTTGCCCTACTTGAAAACCAACTCCGATGCATGTAAAGATTAACACGCTGGTACATACAACGATAATGAGAACAGTGGCAATGCTGCGTTGATAACTTTTCTTGAAGGGAAGTGCTTTCCAAAGAAACCTGAATAGATACGCGAATCCAAACCCCACAATGAAAGGCATCAATACGTCTAATAGCCGAATGAACAACCAAAGACAGATCATGATGATCTCAAGGTATACGATAAACTTGATACCGACCCATTTATGGATACGTATGAGAAGGGCAATAAGACATATTGGTACAAGCGGATGTAATAGCATGATCTTATGTCCATCTGCATCAGTATGGTTGCCTTTATAGTACGCAAAGGCGATCCATAGCGCACCGAGAGCCACACTAATTATGGCTAAGACTGTCTCACCTGTTATCCAAGGATTATGGGGGGTTGTATTATTTTGGGAATTCATTTTTGTGTAGATATATTAATATCTTCCATAGTAACTTAGCAGGTAATAAAGATTATTCAAACAATGTACTATGGAAGATATTAACGGGGTTTTTGCTAATTTAGTGACGTGTTTCTATGGATCAACTAAGTTGCAGGAACTTCAGTGGAATCACGGGATTCATAAGTTTCAATGATACCAGCACCGACACTGTCGCCCCAAACATTGACTGTTGTACGGAATCTGTCAAGTAGCCAGTCAATTGATAGAATCAATGCGACACCCTCAATCGGTAAGTCAACAGCATTTAGTACTATCACCATAGTAACGAGTCCAGCTTCAGGTATTCCTGCAGCCCCGATGGCCGCGAGGGTTGCTGTCAAAACAATAATAATCTGAGCTGGGAGTCCCATAGTATGACCGTATACTTGAGCAATAAACATAACTGCGACAGCTTCATAGAGTGCAGTACCATCCATGTTTATAGTTGCCCCTAAAGGTAGAACAAAGCTGGCAGTTCTATTTGAAATACCATTCTGTTCTTCAACACCCTGCATAGTCAGAGGCAATGTTGCGCTGGAACTTGCTGTAGAGAAAGCATTAAGCAGTGCAGTTCCCATTCCCCTGACGTATCCGAGTGGGTTTCTCCGTCCTAAAATCATTAGGAGGATTGGTAGGATAACCATACCGTGGATACCAAGTCCTAATAAGACAGTTATACTATATTTACCTACTGCTACTAATTCGGGCCAGAAGCCTGCAAACCCATCTGCCTTCCCTATTCTACCTGCAATTAATCCGAATATTCCTACAGGTGCAGTAAACATAATCCAGTGAACAATCTTCATGACTGCTTCATTAAACCCGTTAAAAATTGCGATAACAGGGTGTCCTGCATCTCCTATTGTCGTTAGGGCTGCACCGATGAGTAGTGAGAAGAAGATGATTGGTAAGATATCCATGTTCGCCATTGCCTTGAAGACATTGGTTGGTATCATACCCTGTTTCCCAGTTTCTTTATTCCCCAAGAATACCTCAATGAGAGTAGCTATCATACTACGGTCTTCTTTACCTTTAACTTTCGAGGCAACGGGTAGTGATATTCTGACACCTATACCAGAGTCTCTGAGTGTCATATCAACCAACTGATTGTCACTGACCATTAGCAACTTTCCACTTTCAGCAACAATGTATTCCACATCATCCGATAAAAGTTGCCATCCACCCACAGTGATAGTATTGCCTTCTATAGTATCAATATTTCCCATGACATTCTGATCTGTGAGCGTAACGACATACTTATTTGTATAGTCCCCTGTGACATCTCCATCTGTTAATGTAAGCGTTAGGTTATCAGTACCTCCTAAGGTATAATTGGAGTTGGTGAGTTCTTCCTCACCAGATAGGCCTGTACCGGGAGAAATTAGGTTGACGAGAATCATCCCAAGGACAACAGAGATCCCAGTCGTAGCCATATAATATAGAACAGTCCGTCCACCGATAGACCCCAGGTTGCGAATATCACCTAAGTTGGTTATACCGACAACCATTGAGAAAATGACAAGTGGAACAACAATCATTTTTAGTAGCGTGAGGAAGATATCACCCAATATGTGTGTACTTTCGGCAAAATCTGGTGCAAATCCACCGATAAGTCCACCAAGAATGATAGCGATAATTATACCGTAGAGTAGTCCAAGATTTCCCTTCGCATTTCCATTTTCATTCATAGTTTGTTTCCTTTGGTTGGTGGAGTTTTATCTCCGAGATTAAAGTTATACTGCTTTGATGAAGTCTACAATTTTATAAGTATGTAATTGTTCTTAGACCTAAACAATATGTGAAATTCGATACTACCTCTATGCAGAATGTATATATATTTGCATGAGGGGACTTCATTTACCTGATCACTTGAAGGCGGTCCCAGTGACAGCCTTATAAGAGCGGTCAATAATAAACCCTTATCCGCCCAAGTCCTTAATTTTTAAAGTCGGATTATGGAATAATAGTGTCAAAACTAATACTGTCTCACCTTATTCAGCCACATCAACTCGAATAGATAGTTCATCAAGTTGTTCCTCTGTTACCGTAGATGGTGCATGTGTTAGAGGGCACAAACCCTGTTGAGATTTAGGAAACGCAATTACCTCACGAATATTCTCTTCATTCCGCATTAACATGACTATACGGTCAAGACCGGGAGCGATTCCAGCGTGTGGCGGAGTACCATATTCGAGGGCATCCGTAAAATATCCAAATCTATTCTTTATATCTTCTGGCGTTATATTTAGAATATTGAAGATCTTTTGTTGTATTTCCCATTGATGTATTCTAACACTACCGCTACATATTTCTGATCCGTTACATACCAGATCGTAATGTTGGCTCTGAACTTTACTTGGATCTGTATCCAACAAAGGTAATGTTTCTTCAGTTGCCCCAGTAAAAAGATGGTGGTGCGGTTCAAATCTGTTCTCTTCTTCGTTCCATTCAAACAACGGATAATCAACAATCCACAAGAAATTATATATACTCTCATCAATTAGGTTTAACTTGTGTCCAAGGTGTAGACGTAGGTTTCCAAGAGCATCTGCGACAACCTTTGGTTTATCTGCGACAAAGAACATTATATCCCCAGGCTTTGCTCCCATCCTTCCCTGTGCTGTTTCGAGCTGTTCATGTTTGAAGAATTTAACAATTCCTGATGAGAATCCTTCTGATGTTATTTTGACCCATGCCAATCCTTTTGCTCGGTAGGTGGCAACAAATTCTGTTAAGTCGTCTATGTCTTTCCTTGAAAAGGCTTCACCGCCTGGGACAGCGATCCCTTTTACCTGTCCTCCAGAAGCAAGTGCCCGCGAGAATACCTGAAAATCACAGTCTGCCATTACATCAGATAGGTCCGTTAGCTCCATACCGAAGCGTGTATCCGGTTTGTCATTACCGAACCGTGCCATAGATTCGTGGTATGGTAGACGTAGGAAAGGTGTTTTAACTGGAATTCCACCAGCATCCTCGAATATTCTCTTCATCAGACCTTCGGTTACCTCAAGGACATCATCAATTTCAGCAAATGACATTTCAATATCGATCTGGGTGAACTCCAGTTGCCTGTCAGCGCGGGTATCTTCATCACGGAAACAACGTGCAATCTGAAAATACCGGTCAACACCGCTCATCATGAGAATTTGTTTGAATTGTTGTGGAGACTGTGGAAGTGCGTAGAATTTTCCAGGATAATATCGACTTGGTACGAGTACGTCGCGTGCACCTTCGGGTGTACTATTCATCAAAATGGGTGTTTCGACTTCAAGGAATCCCTGTTCACTCATATAGTTGCGTGCTGCAAGGGCTGCTTTATGACGCATTTCAAGTGTCTTTTGCATTTCAGGACGTCGCAAGTCGATGAACCGATATTTCATTCGAATATCTTCTGCTACCTCAATCTCATCTTCAACAGGAAATGGAGGTGTCTTAGCGGTATTCAGGATATTCAATGAATCAATAGCGACTTCTATCTCACCTGTTGGCAATTCAGGGTTAACCGTCCCTTGATAGATACTAAGACCATTGTCATCAAACAGTATATCATAAGTTCTATTATTATCTACATCCGTTAGTAGCCAATGTTTATCTGTTTCACGCACATTTATTTCAATGTTATCGGACAACGTGTATTTTGTATCTAAATCTGAAAATAGAGTTTTAAAATCAGCAGATAATCCATTGTTTCCTGAGAGTTCAGTTTTAAATGCTTCGTCGGCATTAAAAAGATGTTCGCCAGGTTCACGTTCACGAACTGTGCCGCTGGCATTAAGTACATACTCACTCCTAACAGAATCTGCGAGTGTGTGCGCGTTTTCATCAATTTGAGGATCAAAGACAATCTGTGTAATACCTGTACGATCACGTAAATCGATAAAGATCACACCGCCATGGTCACGTCGTCGTCTTACCCAACCATTGAGTTGAGCAGTATTTCCAGCATCAGTTAATCGTAACTCACCACAATAGTGAGTACGTTTTAGGGAAGGTCCTTGAGACATAATTGGTCTGTATTCTCCTCCTATTATTTTATTTCATCCAATTCTTTCTGAATTTCTTCTTTGTAGGTTAGTAAATGACTTGGATCAGAGGCATTGGTTATCGCCTCATCAATAACTTTTAGAGCACTCTCGAAATGTTCATTCTGTTTATTCGGCTGATTCATTGAATGATATACTTTACCGAGAATATAATGTGAACGCCAAGAATTTGCATCAGCATTCAATCCTTTCTGTGAATATTCTTTCGCTTTTTCAACGTTTTTTAATTCCCAGTGAAGTTGTGCCATTGCTACATAAATTGGTGCGGGGAGTTCTCCTTCTGTTTCCAAAAGCTCTAATCGATCATAGGTACGAAGTGCTTCATTAAAACGTCCTTGCCGTTCATATAATGGCCCTAATAATATATAGATGTCAGGTCTACTTGAATCACGTTTTAGATATGCCTCTAATTCTTTTGCAGCCTTCGATAGATGCTCGTTTGCCTTTTCAATTTCACCCTTTCTCTCGAACTCTCTTGCTAAACCTTCGTAAACGGTGAATAGATAAATATGTCCACGAGAATCCTCAGGGTTTTCTACCATTGTCTGCTTCACACTTTGTTCTATCTTTCTAAGTTCTTCATGTTCATCTTCACGAATTAGTCCGCTTACGACACCGAAATTATAACGTATTGTGTCATCACGTGGATTAATTCTAACTCCCTCATTTATTAGCATGCTTGAACTTTCGAGTAATGTGTTATATTTATCCACCTGTCCAAGAGTATAGGCAGTTTGTGCGTTTGCATAAGCGATTTGACCGAGAATCAGTTTCTGTGTTGCTTTATAGTAGGTGTTGATCCTTTCTCGTACCAGATTTTGTTCTTCTAAGGTTGTCCCAAAATTCCTTAGATATGGTAGCACACTTTCCCGATATTTATGCATTCCTCTTATATTACTTACTGTCGAGTTTGCTAAATCTTTTGCTTTAAAGAATTCTAAACGTGGACGGTCATCTGTATGGATATGTCCAACTCCAACATTTTCTTTTACAGATGTATGGATATGTTCAATTCCATCATTTTCCTTTACATATTCTTTTACAGCTTCTGGTCCCATCATAAATGAGTCAAGTAGAGACATCCCATCAAGATCGTCCGCGGCTAAACCTTCTTGTATACTCCTTATCTTACTGCGTGCGATAAAGTTCTCATAATCTATGGAGAGTCGTTTTGGCGTTCCGATGAGAATCACAAAATCTGGCGTGTATTTGTACCAGAGTGTGGTTTCAGGAAATACATTAATGAATGTCCGTACAATCATCTTGTAATGTGATTCTGGTAGGCGATGGAGTGGTACCCACTGACACATAACACCGTCCTCTGTAAGGATTCGACGGCATAATTTGTAGAAGTCTTCTGTATAGATATTGGAACTTCCTGCGCTAACGAGTGGGTGTATGATACCTGTTGAAATCATATCATATTTGGTTTTGGTCATTAGAATATGGTTTCGGCCATCGTTGATTTGATAGTTAAACAACCGATTCTTGAAGATATTCCTATTGATATGTACGAAATACTCTCGTGCTGCCGATATTACACCTTTAGACAATTCAATTGCATCGACTTTTACACCGTGCTGGGTGATGGAATGTGATGTTAACCCCATACCAAAGCCGACGACAAGAGCACGTTTTGGGTTTGGGTGTAAGAGTAAAGGTAGGTGTGCAATGACACGGTGTGAGGGGGAATCCCAGCGTGAAGCATCTGCCGCTTGGTTGGCATCTACATATAAACGGTAGACACCTTCATCGTCCTTTAGGGTAGTTACAGTCCCATCAACTTCTTCTTGATAATCAACGACTTGATCACCGGGTCGTTGTGTTTTGTAGATTGTACTTTTTAAGAAAATGGGTTGATTGAGTGAGGAGAGCAAAACTGCTGCTAATCCGAGTGTAATTATGGGAATCCCTATTCCTAACCCTTGAGAGAAGGCTTTTGCGACTTTAGGTTCGTCCTGTTCTTCTTCTGATGTTTCATTTGTACCTGTAACTGATCGCCATCCAGTTAGAACAAGTAGACAACCAATTCCTGTGTTTAATACTACCATTAGAACGATGCTGGGTCGTATGTTTAATAGTGGAATTAATATAAAACCTGCACAAAATGCTCCCAAGATGCTACCGACTGTATTAACTGCGTATACATTCCCGATACTTCTGCCAAGTTGTTGCTCGTTTCCTGTATAGATTTTTGTCACAAGCGGGAAACTTGCACCCATTAAAAATGTTGGGAGGGACATGACGAGAAAGCATGAGAAAAATGCCCAGAATCTGCTTGCACCAAAGGTTGACTGTAGTGCTCTACTCACACTATACAACTCTTCAAATGCTGGCATAAGAATCACAGCGAAGAGCCCGATTCCAAGCTGTATGAGACCGAAGGTTATTACGGGTTGTTTGATTCTGTCTACCCATCGTGCTAAAATCATACTCCCTAATGCAATTCCGAATAGGAATGCTGCCAGCATCGTAGCAAATGCATAGGTTGTGCTTCCCAGAAAGAAGACTAATATACGAGTCCAAAGTACTTCGTAGGACAGTGCACAAAATCCGGATATACCTATTGCGATTAATACAATATTACGGAGTGGGAGACGCAAATTTCCGATTTTAATTTCAGGTTTTATACCTTGGGTGGGTGTTTCTGTTATCTGTTTTCTGCTTGCCTTTTCAGTATTATCTGATTCTGATTTTTGTGTAATCTGATCTAAAAGCAGTGCTATTAATGCCACACCAAGATTGATTGCAATCGCTACACCGAGTGTCCATTTTATACCGAGTGCTTGTATTAAGAAGAACCCTGCAGCCACAGTTCCAATGACAGCCCCGAATGTATTTAAGGCATATAGAATGCCGATGTTGGTGCCGAGTTGTTCTAATCTTTTGACAAAGAATCG
The DNA here is from genome assembly GCA_965205025.1 of Candidatus Poribacteria bacterium. Lineage (GTDB taxonomy): Bacteria > Poribacteria > WGA-4E > WGA-4E > WGA-3G > MSPOR6. The sequence goes on from CBDBFU010000014.1 coordinate 13,482, forward strand.
GGTTAGTACAGGTAATGTTCCGCCCATAAGTGTAGATGGTATGAGGAGTATGCCGAAGGTGAGTATGAAACGTATGAGTGAGAGGGTGTAGAATTCGGATGTTATGTGTCTGAAAATGAGGACATAAAGTGCACTAAGGATGGCTAATAGTATGGGCCATATTATACAGAATCCACCGATTCCTGCTTCCAGATAGGTGTAGAGTTTGAGTGGAGATATATTACTTTCATCTATCTTTCTGCCAAAATAGTAACTCCCGAGAGCCAGTCCTGCCATGAATGCCGTTAAAACGGTGCTGGTTGCAAAGACAGTACTACCGAAGACAAGTGTAAGTTGCCGCATCCAGATGACTTCATAGATGAGTGCACTTGCACCAGATAGAATAAAGATGATCCATACGAGGAGTTTTATTTTTCGCATTTTCTACACTAACTATACGTTACGTGAAACCGATAAAGCATTATTAACTCTTACAGTGGTTTCCTTTTCTGTCATAATCACGGATTATACGAATTACGCGGATAAAAAGCGTTTATAAGAAATAACATGATATGGACATTACATTGGCGTGTGTCTACTACCCTATATAATACGGTAGAAAGGCTTAAATATCAAGTGGAATCTTTTATTCTCTGCTCTAATCGGACTATGTGACGATAGGTTGTGGAGAAGATCATGTCGAGTGTTGCAATGTCTCGTTCCTCAAGTGGGGCGCGGGAGAAAACACGACGAAGCGATTTTAGATAGGTTTCCCATTCCTGATTATAGGGAGACATACCAACCTTATCTAATAGACGGGTGACCCTACCATAGAAGTCTTCCAGCGCGTTTACTTCTGCATAGTCTATTTCTACCGGGGCATGATCCTCTCCTAAACTTGCAACGAATACTTCATAGGCGAATATCTGGACAGCTTGCGCTAAATTGAGTGATGGGTTTTTGGTTGCCATTGGAACACTGGCTGTCAGTTGGCAGAGACTTATCTGATCTGTTGACAGTCCGAAGTCTTCTCGTCCGAACAATAGTGCAACTTGTTGATCCTGGGATATAGAAGCGATTGTTTCTGCGGCATCACGTGCGGGAACAGGAACAGGTAAACGTACATCACGCCGTCTATGTGTTGTGCCGACAAGGTATTGTATGCCATCAAGAGCATCTTTGAGTTCAGGGACAACTTTGCAGTGTTTGAGTATATCCCTTGCACCATGTGCCATATTCCATGCTGCATCTTCATCCCTAAAAGGAACAGGGTTAACGAGATAAAGTTGGGATAATCCCATTCCTTTCACAACTCTTGCGACGGATCCGATGTTTCCCGGTTCACGTGGTTTGAAAAGGATAATTCGTATATTGGAGAGATTGTTGGGTACATCTACAGGTAGCGCGCGGAAACTCTCTGTGGGTTGTTTCGGTTTTTTTTGGGGTTCTGTTGACATAGCATGTAAGGTATAGGATTTATGTCAAATTGTCAAGGGAATTGCTGAAAGTGTTGGGTTGATGGGTGTTTGATTGAATTGAGGTTTAGAATAGTGTTAATTTATCTGAATCGCGGATGATATGATTACCCAGATGTCACGGAAGGATTGGGGAAATATGGTCTGGTGAGATTTACTTGGATCTGATAGATAGCTATTTTCTACGTGATTTAGACATCCAAGCAAGCACACCAGTTATGTTGGTATTGAGAAAATCAATGACCTTGGTGTGCTTACGTTCGGTGGTAACTGTACTTACAACCGTGATGTATAGATTGGTAACCGAATTGTATCGAAGAATGAAAATAATTTTACAGTACGGACTCTAAATCCCATAGCAATATAGTACCATTGCCACATCCACCTGCGAGAATTTTACCATCAGGAGAGAATGATAGAAATTGTACTATTGAAGTATGACCTTGTAATGCTGCAACTTCCTCAGTAGTTTCAACATTCCAGATTCGAACTGCCAAATTCTCATTTCCTCTTTCCCACAAAGTTGCACCTGCAAGATACCGACCACAGTGAGAGAACGCAAGAGGATATGTACGGCGATAGGGTTTGGGTTGTTTAATTGAACGTAATGTCGTGAACTGATCTGCACACCAGAAACGGATTTCTGTTTCCAGATCACAGACGACAAAATCACCGCAAGGAGAGTAGACGAGTCCCATCGGGATACAAGGGGAATCCATTGGTGATATATCAATTTCCGTTGCTGATTCTATATCCCATACACGGACAGTCTCATCCTCAGCACCACTCACCAATTGTTTACCATTGGGAGAAAATGCAAGAGTCTTAATATAGTCTGTATGTCCTTTAAGCACAGAAGGATTCTCAGGTTTGTGGAGATTCCACAGATAGATATTTCCTTCTCTACTACCAGATGCAATCCAATCACCTGTAGGTGCATACTCTATTTTACCTACCCATTCTCTTTCCGGTTCTGTTACGGTTATCTCTGCGATCAGTTTTTCCAATGAACGGACTACCAACATTTTTCCTTCATCAGTAAAATATGAACATAGCAATTCTCCATTAGATAAAACTGCGATTGAATTAGTCCACTCATCTTTAAATAGGGTTTCTGTAATGGATTTCTTACTGACATCCCATAAGGTTAATCCATTTCTTGTAATACTCCCAATTGTCTCATTGTCTACCCATTCAACTTGTGGTGCTGGCCAGTGAAATTGTACTTCGCTAATAACCTTGTAGTTTGGGGTGTTTCCTTTTGTGCGTTCACTTGAACGTGATTGATTCAATTGGTGTGTTAATGCAATTGCCAAACTTGTTGAAAAGCCGAAACCGCCAATACCTGATGAGATATTAAGTATAGGATCCTGTTTTTCAACGTTCCACACTTCTAAGGTATTAAATGAGTCATGAGATGCTATTGCGAATAATTCTCCATTTTCTGCATAGAAAGGATCGCTGTAATCGGGATAAACCTTCTGTTCTGAACTTGTTGCAATATCCCAGACTCGTAGAATTCCGTCACTTGATGCAATGTATTCTCCACAGGGTGAGAAGGTTATTTCATATACCCAATCACTATGTTCTGTGAAAAGGGCAATTTGTTCACCTGACGATATATCCCATACAGAAACGTTGCTATCTATCCGTTTAGAATCTGTTAAGGTTTCATCTGGGGAAGAACCTGCTACCAAACAACTATCCGATGAAAGGACGAATTCGTACCCCGCAAACTTGATGAGAGCTTCTCCAGTTTCTGGATTCCATACATAGATTTGACTTCCTTCTGTATCGGGATTCACACATTGATTGTAGTTTTCTTTGTCGTCGAAATAGAGTTTAGGATTGCCTGGATTTGCGGCAAGTAATGTGCCATCTGGCGTAAATGTTAGGTTATGGATATCATTTGCTTTCCATTCGTGTTCACCACGATCCATCTGAGCGATATGGTTACCCGTATTAATATCCAACACATTTACATGTCCTTGGCTATCAGAAATTGCGATCCATTTGCCATTTGAGGAACATGTAATTCCTCCATACCCATTTTGTTCGTCTATCTGAATAACACATTTACCTGTCTCAACATTCAAGACCTTTATGGAATCCACGGTATCAATGACAATCCATTTCCCGTCATGCGAAAAATCTATTCTAAAGACAGGACCTTCTGGAATGTCCCATAACGAGATCGGTAACATTGATTCAACATCATACCACCATAATCCGATACCTGTTGCGACTGCAAAATATGTTCCATCTGGTGCAAGTTTAACATCATTGACATTTCCTTTACCGAATCTGGCAATTATGCCTTTTGGGATTGCCCAACTATCGCCTGTTGGATCGTTGGTATCAACATTTAATAGTGCGGGTTTTCTGTTAATTGTGGATTTATCTGTGTGAGGATGTGAGGTAGTGTTTTTCGGTTGAACTATTTTTGATGTCATAGGTGCTCCTTTTATAGGTTCAGCATCAAATTCCTTTCGTAAAAGTGTCCGGATTTCCTTTAATTTAGTCTTAACAGTGCCAATAGGCAAATTACACTCAACAGCAATTTCTTTAATGTGCCACGATTCTAAATAGAACAATTCAGCAACTGAACGTACCTTTTGTGGTAGATGATGTACCGCTTCTTTAATATCTACCATCAGTTGTTTCTCTCTATATCGTGCTGCAGCCTGTTGTTCTATCTGTTCAACAATCACAGAATGTTCATGTGGGATTTCATTTCGAGATTGCTTTTTTAATGTGTAATATCGTTTGCATGCGTTATAGGCGATACGATGTAGCCAGGGCCCGAAACTCTCTATATTTCTGAGGTGATTTATATTTTGCCATACAGCGACCCAGATGTCGGTGTGTATCTCTTCTGCGTCAAGTCTTTGTCTGGAATTCGAGTCGACTACACCCTTTATTCGTGGTGTCCATCGTGTAATGAGTTCAGAAAATGCATCCTGATCTCTATTCTGGACGTGTCGAATCAATTCTTCATCTGTGAGTTTACTGATGGCAACGAAATTCTTCCGCATAACAACAACTATCCTGAATTGGTTTTAATATATAGAGAATGATATAGGGGAAAAAGGTTTAAAAATCTGTGGGGTGGGATGGAATTTTTAGTTTTTTAGTTGTTAGTTTTTAGTTTGCCATGACCGAGGTAGGATTAAGATTAAAGGGGCAGGAACATCATCATAAGTTGCATGAAGATGCCGGATATGAGTGAGACTGTTAGGTTATCGTCTATTCGGAGAGGTAATAATTCTACAACTGTTGCAACAAATGCACCCGCGATCCCAATAATAGGATTTAGCCAGATAAGACTGATTGAGGTACAAACTACAAAACATGCAGCACTTCCTTCCAAACTCTTTTTGCCAATGAGTTTGATCTGTCCCCATTTCATTCCGACCAAAGCAGCAACAGCATCTCCCAGAACAACGAAAAGAATACACACGATTGCGATGTTCTTCTGAAAGAAGAGGATACATAAGAATGTGCTGAGTATATAAAATGTGGCGCCAGTGAGTGCTCCTTTTTGTTCATGTTTGCGTAGGATGGATTTGAAATAACGAAAAAACAGAATCCTGAATCCTTCTGAAACCCATTTTAGGAATTCGATAACTAAGGCAATAGCGGTAAAACTACCCACAATTATCAACATCTCAGGTTTATCTATGGTGATGTAAAGCAACGGGATGAACAATCCGGATAAATGCGTCGTTTTCCTGAGTAATTCAGCAATCATGTGCGGGAGTCCTGAATTCTGTATTTTGTAGATTATCGCAGTTTTAGACGCAGAACACAAGGGAATTAAAATTCCATGCATTTGACATACAAATTACACATTTTTGTTGCAATTTAGGATTAGAATATTGTCATAACCCGATAATATTGAAATTAAAATGGACAAAAATTGTTAAATAATGAGAGGAAACATGAAAAGCCTTTCTATGTTGTTATTGCTTGGGTTAGGGCTAATCGTCACTTTTAGTGTTGTAGCTCAAGTAAAAGATAATGAAGGAACAGTCAAAATTACTGGTATTGTAATGGATGGTGAGACAGAACTCCCGATACCAGATGTCACAATAAAAATTGTAGATACGGATATTTCAGCTAAGAGTGATGAAAATGGTGAGTTTTCTATAGAATTACCTGCAGACACTTATACAATGCAGGTTTCTGCCCCTTTCTACAAAGCATCAAAACTTTCTGACTTTAAAGTCACAATTGAAGGGAATGCGGATGGATTAAGGGTTATTCTTGAACCACAAGTTGTGAAATTAGATGCGATCAATATGAGGGTTCGATTAAGCCAATCAGGAGAACGGGGTTTACTTGAAAGACGTATGCGGAGTTCGCGGATTGCAGACAGTATTAGTACGGAGGAAATAAGTAGATTGCCTGATTCCTCCGCAGCACAAGCCATCAAACGTGTGACAGGAGTGAGTATTGTTGGTGGTAAGTATGTGTTTGTACGGGGTTTAGGAGAACGTTATAGCAATACACTTCTAAACAATGTTGAGATACCAAGTCCTGAACCGAATCGTAGAGTTGTTCCGATGGATATATTTCCAGCAAGTTTATTGGCAAGTCTACAGACTGTTAAGACCTTTTCACCTGACCAACCGGGAGGATTCGCTGGTGGTTCCGTCCAGGTATTTACCAAAGATTTTCCAGAAGCGTTGATGATGTCTCTTTCTCTATCCACGGGATATAATACCCAAACAACAGGGGTGGATGGATTGACGTATCCTGGGGGTAGTCTGGATTTCTTAGGTTTTGACGATGGAACACGTGAATTACCTGAGTTGATTCAAGTTAAAGCGGACGAAATTCCGATTCGTGAACGTGGTCGTTTTTCCAAGTTCGGTTTTACTCCAACCGAGATCCAAGAGTTTGGTCGTGAATTCTCAAATATATGGTCTCCTGAACGGCAATCAATTCCGATCAATCAAGGTTATAAATTCAGTCTTGGTAATAGTAGTAAACTTTTTGGTAAGCAATTCGGTTATCTCGGTGTCATCTCTTACGGAAATAGTCATTCCTATAACACCCAAGTTCGTAAAGATTTCCGCATAGGATTGAACGAGACGCTTTCCCCTGTTACAGACTATAGCATTGAACAGAGTGGAAATGAAGTTGATTGGGGGAGTGTCCTAAATGCCAGTTTACGTTTTTCACCAAAACACCTTATTAGTTTACGTACCCTTGCAACGCATGCTGCAGAAGATCAGACACGTACGTGGGAAGGATTTAATTCGGATAGAAATACGGATTTACGAAGTGCGCGTCTCCGATATGTTGAACGACAACTTTTTTCAGGACAATTAGCGGGTTATCATGGATTCGATTTTGGTGAACCGGAACTGACGGGTACACCTGTAGAAGATAACACCGAATCTGTGGATATTATAGAAGAACGATCAGATTTATCTATGGAGTGGCGTTTGACTTATTCCCGTGCTGCACGTGATGAACCCGATACACGGGAAACAATCTATGAAGATAGAGGGGATGGAACCTATACATTCAGAGATGTTACGCATAGTGGTAGTCGGTTTTTCTTTGATCTTGAGGATGATGAATATAATGCCCGCGTAGATTTTTCGATGCCAGTCAAGAAAACAGGTTCCGTAAAATTGGGAGGTTTACTTCGTGATAGAGCACGTACATTTGATGCACGTCGCTTCAGATTCTTACCGTCAGATAATGTTGATTCAACAGTTGATTTATCATCATCACCAGAGACACTTTTCAATTCAGACAACATTGTTCCCCGTGTATTTGAGTTAAGAGAATCTACCTTGGCTACAGATAATTACCTTGCTGATCACAATATATACTCTGGTTACCTTATGTTTGATGTGCCTTTTGGTTTAAAATGGCAATTGATGACAGGTTTAAGGTTAGAATCTTCGAATCAAGTTGTTACCACCTACGATCCTTTTTCTCCGGTGTTGACACCCATTTTGTCTGATTTGGAAACCCTTGATCTGCTCCCGGGTGTGAATCTTACTTACCGTCTTACTGAAAGAATGAATTTGCGTTTTGCTGTTTCACGTACAGTAACACGTCCCGATTTTCGTGAACTTGCGCCATTTGAATTTACCGACTTTGTTGGTGGAAGAACGATTTTGGGAAATCCTGATTTGGAGAGGACTCTGATCAACAATTTCGATTTCCGATGGGAGGTATTCCCGAATACAGGTGGTGGTGTATTTGCTATTAGTGCCTTTTATAAAGGTTTTCAAAAACCGATAGAACAGATTATTCAACCGCAGGCTGAAGTGCGGATAACATACGAAAATGCAGAAGCTGCGAATAACTATGGAATAGAATTTGAAGCGCGGCAGAATTTGAGCATTATCTCACCCAAATTGAAGACGTTTTCAATCAATACAAACGCAGCCTTCATTTCTTCCAGAGTTGTTCTCCCTGATGATGTAGGTATTCAAACATCTTCAGAACGTGCTTTACAGGGACAGTGTCCATATATCATAAATTTATCTATCGGGTATGATAACCCGAACTGGGATATAGCAAGTTCTGTTGCCTATAACATATATGGACGCCGACTTTCTGATGTAGGAAATCATGGTGCCCCAGATGTGTTTGAACAACCACGTGGAGAATTAGATTTAAGTTTCAGTCGGAAAGTGGCAGGGGCATACAAATTTAGTTTTTCAGCCAAGAATTTACTTGATCCAGAGGTGGCATTCGAACAAGGTGATGAATCTTCGGTAAGTTATAAAATGGGTAGATCCTTCTCATTTGGGATCAGTTATGACCTTTAGATTGTTATGGATGATACCCTATTTCATAGTTGGATACATAGTCAAAAATCGTTAATAAAAAGTCAAAACCTTGTCAGATTTTTGTAATATTTAATGGGTATTATATTATTGATCGAAATCACAGAAGTGATGTATCAAAATTTGAATAAAGATTAGATAATCACCCATTCGTGAAATAGAATGGAGATAAAAATGAAGGAGCTTCGTAAAGCTAATGTCATATTTAGTGTGTAATCTGAGATCTGAATGGAAACAGAAAAATTTCAATTGGTTACTTCAGTTAATGGTTGTTTTCGGAATTGTGTTAACATTAGTTGTTTTTGGATGTGGAAGTGACGATGTGGAGGATGAAGTTGTAACTTTACCCGAGGAGACAATCTTTATTGAGGGACGTGAAGTTGTTGTTCTTCAAGGAAAGTTGACGGAAGATAGAACACTTTCATCGGACTACGATTATCTTTTACGGGGAGCAGTGTTTGTTAATGATGGTGTGACACTGACGATAGAACCCGGTGTTACGGTTTATGGAGAACAGGTTCAAAATGGGACATTGATTGTTGCCCAAGGCGGTAAGATAATGGCTGAAGGCACAGTGGATGCTCCTATAGTCATGACAAGTGATGCTGTCATTGGATCACGTGCGCGCGGACAATGGGGTGGTCTCATCATCAATGGTAAAGCACCAACCAACCAAGGTGTAACATTTGGTGAAGGTGATACGGGTGCATTTGGTGGTACAGATCCCAACGATAACAGTGGAGTATTACGGTATGTTCGTATAGAATATGCGGGTATCGAATTCAGTCCTGATAATGAGTTGAACGGTATTGCCTTACAAGGAGTTGGATCCGGAACTGTTATTGAATATGTGCAGGTACACATGAACCAAGATGATGGTATTGAGATGTTTGGTGGTACAGTCAACCTCAAATATGCTTTTGTTACCGGTTCACGTGACGATTCATTTGACTGGACTGACGGATGGACAGGTAAAGGACAATTTTGGGTTGCGCAGCAGTATGGAGACGATGCAGATAACGGGTTTGAAAATGATAACAGTAGTAAAGATAATGAAGCCACTCCACGTTCTGCCCCAACGATTTATAATGCCACACTCGTTGGAGATCCTGATGGTCCAGAAAGTGATAACGGCATGCTGGTTCGTGAAGGTGCAGCCGGGATGTATGCTAATTTTATTGTTACCGGTTTTAACAAAGTTGGACTTGATGTGAACAATGCGTCTACACATAAGCAAGCGGACGATGGTAATTTAGTTGTTAAAAACAGCATTTTCTTTGAAAATGGAAAAGCTAACTTTGGGGATGAAAAGGATGATGATGGTTTTGATGAAGCTGCATGGGCAAAGGGTCTTGATAACTATGAGACAGACCCGAAACTTGCAGATGCATTCAACAAGGATAACCCCAATTTTACATCAGGTGCTACTGGTGTAACACCCGCTTCACCCCCGTCAGATGGTTTCTTTGAAGCAGTTAACTTTATCGGGGGTGTAAGTTCATCCAAAAATTGGACACAAGGTTGGACAACGAGTGCTCGAAATTAAAAAGTGTAGTACTACAATCTCTGCTTGGTGCGTCCCATCTCACATTGCAACTGCAGTTTTACTGTTTAGCATTTGTTTGATGTCGTGTCAGCAGCAAGTATGGGAAAAAAGTCTCGACTCGCCAGACCAACTCGGTCTGGCAGTCGTTGACGCTCTTAATAGTAAAAATATTGAAAAGTTAAATGAGTATCGTGTGCAACGTGGTGAATATCTATCTTGGGTATTACCTGCATTTCCTAAGAGTGGTTTTTCACCAGATTTTGCTTGGGCAAATCTAAATAAGAAGTGTAATGTTGGTATGAGAAGATGGATTGACCGGTTCGGTGGTCGAAACCTACGCTTTGTGGAAATGCGTTTTGATAAACCAACGCAAACTTATAATGGATTTGAGCTTTTACGAGGAACGGTCTTGAGACTAAAAAACGCAACAGGACAGGAATTAGATTTGAAGATTCTCGGTTCTGTTGTTAAGAAGCATGACAGATATAAACTACTAAGTTATGATGATTAATCTCAATAGAATTTAGGTACGAATAAACTGATAACGATAAACCAAAACCATGGAGGAATATATTAATGAGTTACATATTATCCAAAAATATGGATAAGAAACGTAAGAGAAAACGACAAAGGAAAATGGCTGCAAATACCACAGGACAAAAAGCCCCAAATGTAGCCAAAAAAATGGTGTCTCCACACACTTCTGAAGTTGCACTTACTCTGATAGATGTACAACGTCAAAATCGGCAAGCAACTCAAAAGTGGAAGGTAAAAGCCAGAAAATTTGCTTTTAGTTTGGCAGTGGGTCTCCATGCAATTGCTATTATTGCTTTTGGTATTTGGTTTATTAAGAAGACTGTTTTACAGATGGATGAAGATAAAATTGAAGGTATTGTCGTTCAGGAATCCCAACCGCAGAATAAACGTGCTATAACCCCCCGGAAGGCACAAAAAGCGGTTAAACCGAAAGCTGTTAAAGTAGTTGCCCCCCAGAGAACGGCTGTTGTTACAAGCGCAAACCTTAAGGCATCTCCAACAGATTTCACTATACCTATGGCAGAGATATTACCTGAAACTCCAAAAGAATTCACGGCTATGGGGTATGAAACCAATATGAAGGTACAATCTCGACAGATAGAGATCGTCTCTGCTGTACCGAAATTTGAGATGCCAAAATTTGAAAATACTGCGTTATCTATGAATATGGATACAGGTGATAGTTTAGCGGTTATGGATTTTGATGTATCAGAAAATCTTGGATTAGCAGTGACAGATTTTGGCGAAACGAAACAGACCTTCTCAGAATTTCTAAGGCTTGTCAGGGAACGGATTAAAGAGTTTCAACGTTTTCCACCCAGTGTAAGTAAATTAGAAGAGGGAACAACTGCCACGATTCGGTTTACACTTTATAAAGATGGAACGATTCGTGAACCAAAGGTATTAACCTCATCAGGTTCACGGGTATTGGATAACGCAGCCTTGTCGGCAGTCCAAAATGCCGAACCGTATCCTCCATTTCCAGATAGTCATTTGGCAAACAGTATACGACTGGAACTACCGATTATATTTCAGCAACTTAACTAAATTGTAAGGTAGATAACTATTAATTAAGGTTTGGACAATTCGTATCCGTTTAATACTGAGTTAAACAGATATGAATTGTCCATTTTTTATTTAGTTATACCAATGTTACTTAATTCGTTTATATTAATAGCAGAATGGAAAAGCCAATTTAGTTTAAAAAGATTCTATAAACATTTCGTCCCGATGCGACTCAAAAGAATGGATAAACACGTTTTCTATAGACATTCCGTCCCTACGGGACTCGACAATATGTTGACAGATTTTCTATAAACATTCCGTCCCTACGGGACTCATGATATAATTGGAATAAACGTTCTTTCTCTACACAAAACCATAATTCCCTTGACACTATCAATATATTCTCAATATAATTTTGAGAAAAATTAATCGTGGTTAGTGGAGGATACAGTCAATGGCAAAAACAGTATATATTGTGGGAACGATGGACACAAAAGGGGTAGAATTCGGATTCATAAAAGCACAAATTGAAGATAGTGGTGTCTCAACATGTGTCGTGAATACAGGTATTTTAGGGGTTCCAGAATTAATACCAGATGTTTCAGCTGATGAGGTAGCACAAGCAGGGAATTCCTCCTTAGAAGCACTCAGAGACGAAGGAGATCGTGGCAACAGTGTCACTGTGATGGCACAAGGTGCAGCGACATTAATTGCAGAAAGGCATGCTGCTGGTGAAGTTGATGGTATTATATCCCTCGGAGGTTCAGCAGGAACAACTATTGGAACTACAGCAATGCAGGCGTTACCTGTCGGTGTTCCCAAACTGATGGTATCAACTTTAGCTTCAGGAGATACAAGTCCGTATGTTCAATCTAAAGATATTTGTATGATGTATTCTGTTGTTGACATTGCTGGAATTAACCGTTTATCCCGTCAAATTCTTGCTAATGCTGCGGGTGCTATTGTAGGAATGGTTAATACTAAGGTGTCTGAAGCAGTCGATGACAAACCCCTTATTGCAGCTACCATGTTTGGTGTGACAACACCTTGTGTGACGAAGGCGCGAGAAATATTGGAATCTGCGGGGTATGAAGTTCTCGTATTTCATGCCACTGGAACGGGTGGGCGTGCAATGGAAGATCTTGTTAAGGGTGGGTTTCTTGCAGGTGTGTTGGATGTGACAACAACAGAACTTGCTGATGAATTAGTTGGTGGAATTCTGAGTGCTGGTCCTGAACGTTTGGAAGCTGCAGGACAAGTAGGTTTACCACAAGTTGTTGCGCCGGGTGCATTGGATATGGTGAATTTTGGTCCGCCTGATACAGTTCCAGATAAGTTCAGTAACAGACAATTTTATCAACATAATCCAACAGTTACACTCATGCGTACGACCCCTGAAGAAACAGCAGAATTAGGCAAAATCATGGCGAGTAAACTCAACGAAGCTATAGGACCTACAACAGTATTGATTCCTACCCATGGTGTATCCGCAATCGATAAAACTGATCAACCTTTTGATTCTCCTGAAGCACGGGATGCTTGGCGTGAAAATTTGAAAGCAAACATCGGTGAGAATGTCACTGTAATTGAGATGGATGCACATATTAATGATGATGAATTTGCGACTAAACTTGCAGAGACACTGTTATCCAGTTTGAAATAAGAGATAATGATGGATCATACTATGTATATAAAGACTCAGAACAAGGGTATTATAAACACTCTTCATTTTGATAGAGTTGATGTTTATAGGGAATCAGATGATTCATATAGTATAAGAGCATATACTAATCCGATTCCTAATTCTATTGATCATGAGTCTATAGTTATTGCAAAATTTGATAAGCGAGAAGATGCATACAATTCGTTTTTAAATCTATGGAATTCTCTCATGTCTCAAGCTAAAACGTGGAGTCCTGATTGTGTTCCCTGTTTTTCTGAGATGTGGCAGAAAGTGATAGATCTGGAAATAGAAAAGAATGGTGATGAATTCGTAGAAAGCTTGAAGGTAGAAATAATAGCTTTGAATAGTTTCACGATAACACATCCAAGTAAGTATGTATCAGATAGTGCGAAACTGAACGATCTGAAAATGGCGGTAGCAGAATCCATGGAACAGGTGTTCGGTCTTGAACCTATAATAAATTGGGAAGATGAGGAGGAATTACCAGAATGAAACTATTTAGCTGTCCCAAAATCTTATAGAAAATTTTCTTCTGGAGAAGTAATAACACGAATACGATTTTCTCGCCCTGGTTGGTACGGTTTCTAACCCCCCGAATTTTCCTTAGGATGGTTGGCATGACTAATTAATCCAAACTAATTGCATGTATATTTGTAATATTATTTCGTTTGTGTTACACTTATTGAACTTGTATAGGATGACACATTGATACATGTTATGCGATTGTTAAGATAGAGAGTAAGAAGGTTTATGGCAATTATTTACACAGATGAGGAAATAAATGAGTTAATAAATGAGCCGAAACCTTTACCTGAAGAATGGAAAACTGATATATACATACTGGATCATATGGAGATTAAAGGTGATAAAGGCAATCAATTCAGAATAACTGTCAGAATAGATAAGGAAAACCCTTTAGACTTTTCTGTTATATTGGGTGTAATTCACCCCTTCACAACATTGGTATTCCGACTCCGTAGATATAATGGAAAGACTAACCCTCATAAAAATAGGATTGAAGGCAATGAAGTAGCAGGTTTTCATATCCACGAAGCGACAGAACGGTATCAGGATAGAGGGCAAAAAGAGGATGCTTACGCAGTTGAGACGGACCGTTATAGCGATGTAGAAGGTGCAATTGCTTGTCTCATAACTGATGCGAATTGTGTAGAACCTGAAGAGACACAGTTAAATATATTTGAGGATCTTAACAATGAAAATTAATAACATCAAACAGGAATTTATTACAAAAGTAGGCACAAAAATAAAACTGATAGAGGAAGGTGAGGATCGATTCAGAATACTATCACCTTTCCAGTTTGATGATGGTGATCAATTAGTAATAATTCTGAAAAAAGTTGGCAACAAATGGGTTTTGTCAGACGAAAGACATACCTTCAGACACATGACTTATGAATTAGATGAAAAACAACTTTTTAAAGGCACACGTAGGCAAATTATTGAAAATGCTTTATCAATGTTTGATATTATAAATCGTAATGGAGAACTGTGGTTAGATGTATCAGATGGCAACTTCGGTGATGCGTTTTTTGATTTTGTTCAATCTATTCTAAAGATAACAGATATAACTTACTTGTCTAAAGTTCAAACGAGATCACCATTTATGCAAGAGTTTCACAATCTCCTGTTCAACCATGTCGGAGATGCCAACACAGATTTTGAATGGTTTGATTCAGAAATTGACAAGAAAGGTATTTATAAGGTAGATTGCAAAATAGATAGCAACCAAAAACCCATATTCGCTTATGCTATTAACAATGATCGTAAAACCCGTGATGTAATCATTGCTCTACACCAATTCAACGCATGGGGACTTAACTATCGTCCGTTAGGTATTTTTGAAGGGAGAAAGAAGCCCGGTGTTAGTGTATTAGAACGTTTCGTTCATGTTTGTGACGAGTATTTTATAGGTATCAATGAAAGTTATGCAAGTATATTAAGTTATATTGATACGTACAGCTGAAGTACAAATAAATTTCCTAATATTATAACCTCAAGCCATGTATTCTGGACTTGGGGTTTTCTTTTTAAGGAGAAAACGCAACTCCTAAATTACCGCAATTCCATATTGTGAAGCGAAGGCAGGAACTTCCAATCGTTCAGTTATTCCTCTAATTTATCCTTAATCCACATGATTCCCGTGGACATCTTAACCACGCTATCTGTCCCACGGTTCTGTTTTCAAGCGAACACGTTGATTCTCTGTCCAAGCCGAGTGCTAAACACTTCAATTCTTACATTGATATTCGCTTCAAACCTTTCATGTTCTTTTACGGAAATTCATGGAATTCAAGATTCTGACAGACAAGGAACCCACAGCCAAAAACAAATAACTTACACAGAACTCACGGTTTTAATGTATTAATTCTATTAGAATCAGAATCAAGCAATTCAACAGGTAATTATGGTATAAGATCCCGTTTCCAAATAACATCGCTTAGTGTTGGCATAATTCAATAATTTGATGGATTAACTAATTTGTTAATACTACAATATCATACATATTCTTAAAAGGAGGATTTATTAATGGCTATTTATATAAGAAAAGTATTATTCGTAGTCACAATCCTTATATTATCCTCTGTATTTATCGGTAAATCCTACGCGCCTGAATCACAGAAGTTTAAGGTATATGTGGATGTGCGTGTTGAGGAAGATGATCAAACAGAAAGAGATATTATTGAAAGCCACTTCAAACGGGAATTGCGCGCTTTAGGTGATGTCTTGATTGTTGGGGAACATGCCGATTGGGAATGGCGAATTTTTGTAACTATGATTGGTATTAAAAATAAAGATGGTACAAAATCAGACGATGTTACGATTGCTATATCAATAGATAGACGAGTTCCCAAATTCTATTTTAAGAATTACAATTTTGTTGGTCCAAGTATACCTGTTTACCATTCTTTTCCCGGGACATATTATTGGTTCAAAAAAGACTTACAAGCTTGGTGTATAGTATCGGCTAATTCTTTTAATAAAATACTTCAAAAATCGCGATAACGAGAAACTATAGATAAAAATTATTGGGTTGATTTCTTACCAACTTACCATTTTTCTTTCTGTATTAGCATATCAATTTTTATTTTAGTGGATAGTCTACGCTTATTTACAGGTATTTCTTCTGTAGGACGGCCTTCCGGTGGCAACATGATATATTGATACAATCATTTTTAGACTGGACTGTCCATTAGTTTTTTTTCAATTCTTCGCTCGTTATAATAGATATACTCCTTATGTCGCTGTATGGTATTGCATTGACGATATGTGGAGTAGAAGTTTCGTTCGCGATGAATCTATCACAGAAGTTTAGGTAGTGTAGGTATTTAAAATCAATAAAATAACTATTATCCAAGTGTTGTGCATCTTGTTGTCTAGCACAGAGCATATAACGGATTAGGAAATATATGTAGATAGGATATGATAGACTCGGATAATTTTCTATTGTGAGATTTCTATTTTGTCTTAGTTTCCTGCTTAGACCTTTAATATCCACAGCAGTGAGAAAAAAATGACTTTTAAAATACTCTAAAATCTCATCTTTAGACTCATCTTTTATTTCTCTTAATGCATGTCCAGCAGCATTACTGAGTTCTTGCGTTATATTAGTTGCAGGGGTACTCCTCAGTCTACGTTTTAGTTCCGACATAGATAACTTATTGTCATATATTTGTTCAGACCGTTTTTTGACATTTGATCTGTATCGATTCGGACTAAGAGAACCTTTATTGTAATCTATTGTATCAGTTGAAACACGTCTTTCGTATTTAAGATCACGTAATTTTACCTCACATCTTGATACAAGTTCTTGATGTGTAATACTTTTCATTATAACAGGATCATCTATAATACAATTTCGGGCAATTTGCCAAGAATCAAGTATATCAATATATTCAGTTTCTTTGATGTATGATGGTATCTGGATTCTATATCCGATGTTGGTTCTACCCATGAAAACTATAGGATTTTTTATTAATTCCAATTTTTCACGTAGGAATTTCTTTTCTTTTTCAAAAAACACTTTATCTTTCTTATCACTGTTGTTTGGTGAAATACATTCAATTACAAAATGAATTGGGCAAAGAATGTTATATCTTTTGGTTATTTTGATAAGTGCATCTTTGGATAGTTGTTGAAAGGCATTTCTGTCAAATAGAATGATTTCTTTGTCAGGTGGAACATTATTGTCCACTTCATAGTCTACTTTTATCATAATCTTATCTTCATTTGATCGTTTATGCTGCGGTCAGCACCATACAACTCATGATGGATGTTGAAATTATAACCGCTCATTAAGCATTATTTCACGTGCTTCGTTCATAAGATTATCAAGTATATCCACCTCATTATCTTTGAGATGTATCACAACTTTGCCGCTGCCATCAACACTCTCTTTTGCCGTAATGTCACATATAATAACGTCATTATGTTTTAATAAAATGCGATCATCTTCAAATTTTAAGGTTATTGGAAGCAAATTTTTATCCTGGAGTGAAATATCAACTTGGTAACCTGAAGTTTTAAAATGTTGTAATAAGTCTAATAAATTCTTTTGTTTTTGACTCATTTTGTTTCCTCTACTTACGGATATTAAAGAAGAAAGGAATGCAATGACAGTATCTCCTATACACTATACTCCTTTTGTTGTATTTAAGTATATAATGTTGTTAAGCCAATATCAAGCTAACATTACGCCATAACAGGACTATTTAGTTTTACGAATTTAGATTAAGAAAAATATAACGAGGGTATATATTATAATCCTATATTCCGCACTTCTATTTCCGATTTACGATATTTATTTATTAAACCCGCGTGGTCCCAACATCGAACTAGCATTTTAGGCAAATTAGAGAAAAAGACAAATGGCAAATGGAATCTTAATGTAAAACCCTA
The DNA here is from genome assembly GCA_965205025.1 of Candidatus Poribacteria bacterium. GTDB lineage: Bacteria > Poribacteria > WGA-4E > WGA-4E > WGA-3G > MSPOR6. The sequence goes on from CBDBFU010000014.1 coordinate 31,443, forward strand.
AACCGTTATTATCCTGTGCGAATCCTTCCCTGACGCGGGTTTACCCTAAATTATTAAAACTTGTAAACAAGTGCGGAATATAGGTATAATTGTTTATGTTGTTAGATTAAGTACGAATATATATACCTTGCGATGGTTCCAGTGTGGGAAATCAATGGTAATCTTCGACGAAAATTCGAATCAAAGGTATGAATGCTATTCAGCATTCCACTTGCTTGCAAACCACACCTGCCGGTTTGGGTAATTAGCAGATGTTAAATATCACAGGGGAAAACCGACAACTAAACAACCCAGCACCTTATTCCATTTATTGACACCTTACCTGTTCTAAAGTATACTTACCCTTAACATAATCGTCAGTTATGTTTGAGGAAAACCAGACAATAATATAAAATACGAATAGTAACAATACTGGGAGAAATCTTGTGAAAAATGTACTTACTCTTTCATTGATAATATGCGTAATCCTTTTTTCTTGTTTTACAGAAAAACCTACAAAGAGCGAAAAATTAACCAGCGAACATTTATCCCAAGCCGATTACGAGGACTTATTAGATAAGATTACGTCAGGTCATATAGATGAAAAGCAGGCGCAGCAGGTAGTATCTAAATTACATTCAGGCAAAAGTTATATCAATGCCTTGGATGAATTGTCTCCTAAATCAAACGACAGTCAAGTCTCAAATAATGAGCTTAATGAAGTTATTGAGCGACTTGATAAAATTGAACGCAATATTGAAGTCATTACCTTATATTTGAGTATAAAAATTGATGACAAAGGTAGAATAATTAAACTGCCAACTGATTGAAACTAATGGGATGATTCCTAAAATAGTTGGATTGATTAAGGAGTCAGAAATCTGTCTTATAAGGTAGATCGTGATGCTATCATTATGAGATAATATTTGTGTCTAATAAAATCAAATCGAAATGGTTTTTTATGAATGAACTTGCTTGATTTCCTTAGTTCCACTTTCTATGAGTTCAACTTTCTGTAGTGTGCTATTTTTGTGGGATTCCATCTATCTACATATTGACCATAGATCAAGTTATATTGCTGAACCAAACCACAAAGTTTTCAGAATATGATCTTGAATTGCGAAGGTATCCTGCCGAGTGACCAGATTCCAGACTATACAGAGAATTTAATGAGAACACTCCCACAGTATCCGCGAAGTATAAAGTTGAACTAACAAGGGGTGCAGAACTGATTGAAGAATTCTTTATGGTTCTGGATGTGCCTGTAGTCAGTTTACAGATTGGGAAATGTACCAAGCGGTTGATTGACACATGAAAAGTGAATTAATTCCGTACTTAAGTAAACTTTAGAAAGAAGGGCTTGTTAGTATTATTGGTATGGTTGAAAATGAATTTGGAGGGAATGTTGCTGTTAGGATTATTTGATTGAATTGGTGCTGGAGGGTAATTCGGGAATAGAGTAAAAGTAGGAACGTATTATGGAGGTGAATAATTATTGATACTTTAATTAAAAGTGTAAGAAGGTCATACCGTAGTTCGCTTTCAAAACACAACTTAGAGGGTCGTAAGCATCGGGCAATTAGGGAAGCGAAAATAATAAACGATCAGACAATAGAAATAAAAACATTCCAACTCCATAGATTTAGACGAACAAAGGTGTTTTTAGCTAGAGAGAAATTTGGTTTTGTATTCCTATTCTTTTTAACTGATATATTGTTACCAATCTTATTGTATGATAATTCGTGGTTAGTTTGGCTTTTGTTATTTTATTTGAATATTATACTTTTCTGTTTAATATTTCACTTAAGACATTTCCGACAAACGGGTTTAATGACAGTAGGTGATGAATATATGTTAATTGTTGGATGGACTTTTGTCTATGGGGGTGGTTTTACTTTAATATTATACTACCCAGTACCTTTAATTCGTGCTGAAATGGTGTTATTTACCCTTTGTTTGACAATAATAGGTGTTTTGTTAATTTGGTTTCAATGGATAGAACTAAATATCGCCAAAGGAAAAAGAAAAAATACAATGCCGCTTCCCCGTTTATATGAATTTTTATTTAATAAAAATAGCAAACCGTAACCAATGTCATGTATTTTGTGCAAAGGTTTGTACTGCCATCGGATATTTAGAACACAGTCTAAGATAAGTTTGTGATACAATTACAGTCTAATTGAAAGGATTATCCGATGGCAAAACGTAGAAGATTTACACCAGAATTTAAAGTTGAAGTTGTTATTGAAGCACTTAATGCATAGAGTTTACAAGCAGAACTTTGTCGACGACGTAACATTAGTCAAGTACAACTTTCAAAGTGGAAACGTCAACTCCTCGAAAATGCGACGACCCTTTTTGAAACTATTGACAATCAATCTAACGATGCTATTGAGCGAATTGCGCACCTTGAACAAATTGTTGACAGGTTAACCCTGGAATTAGACATCCAAAAAAAGCATTGAATTTGTTGGATTAAAACCAACTATACAGGGAGAAACGATTACGGCATTACGCAAAGATTACAGCGTCCTCACTCAGCATTATGCTATTTGACCCCAATTGAATTTGAACAACAATTCTTATCTTAACTTTTCTAATTTTTGGTCTAAAAACCGTTGGTACTTCAATACTAAATGCAAATACAAGGAAGACTTTATGACATCAGAATATGAAATGCGATTTCCATTTACTACTCAGAAAGAGATTCTTGATTGGGAGGCATACTACATTAATGATCTTTCGGAAAAAAGTCAAAGCAGAGAACAAGCCGTCATAGATCTCAAAAAAGAGGTAATAGGGCGCGTGAAACCTGATACACTAAAAGGTTATCTGTGTAAAACTGAATTGCTGCAGATGGCACAATGGAAATCTCATTATACTCCAAGCAAGATAGATAAAAACCCAGCAGGACTTATAGAAGATGTAACCGGTGAAGCATTTAGTATTGATGACGATTGGGAGAAACTTCAAAAGTTAAGTAATGAACTAACAGGTGTAAGAGAGTCTGTTGCATCCGTGATCCTACATCTCTATGACCCGATGAAATATCCTATTCTTGATAAACACGCGCTTAATTCCATTGGAATCGACAACTCACAAGTTAACTACGATGAAACTTTATGGGGTGAATATATCAATCTGTGTCGTGTGGAAGCCGAACGTTATGACGTTTCGATGCGAACACTTGATAGAGCATTATATAAATATTCACAGAGTGGAACAGTATCAGCACTTAAAATTATTTCTGATGAATCACTCATTCTTGAGCTTAAACGCCGAGGTAATAAGCTCAAGTCTCGGTAATGAAAATAGACGACTGTTAAGATCGTCAAGATCTGTAAACACGCGATGAAAGGGAAAGAAATGCATTATAGAACACTAACAGAATCAGATATAGACCATTTCATAAAGAAGGGTCATATTGTACTTAAAGAGTGCTTTTCAAGAGAATTGGCTGCAGAATGGCGTGAGTTTGCATTCAAACGGCTTGGATACGATCCTGATGATCCGACAACTTGGGAAGAACCGCGTATCCATCTTCCATCAATGAATCGTATCCCAATCCGCGAAATTGCACCAAGAGCATGGGATGCCATTTGCGATCTACTCGGTGGGGAAGATAGAATAGCGAATACAAAACCCACTTGGGGAGATGGTTTTATTATTAACTTCGCTTTAGGTGCTGATTCAGAATGGCAACCCCCTGAATCACTACTTTCTGGTTGGCATAAAGATGGAGATTTCTTCCGTCACTTTTTAGATAGTCCAGAACAGGGATTACTCACAATTATCGTTTGGTCTGATATTGAACCGATGAGTGGCGGTACGTTTGTTGCTTGTGATTCCGTTCAGCATGTTGCCCAACATTTGCATTCGCATCCTGAAGGATTGTTACCTGGAGAAGGATTTGGTCAGTTGATAGGGAAGTGTAAGGATTTTGTAGAGATTACAGGTCAAGCGGGAGATGTTGTGCTTTTACATCCGTTTATATTACATTCTGCATCTCAAAATCCATCCGGACGTGCTCGTTTTATCACAAATCCACCTGTTTCGCTAAAAGAACCGATGAATTTCAATCGTGCTAATCCTGATGATTTTTCACCAGTAGAATTGGGAGTTTTACATGGGTTAGGAAAAGAAAGATTGGATTTTAAACTTACTGCCCCAAGAGAACGTTTAGTACCGGAACGTGTAAAACGTCAACAAAAGATGATGGAAGAACAGAAGAAAAGACTTGGAATGAATTAACTTTCAGAGGTTAGGGATTATTTTCAGTGTCTAATTGTCTTTTCTGCCATCCGTAATCAACATTACCCTCATAAAATTTATCTGGATGTTCAACTGCCCATATCTGCTTATGGATAATCCAGTTTTTTGGATCAAGTGCTAAAGCCTTCCGCCATTCAATAATTGCCTCAGACTTTTTCCCTATATCTAACAGAAGAATACCCAACTTAAACCGTGCATGTGCCTCAACGATGTTCGGATTTTGAGATTTATCAACTGGCGTAATGTCTTGGAGGAGCGTTGTGTTATAGGTAGGATCATACAACCATTTTTCAAGCATCTCAACGGTTTGTTTATTGTCTACATTTATGTTGAAAGGTGGTTTAACTAAGCGTCCTACCTCATCAATCATAATGCCGTAGGGAATGGCTTTAAGATTGTAGATGTTTCCCATGACATTTTCTGCATCAACGAGGGTGACAAATTCTGCGGATGCCTTATCATGCCACGGTTTTACGACGGATGCTCCTTGTGCATCAATTGCAATAGAAACAAGGTTAAGTTTTTCGCTGTGTTTATCAAAGAATTTCTGCCATCCAGACAGTTGTCCTCGACATCCTCACCATGAACCCCATATATACAGAAGAGTTTTCTTTCCTTGGAAATCTTGTAGGCGTACAGGTATATCGTTGAGATCTGGTAATGTGATACTCGGTGCCAGTTGTCCGGGACGTATTATCTCTAACTTGTCTTTTGAATATCTATAAATCTCATATCCGAAAGGTTGCGTAATATTCTCAAGTTTCGTGTAATTAGTGCCATCAATATGAAACACATCAGTGTCCAATTGTAGCGGGACACACAACTCAGAATCACCTGTTCCACATACTGCCAGCATATTCTGCTCTTCCTGTGCTTTGACAGTCAATCCAAGTTTTTTACAGATGGGATCTAATGGAACTAACCATTCACTCTCCTGCAAGATAGCAGGGGAAGGGAAGTCAATTATCTGATTATCAATTGAAACCGCAAACTTTCTTATAGGTTCAGCATTAGCTGCTATACCGATAGACATAATTAGTATAATCGGGAGAATCAACTTTATCATAGAGGTTTTCTCTTGCGATGTTTCGCATCGTAGACTAAGAATTGGATTATCTTTTCAGCTGTTTTCGGATTGAGACCTGAACCGGGTTTTCGCCGCATCTTATGAACATACTCTCGCCATTCTTCTGGAGGGAAAGACGAATTTATGGGTCGTGCGACGGTATGACAACGACTGCATTTCTTGGTAAATAGTTGGTAGAGGGTTTGCATCTCCTCTGGGTAGGTAGAAACATCAATAAAATTAGGACCATCATCTGCTGGAAAAGATTTTGGGGTTATTTGAGGAGCACGTATTGCAAAATACATTCCTATTCCGACCAACAGGATAACCCCTACCACTGTAGTCCAAACAATTGCTTGCTGCATCTTTGGTAAATCCTGAGTGGATGATACCGGTATTAGATTATCTCTTTCACCGTCTGTATAATCGGATTCGCACTAATACCGTAAAGTTCCAACAATTCTTCAGGTTTACCAGATTTTGGTATACCGTTGACAGCGAGTTTGTGGACGGAGATCCCTTTCGTTGCTACAGCATCTAAAACAGCATCCCCTAAACCACCTTCAGGATAATGATCTTCTATAGTTATAAGCGTATTGTTTGTATTTTCTGCAGCACTTATAAGTGTTTCTGAATCCAAAGGTTTAATACTATAAAGGTCTATGAGTCTAACATAAATGCCTTCCGATTTAAGTGTCTCGTATGCCTTTAAAGCTTCGTGTAGTGTTACGCCAGCAGTTACAATCGTAACTTTGTCATCAGAATTTTCACGTACGACTTTACAACCTCCTATGGGAAATTCCGCGGTTGCATCATAAAGGATTTCTGTTTTGGGTCGTGAAGTACGTATATATACAATTCCTTCGTGATCTGCAGCTGCAGCAACCAGCCGTTCTGCGGAAACAGCATCACTTGGATATAGCACAACTGCCCCAGGAATTGCTCTGAACATGGCAATATCTTCCAAACCCATCTGTGATGGACCATCTTCACCGATCGAAACACCACAATGCGAACCGGCATATTTTATATTTGCCTGTGAAATAGCGGACATGCGTATTTGGTCATAAGCACGTGATAGAAATGCGGCAAATGTAGAGACAAAAGGTATTTTCCCGCGTTTTGCTAATCCTATACCTGCTCCAACTAAGTTCTGTTCTGCGATGAACATTTCAAAATATCTGTCTGGATGAAGATCCATAAACTGTTCAGCATAGGTAGAATTCTTGGTATCCCCGTCCAATGCGACAACGTTAGGGTTAGCCGTTCCAAGTTTCGCAAGACCTGTTCCATAACCGCCCCGTGTTGCTACTTCATCATCCGAACTATAGTCTGGGGGTTCAACTTCTACAGGTTTAATATTACCATTTTGGATATTCGTCTGATTTGGTGGTTTGATCTGAGTAGGAATATCTGTATGTAGTGGACCAAGTTCAGCTAAAGCGTTATCAAGTTGTTCACCTTTTTCAAGTGCCTTCCCATGCCAGTTGTCTTCATCGGCAAGAAAGGAGACACCTTTCCCCTTATGCGTCTTTGCAACAATCATTGTTGGTTTATCCGTTGATGCGTCGGCTTTATCCAATGCGGTTAATATCTCATCATAATCATGTCCATCAATTCCAATACTTTGCCAACCGAAAGATTCAAACCTTTTGCAATATGTATCTATATCAAAGGCGTACATAGTCCGTTGGCTTTGTCCGAGTGCGTTCACATCAACAATTCCAATAAGGTTATTTAATTTATAATGAGAAGCGAGTGCAGCGGCTTCCCATACACCACCTTCTGCAGTTTCACCATCACCCAGAAGAACAAATACTCGATAATCCAATTTATCAAGATATTTCCCGTTGAGTGCCATTCCCAAGCCAAGGGAGAGTCCTTGTCCTAAAGATCCTGTGGCAACTTCTGTCCATTCAAAGCGGGGTGTAGGATGTCCTTCAAGTATGCTGTCTATCTGTCTGAGTGTAAGAAGGTCTTCAGTTGGGATGATCCCGGCTTCTGCATAGGCAGCATATAAAAGTGGGGCGGCATGTCCTTTGGATAAAATGAACCTATCATTGTTTGGGTTTTGAGCATTATTTGTATCATACCGCATTGCATGGAAAAAAATGGCAGCAACAATATCTGCTGCAGATAGGCATGTTGTTGGATGTCCAGATCCTGCTTCCGATGTAGAGAGGATGGAGTGGATTCGGAGGTTCGTTGCTCTGTGTTTAAGATGTTTTTTCAAAGTATCCACTAATTTTCTAATCCTTTCAATTTATGATATTTTCTCTTTCAAGTTGGCAGCGCGTCGTCGGGCTGCAATCATAAGGTAATGCTCTTTACAGGTATTAACGAGTGATTCAAAGGCTTTAATTGCTTTTGTAAAATCCTGTGTTTTCACGTATGCTTCAGCTTGCCAATACAAAGATTTTGCCAATATCTCGTTGCTATCCATTATTTCCTTTTTCTTTCCTCTTTTCTCACTCTTAATAACCTTACTGAATTGTTGAATTGCATATTCATAATTCTTATCTTCGTAGTATGCTCTTATAGCGTCTGCATAGTCGAAATTATCTGCTTCTTCATCGGTAAACTCCGGTACAACAACACGTTCAATAATTACAGGTGTATCGTCTTCTAAATCATCCTCATCGGGATAATCGTCATCATTATCATCGGGTTCTGAATCTTGATAGATGGGTGTTTCTGAATTGTCATCCTCGTCATTATCATCTATAGCGTATGTATCAAATTCCTCATTATCAGTATATTCATTTTTGTCATCACTATCGTCAATTTCTTCTTCATCAAAGTCGTCTGTTTCGTCAATCTTGAATTCCATCTCATTCTCCTGAATATAGTGTTTTCCCATAAACCTGCTAAAATATACATACCTAAACACTTCATTTAGGTGTTGTTTGGTTATAGGTATATTAGAATATCATACCAGTTTTCAGGTGATAATGTCAAGAAAAACCTTGTTATTATCATAAGTATAATTTGCTTAAAATAAATGTCTGAAGTATAATATAGACGTTACAACATAATATATACGGTTCAGGTGCCGAAGTACGGAGAATAGGGAAGCGCGGTGAGAATCCGCCACGGCCCCGCCACTGTGAACGATTATTACCTATGTCAGGTAATTCCACTGAATATACCACTGTCAACGGTTGATGGGAAGGTACAGCGGAAAGATCGTAAGTCAGGAGACCTGCCTGGATCGAGTTTCACGAATCTGCTTTCGCGGGAAAGCGGTGGAACAGATGCACATCAGTATCCTCTGGTAAATAAAGAATACAAGTATATTCAGGATTTCCGGATTCAAAAGACACAGATTGTCGCCTTTGTCCCCTGTCTTTCAGTGAAAGCAGGGGTTTCTTTTTTCATTACGGAGGTTTTAATGAAAACAGGTTTTTTGTTTTGGCGACATTGTTTTTTCAACACTAACCAAAAATTACATTCGCTCGTAATCCTTGGAGCAATTTTACTTACACTCCTCGTTAGTTCCGCTATAGCACAGACAGAAGTCCAGAATATTGCTATTGCAGTAAATGCATTGGATAAAGACGATTGGGAGGTCACGTCTTCTCTTTCAATTATTGACCTTGATGACCCTGATCTAAAACGAGCAATTGACAAAGAGGTCATTTCTATAGGTGATGTTCCCACCAGTATACTTATTCATGGACATCTCGCCTATGTTTCACGTTTCGATTGGTTATCGGGGATGTTTAGCGATAACATTCTTATTATCAATTTGGAACACAGAGAGATAATAGACACTATTCCTATTGCGTCAGGATCATACCCACAAAGTCTTGCACTCGTTAATTCCAATAAGATGTATGTTACCTGTGATAATTCTCATGAGGTGCATGTAGTAAATATTGGATCCCGTAGGGTAACCAAGGTTATCACAGACTCATCCTTTAATAAAACCACTGGTCTTACGATACTAAACGGGAAAGCGTATGCTACCAATCCTGCATGGGAATGGGATGCAGATGCAGGTAAATCTGTATATTATCAAAGTAGTGTTACAGTAATTGATACACAAACAGATTCCGTCATTAAATCTATACCGATGCCAATAAATGCCGGTGGTATTCTCAATGATGGCGAATCTACTGTAATAGTTAAAACGACAGGTAATTACGGTGATATTTCGGGGAATCTTGTGTTAATTGATGCAACGATGGATGAAATCATCAAGACGATTGACCTGAAAATGACACCCGGATCATTTGCTATTAATTCACAGAAGCAGATATACCTTCAAGGGGGATGGCCGAACCGAGGTCTACTCATCTACGATGTACCGAGTCAAATGTGGATTCGAGATAAGAATGATAGACTCGAAGAGTTTGGTGGTGGATCTGGAATGACATTCGGTCCAGATGGCAATCTCTATATTACCAAGCCAGATTGGACTGGTCGTGGTTTGTCTACGATGCTGGTGATGGGACCGGATGAGACACTCCTCAAGACTTATGAGCTTGGACACGGAACTGATAGGGTCGCACTAGCACAGATTATACCTCGAAATGAAGATGTTAACGACGATGGTTTCGTTGACATCAAAGATCTGATAATTGTTGGTCAGTCTTTTGGACAACGAGGTCCAGCTATTGAGGGCGATATTAACATGGATGGAGAGGTTAATATCTTAGACTTAGTTCTTGTGGTTCAGCACTTCTAAACACTTACGTCTGGTGTGTAGAGAATGCAAAGATCCCTACTAATTCTATCTAATACCATATCCATAAATGTTTATCCCATGAATAGTTGTAAATCATGTCTTGAAATACCGCACACACTGAATGTTTATGCTACATTAAAGAGACTTTACTTATCAGAAATGGTATAACCTATAATTCACTTTCATCAATTGATGTAAAGGTTTCTATTATGGAAAAATGGGGATTTTTGCTATTCCTACCAATACTATTTGTCGGTTGTACATCGGAACTCGTAAACCACTCTAATCTATGGCAAATTACATTTTCTCCACTCGGTGCCAATATTCAATTTACTGAAAATGCTCCGATTAAGAAGGTGTCTACCTACAATTCTGATGGGACAATGGTTGCTCAGATAAGTTTTCCATCACATCCTCGACAAATAGAATCTCTCTATTTTGAATGGAAAGAGGGGGAAAGTTATAGATTTGAAGCAACCTTGTCCACAGATCAGGTCAACGTTAAAACAGTGTCAACCCCACGTGACTTTTCTCAAGGTGATTTAGAAATAGCCATTCCTTACGGTACAAGAAATATCTCTACACAGCAATACTCGGTAGAAAGCAAGCAGAAAGCACTCCTTCTACAAGGTAGTGAGATGACAGTTACAATCATCGTTAAAAACGGAAATTCCCCTGCTACATTCGACCTTGAATTATGTGTGCCAGAAACATTGGAAGTTATCCTTGCTCCAGAAAAATGGAATGCTGAAACAAAAGACGACCTAATCTGTTATTCAGTGAACGATTCACTTGCTGTTGCATTTGAGGTATGGCACCGTGATTTGGTTGTGAAGACACCAGAACTTTCAATGGTTGAAATGGGGAAATTGGAAAATCAAGAAATATCTGCTGTTGTTCGGTTTACAACAGCAGATGGAAGGGAATGGGAGCAGAAGAGATCGGTACAATTACATATAGCAACTGTCCCTGAAATCTCTCAATTTCTATCCATAGAATCTATAAAAATGCCAACAGATGCAGCGGGTAAAGTTGATGCCAAACAGCGAGAAGATTCTATTTACTATTCCCGTCCTTTGTTTGGTTGGCTTTCAACACTTCAAACTGATGAATATACCCCAATAAGTTATCAAACAGTCCATATCCGAAATCAGATTGACGAGACAATTCATGTTGTTGTCACTTCAATAAACCGTGAAATAACAACTGGTGAAGCGGTTCGTTTTCTTGCTCCACCAGATGAAGTAAATGCTGGAACAGATCGTAGTGTTAGTTTCGCGAGTCTCGCACCGGGTGAACAGACTCCAATACCCTTGCCGATCTATTTTCATGGGCATTTAGCGAAAGCAGGTGAATATGAACGTGAGATAGCAGTTAAAATTTGGGGAAGTGATACAACTGTTCTCAGTGAAAAGAGAGCGCTACATATTATTGTTCCAAACCGACATGCCTTATTCGTGAGTGGATTGGCAATCCTTGCGAGTTCCATCGGTCTTGTAGTTTTACTAAGGTATCATAGACAATTTTTCACTCGTTTTACAACGAAGCAGTTAATTGTCATCGCTCTGTTCGGTACCACGATTTTTGTTGCAGTTGTTGTACCGTCTACACTTTTTCTGAATCTAAGCCGAGTTATTCTTGGACCTTTTTCTGGACTGTTAACCGGTCTTATTAATGAGACACTCTACTATGCCTTACTCACTGCATTGTTGATCTATATTTACGGTTCTCCTCATGATAAGTCAGAAAAAAATCTACAAGTATCTAACAAAGGAGGCGTAATCCTTCTCGTTTCTGCAGTACGATTACTACTCGGGGGTATTACATTCGGTCTGTTTACTCCGATGACGATTATCTACACTGGGACAAGTGTTATTTTGTTAGAAATGGGTTTTTTCTTTGTTCGGAGACGCGGTTTACTGGTCTGGGCACTTGTTCTCGGAGTATGTGATGCGATTGCAGTTTATGTAGATTTTCAACTTTCAATTCTGTTCTATCGGCTTTTTTTCGCATATTGGTATATTGTATTACGAATATTTATTGAAGGATTTGCTTATACATTCATCGGTGTATTACTGGGTGCAAAATTAGGAAAGGGTCTATGGAAAGTTGTAGATTAGGTCAGAAGATATTAGAGCATATATCATAAATCATATATTTTGAGGATTCTTCAATATTTCCATTTACTATATATTGAACAACGGACGGGAGATCCATCCTTACGTAGAGGAATTATGTCCATACGAACGAGTTGTATTTGTGAGATACACTGAATATACATCTGAAATTAATAATCATAAGGAAACAAAAATGAAACTATTCAAAAAACTCAGTCTGATGTTATTACTAATTATCTTACCCACCAGCATAGTCATGGCTGATTTTAATGTGGTTTGGGTTCGAACAGGAATTGTTCTTGAATCTGAGACGAAAGATGATTTTGAAACTAATATAAGGATTGAAGTTGGACAGCAAGATGATGCTTTTGAAACCGTTAAATCTATAAGACTTGATGATAAACGCATCTTATTACAATCAACATGGCAAGCAGGTAAAACATATACGATCCGCGTGGATAAAAATACAATTAAGGTTACATCACCACTAAAACCCCAACCTTATCTCATCCATACGATAGAGTTAGATGGATTATTATCTTTGTTGGAAAACCTGCGACAACCCGCCAAACCCACTGCAATAGCATTTAGCAATAGAACAGATGAGTTAAAACTGGCTATTGCTACAGATAGAGGACATATCGCAATACTAAGATCTATAACTGGAGAAACTATATGGAAAACACGGATCTCTGAAGGATATGTTAGACAGATCACATTTAGTGCAGATGATTCGCTACTTTATGTTGGAGAACAGGCTACCGACGGTTTTGTCTATTGTTATGAATTGTCAAGTGATCCACCGAATCTTCGTTGGAAATATCGCACGGCAGATGATATTGAAACATCTACTCCCACTGATCCTGATAGCGTATATGCTTGGGTCAGTTATCCCGGACAATCTTGCATGAAGGCATTGCCGAACGGGGATCTCTTAGTATCGGGTGTTCATTCCTGGACAAGAGAAGAAAAACCTGAAAAACGTTCTATACTCTATAGGTTTGATTCACAGACTGGTCAGGTGAAGTGGAAATATCCGAGTGAAGAACCGATACAGAAGATATATCGATGGTTTGATGTGAGTGAGGATGGAAAGACACTTGCACTTCTTACAGATGATAGTGGTAATGGAAACGGGATGTTATCTGTTTTTGATGTTGAAACTGGCACTGAAAATTGGTCTTCAGAAGTTGAACCATTGACACCATATTTTAAAGGGGTAACTTTTTGGCGTGGGGTTAGTATGTCGCCTAATGGGAAGTCAATCAATGTGACAACCGATGATGGACGCGCCTTCATTTTTGATGTAGAAAAATCGGAACCAATATGGCAAGAGAAATTAGCTTCACCATTAGAGGTGAGTGGTGTCCCAATTATCGCTACAACTGGAACAATTGGATCAACGGACACACATGCTCTCTTTGTTACAGGAGACACATATATACCATACCATCTTCAAAAAGGAGCACAACGTCCATCTACAATGCATCCTAATGGGATGACCTTATTTGCGTTTTCGTGGAGTGGTGAAAAGAAATGGCAGTGGAAGCTTGAGAATATGCCACAAGGATTACGAATTGATGGACAAAACCGTTATGCTGCATTAGGAGTCTCAAAACGGAGTAAGAATCCTAAGGAAAGTCTTCACGGTGTGTCGGTTTTTGATCTGTCTGCTGAAGGAAGTGGTTTATCAAAATATCTTTTTACCTATCGTACTGAAGGGCAACTTCCCTATGATACACTTGCGATTAGTTCTGATGGTTCAGTTATTGCCATAGTAGAAATGCCGATTTCATTACCAGATGATACTCTACTTGGTAAAAATCAGGTTCATCTGTTATATTAACTATTGATATCCTTAGTGTTGACAGATGCAGTTTCCAAAAGTATACTTGTAATGTTTATAGTAAAGCATTCCTATGGAATACCTTTATATACACCTTAAAGTTGCGTAGTACTGCTAAAAGGAATGGAAATGCGGCATTTTACAGATGAAGAGTTATTGCAAATAATTGAAGATGATGAATCTGATCGTGTGGAGTTCAAGGAATCATTATCTGGTGATGCTCCTGAGAAAATTAGGATGGCTATCTGTGCATTTTCTAACGATCTTCCCAACCATGGGCAACCGGGTTTTATTTTTCTCGGTGTAAAACCCGACAGTACGATTGTTGGATTCCAGGTGACAGATGAATTACTCAGACGTTTAGGAGATATGAAAACAGATGGAAATATTCTCCCTCCGCCATCACTGACTGTTGAAAAACGGGAATTACAGGAAAAAGAAATTGCTATTGTAAAAGTGGAACCCTCTAATTCTCCACCGGTAAGATTTAAAGGTGTCATCCATATCCGGACGGGTTCTCGTCAAGACATTGCAAATGCTCAAGATGAAAGAATACTCAATGAAAAACGTCGATACGGTGAACGGCCATTTGACTTATACTCTATTCCATCTTCTATAATATCCGATCTAAATCTTCCATTATTTAATTACGAATATCTTCCTCAGTCTGTTTCTCAAGAAATCTTAGAACAGAATGAAAGAACTCTAAATGAGCAATTAGCAGCAACAAAGATGATAGCCTCCGTGGATGAACCTATACCTACAGTGCTTGGAATTTTGACACTTGGAAAGAGTCCACAAGATTTTCTACACGGTGCATATATCCAGTTCCTAAGAATTGATGGAAATGAACTAACAGATGAGATTATTGACAGTGAAGATATCAGAGGTGCAATTTCTGACCAGATACGTCGATTAGATGAGAAATTGATGGGGCATAATCGAGTTGCGGTTGATATTACTTCTGGTCCAGTTGAGAAGCGAACTGCCGATTATCCTTTAGAAGCACTGCAGCAGATTACTCGAAATGCTATTATGCACAGAACTTATGAAGGTACAAACGCACCTGTTCGGGTTAGTTGGTTTAATAATAGAATAGAGGTGTTAAGTCCAGGTGGTCCTTACGGAACAATCTCAGCAGAGAACTTTGGGGAGTCAGGATTAGCAGAATACCGTAATCCAAATCTTGCTGAAGCTATGAGAACACTTGGTTATGTTCAACGTTTCGGTGTTGGTATATCCATAAGCAGAAGACTCCTTCAAACTGCAGGTCATCCAGAATTAGAGTTTGAAGTAATCACAAATTATGTTAGGGCAACTATATTGTCAACCTGAATTGGAGATTAATTGAAATGTCTGTTCCAATATTAACATTCTTTAATAACAAAGGTGGCGTTGGTAAAACCTCTCTTGTCTATCATCTCGCCTGGATGTTCTATGATCTTGGGTATCGTGTCCTTGCATGTGACCTTGATCCTCAGGCAAATCTCACAAGTATGTTTTTACATGAGGAACGACTTGAAGTGTTATGGACTGAGGAGGGGGATAGAAAAACTATCTATAATGCACTACTACCCCTTTTAAATGGTACAGGGGACATTAAACATGCACATTTGGAAAATATTACTCATGGGGTATTCAGACAAGAGTTAAGTCTTATTGTTGGAGATCTTATGTTATCATCGGCAGAAGACGAACTCTCAAGACAATGGCCAGAATGCTTAGATCGACGAACTCGTGCTTTCCGTGTAATTTCAGCACTCTGGAGAATATTGCAAAATGCTGCAAATGAACGAGATGTTGATATTATCTTGGTGGATGTAGGACCTAATTTAGGAGCACTGAATAGAGCTGTTTTAGTAGCTACAGACTATGTTATTGTACCACTTGGGGCAGACCTATTCTCTCTTCAAGGGTTAAGAAATCTTGGTCCTACATTACAGAATTGGCGTGATGGATGGAAAGATAGACGTAACCGAAATCCTGATCCTGACTTACCTATGCCAGAAGGTAAAATTACACCAATTGGCTATGTCGTTCAACAGTATAGTGTCCGTTTGGACCGTCCAGTTTTGGCTTATGATAAATGGGTTAATCGAATGCCAGCAGAATATTCTCGAAATCTATTAAGGGACAAAACTGGACCATATGCAAAAACACCTGAAGAAGATAAGAAGAACTCTCTTGGGACTGTCAAGCACTATAGAAGTCTCGTTCCAATGGCACAGGAAGCACGTAAACCTATTTTCCATTTAAAGCCAGTTGATGGGGCAATCGGAGCACATGCAAGTGCTGCCGAATCGGCATATCACGATTTCAAAATCTTAGCTGAGAAAGTAGTGAAAAGAATTGACATTAATACTACCATTTCACTTGAATAGTATGTAGAGTTCCTATACAAGCTCGATATAATTGTGCTAATTTGATTATAGACAAGACTAAATTCCACGTTATTACCCTTTATTTCGCTACTAACCATAA
The DNA here is from genome assembly GCA_965205025.1 of Candidatus Poribacteria bacterium. Lineage (GTDB taxonomy): Bacteria > Poribacteria > WGA-4E > WGA-4E > WGA-3G > MSPOR6. The sequence goes on from CBDBFU010000014.1 coordinate 47,894, forward strand.
TTAACAAACATCACCACTCATGAATAGTCCTATTACCACCTTAAACAATAATGAATAGGTGTGAATCCTTGCTAATATAGGGTTTATTTGTATTTAAACTTTATGAATTCAGTAACCGTTTGATTTAATCAAACGTATATATAGGAAACATACGGTAATATTGCGTTTTAGCAAGGTCACCTAAATGTTGAATGTTCTCAGAATTGAGTCGTACCTTGACAGCGGTAAAATTCTGAATAACAGACGGAACCACATTACGTTTTTACTTAATATTATTGTATATAGTAAAATTAATCCATAGTAGTAAGGTTTCATTGAAATTACATTTCAGTCACTGTATTTACTCACAATAGGTTCTAATGATCCTTAGGGAGTTTTGACTGAAAAACTTAATTATAAAAGGAAGTTAAATCATGGCAAAGAAATTGATGAAGGATGACATTATCAACAGCGTCGTTGACAAAACTGGTTTGAGCAAAAAAGATGCTGGGTCAGCTGTTGAAGCGTTCACCTCTACAGTCCAGGATGCCTTGAAAAAAGGTAATTCCATTGGTCTTATCGGCTTTGGAACTTTTGAAGTCAGAACTCGTGCTGCTCGTGAAGGACGCAACCCCCAAACAGGCGAAGCCCTTAAGATTCCTAAGAAGAAGGTCCCCGCATTTAAAGCCGGTAAAAAACTTAAAGACGCTGTCTCCTAAGAGTTGGCTTGCTTGTAAAAAAGTCGTTGTATGGCATTCTATCCCTGATATGGTGTCTACTTCGACTTTTTTCATTTTAATGGAAATGGTATTTTCACCCTAAACTAACCCATTTATACAACGCCTAATTCAGAAAGAATAGTTCTCATTTTGAAATATTCCACCGAAATCTGCTCTGATTTAACCCACCACGGATCGTAAATCCTGTTATTTTACCTATTGATTATCTCACTGATGTTCATTAGTGAGTTCTCCAATTTTGATTGTAATAACTCGTTCTCTGTGCTATTATAGAGGGTATATATCCTACTTGTATTTGATGATAATAGGTATAAAAAGTAGGATGATTTCATGTTGGAATGGACGGTTTCAGGAGTTTTTCATGTTGATTAGAACGAGATCACCGGTACGTATAGATTTTGCTGGAGGTTGGACAGATGTTGCCCTATTCACTGAAGAATCCAAGGGATTAGTTGTCAACGGAGCAATCAATCGATATGCGTATGCTACACTCGTTTTTGATGGGGATACCGAATTTTTCAGATTCAGTTGAACTTCAACGCGTCATAGATAAAAGTATACGTATCTATTCAGCAGATTTTGATACTTTTGTCGAAGCAGAGGATGTCCGTCAGCTTGAATATGACGGAAATATTGATCTGGTAAAAGCAGCTGTTCGACAAATGTCAATTCAGTTTGGTGGGTTTGATCTAATTACACAATCAAATGCTCCTCCAGGAAGCGGGCTCGGCACCTCAGCTGCAATGGGTGTCACCTTGATTGGCGTGCTTGGGGCACTTAAGGATGTAACCTATGTTCCCTATCAATATGCGGAACTCGCCAGTAGCATTGAACGCCATGAACTCGGTATTCTCGGTGGGAAACAAGACCATTATGCCAGTGCAATAGGCGGCATTAGTTTCATGGAATTCCAGGATGAAGAAGTAAAGACCTCCACTCTAACTTTACCTTCCGACATCCGATATGAATTAGAGAAAAATTTAGTATTATGCTATACCGGTCAATCACGATTATCAGGAAGTATTCATCAGAATGTCACACAGGCTTATAAGAGTGAAGAACCGGGTGTAAGAAATGCTTTAGACTCTTTAAAAGATATTGCTGAATCCACAAAAAATGCACTCATGCGTGGACGGTTAACCGATTTTGGTGAACTACTCACTGAAAACTGGCAGAATCAAAAGAAACTACATCCATCCGTGACAAATGATCGGATTGAGAAATTATTTAAAATTGCAAATGAGAATGGTGCAATTGGAGGAAAAGCTTGTGGTGCTGGTGGTGGAGGGTGTCTTCTCTTCTATTGTCAACCTACTCGAGAACATAGTGTACGACAAAAACTTGAAGATGCTGGCACAAGAATCATTGACTTCAATTTTGATTTTGATGGACTTCAAATCTGGAAGGCAGATTAGATTACTATACATAAATACCATAGTTCATGTCAATTGACACATAATTTCCCTTTTAATTCGATTCATTCCAACCATAAATACACTCAGAAGGAAACTTCATGGAAAATACAAAATTCGATACTGATTTGGAAGCTGCTGAATTTTTACGAGATGCACGCGAAAGAATCATCACCGAATTAAAGAAACAGATCATTGGTCAATCCGATGTTGTCGATCAACTACTTATAGCACTTTTTTCTCAAGGTCATTGTCTACTTGTAGGTGTACCGGGTTTAGCGAAGACACTACTGATTAGTACTTTTGCTCAAATACTCGAACTCCCATACAATCGCATTCAATTCACTCCAGACCTAATGCCATCTGATATCATTGGAACTGATATTATTGAAGAGGAGATGAATACCGGTAATCGTGCCTTTCGTTTTATTAAAGGACCAGTATTTGCAAATATAGTTCTTGCTGATGAAATTAACCGCACACCTCCAAAGACACAAGCAGCTCTACTACAAGCAATGCAGGAATATAAGGTAACTGCAGGTGGAAATACCTATGCCTTAGAACTCCCTTTCTTTGTTTTAGCAACACAAAATCCAATTGAACAGGAAGGTACGTATCCTCTCCCTGAAGCACAACTTGACAGGTTTATGTTTAATATCTATATTGATTATCCTGAAAAATCCGAAGAGAAAGAGATTGTCCTGACGACTACCTCTGCTTATGAACCTGAGATTGAACCTGTTCTTACTGGGGATGAAGTATTAAAGTTACAACAGATTGTACGGAAAGTTCCAATTGCTGAAGCGATGGTTGATTACGCAGTTGAACTGAGTCTAAATACCCGGCCTACCAATGATGATGCTCCAGATTTTATTAAAGACTGGGTTGATTGGGGTGCTGGACCGAGAGCATCTCAATATCTCGTGTTGGGTGCTAAGGCACGAGCAATCATGCACGGACGTTATCATGTTAGTTATGAGGATATAAAAGCCGTGACGAAACCTGTTCTACGTCATAGAATCCTGACTAACTTCAATGCCGAAGCGGATGGTATCACGAGTTTAGATATTATCACACGGTTATTGGATGAGGTAGAACCACCTGAATCAAATTAGAGGCAATTGATGGAATGATTGTTAGAGTCAGGTCGGAGGATATTCTGGTACAACAGACCATGCAATTTCAACATAACATGTTACAAACACATCATTCCTCATTGCTACAACCCACATTTATCGCGATATTATTCTGTTTCCTACTCTTCCCTATATCATATAATACCCATGCACAGATTAAGACTCCTGATGAGGTGTTAGGTTATCAGGTCGGAAGTGATTACAAAGTAGCAGGATGGAAAACAGTTTCTGGATATTTGCGTCAATTAGCAGAAAACTCTGATCGGATTGTCGCACAAGAATTAGGTAAGACGACAGATGGAAAGGATTTCTTACTCCTACTCATCTCAGCACCAGAGAATTTTGATAAAGTAGACTTTTACAAGGAAAATCAACGTAAACTGGCTTTTCCAAATGATGAAATGGTGCCTGAACTGGATGCCATCTGCCAAGATGGAAAGGCAGTTGTCCTCATCAATTGTAACTTACATTCCACTGAAATCGCGTCCTCCCAGATGTCGATGGAATTTGCCTATGAATTCGCTACACAAGATACACCAGAGATTAATAAAATTCTTGAAAATGTCATTATTCTATTAGTGCCATCTGCAAATCCTGATGGTTTAGACATCGTAGTGGATTGGTACAATCGTACAGTCGGTACACCCTATGAAGGGGCAGAGCTGCCGTGGTTATACCATAAATATACAGGACATGACAACAATCGAGATTGGTTTATGTTGACACAGGTTGAAACACAGATACTCACCCGTGTTCTGTATGAAGAGTGGTTCCCAGAGATAGTATATGATGTACATGAAATGAGTTATCGTGGACCACGATTCGTTATTCCACCTTACTTTGAACCGATGAATCCAAACATTCCACCAATTCTACAGAGAACATTATCTTTGATTGGGGCACAGTTGGCATACGATTTTACGGATAAAGGTTTTACAGGTGTACTTTCAAATGCCGTTTATGATTCATGGTGGCATGGTGGATTTCGGACTGTCCCATATCGCCACAATATGGTTGGGATATTAACGGAAGCAGCACGTGTAGAGATAGCAACTCCAATTTTTCAACCCAGAGAATCCTTAAAAGGGTATAGGAGAGGACTCGACAAATATACACTACGCACCAACTTTCCTGAACCGTGGCCAGGTGGATGGTGGCGTTTACGGAACATTGTAGACTATGAAAAGACAGCAGCGTTGTCCATACTCACTTTTGCAGCAGACAATAAGGTGATGTTAAAAAGTAATTTTTATAAGATGGGTCTTAACGCAATTAAAAAAGGACAGAATGAACCACCTCGTGCTTTTCTAATTCCAGAACAACAAAGAGACATTCACACCATGCTGAAGATGTTAGATATCTTAAAACGAGGTGGTGTGAAAATACATCAATCCACAAACTTTTTCACTGCAGATGGAGTGGAATACCCAGAAGGAACTTATGTTGTATTGATGGCACAACCTTTCCGAGCACATGCCAAAGATCTACTTGAAGTACAACACTATCCAGAACGACGTCCATCTCCAGAATCATCACCCGAACGACCTTATGATGTTGCTGGATGGACGCTTCCTCTACAGATGGGAGTTAGAACTGTAACCGTTGTGCATCCTTTTGAGGCAGAGTTGGAATTAGTAGACACAATTCCTAAGGTAGAAGGAAATCTAATTTCTATTGCTGAAGCGACAAGATTTCTTTTTGAGAATCAGACGAATGTTGATGCTATAGTTCTGAACCGTCTATTTAAAAAGGCTATCGAGGATAAAACTTTATTACTCTATTCCTCAAGTAAAGAAGTAAAGAGTGGGGATAAGACTTTTCCACGCGGTACGATTCTTATCAGAAAATTGGCAGATGGAATAACTTTAGATGAAGAAATACAGGACATCGCAGAAACGTATGGGATTCAGATATACGCTGATGATTCGATTGATGAGGATACACTTGATAGATCTTTCCTACCTATTTCCCGACCACGACTTGGATTGTATAAACCGTGGTTAGCAAGTATGGATGAAGGTTGGACACGATGGGTTTTGGACTCCCATCAGTTTGCTTATAACAGTCTTACGAATTCTGAAATTCGCGCGGGAAATTTGACTGAACGCTATGATGCTATAATCCTTCCTGATATTGGTGCATCAAGGATTCTGAATGGACATCCAACCGGAAAACTTCCACTGGAATATGTTGGAGGTATAGGTAATGAAGGATTGGCTAATTTACGTAGATTTGTAGAAGAAGGTGGAAGTCTAATCTGTTTGAATGCTGCCACGCAACTCCCATTAGAGTACTTTGGATTAGAAGATAAAGGGATTGTTAATGTTGTAAAACAAGCCAAAAAACCGGGTGAACCAGAATTCTTCTGTCCTGGGTCTTTATTACGTGTATGGATTGATACAAAACATCCCATTGGTTATGGTTTAGATAAAGAAATGGCTATCATGTTTAAATTTAGTCCTGCATTTGAAGGAGCACGAAGCGGTGCAAAACCAATTGCCACATATCCAGAATTTAATCCATTGATGAGTGGTTGGATAGAGGGTGAGAAACGAATTCAACAGAAATCCGCGTTATTGGATGTAGAATTAGGGGATGGTCGTGTGATTCTATTTGGTTTCAAACCGCAACAACGGGGTCAGTCCCACGGAACCTTCAAGTTGCTCTTCAATGCGATTTATTATAGCTCAGTAGATTCTGATGGATAGACAATGAAATGATAAAAGAGGAACGAGGATTCTAAATGGAAGAGAATCAGATGCATTTTGGAAGAACTAAAGTATACTCAGATCAGAATACCCTATTCACAGCTGAAGAATTATGGGATCTGGATAATCAATATCGTTATGAATTGATCAGAGGTGAATTATGGATGAAACCCTTGAATGGGTTTGAACATGGTGTCATAGCATCAATAATTGGACATTTTCTTTCCTTGCATGTTGAAAGATATCATTTAGGTAATGTTTGTGGTGCGGGAACTGGATTTCATACTTCTCAACATCCAGATACCGTATTGGCACCAGATGCCGCATTTGTAAACCAGACTTCAATTGATGAACATGGTATTCCGAAAGGATATTGGGTCGGAGCACCTGATCTTGCAGTTGAAATCATATCTCCCAACGATACATATACAGAAGTCGCAGAAAAGGCAAATCAATGGCTAAATGCTGGATGTAAAATGGTGTGGGTCATAAACCCACGTCGAGAAACAGTCGAAGTATATCGTTCTATTGAGGATATTACTGTTTTACGTGGGGATGAAATCCTTGAAGGTGGGGAGGTTATAGAAGGTTTTCAGTGTCGTGTGGAGAATCTTTTTGTATAGCGAATAATCTATCACATTATTCCTTAGAATCTTCTGAAATCAATATGTCACTATCCGATTCATCATCCTGTTTATAGACTTCCAGTTTTCTATGTAAAGTACGCACACCGATATTTAGTATTCTTGCTGCTTCAGTCTTATTATTTCCCGTCTCTGTCAACGTTTTTTCAATCGCTTCACGTTCAATTTCCTCCATAGTCATACCAACACGTCCGATTGAATCTTCTTCAACACTCCTCTGAGTGCCAATAGGGGAGTGTATGCCAGTTCGTCCGTTTTCAGGTATTGGTAACGGGATTAATCCTTCTTCTGTTCTTTGTTCAACGGCTTTAGCAATGGTTGAAAGTACATCTAAGGTTTTTCGTAGGATTGATGCGGTGTCTTCAGTTTCTGTCGCCTGCAACCAACTGGTGTCTTCGTCAGGAATAAGTGATGGCATTTCACCACTCTCATTAGCATGGGGTTCCAGCAAACGTACGGCAGAAAGAATTAATCCAAGAATAGTTTTATATACCGCTTCGCTTTCTGTTGCGATTAATTGCGGATCAGGATTTACGACTTTAATGGATGTCCCTGACTCATCAAGAATCTGTATCGGATATTTTGTATGTTGAGATTCTATATCTGTTGGAATGTCTTTTAATTCAATTTCATCCGATGCTGTTAGGATGATAGCAGATTCAATGGCGTTTTTGAGTTGACGGACGTTCCCATACCATGCGGCATTTTGAAGATAGTTAAGTGCTTCAGGTTTAATCCCTGTAACCTCTTTACTATGTTTTTCACTTAATTCTGAGATAAATGCATCCACGAAGAGAGGAATATCTTCGCGTCTTTCTCGTAAAGGAGGGATTCGGATATGGAACAGGTTTAAACGGTAATAGAGATCTTCTCGGAACTTATCGGTTTGAACCGAATGTCCAAGATCGACGTTTGTGGCAGCAATTATGCGGACATCTACTTTTACATTCTTTTCACCACCGAGTCGAGTGAATTCCTGGTTTTCTAATACACGAAGAAATTTCACTTGAACTTCTGGCGACATCTCACCTATTTCATCAAGAAATAGCGTGCCACCATCAGCCAATTCAAACACACCTCGCCGTTGTCCAGTAGCCCCTGTAAAAGCTCCTTTTTCATGCCCAAAGAGTTCACTTTGTAGAAGGTCTTGGTAGAATACGCCACAGTTGACAGCTTTAAAGACTTTGCTTTTCCGCTGACTATTTTCGTGGATAGTTTCTGCGATAACCTCTTTCCCAACACCTGTTTCCCCTGTGATTAGAACAGTGGCATCTGTTGGAGCAACTTTCGCAACTTTACGCCATACAGATTGTATCTGCTCCGATTTACCTATTATAGGGTATGAAGGTGGATTTGAAAGGGGTGTTGGAAGATTCATTTTTCTCTCCCTATAGACCCATTGGAAGAAGGTACAACTAACCTACTTGATAATATCAAGTAACACTTCAGGATTATCTTTTACCTGCTCAAAAACCTCAATACCTTGTTCACATGCTGCTTTGCACAATTTCCTCATAACAACACCTTTCAGTGCCCAGTTTGTGGTACGTAAGCTTTTCTGTAATTCACTTCCTGTTTCAACAACATGAACATTAGGCAGATTCTCATCTACTGCCTTTTTCTGGCTTTTTGGAAGTAAGAAGACTATAGAAACTGAACGTTCTACTTCAAATACACGTTGCAATGACGCAATGTCATCAGGTCGTAATAATGAGAATACAAGGTCATAACCTTCGAGTAAAGCCACTGTTCGTTCAGGAACACCAGTATCATCTAATTCTAAAACATCCAGTTCATGAAGTGGGGAAGTATCAAACGGAACGATGATATCCTCTTCGTTGACAGGATCCATCTTGCCGTCAACACGACAATGATACCAAGGAAAATACAGATCTATAGAATGCTTTCCATAGTTCTTGTGTCCACGAATCTGATCCAACCCTTTACGTAACTCCACATAAAGAGGACCAGTGAACATATCCTTAGCCGGTAATCGAAAATCTTTATCTTTGTCGTGCCAACCTTCTTCGTTAAAACCACACAGTTCTTTGATTCTCGATTTTAACCGGTCTGGGGAACTACAATCTTCCGCATCAAGGGGATTATCAATTTTATGCTTCTGACCCGTTGTATAAGAATTAAAAACCAATACCTTCACGCTCTATGCCTCCTGGTTATGTTCTCTACGCTGCCATAAGTATAGAATAGGACTGGCGATGAAGATAGAGGAATATGTACCAATGAGAACACCTACAATCAATGCTAAGGCAAATGTATTGATTTCTTCGCCTGCACTGGAGAGGACAAAAATAACAATAACAACAAATAAAGTTGTTATGGATGTAATCACTGTTCTACTGAGCGACTGATTGATGCTACGGTTGACGACATCTATGTATTCAGTACCACGCAAAGATATACCATTTTCGCGAATTCTGTCAAATACAACAATTGTGTCATTGAGTGAATAACCGATAATTGTAAGAAACGCAGCAACAGTTGGTAGATTTATCTCTTTTGTAAGGACAGCAAATAGACCCAGAGTAATCATCACATCATGGACAAGGGCTGCAATAGCACCGATAGCAAAACGGAATTCAAAACGCCACGAAATATATACGAGTAAGATTGCAATTGACGCGAGAACAGACCATAAAGCAGACCATTTAAGGTCTTTACCAACACTTGGTCCTACTTCAGTAACATTCACACTATCCGATATTGCTGCCCATCCCTCACCACCTTCAAGAAGTGCGTCGGTGAGTATTCTTCCAATACTTGCTTGTATCTGAATAGTAGCATTTTCAGATAGGTCCGTTTCAAATGCATTTGCAAATGTAATATCTATCATACCTGCATCAGCATCTGGTTCAAGGGCAATAATTTCGTTAATGCGTCGTTCATCCCCTTCAATTATTTCAACGGTATCATTAACCGATAATAGATGTATCTTTTCGACTGTACTACTAACCCTTAGTTTTGTGGCAGTAGCATCGCCAGGATCACCTTCTATAGGTATGTTAAACGACTGCTTCTGAAATTCGGCTCGATATCCCATTGAGATGAATGCTTTATTTTCGTTCGGATCGAGTTGTATCTTGGCATCTCCATACCCCAATTCAGATAACTTGGTTTTCAATTCTGCTTCTGTTATAGATTTACTAAATATTGCTTCAATCTTAACGCCACCACGAAAGTCTATTCCAAAATTAGGACCTCCATGGAATATGAGGAACGCAATTCCGATTAAGATTAATATGGCAGAGAAAGTAAACCCAGAACGGTATTTGTTGATAAAATCAAATTTTGTATCTCTTAATAGTTGCAATTTTTAAATCCTCTCAATCTTCGCTTCACTTCGTAGGAAAATATCTATTTTTACCGATAAAGCCTACCGTGAAGGAAATTGTCTCCTTTAATTAGATGCTAAGTTTCTCCACATCCCGATTTCCTATAGTCAGTCCGTATATTTCACGCGTGACAACAATTGCAGTGAACATACTGGCAAGAATACCAATACCAAGTGTTACCGCAAACCCCTTTATTGGACCTGTTCCAAACTGATACAGGACAAGGGCGGTAAAAAAGGTTGTTAGGTTTGCATCTAAGATAGTCACAAATGCGCGTTGATATCCGCTTGTAATTGCTTGCCATACAGGTTTCCCCTGAACGTAATTCCTCCCGGATTCGTTCGAAAATCAGAACATTTGCATCGACTGACATCCCAATTGTGAGTACAAGACCTGCTATGCCGGGTAGAGTTAATGCCGCTCCGAATCCTGCCAATGCCCCGAGAATGATTATCATATTAAAAACAAGTGCGACGATAGCAATTAAACCGGAAAACCTATAATAGATGACCATAAACACCAACACCCCTGCTAAACCAATGATAGCAGCCTTCACCCCATTATCTATAGAATTCTTACCTAATGTAGGACCGACGGCTCGTTCCTCGCCAACCTGAACACCAACAGGGAACGCACCAGCTTTAAGGATATTAGACAGATAGTTTGCCTCCTCAAAACTGAAATTTCCTTCAATCATCGCCGTACCGAATATTTGAGAATTAATGACTGGGGCAGACTGTACTTTATCATCAAGAAGTATAGCTAAGTGTTCACCGATATGATTACCCGTAATTTGGGCAAATTTACGTGTACCTTCGCTATCAAAATCAATGAGAACAACAATCTCAAAACTGGTACTTCCTGAACTGGGTCGTGCCTTAGTAATATGATTTCCAGATAAGAGGACAGGACTTTCAAGCACATACCAGTTACCTGTTTCGTGATGATAACGAATTTCACTGTTTTCAGGAAGGTCATCTGGAGGCGCGGTATCCGCTGAACCCGACCATAAACTTCCACCTGTTGGGGATTTCTTTACAATCTTAAACTCCAACCGTCCCATTGTTTGTACAATACGGAGTGGTTTTGAAGAATCCTTCGCTCCCGGAAGTTCAACGATGATTCGAGGTCTATTTGCTTCCTGTCGAATTGAAGGTTCGGAAACACCAAAAGCATCAACACGATTTCGTAAGACTATCAACACCTGTTCTATCGCTTGATCACTATATTCATTCATCCCTTTAGTACTAAGTCGCAGACGATAAGTAGTTTGTGTATCTTTCTCTACTAATACCTCCGCATTATCGAAAAAGTTCACATCATTTAACAATTCGACGGCTTTATCAAGATATTTTTTCTTTTCTTCTTGGTCTGATCTAAGACGCGATGGAATTTCTATGAGTACGTTTAAGGCATCTTCGTTGGGGACTTGTTCAGCCTGTCTACATAAAACCTGTTCAGCCCTTAAACTCTCTGGAATAGAGAAAGCGTTTTCTTTCAGTAAAGCTTTTTTCGATTCTTCAAGATTGATCTCAAGAACCAGGTGTACCCCACCCTTCAAGTCTAAACCTAACTTTAATCGATTCTCAGGGAGTATAGTTCTTAATCCTATCGGTAAACTTCCGTAAAGATGTAAATTCTCCAACGTTCCAGCAGGATTTTCTTTAGCTTTATCGGAAATTAAGTTTACGAAAAATTCTTTGTCTTCAGTTGTATCAAACTGATAGTCAGTTGTCTCTTCTAAACCGAGCTTATTTAATTGGACATTGAAAACATCCTGCAGTTCTTCGGATGCTTCGTGGAAATTAGTTCCCTCAGGTAGATCTACCTCTGATAAATCAAGTCTGAATGCATTATCTTCTGTGATTTCAAACTGAGGGATTCTCTCCTGCAACACGCGTGGTATGTTTCCATACAACGGTAGGTATAATTTGTCCAGTGTAGGGATAAGGTATAAGACTGATAGTAGTAAAATACCTAATATTAAAACAATTCTCCAGATATTGAATCTGTACATCAAATGCTCCTGTGTTCTATTACTAAATTTACGGATGCAAGAATAGGTAAAGTTTTATTTTCTCACAATTGATTGGCTGTATAGAAGATCTAAGAATATCTAACCAAGTTTATGGTAATTGAAGTTCGGTTAAAATCCACATCCGTAATACTATGTCAATTGTCTGCATCCCAACTCATAGTATGGGACGCTGCTATTTTCTTGCTAATAAGTGCGCCTGGGAGGAATCGAACCCCCGACACGAGGCTTAGGAAGCCCCTGCTCTATCCCCTGAGCTACAGGCGCATTGCCACTCTTATCCCCTCGTATAATTGACGCTGAATCTTATAATTTGCAACAGAAAATTATAACATAGTATAGTTCAGAATTCAACGAGAGAAAAAACCGGTTGATTTTCTATCTTCTTTCTACCCTCAAGTTCCTTGAGTTCAATTAAAAGGGCTATACCGATTATGTTACCACCAAGTTTCTCAACAAGTTCAACTGATGCGGCAAGTGTACCACCCGTGGCTAATACATCATCACAGATAAGGATACGGCTGCCTTCGGAGAAAGCATCTTTATGAATAGCAAGCGTATCCCTTCCATATTCAAGGTCATACGTCACTTCATAACACTCAAAAGGCAGTTTCCCACTTTTCCGAATTGGAACAAAACCGATACCAAGCCTTTGAGCCAAGGCTGCCGCGACTATAAACCCACGGGCGTCAATTCCAATTATTACATCTATTGACTCAGATTTATATTTGTCCGCAAATACTTCGATTGCCGCATTAAACGCTGTGCCATTTCCTAAAAGCGGTGTAATGTCTTTAAATGTAATACCTTGTATGGGAAAGTTCGGTATATCTCGTATGTAATTTGTAAAATCGTTCATAATTATTTACGATTATGATGACACAAATGTAGATTCTATTTTGTTCCTTACTAAATAAGTTGTGTGTTTTATTTTAAATTATACCAGTCTTATCTTCCATTACCACATACATTATGAGGACGCATGTGGATGTATCATTATCTTCATACCTTTACGTGATTCCATCGTTTCAAAAGCTTTATCAATTTCAATTAGTGGAAAATGATGCGTAATTAATGGTTCAACGCGAACCAAACCTTTTTCAAGGAGACGAACTGCCAATTCGTGATGACGGGGTACACAACCATGAGAACCTGTGACAAAACATTCCTTATAGTGGATTATATTTGAAAGGATACTCATGGGTCGCATTGTTTTTGGGAGACCACCAAAAAGGTTTACATATCCACGGTGAGCAACCATTTCTACTGCTTGTTCATGTGCTTCAACTGAACCACAAGTGGTAACAACAATATCAGGACCTTGACCATCGGTTTCTTCTCGACATCGTTCGACTACATCCTCTTCCTCAGATGCAATATAGACATCTGCCTCATAGTATTTTGCAATTTCCATCCGAAGCTTACTTCTTTGAATGCCAATAACCTTCGTTGCCCCCATCACACGAACGAGATCTATCATCATACATCCAATAGGTCCCAATCCAATTATTACTACTGTTTTGCCGAGAGACATATTAACTAATTCAAGACCATTGATAGCACATGCAAGGGGTTCGGCAAGGGCAGCATCATCGAAACTAAGGGTAGTGTCAAATGGAGTGACGGGACCTTCCTCTAAGACCAGTCGAGGGAGTTTCATATATTGTGCAAAAGCGCCTGGAATTTGGTAGCCAATAGCATAATTGATATCGCAATTGTTTCCAAGACCATTTCTACACCAATGACATTGACCACATGGTACATCAGCACCAATAGAAACCCGGTCACCTTCCTTAACACGGGTCACGTTCTTACCCGTTTTCACGATCACACCAGAGTTTTCGTGTCCAATTATAGTAGGGGGTTTAACACGTGGATTTCCATGATGTAAAATCCGTACATCAGAACCACAAATACTTACAGATTCAACCCGCATCAGAGCAGAGTCATCATCGATTTCTGGATCTGGGACATCCTGAACTGAAATATTGTCAAGGCTTTCAAGTATTGCTGCTTTCATAGTGTACTAATTACCTATGTTATATGTTTATGATGGGTGGATAAGTACTTTCGCGTAGAATTCATCCTTATCATTCATCATCTGTAATGTCTGCGTTCCATTAATCAATGGGACCTTATGGGTTATCAATGGTGTCAGATTCAATTTTCCAGTTGCCATCGCTTGTAATACTGTTCGCCAATCATCATCGTTGCCAGCTATACTGTAATCTGAATTCCATGTTCCAAATATACTTGCCTCACGCCGCATGACTTGTGAAATAAGTGATGCGGGTAGTGTGACATCTGTATCGGGATTGCCAAGAAATACTACACTCCCACCCCTTCTTACGCTACCTAATGCATAGAGATAGGTTTGTGGTACTCCTGCAGCTTCAACACAAGTATGAACCCCTTTTCCATCAGTCTCGGCGTTAACAACATCTACAACGTCTTCTATGGATGTATTGTAGACATTATCAAAACCGAATCTCTCAGCTAATTCCAGTTTTTCATTAAGAATGTCAAACAAGAGAATCTGCTCAGCACCTAATATCCTTGCCCACTGTGCTACCATGAGTCCTATTGGACCTACACCGAATATTGCAACTGTTTTGCCAACTGGAGACTCTTTGACTCGACGGAGAGCGTGGAGTGCAACAGCAGCAGGTTCGGTTAATGCTGCTACTTCTAATGAGACACCGTTTGGCATCCGGATAATGTTCTCTTTTGGTGCAACAACATACTCTGCGAATGCACCGTCGCTTCTTGAACCGAGGTAGTCATAGTCAGTACACTGCACATATTTTCCACTCTCACAGGCATCGCACTTACCGCACCATAGGAGCGGAAATACAACGACGGGGTCACCTTTTGCAAAACCATATACACCAGGACCACATTCGTCGATTGTGCCAGCAAATTCATGTCCGCAAACTGTAGGAAAACTATAAGTTCCTTTAGAGAAAATCCGTGGAATATCGGAACCACATACACCACAAAACCCAATTCGAACACGTACTTGTCCTTCTGTGACGGTAGGAATAGGAATTTGTGAAAGTCGTAAATCACCAATACCGTGTAGCACCAACGCTTCCATCAAACCGCTCCGCATCAGTCTGCTCTTTGTTCTAATCCAAGTAAGATCGCTTGATGTATCTGTTGGATATTTTCTGCACGTGTTCCTGATTTATGGAACACACTACTCGTTCCACCGACTAAAATATCAGCCCCTGCTGCTACCATTTTAGGTATGTTTTCAAAACTGACATTACCATCGACTTCTACTGGTATATCAATATTATGTTGATTCAAATAATTCTTGCAATCGGATATCTTACGTAACGTGGCTGGTACCAATTTTTGTCCTGCGTATCCAGGATTTACAGTCATAATGAGTACAAAGTCAAGACGATCAAGCACATAATCTAACGCGAAAAGCGGGGTCGCTGGGTTCAAAGCGACCCCCGCCTTAATTCCATGTTCTTGAATTACAGCTAAAGTTCTGTCCAGATGGGTGGCAGATTCAGCATGAATAGCAATTTGTTGTACACCAATGTCTGCTGATTCAGCAACGAAAAAATCGTTATCTTCTACCATGAGGTGAATATCAAAGGCAAGATCTGTTTTCTGTCTTATTTGTTGTATGAGTGCCAACCCAATTGGCATATTTGGAACGAAGTGTGCATCCATGAGATCAAAATGGAGCAGACCAATTCCAGATATTTCCAATTCCCGAATATCTGATTCTAAATTACAAAGATCCGCACACATCACCGAAGGTGCGATGCAGATTGTATTCACTGGAGAACTATCTCGCGGTTTACCAGTGGGTGAGTTATCGCCTGCAGCTGTATCAGAACTGACATCATGGCGTTGACTCGCAGGAGTCGACAAGACATTTCTCCATATAAATTCGGGGATTCTGGTTGCCGATTATTATAACATAAACTGAACTAATTGTCAAATTCGCAGAACTCTAACATATAAGAATACACCTTGTGCTGGCACCCATTCACAATGTTTTGAAAATATTAGATATAACAGCAGTAGAAAAGGTATTGACGCAATGGGTAAATAACATTGTTGAGAGTCGTCCTGATCTGAAAGGATGTCTTGACGCAGTATTATCCGTATTCCGGTTCACAGAAGCTACTCGTATCGCTGATATGATGAAATATTATGCTTCAAATCCAAAACTCGTAGTTAACATCATAAAATGAGAATTCTTAAAACTAAATAACCTTGAGAAAATTAGACATTATATACAAAGCATGATACTATATCCCAAGATTTTATCTTCAATTGTTTCAGTGTAAAACAGGAGTTCAAATAAAATGGAATTTATACAGTTAACTGATGTACAACGTGAGGAATTTGAAGAGAATGGATACTTTATTGTCCGATCAGTACTTGATGAAAAAATGATTGAACGGTTGACTGAAGCAGGTGACCGGATTGTCAAATCACGTGATAGTGATGCATATTATGTACATATTCGGGATGGGTTAGTTCAAGAACCGGCATTTGCAGAATTGACATCTCAAACTAAAGCAATACCTTTGGTAATTCAATTGCTTGGAACAAATATCCATATTACAAATACGGCTCTACTACACAAACACCCACAACCACAAGAACTACCACAAGATCGAGGATGGCATCGCGATGTTGGTTTGCATTTAGACCTTGGACATAAAGACTGTCCGCGAGTAGGACTTAAAGTAGCATACTGCTTAACGGATCTAAATACTCCCAATTCTGGGGCAACCCTATTTATCCGTAAAAGTAATAAATTACGGGAACCTTTAGGTATTCCTGAAGGAGAATTAGATCCAGTTGAATCCTACGACGAGCCAATTCTCCGTGCTGGTGATGCATACTTTTTTGAAAACCGTATTTATCATTCTGCCGGTCAGAATTACACTGATAAGACTGCTAAGATTGTCATTTACGGATATCATTACGCTTGGATAAAACCTGAAGGATACCTACTACATTATAATGACAGACAACAACCAGACGAAGATGTAGTTAGTTACGTAGACGACCTTGGCAAACAATTCCTCGGTGGAGGTGGAGGGGCAGCTGCACAATGGGCAGCAGATAACAATCTGAAATTAGAACAAGCACCTCAAGTTGTTACAGTCTAATTCTGTTTCTCATTCAGTTGTTAATGAAAATAAAATACTGGAATGTTCATATTAAAATAATTCGATAGTATAGGGAACTCTTATGAAGAAAATTAAAGTAGGTATTGTTGGTTGTGGTGGTATCGCAGGAGGTAAACATCTCCCCGGACATAACAGCGTTAAGAATGTCCAAATTATCGCTGCATGTGATATAGATAAAAAACGAGCAAAGGACTTTGCCAAAAAACACGAAATTCCAAATGTGTTTGATGATTACAATAAGTTAGTTGAGATGGATGAAATTGATGCTGTAAGTGTCTGCACACCAAACAACTTTCACGCCGGACCAACTATCGCTGCATTAAACGCTGGTAAACATGTAATCTGTGAAAAACCTATTGCCGCTAACGCTATAGATGGACAAGCGATGGTCGATGCACAGAAAGCAAGTGGGAAAATCTTACAGATTGGGTTACAGTCTCGGTTTGGCGCAGGAGCAAGGACGCTCCGTAAACTCTATGATGAAGGATTTTTCGGTGATGTATATTATGCACGTGCAATGGCAATGCGTAGACGTGGTGTTCCTGCTTCACCCTCATTTATCAGTAAAGAGATTGCAGGTGGTGGACCACTCATTGATATAGGAGTTCATATCCTTGATGTCTTACTCTGGATGATTGGATGTCCAAAACCGGTGGAAGCTTTTGGAATGACTGCGAAAAAATTCGGAAATAAAAAAGATGTCATTAATCCATGGGGAAAATGGGACCCTGAGGATTTTGAGGTAGAAGACTTCGCAATGGGAACTATTAAGTTTGAAGGTGAGTTGACTGTAACCCTTGAAACCGCTTGGGCATCCCATATCCAAAATATCGGTGGAACGTTCTTCATGGGAGATTTAGCAGGGGCAACATACGAACCACTTCAAATATATCTTGATAAAAAAGATGAAATGGTAAATTACGAACCAGAACTTCTCACTGGATTACCCAGTGAATTTGAATCCTTCCACAAAGCTATACGAGAAGATCTTACATCACCTGTACCTGCTGAAGAAGTATTGAATGTAGCAAAGATATTTGATGCATTATATGAATCCGCAAGAATTGGACGATCTGTTCCTATTCTATAACTAAAACTATTGGGATAGATTCAATCTGTCCCAAATCACTCCTTTACATAACCCGCACGCACAATTGTTTTCATACCACCACGGATATTAAAATCACCTGTCACCTCTACCTCTCGTGGTTGACAAGCGGTAACAAAATCCTCAAGAACCTTATTCACTACATGCTCATGGAAAATCCCCACATCCCGATAAAACACGAAATATTCTTTCAATGATTTCAGCTCAACACAATCTCTATCTGGAATATATGTTATACATATCGTAGCGTAGTCTGGTAAACCAGTTTTAGGACAAATTGCTGAGAATTCAAGATTCGTTATTTCAATAGTATAATCTTTATCGCTATATTGATTTACCCATGTTTCGATAGTTGGCGTTTTAAGTTCACGGATATGGTTTTGTAATTCATCGTATGCTGAGGTATGATTCATTTATAACCTTTTTTGATTTTGTTGTTATGATTGGAAATATGAAACATTTATATTCACGATGGATATTCAACTACCCCAAATTATACTGTAAATTTCATAGAATGATTATACTGTAAATTTCATAGAATGACAATAGAGCGATATAGTTGATCTTATCGTTAAAAATGCAATTTACAATATAGTTTCCCACTTACATGTTGACAATCAGCAATGTATTTGTTAATGTATAAAAAATAATTGAAAAGAGTCTAACTGACTGAATCAAGCACATATAGAGGTTGCACTATGAAACTCACAGAACACCAAGTTAATTTCTTCAACACATTCGGTTATCTTTCTATACCCGAGATGTTTTCACCAAGTGAGGTGGAGTGGATTACTGATGAATTTGAAGTCACAATCCAAGAATATGGGGGTGGAAAAAACCACGATGGTACAAGTCGAACAATGTTTGGAGGTCCAATTGAACATCGTCCTCGACTCTGTACTATTCTTGATGATGATCGTATTAAAGGATTGATTGGGGGTGTCATTGGAGAAGATTTCAACTATGCTGGAGGAGACGGGAACTATTATACAGGTGATACAGGTTGGCACCCTGATGGTAATTGGGGAAGACTTTTTGCTACTAAGGTTGCCTTTTATCTTGATCCATTAACAAAAGATACGGGTTGTCTACGGATTATACCAGGCAGTCAAAACCCGACACACTTTGTTCGGGCACAAAAGATTGATCCAAATCAATCTGAAGCACTATTTGGTATTCCTCCACGCGAGTTTCCAACAAGTATAGCATTGGAAAGCAATCCTGGGGATGTCGTGATTTTCAATCATGATACATACCACGCATCATTTGGAGGTGGAAAACGTCGACGAATGTTTACGATGAACTGTACCCAACACTGTACAACAGAACCCGATTTAGAAACACTGAATCAATACCTAAGTGTACATTCAGCAGGAGGCTACAATATTGATACTGGTGCAGGCATGTTCTTTCCAACTATGGTAGATACAGCAGATGATTCTCGGAATATACACCTTAGGCAGTGTAGCGAGATTCATGACGTATTGTTTCCTCAATATGCCAGACGAACCAAGTAATCCTATCTCGACAAAACGATTCTCAATTATATTCTCCACATTGGATTATCCTATATGAAACCCACACTTTTACAATGTTTCTCTTGTCAATTCTTTCATTATGTGTTATTGTAAGGAGAATAACTCCACACAGTCAGGTAATCCCTTCGAATGCCAAAAAAGTTTATAGGTTTTATATTTTTCTGCCTTTTTCTTCCCATACTTGTAGAAGCA
The DNA here is from genome assembly GCA_965205025.1 of Candidatus Poribacteria bacterium. GTDB lineage: Bacteria > Poribacteria > WGA-4E > WGA-4E > WGA-3G > MSPOR6. The sequence continues at coordinate 67,907 of CBDBFU010000014.1, forward strand.
TCCCCACCAAAGGTAAATACCTATCTACCTTCGAATTCCGTTGCCATGACAGACGATTCCTTAGCCACATATTTTAATCCTGCAGGATTAGGAAATAATCGCGCCTTGAATCTATACTATTTACGTACATACCAAAGCGATATATCTGGAGATGATGCACTCTTTATATCAACACCGGGTGGTGGATTCGGTATGGAATTTGTAACTACACCAAATGAGATTGATTTTACTCGATATAGTGCATCAGGTGGTTATCATTTTGGCAGTGGATTCTATTTTGGAACAAATTATAGTTGGATAAATTCGGACGATAGAAACTATGACAGATTTAAGTCATTATCTGTGGGTTTGATGTATCGTCGTCGTTATTTTTCCATTGGTGCAATCGGCCGTGATCTTAATAGACCAAAACTATATAATTACAAATTTGGAAGAAATTACGATTTTGGTGTGGCATTTCGACCAGGGACATGGCGAACCACTTTCTCAGTTGATATGCAGAAAACACAAGGTATAAGTGGATTAAACCTTACTTATGGCGTAGAAATTCGTCCAATTCGTGAATTCATGCTACGCGGTACCTACAACAGTAATAATACTTACGATATACGATTCGGTATCAATTTAGGAAATATTGGAATTGGAACAGCGAATAATTTTGATGAGAAAAGAAATACAAATGACGGGGTTGCATATTTTCACTATTCCGCTGCATCACTTACAAAACCAATCCATCGTAAACGGAAATTTATTGATATAGAAATGAATAAACTTGAGCCAATACTTCGAATTGCTAAATGGGATGAAGATGTCGCAGGTGTTCTGATACGTATCAACGGATCCAATTTTGGTATGGGAAAACTTCAAGAAATTCGTGATGCTATCGTTGAGTTTAAGGATTCCGGAAGATACGCTATTTGTTACATCACTCATTGTACCACGGGGGATTATATAATCGCATCCGTATGTGATGCAATCTTAATACATCCAAGTGCCGAAATTCGTCTTATCGGTTTACGATTAGAAAGCACTTTTTATAAAGGGACATTAGACAAACTTGGAATACAAGCAAATCTTGAACATGTAGGAGAATATAAAGCTGCCACAGAATCTTTTACACGGGATAAAATGTCAAAAACAAACCGAGAAAATAAGTACTCCATACTTGATGATTTATACGACCAATTATCCTCAGATATCGCGACAGCAAAAGGATGGAAACCAGACCATGTCAAAAGTCTTATTGATAAGGGACCATTCACTGCAAAACAAGCATATAAGCACAAAATTGTTGATGATCTGATTTATGAGGACAAATTGCTCAATGTAGCTAAGGAACTTTCAGGGAGAGAAGTTATAATAGTACCCATGAATGAATATATCAAGCAGGGAGTTTCAACTCAGGATTGGGAAATCCCAAAACCTAAAATCGCTATTATTGAAGCTGAAGGTATGATGCTAACAGGAGAAAGTTTTACCGATCCATTTACCACAACGATGGTAATGGGGGCAGATACAATCGCACGTGCAATTCAACACACAAGAAAGGACGACTCTGTCCGCGCTGTTGTATTACGAATTAACAGCGGGGGAGGCTTAGTTATGGCAGCAGATATAATATGGCATGAACTAATACGACTAATAGAAGAAAAACCGCTTATCGTATCTATGGCTGATGTTGCAGCATCTGGAGGATACTATATTGCAGCACCCGCAGATACAATCATTGCTGAACCTGGAACTATAACAGGGTCTATTGGGGTAATCGGGGGAAAGTACAGTCTCAAAGGTTTATATAACAAACTTGGTATAACTAAAGAGATCATCACACGGGGAGCACATGCAGATTTTTACAGCGACTATACCGATTATCCCCCTGAGGAACAAGAAATTGTATTGAACCAGATTAACGAAATCTACGATGATTTTATCACCAAAGTTGCAAATGGTAGGAAACAGTTAACAAAAAAAGATGTTGATAGGGTTGGACGAGGACGTGTGTGGACAGGAAGACAAGCAAAAGAAATTGGACTTGTTGATCAACTCGGAGGTCTGGATTTAGCACTTTCAGTCGCACAACAACGTGCAGGATTAGAACATAAACAGGTAGAGATAATTCGCCTACCTAAGCTTAATTTGATTTCCCAACTATTGGGTAACATCCGTCTCATATTTCATAGAATTTCGATTTTTAAAGAGCAATTTAGAACGTCAGATTATCAAGTTAATGATAGAAACAACACCCTAAGTATACTAAACATAATAATTAAGAACCGGACTTTTCTGTTGATGCCGTATGATTTCATACTTACGAATTAAAATTTGGTTATGAAATATATTAAGGACTGTTTTATGTCAATTGCCGATAAACATACTATCGTTAGACAAGAAATGGTGCAAAAACAAATTAAGAACAGAAGCATACGCAATTCTGAAATACTCACAGCTATGCGGAAAATACCAAGACATCTATTTGTTGATCCAGATTTACGGAAAAGTGCATATAAGGATAAACCTCTTCCGATTGAGGAAGGTCAGACTATTTCTCAACCCTACATTGTTGCATTAATGACTGATTTATTGGAATTAGATAATGAAGCCAAAGTCCTTGAGATCGGTACAGGATGTGGATATCAGACTGCTGTATTAGCTGAAATTGCTAAAGAAGTCTATTCTATTGAAATCTTGGAAAGACTTGCAGATAAAGCAAAAACCCTATTACAATCATTAAACTACAACAACATACATTTAAAAAAGGGAAATGGATATTACGGGTGGGTAGAACATTCACCGTATGATGCTGTAATTGTAACTGCTGCCCCAAAAACTATACCACATAGACTTACGCAACAACTCGTAGATGGAGGACGAATGGTGATTCCAGTTGGTTCAGATAATCAAGAATTACTCCTAATTAAGAATCTTTCTGGTAAAATTCAATCATCAAGGATTACCAGTGTCAGTTTTGTACCTATGACTGGTTCACCTTAAATCAGTCAATTAGTATTGGTAATGAATAGGTCAGAAAGTGTCATTACCTCATTCAAGATAACATTTTCTCTATTGGAATTCGAACCAATTCGGTATTTCCTACAAATCGACATTTTGCTTGTTTTGGATAATATAAATGGAGAATTAAATCGTGAAGATCAGAAGCATATATTGCTGTATTTTGTCAGTACTAATATTCACAAGTAGTAGTTTTGCTGTGTATGATGATATTGGTGTAGGAGCTCGTCCACTTGGACTTGGCGGAGCGTTTGTTGCCATAGCAAATGATAGCAATGCTGCTAATTATAACGTTGCTGGCTTAGCTTATATTGACGGAATCCACATAGGTGCTACCTATGCACAACGTTTCAACGGACTCATAACATATAATACAATTAGTGGTATTCTACCTCTTGGAAAAATTGGCTCGATAGGAGCAAATCTTGGTATACTGGGAGAAGAATCAGACCTATATTCCGAACAGGTAGTACGTTTCTCTTATGCAAATACTATTTTCAGGCAATTAGCATTAGGTATCAACCTTAAGATGTTGGGGATTTCCTTTGATGCAGAAAACGAATTTGTTGCTGAAAACTCATACTTTGTTCATACGTCAAGTTCAGCGTTTTCATTTGATGTAGGGTTGCTGACAAAACCATTTAATAGTTTGAATATCGGTGTATCTATTGAGAATCTACTTCCAGCTGATATGAGTATCTCAGATACACAAACAGATACTGTACCTCAGAATATAAGGATCGGTTTAGCCTACAACCTAAAATCAATTGCAGAGATGAGCGTACAAGGAGAAGCAATTACAAACTTGTTAAAAGACACTTTAGGTACAATTGAAGTCACAACACGAAATGGTGAGATCAATACACATATCGGTGTGGAAATCATGCTAAACAAGACAATTGGGGTTCGGGGTGGCTACGGTATAAAAAACGCAGGAAATACTGCTTCTACATTTAACTTGGGTGGAAGTGTAAAAATTCCTATAGGTGGAACAATACCCCAAATAGATTATGGTTTTCAATTATTAACTGGAGATTTCAACGACAACATAACACAACGATTCTCTATTAACTTATTATTCTAATATCAGGATAACATAAAATGAAAAAAATAACTCAATATCTAATACTTCTCATATTTACATTTACTACATTAAGTGGATACAGTGCTGTAACATCAGTTGGAGAGATTAATGTTGAAGGTGAAACAAAAGGTATTGTTCCTGCAAGCTCTACCATTCCCCTTATCGTATCACTTTCTATTGACAGGTCATTAGCAGAACCGGGTGAAGAAATAAAGACTATTGAAATTACAATGCCTACCGGTTTTATCACCAAAATAGGGGATTTTAAATATATTACTCGTGATGGAGTAGAACTTATAGCAAGGGCAGTGATATCTGGTGGAAATATACTAAGAGTTGAGCTTACTAATCCAATAATAGATGACCAAAATGCTTTATACGAAATCGCATTTGACACTCAAACACCAAATAATGTCTTTGAAGCAATTTTTAAAGTCTTATTACGTAATAGAGAAGATGTTCCTATTGGAGAATTTATCAGGGAAGGACAAGCAGATGGAAAATTAAATAATGATGATTTAAATTTACAGGTAATTCCTAATGTACCACCTGCACCTGTAACTGATTTCATAGTCGAAGCTGATACAACTGGAGAAAATGACGTAACTCTAAGATGGCAAAAATCCATTGACCCTGATGTTAATGGGTATATAATCTATAGAAATAAAGAATTTACGATCAATGTTGAAAAACGGTCATCAACTACCTATCGAGATGTAAATGTCTCTCCTGGAAACCACACATATCAGATTACTGCATATAAGACTATTTTCCTTCAATCCATCCGTTCGCCAATACAAACTGTTGAGGTATTAGAAGATACAGCTGCTCCAGAACCACCCACTGCCCTTCGCGTTGTCACCTCAAATGAAGGAGTAGAGGTGTTTTGGATGGGAAGTGTTAGTCGTGACGTTTCCACTTATAAAGTATTGTTTAGTTCCACCGACTTTGAGAATCTAAAAACTTTCCCCGATGGTGAAATATCTGCAGAAAAACGTGCCAACGAATCCCCTGAATATAGATATATTGATACACGTCTATTGGAAATTGGTAGTTTCACTTATGCCGTTGTTGCCATTGACGAAGCAGGTAATGAATCTTCTCCTATAAAAAAGAGATATCGTGTTTTTGATAAACCTTATCCAAATCCATTTACCCCTCTCTCAAATGATCCAGATTTCAACACTGTTATCTTTCCTGCCAGAGTCGTGGAGGATGCCGATGGAGAGTTTAGTGTTCTTCTTTTTAATTTGAATGGTGTACTAATTAGAACATTAAATGCCCAAATTGGGGAAACTGAATTAAAATGGGATGGTAAGAATGAAAATGGGGAAATCGTGGAAAGCGGTATCTACTTATACCAATTACAAGTTGGTGATAACTATAAAACTGGAACCATCATATTAGCAAAATAGAGTGATTTCTTAAGATAACAAACTTGATAATTTTGTATATTACAAGGAAGAATCTAAATTATTTTACTCATGTAGAAGGATAAATAAATGAATATGGACTGTCATTGACATCCAATTAATACCGAAAAACGCACATCATTTAATGTTTTTAATTAACATTAGAAACATTTGACTTATGATATAATCATATATATACTATAATCAACCCATTTCTAAAGGAGTTATTATGAACAGAATAAAAACATCCCACAATAAATTATCTTATTGCTTAATTGCGATAATTTCTACTGCTATTATTGCCTTTCCTGTAACAGCAGAATGGACTATAGTCCAAGAAAATGATCCAGCTATTCGCGATTATATGGCTATAACATTTACAGATGGTAAGACCGGATGGGTTGCTGGGGCAGATGTTCTTGAAGATTTTGAAAACCCTGGATTTATCGGTTATTCCTTTAACGGTGGTAAGTCTTGGCATAAATCCGAAATTAAAATTCCAGCAGAACTAACAGGTATCTACTTTCTGGATGCAGACCACGGTTGGGCAATCGGTCAAAAAGGTCTTATAACCAATACAACAAACGGAAAAGATTGGGATATACAAATTAGCAAAGTCGACACAACTTTGAGAAGTATCTATTTCGTCAACAAAGATGTAGGGTATGCTGTTGGAGAAAATCAAACAATTCTATCATCAAAAAATGGTGGACGAACATGGAAAGTTCTTGACGGTGGAATTGTTGGGAACGTTGGTGATGACGAAACAAGTATGTTCAATGCAATGCAATTTCTTGATGAATCAACTGGTTGGATTGCCGGTATACGAGTTTTCCCTGCTAAGAAGCAACAAAAAACTATTATACAAAAGACTATTGATGGTGGACAAACTTGGACTCTTCAAGAAACCGGAAAAGAAGACATTATCGAAGACATCTTCTTCATTGATGAATCAAATGGATGGGCTGTCGGAGAAAATGGCTTGATTCTTCACACAAATAACAGTGGTAAAACATGGACAGACCAGATGAGTGGTACTGAGGAGACGATACGTAGTGTAGCTTTTGCAGATAGTAAAGTTGGATGGGCTGTCGGTGGAGACTTTGGTGTCGGTGTAATACTAAGTACTACTGATGGAGGACAATCATGGACTGTAGAAACACAGAAACAAAAAATGGTCAAAGTCCATGTATTAGATAAAAAGAATGCATGGTTAGCTGGAGCGAGTGGTCTTATATTAAAATCAAAATAGGAGAATTCCTGTTAGGTCTAATTACAAGCTCTGGGACATATTACGAATGTTTAGATATTCAAGACATACGATAACAGAATTATATAAGGAGGGACATTTTGGGTAGTCCTACTTTCGCCAAGCGTATGAGTCGCTTGGGAACTGAATCCGCGTTTGAGGTACTCGCCAAAGCAAAAAGCTTAGAAGCCCAGGGCAAAGACATTATTCATTTAGAGATAGGTCAGCCCGATTTTTCGACACCTATGAATGTCTGTGAGGCAGCATTCAAGGCGATGAAAGAAGGTCATACGGGTTATTGTCCATCGGCAGGACTACCTGAATTCCGAGAAGTTGCTGCACACCACATATCTGAAACGCGCGGTATTGAAATACATCCAGATGAAGTTACCGTAACACCCGGTGCTAAACCCATCATCTTTTTTACAATCTTAGCATTAGTTGATGATGGAGATGAAGTTATATACCCAGAACCGGGCTTCCCTGTATATGAATCTGTTATTGATTTTATTGGTGGTAAACCAGTACCACTTCCCTTAAGAGAAGAAGTCGACTTCCGTTTTAAAATTGATGATTTAGTTGATTCTATTACTGAAAATACAAAACTGCTTATACTTAACTCTCCCCAAAATCCTACCGGAGGAACTCTAACTGAATCAGACCTTGCAGTAATAGCAGAGCTGGTAGAAAAACATAAGTTTTATGTTCTAACTGATGAAGTGTATTCAAGACTCCTCTACGAAGGAACTCACCATAGTATACTCAGTATACCTGGAATGAAAGAACATACGATTCTAATTGAAGGTCATTCAAAAACATATGCTATGACAGGTTGGCGTCTTGGATATGGTATAGCACCAAAAGAAATCGCAGATAAAATCACTCAATTGACAATAAACTCAAATTCATGCACTGCAACATTCACACAAATTGCTGGAATAGAAGCACTCACCGGACCACAAACTTTCGTTTCAGAAATGGTAGCAGAATTTCAAGTACGACGTGATGTAATCGTTGATGGGTTAAATGCAATTAAAGGCATGAGTTGTGTGAAGCCATTTGGTTCTTTCTATGTATTTCCAAATGTGACTGAGCTGCCCCTTTCTTGTGAAGATCTGGCAGATTATCTAATGGAGGAAGTTGGAGTTGCTCTATTACCTGGGACAGCATTTGGTAAATATGGTGATGGATATCTACGTCTTTCGTATGCGAATTCATTGGATAACATTAATGATGCATTACGAAGAATGGAATCTGCTATTTCAAAGTTATAGATAAGTAGGTGTATTTTGAATGTCTCGAAGAATAACTGCTCGGATCCCTGCGAGTACAACAAATTTGGGTCCAGGATTTGATGTATTAGGTCTTGCATTAAAACTATATAGTACTATTACATTAGAAATAACTGAGAATAACACTGAAGTGATTGTAACAGGTGTAGACGCGGAGAAAATACCCAGTTCTACTGAAAATGTTGCATTTCAAGCAGTAAAATCCATATATTTACGAAGTGGGACACCACTACCAAATGGACTCAGATTAAGCATTTCCAATGGAATTCCTGCAATACGAGGTTTAGGTGGTAGTGGGACTGCTATTCTTGGTGGAATGTTGACTGCAAATGTGTTGTGTGGAAACCCATTCACAAATACAGATATTCTTGATTTTGCATCGGCTATAGAAGGTCATCCTGATAATGTGGCTGCCTCACTATACGGTGGTTTAGTCATTTCAATGCAAGAACATGAACACATACACACAATCAAATTGCATTGTGATCCATCACTATACATAGTATTCGCCATCCCAGAATTTACCTTATCTACTAAAAAAGCAAGAGATATTCTGCCAAAAACTGTAGATTTCACTGACGCGATTTATAACATCAGTAGAAGTTCTATGCTGATTGCAAGTATAGCAACTGGAAAACTGGAAAATTTATCTTTTGCCATGGCAGATAGACTCCACCAACCTTATCGAAGTTCATTAATTCCTGGTTTTGACAATGTTGTTGATGCTGCAATTTCTGCAGGAGCATTAAGTATAGCATTAAGCGGTGCCGGTCCAACCATAGCAGCATACTGTTTGGAAAATATAGATGACATTGGAATTGAAATGCATAAGGCATTTAAACATCATAATATCAATTGTGAGATAAAAACACTTACACCTGATTTAGATGGAGCCTTAGTTTCTATTAAAGATGACTAAATTTCATTATGGGAAGTTGTCAATAGTGATATATTTGACAGTGATATTTAGGGTTGCTTTTTATGAATATTTATGAAGAGAGTATAGCTTTTCTGATAAACCAATACGATACTGATCTTGAATACGGTTTAAGTCAATCCGCTGTAAAAGATCTTCAAGAACGTTATGGTTTAAATAAAGTAAATACTAAGACTGGGACAGCAGAATTTACTTCTCTTATACATCAGATATTAAACTGGAGAATACTCCTATTGGCACTCACAACTGCTGTGTTTGCTTATACAAATGATATAATCAATACAGCATTAATAGGTGTGATTTTCCTTTTTACACTGATTGGAGGAATTATACTTGTACTAAGTTTTCGCTATTCCCAACAGCGTAGAGTGAACAAATTTAAGATAAGCGTCTCAGTAATTCGTGAAGGTAAACAAGAGAAATGTGATCCGTCAGATATTGTACCAGGTGACCTAATTATACTAAAACCTGGGGACTATATACCAGCTGATGCCCGTATTGTTGAGGCTGATGGACTAACAGTTATTGAGTCAGCATTATTTGGAAGCAGCGGTTCTGCAGCAAAAACAAGTATAGAATTAACTGAACCAGGTCTACCTCCAGAAAAACAAATTAATATGGTGTTTGGAGGTACTTATGTAGATGCAGGAATCGGACAAGCGATTGTAGTACGAACTGGAAACCAATTGGTGATGTTTCAAGATCAAGGTAAAGCACGTTCGCTGCCCAATGAGATGACAGTTGCAGAAAATCAGCTAAAGTTTTATGTAGATGTCCTAAAGATTTCAGGTTTAGTTGTTGGTGGCATTGCTGTTGCCATTCTATGGTGGGGAAAATCTCAACAAAACACACCTAATTGGGTTGAATTAGTCCAATTTGGTTTAGTGTTTGCTATCGCTGCTACCCCATTCAATTTACTAATACTATTACATTCATATCTCAATCAGAAGGCATCAAAGTTGGTTAATTTTGGTATAGTATTACGAAATCATCATTTCCTTGAAAAATTGAACCGTCTTACGGCATTATGTACAGATGAAAGAGGTATAACAAGTACACGATCTCTAACCATTTCCAATATCTTCGTTGATGAACAAATTGTTAACCGAACACAATGGGATAATTGGGTTTCATCGCTTGAGAATCAAACTCCAGAAGAGAAAAGTGAAAGGATTAACTCTATTCCACCCGGATATCAAATACCTCAAGGAGCCCCAGGATTAGTTTTAACTGCTGGTCTTGGAACCAGCGGGGAACGTTTCTATGACAGATCTGATTTAGATCATGCACACCAACAGGTTATTCAAGAGACTATGGATAAACTTGGATTCCAGTTGAACAATCTAAAGACAAATATGCAACTTGTCGCTGAATATCCTTGGACCCCTAACTTTGGATATGAATTACATGTGTTTGAATCAGGAAATGAAGAATATCTTAACATTATCTTTGGAAATGCAAGGAATGTTCTTGAGGCATGTGATTCAATACTTATAAATGGGGAAATGAGTCAATTCAATTATGATCAATACGAAATGTGCAGTGAGATACTTAATTATCTACAAAATTCAAGAGACTCTGTTTATGGAGTAGCATCTTTACATTCTGAAACAAGTCTATCACCACAAGAAGTCCAGGGAATATCTACTTTTTTAGGTTTTATCAGTTTCTCTGTTACTGATAATGTTGAAACAAAAGAAGTGGTTAAGTCATTCCTTGATACAGGACTGAAAGTTATTCTAATTAGTGATAGTGATGAACAATCTACGACAGACATAGCAAAAGAACTCGGTCTCGTCCATACTCGAAACGCGGTTGCAACAAGACAAGAGCTTATGCAACTTACTACACAAGAATTTGATAGAGATGTACCAAATTGGAATGCATATTCTCAACCGACAGACGAACAACGGAGAAATGTAGTCTTAAGTCTAAAACGACATAATCATACAGTAGGATATTTAGGACAAAATGCAAACGATCAACGGGCAATGGTTTCTGCTGATCTTGCTTTTGCTGATGTAAGAAATGCAAGCCATTTTGCTCAAGATCATGCCGACTGCTTAATAATAGAGAAAGGTTTTAAGGCAATTAAGGATTCACTATTATTGGCACGGAAGGCGTATCACAACCTCTCAGGATCACTCCGATGGTGTTTTTCATGTACTTTCGCACAATTTTTTACTGCTATCTTTGGTTTAATACTATATGCAGGATTCAAAATTGAGCTGCCTTTTACCCTATCACAAATTGTGTGGGTTCAGTTCTTAACAACTATGGTTCCTGTTATTGGGTTAGGATATGAGAAAGTCGCAATGAATGAAAAACAAAACCAACCTGGTAGGGCAACACAACTATTTCCAAATATGTCAGTCCTGGATATCGTATGTAGAAGTCTTGTCATCAGTCTAATGACAATAATACATTTCTTATTAATGACAACTTCTGTTTTTGAATCTACTCTTGAAGAGGCACGGACGGCTGCCTGTACCACACTAATTCTTACTCAGATTATAGTATATTTTCAATGTACACGTTACCCATGGGAATCGCTGTTTAAAAGGATGTTCTCTAATGTACGCTTCTTTATAATATCAATAATCGTAATTGGAATTCAGACAGGAGCAATCTATCTTGAACCGGTTAATGATGTATTCCAGTTTACAGCACTTGAGAATGAATGGATAGTGTCAGCATTATGTAGTCTAATTTTATTGTTGCTACCATTGAATTTAGCAATCAATCCTCGTAAAGATAGATTCTATACCCAGAATCCGTAAGTGGGTATACCTGCTATTATACCAAGAATAGTCCATAAACTTCCTACTGTAAATTCACCAAGAATAAGTCCTAAAAAGAAGGGGGCAATTTTACGATATTTTACAGGTCCTCCGTATTTTAATATTATCCATTTAATTAACCAACTCATGAAAAGGCAGCTCCATGTTACATGCATTCCCCAACTTGTTGATATCGCAAATCCTGCTGGATGAAATGGCCACCAAACAAATCGCATTCGGAACATCATTAATATAGATGTTAGTATAAAGCCTATACCCATAAATATGCTTTCCGGTATTTCTGGGTCTGTGGGGGATTGAAGCCAACCAGCTAAACGGCGATAAGGTTCAATTCCAAATGCACTCAAAGAAGGCCAATACGCACGAACTTCCATACCTAAACTATGTCCCCTATCAATTAGTGCCCAAAAACCTGCTAACGACCCTAAAACACTTGCCAATACCACCGCTACTATTATCCGACGCATACTCATCTTAGTACGCTCCATTATCTTAAAACCTTCTAATTGATGAGGCATCGGATGACTTCGATATGCCCGGTTGATAAACCAGAACATTGAGAACATAATTAGATTATCTCTACCTAATCGACGGGTTCCTACTACACGCGTTAATATCTCATCAGGACCCGAATAGTGTAAATCATGAACAGGAGTTCCCAATTCAGCACGCATACGGGTAATCGCTATAGAGATCATATAATATATTACGAAAAACCCAAGCATCACACCTAAATTTGCACCACCGTAATAACAGAAGAGAACTAAAAATGTCATTACAATAATGAATCCAATAATAGCTGTCCTATATGATATTGCTTCTTCTGAATCTTCAGGTGATTTACCTCTTCTAACCAAAATATGTCCTACATTGAGTAAATGACGCCGACTTGCCCAAAGTGCCAATACACATAATGCCAAATATCCACCAGATGCTTGCTCATTCATATATGGGAAACGTGGCATGCTACGAAAACCAAACATAGCACCCCCCACCCGCATAAATCGCCAGAACCAAAAGAAAAACCAACATGAGAATGAAAGATCAAGTGGAATGAAAAAACCTAATCCAATAGCAAACGGATAGAGAGAAATGGGTATGTTCCCCATTGCATTCCATGGACTGTCGGTAAAGAGTGGATAGCTACGGATACGAGTACGTAACTCAGGCAATACTGGGTAAAGAAAATTCATTCCATTCCACAATGCTAAGCCACCGGCAACGCCAAATCCTAACCACATAATCTTATTCTGAAAAAAGTGGTTGTTTCTGGTTTCTGTTAGATGAAGTGGAAGATGGATGATCGGATAACTTAATTTCTCATATTCAATCCACTGTTTCCTAATAATTATATTAATGCATAGCATTCCTAAAACCAGCATACTGATAAAGGTCGTCCACCATAGAACAGGAGTTGCCCAACCCAGTAGTGATTCAAATGTATAAAGTGGTTGATCTCCTTCATAATACCCTTGTAATAAACGAGGACTATCAATGGTAAGCCATTCCGGGAGAAATGGAACAAATAGTTGATGCCATTCATTTTCTGGAGATGCAAAACGGAATGCATGACCTAACATAGGAACTAATATTTCAAGCATATCATGTCCTGTTATCCCTGAGGCAATTGACAACATCAGATAGACAATTACAAGTTCGCTTTGTATTAATGCCATTTTTGGTATAAAACGACGCAGTAACTGATTGAAACCAACAAGTAAGAATAGACTAAAGATAACATTAAAAAAGAGAGATATGGTAACGGGGTGACCAGAATAACGAATTACTTCCATTTCAATCACCCAATAGCAATTGATAGGAATAAGGATAGTAGAAATTAGAATAGATTTAAGGGTTACACCGTGGGTAGGAATTTCGTGAGAACTTAGCAGTGTGGATTTTCGGTCTTCCATTTAATTGGATATTTCACGGTAGTAATTTATATGTAGTCTATCCTATCGGATTCCACTTGTCAACTGCTAATTATCCAGTTGTATCTATCATTACAGGTCAGTCAAACAAAGACAGTCACATTATATGTAAAAGTATGGGAAAACCCAAGACATCATCTTAGGAGGGAGCTCCATTCACTCCTATCACTGGTAACGATCCTGAGATCGTTACTACAGAAGAAACTTATATCAGAATGTAGGTATTCGACAATTGAATACCTTTGAAATCCTGAAAGGATTCTATTACTTAAACATACTTATTCATGGTATAATTGATAATACACTCTCTGTGAAATCATGCTCATACTAAAGAGTATAGTTAAGAGAACAGTAGATAGACACCATTATAGTTTGTTAACCATTTGTAAAGGCTTCTCATGAAACCATTAAAATACCTTAAGAACCAGATTGAAAAAAAGTTCTATGCTGCATATCAAAGACAATTAGAAGCAGAAGCAGATACATGGAATATACCTAAACACATTGGTGTTATCCTTGATGGAAACAGAAGGTATGCAAAGGCAAGTGGATTAGACAACGTAATTAAAGGACATTATGAAGGAGCAGATAAACTTGAAGAAGTACTCCATTGGTGTGATGAACTTGGTGTAGAGATTTTCTCTATATGGATTTTCTCACTTGATAATTTCAACCGGGCTGATGATGAAGTTGAAGGTATATTAGGTTTAATCGAAAGGAAAATGCGTGAATTAGTAACAATAAAAGGTCTCCATAAAAATCAAATTAAAGTGCGTGCTATGGGACAAATAGAACGTTTACCACAAAGTCTGCAAGAAGCCATTAAACAAGCGGAAGAGGCAACAAAGGATTATGATAATTTCATTCTAAACGTGGCTGTAGCTTATGGTGGACGGGAAGAGATAATAGAAGCCTTCAAAGGTCATTTAAATGCAGAATCGGGAAATGGTAAGGATGTAAATCAGATTGCTGAGGAATTGAGTGTTGATAAAATTTCTCAATACTTATATACATCAAATCTACCTGACCCAGAACTAATTATTCGAACAAGTGGTGAAGTCCGTCTCTCCGGGTTCTTATTATGGCAGAGCGTCTATTCAGAATTTTATTTCTGCGATACTTATTGGCCATCCTTTCGAAAAATCGACTTTTTAAGAGCAATACGGGATTATAGTCACCGAAAACGTCGTTTTGGGAAATAAATCTTAAGTAAAAACATGTTGTTAACAGTTTCCATCTTTTATTGATCTTAATAACTTATGTGATTACAATGGATATAATATTACATTGGATTATACATCTACTTACATTGAGCGTTTCGGTCTTGATAGTCACCTATATTCTTCCAAGTATCAGTGTTAAGGGTTTTGGTACAGCAGTTGTAGTTGCACTGATCTATGGTCTTTTTAAGTTCTTTCTAACTGGTATCCTAACAATTTTAACATTACCTTTGATAGTTATTACTTTAGGTCTGTTTTACTTTGTAATCAATGCCTTCTTGCTATGGATCACAAGTAAAGTAGTAGAAGGATTTGAAGTAAAAGGATGTGTTACCACGGTCATTGCAGCACTTTTGATTTCTGTGATAGAAATCTTAATTCATCATCTCTTTGTAGTTGTAAATGTTAGTATGTAAAAATGACAGTACTCCTTCTTGTGATAATTTCTGTAAATCTACTAACCCATAGATAATGATATAGTTAGAAAATGAAACTCATATATCTATTATGAAACTCACGTTATAAATACGTTGAATATCTAAACATTTGCAACATCTTAACGAAACAACATATATCAACATTCAATGCAAAACGGGTAAAAACACGAAGAATATAGATTCGACTGACATCTGTTTTTTGGAGTAATTATATGCAATTTGGAATATGTACTGGATTGGAAAATGTTAACCGATTAGCAGAAGTAGGCTACGATTACATAGAATTGGGAGTACAAAGTTCACTAATGCCTGAAGCCAGTGAAGCTGAATTCCAGGCAATTCGAGATAAGGTGGCAGATGCACCGTTAAAACCTGAAGCTTATGCAGGGTTCATTCCGAGGGACTTAAGAGTTGTTGGTGAAAATGTTGATTTTCCACGTCTATCTCGCTATGTTGAAACCGCATGTCGCAGGAGTAGCGAAATCGGTGGTGAAATAATCGTATATGGGAGTAGTGGTTCTCGAAATATAGAAGATGGTTATTCTGAAGCACAAGGATTAGATCAAATTACCGAATTCCTTGATATGGCAGCAGATCACGCAGAGGAATATGGTATAACTATTGTTGTGGAACCCATCTGTATGAAAGAAGGTAACATAATTCGTACTGTATCGGATGGACTTGCCCTGGTAAAAAGAGTAAACAGAAAAGGAATAAAGGCATTGGCGGATTTATATCATATGTGGCAGGAAAACGAACCTATGCAGAACATCATTGATACAGGTCCTTGGTTAGCCCATATCCATATTGCTGAACCAGTCAAACGGTCTTATCCTGGTAATGACGATTTCGACTTCACAAATTTCTTTACTGCACTCAAAGATGTAAATTATAATGGTCGAGTTTCATGTGAATGTAAATTTGACGATTTTAATTCAGATATTGTAACCGCATTAAAAACTATGAAAAAATACTTATAGATGTGAGTGATATACAGGAGTACAACCAATGTAAAAGGATTATCTATGAATAAGAGTTTTGACACATACTATACTGGAGGTGGCGTTTATTCTTTCACATGAACAAGGCAAGGTTATTCGTGCAAGAACAGGATTTTACGACATTAGGCACCAAGAACTTGTATTGAGATGTACTCTCCGAGGAACACAAAAGAAACAACGATATTCTAATACTGGTCGTAGACTATTTGCTGACCCTATTGCTGTCGGAGATAAGGTCATATTTACACAAATTGATCAAGAAGAAGGTGTAATAGAAAAGATCCTCCCTCGACAAACCAAGTTTTCACGCCAATACGCTGGAAAGCATGAATCAATTGAACAGATAATTGTTGCTAATGCTTCGCAAGTAGTAGTTGTGGTTTCAACACAAATGCCTCCGCTCAACTATCGAACACTGGATCGTTTCCTAATTTTAGCGGAAGCAGGGGAGATGTCGGCAATTATATGTGTGAATAAGATGGATTTAGTCGATTCTGAAGAAAAAGATGAACTCATTTCTACATTCAAAACCTATGAGAATCTTGGTTATCAGGTAGTATACACGAGCATTAAGTCCACAGAAAGTGTAGAAACACTCATAGGTGTGTTAAGAGATAAATTCAGTGTAATTGTTGGGGCTTCTGGGGTGGGAAAATCAAGTTTACTAAACACCATACAGCCAAACCTTGAATTACGGACCGGAGAAGTTGGAGAGAAGACACAGAAGGGAAGACATACCACTACGCTGGTAGAATTATTTCCACTTGATATTGGGGGAGAAGTAGCTGACACACCTGGAATCAGAGAAGTCGGTCTATGGGGAGTGGATACAGAGAATCTTGAATACTATTTTCCTGAAATGGAACCATTAATTGGTTCATGTAAATATAAAGACTGTGCACATATAAAAGAAACTGATTGTACTATACAAGATGCTGTGGAAAATGGAGATATACATCCACAGCGATATAAGAGTTATGTTGTCTTAAAAACTGGAAATACTGGAGAAATTTAAACTATGTCTATAAAATATTTAAGAGTGTTATACTGTATAATAGTTTTACTTTACTCAGTCAATTTACTCGGTTGTGGTTCTGATGATATTGATGATGAAGAACCAACAAATAGTCCACCTAAAGTTGATGCTTTTATTATTCCCAAAGAATTCAGTCCAGAAGAAATACTCGAATTTAGGATACTTGCATACGACGATGATGGTGACACATTAAGTTATGAATGGTCTGTGAGTGCAGGAAAACTTGATGAAACCACTGGAACAAAAGTGAAATGGACTGCACCAACAGATGTTGAATCTGTTACTGTTACTGTTTATATCAGTGATGGAATTGGGAAGTCCACAAAGAGAGTGAAAAAGATCCTTAATGAGGCGTTTATTGAACCACCACCTATAGAAATCGCCTTTGACCCTACTCCAGATCCACCATTAAATTCTATTGTACCCGGAAAAGGTTGTTTTGGAATTAAACTTGGGGATCCATATAAGAAATTAATTGAAGTTCATGGAAAACCTGACAATCCTCCAGATAAAATCGGTTATTTCAGTTATAATCAACAAAATAAAGGATTATCTGGATTCCTTGATGGTATAGATTTGATAGAGGATCTGTTCTTAAGGCATCCTAATAAGGCAAAAACTGCCGGTAAAAATGGAATCAGGAGTAAACTTGAAAATGTTGAGAAAGAACTTGGAAAAGCACAAGAAGTTGATAATAATGACTTTGGTGGTATTAGGCATTGGTATTGGCGAAAGGGAATTGAATTTACATATGATGGAGAGAACAAGGTGGAAAGTATTTTCGTCTTCAAACCGATTGGTATAGCACCTTCGGCAAACGGTTTGCCTTTACATCAGCAACAGCAAATACAAAAAGAGATCTTTAGAGTCTTACAAGGAAAAGAATTCATCAAGTCTCAGTAATTGCGATTCAATTGTATAGGACTTACGATTTTTTAGTAAGGTATTAAACACACGACATATTCATAGAAAACTGTTTCACTGACTCTAAATATACCATATTCATATTTCTGTTTGTTTCGTAGAACTTTACTTATTTTCTTCTTTAGATTTGTCATCTTTTGAAGCTAATATCAAAGCACATCGTGCTGGAACATAAATCTGAATAGACTGAGTTTGCCCATTTAACGGAATATCTTGCCAAGGATAATGTCTCCCATCTACCAAACCGTTACCCCCAAAATCAATGTCATCAGTGCACAAGATTAAACAATAATCCGTTCGATCTGGTATAGGGACACGCCAATCTGATACTGAGTTAGTTGGATGCAGATTAAATGCAAAAACAAGACTTCCGCGTGAAAAGACAATCTGTTTTGCATCCTCATGGATTAATAACAGCTGAATGTATTCATCGGTCAGTAATTGGTATGTTTTCTCAAGATGATGCATAGATCTATCAAACATGTTCAGATGCTTGTAGTACAATGTTTCATCATCCACAAGGCTCCATTGTCTTCGCGCATACCAGTATGAATGATTATTTCCAACGCGCGGAAAATCTATCCACTCTGGGTGTCCAAATTCATTCCCCATAAAGTTAAGATAACCCTCGCCCCCTAAACTAAAAGTCAGCAGACGTATCAACTTATGCAATGATACACCCCGAGCAATTCTTAGATTTGAGGAAAAGACACTCATATCAGTATATAGTTCTGCATCCATCAATTGCATAGCAAGGGTTTTATCACCTACAATACTCTGATCGTGGCTTTCAACATAAGCAATATGTTTTTCTCCTGATCGGCGGTTTCGAAGCATGTCATAAATCTCACCAATATGCCAGTCATCATCTTTTCTTTCTTTCAACAATCGAATCCAATAATCAGGTATTCCCATTGCTAAACGATAATCAAAACCGATCCCACCATCTTCAATAGGTCGTGCTAAACCTGGCATTCCACTCATGTCTTCTGCAATCGATATACCCTCTTGATTCACTTTATGCAGCAATTCATTCGCTAACATCAGATATACAATAGCATCCAATTCTATATTTGAATCGAAGTAATCGTCATAAGAAGTGAATTCACGCCCAAGGCCATGATCGTTGTAGATCATACTTGTAACACCATCAAATCTGAATCCATCAAATCGAAAATTCTCTAACCAATAACGTAAATTACTAAGAAGAAATCGTTGCACTTCATATTTACTGTAATCAAAACATAATGAGTCCCATGCAATGTGTTCCCTCTTCACACCAGAATGAAAATATTGATGCTCTGTCCCATCAAAGAAATTCAATCCCTCGTTAAGATTCTTGATTGCATGGCTGTGCACTAAATCCATTATAACCAGTAATCCCATTCCATGGGCGGTATCAATCAATTCTTTGAGTTGTTCAGGTGTACCAAAACGACTCGAAACAGCAAAATAATTACTCACATGATACCCAAAACTACCGTAATATGGATGTTCCATAATTGCCATCAATTGAATAGCATTATATCCTAAATCTACAATACGATGGAGTATGTTATCTGTAAATTCTGTAAATGTCCCTACCCTTTCTGCTTCCTGTGCCATACCAATATGTGCTTCATAAATCCGTAATCCATCCTTCTCCATATTAAAACAGGGATTAGTATTCTTCCATTGATATGAACTCTCTGGTGCCCAATATTGTCCCACAAAATCTGTATCTCTCTCCTGAATAACCCGTTGGATATAAGCCGGAATCCTATCCATAGCTCCGTATTCTGAGGTCACATGCACTTTTACACGTCCACTATGAATAAATCTCCGTATATATATATCATCAGGTAAGAAAGCGTTCCAGATCCCCCACTCATTAACAGTCATAGGGTTTGTATCTCGGTTCCAATCATTAAAATCCCCAATCAGAGAAAGAGAGTGTGCTCCTGGTGCCCACTCCCGATACCATACCCCTTCCTGACCATCGTTTTCACCACGATTAAATCCAAAATAATGATGTCCTTGACTTATTTCACCTAATATACCTCCTGTCTTTTCAATCTGTGTTTTGACACGTTCAAAGTGTTTAACTCTATTTGTGAATTGAGGAGTATAAGGTCTTAGCAAAGGATCTGATTCTATTAGTGGGATTCGGGAAGGATTGTGTTCTTTCATAATGTTTAGGTATTGAATAGGTCGTTGATATGGTATATCTTGTCTTTCAAAGGTAGAAAATATGTTAACTTGCTATAAGTAGGGAAAATGTTTGATTATAGAAACAATTGATGGTTGTGTTGAAAGTTTTCGTCAGTGCGTCATTACCATACGAGATCTTTACATTGCTAAGCAGAAGAATAAGTGCAGCACAGTTATTTCTAACTCATAAACGTCCCATCAAGGTTTGGGTTGACGGAAAACTTGTATTTTAGCAAGTAATTATCCAGCTTCGCACAGACACGCATTTACCGGACAAATTCCTGAAACACAGAGTTCCTTGGTTGGAAATGTATTAGAAATAGAGGATAGAGTGGATTCGGATGAAGACTGTCGTAATTCTATGAAGGATGCTTTTAAAATTGAAATGGCAGATTTAAGAAAGATTACTGTAATTAACAATCCTACAACTAAGTCCGGTAATTTGGACTGGGTTATAGCAACCAGACCTGCCGCTATAAAAACACTTGAATTCGCAATTATGTCATTCCGTGAGCATACCCACGTTGAATGCATATTTAAATCATCTGTTCTGTGTTTTGATAATAGAAACAGACAACCTGCATTTGCGATAAGAGCAACAATACTCATAAGGAACATGAAACTTGATTCTGGAACACCACCAACAAAGAATTTATACCCGCTTTGAATTAATACACCAGTACCAAATATTGCCATAATACTGCCTTTCAAAAAGGCAGAACCGGTACGCCATCGATCGCTTTTTCCAATTGCATATAGACTGAATCCGTAAACAAGAGTATCACTTAACATATCAAGTGAATCTGCTTGCAAAGCAACAGAGCCTGCAAGCAATCCAACTACAAGCTCTAAACAAAACATGGCTCCGTTAATGGCAAGAACAATCCATAGTGTCTTGGATTGTTGTTCCTGAAGTTCTTCAAGTTCACCTGATTTATCGTGACAACAATTATCCATATAACCTTTCTGTACTCTATTGATATTGATTTATTTCATAGTGGGTGACATGCTAACATTTCTGAAGGATATATTTCAACCCAACTTTAACAAGGTCTATACATTTCTTCTTTACACATGCTGATGCAGAATCTTATCTATAGTAAACTTTAAATTTAATTAGATACTTTACTTGTAGGAGCGACCTCCCGGTCGCGACCAGGAGGTCGCTCCTACAGAAGAGGTGTGGGACACAAACGTTAATTGAGCCAATAGAAAATGTAGTATTAATTTTATTATTTACTATAAATACAACGAAATAACATTTTTATAGCTAAATAAACTAATTTCTCTTAATTTTCTGTGATTCCTGTTAGTAATACATCTGAAAAGAGGAGAAGAATAGATTGGGATATGAACCGAACTCGGATTGTAGACCAAATTGATTATCTATAGGACGTTTTCCAATGCTTAACAACCCACCAACAGAGATATGTAGATCTTCAGCAACATTATAAGATACTTGTGGAATAATAGTTGCTGACTGATCAGACATATTGAATAATATCTGACCACCCATATTAATCAATGGATTTAGTTGATAACTCATTCCTGGTGCAAGGTAATGAACACCGAATAGATAAACACCACCTACCATGTATGCAGGTTGGCTAAGATTGTCAATGTAGTTATCTGGGTTCAGAGTTCCTGCCCCATTAAAATGATACTCAATAAATGTAAACAACGACCCATTAAAAGAATAATCCAAGCCAATTGAGGATCGTAGGTAATTATCTGAAGCAGAATTCATATCCATAAGTGGTTCAGTAAATACATAAGCGGTTTCCAACCAAAATCCTGCTCCACCAATTCCCCGAGTAATGTCTATCCCAGCGAGTAGATTTCTTTGAAATTGGATAAGCGAAATAGAGAAATCTGTTTCAATAGCATTGAGTTGTGTACGTAGAAAGAGGGCACTCTTGTCATAGTCGAAGTTTTCACCGATAACATATCCTGTATCCACCTCACCCAATACACCGATTGGAATTCGGATACGAATTGCATCTACACCTACACGATCTTCAGTATCCAATTGGTCAAAACTAAACGGGGCAACTACATCTGTTGGGTTTATAATCCTCGCACTCCCCCAGGCTATGGCATCTCGTCCAATTG
This sequence comes from Candidatus Poribacteria bacterium, assembly GCA_965205025.1. Lineage (GTDB taxonomy): Bacteria > Poribacteria > WGA-4E > WGA-4E > WGA-3G > MSPOR6. Next base: position 90,542 of record CBDBFU010000014.1, read on the forward strand.
ATATGTCAGCATATTCAGTACTATAATTTAGTGATGCTCTATCAAGATTATGATAGATACCAACATTTCCAATCGGATCATCATCTACAGGATAGATCAAGGAATCTGATTTCGAGATACGGTATCTGCTTGATGAAATACCTACAGCAAAAGGAGAATTAGAAAAGAAAGACAGGTCTTGAATTCGGGGTGATATATCATAAGATAAGGATAAGGAAATCACATCAGTTGGTACATAAGATAGATTAACACGGACACGATTTACAACCGCACCTATTAGTGGTTCATTGTCTTGAGGAAGGTCAAGAGTAGTAAAAAAGTTCTTGTAATACCCACCAATATTAAGGTCAGCAGTTACGATATTTACTTGAAAAATCAAAATTAGACAGAAAACATATCGAATTAGTGCTTTCACAACAAACCCATATTATTTCGTCTCATCAGTCTCTATTTTACCATCGCGTAGTGTTATTAGCCGATGTGCACTATCCATGACCATTGGATCGTGTGTGGAAAAGATGAATGTCATACCAGTTTCAGCATTTAATCTACTCATCATATCCAGCAGGTCTGATCCAGTTTTGGAATCCACGTTTGCTGTAGGTTCATCAGCCAATATAATCTCAGGTTCAGAAACCATAGCGCGTGCGATTGCAACTCTTTGCTGCTGTCCACCAGATAGTTGCGTCGGCAGCCTATCTTCAACACCTTCCAAACCAACGGATGCAAGCATAGAAGTGACCCTTTGATGGCGTTCAGATTTTGGAATACCTGCCAGAAGCATGATATATTCCACATTTTCCTCAACTGTTAATACAGGTATTAGGTTATATGCCTGAAAAACAAATCCTATATTATCACGTCTGAAATCCGAGAGTTCTCTACCACTCATTTCTGACAGAATTTTCCCAGATAGCGTAACTGTTCCATCCGTTGGGGTATCCAAACCGGAGATAATGTTAAGAAACGTTGTCTTTCCGGAACCAGATGGACCGACCAAAGCTGTAAATTCTCCAGTATTAATGGTTAGATTAACACCGTTAAGAGCGTTCACAGGTATTCCATCTGCCTCATAGACTTTGGTAACATCTTCAGTGATAATAACTTTCTCTTTTGTTTGTTCCATTTTAATTTCCTAAAAGCTACGCCGCATTGCATCTACAGGGGTCATTCTGGCAACATGCCAAGCTGGATATAAGCCGGCAATAATAGTGAAAATAAAGAGAGATATCGGAAATAATATATACTGCTCTAACGTTAATACCGGATAGATGAATTCTTGTAATGTAACCCCCATCATTTCAATACCTGTATAATTAATTCCAAAATGACTAAATGTTGTCGTTAATAAAAAACCAATAATTCCACCAAGAACAATACTTACAATTGCTAAGGAGGCAGCTTCAAATAGAATTAGTCGTGCCATACCAAACGGTCTGGTACCAACTGCACGTAGTACACCAAACTCAAACATCCGTTCATACAACGACATAAACAGAGTATTGATGATACCAAAGACCACTACAACGAATAACAGAGCACCTACTATATATTTACTATATTCAACCATATCAAACATTGCTTGTAGTTCAGGAAGAATATCTGTCCAACTTAATACTTCGTTTTCGTATTCAGAATATGTATCCCAAAATGCTAAATCTGGGTTTTGTCCGTGTGAAGCCGATTTGAATTTAATAGCAATTTCGTGCACATTATTTTCAAGTGCCAACATTTCTTGTGCTTTATGTAACCGAATGAACGCCATTCCACTATTCATTCCTTCATCTGCAAAATAGTAGATACCAGATATTCTGAACCAATCTTCAAAATAATCTCCACTACCTGCCTGAGCTACCGTGACAACCACCTTATCTCCTAACCCAATTTCTAACGTTTCAGCGAGTTTATTCCCGATGACAATATCATGCGGGTTAGTCTCTTCAAAAAAAACTCCTTCTATTATCCTATCATCAATCTGTGAAAGGTGTATCTCTCTTGGTGGATTAACACCAACAAGATTAATAGCACTTGTATTTGCAGATGATACAATCATGCCGGTACTAAAAGTTCGTCGTGCAAAATTATGAACGATTGTCTCTTTAGCTAACTTCGAGGTTATCTCATCAACTTCCTGAATCGTCATTGAAACATCCTGTGTATCACGATAATCCTTGAAATGTATTTGTGCGTCACCCAGAAATGAGTCAGTAGCAGTCTTCGCTAAAATATCACTCATTCCTAACATAAGTGCATCAAGAAAAATAAGGGCAGCAAGACCTATTCCTATAGCAATAGAGGCAATAAATGTGCGACGTTTATTCCGGAAGATGTTCTTCCAAGCAAGTTTTACTAAAATAAGAAACATAGTCTATCCTTAATATGTCCGCATCGCTCTTGCAGGTATAATCCGTGCAGCCTTTATCGCCGGGAATAGGCTAACAAGGATTGCGGATAGTATAACAGTTATTGCTGGAATAACCAGACTTGCAGTAGTAACAGCACCGTAGAGTGTTTTGATTTTCATTCCCCCAAAAGTTATTTCAGTAGGATATGTTATTCCATAAACCGAGAAAAGATAGTTGATTACTGTTCCGAGAATTGCACCAACACATACACTCCCTATAGCGATAATAGTGACTTCTGAAACTACTAACCCGAAGATCTGTAACGGTTTTGTACCAACAGCCTTCAAAACACCATATTCTCGAGTTCGCTCCAGCACTGACATAAGAACTGTATTAAGCACACCAACGGCAACGATAAACATTATAATCAGACGACTAATCGCATCACCCTTCCTATCGGTTTGCATTGCAACATAAAATGATTTTGCAAATACTTGCCAAGGAGCAATCTCAAGTTTAGGATTGTTAAGGCTATTTTCAAGACTTGATAGAGTTTTAGTAACACGATTTATATTTGAGACTATTACGACTATTTCATGAATCCGTCCTTGTAGAACAAATAAGTCTTGAGCATCATCAATATGTAGATAACAGGTTGCTCTATCTGATAAATCATCCCCACTCTCAATAGTGCCAACAATTGTGTATTCATCATTGGCAAGTGAGCCATCCGCTGCTTGTGAAAAGAATGCTATCTTACTCCCCACCGAAGCTGATAATCTCTTTGCAAGTCCTATCCCAATTACTGCTTCATGTGATGCAGTTTCTGCTAAAGTTTTGCCTTCAACCAACTTCTTGTCAAAGTTTGTCGCTTGATTCTCTCTGATTACATCAATCCCAACCACTCTTACAGCGGTACTTTTCTCATTCACCGAAGCCAGACCTGCCGCATACACACGTGGTGTCCATTCTTCAACATTTGCATTGCTTTGGATAGTTTGTCCGATAGATTCATAGTCAGTTATAGTATTATAAATAGTTGGTTTATCAAGATAACCGGCGGAATGGACTTGAATATGTCCCATCCTGTTTCGGGTGAACATATTAATTATATTCGAATACGCACCATCAGAGAGACCTATGGTAAGAGAGGAGAGCGTAAAACCAACAACCATTGCAAGTGCGGTTAGAATTGTTCTACGTTTTTGACGGAAGATGTTTCGGAAGGCAATTTTAAGAATCATTTCGGTTTTTTGAATAACCTACAGAGAATTCAATCAAAATTAGGTCATTTGGAAGTTAATACAGTCTAAAAATAGGCATGTATACCTGCACCAATATATACACCAGCCTGATTTTTATACAGGGAACTGGAATTTTCTCTTCCAACTCCTTGACCGATTGACATATTTATACCCAGCGGAATCCCCCCAAGTGGAAAAATCAATTCACCACCGAAAGAAATTCCACCTGCCAGTGTAGTGGCTTCGGACATTTCCACATGATTATAATAATATTTATCTCTATAGAAACGCCATCCACCTTCTAAGGAGAAATAGAGTCGTGCGTGGTTCCATTTGCCTTTATATTCATAGATTGCATAAGAAATACCGGCACCTAACATATTATCGGTGATTTCATCATCAAGGTAAAAACGGCCTACGGCTTGTAGGTATACTGGGGCAAGGCTATTATAGCGTAGACTAATACCTCCAAATGAAGGAGTTGCACCATGGGCACCAATACCGAATGTTCTTGTAAGATCAGCTGTTTCCGCATGAACTGTTGAACTCATTATTAGGCAGATAACAACATAAAATAGAGTAGAATTATAGATTATTTTAAAAATACATAACGAGTGTTGTTTACTATTGGTCATTATTGTAGATTACCCTTAAAAGTTACTTTTTTGTAGATTTCGGCGACTAAAGATTGTATCCTCAATTTTGGTATCGAATTTTCCATCATTCCAACGGACAATGGTTTTATGTCCTTTTTTATTCTGTGGTATCATTTCCATCACTGAAGGAATAGTCTTACTTCCAAATGTTTTTATATCTTTGTAATTAAGAATTCGCATTAATTTACCTTTTTCATCATAGAAATGCTGCCATACTGGTAAAAAGTCTGACGATCTGACAGCAGAAATAATTTTTCCCCAAACAATTGTAGAATCTTCATTTGGGATAAGTTCGATATAAATTAAATCCGGTGTAGCATCCTCAGGCGTAATTAACTTATATGTATAATCTTCCTGCATTGATGATTCTTTGACTAAATCGTCATTAGAAAAGTCTGAACCCATCCATGATCCCATCATCATCGATGGTGAAATCTTCATCACCTTTTTTATTTTTGGTAGATAGTTCCACATCTCGTTTTTAATACGTAAAGTCGCAACACCCCGTTCTTTCTTTGGTGATGTAATTCTTATAAATGTTCTATCCATCCCCTTTGTCCAGACCAACATTTTTAATGTGCGTTCGTAATGTGGGGTTACAATATGCATCTCCATATCTGCATAACTTGTCTTACTACGATATAATTGATCTATGAAATTTACTATCTGCTCAACTTCTTGTGTGGATTGTTCCTTTCCTATTGCACTGATAATAATCGAAAACAGTAAGATTCCACAAACAATAGAGAATAATGGCAGCTTTTGTTTCCTGATAAAAAGGTTATACTTCCCTTTAATTATTGAAGAAGAGTTTGATCCGATCATTAATTCCTCCTTATCAGCCGATCTAATCCAACTTTGTCATTTCCCTCGGCATACTTTAAAAACTCCATATCCTTTATATGTGGTTCAATTTCATAGAGTTGGAATCGAATCTCACCTAAATCCTCATTTATTTGGTTTAAATCTTCTTCGATTTGCTGATATTTTATCTGTGAATTATTGGGATGATACCCATGTTTTTTAAGTGCACGTGTAGTGCCAATTCTAACAGTAAGAAGGACAGTAATCGTTATACTTCCCATTACTATGAATGTTAGGATAACAAAAAAGAATATAATATTTGACATAGTTCTGTTTACTCACTGATACCTTTAGCAATTTTGATAAGTTCTTGTATCTGGTTCTTAAGTGCATCTGTTTCTTTACGGATTTCAGATACTTGTTGCTGCAATGCGAAAAGTTCACGATCAGACGCACCTGAGCGAAGACCTCTTTTCTTTTCAGAGTAGGATGTTCCCATCCAAACGCATCCAAGCACGATGAATGCTATTGAACCACATACTATCATTACAATTACGACAAGTCCTTGCATTTTTCTCTCCTAATGAATTAATTTCTGTCTAATAGAGTATTCTTAAATTAAAAGGATAGTTAAGATTTGATTAAGTGTAGATATCTACCTATAGAATTATTAGACATTGTCAGTTGTAATATGTTTATCATTTATATCTAATACCATTTCCATAAATTATTGTCTCATTAGGCGGTTATTATGGCAGTCATTTTTCAGGTCACAAACTGAAAGTTTGTGGTACAAAAAGAGACATTTTCAATTAGAAATAGTATAAGTTCCATAGACTTCTCATTGATAATAATACCATTTCTAAATATGTTTATCCCATCAACAATTGTGATGCATGGCTTGAAATGCTGTACAAACGGGTGTGTAAGGTTTTTGGCATTCAACATCATCCTGCAATTGTATCTGCATATCAATGTTTTTCCCAAGTATTGTTCATTTGCATACATGTCAACTCCATTATGGCATTGAGACCTTCATCTGTCAATCTCATAATTATATTAGATGTATGGATATTGTGAATGGAAAAAGTGTTAATATTTATCGTTTTGAGATGATGTCACTTTCACGGAAACCTTCACGGAGCAATTTTACGATCCCTTATTCTATAAGGGTTTATAATTTTATTTATACAATTCTCCGTGAATCACATACGTTAATTAATTGTTAACAACTGCGTGTATGGAATGCATCTTTGGTTTTCATCTGATTATAAATCTTCTGGATAGTTTCCATATTTCCTATGAATATACCATTATCACCTAAAATGTTCCTATGTTGGCAATTCGAAGATTGGTGTGTAAAGTTGTTGTATTGGTCTTGAGGATACTCTTCAAAATCTGAAATTTATGATTGTTAAAAAAGCATCAAACCAGATATTTAATCCTAATATACCGACAAAAAACAGTGTATAAAAACAGACATTTAATCCTAAATACTTAGACGGTAGATCGTGTTGTTGCTGCATTTCTCTATGCATCGAAAACATGAAAAAAGTTACACTTTTTGTCACACGGTGTGACATTGAAATTGGTGTAATTTACCCGTATAACCCCTGTCATAGACTGACTTTACTCCACTTTGAATTGACTTTATAAGAAAATCGAAAAAATGTGATTTTGTGTTTTTGTTGTCCTTCCTGATTTTGAGATTCCCAACGGTTAAAAAGGTATACTTTTTTGACGTATATGAAACTTCGCAATTAGGATCGTTTTTATCGAGAGTCATTAGTTTATAGTTATTGGTTTTTAGTTGTGTTCTAACTCTTAATTTTATTTTCATTTTGATAAATATTATTAAAATGTATTTGTGTTTTTGTGATATATGTATGTTTGTTGCTATAGATGGGTGTTTTCTTCATTTTTTATTAAAAATGTATTATCTGTTTCATTTGATGCTTGTTAATGCCATATACTTTACACACCCGTTGTTATGTATGTCTTGAAGTCCTGCACAAACTGGAAGTTTATGCTACATTTTGTTTTCTATAGACATATCACACCGCTGGTGTGTGCGCTCTACGTGTATCGGTTTTCTATAGACATATCACACCGCTGGTGTAACGACCAAGGTTAACTTTTATCCGCTCTGGTAACAGCAGGAAATGTAGATGACAAGATACCTGTGCCACAGTTGTGTCAAGAGATCTTTGGCAAAGTTTGCTGATAAAGGATACATCTCAAAAGATCTTCGTGAGAAACTCCAAGAAGACGGTGTGTCCCTCATTTACAATGTGCGTAAAATTATGAAACCTGAACCTATTTCTGATACCGACGCAGCACTTTAAAAAAAACGGATGTTCATTGAATCGGTGTGTAAAGAACTGAAAAGTCAAACAGAGATACAACACACACACGCCATAGAAGTTGTGCTAACTTTCAAGTGAATACGATTGCTGCCTTGATTGATTATACCGGTCTGAAGAAGAAACCTTCATTCAAACATAGAGAACTACAGGAAGAAGACTTTCAGATGTCAAAAATATGTAACATCTAAAAACATTTATCAAACTCACGTTATATATAAGTTATAAACGACTAAAAAATCCTTAGAGAATCATAGAAAATAATAGACGTTATATAACTAAATAAATAATTTGATTAGAACTAAAAATTGACGTATAATAACTATATAATTAAATTATAACGTGAGTTTGATTATTCAAATATTTATGTTCAGTGCGGTGAATCAAGGAATCAACGGTATGAATGCTATTTAGCATTCCCCGGGAAACCGCACCTACCGGGTCTATAGGAGTGATATTTTTGGAAAATGAAGATTATTTATCTATTATCAAACTCACGTTATACATAATGTACCCAGTGGTGTCAATAAAGTCTCCAATCAGATAGATATTTATAAATCATATCTATCAGGAACAATACCTTCGCTAATTATCTGAGATTTAGTTGAATGGTGTCATAGTGATATGACCAATTGCTCAGAGAAGTTCCGAGATTTCAGGAGTAAAATAACTTCAGGTTTTTTGCGTAAGTCATTTTTATTTCTGTATAGACCAAATTCCACACCAGTTGACTCTATAGGTGGACACAGACTGAAAGTCTATCGGATAACACCGATCAGAATCGAAGGATTCCTACTGGACAAGTAGCAACTTAGGTTGACTTATGAAACATACGCCATTTTTGGCGAAGGTATAAACTCTCCGATATATTATTGAAAGGAAAACCTCATGTTGAAAAGACTTTTAGTAAACGTATGGGACATACTTGGAATATGGACATTTATTTTACTAGGATTTTTCTGCTTGTTTGGGATATTTTGTATTACTTGGTATAATTATAGTATAAAAGAAAGCAAGAAAGAATCTCAGGAAATACAGGAACTACTAAGGCAAAATAGTGAAAGTAAATATATTACTAATTCTACTCAACAGGACTCGAATGAATCACGCTCAGTAGAACATAATACTATGAACACCGAGAATGCCAATAAAAATTCAGGTGAAAATACTAAAAGAGTTGAGATTCAAACAGATAGACCTAATGACAATAAGAAAGGTTACCTACCTAAAGAGATACATGATGAAGAAATAGTTGAATCGTCTTTTGGATTTGGGAGGTATCCTACAATTCCACAAGGATTTCCGCTTGGAGTGAGTTGGCAGTTTACTAACCATTTTTTACCTGAAAAAATAAAATATCAGGGAGAGTTGGTAGATAGAGTATTAATTAAATTATTCAATGATGGAGATAGAGACTTTATTGCTGGTAAGTGGCATAAAGGTAAAGTTTATCCGCTGTATCCAAATACATTTTATGTAGATATTAATGAAAAGAAAATAGAAGGAATTGATATAATTTCTCAGACTATCAGGATTTTTGGACCTAGTGGAACAAGAGATATACAAAAGAGGTTAGAGAAAGCACTTGTTCTTGGTAAAACCATTCCGGGCATTAGAGTGCTTAACATAAATTCGCATGGAATTGATCCATACGATTATCTACAAATAAAATAAGGGAGATATATGATGTTAAAATTATCGACTACTTTCACATTAGTATATTTATTGATATGCACTTCGGTATTTGTGATTGCAGATTGTGAGAAGCCATTTGTGGTGGGAAATGGGTACTACGGCGCACATGTAGAGTCGCTCTGTGATGCCTCTGTGAGCACATCCACTGAGTTACTAGATGATGATGTTAAAGCCTTTGTGGTTTCTGCCAATGTAGATCACTATGCAAATACAAACTCAAGTTTACCTGAATATGGATTTTATTCTATAGCAGCTAATGCAATATATAGTGACATTATAAATATGGTGATAGTTAAGATTGAATCTGCAGACAGTGCATCTGAATATTACAATGGTGGGTGCTCAGAAAAGTGTTACAGGAAGGCATACTTACAGAAATCCTGACATTGCTGATCGTCTGTATGGGGAGGGAGAAGCAAATATTTGGGGAGGTCGTCAAAATTATCATTCAGAGAATATGAAGCGATATATCTACGATCATGACAAGGATATTCTTAGACATTTGTTATGGATATAATATATGCTGCAAATGTTATTTTTACGCGTTGTGTCAGTAAACACTTTGTATGTTAACATTTCACATGTTTGTCTTGTTTGAGTCTAAATTCAGCAACTTTTTCCATCCCGACAACCTCAAGTTAGGAGCGATCTCCGATTCACGACTACAAACGTGTCGCGATTCGGAGATCTCTCCTACAGAATATAAACAGTTGTGAAAACAACAAGACTGTCAGGTAACTAGCACAAGTCGTAAATATGGTATAATGTTTCTTGTTGGTGTATTTATATCAAGCGTTGCTAAGTAATTATGATGTTAGTTCTCTATAATGAAGGCAACACCTTGACGCACATATATGGAGACACCGCAACTATAGGGCAAAGATATGGTTATACATAATGTACCCAGTGGTGTCAATAAAGTCTCCAATCAGATAGATATTTTAAATCATATTTTATTAATTGTCTTAAAAGTGATATAACGCAAGACAATGCGATAATACTTGGTTTAGACGTCCAAAAGTGGTATGTCCTAACAAAAGGAGGTATCAGATGCTACGCGATTATTTTATGAACAAATGGGTTCTTGGCGGTATCGGCTATCTGATAGTGTTCTCCGTTGCGTGTGTGTTGTGGTATCAGTACGATATAGCAGATGAGAGAAAAGCTGCAGTCGATACTGAAGAACTACTACGGCAATCGGGACTTTCTCATCAAGAAACAAAAGAAAGCGAGATGAGCAGCGTAGTGGGTCAAGCAATTGATATAACCATTGCAGAAAGCACACCACCAAACGCAAAGAAATCTATAACCGAAACAACTATTAAGACAGAATATTCCGGACTTAGTGATGCTCGCGAAAAACAGCCGGAACAGACACAGGAAACTACCGAAGTCGTACGGGTTTCACCATACGGGTTCGGACAATATCCAGAAGTGCCTTCTGATTATCCGACTGACGTCATCTGGAATCAACCTGAAGCTAAAGAGAATCTTCCTGACCACGCGCTGAAAGGTATTGGAACTGTTAGATTCGGGTTCTTGTTAAGTTATGGATTGAAGGAGACAAAAACTTCCGGGGTGGATGTACTAATAATGGTAAAGTTTATCCTTACTACCATAATACTGTTTATGTTCGTTATGCACAACAGGAAATGCCTGATGGGACAATTAGGAGGTACGTTACCAGTGCCAAGTCAGCTCCTAATGTTGAATACTCCGAAGAAGATCTTTTGTCCGCTACCTTTCCTGGTCACCTTCGTATAATAGAATTAGATTCTACAGGAATTGATCCGTATCAATTCCTAAACTTACATTAAATGAAGGAGCAAAAAATGCACAAATTCTATACGAAAAGAAACTGCTTTAGATTTTGTTATCTGACCTTTTTAATAATTTTTGTAGTCACAGTCTTTTCTACGCGACGCGGTGAATCGTAGGACGGTTTCCCTGTCCGCATATCACCGAATGTAAAAATTAATCTTCATATGTCATTCATACCGTTGATTCCTTGATTCGCGGGACGAAAGGTGTATCCCTAAATTGACGCCTATGGTGCGGTTTGTAACCACCGGGAATGCTAAAATGCTAAGTAGCGTCCATCCGAAGACCACCGTCGTGCCCAGCCAACTCCGTCATCTGAACCAAGTTTATAAGTTTCCTTTGTTCTGATATTGGTAACCCAGACTGCACTACTATGATGTTCAACGAATGTTCCGGTCGGTAGATATATAGAGTATTCTGTGGTTTTTTCTTGGAACGATGACTTATGATGAGGATCTTGCACAACATAGGCAAGAAACTATCCATCGGGGAGAGCTGCAATCGTGAACAGGATGAAAACGACTTAATTTTAAGAATATCCGGAATCGTTAATGTTTTGTGAGTCATTTGTCCCTCTTTTGTGTCTTGTGTGAACGTGTCTTGGGAAATAATACACATCGCTAACCCAATCGCTAAAATCACTGTTTTTTGCATGAGAGTTTTCCTTTTCTCCTTTACGACTTAGAGACTTAAATCACTTAGGTAATTAGCAATCTGCTTTGGTAGTCCATCAACGGTCGTTTCCATGGCGGCGATGACAAGCGCAAAACTTTTGATGTTATCCTCAACCCGTGTTTCAGAAGGTTTACCACCGTCAATCCAATTTAAGAATTCATTGAATAAGTGGTGGTGATGCTCATAACGGACTGGTGGGGCTGTGTAAACTTCCGTTTCACCACCAACACGATGGATTACCATCTGGTTTCCACCTCCTATTTCGACTGTGCCCTTTTCAAACTCGGCGCGGTAGGACTCATGGTTCCAACAGTATTCAATGCCAGCCGCCGAACTGTTGCCTTCATAAGAGACGTGAACACCGTTGTCCATACGCATAAGATAAAAACCGCTGGAGTAGTGTCGGAAACTTGACCATTCAGGATTCCACCCAAATCCGATCAAGGTTTCGCAATCGCCGCCAGAGAGAAACCGAAGCATGTCTAAGTGATGAACGGCACCCTCAATGAGAAGTCCGAAATCCATATCGTGCCGCCAGGCTCCCCACTCAGAATAGCGGCGAAAGTCGCACCCATATCTACCGACAACGTATTGAAGTCCTCCCAATCTACCTTCATCACGGATCCGAATCAATTCTTGTTTATTATCCGCAAAGCGGTAGTTTTGGATAATAGTGCAAGGTAATCCTGTTTTCTGTGCGGTACGCACCATTGCTTTCGCGGCATCCCAGGTATCCGCGATCGGTTTCTCGCATATAACGGGCATCCCGTTCTCCATAGCAGCAATTGCGGCAGGACAGTGAAATTTAGGCGGAGTAGCAATACCACAAAAGTCTGCTTTGACCTCCACACATGCCTCGTTAAAATCTGTAAAGCATTGCGAAGTGCTGAGTCCTAACGCTTTGCTTTGTGCTGCGAGAACCTCTGTATTCACGTCTGCTAAACCAACGATCTCGACCCGATCACTGAAATTGTCGGTGAAGATTTGGATCCAGTTAGCTGCCATACCACCGCCACCGATCATCAAACATGTTTGTTTCGCCATATTCTTTCCCTTTTTAGAATTTTATGTATATTGCATCAAGCGAACATGAAATTTTGCCATAATTGTTTTTGTTGAGAAAATGAAGATTTCGAGTGCTTTTAATACAATCAGGACTTACGCATTTCATCTTAAAGTCCCCCTGATAAGGGGGATTTAGGGGGTTAAAACACCGAAATGACGGATTTTTAAGTCAAATTTTACCTTTTTTTGCTTAAGTTGCGTAAGTCCTGACAATATAGATAGGCTCTTTCTTCAATTCAGATGCTTTTCAAACCAATCAATGATACGTTCCCAGCAATTCTGCGCGGTGTTCAGGTCGCCAATACCTCACGAGGTGTCCTTCACCACGATACCACGCAAATGTCGCTTCCTTCTTAAGCCTGCGTAATCCTGAGAAAAGCTCCCCAGATTGCGTGTAATCATCACCATTAAAGCCTTCACCACAATAGATTAGAACAGGGGTTTCTACCTTATCTAAGTGAAAAATCGGTGAACTGTCAATATATCGTTGGCGTTCTTCCCAGAGCGAACCACCTATATCCATACGATTCTTTCCTTCTATCCATTTAATACCAAAACTTCTTTCCAGTTTGGTAAGATTCCCGTAGATTCTGGTCAAATTATAGAAACCGCCACCGCAAACTGCGGCTTTGAAACGGTTGGTCTGTGTAATCAATCCGGCTGTGGAGTATCCACCGTGACCGTACCCCGTTATTCCCAAACGATTTGCGTCGGCGATCCCCATTTCAATGACTTTGTCTACCGCAGGCAGCACATATTCGGACAATTTTTCCAACGATTCGCTGGATCTTGATGGCACATCAACACCAAGCACGGCAAAACCACGGTGCAGCAAGGAGTTGAAAAGTTCATGACATATTTATCCAACCCAAAACTATAAATATACATTGACAAGTGCCTGCCCGGATAGACCCATGTAACTAAAGGATACTTTTTGCCTTCCTCATAGTTAGCAGGTAGCATCAAAACACCACGCAAACGCTCGCCGTTCTCTCTTTGTAATTCGACGAAACGGACCTCACCAAATTGTAAGTCGCACAGATGCGGATTGAGATTGGTTACCTGCTTACATTTTTCAGAGTCTGTATCAAACATCCAGACTTCCTCTGGATGTGTCGCATTCTGCGCTCTGTAGACAATCTGTGTGTCGTTACTGACTAACCCTTAAATCGTATTCGTCTGCGATTTGACGGGTTATGCTAATTGGTTCTTCATACAAGCAAGTAGCACGTGCCTCAGCCGTATTTATCAAATAAAAACCATCTTTCTTTGTTTCTGGATCATGAGTCTGGACACAGATAGACTGTGCATCGCTTGACTGCCAAACGACGTGGGTATTTACTTTCGCGACAATACCCATGATGTGTTTCTTCAATTCTTCTGTCAGTTTCCGTGCGCTGCTACCGTCTGCTGCGAATTCCCATATATTCCAGTCGATGCCACAGAAAAACGACTCTCCTGATGGTCGCCATAACGGACGTGCGTAAAATCGCAGTTTCTCTGTAATGTCTGCAGTCAAGTTCTTCTGTTCACCATCTTGGACTGAAACAATAAACAATCCATCCGATTGCGCATATACCAGATACTTACTGTCTGGTGACCAACTCACGAATAGTGCTTTTTCGGTTATATTTGTAGCCAAACTTCGGGCTGGCGTTCCATCCAAAGGAACTAATAACAACTCATATAGGGTATCTTGAGATGTCAACTCCCTTCCTCGTATTATATTGAGTACAGCAACTGCAGTATTATCCGGAGAGAGTGTAATTTTTCTCGTAAACAAGCCTCGTGCGAGAACTTGCACATCACCCGTGTCAACGTTGAAGACACCTAAATCACCTTTGATCCACACAAATTGGTCTAAATCTTCATCTAAAGAAGACTCTTCATCCGTATCCGTATGCCAAACGTTTATCGCTTGTGGAATCGTTTTGTTTGAGATAATTGTGGAAATGTCCATATCTTCGGGACGTAACTTTGTGATGATATGTTTTCCATCCGAAGTCCACTGCGGGACTTCAACACCGTGTGTTGCAGTAATCGGTTTTTCGCTAACTTGCCGCAGTTCATTTTCAACCTTATCCCAAACCCAAAGATGAGGTGTTCCCATTCGGTCAGAAAAGAAGGCTAAGTAGTTTCCATCTGGAGACCAACGAGGTGCCCAGTCAACCCCCGTCCCTGCTCCAAGCTGATATGTTTTCTTCGTTTTGATGTTGGTAACCCATACTTCCTGACTATGATTTTCTATCAATGCGCCTGTTAGTTGATGCAGTGAAAATTCATCGGTCTGTTGTTCGAACGATGAATTTCGGTCAGGGTCGACTACTACATAGGCAAGCCACTCTCCATCTGAGGAAAGTTGCATTCGTGATCGGTCTGATAAGGACTTAATCTTGAGTATATCTGAACTCATTTTATCTGCCATGCTATTTTCTCCTTGTGAACTGTGTTCCTTTTCAATAGAACTATCTATTGTATCTTGGACAAATAAATCGTATTGTTTTAACCTTTGTTTTGCGCGTCGCAGCCGACTCTTAATCGTATTTTGGGGGATGCCTAAATAGCGACTTATCTCAGCGGATGTCATCTCTTCGAAGTAGTGGAGTGTGATTAACTGTTGATCACTTTCCTTTAGCTTTGAAAGTAACTTTTGTACTAATTCGCGTTGTACTTCAACAGCATCCCGCTCGTTTTCCAAAGCTACATAACGTGAATATGAATCTGTCTCGGTTTTCAATGTATAACTTTCACGTAACAATTCGGACATGGATTGCTTTTTTCGGAACCACGCGAAACAGAGATAATTTGCAATCGAAAAAAGCCATGTTGAAAACTTGGTTGGATCTCTCAGCTTTTCGAGATTCTGATACACTTCGAAAAATATTTCTTGTGTAATGTCTTCAGCAATGTGGAAATCTCCAACTTTCCGATATGTATATGCGTGAACCTGCTCTTGGTATTTACTCACCAAACTCGCAAAGGCAGCATCATCACCCGCAAGTGTGGATTGGATCAACACAACATCGCCTGTATTCATCTGACATCTCCGGAAAGGTTTCATTATGTAAGAATTATAGTATAATTTGTGAATAAATGGATAGGACGTTTGTGGGTAGGATGCCTAATGGCACGAAGAAACGTCCGATTAACTATTTCACTATATTATATATAGTCATATAGTCGCGAATTGAATGGAAAAGGGTGCATAATTCTATTAATCGGATACCGTTTCTGAATGATAACTTCTCATTTACAGTAAAATCTATATCTTTATACTACGGTATTGTGGCGAGATTTAGAACCTCGCCACAACATAGTAATAATTCGGCGGATGTTACCCCAGAAACAATACTAACACATCGTCAAAGTGTTCTACGAATCACCTATCCTCTGGTCTGATATGACCAAGATGAACGATTGTCATACTGACAAAGTTTAGGAAAAAGGAAATCACATCGTTTTTTCGGAGTAATAAGATTATCTTCTGTGCGCGCCACTAATGTTGCGTCCATTAATGTCTGTACAGCTTTCTCTATCGCATCTTCTGATATGTCGCTCTCTTTTGCCAAATCCGCGACAGATTTGTCACCCTTTACCAACTGTCTTAAAACAGCGACTATAGTGGGATTTGTGAAGAGATGCGTAAAATTTACGATGTCCGCATCTGGTGCTTTATTTAGGAAAATATCAATGCTATCCGACCAATATGCAATACGCGATTTACCTGCATTGGCAGCGGTCTTATATACACCAACATAACCCCAGGCCACGTGATTTTCGGCATCTTCGGGGAGTGTGCTTAATGTCTTAAATGCATCACTTCGTTGTGAGCGAGGATGATGCGGCATATCAAATTTATCACTTAGTTGATCCGAGAGAGAATGAATCTGTTCACGAAGTTCAGCTATGTCTTCTTGCAAATCAGGTGAAATTCTTACTTGCTTCCCCGTTAGGTTATGCAAGGTTTCCTCAGAATTTTCCTCAACTTTGGTTTCATCTTTCACTTCTTTTGCCATGATAATATCTCCTTTTAACTGGTGTTGGGAACGTTGTTCCTTTTCAACTGTAATGTCTAACGCCTCTTGAATCATATATTTATACTTCTTTACTCGTTGCCGCGCACGGCGGATCCGACTCTTCACCGTATTTTCGGACAGGCCTAAGTACGTTCCGATTTCCGAAGAGGTCATCTCTTCAAAGTAGTGGAGTGTAATAACTTCCCGATCACTCTCCTTCAACTTCGCAAGCAATTTCTTGACGAGGTTGTGTTGCGCCTCCGCAGTAGTTTTCGCTTGTTCTGCAGCAACATATTGGGAATACGCCTCTGTCTCAATTTCTGACATGTCGGTTTCTTCCAGGGACTCAGTTTTTATCCGATTTTTGCGAAACCATGCGTTACAGAGATTATTCACAATCTTATAGAGCCATCTTGAAAACTGTGTCGAATCTTCCAAAGTTTCCAGCTTCTGATACACTTGTAGGAAGGCCTCTTGCGTAATATCCTCAGCGATATGGAAATCTCCTGTTTTCCGCCAGGAATGTGCATGAACCTGTTTACTGTACTTTCCAATCAAACATGCAAAGGCATCCTCATCACCTTCAAGGATACGTTGAATCAACGCAATATCTTCGTTTTTCACCAAAAGCCTCCAGGAAGTATATCTTTACTCACTCATATATAATGACGCGAATTAGGAGAAAAAAGGTGCATATTTTTGGAATGGAATCAATGCCTCTGTTCAGAACACAAAACCACTTGACAATTCAGGTAAATTGATGCTAATATTGATTGTATAAAGATAAGGAGAAAAAAGCAATATGGCATCAAAAAGTGAATTAAAGTCGATGTTAAACGCACCTATAGGTTTAGCACCCAATACATACTTGCATTTTTATAACGGTGGTAAACTTCGGGCAGAATTTATGGGGGAATCTGATCCGAAAGATGACTACTATTCTGAGGAATGGATTTTCTCAACAAATCGCGCAATTACACCCGGAAGAGAGAATCCACCTGACAAAGGCTTTAGTCGTATCACACTTCCTAATGGAGAAGAGGTCTTATTAAAGGAATTATTAGATGCATTTCCAGAAGAAACATTAGGTGACGCACACGTAGCAAAATACGGTACGGACCTCGGAGTTTTACTCAAGATTTTTGATGTAGGCGAAGGCGCACATATCCCAATACATTGGCATCCAAACCCAGATTTCGCACAAGAACATCTAAATTCACCATTCGGAAAAAATGAAGCATGGATATTAATCGGTACACGACCAGGCGCAAAAGCTTGGATCGGTTGGAAAGAAGCAATAGAGAAATCTGAATTCCGTCGTCTCATGGAAGCACAAGATATAGAAACTCTACGCAGTTTAATGCATGTCGTTGAACCAAAGGTAGGAGAAGTATACTATTTACGGACACCAATCGTCCATTCTCTCGGTACAGGATTATGTGTACTTGAACCTCAAGAACCAACAGATTGGAACATACTTGCGGAATGGGAAGGTTTTCCCTATGATAAAGAAGATGGACATTGTGGACTCGGTTGGGACTTAGCGGTTGAGGCAGCCGAATATGATAAACTTGAACTGGATTATCTAAACAATTACATTAGACGAAAACCTGAACTCGTTAGAGCAGAAGGAGATAGCCGAGAAGATCGAATTGTTCCTGAAGAAGCCTCTAAATATTTTGGTTGTTCACGCCTAACTGTCACTTCCACGCTAAGTATGCCTAAAGGTAAGGGGTTCTATGCGCTTGTCACTTTAGGGGGTGAAGGTGTACTACGTGGTGATTTTGATGATGTCGAACTCAAACGTGGAAAATCTGTCTTTATCCCAAGAAGTTTACCAGGCTTATGACATTGTTAGCACAGGTAGTGAACCGATGGAAGTAATTTGTTGTTATCCACCAAGTCTATAGATATTGATATTGTGCTGTATAATTTAGTATATATCCAAAGTTTCAATCAAATAGGAGAAACATATCTGTTAAATACAACAAAGGACTTATAATTTCAGAGCATACAGAAACAGGGAGATATATACGAATTACCTGCTAATATGTTAGATTTCAAACCTCCTAAACCGAATGAGATAGCAATTAAGGTTGTACAGTCTCTCACTGCGTTAGGGAATAGATTGTATCCAAAAGGGTTGACATTAGATATTGATGAGAACTCTATTTCACGACTGAAATCAACATTCGGTCATCCTACCGTCATAGCCCCAAACCATGCAGCATCGGCTGATCAAACCGTTGTTTTCTTTTTATCAAAGAAGTTATCACAGCCATTCTACTATATGGCAGCTCGTGAATCATTTGATAAAGGTAGGTTTTCCGGTGTTAGAAGCATGCTAATGCAACAAATGGGGGTTTATTCCGTCGTGCGCGGAACAGTTGACAGAAACGCATTTCGTACAACTCGGCAAATTCTATCGGAAGGGAAATGGCCACTGGTCGTATTTGGGGAAGGTGAAGTCTCTCGTCAAAACGACACTGTCATGCGGTTTGAAAGAGGTATAATACAACTCTGTTTTTGGGCATTAGACGACATCAAGAAAACCGGTGAAGACAAGCCACTTTATGTAGTTCCTGTTGGAATAAAATATCGTTTTACTGAAGACATGTGGGATATTATTGATTTTGCATTAACAAAATTAGAGCAACATATACTTCCACCATCTACCCGCACACCAGAAGAACGATACCAAAGACTTAGACGTATAGGTATGTCTGTTTTAAAAACGCTCGCTGATGAATATCAATATAAAGTGGATCAATCCGTTTCTCTAAATGAACATATTCAAGGACTTAAGGAACAGATACTATCACATGCAGAAAAAATCATGGGTATACAACCAAACGGAGATATTCTCACGCGGGTACGGGTCTTAAGAAATCTTGTGGATACCGAAATCTACAAAGATGTTGAACAGATGACAGACTATGAACGAAAGATACATCAAGAACTTTTACAGAAATTTCAACAGTTTTACCCAGATTTAGATCGTTTAGTCAATTTCATTGCAATAACTGACGGTTATGTGGCTGAAGATGAATCTCCTGAACGTTACCTTGAAGTGATCGCACGTTTAGAAAAGGAAGTTTTTGGGGATGCTAAGATGCGCGGTCCGCGTGTTGCGTCTATCAGGGCAGGTGAACCAAAGAATCTATTAGAAGAATATGATGCATATAAGAATGATAAAAGAAATACTGTTGAAAATATTACCGCTGGACTGGAAAACGATGTACAAAATTTGATTACTGGATTCAATTAGACATAGTTGTTTTTCAAAAAGGTTTTAGAATTATTGTCTATGATTATGTAAACGTATCTTTTTGAGACATTAATAAATAATATATTATAGTAGAGTTTAGAATTAATAGGACACTCTGTGCCGGTTCGGTTAGGAAACCGAACCTACCAGGGGTAAAAGTGTCTATTTATTTTTTTAGTTTAACTATATAAAGATGATATAAAGATGCCTATAGGAGGAATATATGGCAAAGAAATTGTCTATTGGAAGTTGGGCTTACGCTTTCGGACCTTATGAAGATAACCCTGTACCCTTTGATGATGTTGTCAAACGTCTCGGAGAACTGGAATTTGATGGTATCGAAATCGGGGCATTTAAACCACATATCGATATCAACGACTACCCTATGAAGAGTGATCGGGATGCGGTTAAAGGTTTGATTAGTTATTACGGGTTAGAAGTATCTGGATTAGCAGCAGATTTCTGGTCTCATCCCGGACCGGGAACCGACGAAGCGCAAGAGGACGACGCATATTTCAAACTCTTCAGACGTAACCTTCAACTTGCACTTGATCTCGGTTCACCATCAATACGTGTTGACACAGTAATCAGTTATCCTGAGAAAGAAATTGAAGGAGTTGAACGTCAAGAAGCGTGGGATAGGATTGCATCCCTATGGAGACGTTGTGCGCAAGTGGCTGAAGACTATGGTGTACTGATGTTATGGGAATTTGAACCAGGCTTTATGTTCAATAAACCCAGTGACATCATAAACTTGCCTAAGGCTGTAGATCACCCCAATTTTAAGGTTATGTTTGATACATGTCATGCACAGATGTGTGCAACAGTTGGCTCAAGACAGGTCGGTGAAAAGGAGACACTGGGTGATAATGGGGTTATTGCGCTTGCCCGTCAACTCAAAGGTGAAATCGGACACTTCCACCTTATCGATTCTGACAATACGTTACACGGAGACGAAACAAGTACTCACGCTCCATTTGGAGATGGTGTGCTGGATTTTGATGCTATTATACCTGTCATCATGGATGAAACAGGATATGACGGGGAATGGTTCTCTATTGATCTCTGTTTCTGGCCAGAAGCATGGGATGTAACGGAAAATGCAAAGAAATTCCTAACCCCTTATTTAGAAAGATATTAGTTCTAAAGTTATCCGTGGGGAGAGGATAGAAATGTCTTTATTCGGATAGTTCTTTCCCTGCGGATTTTTCTATGATCTGATGTTACCTTTGTATTCCAAGCGAACATGTTAAATAATACTACACTTAACGCTTTGCTTGATCTTGCATTATCTGAGGATATAGGTATTGGTGATATTACAACCGAAGCAACTATACCGCCTTCCCAAAATGCAATCGGTATACTCACCGCGAAAAGTGAAGGTGTAGTTGCTGGATTACCTGTAGCAGAAAAAACATTCGCAAAAGTGGATACTTCACTTGATTTACGCTCTATCGTAAAAGAGGGTGATGCTGTCTCCGTGGGAACATCCATCGCTGAGGTTGAAGGAAGTGCTAAGTCAATCTTGATCGGTGAGAGGACAGCGTTAAACTTTCTTCAACGATTATCAGGTGTGGCAACCTTGACATCCTTATTTGTAGATGCAGTTCGTGACTATGATGTAAAGATAGTTGATACCCGTAAGACAACACCAGGATTACGTGCACTTCAAAAATATGCAGTGCGTGTTGGGGGTGGCAATAATCACCGTTATGGTCTTTATGATGGTATACTCATAAAAGACAATCATATCATTGCAGCTGGTGGTATTCACAACGCAGTGGAACGTACAAAATTCACCGCCCCACATACTGCGAAAATAGAGGTAGAAGTTGAAACTCTTGAACAGGTACAAGAAGCGTTAGAAGCAAAGGCTGATATTCTACTACTTGATAATATGTCGATTGAAATGATGAAAACAGTTGTTAAACTTGTCGGCAACAGAGCAATGACTGAGGCGTCCGGGGGAATCACATTGGAACGGGTGCAGGCTGTTGCGTCTACAGGTGTTAATCTAATATCTATTGGTGCATTGACACATTCAGCAATGCCAATGGACATTAGTTTGAACCTAAAACTATCGTGAGTTTGATGAAGGAAGAGGAAATATAATAGCATGCAGGCACCACTGAGCCGCGAGAATATGATTCGCGGTGTTCTTTTGTTTACGCTGTTTACGGTAGTTGGGTTAGTACTCAGCTTTTTATGGACTCATGGATCACAGGACCTTAGGGAAGGTGCAGAGGAATTACGTCAAGTACTCCTGCACATGCGGTATGAATTCCTCCTCGGTGCTACTTTATTTATGTTTGTGGATTGGTTGTGTGCTGGTTTACGATACCATGTTTTTATTCGAATTGTCGCACCAACTATCAAATTTAGGAATAGTTTCCGAGCAATTTTAGCTACAATTTGTGTTTCTGCAATTACACCCTTTCAAACTGGTGGTGTTGGACACCTTTATATATATGCACGGTCTGGTGTCCCTTTTTCTGGTGCATTAACAGCAGGTATTGCCTCTTTTTTATCTACCTTAGTAATTCTTATTTGTGCCGCTGGTGGAATACTATTATTTATGCCAGCAACTATACCTGAAGGAACGACTTGGATCAGTCTATTTAGTTTTCTCATATTCGGTTTAGTCTTTATCACTTTTCTACTCTTACTTTTCAAACCTGAAATTGTCACACGCATCTTTTACTGGTTATCTGATCTGGTTGGACGTAGATTTAAACCGATTGCTCCAATCTTAGAACGAGTAAAATCAAAAGTAGAACAAATTTCTGTAGAACATAAAACATTTGCAAGATCACTTATTAGAGACCATAAATGGACATGCTTACTTAGTTTACTACTTACCTGTGCCTTCCTCTTTGCACGGATTGTAGGTGGATACTACGTCTTACGTGCATTTAACACTAAGGTCGGCTTATGGGATCTTTGTATAGTAGAAATGTTATATAACTTTGTTGTGCTTTTTGCCCCAACACCGGGAGCAAGTGGATTTGCTGAAGGGACGAAGAGTTTGTTAATGAAGACACTTGTAGTTGAGAGAGTTATTACACCTTTCGTACTATTAACAAGATTTTTTGCTGTTTATTGCGGCGTAATTTTGGGGGGTATTGTCATATCTCTACAATTAGCAAAGGATCTAAGAACTAATAAGAAGGTTATATCTAAGGATGTTACCTCTCAACCACTTATTAACCCGTTAGAACAACTTGAAGATAAGAAAAATATCCCAGAAAAAGATTACAGTCGGTAAATAGGTAATAATATTAGATCAATTCCTGACAAATTAAAATCGTAGCACTACAGCGGAGTGCTATGTATTGAATTATTCATACAAGTATGGATAAAAGGAGAATCATGGAAAACACTATTAAAAACATTGAACCATCAACAACTAAACTCGGTTGGGTTGGCACAGGGGTTATGGGACGTTGGATGTGTCAACACCTTATGGATCTTGGATACGAGATGACAGTATACAATCGTACGAAATCCAAGTCGCAACCTTTGATAGATGCAGGAGCAACATGGGCAGATTCACCGAGTAATGTTGCTGCTGCTTCCGATATCATCTTTACCATCGTAGGTTTCCCACCAGATGTCCGAGAGGTATATCTTGGAGATAACGGTATATTAAAAGGTGCAAAATCTGGTAGTATCATTGTCGATATGACAACAACTGAACCCTCACTGGCACAAGAAATATACACTGAAGCTAAAGCTCAGAATGTATCATCTGTAGATGCTCCTGTATCGGGGGGTGATGTAGGGGCACGCGAAGCACGGCTTTCTATTATGGTTGGTGGAGACGAAGATGCCGTTCAAGCAGTTATGCCACTTTTCTCTGCAATGGGTAAAAATATCGTTCATCAAGGAGAAGCAGGGGGCAGGACAGCACACCAAAATGTGCAACCAAATTACTATATCCGGCACAATGATCGGTGTCTGTGAAGGCTTAATATATGGACACAAAGCGGGTTTGGATTTGGAAACAATGCTATCTTCTATCAGTGGTGGTGCAGCCGCATGCTGGTCATTGGACAATTTAGCACCACGTGTATTAAAACGTGACTTTGATCCAGGTTTTTTTGTGGAACACTTCATAAAAGACATGAGCATCGCCTTAGACGAAGCCAGAAAAATGAATCTTAGCCTTCCCGGTCTCGCCTTAGTACATCAACTCTATACTGCAGTACAAGCACAAGGTCATGGTCGGTTAGGGACACAAGCACTGCTATTGGCTTTAGAGCAAATGTCTGGTACAGAAGTTAAAGGAAAGTAATGCCATTACATATTTACTATCTGTAGATGGATCAAAGCAAATTTGATTACTATCTGTTATGATACCAATTTTACTTAATTAACGTGAGTTTGATTATAGGCGTATGAACTTCATCTATCCAAAAATATTACCCTATAGACCGGTAGGTACGGTTTCCTAACCGTACCGAATTCAAGATTCTGTGTTATCAAACTCACGTTTAATTAGCTTATATTAATAGCAACTATAGTTTGGACAATTTTTAGATATAGCACTCCGCTGGAGTGCGGGATTGCTATGCTTCACTGCTATAGACATATTGCTCCGCTGGAGCAAGACCCACAACTTATCCGGATGTTAGACGCAATCAATACACAACTTAACGATACCGTCATTACGATGTCTCCTCACACCAGCGGTGTGATATGTCTATAGAAATAAGAGGTAGAAAGCCCCGCACTCCAGCGGAGTTCTATGTAAAGATGTTCGCTTTGGACATAAACGCGCTCCCAGTCGTCTACCTCATGCTGCCCCATTATGTGTCCTCTCACTTGCAGATGGGTATGTGCGTCATAAAGGATACCTGCCTGTGAGATAAGTTTCAATCTAATTGCTTAAGGCTGCCCCATTGTGTTGTCAGTTTATCTTGCGGAGATACAGCATGGAAACCCTCTATCCAGTGTGGTTGATAGTCGTTACTTGGGTGATTTGTTAGGTTTGTGAGTCTTTTACTTGCCAAATTGTATTTATAGATTTCATAATCGGATTCAGGATCAGCCCCATGTGCTCTCATAGACAGTAGTACATTCAGATCATCTCCCATCCAGCATCCAGTTGTGATTACCGTGACTTTTGGGAAATCGTGAATATGACGAAATCCTGTATAAACATTATGAACTATCAATTGCGAAGCAATAGGATGTAATTTCCGATCCGCATCCACTCTGAATAGGTGGTCATCATACATAATGTATCTACCAGATGGTGACCAAACGGGAGCTCCTCTATTCAGATATATACCTTTACCTGGGTTGCGAGTGAGTCTTCTCTTTCTTTTCCCATCTGCATCCATGATCCAGATATTCCAAGTACTATCATCTTCACCATCATGTTGATAGGCAATCTGTTTGCCATCTGGAGACCAGTCCATTCTATGCGACCATGCTGATGGAAAGTCATTGTCTGTAAGTTGCTTCAGATTTCCTGTTTCTAAGTTCAAAGTATAGATATCCCAATTCCCTGATCGGTTACTCCTAAATGCAATTTTCTTTCCATTCGGTGATATGACTGGTTTTCTATCAGTAGGGTGATTTATCATAAACCGATGTTCATTTAATCCTGTCTCATCAATAATCAAGAATTGATTATTGTCTGTCCGTCCCGTTCCAGGATTATGGTCTCTTACAAATAGTATACGTTTGCCATCTGGAAACCATCTTGGGGTTCGATTCCAAGTTCCTGCAGGTGTTATTCTTCTGAGATTACTACCATTATCTTCCATCACATAGATATGATATGCCGTTTCACCTTCTCGTTTGGTTGTGAAGGCAATCTTGGCATGACAACATAAAGTGAATTCTATAAACAACAGAGATATGAGCATAAGACACCAACAATTATACCAGTTTCGGATTGAAAGATTAAATCTCATTATGTTCTCCTAATTAGAGTAGATCCTCAAAGACTCTTCACGAACCTTTGAGGATCTATAATCACTATTTATTCTTCAACATTCCATGTACTACTCATTGAAGCAAACCATCTATCTGTATTATCCTCATCTTGTTCCTGTCCACTAATCCATGCTGCAATACTCATTGATGCTTGTACACCAAAGGAATCTCCTTGTCCGAAAAAAGTAACCTCAAAGGAATCTGAAAACGAAGGGAAAGACACAGATTGTGATTCATCGTTTGCATTAATTGAACCGTGTAAAATCTGTATTCCATCAGGTTGGTCGAATAGATTATTTTCATCAAGGTTCCCATCCGCTTGTAACTTGCCAACTGCATAGAAAAGATTCATTACATAACTAATGTCATGTATACCATTATTTGTAATAGAACCGGAGATTGTTGCTTCAGCTGTAGAACCATTCCATCCCGCATTGGCAGAAGCATCTCCTTGTGCTCCTGTGTGAAACCCCTGTCTCTTATCAACATCTGGAGTGGTATAGACGTACGCTGTGTAGGAATCGGTGTCTTGGTCGATATTGCCATTTTCATCCATAAACGATTGAACGACAGCCTTTACCTCATAACTTGTACCGAAAGGGGATCCGGGATAGTAGAAACTACCGGCAGAGAAACAGGCTGTTGTTTGTGGATTGTTAATATCACCATTGCTTGTACCTACATGAACATCGTTAATATACCACCATACATCTGAAAACGGTTCATCCGTTTCTACACAAGCAGAGGGGTAGAGGTATCCAGCATAGTTGTAGTATTGACCATTACTGGGGTACAACGACGTAATTTCTATTGCTTCACTGTTATTTACCAGTGTGAACAAGAATACAGAACAGATGATCGTTATTGCGAGGGCCACATTGTGTGTTTCAACATTTTTTCATCTCCTATGAAAAGTTGACATGCTTTGTAGCATATCGTTGTGTTTATCGGATAACCTATGAGGAGCATTTGCACCTACAGCTGGAAGTATTTCGTAACATGTTTACTGCTTTAGTGCTCCCCATATTGCTTCTTTTTTCTCTACTGCGGACACTGACAGTACATCATCACTTATCCAATCTAATGTTCCATCCGTACCCGGATGGTTAGTTAGCCGCGTAATCTCACCTGTATGGATATGATACTTGTAGATATTGCTCGTTGGATACACAAAATCGCGTGGTAATGGTTTGTTCAAAGGTATGCCGACACGTGCACCGAAAACGATTGATTTACCGTCATCCATCCAGTCATTGCCATACCCTTCCCAGTCCTTCGGTATTCTGAGTTGTTTGATATTCTCTCCTTTCCGATCACATATTATATACCGAAACGCCCTGTAGGTAATCACGTTTCCGCGATTCGGTACAAACACAAACTTATACTCTCTTTGTTGAAACAACACCTGTTTACCATCGGGTGACCATCGCGGTCTGGAGCGGTAAATGGCGAATTCACCTACACCCGGATCTGGAACAAGTGGACGAGGATTATGACCATCGGCACCCATAATCCAAATCGTGCTATTGGAACCACCACCGATCCCCCAGGGCATGGCATACACATATTGCTTGCCATCAGAGGACCAATCGCCATTGATACCATCAATATCTGCTATTTCTTTGAGTTTCCCTGTTTCAATATTCAACTCGTAGATGCCAGTTTGCCGCTTTTCGTCTATCCGAATGCTCTTATTAAAAATAATAGAAGTGCCGTCAGGTGAAAATGAACCACGATTGAGAAGACTCCCATCGTTTTCGGTGAGTTGCCGCCTGTTTGTGCCGTCCGCATCCATTAAGAAAAATACATAACCGTGAACCTTGTCAATGCCTCCGTCCCTATCCACAAGCTTGCTTTGATATTGCTTAATCAAAATCTGTTTACCGTCAGGTGACCAACTATCGGGGTATGGTTTTCTGAAATCGTCTTCTATGAGAAGTGTCAAGTTGCTGCCATCATCGTCCATTAAGTAGACACCCTTCGTTCCCAAGCGAGTTGAACTAAATACGATTTTAGCATTAACTGCTGTTGCTAAAAATAGAAGAAGCAGACAGAGCAAAACAACTTTCTGACACCGCTTTTCTTGTAAACGCATGATGATACTCCTTTCATGAACGGCAGGGATACAATCCCTGCCGTTACATTCGAATTATAGATTGTTGTTATATCAATCTGGATTATCTTTATCAGTAAACTCCTGAACTTCAGAATCCGTCTCCCAGTCGTCTTCTTCATGCTGTCCCCTAATTTGTCCCCTTACTTGCAGATGGGTATGTGCATCATAAAATAACTTCTCGCCATCGCCAATCAGTCTGCCAACCCAAAATTCGGTCAATATAGATTCGACAGAATCAGAAAACGTTGTGCCGGATAGTAAATCTACGAAAACAAGTGGTTGGTTTAAAGGGGGATCTCGTTTAGTATCATCCACCGCTCCAGCCTCGTTCCCGACTGTTTCAAACTTCTGCTGTCGGAACCAGGCTGTGACCTCCAAATCTTCATCCGTGCCGTTATTAGCATTGGCATATCCAGACATTGTGACAGTGATACCGTTGAAGGAGAGGGATGAGACTTCTGCGTATCCGTAGACACCAGTATCAGGACCGGTTTCACCTTTAAATGCCGGTTTATAGACCCTAACCGTGTCGGATGCATCTTCATCAGAGGAGTCCACAAATGAGACGACTGCCCTGATACGATACTTCATACCTTTTATGTTCCCATATAACGTTCCAAGGTAAATATTGACAGATCTGATATCGTCACCGTGTATACTCGTGAATTTATAAACATCGTCTACATGCCAGTCTATAAAGGCAATGTCTTCATCCGCTGTCAGAGAAGCAGAGGGAATTGTACCTGATCCCCAATCATCACTTACATAGACTGAAAATGACGTTATTGAACCTGCGTCACTATTATTGATAAAGCCTAAGAGGAATAGGGAACAGATGATCGTTATTGCGAGGATCACTTTGTGTTTCAACATCTTTTCATCTCCTATGAGAATTTGACATGCTTTGTAGCATATCGTTGTGATTATCGGATAACCTATATTTATGACATAGGTTGTGAAAGTGTCTTTGTTAATATATATATACAGTTAGGTTGAAATTGTTTAGGTATTTTTTTTCAATAGCCGTTTAGTAATGACTTTTTCAAAATAATCCTAAACTTTTTCCATTTAAACGTATATAATTAATTAGGAGGTGTTTTTATGACACACCAAAAGGGACCACATAATAGAGGTAATTGTCCTTTCCATGTTGATCAGGATGATCCGATCTCTGCTGAAAAGTCCATCGATAAGTGCATTTCTTGTGTGATAGCACATAACGCACAGATGGAACGTTATACTGATGATCTACGCCAAATTGCGTTTTTAACGATCATTGAAGAGACACCGAAATATGACACTAATCACCCAAGCAATGCCAGTTATACCACGTTTATTAAAGCACGCGTATGCACACGGCTTTGGACAGAAAGAAGAAATGTACTAAAGTATGTGTCTTTTCCTATTGCGGAAACTTCTGGGGAGATGGATATTTTCGAACATAACCCAACTCACGTTAATTGGATATTCTATTAAGATAATCTTGAATATAATTTTCTATGGCAAAAGGTATTACCATTAGGTAGGAATCTGTTGTTATGTTTAAATTGTTTCAGATGTTTTAAGATTAGTTCTGATATCCGTAATAGGGCTAACCGATAACTGACACTCAAGAGCATTCAATATGGTTCGGAATAAATCTAAACGTGGTGCTTCCTCCCCACATAAAGCATCCAAAAGTTCCTGTGATTCAATTCCAGTTCGTTTAGCAAGAATAGAAATACCCCCCTGCGATTCTACAAATGTACGTAGACCCTTTAAAAAGAAAGGAAGATCACCATCAGTCTGGTATTCCGTCAATGTCAATTGTAGATAATCAATCGCTGCTTCACGATCATTTGTAAGGCTTTCAATAAAATATTCACGCCAATTTCCCATTTCGCGCATCAGTGGGTCTCCTTATATTCTACCCAATATGTCTTGGCAAGTTCGATGTCCCGTATTTGTGATGTTTTGTCTCCACCCCATAATAGAAGAATTACTGTGTTATCAATCCTTCCAAAATAGATACGATATCCTGGACCGAAGTGGAAACGCAATTCAAAAACACCTCCACCAACTGGTTGGCAATCACCAAAATTACCACTTTCAATCCGCTCAAGACGTTTGGCAATTCTGTTTTTTGTCTTTTTATCTCGTAAAGATTCAAACCATTCAATAAAAGGTTGTTTATATTTGGGAGATCGGTAGTATTGAATTTCTATCAGTTGCTTGTTTTCCAATGATATATTCTTAAATCTGATATGAAGATAACTAACCCATTTCAATTATACTTTGATTCTTAATTAATATGCAACGAATTTTAATGTGATTAAAATATTTCCAATTTACAACAAAATAAGAGAACAATACTTTCCTTTTGACATCACAAATTTTCAAAAAATATAAGTAATGAAAGAAAATTCACAAATTTAACTGAAGAAAATACCAACATATTACAACTATGTTACAAATAAAATCACATTTTTCTTGAATTTAAATAAAAACAATGTTATACTTACAATTACATGTAGTAATTGGCTGGCTGGTTGCCGTTATCTTGCTGAAGAATTATTGAGAATTATTACATTAAACTAACAACTATAATCTAATACCATTTCTAATTGAAAATGTCTCTTTTTTGTACCACAAACTTTCAGTTTGTGACCTGAAAAATGACTAACATAATAACCGCCTAATGAGACAATAATTTATAGAAATGGTATAACAACTATAAACGAGGTATATGATGCAACTTAAAGCACACCACAAAGAATTCATAGTCGAGTGTTACGCAAAATTTATGAAACGCGCTGACATAGTTGAGACTTTCGTTGAGATGTTCCCTGATTATATTGAGGAACTATGTGTCGAACGTTATAAAACAAGGGATGACTATATACAGAGTACGTTAGAAACCAATCATGAAATAAGATATTCAAAGGAGAAACGAATCGAACTCTTTCATGATGAATATGATAGCAATATAGAACATATCATAGTACACCTCAAACGGAAACTCTCAACTCAGATACGCAGGTTTCATATTGACCACCCACAATTCCCAAAGCAATATATAGATCTGTTTCACAATGCACGCCAGGAACATCTAAATAAGAATACTGAAATTAGTTTACACGATATGCAATCCTCACTTTCAGAATTAGAAGATCTATACAACAACGTCAAAAGAATGATATATATTGAAAATCAAATCTCTCTATTACCATTAGCACATAATATCCTTAGGACAATCATCGCATGCCAACTTACAGATGAAACACAGAATATTCTTGATATTACACCGAAACAATCTAAAAAGATTGAAAATAATTCGGTTAATGCCAATGAATTTCCTGAGCAAGATATGGAAAAACACCATCAGAACCAAAATACTCAGAATTGAGAAGAATTAAGCAAATTTTGAATTTTTTGTTTTTAAGTTTTAAATCACTATAAACCCAGTATACATAAGGGTTTAAAGCTATAATTTACACAGATTTCAAAGTTACACCATGTAACGAAAAGTGTAACTTTTTAAGGAGAATTACAAATGCAATTACAGGACCATCATATCAAATTTGTTATCAAGAGATACGCACAATTCATGAATCGTTCAGAGATAATAGAAGAATTCATTCATACATTTTCAGATGATATCGAAGATCTCTGTGGTATACCATATACGGATGAAGCGAAATACCTTGATGGATATGTTAAACGACTTCGGAAAAAGGAAGCGAACGGTGAACATGAATGGATCCTCGACTATGATGAACACCTTACCAATGGAGAAGAACTTTTTTCCAAGAAAAAAGAACCAAAAAACGAAAAAATACATGACATACTTTCAGCTCGGTTCCGTAGGTTAAATATCAATCATATACAGTTTCCGAAGAAATATCGTAAACTATTTCAAGATGAACGGAAGGCATACTTACAGGATTTACAAACAAACTGTCTGGATAACCCTTATGAAACTATTGAAGAATTAGAATCACTATACCAAATGGCAAAAAAGCAGATAGTTGAAGAAAACGACATAAAGCAAATACCACTTGCACATCAGATCCTAAAATCAATTATCACTACGAAGAGATTGCTTAAAGAAAAAGAGGCTATTGAAGCAAGAGAAGCGGAGCAAAAAGCACTGCCAGATTCTGAGGAAGAAATTCCAGGATAATTCGAAAGAATTTCAATGATCCATAGGTGTCAATTTAAGCAATAGACTCTTCTGTAGGCGGGGAATGCCTAATGAAGATTAATTTTTTAAATCGGTAATTCTAATTCCCTCAAACCCGGTAGGTGCGGTTTCTAACCGCACTGGACTACGTCAATAAATTTCCTAATTAATATTTTAACCTTCATTACAATACCTTCGCCAATTATCCTGTGCTTAGTTCTAACTGTGTGTGATGAATAGCACCGATAGAACTAAGGTGCTGTGTGATTTGCTCAATAACAATAGGTTCAGGTTTTTGCGGAAGTATTTTTAATGTTTCCTCTAAATACTTCATAGCTCGGTATTTTGCTTTCAAATCTAATACGCTACACGCCGTGTTATTAGACCGAAATGTGTTTGCCATTTTCGCACTCACATTTACCATAAACAAGGATAAGTTTGCTGCATTGTTCACAGGTGTTTTTTTGACATTCATAAAATCTTCCAACCCCCAATACTGTTTTGCGTCTCTGAAGTTAAACTCTATTTGAAAACGAAGGGAGTAATAATCAATCATCTTTAGAGCACTCAGTTTTAGGTCAGAACTAAACAATAACACGTGTGATTTTTGTCCTGTCAGCAGATGCGTCTTGAGAAGACAAACAATATTGAGAGGATCCGCAAACTGCTTATGACGCAAGTGTACTTGATACACTTCGGTTCTGATGTTATCGGTTGTTTCAACAGAGACACGCCATTTGTTATCCATTTGTTGTGGATTGAAACGATCCCCATAGAGGGCGCGGCGTCCACGACCTTTATACGGTGTCGTTGGTGGATAATAGAGCGCAGCATCTGTGCGAAGTTTTGAAATGAGATGGAGACCACATTGTGATACCATTTGTAGCGCATTATTGTGTCCGAAATATCCATCAAGCACAAAATAACGGAGTTTGATACAATCTCCCATCTGTTTGAGAAATGATTTCACCATAGTTTGAAGTTGTTTCAAAGTATTGCTGAACACAACATCCTTTTTGTTTCGATTCAGGCTCCCTTTGGGGCGACCACGCCCTCGTTTTGTTATGGCTTTCTGTGTATTCTCCTGATCTTCGATTGCAGACACATCCATATTGGCTGATGCGTTGCTACGCACGATTTGTTCCATCATCATTGGGTAAGAACACCTGTCTTTGACGCTTACTAAGGACACCGCTAAAAATGACAAACCGGAAATCGGTTTTCCATGTAATGAGGAGAAGAAGCGATCTATACCATAAGTTTTTTTCCCAGTTTTTGACACCGTGACTTCATCTGCTACAAGGATATACAAACTTTTAGGATCAAACAGATATTTTTTGAAAAAGAGCCAACACATCTTTGGCCAAGGGAGATCTGTGCTAAAGAAGCGTTGTATCGTACGATAACTCCCTCCTTTTGATGTCCAACGGGAGATATTTAACATTGTGACCTGACCTGTCATCGCAAGCAGGGCAAATACAACTTGACATAACTGGCGGATCATAGTAGTGGATAAACATAGATTAAATACAGTAAATAATGCTATAATTTCTGGCATGGGTGTGTGTCCTTTCTAAGTTAAAATGATATTTTAAAACTTTAGGACAAACACCCTTTTTATTCAAGTGTTTTTGGCGAAGGTATTGTCATTAGGGACGATATGTTTATAGTAGCCCGTGCTATCCCTACACTCTTAGTCCCGTAGGGACGATATGTTTTCGCAGCACATTGGTGGTTGATATGTCGTTCCTACGGAACTCAAGAGGTTGAGACACTCGGTAAACCTTAATTCAAATTAAATCATTATAATGTCTATTGTTAATTACAGAAAACAACTACATTAAAAAAGACGCGCATGGTGCGCGTCCTCCATTGACGAGTGGAAACCCAAGGTGCAACAAAAACTCTCATAACAGAACATGCCGTTGTGGCGTGTCACACAACAAACGGAGGTTATAGATGACTCGAGACATCACCCCAATAAAATGGATTATTGGTGCAATAGCCTTCCTTATAATCATTGCCGGTGCGTGTTATTTATGGTACCAACACGACACGGCACCATACAGGCAAGAGGCAGCCGAAGTCGATAAGTTACTCCGCCAATGGGAAGCAACCCAAAAAGCAGGGACCGAAGATAAGCAAACGGCAGCCGATGTTTCTGTGGAAGGCAGTATGCCAACCACAGAGAAAACCAGAACTGAAGTGACCAACGCAGTGTTGAGGACAGATATCAACACTGACGTTGTACCTGAAGACGCTTCTGCACCCACGCAGGAAATGGATAACACTGAAACTGTCCGTGTTTCGCCCCACGGTTTTGGACCATATCCTGAAATTCCAGAAGGTGCACCGATTGGCGAATTTCATGAATCGTACGACGTAGAGATGGAGCTTCTCCTTCGCGTCGCTGTCAAAGCCTGGAATGAAGGTGAGCGTTTCTTAGGTGCAAGCATCGATATGGATAACGAAAAAGTGTATCTCCATTATCCAAATACCGTATATGTTCGATACAGAACCGTAATAAACTGGGATGGAACCTTCAGAAAACGGATTACTCAAGCGAAAAGCGGAAATGTTTCCCTTTCTCAACAGCAGATGAGAGATGGACAAGTCCCACCTGGAATTCGTGTATTAGAACTTGATAAGGAAGGTATAAATCCTTATGAATATTTAGACTTACCTTAAATCCTCAACACAACTTTGCACGCAGCATCAATGACCAAGTTATTCTTGATAGTGTGTTGTTTCTTTTTACCACTATAATAAGCCTTTTGAACTTGTGGATCTGTTGGACGCTGTATCGGGAGTTCTGTGCTATCATGAAAAAAATATGTTTGAAACTTCATTGTCAGACGAGGTATCTGATGATGATTAAGTTTTAAATTCGGTAATCCCCATTTTCATAAACCCGGTAGGTTCGGTTTCCTAACCGAACCGTTTTTCTCTACCACGATTGGCACAAATCTGGTGGGGTTGGGAAATCTGCCACGATTGGTACAAATTCGGTGCGGTTGGGAAACCGCACCTACCAGGGGTTGGGAAATCTGCCACCATTGGTAGGTTTGGTGCGGTGAATCAAGGAATCAACGGTATGAATGACATATGATAATTAAGTTTTAAATTCGGCAATTCCCATTTTCCCAAACTTGGTAGGTTCGGTTTCCTAACCACGGGGAATGCTAAATAGCATTCATACCGTTGAACCGTATTTCTATCACATTACCGAATTATTATTTTAATCTTCATTTAAGATATTAACATAGACCAATGACAAATTACAATTAAATCGCTATAATGTCTAATGTACCCAATGGTGTCAATGAAGTCTCCAATCAGATAGATATAGTAAAATCATGTCTATCAGGAACAATACCTTCGTGAATTATCTG
Organism: Candidatus Poribacteria bacterium; assembly: GCA_965205025.1. Lineage (GTDB taxonomy): Bacteria > Poribacteria > WGA-4E > WGA-4E > WGA-3G > MSPOR6. The sequence goes on from CBDBFU010000014.1 coordinate 126,110, forward strand.
AGTTTTAGTTGAATGGTGCCGTGGTGAGTAAGACCGATTGCTCAGAGAAACTTCGAAATTTCAGGATTAAAATAACTTCAGGTTTGTAGAAGTCATTCTTATTCCTGTATAGACCAAATTCCACACCAGTTGATTTTATGTATGGGTGGACATAGACTAACAGTCTATGGGACAACATTGATCATAATCGAAGGACCCCTATTGGACAAGTAGCAACATAGGTTGGCTTTATGGAACATCAGCCATTTTTGGCGAAGGTATTGAACAACGTCTATTAGTTTTTATTATTGGCGAAGGTATTGATATGTATCGCAACCTTTTTAACAAATGGATACTCGGCGGTATCGTCTTTCTCGTTATCTTTGCGGGATTGTGTTATCTCTATTACCACCACACGACAGCTCCATATAGAGAAAACACAGCCGAACTTGATCGGATTAGACGTCAATCTGAAAAGCAACGCATTGCACCGACTGCCAAATCGACAGAACAGGCAGCTGATGTCCCTGCGGATAGCACAACGCCAACCGCAGAGAAACCCCTAACAGAAACACACGTGACCGAAGACACAGAAATGGAAGCCCCCGCACATACTGTGAAAGCAGAAAAAGGTATAAAAACGCCACAAGAGGAATCGCAAGACATCCCTGTTTCACCGCACGGGTTTGGCGCGTTCCCCGATGTTCCGCAAGGATTCCCCGCAAATATCAGGATACCCTGGCAATGGCAAGAGATTCCTTATGATGCTCCAAAAGAACTCGCAGTCCGTGTACTCATAAAATTGTGGGAACAAGGGGATACACGTTTTACCGGCGCACAGTATACAGATGATTATAAAATATATCCGTATTATCCGAATACGGCTTATGTGAGATATAGGAACACAATAGATGAAGATGGAACACCTGTCAGATATATCAGCGGTATTAGAGGCGGACCTGATCTTCCTGAGATTACTTCTGAGATGTTGGATTCAGGGGTCATTCCTGGTGTTCAGTTGATTAGTGAAGAACAGGGCGGAATTGATGCTCTGCAATTTCTAAATTTAGAATAGGAGATAATTTATGTTTAAGAAGTTGTTCTTTGGAATTACTTGAAGTGCCCCCGTTTATTCAGACCACAAATTAGCATAGTTAAGACAAGTTTTTTCGTTGAAATTCTATAGGTGTCAAATACCCTAACGCCGAATGTGGTCGTTTTTGGTGATACACCTGAGTGATAAAATGTCCAATACGTTCTTGAACTTCGTGAATGTCCTCATAGTCGTTGAGATGAACTTCTTCTTCCTTGAGGGTGCGGATAAGTCTTTCAGCATATCCGTTCTCCCAAGGACACCCTCTATGAGCGTCGGTATTAGAAGGTGCGTATAATTTTTTAAAATAATTGTCATAAGATCCCGTATATGCTACAATAATCTATTGAAACACCTTACAGAAAACGGAGCACACGGCAATAATTCAGATATGACCTTTCAAGAAATAATATTAGCTTTAGAGAAATTTTGGGCAGACCAAGGATGCATCATTCAACAACCATGCGATATAGAAGTCGGAGCAGGAACATTTAACCCAGCAACATTCCTACGATGTCTCGGTCCAGAACCATGGAAAGTCGCTTATGTCGAACCTGTCCGAAGACCAACCGACGGTAGATATGCTGAAAACCCTTTCCGACTCGGGGCATACTACCAATATCAAGTCATCTTAAAACCAGCCCCCGAAAATGTACTACCCCTTTACTTGGAGAGTCTTTATCATCTCGGTATTTCTCCGCGGAAAAACGACATTCGCTTTGTAGAAGACGACTGGGAATCACCTACCCTCGGGGCTTCTGGTCTCGGATGGGAAGTTTGGTGGAACGGTGCTGAGGTCACACAATTCACATATTTTCAACAGATGGGTAGCATAGAACTCAATCCAATTTCCGCTGAAATTACTTACGGATTAGAACGCATTGCACTCTACTTACAGGATGTCGATACATTCTTTGACATCCGTTGGAACGAACACATTAACTATGGGGATGTCTACCACCAAGCGGAAGTCGAGTACTCAACCTACAATTTTGAACACGCCAACGTCAATATGCTGTTTGACCAGTTTAGCACTTATGAGAAAGAAACCTATGCATGTTTAGACGCCGGTTTAGTTCTTCCCGCAACCGACCATGTGCTGAAATGTTCACACACCTTCAACATGCTCGATGCACGCGGTGTTATCAGTGTAACTGAACGAGTCAGTTATATTGAACGTGTTCGAAGACTTGCACAGAGAATTGCACGCGCTTATGTAGAACAACGCGAAGAGATGGAACATCCACTCCTCAACAGTTTCAAAACAGAATCGTCTCCAATTGAAGTCAGAGAATCTGCTTACCACAATACCAATCAAGAACAGGATAATGCAGACCTCCTCTTTGAAATCGGAACAGAAGAGATACCAGCAAGTTATATCCCTCCAGTATTAAATCAACTTAAAGAAATCGCATCCGATTCACTCTCTACACACAGAATACAAATTGGTGAGATCCAAACATTCGGCACTCCACGTCGCATTACACTTGCAATTAAGGATATTAAAACACATCAGGAAAGCCAAGAAACAGAAGTTGTAGGACCACCAAAACAGATTGCCTTTGATGATAACGGTGAACCCACAAAAGCTGCCATCGGTTTCGCCAAAACACAAGGTGTAGATATTGCTGATCTCCACATTGTTGAAACCGAACGTGGTGAGTATATTGCTGCGTCTAAAAAGGAAATTGGTCTACCAACACAAGAATTACTCCAATCCTTTATACCAGAATGGATTGAAGCACTTCGTTTTCCAAAAACAATGCAATGGGAAAATGTAGACAATGCAACACAAGCACGACCTCGCTTTGCACGTCCCATTCGATGGATTGTCGCTTTACTCGGTGAAAAAATCATCGACTGTTCCTATGGTGCTGCACAAGCAGGACGACAAACTTATGGTCATCGTTCACTATATCCAGATCCAATTACATTAGATTCAGCGGATGTGGATTCCTATATTAAAACATTACTCGATGCAGGTGTTAATGTCTGTCCCATAAAACGCAGAGAAATTATCAAAGAAAAAGTACGAAATACATTTGAATCCGAAGGGTGTTTAATCAAAATAGATGAAGAGCTTTTAGATACAGTTAACTACCTTGTTGAAAATCCACAACCTATAGTTGGAAATTATAGTGAATCACATTTGGAAATTCCGCCTGAAGTATTGATAACTGCAATGAAAAAACACCAACGTTATTTCCCTATGTGGAAAACTGAAACTGAACTTGTACCGAAATTCATTACGATTTCAAATGGAACAGATGGAAATATGGATGGCGTACAACACGGAAACGAACGGGTTCTGAATGCTCGGTTAAATGATGCTGAATTCTTTTATAGAGAAGATCAAAAAACTTCTCTCGCGGAAAAAGTAGATAGATTGGATACTGTTATATTCCATGCAAAACTGGGTTCTCTATTGAACAAGGCAGAACGTCTAAAAGTATTGGTTAGATTCATTAGTACAGAATTAAAAATTACTGAAACAACAATACATCAAGTTGAACAGGCGGCCTGGTTGTGTAAAGCTGACCTTACCACATATATGGTAATCGAATTCCCATCATTACAAGGTGTTACAGGACAATATTATGCAAGAAATTCTGGTGAGTCAGAGCAAGTTGCCACAGCAATCGCAGAACATTACCAACCATTGGGAGCAGACACACCTTTGCCTGAATCAGAAGTTGGTGCCATACTCGCTATAGCAGACAAGATAGACACTATCGTCGGATACTTCGGTATTGAAGAACGGCCAACGGGTTCACAAGATCCATATTCATTACGTAGACATGCCCTCGGAACAATTCGTATTCTTCAAGACCGTCAATTACCCCTTTCATTAGATGCAGTTGTGGAAAAAGCAATCTCACTTTATGATGTTAATTTAGCTGATGATACACAATCAAGTGTTCTAAGTTTTATTAAGGAACGTCTCCGCGTTATCCTACAAACGCATGAATACACCCCTGACCTTGCAGATGCAGTGTTAGCAGTCGGTGATGTTGACATTATAGATATACTCAACCGTGCGAATGCTCTGGCTGAATTTCGCTTGACTCCTAATTTCGAGGATATATATAATGCACTCAATCGTGTATTGAGAATATTACCCGATGATACATCAGAAAATGTGGATTATTCGCTACTAAGTGATGATGCGGAAAAACAACTCTATAAGCATCTTACAGATGCAGAACCCAACCTTGAAGGCTCTGTTCAAAAGAGATTATATTCACAACTACTAAAACAGTTAGCCAATTTACAACCTTCAATAGATCAGTTCTTTGATGATGTTTTAGTAATGGCAAAAGAATCTGATATACGGGAAAACCGTCTGGCATTACTCAATCGAATTGCAAGACGCATCTATGCTGTAGCCGACCTAACAAGACTGGTTATTGCTGGAGAATAAGCAAGTAGTTTACAGTTTTGTTGCAATTTAATATGACTGTCAACAGAAACATAACTATAAATGAATAAAACCTATGAAACAATATTCTATATTTCTTGTTATACTTATATTATGTGGGACATTTATCATCGGTTGTGCTGATAAAGAAGACAAAGCACTTCTCTCTGCCAGACAAGCAATCGTTGACGGAAACTATCCAGCGGCACAAACAGCAGTTGATAAATCTCGACAAAACAACCCTGACAATCAGGAAGCAGTATTCCTAAGTCGTCTTCTACAGTTACGTACCAGTACAGATACAAACGGTTGGCATCAGGTTATCGCACAGATATTAGATCATTTGAAATCAGTTAATTCAGATATCAGAGCAATAACAATACTTGATGATCCCGATTCCGATGAATTAAACAGACAAGAAAGACTTATAAGGTCACGGAATTCTATATCCGGTCTACTGGTTTCCGCACTTGCAATAGCGGTTGAAAAACAACCCGAACTTCTATCCAATTTAGCAAATAGATCGGATGCAGTCATTGTAACCGCTCTATTAGAAGCTCAAAAATGTTATCAACCGAATGTTCATACCACTATTGAGAATCTATTCCAACAAATCAACACAACAACAGAAAACACAGTCGCAAATCTCACAGACATCCTAAATAATCCGAATCAGACAGATCCACAGATTAGGGAATCCGCCATTCGTGAATTATATACTCTCCAATCCTCTGACCAGATTCCAATATACCAATCAATCCTGTCCAAGACTGATGAAGCCCCAGAAGTGTCTTATAGTGCAATTGTCGCAGTAGAAGGACTCTGTCAACCCGATTCACCACTGAATGAACAAGTTATTCCCCTCCTTCAATTAGCAACAAGAAACAATAATGCACAAGTACGTATGCACGCCGCCAAACTTATCGGTAAACTACAAACTGCCTCTGCTGTTGATGATCTCATCAAACTCCTATCTGATTCAAACGCATACGTTAGAACAACAGCAATAGCAGCTCTTGACAGAATTGGACAACCATCGGTTCTACCGTTATTAGATGTTCTTGAGACCGGTGCAACAAATATAATCCCTGATGAAGATAACGGTTTTTCTGATCAATACAAGTATATAGCAAGTGCATATATTGACGATTCTTGGATGAAAAAATATAGATTGAGAGCACAGACTGCTGCAATTGAAACCCTTGCTACACTCCGATCCGAAAAAGCAGTTCTCCCTATAATTCAACTCTTAGACAATGAAGATCTAAAAGGTGCAGCACATATTGCATTAATTACAATGCGTGGCACAGCAGTACCAGCACTAATACTCGCCCTACAAACTGGAGAACAAGTAATTCAGTTAGAGTCAGCAAAAGTATTAAGTTCTATTGGGGACCGACGAGCAATTGCACCCTTTATTGATATATTAATGGTTGATGTTGATAAAGAGGTGAAAGCAATTGCTGCACAAGGTCTGGGAAACATGAGAGCACGCGGTCCTGAAAACAGTGCCGTTATGGCTCTTTCAGAGGCACTGAAATTAGATGACACTACTGTTACCCAAGCAGCAGAAGCATTAGGAAAGATTAATGTCGATATTGAAGACACAACCCGTAAATTGATTGCAATTTCACTAGATAAACTCCGACGGGAAACTGTACGGACGGCAGCATTAAATGCATTATGGCAACTAAAACCTGCATCCGCCACTCAACCCATGTTATTACTCATGCTAAATGATGAATCAAGTCCTGTTATTCGAGCGAATGCAGTGAAAGTTCTCAGCCGAATTCAGGATACTGAAACCCTTAATGCTCTGTTTTGGGTCTTATCAACACAATTTGATGAGATATCAGATTTTCAACGGCATATGAAACGTAAATTCAAAACGCTGGATGCATTAAGATCTCATCTTGATTCTCTCAATATCATGTGGACAGCTGATTACCCACGTCCATATTACCGTATCTGGGGAGAACTTAAACCGATCCCAAGCCTTGTAAGGAGTGAAGTCGCAAGAGCACTCGGTATTTTTAAAGGTGAAATTGTCGTTGAACCGTTAGTGAATGCACTTACCGATGATCAACGCGCTACTGTCAGACGGAATGCTGCATGGGCACTCGGGAGAGTTAGTGGGGATCAGGCAATTGATGCCCTTATTACCGCGTTAAAAAAGGATAAGCAAGGTGTCGTTAGACAAGAAGCTGCCATTGCATTAGGTACAATTAAATCAACTAAAAGTGTCGACGCGCTTTTGGATATCATAAAGACGGACAAATACGAAACTGCCCGTCTCGAAGCAACCAAAGCACTCCGAGAAATAAATCCAACACTGGCGGATAAAGGACTTGTTGATATTATCAAGAAAGGGCGAGGAAGTTTTGAAGACGGGTTTGAAGTACAATCTGTACAGAACGAAGTAATCGGTGCCTTATTACATAATGGCAATGCCGTTACTACTGAACACCTACTAAATGCACTTAATTCTGCTGATGACGAATGGACACACTGGGCAATAGTATATATGTTGGGTGTAATACACCATAAGTCATCCTTAGATGCTGTACTGTCTCGTATCGATCACGATAGTTATATAATTCGTAAAGAGGCAGTAACCCGATTAGGGGGATATAAAAACCGTGATACCGTTGAACCATTGATTGCTATCGTTCAAAATAAAACCGAATCGAAATCAATCCGTGCTGCTGCAATTGGATCCTTAAATGCACTACGCGATGAACGCTCTGCACCTATACTCCGGGAAGCCCTTAACGATGAAAATAGTGCAGTCCGTTGGTATGCTGTCGCTGGGTTAGGAGGCATAAAAGATGCGAAAGCAGTTGAAAAATTACGCCAAATGGTTGAAAATACTTTAGAAAATGATGCTATACGAGCTGCTGCAGTATCCGCAATCGGAAATATAGGTGATCAATCCTCAGAAGAGCTCCTTATTCGGGCACTTAGCAACCGAATTGGGAATATATCTAATAATGCCATCGCTGCTCTGGGTAATATGGAAATCATATCTGCTGTTCCCCATCTAATTAGAATTATGGAAGATGTGAGTATTCCATTGAATGCAGGTACAGCCTTATTAGCAAATGCCTCACCACGCAGTAAAGCAACAGTTGCTCTCGGTAAAATTGGTGGACAAGATGCAATTACTGCATTAGCAAACCGCCTTATTGATGATACTGAATATATTATTGCACTGGAAGATGAGGCAAATAGACGAAATTTAGCTTTAGATGATAGAAAACGGAATTGGAGCTGGGAACCTATTGTTGGTGCTGCGAAAAAGCATAAATTACCTGAATTCATAGCTGAAAAGATGCAGACACGCGTGGATGATGAATGGGAAAGTCCTCCTATCAGAAACGCTGCTTCTGTTGCTTTAGGACGCACACGTTCACTTGATCCTACAAAACTACGAGAAACTCTCGCAGATCCAGTAGTGGATACACGGAAAGATACCGCACGCACAATCGGAGAATCTGGAACAGTTGCTCTCATAGATGATCTCATCCTGGTAGCAAATGGTGAAAAGGAAGACAATAAAGATGTTCGGCGATTAGCAACACAAGCTTTAGGTGCACTCGCTCAGGCTTCCACTACAGACGCATTGATTGAAATAATGAATAAGGATGAAAATCATATTGAAATACGAAGAGATGCTGCACGTGCCCTTGGGAAAATAGCTTCAGATGGTGCAGTAGCTGCACTTGTGGATAAATTCACGAAACTATATGCCGATAAAACTGAGCGCGCACTACAATTAGATATCATTCGAGCAATGGGTGATGCAAAAGACAAGAGTACAACACAAATTTTAGAAACGGTCTTAGAAGATACAGATGCAGATATACATTTCCTTGCGGCATCCGTCCTTTTTGATATAACAGGAAATGGATACGGATATAACCGACTGTAACGATAATCAGATCAATTAAGATCATTACCCCAGAGGGGTAATATGTCTATAGAAAATGGTGTATTCACCCCTTGCACTCCAGCGGAGTGCTATGTCTATAAATAAGTGGCAACTTAAGATAAAATAACAACCATTAACCAATAACTGATAGGAGTTTATATGGCATTTTTTGAATTAAGGCAATACCGCACACAACCCGGACAACGCGACAACTGGGTAAAATATATGGAAGAAACAGTTATACCATTTCAGATTTCAAAAGGAATGGTAGTTATCGGAAGTTTCATCGGTGAGGAAGAAGATGACCTTTACGTCTGGATACGACGGTTTGAAAGTGAAGAACAGCGGGAACAACTTTACGCTGCTGTTTATGAAGATGACCGATGGGTAAATGAGATTTCACCAAAAGTTGGAGAACTCATTGATAGATCCAAGATTGAGGTTACACGTATGGAACCCACTTCACGCTCACCACATCAATAGAATTACGGAGATACCGTATGAATACTGAAGAAAAATATCTGTTCGATCTATGGGGATATGTCAATATTGAAGGTGTGTTGGGTGAAGAAGATTTGACAGAACTCAATGCATTAATTGATTCACAAAACTATCCTGATCCCAAGGACGATGATATCCATTCACAACGTTTCGGTGGTTTCTTAAGCTGGGAAAATGACGCGTTTCGGAGACTTCTAAACCATCCACGTATCATGCCGTGTTTAGCTGAGATTGTGGGACCTAAATTTAGACTTGATCATGTCTACGGTATCTTGATGATAGATGGTAATCCAGGGGGTACACTTCACGGTGGCGGAACACCTTACGACCCATCACAATATTATGTCTTCAGAAATGACCGGATGTATAACGGTCTAACTGTAGTATCATGGGCATTAACAGATATGCTTCCTGAACACGGTGGTTTCTGTTGTATCCCCGGAAGTCATAAAAGCAACTATCCCTGTCCTCCACAGTTCCGTCCCGTGGTAGACAACAAGACCTGTATGGCACCCGTTCATCAAAAGGCAGGAGATGTCGTTATTTTTACAGAGGCATTGACACATGGAACGCTGCCCTGGACTGCAACACATGAACGTCGCTCAATTCTATTCAAATATTCTCCAGGACATGCATCCTGGGGACAAGGTAGATATGACGATGACCTACGGGAACTCATGACCGAAGAAGATCAGAAATTAATGCTTGAACCACCTTACGTCGCACATCGAAAAACAGTGGTGTAATACGGTGTGTAAAAGATTTTCATTTTACCTAACACCAATGAAATCTCAATTCCAATTCATCCTGTCTGAATTTCGAGATTGACAGTTTATTCTTCACTACTATAGTTTGGACAATTCTAATTTAGGGAAACTGAGTATCTAATAATAAGTCTATTTTAACGCCAGCTTGATAATAAGAAATGTCAGTTCTATAAACAGTATTTTGTCCTGAGGACAATCTTTGTAGCACAAACTTTCCAGTTTGTGCAATCGGGTGTTAGTTAAAAGTTCGGGTTACAATGTGTCTTATCAAACTCACTTTATTTTAGGAGTTTTCTATATCAAAAATACCGTACTCCAGCGGAGTACTATGTCTATAGAAAACAATATCCTAACAGACTGGCACTCCAGCGGAGTGCTATGTGTCAATACACTTCGTATGAAAAACATATAAGTACTTAACACATATTCAAGTAATATATGAATTAACAAATGTGATTCACGGAGAAATGGTCTACTTTAAAATATAAACCCTTATAGAATAAGGCTTCGTAGAATTGCTCCGTGAAGGTTTCCGTGAAAGTACAATCATCTCGGAACGATAAATATTAACACCTTTCTCCATTTACATAATCCATACATCTAACATAATACGGAACTGTGTGTCTATGGTTCTATGCATTAAATTTACACTGACAACTGACTATCGTTGACTGAGAGCCAATAGTTGACGGCTGATAGTTAATCTACCAATCCGCGACACTACCATCTGATTCATAATAGTACTCACCACCGAGTTCTTCAGAATAAGTGTCAAGAATTTGCTCTGCCTCCTTCTCATCTATCTCAAATCCTAATCCAGGCTTTGTGGGTAATTCAATATGACCATCAATAACCTGCCACTCATCTATAAATAACCCCGCCCCTAATCCATTATCAATTTGTTCCTGAATGAGAAAATTAGGTACAACAGCATCAACATGAAGGGAGGCAGAGAAAGCAACAGGTCCGATTGCACAGTGTGGGGCAATATGGATATAGTATACCTCTGCCATGTTAGCGATTTTCTTCAATTCTGTTATCCCACCTGCATGAGATGTATCCGGTTGCAAGTATGCTACAGCCTGCTTTTCAATCACATCACGAAATTCCCATCGAGAAAGAAGACGTTCACCCGTAGCAATTGGATATGGCACATGGTCAGATACCAATTTTAATGCATCTACATTCTCTTGCGGAACTGGTTCTTCAACAAACATCGGACGCATCCCTTTTATCTCATTACATACCTCAATTGCAAGGGCAGGTGTCATTTTACCATGAAAATCAAATGCAAGTTCTATATCAGGACCAACCATTTCCCGCATAGCATAGGCACGTTCGACAAAAGCATCAATCACAGTAGGAGGTTCATGACCACGCCATTTACCACCAGGTCCACTCTTGAACGCAGAATAATTACCCTTACTCTGCAGGAAATCAAGACGTTCTTTTGCAGCACCTAACCCCTCATCAGTCATGCTACCGATACCCCAATGAGCATACACACGGATACGATCACGTACTGCACCCCCTAACAGTTTGTATGAAGGTACATCATAATATTTTCCAGCGATATCCCACAATGCCTGATCAATACCAGACAATGCAGACATTAGGACATTGCCTCCTCTAAAGAATGCGGACCGATATACATGTTGCCAATGATGTTCAATGCGTAGTGGATCTTTACCGATATAATACTCAGTTAATTCTTCTACTGCAGCCCACGTGCTCTTAGGTTTACCTTCCAGTGTGGTCTCACCCCAACCAACGATACCGGTATCCGTCGTAATCTTTACAAGACGCATACGATGACGAGGATAAAATTGTTCAATCTTTGCAATTTTCATTACCATTTCCTCTCATATATAGACTATTTTAACTATATTTGCTATTTTAATAGGAACACTGATAATTCACAACACATAATACCATCTGATTTCATGTATAAATCTTAGCTCAACAATATATCGTTTACAATAAACTATATTCTTGACATTACCAACAACTAAGTCCTATTAACTAACGTGAGTTTGATAGTAGGCAAATAAGCTTCATTTTTCAAAAAATATTACTCTTATATGCCCGGTAGGTGCGGTTTCCTAACCGCACCGAACATAAAAATATGATTTATCAAACTCACGTTTAACTAACAACTTACAACTATTAACTATTCCAAGGAGAACTAATGCCTTCACAACCAAATGTATTATTTATGATCGCGGATGACCATAGGTGGGATGCCATCGCAGGAATGGGTGATCCGACTGTAAAAACCCCAACAATGGATTCACTCATGGCACGAGGGACAACCTTCCGACAAACACACATCATGGGATCACTCGTTGGTGCTGTCTGTGTACCCAGTCGAGCAGCTGTACTCACCAGTGCTAACCTATTCAGAAGCGGTGGAAACCAGATAAACCCAGATTTAGCTGTGTGGCCACAAACTATGCGCGAATCTGGGTACCATACTTTCTTCAGTGGGAAATGGCACAATGACAGAAACACCTTTTACAATAGCTTTGATGATGGTGCAAAGATATTCTTCGGTGGTATGGGTAATCAGTATAAAGTTCCTGTTTTCGATTTTGATGCCACAGGAAAATATCCAAATGAAAACAAGTATATTGGTGATAAGTTCTCTACAGAACTGTTTACGGAATCAGCTGTCCAATTCCTACAGAACTATGACCAAACGGATCCGTTCTTTGTATATCTCTCCTTTACCTCTCCACACGATCCAAGGACACCTCCAGGAGAATACGCAACAATGTACTCTCCTGAAGACATTCCTATACCAGAGAATTTCTATCCTGAACATCCGTTCGATAATGGAGAAATGAGGATACGAGACGAAGAATTAGCTCCGTTCCCCCGAACTCCAGAAATCGTACAACAGCACATCGCAGATTACTACGGAATGATTTCAAGTCAAGACGCTGAAATGGGACGGATGATACAAACTCTGGAAGATATCGGTCAATTAGAGAACACAATTGTTATCTATACCGCTGATCATGGACTGGCAGTGGGACAGCACGGATTATTCGGTAAGCAAAATCTATATAACCACAGCATACGTGTCCCCTCAATTTTCGCTGGTCCAGGAATTCCTGAAGGACAAATGGTTGACGCACTAACCTATTTATACGACCTATTCCCAACCGTATGCGACCTGACAGATGTAGAATGTCCAAATACTGTTGAAGGAAGTAGTTTGGTACCATTAATGGAGGGGTGTGTTGATACAATTCGTGATTCTGTCTTTGCAGCCTACAAAGACATACATCGCACAGTGAGTGATGGACGTTGGAAACTGATCCGAAACTATGTCTCTAAGGATAATGGGAAAGGAACAGATATAATCCAACTTTTCGACCTGGAAAATGATCCTTGGGAAATAAACAACCTCGCTGATCAGTCAGAACATGCTGAACGGATTAAAACGTTAGCTGCTGAAATGAAAAGATGGCAGAACGAAACCGACGATTTCATGAAGGATGTACCTGTCTTATTGAATGGTTAAAGGATGTACCTGTCTTATTGAATGGTTAATTGTCTAAAATTATAGGGCAAAGTCGACCTCATCAAATGAGATGGCTTTGCCCTAATATTCTCAGATTATTCTATCGGTTATTGACGAACACTTACTGATCTGCTACTCACTGTAACAGAACCTGCAACTGCCCCTATAAGAATATCAATTACAGAAAGAGAGGTGGTGATTTCATAGTCACTCGCCCCACCTGCCATGGCGTTTGTATCTACTTCGTTGATTGGTACGAGCCCCCATAAGATATACCATTGACGCGCTTCTGTAGTGTCATTTCCTTGTGCACCATTACCTACTTTGTGGACATGAGTAGCACAGCCAATAACTAACAACATACAAGCAATCATTAGAATTGCAGAGTATCTTTTAAGCATGATGTTCTCCATCTATTTTTGTTTTTTAGTTATCATTACTTATAACTATCTATAAAGTCAATTGACCCGATTGATGATTCAATGGCTGACAATTCAGATTTGTATACTTCAATCGGAACGCGATAATCCACCTCAAAAACTAAAGTTTCAGGGGAATCACATATCAGTTTGATCAGTACAAAATCTGATGCAATAACCATTAACTGGTGGACACGAAACGCATCCTTCATAAATACCGCTTGCTTAACCTTAGCTTTCGGAAATTGGTTTTGGTAAGCAATGGTAAGATTCTGTAATAAAGTCTTATCAGGAACAATACCTGTCCAATCTACCTTTGACACAATGCAAACTGCTTTCGAATCCTCATTTAAGAAGATCCTTCGAGGAACAATTTCTAAACCTTCCATTGGTGACGTGTCTACCGCCTTCACAACTTCCGACACCATTGATTCCTCAACTTTTTTCCACCCTTTGGGTGATGCTAATCTAATCTTGAGTTCTGTATCTATTAATACAGGTTCAAGCTTTGATTCATCAACATTAAAAACAAGTGTCTCGTAGGTGTTTTTCTTTACATTAGGTTTATCGCACCCAACAAAACACATAATTGAAATAACGATGATACATTCAAAAAAAATGTATAATACTAATTGATTCTTCAATATGATAATCCTTGTTCAGACAATAACGTATAAAAATAATAAAAAGATTACGAGTAATGAAATAAAATTCATTACTCGTAATCTTTTAGGTTAACTACATTTGAGTTAATGCAGGATTTTTATACTTACACTATCTCAATCGGTTAGATAAAAAGTCTGTTTCCTCGCCAAAATGACATATATTAATGTCTCACATCCCTCCAAATACCATTGACTTTCAACCCTCTATTACGTTAATCTATATAACAAGGAAACCAGCATCTGTAAAGGAATTCACAAATGAAACGATATCACGCAATCGTGAACCGGTCTACTCTATGGACTATTTCTATTCTTATTCTCAGTTTTGCAATAATTGCACCGGTACAGGCAGCATCACGTACACATACATTTGAAATAACTCTGTTTATATCTGGATTAGGTTTACAGGTCGGTAGCACACTTTTTAACACCTCTGCACAGGAACGGTACGAGGATTATCTTACCGCTACTATTCAAGAGGATATTCAAACTAAGAAAGATGCAGCTGCTACTCACCAGAATACAAGTGTTATCATGCGACGGGTTGGATATGGCTGTATAGGTTTAGCTGTTATACTCTCTATTTTCAAACAGATAGATAATATAGAGACTAACACCGTACCTTCATCTCAGATTCAAGACCAGTTTAAAAAGGGATTATATCTTACAGATTACAAATATAAACCTACTCGCTCTCTATTAGATGAATCACCACGATTTAGTTTCCGTCCACACTATGACTTTAAAACACAACGTGCTTCCTTAAGTTTATTTCACAAATTTTAAGTTGTTCTATGACCAATTTCCTGTATGTTGCCTGTATGTTAACTTCCATATCTACTAATCGTTTTTTCACTAAAGGAGTATCTTGATGTCCTCGAATGTCAATCTCTTTGATAAACACACCAGATATCTTCGGCTATCATACTTTTCTCTTATTAGTATTCCAATATATCTTATGATCCTATTTTATTCTGGATGTACAAATACCGAAGATTATGCCAATCCTCTTGACGCAGATAATTTGCGAACTGCAGGATCACCTGACGACTTTAAGCTCTATGCTGGTGATAGACAGGTCCGAGTAACTTGGGCAGAAACTGACTCAGAAGGAATCAAATCTTACAAAATATACCGACGTTCAAACAGTAATTCTGATGAACCCTTTGAGTTAGTCGGAACGGTAGATGCACCAGCACACGAATTTGTAGATACACAAAATATTCAGAATGACCGGGTAGATTCTCTTGGTCGTATTCTTTCTTATGAATATCGTATATCTTATGTTGATGTTAACGGTGTAGAGACACCGGATCCGGACAATCCCCCAAGTCCGACTGATGAACCATTTCGATTCTGGCAATCAGCAACAGTCACACCAAGTGTTCCACCACCAGCACCGGTAGTTACAATTGGAACACCAAGTGACCTCACTGTGAAACTCTTTTGGGAAGGATATGAATTTCCAGATGATTTTTCGTTATTTCGAGTTTACATTGCGAGAGATGATGGGGACGGAAAAACTCCTGCTTTCAGAATTAGTCATGATATTAAACGCGATCAAAATTACTTCTTTGATTTGAGTTTCCGAAAGGACGGTGAAGCCAAGGTGTATCGTGTCGCTGGAGTTGATAAGTTCGGTGTAGAAGCAATTACTGCTATTAGTGCTACATCACCAAATTTTCCACCTGCAGCCCCACAAAACTTTAGGGTATTTTATGCAGCACGGTCATTTTTTAATAATAAGTATGATGCTATCATGTCATGGAAAGCAAATACAGAATATGACCTTGCCGGTTACCAAATATATTCAAAGGATGTTGAAGGAAACTTAATTCCACGTAGAACATTAAATAAACGTGATAACGGTGTTACTATTTCAGGGGAAGACCCACTTGTTATAAATCAACAAGCTGTACTTCGTACATATTTTATTACGGCATTTGATGATACACCGGGTCCTGATGGCAAAAGAGATGAAAGTGAATTAGTAGAAGCAATATCGCCTCAATAATAATTCCAGTCCTTTGAAACTTATACCATTTCTAATTGAAAATGTCTCTTTTTGTACCACAAACTTTATGAGGATTAAGAAAATATTTCGGTAATTCTAATTTTCCAAAATCCGGTAGGTGCGGTTTCCTAACCACGGGGAATGCCATAAGGCATTCATACCGTTGATTTGGATCTTATCTTTAATAATACCGAATTTAAAAATTAATCTTCATCAGTTTGGGACCTGAAAAATGACTACCATAATAACCGCCTAATGAGACAATAATTTATAGAAATAGTATTACCAACAATTTTGCACTCTTACATTAGATAGACAACCACTAACTAACTATCATTAAAGGAAGAAAAATGTCTATTACATACCGAATTCTCTTTGGTATCCTTATAATATCATTAACTATAACGCCTCCAATTCTGGCTCAAGCACCACCAGCAACGCAACTCACAACAATACAGACTGCTGAACCTATTGGCAAAGGTGGCTCTACAACATCCTTCAGTTTTTTCCAATATTCTAAAAAAGATGGATTGGCACCAGACCATTCACAAAGTGTTGTAATTGGCGGTTTTGAAGAACCCCATGAAGTTAACCTTGATATCCAAACTTTCCTTGTACCTATAAGATTTATTTACGGATTAGGTGATAAACTTGACCTGCAACTTGGGGCAACTCTATCTACTGGTGGTGTACAAAAAGTAGTGAAAAATTTTTACAACGCAGAGGATTCTATTTTAGATGCGAAAGATCGAGTATACGAACAACATATCTATGAAGGCGTGATTGGTCTAAAATATAATATTAAACCTGAAAAGAATGACGGGTTTCCAAGTATTTCTGTCGGAGGTGATTTCTATTTCGGATTAACTGCTGATGATAGACTGAATTCTAATGGGGATTTTCTTGACAGGACTCCAATTGATGGGTTTCCATTTATCGGAGCATACCCATATATTGTTGGCACACATAGGTTTGGTAGATATTTTAAGGTACATGCTGGGGCAGGAATCTCGCTATCCTCCAAAATGTTGAAAACGACAGATTTTTTTATTGCGAACTGGTTGGCTGGAGGAGAAGTCGCTGTCTCGGATGACCTGTGGATCGCAGCTGATTTTACTCGTGAACAACAATATGCTGGTATAAATGTCTCGAATATGTTAGGTCTCGCAATGCGGTATGCTGTTTCAGATAATTTAGCATTTCAAATAGGAATCAATTCACTCCCCGGGATCCACTTTAACCTAACATTAGGTGGTGCACAAGCAGAAGCAACAAAAGGAGATAAGTTATTATTCTAACTGCTATCTGCATACAACTAATAACTATTATCCATTAACTATCATGAGAGCAGTTATCCAACGCGTAAAATCTGCAAGTGTCACAGTTGACAATAAACTCGTTTCTGAAATAGGTCCAGGGTTGCTCATCTTTCTCGGTATATCACACAACGATACCAAAACAGATTTAGATTATACTGCTAACAAAATTGCCAATCTTCGCATTTTTGAAGATGTAGAAGGTAAAATGAATTGTTCCCTTCTTGATACAGGTGGGGAAGCTTTAGTTGTGTCCCAATTCACTCTCTATGGAGATTGCCGAAAAGGACGACGTCCCAGTTTTATTGATGCAGCACGTCCTGATGTAGCAAACGACCTATATGAACAGTTCATCACAACATTAAAGCAGATAAACATCCCAACACAGGGCGGCACCTTTCAAGCAATGATGGATGTACAACTCATAAATGACGGTCCTGTAACCATCCTATTAGATAGTGATAAACAGTTTTGAATGATTGTGATTTATTAGGAATAGAAAACTGTGTTGAATTATCAACTCTTTCCACGTTCAATTGGAATAATAGACCAAATTCATGATGTAATTACCTGTTTTGAAAAAACCTATAATGAAATAAGATCAAATGAACCCGTAACTAATTGTCATCGTTTTAATTGCTGAGAATCTCTAAACTATTAAATATAAACAGGGAAAAATAAAGATCTTGTTCCAACTAATCCACTTACCACTTCAAGCACTTCGGTGATTTAATATTAACCGATTAATATAGGATTAGACTCCGTTCTGTTGTATAGTAAACAGATTATATTGATTGACTCGGTAATGTGAGAATTGACCGACATTATTGGTAAACAACATCTATAGAAGGATGAGAGAAATATGGAGAATCATGAATATATAGATACCGTCAAAATGGGTGATTGTATTGAATTGATGACGGATATGCCTAATGATTGGGTTGACCTTGTTATTACTGATCCACCTTTTGCTATTGACTTTAAAGCAACTCGGGACAATTACAATCGTAATGGGGATGTTGTCCTTCAAGGTTACAATGAAATAGAGGGACGGGATTATCTCACGTTTACACGTAATTGGCTTTCTGAAGCAACAAGGGTGTTAAAAGAATCTGGCAGCATGTACATTTTTTCTGGTTGGAATTACCTAAAAGACCTTTTAATCGCTATTGATGAATGTGGACTGACAACAGTGAATCACCTGATTTGGAAATATCAGTTTGGTGTTGTGACTAAGCGAAAATACGTAACATCACATTATCACTGTTTATACTTGTGTAAGAATGATAAGAAAAGACGATTTTTCCCTTATAATCGTTTTGATAAGGATGCGAAAACTGAGACTGGTGGTTCAGCTCATTACAGAGATAAAGAAGATGTATGGGAAATCAAGAGAGAATATTGGAAAGGTGCTATCAAGACACCAACCAAATTACCTGCTGAGCTTGTTGAGAAAATTCTTGATTATTCAAGTCAAAAAGGGGATATTGTCATGGATCCGTTCTTAGGATCTGGACAGGTTGCAGTAGTTAGTAAAATGAAAGAACGCCATTTCATTGGTTTTGAAATTGTACCAGAATACTATGAATTTGCTCGGGAACGTGTTGAATCGGGTAAATACTTAATTCATAATACGGACGAAGAACCTATATGGACATTGTTTAATGAGGATGGATAATACTTTATGGTAAATAGTAGAATTATCAGTATAGTAGAAGAATTGAATATTTCCAGTAGTAATATTCCAAAAATTTGGGATGGGAGAAATGCTATTCTTGAAATGAGAGAAGGAGGTTCTAATCAGTGGAGACAAATGGAATGGATGGGTTTTTATTTTGAATATCTGTGTGAAAAACATTTTGGACATTTATTAGAAATACCTGGAAAGAAATATGCAAACACGGAATTTGACGCATTTAATCAGGTCTGTTGGGATTTTAAAGCACATGCAGCTAATACTACAAGACACGATGTGGTTACAAATGATGTGGAAGCAATAAAAAATGCACTTGAGGAATATGGTTATTATGGGATAATCCTTGCAATTGGTGAAGTAGAATATAACGATGAAGAAAGGACATTTAAAAGATGGCATGATGAACTCAAAGAAGGAATTAGTAAATATGAAACAAATAGAATCAATAGAGGGGCAATGTCAAGACGTCGAAAGACTGAGTTTGTCTTATCAGAAATCCATTTTATTTGTTTAGATCTTGAGACTTTGAATCAGTGTAGCAGTTTATATCATCAAGGCAGAAACTCTAATGGCAAGCCGAGACCACCTAAGTATAATGTAAATATCCAGAAAATTCCTGATACAGCATTAATCGCTACTAAAGAATATTAAGTACAATTATTCATACTGAGCAAACCATGCGTAACAGACCCCCAACTATAGGTGAATACCTACTCAATAAACTGGAAAGTTACAATATTGGACATATCTTCGGTATCCCTGGTGATTATGTACTTCGCTTCTATAAACTAATTGAAGAAAGTTCAATTCAACACATCGGTATGACACGAGAGGATGCAGCCGGATATGCCGCAGATGCCTATGCACGCACAAAAGGTATGGGGGTCGTATGCATCACATACTGTGTCGGTGGATTATCTACTGTGAATGCTATCGCTGGGGCATACGCTGAAAAATCACCAGTTATAGTCATTAGTGGTGCTCCAGGAATCAATGAACGCGGAAAAGATGCTCTCTTACACCATAAAGTAAAAGATTTTCATACACAACAACGGATCTATGATGAAATTACCGTCGCAACAGCACTTCTTGATGAACCCTTTACTGCATTCAATGAAATCGATAATGTCCTTGATGCTGTATTTCACTATAAACGACCAGGATATATTGAACTCCCTCGAGATATGGTAGATGTGCGTGGCACACTCTATCGACGGGCATCAACAGGTGGACACATGAGCGACACGGAATCCCTAAACGCTGCTGTTAAAGATGCTGTAAATTTCATAAATCAAAGTAAGAATCCTGTTATTCTCGCAGGTGTCGAATTACATAGGTTCGGATATCAAGACAAATTACTCAAAATTGTAGAAGAAAAACAGATAGCGGTTGTTGCAACATTACTCGGTAAATCGGTCATGCCAGAGGCACATCCACTCTACTTAGGTATTTATGAAGGTGCAATGGGCAGAAGTGAGATCACAGAATTCGTTGAGAAATCAGATTGTGTAATCATCCTTGGGGCATTTATGACCGATGTTAATCTCGGAATTTATACTGCAAACCTTGATCGATCAAGGTCAATTTATGCAACTTCAGAAAAAATCTCTGTACAATACCATAGTTACGACGATGTGATGTTTGAGGATTTCATTGATCTGTTAAATTCAGACAAATTACGAAAACAGAAGAAACCTAATTTAGGTTGGATTCAACCTGAGTCAAAACCATTTGATGTTAAACCTAAAAAACCGATAACTGTCGAACGGTTTTTCCAGCATCTAAACACATTTATCACTGAGGAAATGACTGTGATAGCAGATGTGGGTGATAGCCTATTTGGTGCTGCAGAATTACGTATTCCACAACACACAAATTTCATCAGTCCAGCTTATTACACTTCGATGGGTTTTGCTGTCCCCGCATCCATAGGAGCCCAACTTAGCGTGCAAAATACACGACCCCTTGTAATCGTGGGAGATGGTGCATTTCAAATGACTGGAACTGAGTTATCTACTACGGTACGGTACGGATTGAATCCTATTGTGTTGATCTTGAATAATCAAGGGTACGGTACAGAACGGCATTTACTTGAAGGCACATTTAACGACATAGGATGTTGGAACTATAGTTCATTGCCAACACTCTTTACCGCTGGACATGGTTTTCATGTTCGAACCGAAGGTGAATTTGATAATGCCATGAAGGCAGCATTGGATGAAACGGAACAATTTATCATTATTGAAGTAGAACTTGAAAAAATGGATCGATCCCCTGCTCTGGCTCGATTAGCAGAACGGATGTCAGAGGAGATTTGAATAATACCACCTCTATATCCAGGTTTATTACGTGTGTAAACGATTTGGAATTCCAGTCCTATAGACCAATTGATTAAACCTCCACTAAAAATACCTTCTATAAACAGTTTTCTATTGCATTATTTTGGTAAATTAGTTATCATTTATCCACATAATTCAGATTAACTAATCTGATGAATTATCCCTGAAATAGACATTTTGCCAGTTGACAAGGTCACACAATGGAAAACAATCATAACCAATCAACTCCCCTCACCCCCGATCAGTTAGTTCAATGGGAGAACGACGGATACCTATTATTAAAAAATGTTGTGCCGGAATCTATGATAAATGGTGTTCGTGATAGGTTCGCAATCGTAGTAGACGGGATTATTAATGAATTGAAAGAACAGAATACGATTGATGATGTAGGGGAAAATTTACCTTTTGAAACTCGTTTCTTGGATGTTGCAGGTGAACATGCCAATCGGTTTGGCCGTTCATGGCGTGGGCAAATTGCAACATCCGAAATATTCGACCTACACTATGCCAAACCTCTTATTGATGCCATCGGTCAACTCACTGGAACTGATGTAATCGGACATCCCGTGTTTAACGCACGTCCAAAATTACCAAAACAACAATTAACAGTAGTTCCATGGCATCAAGATAGCGGTTATTTTGGTACAATAAGTGAAAACTCATTAATTCCAACTGCCTGGATTCCGCTGGTACCCGTAGACGAAACAAA
Organism: Candidatus Poribacteria bacterium; assembly: GCA_965205025.1. Classification (GTDB taxonomy): domain Bacteria; phylum Poribacteria; class WGA-4E; order WGA-4E; family WGA-3G; genus MSPOR6. The sequence continues at coordinate 148,486 of CBDBFU010000014.1, forward strand.
TGGATGTTTGCAGGTAGTCGCGGGTTCACACACGTTAGGTGTCGTTAGCCACCACACAGAAAATCGGGAAGGCAAGTTTCTTGAAGTGATGGATGAACTCATAGAAGAATCACAGATAGTCACATGTTCCATGGATATTGGAGATGCATTGGTTTTCAACAACCTGACTCTACATCGATCCCTACCCCACACAACAAGCGAAATCATTCGTTGGGCAATCGATATTCGATACCTGCGTGACGGTGACCATCCTGGATCAATCTATTGGAAAGATCCAGACTTTAAGTGGGTTATAAAGAGTCAATCACAACCCCTTACTTCTCTATCCGAGTGGCTCGAAATGTGGTAATATAATACATCATGCAATACCATTTCTTTTAACCTATCAAACACCTACATACGTACTTTAATGAGTATCGTAGGGAATGAAATGTCTGTAGAAACGACTGAACTTAGAATATCATTTCCACTGCTAATAATGTATTCAAATCAAATAGAATTGGTATTACACACATCAATCTATCCTTAATCAAACCCTACCTCAAAAGTCACTTGCTTTCTTATTAGACATTAGGCATAATAATACCATCCACCAACAAAGGAATACATCTATGCCAAGAGTGCCTTTTCAAACACTATATGATGAATTCTATCGCGTATTATCTGCAGTCGGTTTTACAGGGGACAGAGCAAAATTATGTGCAAAATTATTCGCAGAGAATCAAAGGGACGGAGTATATTCACACGGACTCAATCGATTCCCCGGATTTGTCTCAGGTTTGGAGAGTAAACAAATCAATTACCATGCACAACCAGAGAAAATAGAAAGTTTTGGAGCACTTGAAAGGTGGGATGGTAAGATGGGGGTAGGACTTGTAAATGCACACATCTGTATGCACCGTGCAATGGAAATCGCTGCCGACAATTCCATCGGATGCGTAGGACTTTCAAATACAAACCACTGGATGCGCGGAGGTGCTTATGCATTACAAGCTGCAGAAGCAGGATATATCGGTATGTGTTGGACAAACACCACAAAACTCATGCCTCCTTGGGGATCTGCAGATAAGAAGATCGGCAATAACCCATTAGCGATTTCAATCCCCCGTGATGAAGGGCACATACTCCTTGATATGGCAATGAGTCAATATTCCAACGGAAAATTAGAAGTACTCAAACTACAAGAAAAGGAACTACCATTACCCGGGGGTTATGATACCCAAGGTAATCTCACTCTTGACCCTGGAGAAATCCTTACATCACAAAGGGCTGTACCAATAGGTTACTGGAAAGGTTCCGGTCTGGCTCTCGTCCTTGATACGATAGCTGCCGTTATTACTGGTGGACAAGCAACACATCAGATAGGAAGACAATCATCAGAATATGCTGTATCCCAAGTTTATATAGCAATAGATGCAACTGGAATTGCAGGACAATCTATGTTAAACGACACTGTGGATGCAATAATAAATGACTTCCATACGGCTACACCTTTAGATGAATCTGAAGAAGTACGACATCCTGGGGAAGGAATGTTACGAATACGAAAAGAAAGTACTGAAAAGGGTGTCCTTGTAGATAAAACACAGTGGGAAGCACTACAATCTATGATGAGAGATACCTCATAGTTAATACTATAGTATTACATTTCTTGTCAATTAATCTTATCTTCTTAACAGGTTATATCACTAAAGGGAACAGGTGTTACATAACCTTGGACATTAACCATAGGCGTCAATTTAGGAGAAAAAATGTTGTATCCCAGTCCGGTAGGTGCGGTTTCTAACCGCACTGAATTTATGCCAAACCTTGGATTGAAAGTTTTCTCGTATAATCCATAATTAAATTCTAAAATCAATATGACCCTACGTGCAGGAATCGTTGGATGCGGTGGAATCAGTCGAAGCCACGCAGCAGCATACGACGGTTTAGACAACATTCAACTCATTGCAGTATGCGACATTAACACGAATGCACTGAAGAACCGTGCTGATGAATTTAATGTTCAAAACCGGTATACAGACTACACCAAGATGTTTTCACAAGAAGACCTTGATATCGTTAGCGTCTGCACACATGCACCATTACATGCCCCAATCACAATAGCTGCAGCAGAAAACGGTGTTCATGTCTTATGCGAAAAGCCGTTGTCTGTTGATTTAGCAACTGCAGATCAAATGCTCAAAGCATGTAATAACGCGCAAGTCCATTTAGCGGTGAGTCACCAATTCCGATTTACACCATTGTTTCGACACGCGAAAAATCTCGTTGAATCAGGTAAAATTGGAGAGTTACGCTCCATACGAGAAGTCGGTAAAGGTAGAGAAGCAGGTTTTGAGTTAATGGAGATGGGAGTCCATTACTTTGACGAGATGGATTTCTTCATGAATGGTATCTCTTGGATTCAAGCACATATCACTTATAATGGACAGGACGTTACAGAATCAGATATTATGCACAGTAGTCAATTATGCACTACAGACCGACGGGATAATGGTATGGTTGCTGGTGATACCATGCTGATACATATTGGAGGATTAAGCGGAGCATACGGTATTATGGAACTCTATCAAAGAGAACAACGTCACGGGTGGATGATGGGACCACATCTACTCGGTTCCAACGGACAATTAATGATAAAACCGAACCCCGAAACTGGGATTGATGAATTGTGGTACTGTCCTTTTGATGTCTCCTTTGCCAAACATACTCCTGACTGGGAACTGATAGAACTTGATACTTCCGAATTTATAATCTCTGGAAAAGCGTGGATGTCTCGCCACACAATCTGGAGTGCTAAAAACATACGAGACGCTATCCTGAATGGAACTCAACCCGAACTCGGTGGACAAAAGGCACTTACCTCCCTTGAGTGTGTTAGTGCAACATATACTTCACATTTTACTCATAAGAAAGTACAACTTCCTTTGGAAAAACGAAACCATCCACTTATAAAACGTCTTAATACAGGAGCACAAAACTGAATGAAACTTGCTTTTTTTGATGACTATAATCTTGGTGTTATTACTGGAGATACCATTGTTGACATTTCTGAAGCAGTCAGTGATATTTCATACCATACACCACAAGAACTTATTCAGATGGTAATTGAGAAATTCAATGACTTGAAACCACTTATTGATGATACAGTTGAAAATAACACTGGTGTTCAGTTGGATACAGTTACGCTTAGACCACCACTTCCAAGACCCGGTCAACTGGTTTGTATGGCTGGGAATTACATTGAACCTGATAGTCCAACAAGACTGGAATTTAATGCATTTCTCAAATCTCCAAACAGCATAATCGCAACTCAAGATACTGTTGAACTCCCAACAGCGGATGTCGGTGTATTCCATTTTGAACCTGAGTTAGCACTTGTGATTGGTAGACAAGCAAAACATCTCACTGAAGAAAATGCACTGGATCATGTATTTGGATACACACAATTTATTGATGTATCTGCTCGCGGTTTACATGGTGGTTTCTTCTTAGGTAAAAGTTGGCACACCTTTGCACCTATGGGACCCGCACTCGTCACATCTGATGAAGTGTCCGATCCAAATAAACTTGACGTAAAACTCTGGATTAACGATCGTTTGCAACACGATTTCTCCACCAACTCAATGGCTCGATTCATCCCCGAATTATTGGTTGAAATAACAAACGTAATCGCATTAGAACCGGGAGATGTCGTTTCAACAGGAACACATCATGAAGCACTTACCGATGTCGGTGATGGTGATACAGTTCGATTAGGAATAGAGAATTTCGGTCCTGAGTTGGATGTGAATGTACATGATCCGTTAAAGAGGACAACATGGCGTGGAGAGGAATAAAAAAGTTGACAATGCCATCAGTTTGCATGTATAATTTTAAAAAATTGGGATTTTGGACGTTGCTTACATGCCCTTACTACAACTTGATTCGTGATGTCCTAAGGTTGGAAGAATTGATTTATTGTAATATGGAACAGACTTGTTCCTGATGATAAGGAGAAGCGATTAATGAAAAAACACAGAAATATAACCGTTTATGCTATCCTGGGAATTGTCTGTGTATGGATGCTTGGCTGCGGAGGGTGTAATCCAGAACCAGCACCAACTGGGATGACACCGACTGAAGGATCTGAATCTGGTGGAACCCCTGTCAAGATTACTGGTGAAAATTTCGATACGAAAAACGGTGTAACTGTTACCTTTGGAAATATAAAAGGTCTAAGTGCTACTACTTCAAGTGCAACCTTAGTTACTGTCGTAACCCCTGAAGGAACTGCCGGAGAATCCGTAAATGTTGTTATTACAAATAATGGAAAACCAGATGCACCTGTTACACTTAGTCAAAAGTTCACATATACTGATGCAACACCACCAATGGTAACAAGCACTGATCCGACAGATGGTACGGTTTTATCTGAATATGAAGACTCTCTAAACATTAGAGATAGTCTCACTGTCACATTTAGTGAACCTGTCGATGCAAATAGTGTTACCATTCAGGTTGCAGTCGCAAAAACCGAAGAATCCTTAAGTGAACCTGCTGAAGAGATGCTTAGTGGAACAGTAAGTGGGAGTGGAGATTCTGTAACTTTTACCGCAGATATGCCAATGCGATGTGGTCGTATGTATAACGTAACTATTTCCGATGCTACCGATATGGCAGGGAACGCACTTGTAGATTCACACAGTTTCAGTTTTAGTACTACCAGCCCCGAACTCGTAAGGAGTTATCATGTTAAAGAGGAAGATATTCAAGATGAAAATGGTGAGGCTGCTCTTAGACTGATTGCATCACGTCCTGAGATTTTTGATGATCCAGAGAAGTGGACGCGGTTAGTTGCTGGAAACCAAGACGACTATATCTTTGATAGGACAAGGCTGAGTGTTGGACAACATTTATGGATTAAACGTGGTCCGGCTTGGGGCGATAAATAGACTGATAAGAAACCATACATATAACTATAAAGCCGTGTAAATATTACACGGCTTTATTATTTTAACAAAATCGCATTGTAGTCCCAACAACCACTATTCCACCAATCCTTCTTTGTACCACGGTTAATCTTCGGGTATTTTATAACGGGGAACGTCTAAATGTAACACAAACTTCCAGTTTGTGTAGTGTTTCAAGCAAAAATATCACCTAATCATGGGAGAATCATTTATAGAAATGGTATTAGTAGGTTCGGTTCTAACCAAGGTCATTTCCATACACCGATACACTTATAATTACACTTCACTCGGTAGGTTCGGTTTCTAACCGAACCGGAATTTCAATCTAATAAGTTTACATTCTAACCAATTCCATAAGCTCTGTTTCTAGATTCAGATAAGTGTATACATTTCCTCTCTACCACAGTACGATTACAATCGCGTGTAAAATTTACAGATTAAAAGAAAAACGGATTGGCATTAACTAAATCTAATTGCCAATCCGTTTTGATAATTTATATAGAAGTATTAGGCACCGTTACCGTTTCCGTTGCCATTACCATTTCCATTTCCGTTACCATTTCCGTTGCCATTACCATTGCCGTTGCCATTACCATTTCCATTACCGTTACCATTTCCGTTGCCGTTACCGTTTTCACTATCATCCATCTTTGGATCATCCATCTCTGAATCATCCTTGTCTGGGTCATCCATCTCTGAATCATCCTTGTCTGGGTCATCCATTTCTGAATCATCCATCTTTGGATCATCCATCTTTGGATCATCCATCTTTGGATCATCCATCTTTGGATCATCCATCTTTGGATCATCCATCTTTGGATCATCCTTCATCAATGATACAAAGACATAATCATTACCTTCTCCAGCCTTTGAATGACACTGGTCACAATTATTAGTTCCTTCTTCATTGATAGGGATGTTGTTGCCATCAACTCCATACATCCATCCACCAAGATTAACATACATCGGATCATCGGTTTTTGTCATTGTTGCGACATGTACGATTTGATCTGCCATTTCATCTACACCAAAAACTTCCTTGACAATCATAGATCCCACAGGATACATCTTATCGCCTTCAGACATGTTTGCTGCTGCCGCGGCTTCGTTGAAATAGACAGTCCGAGGACCAGGTGTATGTGCCGCACCGGTTCCTGCCGGATTCATTGCTGCTGCAGCTTCCGCAACAGTCATCATGGGTGCTTCAAGGTCAACACTCATCCATGACTTATGCGCCATCATATCCATATCTTCTTCAGGGTCCATTATCTCTGGATCCATCATAACCTCATCTAACATGTCTTGAGTACGCTCACAAGCCATGAAGGCTACCGAACAAATTAAAACTGTAATCAAGAGCACTTGATATCTTAGCATTTTTAATGTTCCTTTTCTTTTCTATAGAAAAATAAATTTTAGAGTTACTAACCAACAGTTAATCAAAACTCTAATAGAATAAAGCAGTTCATGAGCTGCTCTATACACAGTTAATGTAATACACAACTTCATTTTAACAGATTATAGCATACTTCAATTTATAATTCAAAAAATATAATTCCGTCTTCATTTAACCAATTTAAAGATTCCTATTCTCAATAAAGCAACTATTTCTAATCCGGTTTAAGGATTTCTAAATAGATCTCCTGAATATAAGCATTCTTAGAATCTTGTGATTTGGCATCAGTAATTACCCTTCGCGCATCAGAAATCCTATTGAGTCGATAATAAACAAGGGCAAGCGTTGCCAAATGGGTGGGCCGGTTATCAATTTTAACAGCATCATTCGCAAGAACAAGTGCCTCTTCCAACAATCTGCTTTCTCCAGCAAGAAGGGATGCTAAAGCATTCTTTGGAAAAGACACATCGGGAGCAAGTTTAATCGCTTGCCGAAAATCAGTTTCCGCTTTTGCTGATTCTCCCAGTTGTTGTTGTACCTGTCCTCGCCAAAAATAACCTGGTGCCCATGTTACCTCTTGGCGAATCCCCATTGTATACGCATCAATTACTCCCCCTAAATCCCCAAATGACCTCCGTAGATTCGCTAATTGAGAATAGGTATCCAAAAAATCAGGATCATTCTGAATCATAGTTAAGAAATGTCTTTCGGCATTATTATGATTACCCAACTTTGCTTCAATTATCCCTAAATGTAACAATGCCTGTCGTGAATTAGTTTCATAGCCAAGCACACGTTCGTAAGTCCTCTTGGCAGATTCCAGATTGTTTAGTTGCATCTGAACAAAAGCATAATCTTTCAAAGCAGGTATGTATGTCTCATCGGTTTCCAATGCCTTCTGCAATAGTTCTAATGCAGGGGGTCCCTGTTGTTTTTCTATAAAAACTCGCGCCTGTTTCCAGTATATCTCTGCCAATGTTCTTTTGTACCGAGAACGTGCTGTGTTTGCTCGCTTAACTTCACCGAGTTCATCGAATAGGTCCGCAAGAGATTTGTAAAATAACGGTTCATTTGGATTCGTATCAATTGCCTTTTCATAAAAATGTTGTGCAACCTCATACATATCTCGTTCCCGCGCCGCCTCACCTCTGCCATAGATAGCACTTGTCAGTGTTACATCTAACGTATGTGCTTCCCTGAATACTGCATCGGCTTCATCATAACGGTTCAGCTTTAACAGGATATATCCAAGATTATTATAGGCTGCTGTTGATGCAGGATCTAATTGAACTCCTATGATATAGTAGCGGCGTGCTTGTTCCAAGTTTCCACGTTCTGTCTCTATTTGTCCTAAAGCAATATACCAAATCACAGGAGCATTTTCACCTGCTCCCTTAACAGCTTTCTGAAAAAATTCATCTGCTTTATCCAATTGCTTATTCCGATGATATGCAGTCGCAAGTTTGGCTTGTACGGTAGGTTCAATCAAAATACGTTCAGTTTGTGGAAATTGTGAAATCAGATCTAAGGCACGTAGAAATGAAGTAATTGCGTCAACATAATTCCTAAGTTTTCCTGATGCATCACCTATTCCAATATGTGCTATAGGTAATTCAGGATGCTGTTTTACAATCGACTGATATATTTGAAGGGATTCATTCCATTTCTCTTCTTGAAATGTATTTTGACCATTCTCAAGTTGATTATGAACCTGTTCAGGAAAGGTAGTTAAATCCCAAGGGATGATTTCGGCAGATGAGGGCAAGGGGATTATAAACAATAGAAGACATAGGAGATGCCGGAAAAGACACAGATTCATATATTTACTTCACCGGTAGAGTCGTGATTTCGGTAACTCGATTCAAGGCTTCATCTAAAATATACCACGATATTTTCGATTTTTGTTTGATAAGCCATTTCTTATACTCAGTTTCCGCCTTCTGTTGACGAATCAATTTTACAATTTCACCTTTAACTTCTGAATACTGTCTCTGCCTTGAAGGAGACTTCTTAATCTTTTTTACGATAATATGTCCCTTTGGTATAGATAGTGGACCTTTATATTCTAAAGGTTTCAATTCCGAGACAAGTGCTCCTAATGAGGTATTTGATGGAATTGTTTCCACACCTACACTAATGGTTGGGTTTGCTTGATAGTCCTTCTGAATATTATTAAATGTTGCACCTTGTTTTAACCGAACCATAATTTCTTCAGCAAGATCCTTCGCTGTCGAATTATCATCTTCTTCTGGAACAGTAATTCTTAAGGAATTAACCGTAACCATTTCAGGCACAAAAAAATCTGCCCTATTTTGTTCAAAGTATTGTGGTGCTAAGTCATCAATCTCTTTTTTATCAACAGAGTTAATAAATTCAAGTTTATAATACTCATCGAAAACAATACTATCACTTATCCACTGCTTAATTACTTCCATTTCTATTTCTTGGTTACTTAGAATAGTACTAAATACATCTTTAGACGTATATGTCACTCCGAACGCAGCTAATTTTTCATCCACCTGTTTCTTACGATCAATTGTCGTGAGACCAATGTGTTTTGCTTCCTGTAAGACTAATTTACGATTAATAATTCGATTCAGATATTTTCGTTTCTCCACTTCAGTCGCCTTATTGGGGACAGTTTTGTTGATTATCCCTTCAATACGAAATTCATTCACAAGATCACTCTGCGTAATTGGCTGTGTATCAATAACCGCAATGATAGAGTCAATTAAAGTTTGTGGGTTTACATTCCCTAAAAATACAAATAACAGAAGGGTAATAGTAGCTGTAGATGTATATGATTGATGGATTATTGATTTGTTCATTTCAGGTGATATCATATCGTAAATTCCTGTTGAATTCAAGGTTTATTGCTGTGTATAGAACAACAAATACACCAACACTGATATGAACTTTAATGACTATTCCACCAACCCAATTACCCCACAACCAATACGAGCTCCTGCCCCAGGTCTTACTCCTAACGCCTTTATAGTTGATATTATCCAGTCTTTAAACGCCAAATCATCTCCTTGGAAATAACCCAACACCCATGCAGTCGTACGTTCATCCAGAAAATTTGTTAGTAAAAGATTATAGCCTATAGTGTCATTAGAGTTTTCTATATCTACACCAGATGTAATATAGAAATGTGTCAACCGATTTTTCATCTCCTGTTCAAAATCTTTTGGTAATCCTGATGGAAATATCTGCTTATATTGATTCGTAAAGAAATCGGAATCTACGGGTAAACCTTGATCCCTAAAGAAATCATAGTATGCTTCTAATGTCCTCGGTTGGATTTTCAAAAATGTTTGATATGTCGGTGTCCCTTCAAATGGAATTGAAATTAGTATTTTTGGGTCAACTAATTGTTCCGGTCTTAAAAAACAATTCAGCAACAACTCTAACAAGTTATGACTATGAGGACTGAGTTCTTGTCCGGGGAGATGGTGATTATCTGATTCCAAGTCTATATGTTGAGCAAGCACAGCCAGAGTGCAGACATGTGTGTCTTGTGGAATTACATCAACCCTTTGCCCTTGTATATGGGTATGCATACCCGTGTTATCAACATGAGGATTGGTCTGAAATGTGTCTCCTGTTTCATGTATCAGTATCAATTTATTCAGAATATCCGTATTGGGATCACCACCGATTGACCAAAAAGGTGTTGTAAATTCTAATATACCACTACCATTTTCACTTACTTTGATGTTACCTATTTCTCCAACCCCAATTGGTGGTGTGTCAGGAGAAGCCTCCGCAACAGATATACCAGCAGTTCCAGCGGAGATTTCCAAAGGATGCCAATGCGGTCCAACATCACTACAATCTTTCCCTATATGGAGATGTGCTGCATGCAATCCGGGTGTAGCATTATGAATTTCAATTGTAACATGCACCACATCATCTATCTCCATAATATTAGTAGTCCCTTTCAGATTACTACCGTCTAATGCAGTGATATGAGCAAAGGCTACTTTATTGACGGGTGTAGTGGTAATAACCTCTATCGGTATCCTCTCACATCCGACACCAATTAAAACTTTCAATACGATCAAGATAAAACACCAATTATGTCTAAATGTCATATAATTCCCTGAACCTTATATATAAAATTACAATATAATCCTCTATTTTACATACTAAGTATTGTAATGAACAAACTGCCTGTGTCAAGTATTCTACAAAAGGTTAAGGCATGGAACAATATAGTATAACGTGAGTTTGATAATAGGCAAATAAGCTTCATTTTTTAAAAAATATTACTCTTATATGCCCGGTAGGTGCGGTTTCCTAACCGCACTGAACATAAAAATATGGTTTATCAAACTCACGTTAGTATAGAATGACATGAATCAGTCTTACTCAGTTGACTTCAGAAACCGTTATGTCTATAATACACATAAATCACCCTATGAGAACATAGAAATGTCAAAAAAACCTCCGAATATTCTCTGGATATGTACCGACCAACAACGATATGATACATTAGGTTGTTACAGTAATCCATTTGTCCAAACACCCAATATAGATAAACTCGCACAAGAGGGTATAGTTTTCAATTATGCCTACTCTCAAAGTCCTGTTTGCACACCGAGTAGAGCAAGTTTCCTCACAGGTCGATACCCACGTACTACACGATGTAGACAGAATGGACAAGCAATACCACCAGATGAAGTTCTGGTAACAAAACTATTACAAGATGCTGGATATGTCTGTGGTTTAGCAGGTAAACTTCACCTTGCTCCATGTAATCCTCAAGTTTGTAAGGGAACAGAACAACGTATTGATGATGGCTATGATCAATTCTTCTGGTCACACGATCCTGCAGATGCATGGTCCACACACGATTATATTCAGTGGCTATCAGATAAAGGATTACGTAGAAATAGCACACCGTTCCCAGATTCAAAATATGTTCGTGTGATTCCATCAGAGGAACACAGTCAAACGACATGGAGTGTTGAATGTGCAATGTCCTTCATCGGAACTGCCTCAAGATTTAAGCAACCATGGCTTTTCTCTGTAAATATGTTTGATCCTCACCATGCATTCGATCCACCAATAGCAGCACTGGAGCGTTATCGTGGAATTCTAAACGATATACCATTACCAAACTATGTTGACGGAGAACTAAACAACAAACCAATTTGGCAACAGATTGATCATGGTGGAGCTTATGGTGGCAAATCGGGTTATCCATTCCAAGAAATGAGTGATGACGAGCACCGTTGGATTACGGCAGCATATTGGGCAATGATTGATGTAATAGATACACAAGTCGGACGTCTAATTCACTTCTTGGATGAAATTGAACAGAGAGAAAACACAATTATTATCTTTACATCTGATCATGGAGAAATGCTTGGGGATCACGGTATATACCTAAAAGGACCATATTTCTATGAACCTGCTGTTCGGGTGCCACTCATCATTTCAGGACCGAATATGTTGAATAATGGTGAAGGTTCAGATGCCCTTGTGGAATTAGTGGATTTAGCCCCCACACTAATGGAAGCAGCCAATTGGAACCATTTCCTGGTATGCAGGGTCAAAGTATATTGCCCATGCTATCAGGGGCAAAATGCTTGGATTCACATAGGGAGGATGTCTATTGCGAATACTATAACGCTATGGGTTGGCATCGTGAACCCACTGCAAATGCTACGATGGTAAGAAACTATCGCTATAAGATAGTTGCTGCACATGGTACTGATAGTGGAGAATTATATGATCTGGAAACCGATCCGAATGAAACACACAATCTATGGAACAATTCGGATTACAAGGATGTAAAACTAACTATGCAGGATAGATTAATCGATCGGATGGCATGGACAGTTGATCCATTACCTGAAAGGCAAGCACCGTGGTAGCAATAAATATAGACAGTCCTTATTATAAATTAATACATCTCCATAAATATCCCTCTATTACTTCCCTGATATTTATTTGTTTATTCATTTCAAACCCAGTTGTATACTCAGATAATATCCTACAACGGTGGGATCAAGATCTTTTTAATCGAATTTACGATGCACCACCCCATAGTGAACCATTGTGGACTGGAATGGAAATAACCACAGAATTTGGACACTACCGTGCAGTCATGGGGTGCTCTATTTTGCTTATGGCGTACGGTAATGAAGACCATCGAAATACTGGACGACTTGTCACTTCGGCATACTTAGGGGCATGTGTTGTAACATACGGAATGAAACACCTGATTGGTAGAAAACGTCCACTTGATACTACTTTGGGGAGTCCAGCAATGCCATCAGGACATGCAGCGTTAGCATTTAGTACAGCAACCGATTCTTGGGTGTCGATATCCGAAGTGGCGTATACCCTTATATATTGGTGCTGGACTGGTAGGATTCTCACGCATCTATCTTGGAAGACATTATACATCAGACGTGTTAATAGGTGCTGGCATCGGCACAACAATCGGTTTCCTCGTCTGGAACAACCGCAATGACGTTGTTAAAATGGGAGTTTTTAACTAAACAACCTATATTAGTGGGATTCGGATACTTAATTAAGCGTATTTACATTGTTCTCTGCTTTGGTATAGTCAATAAACTCCAAGGGATTTGTTCCATTCTGATATTCCTCAATATTCGTGTATCTGTCTTTGTCATTATCCTCTAAGGAATTGGAAGCATCCAAATAATTAAGCTCATATCTCTTTTCCCATTCATTAGGCATTCCATCCTTATCACTTTCAAGTGATGTTGGTAGACTCTTCAATTCTGCCCAATCACAAACATCTTTTTGTCAGTCAATAATTCCACTAAAATCTCAATTCCAAATAAATCTAATCAGAATCTACCGACTGACAGTAAATTCATCACTACCCTAATCCAGTTTAATTACCCATTATTAGAAACAAAATCTAAAAAATATGAAGAAAACACCCATAAAATAACATCTAACATACATATATCACAAAAAGCATAAAAGATTATAGGTTAGTACACAAACTAAAAACTGTAAACTCATAAATAAGAACTAATGACTATCTTTAAAAACGATCCTAATTACGGAATCTTATATACGTCAAAAAAGCATACCTTAATCCACACTTAAGTTGTATAATAGTTAACAAATGTGATTCGCGGAGAATTGATGCATTTAAAATTATAAACCCTTATAGAATAAGGATTCGCAAAATTGCTCCGTGAAGGTTTCCGTGAAAGGACAACCATCTCAAAACAAAAAATATTAACACTTATTGACATATATGTCCAGCGTTACATGTTGGGTTGGCAATTCCCGCCACTTGACACACCCCCATTCCCATGCTATCCTTACTAAACAAATCAAGGACAACTTGTAGGTAAAAATATCTATGAGAACTACACATAAGATCCTTTTTCAAGATTCACGTGAGTTGAAGGAAATTCCATCAGAAAGTGTTGATCTTGTGGTCACCTCGCCACCTTATCCTATGATAGCGATGTGGGATGAAATGTTTGGCAATCAGAATCCAGACATTCAGGATGCGTTAACAAGTGGCAGTGGAAATCAGGCTTATGCGTTGATGCATGAAATTCTCGATTCTGTCTGGGATGAAGTCTTTAGAGTTTTAAAAAACGGCAGATTTGCATGTATTAACATAGGGGATGCAACGAGGACGGTAGAAGGTAATTTTTGTTTGTATCCGAATCACGCAAGAATCTTGACTTATCTATTAAAGATAGGGTTTTTAGCTCTACCTGATATCCTTTGGCGAAAACAGGCAAACACACCAAACAAGTTCATGGGTTCGGGGATGCTCCCCGCGGGTGCTTATGTTACGTTAGAACATGAATATATTCTGATTGTAAGAAAAGGTCCTAAAAGGATATTTAATTCAGAAAAAGAAAAACAAAACAGACGTGAAAGTGCGTTGTTTTGGGAAGAAAGGAACGTCTGGTATTCAGATATTTGGTTTGATCTTAAGGGAACTACGCAGAAACTTAATAAAACATCAAGGGATAGAAGTGGGGCATATCCTTTTGAATTGGCTTATAGACTTATAAACATGTATTCAGCAAAGAATGATGTAATATTAGACCCATTTTTAGGGACTGGTACAACAACTGCTGCGGCGATGGCATCAGGACGAAATAGTATCGGTGTTGAAATTGATGAGAGTTTTCGACAGTCAATAGATCCAATTGCTTGTGAAATTATTCAATTTTCAAATGATTATATACATGACAGAATAATAAGACATTTTGAGTTTGTCAATGAACGTCTCCAAAGTTCAAAACCCTTGAAATATAAGAATAAATATTACAGATGTCCAGTGGTGACAAGTCAAGAACAACATATAATTGTGAATTTCCTAAAAGAAGCTCAAACGAATAAAAGCGATATTTTTGATGTTTCATATTCACCGGAACCAGGTCCATTAGTTTTTGATGACTATGCTCTAACTAAATCTAATGAAAAGATGCAATCTATTAAAAAGCAAAATCAACTGAATATATTTGATATGCAATGAGTTGAAATTATTAGAGAGCAGCGTATGAAAATAAAACTGAGTAATGATGAGATTCAGGAGTATGTGATTAAAGCACCAACATACGAATTTCCAAAGTATACGACACAAATAATGAATCTTACTAATCAAAATTCACAAGCCACGCGCCCAAAAAATGTTGGACAAATGACTGATTTAATCCAAGAATTTCCAGGACAAACTTTTGACGAATGGGTTCAATGGTATCAAGAAAGATATCCGAATGCAATTGATGAGGCTACTGAAAAAATAATACAGATGGTAGAAACCTTAAAGAAGCATTCATCAAAATTGACCGTGAGATGGTTAGGACGTGGGTTGAAGATTTGATACTTGTTAAAACATACACAGGACTTAGATTTCAGGAAGCAATTCTGCGAAAGTTATCAGAAATCAAAGGTTGTGATTACCGTCTAGCAGAACCTTCTGAAGAATCCCAAGGGATTGATGGTTTCGTAGGTGAAGATGCATATTCCATTAAACCAAATACGTATGAAGTAATGCCGTTTCTATCTGAATCGATTGATATTAAAATGATCTTTTACGAAAAGAAGAGGGATGGTGTTGTGTTTGAAATTCAAGAAGATGAATGAACTATTGAAGAAAGAAATGAAGCATAATAAAGTGATAGAATCTTATGAAAATGCAGAATTTCGTTGCAGAATTTGTCGGCACCTTCGCGCTAATCTTTATCGGTGCAGGCGCGTTAGCAATTGATAAAGGAGGATTATTAGAGGTTGCACTTGCACACGGGTTCGTGATTATAGGGTATGTGTATGCCTACGGACATATCTCAGGTACACATATTAACCCTGCTGTGACGCTTGGATTTTTGGTAGCAGGTGAAATTCGATTTGGTGCAGCCATAGGATATTGGATTGTTCAGTTTGCTGGTGGAATTTTAGGGGCGTTCGTACTTAAAGGAATGTTACCGGTGGACGGTGATTTAGGAGTCACTATTTTGGCGGAGAATGTATCCGTAACCCAAGGACTCTTTGTTGAAATCGTGCTGACCTTCTTCCTCGTCAATACGATTTTCAATACTGCAGTAAGTGGTAAAGTTGGAAACTTTGCTGGACTCGCCATAGGGTTAACTTTAGTTGCTTGCATCCTGATGGGTGGACCGTTGACGCGTGCTTCACTGAATCCTGCCCGGACGCTGGGACCTGCTATCGCAGCCGGTGCTGAACATGCTCAGTGGGGTAACATCTGGCTTTATTTTGTCGGTCCTTTTATAGGAGCAGTGCTCGCAGCACTTCTCTATATCGGTGTTTTGAAAGATAAAGGAACTGAAACTGAATAGTTGATAATTTAATGTGAGTTGGGTAGTTATACCATTTCTATTTAAATAGTTCACATTATGAATACTCTTAGTAGTCCCCCTGATAAGGGGGATTTAGGGGGTTTCTTTAAGTTAATAATGGGCGATCATTATTTAGAAATGGTATTAGATTGAATATAGATAATGCTATAGAGGCTTCGGTGGTGATTCCCTACGGGATTTATCAAATTGACATTAATTTAAAATAAAACTGGTTGATGCCTTTTAAGCATCAACCTTACTTTTTTACTATTGCAAGGCACAGAGTCCTTGCAATACAATACGGTGGATTAAGCCTCAACGTTGATCGGAATTTCCGTTGGTTTAGCCTCTTCAGTTTTCGGAATCTCAATAGTCAAAACACCATTCTCGAATTCGGCTTTTATATCATCAGTTTTCGCATTTGGTGGAAGTGGGAGTACCCGTTTAAAACTCCCATATCGTAATTCCGACCGGCGTGGGTGTTGTGTTTCATCTGCCTGCTTCCGCTCCTTCTTCCCTTTTACCTTCAATAAATCGTCAGTTACAGTAATACTAACATCGTTTTGTGAAATGCCAGGAAGTTCAACTATCACTTCATACCTATCTTCAGAAACAGAAAACTCAATGGGTGGATGCCAATTGTTTTTTCCTCTTTTCGTTTTTCCCTCACGAAACGCGAACCTCTTGTCAAAAACGTGCCGCCTCCGATTGTGATGCCAGAAAAAATCTTGCATTGGATGATGTGGTCTGAAGTTTCCTTGTGCTGAACGGCGGCGATTTCTCCTACCTCTCGGTGGACGATGTTCCCAATTTTCACGTGATACGAATGGTCGGTGTCGTCGTGGACTTCTTACTTGTGATTGTGGTCCCTGTCTTCCACCCTCAGTCTGTTGCAAACGGTGACGAGGTCTCCTATTCTGTCCGGGACCTCTACCTTGTGCCGGACGACTTCTCCGTGGCCCTTGGAAAGCACCTCTTGGACCGGGTTGTGGTCTATTTCTCATTTCAATTCTCCATTTCTAATCTTATATTCTAAATTATTCTCTTTTTCATTAGTATTTGACCACTATACTTATGAAATGTTCGAAATAAGTGATGCAAAGTTAACAGGACATGTATAATCAATTACGGAATTAGTCGTTTTAGACTTGGTAAAATATTTAAAAAGTGCGATAATCCCTCGTATTGATTGGGTTTATATGGTATAAGAGATAAGAAAATAGGGGGCTGTAACCCCCTAATTGAACACAAAAAACGAGTTATTTTCTGATATTCTCACTTATCTACATTGTATAAGAATCCGTCAGAAAAATCAACTTATTACGGAGTATCTGATGGATTGATTAAGATTATGGAGATGTTCCCAACCCAAAGAATCGAGGATTGGAATCCCCTCCTATAGAAGAGAAGATCAGGGATTCGAAACCCCTACTACAGATGAGGATAACGGGTGTGGAAATCCCATACAGAAGGTTTTCTTATTTTTGTTTTCTTTATTGCTTGTGTCAACAGAATTATCATGTTAAAATATCATTTGTATGAATTCAAATGATACAGAATATATACATAGAAAGTTCCAATCTTTCCTTGGTGACCGTTATATTACCGATACTTTCGTTCGTACATCTCATGCTAAGGATGCATCATACCACGAAGGGGAACCACCATTTGCAGTTGCTTTTCCTCAGACAAACAGCGAGGTATCGGAAGTTGTAAAGGTCTGTTCAGAATATAAAATACCCATTATTCCATTTGGTGCCGGTACAGGAGTAGAAGGGGCAGTTACGTCCAATGATAACAGTCTATGTATATCTACAATGAGGATGAATAGGATTCTCCGTGTGGAACAGGATGATAAAGATGCGACTGTACAGTCAGGTGTGACTCGACTACAGTTAAATAATCATCTTTCAGAAATTGGTAGTCAACTTCATTTTCCGGTTGATCCTGGTGCTGATGCATCAATTGGGGGTATGGCTGCAACCCGTGCGTCAGGAACGAGTGCTGTTTTATACGGTACGATGGTGGAAAATATACTCGGTTTGACTGTAATAACGTCTGACGGGTCGATTGTTAAAACTGGAGGAAGAGCAAAGAAGTCATCTGCCGGTTATGACCTTACTCGATTGTTTATCGGTTCAGAAGGAACATTAGGTATAATTACTGAGATTATTGTGAAATTAGTTCGTCAACCAGAATCTGTTGCTGCAGCGGTTTGTGCATTTTCGTCTATTGAGGATGCTGTAAATACAGTTATAGAGGTTAATAATACAGGTATTAATATCGCACGGATTGAGTTATTAGATGAAAATCAGATGGTAGCAGTTAATAAGTATTCTGGATCTGATTATGAAATAACCCCTACACTCTTTTTTGAGTTTCACGGAACTATTAACCATGTTGAGGAAAATTCAGAATCGTTAGGACGGATTGCAACTTCTCATGGTGGTAAGAATTTTCAGTGGACATCTGAGGAAAAGGATCGAAAACGACTATGGCAGGCGCGATATGATTGTTATTATGCATCACTGAATTTACGTCCTGGATCAGTAGGATATGTAACTGATGTATGTGTACCTATCTCCAATTTGGCAGCATGTATATCACAAACAAGAACAGTGTTGAGTAGATCGAACCTTTTATACACCATATTGGGACATGTTGGAGATGGTAATTTCCATGTTGTTTTTCCACTTGAATCAGGAAATGAGGATGAATTGGCAGAAGCACGAAGACTGAGTTTGCAAATTGTAGAAATTGCCTTAATGATGGAAGGAACATGTACAGGTGAACATGGTATTGGAATAGGGAAACGCGAGGCATTACTGAAGGAGCATGAAGAAGGAGTAGGTCTCATGCGGACAATTAAACAAGCATTAGATCCATATAATCTGATGAATCCTGGCAAAGTGTTTAATTAATTACACAGGACTTACGCAAAATTACAAAATGTGTTATTCTTATTGATTATGAACACATTTACACATTCTAAAAAGAAGCAAGACTTATTTTCCGATTATTGTCAATATTTGTTTTCAAGTTTTACTAATTTTACACAAACTTATTTTGCTAAACATACAGACCGTTGGAGCCACGATCAACTCAATCGCTTTCTGAGAGACGAAAACATTCCTACAAGTGAACTCTGGGCATCCGTCAAAGACGACATCGACTTTGATGAAGAAGGATACCTGATTTTTGATGATGTTGTGCTGTCAAAAATACATTCTAAACGGATTGAAATAGTACGCTCTCAATGGAGTGGTAGTGACAGAAAGGTGATTCAAGGTATCGGTATTGTCACCTGTCTCTATGTCAACCCTAAGACACAGGAATATTGGGTCATTGATTACCGTATTTTTGACAGAGATCATGACGGTAAAACCAAAATCGATCATTTATTGGATATGTTGCACGATGCTTATTCTAAGAAACAACTCCCATTCCGGACAGTCTTGATGGACTCTTGGTATGCGTCCATGAAAGTGATGAAAGCGATTGATAGACTTTCTAAGATCTATTATGTTCCGTTGAAACGAAACCGTCTTGTGAATGATACCAAAGGTGTAGAACCTCACAAGGCAGTCAAAGATCTATCTTGGTCTCAAGCAGAAAAGAAAAGCGGTAAACGCGTACATCTCAAAAACTTTCCGAAAGGTTCTGTCGTAAAGTTATTCCGGTTTGTGTCTGATACCGGACGCACGGAATATATAGTGACAAACGATTTGACACAATCAAATGTGGATATGACTCACCAAAAGTGTCGTCTCCGTTGGAAGATTGAACTCCTTCATCGTGAGATGAAACAAGTAACCGGTATTGGTAAATGCCAATGTCGTAAGGTGCGTGCCCAGAGAAATCATATTGCGTGTAGTTTCCAAGTATGGGTCTTTATGACGCGTGTTGTACGTGCTGTTGGACAAAAGATTTACGAGTTTAAAGATGGTTTATTGAGTGATTACTTAAAACATCAACTCTCAAATCCTTCAATAAAATTTAAAACTGCGTAAGTCCTGATTACATTAAAATTTCAACCATTAGAATAATGGAGGTTATATTTCAATGAGAACATAATTAATGGATATCCACATATATCCATACGCTCTAATCATAGTTTAGAGAAATATCTATTAGGATCGAGAACAAACAACCATTCCCAAATAATATACAATTCTACTGATTATAAGAGAATATAAAATGTCTAAAGATTGGAAAATATTAATAACTGATTATGCATGGACATCACTTGAACCTGAACAAGAAGTCATATCTAAAATTGGAGGTGAATTAATTATAGCTGAATCCGGTTCAGAATCAGAATTGGTGAAATTCGCCCCAATAGTGGATGCTATTCTTACTTGTTGGAAACCAGTTCAGGAAAGAGTAATTAATGCGGCAAAAAAATGTCAGATTATCTCCAGATATGGTATAGGTGTTGATAACATAAACGTAGTAACTGCTACAGAACAAGGAATTATAGTAACGAATGTTCCAACATATTGTGTAGATGAGGTATCAGATCATACTATTGCACTTATGCTTAGTTGTGTTAGAAAAACCTCTCGTTATAATAGATCAGTCAGATCTGGTAAATGGGATTCATCTATTGGTGAAAAAATGTATCGGTTACGTGGTAAGACATTAGGTGTTATTGGATTTGGCAATATTGCAAAATCAGTAATTCAGAAGGCTATATCTTTTGGACTTGAAATTAAAGTTTATTCTCCTCGAACATCTGAAAAAGAAATAGAAAATCATGGAGCGATAAAGGTCTCGTTTGAGAATCTTCTGAGTGAATCTGATATACTCACGATACATGCCCCATTAACACATGAGACTCATCATATGTTTAAATTTCAAGAATTTTGTCAGATGAAAAATTCTGCCTATCTTATTAATACTGCTCGTGGAGGAATCATTGATTCTGGAGCACTTGAAAAAGCATTAAAATCCGGAGAAATAGCAGGAGCGGGAATTGATGTCTTGGAAGCCGAACCCCCTTATATAGATGAACCCCTTTTATATATGAATAATGTTGTAATAACTCCTCATGCAGCCTATATGTCTGAGGAATCAATCCATGAATTGCAGATTACTGCTGCAAAATGTGTGGTTGATGTGTTATCTGGACAACTTCCAAAGACGGTGATTAACCCAACTGTGTTAGAACAATCAAACCTTCGGGCAAATATAACATAAAAGGATAATTCTGGTTATTCGAACAATCATAATTTAAGATTTTGGAGAACTTAATGGAACAACTTCCTGATGCAACTGGTCATTTCGGACAGTTCGGTGGTAGATATGTCCCTGAAACATTGATGCCAGCGTTATTAGAATTAGAAGAGGCATACACATCACTAAAGGACAATATTGAATTTCTGAAGGAATTTCAGTATTACCTAAGTGAATATGTCGGACGTCCGAATCCACTGTATTTTGCTGAACGGCTCACGAATAATCTCGGGGGTGCCAAGATCTATTTAAAGCGTGAGGACTTAAACCATACTGGTGCCCATAAAATCAATAGTGCAATTGGACAAATCTTGTTAGCAAGATGGATGGGAAAGAGACGTATTATTGCTGAGACAGGAGCTGGACAACATGGTGTAGCCACAGCAACAGTTGCAGCAAAGTTTGATATGGAATGTGAAGTATATATGGGTGAGGAGGACATTGAAAGACAATCACTCAACGTATTTCGTATGCAACTGATGGGTACGAAGGTGGTTCCGGTAGATACAGGTTCTCGTACCTTGAAAGATGCAATCAATGCATGTTTCCGAGATTGGGTTACTAATGTCCGGACGACGTACATGTTACTTGGATCTGTAGTTGGAGCACATCCTTATCCAATGATTGTAAGAGATTTTCAAGCTGTAATTGGAGATGAAGCAAGAACGCAGATATTAGAACAGACAGGTGAACTCCCTGACTGTGTGGTGGCTTGTGTTGGTGGAGGAAGTAATTCACTCGGGATGTTCTATCCATTTTATCATGATGAGTCTGTTGAACTCATAGGGGTTGAGGCTGCTGGTGAAAGTATAAGCAGTGGAAGACATGCTGCCCCACTTACAGCAGGAACTGTTGGTGTATTTCATGGAGCAAAGTGTTATCTTCTACAGGAGGAAGATGGACAGATTACTCCAGCTCATTCAATTTCTGCAGGATTGGATTACCCTGGTGTTGGTCCTGAACATAGCTATTATCGGGAAACTGGAAGAGCAGAATATGTTCCAATTACTGATAAACAGGCAGTTGAAGGTTTTCAACTATTATCTGAAACTGAAGGTATTATTCCCGCATTAGAATCTGCTCATGCCATTGCTTATATACGGGATCTCGCACCAAAACTTGGAAAAGATAAGACTATTTTAGTTTGTCTCTCCGGTCGTGGTGATAAGGATGTGTATACGATTGCTAAAGAATTAGGGATAAGTTTGTAATTTGATCATTCAGTATCCGTTAACGTGTGTATGAGAATAAGTGTGGTATCCTAAAACATTACACACCCTCTTATTACCATTGCAAGCGAAATTTGAAAGTGCTATAATACGGTATATTTCCAGTTAAGCAGGATGCATTATGAAACCAGAAGCATCTCAATCGGTTTCAGAACAATCCTTATCCAAGAAGGTACGTAAGTTTATATACTTACTGTCTCATAAAGATGGACCAATTCGTAATTGGCGTTTTTTCCCAACGTATATACTCCTACGCAAATTGCGATCCGATTCAGCCGAAATACGAGCTTATGCCGCTGAAGGTTTAGGACCAATAGGTTATGCATCAGCAGTTGAGCCACTCATAAACGCATTATCAGATGATAATCCATCTGTACGTAGATTTGCAATTTCATCACTTGGAAAAATAGGGGACTTACGTGCTGCTGATGTAATCATTCCTTTCCTACAGGATGATGAAGTGGATATGCGGTGTACAACTGTTGTAGCTTTAGGGGAGTTGGGACTTCATGATAAGAGAGAATTGCATTCATCTCAAAATGTGATAGATGCATTGATTAGAAGTGTTACCGATACGGATAGATCCGTCTGTTCTGCAGCAGTCGTGGCTTTAGGTAGAATTGGTAACCCACAAGCTATATCAGCACTCAATGAGTTAGCAGAATCTACTGAGAGCGAATGGATTCGTCGGTATATAAGTGAGGCATTACATCAAATTGATGAACAGAATAATTGAAAATGAAAATACAGATCAAAAAAGGAAAAAAGCGCTACAAACATAAACCTGATACACTCACATGTATTCGTGATGATGGAAGTGCAACATGGTCACATATTCATCATGGGTTTGCTCTTCACGATTTGACTCATTACGTAGTTGAAACCACTCTGGGTCTCAATGATGCCTTTTTTGGTTTAGTTGCAAAAGGTTATAATATCCCTGAATTTAGTCTGCCTAAATCTGATCGTTCATTTAATATTCCTGACGAAGCGATCTCAGTTGAACCTATTGTTGCACTTCTTCAGATGGAACATTGGGACAGTTTTCCAGAGAAATTAATTAACAAAGATTCACCAGAATTACCACCGCATGTAACCTCTGAACAGATAGATACTATGCGAAAAAGACTATATGAATTAGTTCAGAAATGGAAGGAACTGTTACCTGGTGAGTCTTTAGAATTAGAGTATACTTATCAAAATGAACAGTAATTGTAATACTTGACTACGGTTATTTAGTTTTAAGAATTTCTTGTTAATGTGTGTTACTTAGAGTTTGTCTTGTAAGTTAGGTTGACTTCGCAAAACCCAACAGGAACGAAAGATGTCGGGTTTTGCTCCCCTTTACCTATAAGTGTAAACTTAAGGACTGAAACCCATCATTTCCGTTGCTTAGCCAGTTCACAAGCTCCGTTTTGATGTGCTTACAGGTACTTTTACACACTTCCAACTGACCGATGGTATCACCGCTGGTCGTTCAGAGGAAAAACAGGTATCTATCGTACAACAGATAGTGGAAAAAAATGGCATAGTTTTAATCATGGTTTCAAGAATACTATTGTTCAAAAGTTAATCGTTTCAAATAACAATCTATATGCAAGTACAAATGAAGATATATTTTGGTCAGTTGATGGCGGTGAAAATTGGAACGATCTCGCTGACAACCTACCATTTTCTGTTGACTCATATAACTCTTTAGTCTTTGCAGGTAATACACTTTATGTAGCAACGAATAAGGGTGTGAACTGGTCAAGAAACAGGATTGTCTGGCAGACGGTAATAGGAACGGAAAATTCTGATCTCGTAATACAAAACCTTTCAGTTGATGGAACTACAGTATACGGTCAAGCCGATCAACAGATATATACATTGAAAAAAATGTAATAAATGGCAACCCATCACTGAAGATATCCCATACCAAGTATCCTCTATAGCAGCAAATAACAATACCTTATATGTAGCAACCCTCGGAGGTGGAGTTCTTCGTTATGAACTTAATTCTACCAAAAAATCCTCGAAATAGATGATTTATGAGATATGCTCTAACCAAACATAGACAATTGTCCACCTGTTATACGCTCAATTATCTCTTCTTGTGTTTTCAGTTCAGTATTCTTATCTATATGAACAACAGGTAAATCCTCAGAAATCAGTGTTGCCCCAATCAGTTTACATCGATGGCAGTGTTCCGGTTTTCCCTCACTACACATAAGGGCAACACGCTGTTGCTGTGAAAAAGCAGAATGGATACGTGCAATCCCTTGCTGAAAGAATTCCGTCTGCTTAACCTTTTCATAATCAACCATACCATTCACATAGCACGATTCATCATCAGGTTTCCCACCAAGTAATTCACCCATAAACACATAACGTATACCGTGTTTCTGTACTTCATTCTCAAGTGGTTCCTTTGAAAATTCTTGCTTATATCCAGAATACGGAACAGAACGTACATCAATGAGGAACGCAATATGGAATTGTTTTAAAACTTCGATAAACTCTGTAATCGAACGGCTTCCATAACCGATGGTATAAATAGGAATAACGTCTTTAGTTGTATCCATGATGATAGTATATTATCACATATCATACTTATAGACAATCAACTAATAACGAATCCATGTATCTGACAGAAAATCCATAATTCCTTGCTATCCTACACTGTATTTGTTATATTGTTATAGTTATGAAAATTACAAATTGCCAATAAAATAATCTCATAATATGAAACATCCAATTTCAAAATTGATTCCCGTCCTAATCATACTCGTTGTATTCCTTCCAAATGCAATTTCCCAAGAAACCGAACCTGTTCCCGTTACTGGGATACATACACTAACCTTAAAAACTGTAAGATCTAAATCTGATAATCTACACGATGCCCCATGGAAATATCATCCTGGTGATAACCCCGATTGGGCTAAACCGGATTTTGACGACACCACTTGGAAATACCTTTCACCATTAATAACTCAAGATAATTTAAAAAATAAAGAGTGGCAGGGAATTGGTTGGTTCAGACTTCACATCTCAGTTCCAGACGAAGAACTCTGGAACAAACCTTTAGCACTAATTGTATCCTATCAAGCAGGGGCTTCTGAAATATATCTTGATGGTGAACTCATTTATTCATTCGGTAAAGTTGGAAATAAGAAAGAAGAAGAAGAACACTATTGGGAACGTGACCCACAAGGATTTAGTTTCTCAGCTAAAACCGACCACGTTATCGCTGTTCGATATTCGAATTACTCGTATAATCAATTTACCCCCGTACTTGGGTTTAGACTGAGACTTTCAGAGTTGAATGCCGCTATAAAATTTCGTACCATTTTACTTCGGGAACTTACGACAATACAGATGGTAATATCGGCGGTATTAGGTTTTTTAATGCTTCAACATCTGTTGTTATTTATCTTTTATCCGAAAGCAAAAGAAAACCTATATTTCTCTATATTGACAGGAAGCAGTGCTGCGATTGTATTTATTGCCCTTCAATTCTTCCTGATAGCGACAAGTGCACCAGAAATCATTACACTTGGTAGATTTTTCTTCATTGTTTCTGCAGTGATGTCTCTGTCATGCCTACTATTTCTCTACGCTCTTTTTTATTCAAAACTTCCAAAACTATTTTGGTTCTTTCTTATAGGTTGGATCGGAATTTTCATTTTAGGTTTGTTCTCATTTGATCATTCTTCCTTAAGTTTAACAATTGACAACTCTCTTGTTTCTTTTTCACATGGGATGCTTCTCCCTGTTTTTTCAATAATTTCTGGGTTGACATTTTTAGAATTGGTAAGAATCATGATTGTGGCCGTCTTTAAACGAAAAGACGGGGCATGGATTTTTGGACTTGGTTCACTCTCTCCGTTTATACTACCTTTTATATACGGTATAATAATCGCTCGGACGGGATGGGAATTGAATCAAACACTTGCCTCACTTCTATTCCTACTGGCACCGATCTTTTCTATGTCTGTTTACTTAGCACGAAACATTGCACGGACCAGTAGAAACCTTCAAAGAGAGACTATTGAACGGCAACATTTAGAGGTAGAAAATACACGTAAAACAGAGGAGTTGGAAGAAGCACGGAAACTACAATTATCTATGTTACCAGAAACCGCCCCTGAACTTCCTAACCTTGATGTAGAATTTAAAATGCATCCGGCAACTGAAGTCGGTGGCGATTATTATGACTATAATCTATCTGAAGATGGGAAGATCACTATTGCTATTGGAGATGCAACAGGACACGGGATGAATTCTGGATTAGTTGTGTCCGCAGTGAAATGTCTTTTCAAAACATCTGACCCAAATGATGGAAACTTAGAAACTCTGGAGCGAATGTCACAAGGTGTAAAAAGTATGAATCTGAAAAGACTCTACATGGCAATGACACTCGCTACATTCAAGGATAATATATTGACAATTACTGCAGCAGGTATGCCACCCACACTCATTTATAATGCTGAGGATGACAAGGTTGAAGAGATACTCCTTGAAGGGGCACCATTAGGTAGATTTGTTGGTGAAGACAGAGAAGAAGCAACATTTGAATTAGATACAGGTGACACTGTGCTGCTGATGAGTGATGGTCTACCGGAGATGTTAAACCCAAAAAATGAAATACTGGATTATCCAAGAACAAAAGAACTATTTTCCGAGATTGCCGATAAATCACCAAAAGCCATTATCAATCATCTGTATGATGCCTGCATATCCTGGGCAGAAGGAGAACAACAAACAGACGACATCACCCTTGTAGTCATAAAGGCAAAATAACGTGAGACTATACTATATGTCGTAATTAAACATATCTTGGTCTTGCTATTTATAGGTGAAATCTGTTATATTAAGGGACATGGTAGCCGAGAAATTGAAAAATCAAACCATAAATTTAGAACTTTTCTTGAAGATTTACGTCTATATACATGGGATTATTTTGAAATAAAAGCAATTAAAATGAAATTATGAATAGTGTATTATTAAAAAATCTTTAGCAGCAGAAAATTACAGGAGAATATCATGAATACAAGGGAAGGTTATACCGAACTACAATCTAAGATATTAGATGCACGACGTGTATGGAAACGAAGCCTCTTCTGGACAGGAGCCGCTATCGTACTAATTGGACTTCTTGCGATCCTTGTTGGAGAATCAATTGTAGATTGGTTGATGCCACTCCCAAGTACTGTTCGGGTTGTAATGCTTGTAGGTATTGTTGTAGCAGTAATCTACCTACTATATAGACACATCATACAACCCTTGAAAGCTTCGTTAACGTTGCGAGACGTAGCACTAAACGTTGAGGAGAAACATCCCAATCTTGAAGATAGACTTGTAAGTGCAGTTCAATTCGGATCACGCGAATCTGATGATCCCATTGAATCTCATATGCTACAACGTCTCCTTGAAGATACTACTAATAAAATTAAAGGCATTGATTTTAAGGCTACAATCGACCACAGCCGGACTCGAAAATATGTTAGTATTGCAATCTTAGTAATTGCTGCATGCGGCTTACTCACTCTCCTATTTCCTACAGAGATACAGACCAGTTTAATGAGAGTATTGGTTCCATGGGAGAAAACAAAACCCATTTTATCTACGAAAGTCGCCGTTTCACCTGGAAATGCTCGTATTCTTATAGGAAAGAGTTTACCAATTGATGTGACTGTAACTGGGAAAACTACTGATAAAGCAATCTTAACATATTATAGCAAAGATAACCCACCCACTGCTGATAGTGAAGGAAGCAAAAAAGAGATAAATATGCTGCAGAATCCTGATGATAAACGGGGTTTTGCCTATGAACTCTTCAATATCGAAGCAGAGATGGAATACTTTGTTACTGTCAATGAGACCACATCTGAACGATACACGATTGAGGTATTTGAAATGCCAAGGGTGGAAGATATCTCTGTCGCATACACCTATCCTGAATATACTGGTCTCACCCCGGTTATTCAACAAGGAAGCGGAGATGTACAAGCTGTCGTCGGTTCAACAGCAGAAATTCGCATCACAGCTAATAAAGCAATTCAGAAGGCTACATTCACACATCAGACTTCAAAGACTGAACCTATTATTGATGAGATTGATGAAGATAAAGAAATCACACCAGATTCTCCTGAAATGATTATCGCAGATGGCAACATACTTACGAAGACACTACAAGTTACCGAGGATGGAAAATACAGTGTAGAACTGCTCTGTATTGATAACTTTAATAATGAAATTCCTATTGAATACAATATAAAAGCTAATCCAGATAACCCTCCAGAAGTGGTAATCAAAGAACCCGGACGCGATGTCAAAGCTTCAATACTCGAAGAGGTTAAAATCGTTACTGAAGCAACAGATGACTTTGGGGTTGAACAACTAAAACTGATGTACCGAATAGGGGGTGGAGAATTACAGGAACTCCTTATGGAATCTCCTGTTGAACAACTATCTGAAGATAGTAATACGGGACCCGCAAAACACTTTAAATCTGGTACATATACATTCTATTTGGAAGAATTTGATGTTGAACCGGGTGAAATAATTACATATTATGCACAGGCTATTGACAACAATACACTAACTGGCCCCAGTGAAGGTAAGAGCGATATTTTTTTCATAGAGATTAAACCCTTTAATCAACGACTTTCAGAAGGTGAACCATCAGAAGACGGAATGCCAAACCCATTCCTTGAATTAATTGCTTCACAGAAACAAATTATACGTGAAACATGGAATCACATTAACTCACAACCACCCACCATGACAGAAGATTACATATCAGCAGTCAAAAAGACTGGAACGAAGCAATCAGAATTAAAAGATAGAACTCAGAAGGTTACAGATGAATTGAGCATGCAAATGCAAGAAGTACAAATCGATCCAGAAATAATGATGAACCTTGAAGAAGCTATTGATATGATGGGTGAGGCAACAAATCATCTAAATGACACACAACCCACTACTGCAATTCCACCTGAACAAGCCGCTCTTGAACTCCTTATAAAAGTCAATCTGGCATTTCCAAAAGTGCTTAGGCAAGCAAGGAATAGCCAACCCCAACTTGCTGAGAACTTTGAACTGGAAATGGAAGATCTGCAGAATGAACTTGAGCAAAATCAGGAAGAACTCGAACGGGAGATGCAAGAACAGACACAGGAAATGTTAGACCAAGCCAGAGAAATGCTGGCACAACAACAGAATCTAAATCAACAGAGTCAACAAATGGGGAGAGAAAGTCAACCATCTCCAAGTGATATGCAGCAGAACAGTCAACAACAAGGCGAGTTAGCACAACAGGCACAGCAGATGTCACAACAACTCGGTGAAATGCAAGGCAATGCTCAGGGCACACAGAGTGAACGTTTATCACAAGCAGGACAAGCGATGGAGCAAGCCGGTGAACAGATGCAACAAGCATCACAAGGCATGGAACAGCAACAACCCCAGTTGAGTGCCGCAAAAGGTGAAAAAGCTGAAGAACGGCTCGAACAAGCCATCGATCAACTTGAAAGGGCTGCCGCTGAATTCACTGATAACGCATTAGAGAGAACAGCTGAACAACTACAACAGTTGACCGCTGAACAATCTGATGTTCAACAGCAAACACAAGAATTACGAGAAAGATCTCAGGAAACTGGGATGCGTCCAGAAGATTACAGACAAGCTTCTGAACTCGCAAATGAACAACGCCAACTCCAACGAGACTTAGAATCTGTTGAAGAGAATTTGAATAATCTATCAGAGCAACTCAACCAAGAGAATCCTGAGGCTGCACAGAATGTTCAGAACGCATCAAGGCGACTCTCTGAAGAACAAACTTCAGAAGATATGGGAACAGCTCAAAGAGCATTACAATGGCGAAGTCTACAATCTGCTGAATTAAATCAACAAGAAGCTCTTGATACTCTACGAGAAGCACAAAACGATCTGCAACAGGCAAGGTCTAACATGGCACGCAATGAAGAAGAGCAACTTGAAGCTACACTTGACCAACTCCAAAGTTTTGAAGAACAGATGCAGGATATTCAACGCGAACGGGAAGCGATGGAAGGACAAGAACAAACAGAGGAGCAACAACAGCGAGAACAACAACTTGCTGAACAACAACAGCAACTCGAAGAGCGTATGCAACAAGCACAACAAGCTATGCAAAACGCACAGCAAGGTCAGCAGCCCGGACAAGAGGGACAGCAACCCGGTGAACAAGGGCAGCAACCCGGGCAGCAGGGTCAACAAGGACAACAACCCGGTGAAAATGACTTGGCAAGAAGTGGACCTGAATCCAATCGTGAGATTAAGGAACTCTGGTTAGATCTTCTTGATAGTGCACAGTATCGTGCCGGAAATCGTAAGAATCCGTTCCCAAATTATGAACTCGCAATACGAGACCTGAGAAAACTTGAGACCGCTATTGAAGAACGGCTTAACCTCCTACAAGAGATGAAACAGCTAACTCAAGTTGCTAAGGAAGATGTACCACCAAAATACAGAAGACTTGTTGACAACTACTACGAATCTTTAGCAAAGTAGATAGCAGCATTCTACTTAAGAAGAATTTGGGACAATATGGGAAAACCCAGTTGTCCCTTTCTTATACCAATTCTTATAATAGTCTCTTTAATGTACCATAAACTCCCAGTTTGGGCGGTATTTCAAGACATGCGTAACAACTATACATGGAATAAACATTTATGGAAATGGTATCAGATGAAACCAAAGTTGTATTCCGCTTATACTTAAGTTATGCAAATATTAACGCATGTGATTCACGGAGAATTGGGGTTATTAAATTTATAAACCCTTATGGTGTAAGGGTTCGTAAAATTGCTCCGTGAAGGTTTCCGTGAAAGTGCAATCATCTCAAAACGATAAATATTAACAATGTTTTGCCAATCACACCCCAACTGTTGAAATGACTTGCTATTTATATGTGAAATCTGTTATATTAACCTAAGTTGCTACCAACGGATTTTGATCGTTTCAACACAGTTTTTTAGACACCTGCCTCACTCCAAAGGGGTGATATGTCTATAGAAAAAGGTATATCAACATCCTGCACTCCAGCGGAGTGGTATGTAAGTAAATAGGTGGCAACTTGGGTTATATTAAGGGATATGACAACAGGGAAATTGAAAATCTAACCATAGATTTAGAACTTTTCTTGAAGATTTACGTCTATATACATGGGATTATATTGAAATAAAAGCAATTAAAATAGAACAATTATGAATAGTGTATTATTAAAAGATCTTTAGCAGCAGAAAATTACAGGAGAAAACAATGAATACAAGAGAAGGTTATACCGAACTACAATCTAAGATATTAGATGCACGACGTGTATGGAAACGAAGCCTCTTCTGGACAGGAGCCGCTATCGTAATTATCGGACTTCTTGCGATCCTTGTTGGAGAATCAATTGTAGATTGGTTGATGCCACTCCCAAGTACTGTTCGGGTTGTAATGCTTGTAGGTATTGTTGTAGCAGTAATCTACCTACTATATAGACACATCATACAACCCTTGAAAGCTTCGTTAACGTTGCGAGACGTAGCACTAAACGTTGAGGAGAAACATCCCAATCTTGAAGATAGACTTGTAAGTGCAGTTCAATTCGGATCACGCGAATCTGATGATCCCATTGAATCTCATATGCTACAACGTCTCCTTGAAGATACTACTAATAAAATTAAAGGCATTGATTTTAAGGCTACAATTGACCACAGCCGGACTCGAAAATATGTTAGTATTGCAATCTTAGTAATTGCTGCAAGCGGCTTACTCACTCTCCTATTTCCCACAGAGATACAGACCAGTTTAATGAGAGTATTGGTTCCATGGGAGAAAACAAAACCCATTTTATCTACGAAAGTTGACGTTTCACCTGGAAATGCTCGTATTCTTATAGGAAAAAGTTTACCAATTGATGTGACTGTAACTGGAAAAACTGCAGATAAAGCCACACTAACATATTATAGCAAAGATAACCCACCAACGGTTGATAGTGATGGAAGCAAAAAAGAAATAAATATGCTACAGAATCCTGATGATAAACGGGGTTTTGCCTATGAACTCTTCAATATCGAAGCAGAGATGGAATACTTTGTTACTGTCAATGAGACCACATCTGAACGATACACGATTGAGGTATTCGAAATGCCGAGGGTGGAAGATATCTCTGTCGCATACACCTATCCTGAATATACTGAACTCAGTCCAGTTGTTCAACAAGGAAGTGGAGATGTACAAGCTGTCGTCGGTTCAACAGCAGAAATACGTATCACAGCTAATAAAGCAATTCAGAAGGCTAAATTCACACATCAAACTTCAAATACTGAACCTATCATTGATAGGATTAATGAAGAAACAGAAGTCACACCAGATTCTCCTGCAATGACTATCGCAGACAGCAACATACTGACAAAGACACTACAAGTTACCGAGGATGGAAAATACAGTGTAGAACTGCTCTGTATTGATAACTTTAATAATGAAATTCCTATTGAATATAATATAAAAGCAAATCCAGATAACCCTCCAGAAGTGGTAATCAAAGAACCCGGACGCGATGTCAAAGCTTCAATACTCGAAGAGGTTAAAATCGTCGCAGAAGCTACAGATGACTTTGGGGTTGAACAGTTAAAACTGATGTACCGTACCGGTGCTGGGGAATTACAGGAACTCCTTATGGAATCTCCTGTCGAACAACTATCTGAAGATAGTAATACTGGACCTGCAAAACACCTAAAATTTGGTTCATATACCTTCTATTTGGAAGAATTTGATGTAGAACCAGGTGAAATATTATCATATTATGCACAGGCTATTGACAACAATATACTAACTGGACCCAGTGAAGGAAAAAGCGATATTTATTTCATAGAGATTAAACCCTTTAATCAACGACTTTCTGAGGATGAACCATCAGAAGGTTCTTGTCCAAACCCATTTCTTGAGTTAATTGCTTCACAGAAACAAATTATACGTGAAACATGGAAACATATTAACTCACAACCACCCACCATAACAGAAGATTACATATCTGCAGTCAAAAAGACTGGAACGAAGCAATCAGAATTAAAAGATAAAACTCAGAAGGTTACAGATGGATTGAGCATGCAAATGCAAGAAGTACAAATCGATCCAGAAATCATGATGAATCTTGAAGAAGCTATTGATATGATGGGTGAGGCAACAAATCATCTAAATGACACACAACCCACTACTGCAATTCCACCTGAACAAGCCGCTCTTGAACTCCTTAATAAAGTCAATCTGGCATTTCCAAAAGTGCTTAGGCAAGCAAGGAATAGCCAACCCCAACTTGCTGAGAACTTTGAACTGGAAATGGAAGATCTGCAGAATGAACTTGAGCAAGATCAGGAAGAACTCGAACGGGAGATGCAAGAACAGACACAGGAAATGTTAGACCAAGCCAGAGAAATGCTGGCACAACAACAGAATCTAAATCAACAGAGTCAACAAATGGGGAGAGAAAGTCAACCATCTCCAAGTGATATGCAGCAGAACAGTCAACAACAAGGAGAATTAGCACAACAAGCACAGCAGATGTCCCAACAACTCGCTGAAATGCAAGGCAATGCTCAGGACACACAGAGCGAACGTTTATCACAAGCAGGACAAGCGATGGGGCAAGCCGGTGAACAAATGCAACAAGCATCACAAGGAATGGAACAGCAACAACCCCAATTGAGTGCCGCAAAAGGTGAAAAAGCTGAAGAACGACTTGAACAAGCCATCGATCAACTTGAAAGGGCTGCCGCTGAATTCACTGATAACGCATTAGAGAGAACAGCTGAACAACTACAACAGTTGACCGCTGAACAATCTGATGTTCAACAGCAAACACAAGAATTACGAGAAAGATCTCAGGAAACTGGGATGCGTCCAGAAGATTACAGACAGGCTTCTGAACTCGCAAATGAACAACGCCAACTCCAACGAGACTTAGAATCTGTTGAAGAGAATTTGAATAATCTATCAGAGCAACTCAACCAAGAGAATCCTGAGGCTGCACAGAATGTTCAGGACGCATCAAGGCGACTCTCTGAAGAACAAACTTCAGAAGATATGGGGACGGCTCAAAGAGCATTACAATGGCGAAGTCTACAATCTGCTGAGTTAAATCAACAAGAAGCTCTTGATACACTACGAGAAGCACAAAATGATCTGCAACAGGCAAGATCTAACATGGCACGCAATGAAGAAGAACAACTTGAAGCTACGCTTGACCAGCTCCAAAGTTTTGAAGAACAGATGCAGGATATTCAACGCGAACGGGAAGCGATGGAAGGACAAGAACAAACAGAGGAGCAACAACAGCGAGAACAACAACTTGCTGAACAACAACAGCAACTCGAAGAGCGTATGCAACAAGCACAACAAGCCATGCAAAATGCACAGCAAGGTCAACAACCCGGTGAACAACTCGGACAGCAGGGAGAGCAACCCGCACAGCAGGGACAACGGGGACAAGAACCCGCAGAAAATGACTTAGCAAGAAGTGGTCCAGAATCCAATCGTGAGATCAAGGAACTCTGGTTAGATCTTATTGACAGTATGCAGTATCGTGCCGGAAATCGTAAGAATCCGTTCCCAAATTATGAACTCGCAATACGAGATCTGAGAAAACTTGAGACCGCTATTGAAGAACGGCTTAACCTCCTACAAGAGATGAAACAACTAACTCAAGTTGCTAAGGAAGATGTACCACCAAAATACCGAAGACTTGTTGACAACTACTACGAATCTTTAGCAAAGTAGATAGCAGCATTCTACTTAAGAAAAATTTGGGACAATATGGGAAAACCCAGTTGTCCCTTTCTTATACCAATTCTTATAATTATAGTCTCTTTAATGTAATACCATTTCTAATTGAAAATGTCTCTTTTTTGTACCACAAACTTTCAGTTTGTGACCTGAAAAATGACTACCATAATAACCACCTAATGAGACAATAATTTATAGAAATGGTATTACACATTGAAGGGAACAGTTGTTCTTACTACAGAATACTCTAATCACTTTACAATTATAATGGAGGATAACTATGGCACAACCTTTTATTGTTAAGCCTGGTGGAAAGATAAGTCTTAACGGTGGCGGAGAGGATTTCAATCCTGAACATTCACCAGAATTTACCGGGTCTTACCGAAAAAAAGGTGATACAAAGAAATATCTGAAAAAGCTACATAAACAGATGTTAAAGCTTCAAGAACTATTATACGCTGGAGGAGAACACGCAGTCCTAATTATCCTTCAAGGTATGGATACCTGTGGAAAAGATGGAACTATCCGAAAGGTAATGGGAGGTATTAATGTCCAAGGGTGTAATGTCGTCAATTTTAAAGTTCCTACAATAGATGAGATTTCTCGTGATTACCTATGGCGAGCACACAAAGCTGTACCACAGAGAGGTAAAATAGGAATCTTCAATCGGTCCCATTATGAAGATGTTCTTGTTGTTAGGGTACATGATCTCGTACCAAAATCAGTTTGGAAACAACGCTATCAACAGATTAACGACTTTGAAAAAATGCTGGTG
The DNA here is from genome assembly GCA_965205025.1 of Candidatus Poribacteria bacterium. Classification (GTDB taxonomy): domain Bacteria; phylum Poribacteria; class WGA-4E; order WGA-4E; family WGA-3G; genus MSPOR6. The sequence goes on from CBDBFU010000014.1 coordinate 184,686, forward strand.
GAAAATGGAACAATTGTCTTGAAATTCTTTCTGAACATCTCAAAAGATGAACAGAAAGAACGGTTAGAATCACGAATAAACGATCCTACCAAGCATTGGAAAATTACCAAAGCCGATATACGTGAACGTTCATATTGGGATGATTACATGGAAGCTTATGAAGATGCACTCAATAACTGTAGTACGGATTGGGCACCGTGGTATGTTATTCCCGCCAATAAAAAATGGTATCGTAATCTGGTTATTACTGAGAGAATTGTAAATACTCTTGAAGATATGCACATGAAATACCCAGAACCCGATTCTGATGTTTCCAAACTTATTGTTGAATAAAGAATACAGGAAAACTCATGAAAGTCAATCTCCTAAGTAACAATAAAAAACTTGTAAGTATAGTAATGCTCGTAGGTTCACTATTGATATGTATAGGTATATTGCTGAATATCGCAAATATCTGGATGAGTTTTTCAATATGTCTATTAGGTGCAGGATTAATCACCGCTTTTTGGAGTGCTTTCTCACACAATATCATTAAGGCAAAGGAGACAGGAGTTAAACCATCACGGTTTGTAGGTAATATCTCTTTCATGATATTGTCCATATTCTGGATAGGCATATTAGTTTGGATATACTCCACAATATATTAATCTAAATATGCCATGTACACCTATCTTCTGTATTGAATCTTAAGGAACATTGAATGCTCTCGACTGAACAGTTAGAACAATTTGAAGAAAAAGGGTATCTTTTACTATCTGGGTTAATTCCCAAGAAAACCATTAAAAACGCAGAACAAGCCATGTGGCATTCTTTGGGGATGGATCCAGATGATTCTGAAACATGGGAGCAGGTGAAACGTCCATTTCTAACCGGTTTTTATATAGAGAAGATGTCTAATGAAAACCGAATTGAACTCTTTGGTCTTACACATCCAGATATTCTTGCATGTTGTACGCCTGAATACCGAACCGTTCTCATGCAACTTGCCGAAAGATATCCTGAAATACCCCATTGTAAATGCAGTGAACCTGATAGTGTATGGGCGATGAACCAATTCCCTGATCCATCTGAATGGAGAGTCACTACACCCCATCTGGATGGATATTCCAGAGATTTACGGTTGGATCCAGGTACATTCCGGGCAAGCAGTCTCACCTATCTTACCGATGCTAACCCACAACAAGGAAATACTGTGATTTGGCCTGAAGGACCGGAACGCATACGTTCATTCCGAAAAAAGAATCCAGATTTTTCTAATCATATACAAGATATCCGAAAGATATTCTTAGATATTGAACTTGGTGAACCAATGGAAATTGTTGCTAAGCAAGGCGATGTACTACTATTCCATCATTTATTACCACATACGAGTACAATTAACGCGACCCCATCACCCCGCTTCGCAATTCGTTATATGTGCCTGTGTTTTGAGTGCCGTCCTTGGCAAAAAAGAGGAGAATGGAACATCTGGATGCCATAGATTCACTGATTTGATGAATGAACTGACACAGAAATTTGAATGGAAATTTGAAGATGGATTTATCAAGAATTGTTCCTCGCATTGAATCCTTACGGGTCAAGAACTATCGTGCATTACAAGATGTCAAAATACGAGGTATTACCCCGGTAACAGCATTTTTAGGCTCAAACGGAAGTGGAAAATCAACACTTTTTGATGTCTTTGCATTTCTTGCAGAATGCTTCACAGAGGGTTTACGTCGCGCTTGGGATAAACGTGGACGTTTCAATGAATTAAGAACACGGGGCAATGATGGACCTATAGAGTTTGAATTGAAGTACCGAGAAAAGCCTAATACTCCTATTATTACCTATAAATTAACCATTAATGAAACAAAAAAGGGACCAATCGTTGAAAATGAATCATTACAATGGAGACGTAAACGCTATGGAAAACCATTCCGCTTCCTGGATTTTGGTAAAGGTAGAGGAAATGTAATTACAGGTGAAATGCCAGACGAGACAGATACACGAATTGAGGAACAGTTGGATGATCCATCGATGCTGGCAGTCAGCACTCTTGGACAATTAGCCAGACACCCACGCGTTAGTGCTCTTCGAAGATTTATTACTGGATGGCATCTCTCCTATCTTTCTGCCGACGCTACACGGGGGATACCAGAAGCTGGACCCCAGGAAAGATTATCTGAATCAGGAAATAATCTACCAAATGTTATACAGTATTTGAAGGAACAACATAAAGACAGGTTGGATGAAATACTCTCAATTTTATCCAGAAGAGTTCCAAGATTAGAAAAGGTGGACGCTGAAATTATGTTGGACGGACGTCTTTTGTTACAAATTAAAGATGCTCCATTTGATCAGCCAATATTAGCTAAATTCGTATCTGATGGAACACTGAAGATGCTATCCTATCTAACCTTATTATATGATCCTGAACCTCCGTTGCTAATTGGTATTGAAGAACCAGAGAATTATCTACATCCACGTTTGTTGAATGGTTTGGCAGAGGAATGTCATAAAGTGTCGGCATTATCTCAAGTAATGATTACAACCCATTCACCACAATTTATTAATGAATTTCGTGCTCAAGAGGTATGGGTTCTATATAGGGATGAAAAAGGTTTTACTGTATGTAAACGCACTTCAGATATGCAGGGGGTCAATGAGTTTATCGCGACAGGGGCTAAGTTAGGACAGTTATGGATGGAGGGCTATTTTGAATTTGGTGATCCATTAACTAATTCTGACAATCTAATAGGAAATAGACATGCATCTTGAATTCCTCTTGGAAGAACGTTCTACAGAGGTAACACTAATTGAAATATTGTCCAAGATTATCCCTGAAAATGTTGACTTCAAATGTCATGTTTTTCAAGGAAAAGAGGATTTACTTAAGCAACTTCCTAATAGGTTGAAAGGGTACCGTCAGTGGATACAAGATGATTGGCGGATTGTGGTACTGATTGATGAAGATCGGGAGGATTGTCTTGAACTGAAACAGAAGTTAGAAAATGTTGCACGTCAGGTAGGCTTTTATACTAAATCCAATAAGTCCCAAACTGGCAACTTTCAAGTAGTTAATCGCATAGCAATTGAAGAATTAGAAGCTTGGTTTTTAGGAGATCCGATAGCAATTCGGTATGCTTATCCGAAAGTCTCAAAATCCTTTCATCGCCGTTCCAAGTATCGCAACCCTGATAAGATACAAGGTGGCACCAGTGAAGCATTAGAACGATTGTTAAAACAATATTACCCAAATTGGTTCCCTAAGGTTGAAGTTGCCCGAAACATTGCTCACTATATGCAACCAGAACGTAATAAATCAAAAAGTTTCCAAGTATTCATCGAAGGAGTTAAGGCTTGTGTTGAGAATTACAATGTATAATTCAATCCGTATGGATATTCATGTATAGGTATTCAATACAAAAATAGAAAATTTTACAACTACTCACTAAATCTAATCAAGGAGAACTAATGTTTAATATTCTATATCTTAGAAAATCAAAATCTATAAAGATAATAGCACATAATTATGTGTCGTTATTAATTCCTCTGACAGTTCTATTCTGTAGTCTCATCTTCACCCCAGTAGTTAAGGCACAAGATATATTACTACAAACAGGATTTGAGGATTTCACTATAGGTGAACCACCAACTGATTGGCAGGTAAGAGGGGAACAGATCAATGTTACCGACGAAACCGCTAAAAACGGTAATAAGTCTCTCGGAATTTTTGGCGGATCAAATGATGATAGATGTGGGGTCGCTATTGATACAGAAAATCCTATCATTTCTGTCGAATTTTGGGTGTTCATCAATGGATCTGGAAGAGCATTCAACCTAAAGGTTATCTCTGATGATAACATCCACGCGAATGACGGTGGAGTATACATGAATTGGAATGTAAATGCAGTCCGTTTATACAACGGATCGGCATGGGTCGCTATTGGTGAATTCCCATTTGGAAGTTGGAGATATGTTCGAGTTGTCGCAGATGTAAGTAAGAGTGAATTTGATTATTATGTTGGAAAAGATAGAGACGAAGCACTATTGGCTGAACCAATTTCAGGACTATCCTTTAGAAAACCTGCCACTAATCCCACAGCACAATGGGTTGTTTTTCATATCTATTCATCGGTTGCCCAAGGGTTTGTAGATGATTTACTCATCTATGAAGGCGCAGATCCACCCGTCTCAACACCTGTCGAATCCAAAGATAAGCTTACAACTTACTGGGGACAGGTCAAGAAACAATCCCATTTACGATAGATACCATTTATCGTATCGAAGTTTGGTTAGACACAATTAATCGATTAGATACAAATTCGATAAGGAGAGAAAATGAAGAAAAGGTACAGATTCAAAGTCAAGAGAACATCTATAGCAGTAGTACTTGTTCTACCATTAATGTGTCTTCTTCTAAACTTCTATCTCTTACAAGATGCCGTTTCCCAAAAGGTCTTTATACAAACTGGATTTGAAAAAGAAACCGTGGGTAAACCACCAAAGGATTGGGAAGTTAGAGGTGAAGGTTTTGAGGTGACAACAGATACCGTCAAAACAGATAAGAAAGCACTTGCAATCTTGCTTGGACCTAATGATGATAGAGTAGGAGTTCCAATTGAAACTGACAATCCAATCATTTCAATTGAATTTTGGGTTTATATTGAAGGTGGGGGTAGATCATTTAACCTCAAAATAATTACTGCAGATGATATAGCACAACACAATGGTGGTCCATATATCAATTGGAATGGTGATTCTGTCCGTCTTTTTGATGGAGCGGCATGGGTTCTAATTGATGAATTTGATACTAATGAATGGATATATGTTCGCGTTGTTACAGATGTAAGCAAAAGTGAATTTGATTTCTATTCTGGGGAGGATCGAAATCTGGCATTAAAAGACCGTGGTAAAAAAGGACTCCCATTTCGTAACCCCGCAGTAAATCCTACTGCCAAATGGGTTGCTTTCCATGTTTATTCAATGACAGCACCTGCCTATGTAGATGATGTGTTAATCTACGAAGGCGACGAACCGATAAACTTGGCAGTTGATCCACTCGGAAAACTCACGACTTTCTGGGGAAATATTAAAAAGGAATAATCCTTTAGTCTCACCAAGAAACAAAGGACAGATACATGATATGAATCAATAATAACATTAATTTCTACCTTGTACCACAAACTTCCAGTTTGTGCCTCTTGATGTCTCAAACTGGAAGTTCACCTTACAGAAATTGACTAACTATCAGCATTTCCAATTAAAGACTGTGTTTCCATGTCAAAAAACCTATAGGTAACAACTTAGCATAAAATTAGTAATACCATTTCTGATAATTAATGTCTCTCTTATGTGGTGTAGCATAAACTTCCAGTTTGTGCGGTATTCAAGACAAGTTTGACAACTGTTCATGGGATAAACATTTATAGAAATGGTATAAGTATCCTTGGAAATTGAAGTGAATTAAATAGAGGTGTATTATGGATAACGGAACAGTTAAACTCACACCCGCACAGAGGTTACACTTTGACATATACGGGTTCGTCCTATTAGAAAATGTACTCACCAAAAATGAAATTGAACGGATGAAAAACGCACTTTATAAAATAAAAGCTGATGATTTAATCGAGGATCAACGAGTTTATGTCCGTCCAAATGGCGAACACCATGTACTGTTCGGTAATCTTGTGGAGTATGATCCCGCACTATTAGATTATGCTGCACATCCAAAACTGGTTCCACTCGTTGAAGAAGTAGTAGGAGGAGCAGTTCGGCTTGAGGAAACAGAAGCTATCATCAACAGTCGAAACCCAGATGTTGATTTAGATCAACTTTTTGATAGGAAATACAACCCCACTGGATTTCATAGAGGAACACAACACGGATGGGGAACATACATCGAACAAGATAAGTTCCACTGTATCTTTGTTAAAACACTCGCATATCTAACGGATGTAGGTCCAGACGATGGAGGGACATGTCTAATTCCTGGAAGTCACCGATTAACTTGGAATCAACATGAGATGATTGATGCTGCAATGTCAGATGATAAACTCATCCATCAAGTTGAAGCGTCTGCAGGGTCGGTATTACTGTTCGGAGAATCACTTATACACAGTACTACAGCAATACGAAGCAATAAAGAACGTGTTATTCTCGTAGCCGGATATACGCCACCTATGGTACGGGAATGGCCAGGAAACGAAGTGAATCCAGAATTTATTGAGACTCTTCCAGAGGAGATTCGACCACTAATTTCTGGGAGCGACAGTTGGCACTGGAAACGTAGATATTAATACAATACTCAGGTAATAAAGTAAATCTCTACCTACCTTTATGCCCCAGAAGTTCTCGGCATCCACAAAGACTCTTTACCCATCTCCGCAAATAACAATTTCATCACAAGTTCCGATTTCAACTCCGTATGCTCAGCGGAATCCCACAGATTGTTAACCTCACCCGGATCCTCGTGCATATCAAACAACTCTCCATAATCACGGTTATAATACACAGTGAGTTTATACCTGTCATCAACGTATGTTTTCACATGGACAGTCGTTGGTTCATGATGATTCTCTACGATAACATGGTCACGAACTTCTTCCTGCTGACCATACCAAACCGGTGTCTGATCAACTCCTGTCATCGGATGGGGTATATCAATTCCAGCAGCACTCAAAAATGAAGGTGCTAAATCTACCAATGTCTGAAGTGCATTAGACTCTTTTCCAGAAGGAACAACACCTGGATATCGTACGATATAAGGCACGCGAATCACATCCTCGTAATGGAACGCACCCTTAGCAATTAGTCCATGTTGTCCATAAAAATGTCCATGGTCAGAAGTAAACAGAACCAATGTATTGTCTGCCAATCCCAGTTCATCAAGTTTACATAATATCTGTCCAATATACTTATCCATCAGACTCACCATACCATAATACACTGCAATATCTTTGGCAAGTTCATCTCTGTCCCTTAGATGTGATCTGAATCCATGCACACCCTTACCACTCTCACGCCATTCAGAAAAATCAGGTTTCCTCTGTTGGGTCATTTGGAAATGCATCGGATTCTTATCATGTTCACCTTCTGTTACGGATGGAACAGTCAAGGCTTCTGGGTCATACATCGTATCCCAAGGTTCAGGAACAAGATATTTTGGATGGGGATCGAAGAAACTTGCCCATAGAAAGAAGTTCTCATCATTCTCCTGATAACTTTCCATTAAAGCATTCGTTCTTTCAGCAATCCAGGTATCATAATGATACTCTTCAGGAATCGGCCACTTCCTGTATTGTCCTTTAGCATTTCCGGTGGGAGGAGAATAATAATCGCGCCAGTTTGTTAGACCATTCTCTTCCATCCAAATAGCATAGTGCTGTCCAACATGTGCTTCATCTGCGTGGTTGCGTGCCAACTCTACATGTTCAAAACCGTAAAAAGGTTCATTGAAATTACGCCAGAAATCCAAGTCTTGTAATATAGGATATGATTCCAAGGATGGGTATTCGTCTGTTCCGTGTAAGGGTTGGAAGTGTGCTTTACCAACAAGTGCAGTTCTATATCCTGCCTCTGTAAAATCCTCACCAACAGTATGTTCATCTTCAGATAACTTTGTACCAAGTGACCATGCCCCGTGTTGGCTCGGATATTTACCAGTAATGATCGATGCACGGGTTGGTGTACAGGTAGGATTTGGACAATAAGCTCGATGAAAAAGTGTTCCGTCGTTTGCTAATGCATCTAAATGAGGTGTCTGGATTTCAGGGTTTAAGCAACCTAAGGTATTCCAATGCTGTTGATCACTTGTTATAAGCAGAATATTCGGTCTGGCTTTATCCATATCTCTCCTTGAAAATCTAATAAAATGTGTAAATATCTCCTTGAGTATCCAATATTCCAATACTACATATATATCTTATGTAGTCTTCTCTAAACAACATTGCTTATACTTACGACCACTACCACATGGACAGGGTGAGTTTCGACCTATCTTCTGTGATTGTGTTGATAGTGTCTGTGTTCTCGAATTGTTTGTTTTCTTATTGCTTCTTGTACTCTTTCCGAGTCGTCGCTCACGCATTATCGGCATTATACTATTCGCGAGTTGTCCCCTCTGAATGGCAGAAGCCATGAGTTTCATCGGTTCATCTATGTGAGTGAAGAAATGTTTATAACCTTCACATAGATAGTTCAAACCGTCTTCTCCTGAAGGAGTTTGAATAATGCGATTCTTTGGACAACCTCCATTGCAGACGAATTTAACATCACAATTTAGACAGTATTCAGGTAATGTATCCCGTTTATCTGTCCCGAATTTTCGTTGAAACGTAGAATCAACCATATCTGCTATAGTGGTCTCCTCAATGTTTCCAATGAAGTAATCGGGTGTTACGTAGTGGTCACAGGAATATAAATCCCCATTATGTTCTATAGCCATCGCGTCACCACAAGTCTCATTAAAAACACAAAGACTGGGGTTATATCCTAACCACGCTTCCAATGCAACATCAAATATCTGTATAAAGATTTTACCAATGTCATTAACTACCCATTCATCGAATATAGTCGATAAGAATTTCCCATATTGCTTACCTGTAACTGAACGTGGAGATACATTCTTTCCATCAAAATGTTCAACAGCAGGAATAAACTGCATGAACTCAACACCAAGTCCTTTAAAATAGGAGTATACCTCTTTTGGATATTCTGCATTGTGACTGTTTACCACGCAAAGAACATTATAGTCAACCTTATGTTCCTGCAATAAGCGTAATCCCCGAATAACCTGCTCGGATGTAGGACGACCGCGTTTGTCATACCGATATTTATCATGGATTTCAGGTGGTCCGTCTATACTAATTCCAACTAAAAATCTGTTTCGTTTGAGAAATTCTCCCCATTCATCATCCAGAAGTGTTGCGTTGGTTTGGAAAGTATTTTGTATCCTCATACCACCGCGTTTATATTTCTGTTGATATCGTACAGCTTGTCGAAAAAAGTCAACACCCATCAAAGTCGGTTCGCCACCTTGCCACGCAAAAGTGACTTCATTTATCTGTTGAGCTTCTATGTATTGTTTGACATAGTTCTCCAGAGTCTCATCATTCATCCGAAAAGATTTCGTCTCTGGATATAGGTCTTCTTTTTCCAGATAAAAGCAATATTCGCAATCCAAATTACATATCGGTCCTATCGGCTTCGTCATTACATGAAAAGCGCGTGGTGCTTTAGGTTGAACCATTCTAATACCTCCTATTTTACTTGTGTTAATATAGCATAATACACCTTAACCAACAAGTAAAAAGTAGACGGTGGGTGTGTAAAGTTTTTGTCCCTAAACATTACGCTGCTATTGTACCTGGATACCAATAATTATCCCAAGTATCATTCTTTAGCATACATCTCTAACAACTTTGTCCGATGGATTGAGCACCTTCAAATACACGCTGCTCCGCTTCCATCAAATCACAAAAACCAAGCTCAAGGTTTCCTACTAAATCGTATATTTCTTCAACCAGTTCTTTCGCAGCTTCTGCATTTTTCTTTGATTTTACAACTTTCTAATGATAAACTAAACATCAAAATGAAATTAAGAAAATACTAAGATAGGATACCATTTTTATATAGTTTTACAATCCCAAACTTAAACTCTTCAAGTGACAAAAACTTTACATACCCGGATGTGAACAAGCAAACAAGCATAGACATCATGAAGTTAATGGCTGTGAAGATTTTTATCAGTGAACAGTGAGAAATGTACAAATTATGCGACAATCTATTTCATTTATAGTTTTTACCATCTTGATAGCAGCAAATTTTATTGGATGTACCCGAGAGATAATCGAATTGATGCCCATCAAAGACGTTGAAATATATACTACAGCAATAGATCTACCTGATGCTCCGAACGTTTTTGCTATTTCCGTTTTAGTAACTGGAACATTATCGGATCAATGCATAGAAAAGCACGAGATAGATTATGATATTATGCCCGATGTGTTTGATAGATATCCAATTTATTCGGGTGGAGACACGATTTTTCTTGAGATCGAACAGACAGTAACGGTAGGTTGGGTTTCATGTGATATTGCAAGTCCATACTATATTGAGATGATCTTTCTCGGTTTCTGTGAACCAGGGCAATATACAATAAATGTGAACGGATATACTGAGACATTCAGTGTTGTGTGATGTATTCGTGGATGGTGTGAGAAATCCTACTATATCTACTCCCATAGAATATTAACAACTGTGATAAAACACACCAGAAAACAAAAACTAAATAACCCTGAGGACAGGTTAACCTGAAACTTCAATTAATGTCTACCTAATGATAGAGTCTGAATCATATAGACTGTCCAAGCAACACATTCCAATTACGCTTGCAAAATATACCAATTTGCAGTATTATCTTCTATTAAAGGTTATGGGTTGTCGATAGACTTGAACCTTTCAATAGAAATAACGATACCCATTTATCCTCAATATTAATTCAACATAGAATGAATGTATAGTTAAATACATTCAGATTCTTGGAGGACACTAATGAGATTTGTAAGTGTTTTCATCACGTTATTTTTCTGTCTGAGTGTCATTACAGTATTGGCATTAGAACCAGATGATGAGGCTATTGTTGGTGTATGGCTATTTGAAGATAATGCTGATGATTCATCACGGAACAAAAATGACGGTAAGATTAATGGTGATTTCAAATTCGAAGACGGAAAATTTGGAAAAGCAGTTGTCGCAGCGGGTGGTGGTAGTATTGATGTACAGGATTCAAACAGTATAAAATCCATCAGTGATGAATTGACTGTGGCAGCATGGTTCCGTGTGGATGCTGACTCCGATACTGGTGTCAGGAAAAATGGTGCATTCCTACTTGAAGACCAATCTGCTGGTGAACCCATCCCTGATGGTTTTTCCTTCAGAATCTGGACTGACCAAGGCATTACACCAGGTTTCTATGGAAAGACAAAATTAGAACAGAAGAAGTGGCATCATGTCGCTGGCACTTATGACGGTACAAAGGTCGAAATGTATGTTGACGGTAAACCTGATAGTGAAAATGGGGCACTCGCTGACAATAAAGGAGATTGGAAACCGGAATGGGGTGGTAAGGTGCAAGCAGGAGGGGTCTTACAACTTAAGTTCGGTCCAGAATCTTTCACTGGTGGAATAGACGAAATCATAATACTTAGCCGTGCCCTTGAAGCTGATGAAATTAAACAACTGTTGAACGGTTGGGATGAGGCTTTTGATGTAGAACCCCAAGGAAAACTGGCAACGACATGGTCTCGTATAAAAGCCACACGATAAACTAACAGATGTGCGGGATACTTTTTGTTGATTCTCGCACATTTATTTTAATTACAAAATTATCACAATCACAGTAATTATTCCATTAATTATCGAAATCAAATGAGACTTGCTGATCTACATTACCAAACGATAATAACTTTTTGATCTTCCCCGGTTGTGCCCAATTACACTTGCCACTTCCATTAAGTTGACGAAGCAATTCAGGAATTTCTGGATTTTCAAGACCAGTTTTTATCCGTTGGGCATCGTCTTTAGACCAGCACGGTATAAACGCATGCATCGCTTGATTCCCTTGCCACATCTGTCCATTTACATTATCTAAAACAATAGGAGTAAAGTGACTCTTGCCATAAGCTTGCCAAATCACTTTGTACGGTGCAAAAGAATAAGGACCAACACCCAACATTGCCCACCAATTACCTCTATTCATAGACGCTCGTAAAAGAGTTCCTTTTCGTTCTTTTAATCTATCCTCACTACTAAGTAGATACTTCTTTAGTGTCTCATGTTTTTCGATTTGACTCCAAGACAAAGGTTTTCCTGTATCTCGATTGTAGGGTAAGAGAATCCATTTATTAGGAACTGAATTCTCACCATGCCATATTTCCTTAGTTGCCAATGGAAACATAAATTCATCTGGAAGGTTTTTTGGTTTCTCTTCAAAAATGAAAACACTGTTAGCTCCACATGTATTCACACCCTGGCGAGGTTTTTGCTCAGATGATAATTTAATATCAAAAATCTCTCCAGGAAGTATTTCATCAGCATTTTGTATAATTCGCCACGGATCGGTACGGTCTCTCAACGGTATAGCTTTATGTTCAACCCAATCGTCGTTCACCTCCCTAAAATATCTAACAGGGAACTTCTGTGGTTTATCACTGATGAATCTGGCACAGCAATATCCAGTATTAACACCTTCAAATACCTTTGTCGTAGAGAATTCATAAACTGTATCCACAGCAAAATCTCTCTGGGAATTTGAGAGTATATCTGAACTCTTTGAAGAATAATCCCTAAATCCTCTATGAGCACCCTCACCAAAGAATAATGATGTAGGTATATAGAAATAAGCTGCTCCGTTTTCTTTTAACAGTCTTCCAAGGGCAACCTTTAATACCAATGCTGCAATATCTATCCGAGAAGATCCCAGCAACATACGTTGGGTATTTTCAACAAGTCCTTCCTGTATAAAATAAGGCTTTAAATGCTCTTTATAAGAATCTGGCAGGTCTCCGAAATTTGCCCATGGAGGATTCCCTATAAGTATATCGTATTGTCTATGATGGCGTTGGGTTATGACATCCTGAAAGTGAATTTGCGAGGTAGGAAAGTCTACTGAGAATTCTGATTGTATGTTCCTCTTAAACTGGTTAAGGAGGGATGGAACCATCTCAATTAGCGTCAAACGAGACAATCGTTCTGTAGTTATGGGTACACCTTTCTCTTCGGCAATTTGCAACATTGCCAATGCAAATATCCCTTGTCCTGCTGTGGGGTCACATATTTGGGCACCATCAACCCAGGCTTCTATAATATTCCACTTGTTGATAAGCCATTTTGCCCAGTTAAGCGGTGTGAAAACCAGTCCAATTTTTTTATTCATTCAATTGAGTAAATACCTTAACTAATGTGAGACTTTCTTGACTTCCATAATATGTATAGCAGGACGTAAACTGTGATGTAGACAAAGATAATCCAGTCCATACATACTTATAAAGTATATCAGAATAACAATTGTATTACAAATACCATCAAAGTATATCAGTGGGTGTGTAAACTTTTTTTCACTTTACAACAATGTTTCTTATAAAAACGAATCGTTCGTACAGATAGAATTCTTCTTCTGTAGGAGAGAACTCCGACTCCCGACTCTTGCGTAATCCGTGATTCAGAAATAACACCTCTTTGTACCACAAACTTTATGAGGATTAAGTAAATATTTCGGTAATCCAGTCCATAAACTTATCGTAGGGGCAGGGTTAACCCGTCCGTATATTACCGATTTAATAAATTAATCTTCATTTAGTTTGTGATCTTACTCCTTCCCCTCTCCAAACACTCTTATCCGCGTAATCTGTGTAATCTGTGATGCAGACAACTCAAACATACATAAAAATAAACTAATCTCACAAAATTGACACCAAAGGTGACAATTATTTACACACCCGATCGCGCAGGGTGTGAAAGTATATGACATTAACAAGAAATAAAGGAAACCAATCAAAGAAAAAAAATGAAGAAAACACCAATCTCTTACAACTAATATACATATATCACAAAAACAGAAAAACATATTAATAATATTTGTAAAAATGAAAATAACGGTGTATAATATTATATCGTTCAATATTTATAAACTAAAACTAATACCATTTCAAATTGAAAATGTCTCTTTTTTGTACCACAAACTTTCAGTTTGTGACTTGAAAAATGACTAACATAATAACCGCCTAATGAGACAATAATTTATAGAAATGGTATAACACTGTAAATAAGGATATAAGGCGGAAAGATAACAACACAAACTAACAACCAATAACTAAAAACTATGAACTATAAGCTAATGACTCTCTATAAAGACGATCCTAATAACGAAGTTTCATATACGTCAAAAAAACATACCTTTTTAACCGTTGGGAATCACAAAATCAGGAAGCACAACAATAACACAAAATCACAATTTTTCGAATTTCTTATAAAGTCAATTCAAAGTGGGATAAAGTCAGTCTATGACAGGGGTTATAGGGATAATTTACACCAATTTCAATGTCACACAGTGTGACAAAAAGTGTAACTTTTTTCATGTTTTCGATGCATAGAGAATGCAACAACAACATGATCTACTGTCTGAGTATTTAGGATTAAATGTCTGGTTTTATACACTGTTTTTTGTCTGCATATTAGGATTAAATGTCTGGTTTTATGCATTTTAAACAATCATAAATATAAGTTATTAAAGAATGTTCTCAAGACCAATATATGCCAATTATATACAAAGCCTAAAAGTAAAATAATGTCTCAATGATACCGATCAAATACGTGAAATATGTGTAATTGGAGTTTTCTATATCAAGAATCCCTTACTCCAGAGGGGTACTATGTGTCTATAGAAAACAATATCGGAACAGTCTGGCACTCCAGCGGAGTGCTATGTCCCAATACACTTCGTATGAAAAACATATAAGTACTTAATACACACTTAAGTTATAGTTTAGTTAACGTATGTGATTCACGGAGAATTGGTCTACTTTAAATTATAAACCCTTATAGAATAAGGCTTCGTAAAATTGCTCCGTGAAGGTTTCCGTGAAAGTGCAATCATCTCAAAACGATAAATATTAACACTTTTGCCATTCACAATAGCCATACATCTAATATAATTATGAGATTGACAGATTACCTCCCAATAAATGATTGACAATGGCTAATATTAGATGTAATAATTACGATACATTGTGGATGTGATGTTTATATTATACGATTTCTAATTGAAAATGTCTCTTTTTTGTACCACAAACTTTCAGTTTGTGACCTGAAAAATGACTACCATAATAACCGTCTAATGAGACAATAATTTATAGAAATAGTATTAGATAGTAATTTTCTACATGAAAACCTTAAGGAGTTTTATGTCAAGCAGAACAAGAATAGATTTTGTTGCAGGGGGTGCAAGTCATGGGAGTGGATCACATGAACACCCAGCTGGTTGTTCTTTCTTAGCTGATCAATTTAACAATTATGTTGATGGCGTTGAAACTGTTGTTCATCAAGGATGGCCAACTGAATCAGATGTATTGGATGATACAGATGCTATCATTGTGTATTCAGATGGAGGTGGGGGTCATCTCAGCATTCCTCACCTCGATCAAATCTCTACATTGACAGGAAACGGTATCGGATTGGCAATGCTCCACTATGCCGTTGAAGTACCGAAGGGTGAACCTGGGGATTGCTTTTTGGAATGGATTGGTGGATATTTTGAGACACATTTATCAGTGAACCCACACTGGACTGCGGAATTTACATCTTTTCCAGTTCATCCAATCACAAACGGCTTAGACCCGTTTGCGCTTGAGGATGAATGGTATTACCATATGCGTTTTCGCGATAATATGGAAGGTGTAACTCCTGTTCTAAGTGCTATAGCTCCTGAATCAACACTCACAAGACCAGATGGACCCCATAGTGGTAATCCACATGTAAGAAAGTCTGTTGCAAATGGAGAACCACAACATCTTGGATGGTGTAGAGAACGACCTGATGGTGGACGTGGATTTGGTTTTACAGGTGGACATTACCACAAGAACTGGGGGGAAGACCATCTCCGTAAGTTCATCCTTAATGCGATTGCATGGACTGCAAAAGTAGAGATTCCCACAGATGGCATAGATACTCCTTCACCATCAGAAGAAGAATTGAATTCATATTTATAATTAAAGGAAATTAGTGTTGAGCGTCAAAAAAGCAATTCGGTTAATTGTTTTAGGGGCACATATTAAGAAAATGTCTAAGGAGAGATAGTATGGAGCAAGAACAACTTGATTATCTGTTTGATTTGCAAGGATATCTAATCTTAGAGAATGCGATTTCTGATGAAGATCTTGCAGAGATGAATGAGTGGATTGATAGACATTGGGAATATGTTGAAACCCCTTGGGCTCCTGATTCTGATGATAATCGTATCCCGCGTTGGATAGGTAATATTGAAACACATACATATAATATTGAAAATGGTGTAAACTTTCAGAATATCATTGAAGGTGGACGGGTATTTGAAAAGCTTATTGACCATCCTTCATGGATAAATCTGATTAGAAAATACATTCATGAAGTAAACGGTGTTTCGATCCATGAGAATTTTTTGAATGTACGGGGAGAAGGTGGTTTCATACATATACATTGTGGAGGTCATGTCCCACTTAGTTATCTAACTTTTCGACAGATAAATACGGGTGAATGGTTGGTAGGACAGATAAATGTATTGATGGCTCTTAATGATATTGGTCCGGGGGATGGTGCTCCTGTATTAATTCCAGGGAGTCATAAGAGTGCAGAGATTCATCCGCGACTTAAGCATGATGGTAAGGGAATCGTTTATGATGGGATAACCGGTAAACCTGCTGGTACTGCATTTGCTACCGAAGAAGTACATCTGAAGGCAGGGGATGTTGTAATGTTTACAGATGCTATTACACACGGTTCAGCCGAACGCACCAACCCTGGATTTCGTCGGTCGATTGTTTATAGATATTCACCCAGATATGTACGTGAACGTTTTGATTATCCACATTCCGATGAGTTGTTATCCCGTTTGACACCTGATCAGCGTAAGATAATTCAACCCATGTCTCCGAGACGTCCACCTCAGGTAGCATAGAGTAACGCCAGTTTGATAATAAATGACATCAGTTCAAGAACATATCCTTTCTTGAAGGGCACCCCTTACTGTTCTTGTACCACAAACTTTCCAGTTTGTGGTTTACGTACGCAAACTGGAAAGTTTATGCTACAATGGACTTTTATCAAACTCACTATGATGAATATGGAATTTGGACAGAATTAGATCAGGATTTCGCTGCAGCGGAGATGTTTAGAGTTTTAGAAAAAGAAGAGGTGGCAGCAGATAATGTCAATAGTTTTTCTTAAAAAATTAGGAAAATTACAGTCTAATCAGATGAATTTAATTGATATTTGTGTTAAAAATTGGCTTGGTTTGGATTGATGTGGAAATAAAGAAAGATTCAATTATAAGTATGAAGACTTCTAAAAAAAAACTATGGAGTGGACGATTTAGTGCTGATCCTACCACACAAACCATATCATTTTCACACTCCATAGAAGCCGATACACGCCTTATCGGATACGATATTTGGGGTAGTCAAGTTCATGCTATAATGCTTGAACGGCAAGGTATCATATCTGAAGATGATTTACAAGAAATCTTACATTGGTTAGGAAGAGTAGAGGAAGAGTTTCAATCTGGCAACTTTACGCTTGATCCAAATAAAGAAGATGTCCACATGAATGTGGAGTCGTATCTGATTGAGAATGCTGGACGCGAATTTGGTGGTAAACTTCACACAGCCCGTTCCCGAAACGATCAAGTTCTTGTGGACGCACACCTTTATATCCGTGAAGAGATATTGAATGTTCTGCGCGGTATTACATCATTATGTGAAACTTTCTTGAATATAGCGAAAGCACATGTTGATACAGTGATGCCTGGATACACACATACTCAACATGCCCAACCCATTAGTCTCGGTTTTTGGGCGACAGCCTATGTAAGTATGTTTCTTAGAGACCAGAAACGATTATTGGCAGCCTACAAAATTGCCAATACAAATCCACTCGGGGCATGTGCTTTAGCTGGAACAACCTTTCCAATTGATCGGCAATTTACAACCCAACTCCTCGGTTTTGACAACCCCCATGAACATGCTCTTGATGTGATTAGTAGTCGAGATTTTATTGCCGAAACCCTTTTCGCTTTGTCAATGGTGATGGCGAATTTATCTCGTTTAAGTGAAGAGATTGTTTACTGGACTACTTTTGAATTTGGTATGGCAGCACTTGATGATGCTTATAGTTCCGGTAGTTCAATCATGCCTCAAAAGAAAAATGCTGACATCGCGGAACTCACACGGGGACGGACAGGTCGTGTTTATGGTGCTTTAATGGATTTGTTAACAAATCTAAAGGGTTTACCTTTGGGATATAACCGTGATTTTCAAGAAGATAAACCCCCATTATGGGAAGCGTTTGACATTGTAAATGCCTGTCTTGAGATATTACCGAATCTTCTTCAAACCACTGAATTCAAGACTGAACGGATGGCTGAATTGGTGAATGCAAATTTTGCAACTGCAACAGAATTAGCTAATTATCTGGTAAAGGAACATCATATAAGTTTTCGGGAGAGTCATGAGATTGTAGGTTGGCTTGTGGGTGAACTTGTGAGACAGGAATTGACATTTTCAGATTGGGAAGAAACCCACAGATTACTAAAACAGAAGGAAGTAAACATATCAATCCCGAAGTTGCAACAGATTTTAGATCCGGCATTGGCACTTCAGAATAACCAGAGTCTTGGAGGTACATCTCCTAAAGAGGTTAGTCGGATGATAGATAACTTTGAGAAACAATTGGATGATTTTGCAATGAATATCTATACAAGTCAGACAAAAATTGATGATGCATACAAGAAGACGATGCATGAAATTGAAAAGGTGTTTAACAGGTAGAGAGAATTTACATAAGGAAAATAAATTGAAAGATAGATTGATTGTGGCATTAGATTTAGATGATGGAGAAGATATTTTCTGGTTATCTCAAGAACTCAAGGGGACAGTAGCATGGGTTAAGATTGGATTTCAGGCATTAATCTCACTTGGTACCGAAGCATTTGCTTGGTATAGTGAAAATCTATATAAGACATTTGTTGATCTCAAATACCATGATATTCCAAATACTGTCGCCAGAGATGTTGGAACAATGACTAAACACGGTGCCGATATGATAAATATGCATGCATCCGGTGGAATGGAGATGATGCAAACTGCACGAATCAGAGCTGAGAATGTTGCTCAGGATAGCAATATTGCCAAACCAATCCTATTAGGGGTAACTATTCTTACCAGTATTGATGAAGAAGGTTTTCAATCTCAATTTGGTTCAGAAAGACAACTATCGGAACAGGTGGTTTTCCTGGCAAAACAAGCAAAAGAAGCAGGTTTAGATGGTGTTGTTGCATCTCCATTAGAGATTGAACCGATCCGAAAAGCCTGTGGGGATGATTTTGTGATTGTCACTCCTGGAATACGTCCAAGATGGGCAGAAACTGGAGATCAAAAACGTATTACCACGCCTGCAGAAGCAATTAATAGGGGTGCGGATTTTATTGTTGTGGGGAGACCTATTATTGAAGCAGATGATCCGATAGAGGCTGCAGAAAGAATCTTGGAGGAGATTAGAGGAGTATAAATTATGAATATTATCTGTATCTGTTTAGACACGTTTCGAGCGGATATAATTGGTCAAGGAAAGAAGTTTAGCCATGTTCAGACCCCTAACCTTGATGCGTTTGCTTCTGAGAGTGTTCGATTTACAAATGCCTTTGGTGAGGGACAACCTACACTACAGATCCGCAGGGGGAATTTCACAGGAATGCGGAGTTTTCCGTGGAGATATAATTTTGACCGACGTGGCCATTGGCATCATGCACCCGGATGGCATAAAATACCACCAGAACAAGATACTATTGCTGAGGTGTTGTTGGATCGTGGTTATTTAACTGCTCTCATTGCAGATACATACCACATGTTTAAACCGACGATGAATTTCTCGCGGGGATTTGCACATTTTGATTTCATTCGTGGACAAGAATCAGATAATTGGAATAGTGGTGATCCGAGATTGATTGAGGATACTCTACGTAACCATGTCAGTGAACCTATTAATTGGAAACGGCATGCAGGATTGGTAAACTACCTCCTATCTCAAAGGCATCGAAAAACAGAAGACGATTACAGTTGTGCGCGTGTATTTCGTTCTGCTGCTGATTGGCTACAGGATAATCATACGGTTGGACCATTTTTCCTATGGGTAGATAGTTTTGATCCACATGAGCCGTGGGATCCACCAAAATCTTACGCGGACATCTATATGTCTGACTATACAGGTAAAGATTTTATTATGGGTGGTGCTTCATCAGAAGAGGAATTAGATAGGGTTGAAGCACTCTATCTTGGTGAAGTGACTTTTGTTGATAAATGGGTTGGGGTATTATTAGATAAGATTGAAT
This sequence comes from Candidatus Poribacteria bacterium, assembly GCA_965205025.1. Taxonomy (GTDB): domain Bacteria; phylum Poribacteria; class WGA-4E; order WGA-4E; family WGA-3G; genus MSPOR6. The sequence goes on from CBDBFU010000014.1 coordinate 204,805, forward strand.
CACTTAACATCCGGAATGAAACCCTTGTTCTTGTGATGTCTGACCACGGCACACAACTTCGGGATCACGGTAGTTTTGGCAAAGGTGCAAATAAACTACATCCCTTCAACACACAACTGAATCTGATGATACGACATCCTGAAGGACCACATGACAAAGATATATCTGCGTTTGTGCAGAACCATGATCTTATGCCTACTTTACTAAATATGGTTGATATTCCGTGCGGATGGACTGATGGTGAGGATATGTGGCAGCTTGTTAAAGGAGAGAAAGCATATCTGCGTGAACGAATTATTACGGGTTGGGCAGGTTTTACAACAGGGAACGCTGTTGGTCGGGTAAGTGTTCGTGATAACCGCTGGAATTTCTGTACTTCTGTCGGGTACAAAGATGAGAAGGGTGATCAACTATTTGATGTACGAAACGATACTGAAGAAAAGAATAATATAGTGAATGATCACCCAGATATTGTTTCTGAACGACGTAGGGATGTAGAAGCATTGATAGGGCAGCCATTACCTGGACATTTTATAGAGGTATGTGATCCTGGACATGCTCCAATGCGGCAATGGCTACAGAAGAAGTTATCAGAGATGTAAGAATTGTAAGAGAATTAGTTGAAGGATAAATTATCTATCAGCAATTCCCATATCTTCTAAATCCCAGAGTAGAAGTGTACCGTTATTACTGCCACTGACAAGAATTGATCCATCAGGTGAAAAGGTGAATTTAGTCGGTCCTGCACTTTCCTCTGTATTGAATTGATGATATAATGATCTTGTCTCCATATCATAAATTCTGATTACCCCACCGTGTAAGCCAGTGACCATACTCTTACCATCAGGTGAGATTTCTAATCCCTCTGATGTTCCTCTTGCATCAAGAAAGTCAGCAATGTTTTCTTTAGTATCTGTATCCCACAATTTTATTTCACCATTCCAAAGAGCAGTCAATAGTTTATTATCTGGTGTAAAGGTTACTTCTTCAATTCCATTTTCTGCCTGAATAGGTAATGTTGTTTTTGTAAAATCATCAAGATTCCACAAATTCACTGTACCATCTTCACTTCCACTTGCAAACCACTTCCCATCAGGTGAGAATGTAACAGATCTTACATCTTCAGTATGACCATCAAGTGTTTTATATAACTTTCGATTAGGTACATCCCACAAGAAAACTCTCCCACGCCAATGACCACTCCCCAGTAGTTTTTCGTCTGGAGAGAATGCTAACGTTAAAACAAACTCACTATATTTTCCAAGTGGTGGATAGAATTTCTGAGTCTCAGCATCCCATAACCGTACCTCACCCCAACACCCAGAAGCCACTGTCTTTCCGTCTTTTGAAAATATCATGTCAAAAGCATACCAGGGTGGTTTTGTCTGTATGAATTTTTCTGAGATACCTGTTTCATCCATATTTGTCTGTGTTATAATACCATCTGAACCACCACTTAGAAGGGTTGCACCGTTATTAATAAAACGTACATCTTTGACAGATCCAGTATGTCCATGAATTGTTAAAAGTTCTTTCCCAGTATTTACCTCCCACACCTTCGCTGTTCCATCATCACTACCACTTACCAGTTTTTCTCCATCAGCAGAAAAGTGTAGTGCCTTAACTGGAAGAGTGTGTCCTATAAAGGTACGTTTTATTAACCTATTAGTGTTTTTCCTTTTGTTATTACCTGTAAGTGAACGTAACATCTTGGCTAATGAAGGTGTATTATCTCTCTCTATATGTGGTGAAGGTTCAAGATGCCATAGATTAATTTTTCCTCCTGTATCACCACTTGCGAATGTATTTCCATCAGGAGAAAATACGATTTTCTCTACATTGCGTGTATGACCATCGTATGTAAGTAATTCCTCTCCAGATTTAGTATCCCAGCTTTTAAGAGTTGTAGAACCACCAACAAGTATTTTACTATCTGGTGAAATAGCTAAAGCCCACCCCTCGTAAGGAATTGTATGGAGTTTTTCTTTGGTGAATGGATCCCATAAGAAAAGCTCGTTTCTTGCAGCACTTGCGATGTAATTTGAATCAGATGATAATGCTAAACCGTTAAACAACCCTTCTTGTTCACCAGTAAACGATAACACTTCTCGACTTGATTCAATCTCCCACATATGGTATTCAACATTACGATTCCAACTTAAGCAAGTAAGTAGTCTACCATCTGGGGAAAATACCAAGGATTTTACACTCCCAATTCTTTCTTTCATTACCGTAAGGAGTTCACCTTTATTGACATCCCATAATTCTACTGCACCTCCTATAACCCAGTTTCCTATAGCGAGTGTGTTACCATCTGGGGCAAATGCAATACAATTTACATTCCGAACACCTCGTGGTTTTACCTTAAGGAGAGATATTTCAGTTCCCGTATGCGCGTCATAAATCCAAACACCTATATCCGAAGCCACTGCCAACCGTGAACCGTCCGGAGACAATTTCATATCGTTGATTCCTCCTTTACCGATACGCATTATCGCTCCATCAGGTAAGTGCCATTGGTTATAATCTTGGACTTGACTGGTTGAATGGAATACAATGAATTGCATTAGTATGCAGGTTAGAATAAGAAAAGTCTTCTTCATGATATGTTCCTCATATTTATTCTATTTGATTCGGTTTGGAAACCGAACCTATCGTTGTTTTTATTAAATTATAAGATGTGACATTCAATTCTTAGTATTTGATTACAATACAGTATAACATTATTCAGTAATATTGATACAGTTTTCAACGTGACCTATAAATACTGGTTCATCGGTGTGTATAGAATTATATACCATAGGCGTCAATTTAGGAGAAAAAATGTTGTATCCCAGACCGGTAGGTGCGGTTTCCCAACCGCACTATTGGGCCTCAATTTTAGACTATGACTTTATTGGTTTTGAGTCCCGGGGAATGCCTAAATGGCATTCATACCGTTGATTTGGTAGGGACGGAATGTCTATAGAAAAAGGATCAATTAACAAAATGAGTCCCGTAGGGACGGAATGTCTATAGAAGTGGTTATCACCAATATCCCAAGCCCCGGTGAATGCCATAAGGCATTCATACCCGGTGAACGCCAAAAGGCGTTCATACCGTTGATTCCTTGATTCGCGGGGCGAAAGGTGTGTAGAAAACGTATAAACACAAAACACTAAGCCCCGGTGAATGACTAATGAAGATTAACTAAATATTTCGGTAATTCTAATTTTCCCAAACCCGGTAGGTGCGGTTTCCTAACCGCACTGGATCTTTCTCCAAAATTACCGAATTTAAAAATTAATCTTCATATGTCATTCATACCCGGTGAACGCCAAAAGGCGTTCATACCGTTGATTCCTTGATTCGCGGGGCGAAAGGTGTATCCCTAAATTGACGCCTATGGTGTGTATAGAATTATATACCTACCCAATGATAGATCTTTATATGTAAGACACCGGTGTGCTATAAAGGGTACATACAACAGAAAAATCCAACGCATCTATGCAAGCTTCTCGGCAAGTCAAATAATTAGTTGTGTCAAAATTAATTGATTATGGTATAGGTTTTTAGTATAATATCAAACAGGAAGATAACTCCAAAATTTTCATTATTTTAAGGAAAAGAATATGCAACGTAAAAGCTCCCGATCAAAATACTGTATGGGTGAACTGATTGAACGTGAAGATTTTTCTGAAGATTTAGCCGCCTTCAAATTCAAGACTGACCAAAAACTCCCGTTTATTCCTGGACAATATGCTACCATCGGTTTTGAAGTGAATGAAAAGATTGTTCAACGACCCTATTCAATTGTATCATCACCTCACGAAGATTTTATGGAGGTGTTTGTAGAATTGGTACCGGAAGGTGCTACAACTCCACTGTTTTGGGAATTGAAACTTGGCGATAGTGTTTTTATCAGGGATCGTCTTGTTGGGAAGTTTGTTATGGATGTGGATAGTGGTATGACCCGTCATGTTATGGCAGGAACAGTTACAGGGGCTGCTCCTTATATCAGTATTGCTCGGACGTTGAAGATTGAACAGGAACAGGGTAAATCGAACCCGCATGAGATTCTTACTATTGTTGGGGCAAGTCGTTCATGGGAACTTGGGTATTATATGGATGAGCTGAATGAACTTGCTGCTCAGGAGGAATGGTTTAGTTTTGTGCCTACTGTGAGCCGTCCCTGGGAAGATGAAAAGTGGGAAGGTGAGAGTGGACGTGCTGAAGATGTTATCCGTAAATATGGGGACGAGATGGGGTATGATCATACGAATTCAGTTGTTTATGCGTGTGGACATCCACAGATGATTGAGAATTCCAAGGCTATTTGGTCACGTGCACGTTTCCCTGAGGAACGGATTAAAGAGGAGAAGTTTTTTGTAATTAAGGAGTAGGTTTGACGGAGAATTGTTAAAAGATTGCATGTTAAATAAATAGCGGTAACTGATGAATTGTGCTTCGGTTACCGCTTTCTTTTTAGTAATACTATTTTACTTTTCTTAGTAAATCTCTAAGATAATTTGAAGGAACAGCGAAGTTGATATTTTGTGCGCGATTTACTTTTGCTTTCGGATCAACCCTATAGTATGCCAATGTAGCGATTCCCACGACATTACCTTTATTGTCTAATACAGCTCCACCACTACTCCCTGGTGAAATAGCAGCTGTCATTTGTAACCATTTGCTTTTTCCTGTATCTCTAATGCTACTTATTATACCATCTGAAACAGTTCCTTCTAATCCTTCAGGATTACCAACAGCATAGATTTTCTCACCTACTTCGACCAGATCGCTATTGGATAAAGATAATGGGTTTGTTGTTGCCCCAGAAACTCTTAGTATAGCAAGGTCATGTTCTATATCAGTTGCTTCTATGCTCTCTACCTTGAACCTAATAGTCGTATCTACTAATCTTGCCGTTATCAATGAAGATCCTTTAATAACATGGTAGTTTGTCGCAATTAAATCACGTCGTACAAAAAAGCCACTTCCTAAACCAACTACATCACCCTTCGCATTTAGTCTGTTGAGGAACACAGTTGACGACAGTGCTTCTTGAGCAATTTGTTGTCCAGTTAGTTGAAGGTTAGATTGTTTTGTTCTTGAATTATCGTTAGGTGTAATGTGTTTATTGGGTAAATCCTTTTCTTGCTGATGTAGACTCTCTTTAAGTTTGTCCATATTACAGATAAATATTGAACCGTTTTCACAACCAATAATCAATGATCTTTGATCCTTAGAAAAAACAATTGAAGTTATTTCACTTGGGTATGGGAGTAATGATATTTGCCCCTTGCTTTCAAAATTCTGTTGATATTGAGCTAATAAAATCTGACCCTTTTTATTCCCTATGAGAAGTATTGAATCTTCATGTCGATATCCTAAAGCTGATATAGTACCGATTGGTCCTAAATCAATACCATTTCCTATTTCTCTTCCAGTTAAGGCATCCCATTTCCTGAGAGTACCATTTTGTTCCCCACTGAATAATATGCTACCATCTGATGAAAATGTTAAAGATGTGATAGGGTGCTGTGCCCCTGTGAGTTTCTTTAACACTCTTTCAGTTTGAATATTAAATATATAGATGTTCCCGTCGGCACCACCTGTAGCGATCACAGAATTTCTTGGTGATATTGCTAAAGCTGAGATTCCATGCGGATTTCCATTAAATCTATGAGAAACAGTTGTCGTCTGAATTGAATTTTTGTTACTAAGAATTTTCTGTACTTCAGATAAAAACACAGTTCCATCATAGCTGCCTCCACTTGCGACATGTCTTCCATCATTAGAAAATATAACGGATTGGGTTAGATCAAAATGATCCCGTATTGTAGAAAGTTCGCTGCTTGTACCTGCATCCCATATTCTGAGTTTTCCATCTAAACCTGTACCACTTGCCCGAATACGATTATCTTCAGTATACACTAATGCTTTTATCCTACCAGTATGTCCAGAAATGTCAAACTTTTTCCTCTCTCCAATTACATCCCATACAAACACTGTTCCATCTGGACTTCCACTTACAATAATCTTACTATCAGATGAACAGTCAAGTACAGAAACTTGGTCTTTATGGCCTTTTAATGGATTCTGTTGTTCGGTATATGTCTGTGTATTCCATATTCGTATTAACTTGTCAGCACTTCCAGTAACTAATGAATTACCATTGGATAGATAACTTACTGTATAGACTGGACTCTCATGTGAGATTGTAGAGTTGAGTTTCCCACCGACACCAACTAAACTCCATACTCTAACCGTTTGGTCTGTACTGGCACTGACTAACTTTTTTCTGTCAGGCGAAAAAACTACCTGTTCAACAGGTTTTGTATGTTCAGTAAATAAGTAAATCTGATCACCTGTATTTGCATCCCATACTTGAATAGTTCCATTTACACTACCACCCGCTACTAATTGACTATCAGACGAGAAAGCAACAGTCAACACGGTATCTCTATATGGTAATAATTTCGATTCTATTCTATCCCTATGATGAGCAGGAAAATTTGCAAGATTCCATAGTCTAATATTGTTATCTGCACTGGCACTTGCAAGTTTTGATCCATCAGGAGAGTATGTTAAATCATATATTTTCTTATTATGTCCCCTAAGAGTGTTTTTTTCTATATCCTGGTTTCTTCTGACAAGATTCCATAATCTTATGGTTCTATCTTGATGGGCTGCGGCTATGTACCGTCCATCAGGAGAATATGAGATAGCGTTTGCACCACCCATAATCCCTTCGAATCTATGCACTTCACGACCTGTCCTGCTATCATATATCCAAATACCAATTGTAGTTGCTACGGCAAATTGGTCCCCATTAGGAGAAAATTTTATATCCTGAATCCATCCTTTTCCTAAGCGTTCTTCAACGAAGGCTGGAAGATTATCTTGAGCAATTAAATGTGGTGTGATAATTAAAATGAGAACTTCACAGAATAATAACAAATACAATAATTTCTTCATATTGTTCCTTGATTTATATCTATATTACATCCTATGTTTATTATGAATTCCTAAGATTATTCAGTTATTGCATCTCTAAGTTGTATGGCAGACTCGTATGTAGCATCAATTTCTAACGCCATATTTACATGATGTAATGCATATTCAAAGGAATCCAACCCATAATACGCAATTGCTAAGTTAAAATATGCCTTCTTGTATTGGTTGTCTATTTCTATCGCATTCATTAGGGGTTTTATAGACTTTTCATATTCACCCTTATGGATATATGCGAATCCTATCTTAGCGTGTATTCTTTTATCATTTCTATCCAGTTCAAGACATTTATTTAATTCATTTATCCCAATATCTAACATGTTCTTATCAATAAAACTTGATCCACGGACATAATATCTGTCCTTTATGTCAGATAATAACAATTCTGCAATTTCTAATCCTGGCTTAGTCTCTAATGCTCTTTTAGCAAATGAAACTGCTTCCTCAAGTTCATCATTATTATAGTGAATTCGACCTTCTTCCACAAATATATCCTCTCTTGTAGGTTCAGGTTTAAGACCATTCTGATCAGAGATATTATTTGATTTTCCTACTATACGTCTCTTTATTTCTTGCATTTCATTTAGCATTTCTAAGTTATCACTATAGGCACTTACTCTAAATCTTTTATCTGCAGTATCTATTAAATTAATAATTATACTATATATGTCATTTGAATCATCCGTACCATCTGCGATATATGAATAAGCCTTAACTAAATGTAAATAAGAACTAATTAAATCCATTCTTTCTATGTACATAGGATATGCATACTCACTAATAAGTATATTGAAATATTCAATTGATTCCTTATAATATTCTTTGTTATTGCCTCCAGCCATGTAATAACAATAACCGCACCAATATAGTGCGTAGACTTTGTCATCAGACAATAAATCACTAATTGCCAATCGTTTAAATAGAGTAGCTGCTTCTAAGAATTTACCATTAAAACGTAAGGAAGTTGCCTTACGGAAAAGATCTGAGTTATTAGTTTTTGGTCCTACAGTTTCATCCATATCTTCTGGAACAAAATATGTTTCTTTAGATTTATTGTCCAATAATTGTTTATATGTTGGGTTGTTAGTCCTATCAATTGCTAACTGATAGTATCTTCGTGCCTCAGGATAATTGCTCACATCAGTATAGATATCAGCAATTAACTCATAAGCTTTAGATAAATACTGACTATTTGGGTTGTCTGTAATCGTTTTTAACACTAAAAATGCATCGAATGCCTTATCTTGTTTTTTTAACTCAACGGCTGTTTGATAAAGGGTTTCATCAGTGAGTTGTTTGTTCTCAGCATTTTCGTCCCTATCCACATTGACATTTTGAGTTTTATTATTTTCCACTAAAAGATTTGATAAACGGTGTTCTATATCAGTACGATAGTTTGTAGTTGGAAATTCATCAATTAGTCGGTTAAACGCAGCATGAGCTTCTTCATAGTTTCGTGGGTTAGAATTTATTATACCAATTTTATATAATGCTTCTTCAACTAATGAACTCTGAGGATATAGCCGAATAAAGTGAGAATATTTTTCATCAGCTTCCAAAGGCATTTTGTTCTTATATAATATTTCTGCCCATAAGAATGTAAGATTTGACTTATGTCGGATCTCATTAGTGTTTGATATAGATTGTCGGATATGATTCAATGCAATCGGATAGTATTTCTGTCTGTTGAAATCACTAATTTCACCCAGTTTTTCATAACACAGTGCAATCTTATAATTTGCCAGGCCCGTGAAGTCGTTATCAATGAATTTAGGTCTTGCTCCGACTTTGTTGGAGGCTTTTATTGCTTTCTTATAGATCTTTATTGCTTCCTCGTATTTTCGAATTTCAAATAAATTTTCAGCATGATCATAATGTTTCTCGACTTTCTTTGCACTTCCTAAAACAAGAGGGGATAGTAAAGCAATTATTAATGCCACTCCTCCAATTATTCCGAGAGTTTTTGTATCCATACTAACTCCTTATTCTTTCGGGACTTAATCTATCGGGTCTGGACCGAGTACTCTTAATGTAAGATCTTTTTCTGCAATTGTTTTATTTTTACTATCAACCAATGTAATATTCAATTTATTACTTGATGTAACAGCTCTCGTATTAGATGTGATTTTTATATTTATAGTTTCATTCTTATTCTTGGTTATATTGAATCTATTATTGGGAATAGTAAATTGTAATCCTTTTATGGAATTAGGAGATATCCTCAAACTGATGTTTCTTGCTGTACTTCCACTATTTGCTATTTTTAGATTTAAACTATAATCCTGTCCAGAAAAGATTTGATTAGATGGTTTCCCATATCTATTTAGCAATGTAGTTTCAATTGAAAGTTTGGGCTGAATTTGATTTTTAGAAGTTTTTCTGTTAGAACTAGTATTTGTATCTGAACTGTCCTTATTATGAACTGTCTGATTACTTTGATTTTTTCCATCCGTTTGTTTACGATTTGAATCGAAGATATCAAAGAAAGTAAATACATCATACCGATATGCAATAAACAATCCAGCAAAAACTACTAAGACTATAGAAGCATACAAAAGTACTTTCTTTCTCTTTTTGTCATTCTTTTCAACCTTTTGAATAAACTTTATCGTCTGAATGATATCCTGCGATGGTTTATGATTAGGGTTAAGTGCTAATGCCTTTTCTGCTGCAAGTTTGGCATTAGTATAATCACCCATGGCAAGATAGGTGTCACCTAAACGAGAATGACCATCAATATGGTTGGGATCAGTCTGAATAACCTTTTGGAATGAATCAACAGCTTGATCATATTGTTTTATATTTAGAAACACTAAACCCCGTTCCAATTCCTTATCTATATCAATATCTTCTTGAGGTACAATCTCATTTTTAACCTCTTCACCATCAGAATCTTCTGAACGTTCAACCTCTATCTCAGACAACAATTGTTTTGCGTCAGGTGAATTTTGATCAATCCGTAATACCTCTTGGACTGAACTTTCCGCTTCATCTAATTGCTGGTTCTGAAAGTATGCTTTTGCCAAACCAAGATGAGCATCAGCATAATCAGATTTAAGATCTAAAGCATTCTGAAATTCGCTTATAGATTCGTCTATCTTACCGGCATCAAGGTATGCCATTCCAGTTGCATAATGTGCTTCATGTCTTGGTTGAGTTGTAGTTGTTGAATCTGTAGTTTTTGGTGTAGCATTTTGAGTTTCATCTGTAGTATCGTTAGAATCAGCTTTATATGTAGGATCTATTGCTTCTAAAAGTGTCTTAGCAGGTTGATAATTTGGATCAATTGATAATGAATCTTTTGCAGCATTTCTTGCATTGTCAAGTTCACCTAAACCAAGGAATGTGAGTGCAAGACTATGATGTGCTTCCTTATTCCTTGGATCAAGTGATATAGTTTTTTGCAGATTATCTAATGCTCTAGGATAGCTCTCCAATTTCAAATGTGCTACTGCCAGATTATATTGTGCAGCAGTATAACCTGGATCAAGGGTAATGACATTCTGGAGTGAGGCTATTGCATCACTATAACGTTCATCTTTGAGAAATGTGATTCCATTGTTGTAATGTGTTTGTTTAATTGATTCTACAAGAGCATGAATTGGTTGGAATTTAGGATCAAGTCGAAGAGTCTCTATAGCAGCATTCGTTGCAGCTTCTAAATTCCCTAACTCTCTATGGGCACGAGCAAGGTAGTAGTGTGTTTCTATTTGATTAGGATTTCTAACGATTGCGTCATCAAGGTATTGAATGGCATCTTGATATTGTTTTATTTCAACAAAAGCATTTCCTATGAGATAATAGACATCGTCATAACTATTGTTAGATGAAATAGAGCTTTTTAATGAGTCAACTGCTTTCTCATAGTCCTTAAGACCCAGATAAGATCGACCAAGGTTATAATTCGTATCTTTATAATCAGAATCAAGTATTATAACTTTTTCAAATGTAGTGACTGCATCCTGATAGTTTTTACCTTCTAATAATGTAATACCATTTTCGTAATGTGTGGTTTTTATTGTTTCACTTATGTCTTTCACTGAAGGATAATCAGGATTCAGTTTTAAAGCAGCAAGAATAGAGAGTTCGGCTTTGTACAGATCATTTAACTCCAAATAGGCGCGACCGAGTCCACAGTGAGCATCAATATAATCAGGATCCACTTGAATCACTGCTTCGAATTCTGGAATAGCCTCTTTATACTGTTGATCATTTAGATATGCGATGCCGAGATTGTAGCGTGCTTCTTTTATGGCATTCATTGTCTCGTTGAAATAGAGAAGAATCAGACAGAGTATATTTTGAACATTTTATTACAATATATGTAAATTATCAAGAATGAAATCTAAAAGATGGCAATTATCTTGAAATGTAAAGTTGTTTTTGATAAACTTCCAATTTAGTAGACAAACTTTCTCATAAACGAGGTAAGAAAATGGCAGAAAAAACATATCGTGTTGGAATTATCGGTTGTGGTGGTATGGGTAGATCACATACCGGTAATTGGAGAGGTACAGGTCGTGCAGAAGTTGTAACTGCATCCGATATCAATGAAGAATCCGCAAAGAAATTCGCTGAAGACCAATCACTATCCTCATACTACACAGATTTTGAAGAAATGTGTGAAAAAGAGGAACTTGATATCGTAAGTATCACTACTTGGCAAAGTGTCCGAGCAGAACCAACTATCGCTGCAGCAGAAAACGGTGTCGTCGGTGTTATTACGGAGAAACCGATGGCTGCTTCTGTTGGTGATGCACAAGATATGATGGATGCTTGTGAAAAGAATGGTACCAAACTGGTGGTTGGACACCAACGACGTTTCAGTCCACAAAATTGTGAAGCACGGAGACTAATCCAGGAAGGTGCTATTGGTCAACCGCAAGCGATGTTACGTCGGGATGGTCATGGTTTGCTAAATCGCGGAACACATGAAATTGACGAGATGCGATATATTCTTGGTGATCCTGAACCTCAATGGCTTATTGCTCAAGTTGCACGAAAAACAGATCGTTGGGAACGTCGTGTAAGAACTGAAGACCTTTGTATGGCGGAAATCTGCTTTGAAGGCGGTATACGTGGTGTTTATGAAAGTGATTTACCCGGTCCTGGACTCCGGGGTGATGCGGTTTATGGAGATGATGGACAACTCCGCCGCGGAGAGAATGGAACGATAGAACTTCTGAATAGTAAAGCAGCAGGATGGCAAACAATCGAACCACGTCAAGGTGAACCGAACCAATTTACCGAAATGTTAGCGTGGATTGAAGGAGAAGTCGATGAGCATCGGAATGCTGGTAGACACGGTTTTTGTACAATCGAAATTCTGATGGCCTTCTACGAATCTTTACGACTACAAGATGTTGTGACATTTCCAATGGAAACGCGGCCAAACCCACTTGATTTGTTGGTTGAAGGTGGAAAATTACCTGTTCATGTTGAAGGACGGTACGATATTCGTGCCCCGTTTCCTGAAGAGAACAAGTAAACCTATCCTAACGGAACATACCAATACATACAATTTAGTAAAGGACGGTAACCACCGTCCTTTTTCATTAACAATCTACATCTTTTCCATCACTACCATATACACCCATTCTATCCTGTGTAGATATCTCTTCAGAACTTGCAGGTTTATAATGTAATTGTAGTGCTCTTCTACGTTTTGGAGTTTGATTTGCGGGACTTCCATGATGTGTTAATCCGTGCCAAAACAGACAGCCACCTGGTTGAAGTGGCACAACTGTATCGCGAGCAACAGGAACATCAGTATCACAGATTTGCCAATCCCTTCGTTTGAAATGGATCATTGGACCTTCAATATGTGAACCGGGTATGATGTGCATACAACCGTTTTCTGCTGTGGCTTCATCTAAGGCAATCCAAACACCAACAACAATTGTGCTTCTCTGAAGATTGAAGTATGCCAAATCTTGATGCCACGGTTTTTCTGATCCGAAAATAGGGGGTTTTACTAATGCCATATCTTGGAACAATACAGGTGTATCATCCATAATTCGTTGTAAAATACCGAGTAATCCTTGATGGTCAGCAATAGCATTCAGCCGAGGTTCGTGACTAACATAGTTGAATATTTTCCGAATAGCATCACGACGTTCGTCAGGATTCATCTCATCCTTAGCCTTTACAAGTTTAGGTTCAAATTGGATTGCTTTAAAGTCAGGATTGTTCCCATCCATCAGATATACCATACCTTCTAAAGCGGATTTTATTTCCTCCTGTGAAAAACCATCTTCAATTACAAGATATCCATGTTGATGAAAGTAGGCAATATCATCGTCTGTTACAGAGGAAAATCCACCTGTAATACTGTGAGCAATAGTATCGAATCGGTATAGCTCCTCAGGATATGGTATAGGTGGGACAGTAGGATCGGTGTTTTGTGGATTAGTTGATGAATGTTGATTCATAATAATACTCCTTAGATTTCACCACGACTTTCTTGGGCAAGTAAAGTCAAGAAGTGCTTAACGCGATTAACAGAATCTTGTGCACGTTCACGGGATGAAGAATCTCTTTCCTCATCTTCTACCCATCTTTGACGTTCTGGTAACCACTCCTCCTGTAGATATTGTAGTTGATTTTGAAAATGTGGATCCTCAGTTTCACTAACAAAATACTCAATTATACCAAGTAAACCGTATTTGCGATTGATCTCCATATCATCTAATTCATTCACCATCTGAGTGAATAAATGTTGATTACGATCTTGTCTTGCTTGAGCAACTTCCCGCGCAGATTCGGTCAATAGATTGTCAACAAACTCCTGTTTGGAATTAATCCATCTGGGTAAATTTCTGACGTACTCTTCTAAATCCCAACTTCCACGTTGAAGTGCGAAGTATGCGTGAATATGGATGTTTCTGAAGAAACCTGTATAACCGACATTCGGATCCATAGTATCTGCATCATAAAGAATTTGGTTCTCAATGTTTCCATAGAGGAGTTTGAAATTTTCTGCTGTAAGGTTCATCGGTTTAAGATGTGCTAACACTACAGCCGTCGCGGCTTCAACAAATTCCTGTTCAAAGTCGTACATTTGTAGGATATTTTCAGTGATAACAGCACCCGATTCGTGATGAACTTTTCCATGAAGATTGTGCTTCTTGTATAGATCGGTAACTACATTCTGTCCTGCGGGTGTTAGCGTTTCATTAAGCCAGAAACCGTTGTGGTCGAGAATCCTTTTGCCATTGTCATCTGTAAGTATGACACCGTCATAACGTTTTGTAATGTCGTGTAAAGTTCCTGCGATTTCCAATAGTTTTACATTACCATTTTCACGTCTTCCAAGTTCCATACTCATTGCTCGGACACGCATAGTGTGGTTCCAGGTATAATGTCGCCATTGAAACCCTACTCGGTTGTGTTCCCAAAGATTAAATGTGTCATTGACCAGTGTTTCCAATTCACTCAAGACTTGGTCGTAATTCATAAAAACCTCGTTTCATTTATTCACTATACTTAACTTTGACAAGTGATAAACCGTTCGCGGGAACTGATGGTCCAGCTTTAGATCTATCTCTTGCATCTACAATACTTTGGAATTGCGTGGTTGCATCTGTGATATTAAATTTTGGATCTTTTATACACTTTAAAATTGTTCCAACTATAGCTCGTACCATACCTCTTAAGAATGAATCCGCTTCAAATTCAAAAAAGATTAAATCCTCTCTTGTATGACAAAATGCTTTGAAAATATCACAGACAGGATTGCTTCTATCACTACCCGTTTTTTGAAAGGAAGAGAAATCGTGTTTACCTATTAAACATTTACATATTTCATTAGCGATTTCAATGTTTATGTTCGTAGAAAGATGATGGCACGTTCTGTGTATGAGTGCAGAAGGAAATGATCTATTTAGTATTGTATACCTATAATACCTACTTATTGCACTAAACCTCGCATGAAATTCTGTATCCACTTCAGTTGCATCAATCACAACGACGTCAGAAGGAAGAAAGGTATTTGTACCTGATTGGAAGGCTGCAATTGGAATTGACGAATTTGTCTGAAAGTTAGCAACTTGACCCTCTGCATGTACACCCGTATCTGTTCTTCCTGCTCCTATAATCTGTATTGACGAATTTGTCAATTGTCTGATTGCATCTTCAACAACACCCTGAACTGTAGGTAGATTGGGTTGTATCTGCCACCCATGGTAATTAGTTCCATCATATTCGAGGACCAGTTTAATATTTCGCATTTTCTTACATAAAAGGTCTAAACCTAAACTGTATACAAAATATCATACCATTCTATAGGTGTCAATATGAATTATAGTTTTGAAATATGGTGCATGCAATCATTGTATATGATACGATACTAATAGAATTTAAATGAGAGGTAATTTAATAATGAGCCGTGTACGAATAGGTGTTATTGGTAGTGGTGCAATTGCGCAGGTACACCATTTGCCGAATCTTGCCCAGTTACATAGAGAATTTGAAGTACCCATAATTTGTGACTTATCTGAAAAGACTGTAGAAGCAGCTGCGAAGAGATTTAAAATTCCTGAATATGTTACAGATTACCGTAAAATCTTAGATTCAAAGGTTGATGCTGTCTTATTATGTCATGGTGATCCAAAGACAGAAGTTGCTCTTGCTGCATTTGAAGCAGGAAAACATGTCTTCATTGAGAAACCTGTCTGTTTTTCATTACAAGAAATAGATGCCATGATTGCTGCTCAGAAAAAGGCTAACAAAATAGGACAGGCAGGTTATATGAAGGTACACGATCCTGCTTTTCAATATGCAAAAACTGAAGTTGATTCAATGGAGAGTTATCGGTTTGTACAAATTAACCATCTACATCCAAACAACAGATTACATCTGAGTCAATTTGACGTGGAAAGATATGATGACATTCCTGAAAATGCTTTTGAACCTGCACATACTGCTCGCAGACAGGCTGTAGCAGAAGCAATTGGTGATGTCTCACCAGAAGCAGAACGCGCGTTCTTCTTACTATCAGGAAGTATGATTCATGACCTATACAGTATGCGAGTGATGTTGGGATCACCATCTGAGGTAGTGAGTGCCGAAGTATGGTCAAATGGACAAGGTGTGAGTATCGTATTTGGATTTCCAAACGGTGCGCGTTGTATTGCTACCTGGGTTGATTTACCGGATCTGTGGGATTTCAAAGAAACATTAGAGATCTATGGTGATAATAAAAGGGTTGTTGTCTCCTATCCTACAGGATTTTCACGAGGTATACTTTCTGAAGTGAATATACACGGAATTGATGCAGTAGGCACAACATATAGTAAAACTCCAGCGATTGAGTGGGAAAGTGCTTTTGTACGCGAATTACGCCATTTTCATGCTTGTATTACCGAAGGTGTAGAATGCTATACTTCGATTGAATCTGCACGGAAGGATATTGAATTAATTATTAGTATTGTTAGGTGTTTTGTTGATAGATCTCCTATAACATGCAATTAAAAATGAAAGGGTGGACAATTCTGTTAAATTGTCCACCCTTTGTTGAAGATAGAGTATTATTCTTCAATTACTTCATCATCTATTGCCGGTTCAATTACTTCGTCATCTATTATTGGTTCAATGGGTTGAACTTCGACTTCAATTTCTGTGTCTCCAGTCACAATAAACCTATTTACGATGAATGGCAGACCAGTAATTGGTACTGGTAATGGTTCCTCAATTTCTTCCTGTAGTTCACCATCGTCAGGTAGTTCACCGTCTTCAGGTAGTTCACTGTCATCTGGCATTTCACCATCGTCAGGTAGTTCACCGTCTTCAGGTAGTTCACTGTCATCTGGCATTTCACCGTCCTCTGGGAGTTCACCATTATCAGGTAGTTCACTGTCTTCACCTATATCAGGTTCTGGTAGGTTCTCGAACAATGTGGTAAAGAATTGTTCAAAGAAATTTTCAAAAAGTTCTTCGATTTCTGGATCGAGCATTTCAGGTTCATCCTCTAATGCAGCAAGCGTTACAAGGACTAATCCTTTATCATACTGACCATCTTTGAGTTGATATATCAGTTGATCTAAACTCTCTGGAGATGGAGCATTCTGTATACCAAAAGGATTGAAACCGAAAGTTGTCGCAGAGGTGACGGCTAAACGAGCTGGACCAGGTATGAAGTTTTCAGGTATTTGGAGTTTAACTTCTCTATACATCTTCCGATTTCTACCAGCAGCACTCCAATGTGGTAACATCTCAACGACAAAAGTTGCTTCTTCACCCTGTTTAATTTCACCAACAACATGAATATCAGTTATCTCTGTGTGTAGAATATATGGTATATCTATGAGAGATATCTTGACTTCATCAATGGTTGCTCTTTCAGCACCATTATAGAGAATATTGGATAATGGTTGAATTATTGATTTCATATTTTCCAATACAGCTTTAAACGGGTCTGGTGCGATTGTTCTGAATGATTCTGTATAGACAGTATCAGTTTCTTTAAAACTAATTGCGACATTGGCTTCAATTGTACCCGGACTAACTTCCATTCGAATTGAATCCAGTGTTGTAGCAACTACAACTGGAATTGCCCATTCTTGACCATATGCTACCTCATGGTTTTTCTGAATAGGTACTTGACTGTTGACGGGTTTATAATACACAGTAACAGGAATCATATCAGGTAATTTACCAAGTTCACCTACAATACCAGGCCTAAGGTCTTTGGTAATTGTACCTATTGGATTCCCATAAGCAGAAGCAGATTTATATGCAATTTCTGTATTCGGAACTATTCCATCAACTACAGCTCTGTATACAGGGAGTGACACCTTGCCAGCACGAAACATGTCATGACCAAAGGCAACAAAATTCCCATCATAAACCTGAGTGACAGTTCCAAAACCTATACTGTTTACAACATCACCGGTTGCGATTGCAACACCAATCATGTCACCCGCAGAAAGTTGTAATGTCGCATTTGCTGGTGGGGCAACAGGAGCACCGCCTATCCTTGAGAAAAATTGCACAGAATCAAAATGTGTACCGCTAAGATGATCCGAAAGTTGTTGTAACCTGTTGTTGTCAACACCAGAGATTGTAACTGGAGTCTTCACTTTGGTAAAGGTCGCTTTTATTCCACCGCCTGGAGCAGCAGGTGGATTCAAAATATCACCAAAGGTTGTATGGTTAATGGTCGCTTCCATAGCTTCAATTGGTGTAACCAAAAATCTATATGGAGCTTTAGCCCAGGCGTCCCCATAAGCAAGAGCACCGAACACTCTTCCTGGAGGTCCAACTGGACTACCCGACATACCTTGTGCAACTCCTCCCATTGCTGTCACTGCTTCGTCGGTAAGAACACATTCATAGAGTGGAAATCCAAATCCAGAAGGTTGAATTCTACGAAATTCAGCTTCAAAAGCTACTTTACTCGTTCCTTCAATGGCAGTAATTACTTCTATACGGGTCTTAGTTGCAAGTTTACTGACTTCAGCTTCATACATCGGTTCAAGCACTACTTCTCCAACCAAAGGTGCTCCATTAAATACATTTGATACATCAGCAATAGTTGGATTTTGAACTTCAGGTTGTTCTTCATCCTGAGAACAACCGAATTGTATTATAATTGCTAATGTAATAAAAGCTATAACAAAATATCGTTTCATTACTTTCCCCTAATTAAAGTATATGAATAATTGAAATGAATTTCTTAATTAATTCATTATTTCTTTAAAAGTATTGAATTCAATAGTTGACTTTTAATTTGACAGACATAATTCATCAAAAAATATAAAATCTTATTAATGAACCTTAATCCGATTCATAGATTAAGAATGGATTTTAAACGATATTATATATCTATGAGATATCTTGTTATGTCAAATTAAAGTATTGTTTAAAAACATTACTCTGTAGATATTTCAAGAAATAATCTACAATAACTTAACCTAATTGATGGATACAAAATATTAATCTAATCAAAATATTAGATAGAATCCATGGTTGAATGCCTATAAACCTACCAAGCAACCCAACCCCCATCAACAGCTATTGTCTGCCCTGTGACCCAATTGGCGGCATCTGATGCTAAGAACAGAACTGCACCGACAACTTCGTCTACTTCTCCAACCCTCCCCATTGGAATACGACGGACAACATCTTCGTAAAATTCTTTTCTTTGTAATAAGACATTTGCAAGGGGGGTACGTGTGAACGCGGGGGCAACTGCATTGACTGTTACATTATGTGGTGCCCATTCCACGGCAAGTCCTTTCGTTAATAATACCACACCACCTTTACTACCAGAATAAGCTGTACGTAAAGGACCTCCCACTAAACCCATAGTTGATGAGATATTTATTATTTTTCCACTTTCGCGTTCTATCATTGGTTTAACAAGAGTTTGTGTCAGGAAGAATAGACCTTTCATATTCAGATCATAGATTGCATCCCAATCTTCTTCTGTTAGTTCTAATGCTGGTTTTGGACGGTTGGTACCAGCATTATTGACAAGTACATCAACTCTTCCCCAGATATTGATTGCAGCATGTGCACCATCAGATATAGATTTTAGATCACTTACATCAAATACAACTGATTCTGCTTCTCCACCATTATCTTTTATCTCTGCAGCAACTTCGTCAAGATCAGATTGTGTCCTACTGTTTAAGATCACTTTCGCACCCATTTGTGATGCTGCTAATGCTATTCCTTTACCTATTCCTTTACCAGAACCGGTAATCAGGATGACTTTATCTGTCAATTCAAATCCTGGAAATGCCATACATTACTCTCCTATAAATGTAGATCCTTTTCTATAACTTTATATTCTAATTTTGAAAGAATTATAATTCACGCGAGTTCAATGAAAGAGAAATGAGAAATTCAATTTCTGAACTCCTGCTATCACTGTGGACCGTGTTTAAATTATCTATCCTCAACTTACTTAATACTTTGTGGATATAAAATGAAGATTGCAGTTCCTCTAAGTTATTGCTAATTTTAGAGTGTTTTCTAATAACATTGCCCTAGTTAATGGTCCTACACCACCCGGTACAGGAGTAATAAACCCTGCAACTTTTTGTACTTCATCAAATTTTACATCTCCTACAAGACGATCACTAATACTGTTAATACCTACATCAATGACAGTAGCATTTGGTTTTACCATATCTGCGGTGATAAATTCTGGCTTACCCACAGCGGCTATAAGGATATCTGCCTGTTTGGTTATCTCTGCTAAATTCATTGTCCGTGAATGGCAATAAGTCACCGTCGCATTCCTATTTAGTAGCATAATACCTATTGGTTTACCAACGAGATGACTTCTCCCTACACAAACTGCTTTTTTACCTTCAATCGGTAGACCCGTTAACTCAATTAATCTAATAATACCTGTTGGAGTACAAGGAGTCACACCTTCACGATTAATAAATAGTTTGCCTAAATTAAGCGGGTTTAAGCCATCTGCGTCTTTTTCAGGAGGGATAGAATCAATAACAGTTTGCTCATCAATCTGTTCGGGTAGTGGCATTTGCACTAATAGTCCGTGTATGTTTTTTCGAGTACTTAAATCGGTTACTACCGTGATGAGTTCTTGTTGGGTAGTATTGGCTGGGAGATTGAGAACTTCAGAATGGAAATTAACCTTATCACAATCGCGTTGTTTGTGTTTTATGTAGATCGTTGAAGCTGGATCCTCTCCAACTTGGATAACAGCGAGACCGGGAATTATGTTTAGTTTTTTAAGTTTCTTACGTATTTGGCTGCGGATACTTTGAGCAAGACGAGTGCCATTTAATATTTCGGCTGACAATACCATTCCTCCGATGCACCTGTGAATATGTAAATGTCTTTAAAAAGTGATTAATCACAACCCCTTTTAGTTCTTTACATTATACCAAATCAGTTTCGATTTGTCTATATATTGCTATTGATTTTAGCTATTGTCAACTTTGCCGGTCTCTCGATAGATCCTAATGTGTGAAATAATCAGATTTTGACATCCTCATACTATTCAGAAGTGAGTCGTTTGATTCTGTCCTGTAGGAATTGGATTACTTGTTCAGCACTATGAATACCAAATGTTGATGCTTCGTCTAAGACTATCTGTATTAGAACATGATTATCTTCCAATGCTTTCTCAGCTTTACGGAAATACTCTATAGCTTTCTCTATATCGTTGCTGTCCTGATACATGACTCCTAAGTAAATGTTTGCAGCAGCGAATCTGGGTGAATTGGGACGGTTTTTGATAAACCCTTCAAATGCATACCGAGCATCAGCGTAACGTTGGTCTTCATAATGTACTCTACCTATACGAAATTGTGCTCTATCAGCAAAACTATCATTATATCCACCAGGAAGATACAATTCACGCTCTGGATAACCGATAGTCGTTTGATAGGCACGTAATGCTTCTTCATAACGTTGTAATCTTCGATAAATCTCCCCAACTTGATAGGTAGACATCATTGCCTGCAGTGTATTCTTATGTTGTTCTATCACAGTATTAAAAGTCTGAAGAGCTGTATTTGGTTTTTCAAGAACATCCGAATATATAACACCAATCCTGTAATATGCCTCAGCTGCATAAGTTGATTTTGGATTGTATTCAATTACCTTTCTATACCCATCTAATGCTTGCGAATAATCCAACAACTCACGTTCATAAATCGTTGCAATTTGAAGCTGAGTTCTACTTTTTTCACCTATGTTTCGATTACTATCTGCAATATGTTCATTAAGCTTCTGTATAGTTGCCAGATGTTCATAGGATCGGAGTAACGAAGCAGCCTGTTTTGCATATTGGGTATCACGTTCATTGACAATTAAATCTCGTATAAGCGTTAATGCTTGATCATACTGACCATTATCCCCATATCTATTGAGTCTATCGAATTTTTGTGAGGGGATCAGTTCTGTCAATGTATTTATCTTCTCTTGTAATAATTCATCCACTTCAGCAATACTTTTATCGTACATGGCTACCTGTCCAAGATACATTGGATCAAGTGTAGGTAGGTATACGTGATGAAATATTTTATATGCATTTAATGCATTAGAATACTCTTGTAGTTCTTCATAACAAATACCTAATGAATAAAAGACTGCATGCATATTCCAGAAGTTCGGGTAATTGTCTACGATTGAATTGTATACTATTAATGCTTGTTTAAATTGTTTAGCATCTCTATGTAGATTCCCAATATGAAATAGACCTTCGGCAGCAAAATTACTTGTAGGATAATTCTGTGCGACTTTATGGTATTCAGAAATTGCCTGAGATAACTGATGTAAAGTTGTATGTCTTATATGAGCAATACGCCATTGAGCTTCAGCAGCTAATTTATCGTTTGGATGTTTTTCAAGTAATTCTTGATATGTTTCAATAGCTTTTTCAGGTTGATTCAGTTGTGATTGTGTCCGATAAAGTTCTGCGATTTGAAAGAGAGCTACTACATGTATTGGTGTACCTTTATATGTACGTAAAATCTCTCTTTGTATCATAAGATCTTTTAATGCCATGCGTATATCTCGGATTCGTTGTTGTCCGAGTTGATGAACAAACTGTGTACTTGGAACCATATCAATCAGTGTACGAAAACTTGAAATAGCAAAATCATACTTACCCATCCGACTATATACATCACCTATCTTTATATATGCAAGAAGAATCTCAGCGGTTGGTAAACCATCTGCTTCCATTTCAAGAATTGCTTTATATACATTAATAGCCTTAGGATATTGTTGTGTATAATTATAGTACAACTCTCCAAGTTGGTTGTAATATTGACTTCGTAATTCAACATTATTTGATTTCTCAACAAGTGTTTCTAACATTCTGATAGCATCTGTATACCTCTGCTGCTGAATTAAATCCTTCACTTCCTCATTTTGGGCATTTGTTGGAGTTACAATGGAAATTTGCAGCACAAGAATACTGATTACATAAAAAAAATAGTTTGATATACTATTTATCTTTTTCACAATAATACCTTGTTTCAGATGCCTTGTTTCAGATGCCTTGTTTCAGATGATTGTGTAGGATGGTATCAATCAGAGTTCAGAATTAACACTCTTGAGATGTTGATGTGCAACAATTGCCCAATCAGTGCCTTGTGCTTGATCTTTAACTCGATTCAGTTGACTAACTCTATCCCATTTATCGGAATTTCGTAGGTGTCGATTGCGGAGTACATCTTCCATATTGCGTTGTATCTCCTGATGCCTATACTCTTGTATCTTCAGATGTGCAGAATCAGTTACATTCTCTTCATAGGTTGACACATATTGAAAGGGATCAGTTAAAAGAAATGTAATTCCAATCACAGCAACAATAAACAGAGAAAATACTGCTGCTTTTTGTTGATATATCAGAGTTAGTAGATTCGATACTCGTGCTGCTAAGTTTGAATGTTTTGTAGGTATAACTGTATTCTCAGCAGCGATGCGTTTGTAGAGTTTTGTCTGAAGGTTTTTTGGCATGCTAAGATTATGAGCGTAAACACCTTCAGCGTCATCAACAAGTTGAAGCACACGTTTATAGGAATTGACCATTCTTGTGCATTTATTACAAGTCATTAAATGTACCTTATAATTATCCATTTTAGATGGATCAAATTCACCAAATACATAGTCAATAGCATGCGCCTCAGACATATTACATTTGGGCATATAATTACCTCCTATATTTCATTGTTTTCCATTAATGGTCTTAATAGAGTCTGTAATTTCTTCATTGCACGGTGTAAATGAATTTTAACTGTTCCTTCCGCCATACCTAAAGTTTCTGCTACTTCTCTAATTGGTAAACCTTCATATCGAGTTAGCATAAATACTTCTTTTTGCTTTGATGAGAGTTCGTCCACAGCTTCACGAATAATACGTCCACGTTCAATATCTTCAACTTGTTTTTCGGGATTACTTGATAAATCTGTTGCTACGAGTTTTGTTTCTAATACCTCTTCATCTTCCAACACATAGACTGGATGTCGAGACTTAGACCTATGATAATCAATTGAAAGATTTGATGCAATGGTATATAACCAAGTTGAGAATTTTGCTTTCGGTTCCCATGAAGATAAAGCACGATAAGCTTTAAAAAAGACTTCAAGTGTTAGTTCTTCGGCATCTTCATAATTTCTTACTGATCGTAGGAGATAACCAAAGATTTTACGTTCATAACGTTTCATCAATTCATCAAATGCTCTTTGGCTTCCTGATTGGAATTGTTTAACGAGTATTTCATCATCTATTAATTTGTCCATATTATGTGCCAATCTTTCGTTTTGATTCCATCATCATATTCATTTAACGGATAAGGGAATAATTAAGTTTACAGTATTTCCTTTTCATAAAGTAATTCTAAATTGGCAATTTGTGCTTCGATTTCAAGTATGGGTATAAATACATTAAAAACTGAAACATAATTAATTGTGTGGAAATATATTTGTAGTTTGGATAAAATAAAATTAGATGATTTTATTCGGAGGTATTAAGGTGGCAACTACACATAAAAATCCTCAAGGATCACCGTTAGTAATTCCTGCATCGGAAACCGCAGAAAATATGGTGAAAGTAGCAGTGGATTTTTTGGATGGATTACCAACAGAATTACGAGAGAAAGCATCTGAACCGTTTGACGGTAATGAAAGATTCCGTTGGCATTACATTCCTATTGAAATGTGGGAACGTCAAGGTGTATCATTACAGGAGTTGGATAGTAAACAAAAGGAATTAGCTTTTGCACTTATGGAAAGCGGTTTGAGTGCAAAAGGATATGAAAAAGCTCAAGCAATTATTAATTTAGAAACAACACTTGGTGAGATAGAAAAAGCGTCAGGAGATGGGAAACTTGAACGAAATCCTGAATACTATTTTTTTACAATCTTTGGTGATCCAACTGGAAATGGGGCATGGGGATGGCGTACAGAAGGACACCATATTTCATTGAATTTTACAATTGTCAATCGAGAGCTTATTTCACCGAATCCTTTTTTCTTTGGGTCTAATCCTGCAGAAGTTCTACAAGGTGATAAAAAAGGACTACGAGTTCTCTTAGCTGAAGAAGATCTCGCACGTCAACTTCTCACAAGTTTTACACCGTACCAAAAGACTAATGCAGTTATAGATACGGAGGCACCATCAGATATACTCACAAGGAATGCTCCGAAAGTAGAGTTTGATGCTGTAGAGGGATTAGCTGTAGAAACAATGGAAACACATCAACGGGAACTGTTGATGCAGCTTCTTAATGAGTATATTGATAGGCTTCCTGATGAGATGGCTGAGATTGAACGACGAAAATTACGTGAAGGGAGTTTCAACGATATTCACTTTGCATGGGCTGGTGGAGAGGAAAGAAGAATGCCACATTATTATCGATTACATAGTCCATTCTTCTTCGTGGAATATGATAACACACAGAATGATGCCAATCATATCCACTCAGTATGGCGTCATATTGAAGATGATTTTGGTGGGGATTTGCTTCGATTACACTACCATAAATCTAAACATCATAGTCATTAGTATTGACAAAAAACAAAAAAGCCACCAAAAAGGTGGCTTTTTTGTTTGTCATCTATATTCTATACAAAGATTATTTAACGGATTTAATTGTACTCCAGGTAGTGGCTAATTTACCTGCGGGTTCAACTGGGGTAGGAGTGTTTGAGCTAAGCACAACGAGTCCAGTCTTTTCAGGATTTTTCCCATAGACAACAGCATGGGGGTACCAACCATCCCATCCCTTTTGTCCAGTTTGTCCGCCACCCTTATCACCATCATTAACACAAATACCTAATCCAATTTCAAGTCCTGCAGTAAGTGAAATTGAAAGTCCAAAATTTGCAGGTGTGAATTTGAACTCATAATATGTCTTCTTAGCGCCTTCATCTCTGACAATAGCAACATCATCTGCTTCGAGTCCAGGAGCACCATTGGTTCTTTCATTCTGTAGAAGGATATCTCCGTTATCATGTAGTCCAACGTTATAAAGAAAGAATGGTTGTCCACCAGCACGATTCCCACTCGGAACAACAGATAGTTGAGCACCATCACCATTCCAAGCAGCACCCGCAGCATGTTCATGTTCGTCATCTGTGACGCTTAGTGCCAGATATACTGCATCCGGATTCCAAGCAATCATGAAACATGTTGTATGATCATCAGCATCATTCCAAACACCTGTTTGGTATGTTTCAAATGTCTTTATGACACCACCGTTAGCTTCGAATTCAAGACCACAAAACGGAGAACCATCGGTACCAGTGACAGCGTCCATGACACCATCCCATTCATCAAGTTTACCGTCAATGGTCACATCTAATCCAGTAACAGCATTGTATACATCATGAGTTTCACTACGCCATTGCGCATCTGCTATGTTTAATGTAAACAGGACTACGAAAATAGTAGTCATAATAAAAACGTATTTTTTCATAAAAGATTTCCTCAATACAGAATTGACCTTAGGTCGTTATTTTGGTTAGTAGATTTGAAATTACATTATTAATATTCATTATGATATTTCTTCTTATGAAAGAATATCATCGTTTATTTATAGTAAATAAGTATTAGGCTTACTAATACTTATTTCAGACTAATACTTATTTCAGGGATTTTATATTACCCCATGTGGTTGTTATTTTATTTATAGGATCAACGGCGAGGGTTTCATCTGTGAGAATTACCAAACCAGTTTTATCTGGATTTTTCCCATGGACAATAGAATGTGGATACCAACCTGACCAACCTTTTTGCCCACCTTGTCCAGCTGCTTTATCTCCATCGTTAACACATATTCCAAGTCCAAATTGTAACCCTTCTTTAAATGGATCTTTATACCCTAAATTATCTGGTGAAATTCTAAATTCATAGTATGTCTTCTTTTTTACTTCATCACGTACAATTACAACATCTTCACCTCCAACAAGACCGGGATTCCCACGGGTTGTTTCATTTTGGAGTAATAGGTTTTTGGCATCATCAGACAATCCAGCATTATAGAGTATATCGGTTCTGGCAGGTTGACGTTTCCCAGTAGGTTCAAAAGCGAGTTGTGCACCATCACCATTCCATGCTGCTCCTGCTGCATGTTCATGTTCATCATCGGTGACATCCAAAGCAAGATAGACATACTCTGGGGTCCAAAGAATCATAAAACATGTTTCATGGTCGTCCGGACCTTTCCAATTTCCACCACCGTGTGCTTCAAAAACACCTTGTTCATTTTTAATGCCGCAGAAAGGTTTTCCATCAGTTCCTTTAACTGCATCTAAAACACCATCCCAATCATCAAGATTTCCATCTATTTTTATGTCGGTGTCTGCTTGAAGAGCATTATATTTGTCATGTGTTGCATGCCGCCATTGAGCATTTACTGATACACTTGTTATGAAAAATAATAGAATTATTATGTATGTAGACTTTCTCATTTCTTTATCTCCTATTTCAGATATATCTTTAAATATATATAAGTATAACCTAAACAAAACCTAATAATTAAACGATTTTAACAGTGATTTATTTATTGAAAGTACTGTTAACGGTCTTCAAATGATCCAGCACCCTTGTCTCCACCTAAACAAAAGACATACCGTCCACTTGAACCAATGTATAGATTGCCATTAGCAATTACGGGTGAAGAAATGAACTTTAATCCATTTGAAACAGAATTAGCATCATATATCCACTCAATGTCACCATCAGATAGATCCAGTGAGAATATTCTCCCGTCATAAGTTGCAGCGTAAACTGATTGTTCTGTTACGGCTGGGGATGAAGCTACAACGGCATTTAGATCCACACTCCAATTTAATTCTCCATCTAAAGCACTGAGATTATAAACATGTCCATCTTTGGAACCAAATATCACCTGTTCGTTTTTAACGCAAATTGCTGACATCACAGCATCCCCAACTTCATATTCCCAAACTTTTTTACCGGTTTCCATATTTAATGCAATTACACTACCTTTTGGAATTGGTGCACTTTCTGAAAAATTACCTCTACCGAGTCCAAAATAGATAATGTTGTCATAAGAACTTGGGCTACCCCAAACAGGATAGGCAGTGGGTGTAGACCAGATTTCCTTCCCCGTCATAGCATCTAAGGCATAGGTACGATATTCACCATAACCTGTACCAAAATAGACCTTCCCATCTTTAACTATCGGTGCCATATCTGCATGAACAGCAGGAAAATGCCAAATCTCTTCACCTGCCAGAGCATCTAAACAATACACACCATCTCCACCAGCCGTAAAATAAAGTCTCCCTTGAATAATATATGGTGTGGATTCTACGTGACTTGCTGTCTTAAAACTCCAAATGGGATCACCTGTATTAGCATCAAGACAGCGGAGTCTACACCCAGTATCATAGTGATAGCCTTCACCAATATATACCCGTCCTGCAACAACTGCTGGAGATGATATGATAGGGATATCAGAATCATGTTGCCAAATCAACTTATTCGTTTCTATATCAATACAGTAAGTAGCACCGCTAACAGATAAGATCGCTCCATGTGTCGCACCTATAAATAGACGATTCCCAACTATTGCAGGTGATGATGAGAGTTCTACTGCCATAGCTTCTTTGGATTTAAATATCCAATTAATGTTATTCGTTAAGGGACCAGGTAGATCGTCTAAATGTCCTGTACGATTAGCATTACCTCTAAATGTTGGCCAGGATTGTGTGTTGGTTACTAATTCTGTTTTCGATTTCTCAGGTTCTACTGTTATAGGGGGAGTTGGCTTGACATTCCTACCTACAAGTTGAAAGGTTAACACAGCTAAAATAACTAAAACTAAGATACTAATTAGTGAACCTATTTTGTTGGCGAAAACAAAATTACGTAGTCTATAGAATAACATCTTTGTCGTATCACGTGCAAAAACAAGACTGGTTACGACAGCGATTCCAACAAAAGCAAGAATTTGAGGTATTATACTAAGTAGTGCAGAAAGAGGACCCAGTAGCTGGGGAATGACTGCATAAGCAGATGCTGTAAAACAGAAGAAAACTGAAACGATTATCAAAGGTATAAGTATTCTAATTCTGTTCATTATTAGATCCCTCGTTATAATGTCATTTTATAGTTGCCACAGCAAAATGTATAAGGTTTTCAAGCATATAGCGATTCTTTGCAGCTTTTTCTTTACTATTATTATGTAGGTTCGTTATCAGATACATACCTTTCCCATGTCGCAATTTAGCAACAACAATTTCCTTTCCATTGTTTGTTGTTGCAAGTATCTCAAATCTATCATTCCAACCGCTCCATGAATCATCAAGGGCAAGTTGTCCAGAACGAATACGGTGTGGTGTCTTAAATAATGAACCTGCTAAAGATGTGGACTTGAAATCATTTCTGTGATTACTTTCAACCCCATTCAATTTATGTGGTAACCAACCAGTTTTACAAGGATTATCATCATCGCTGTCTTGTCCCGAAACAATGACAATACCACCATTTTTTACAAATTCTTTTATTTTTTTCTCTTGATTGTCATTAAGCCTGTACCTCCCATCACGTCCAATAGATCTACATCCAATCCATAATATTTCAGCATTACTGAGTCCAGGCAAATTACGATCAGTTGTTTGATGATAAGAAATCCATTGCTTATCTACTTTATTTATCTCCGAGATAATTGGAATTTCTGCCTGATATCTTTCATCATGAAAAAGATGTAACTGTATAGCATTTTTACCAAGCATCGCATTGAGTTCTTTTTGGAATTCTTGGGTTGAATCTCTTCGTGTGACTTGGTCTTTATTAAAGTATTTCTCAAAGTGTGTGAATCCCCACCAACCCCATTTTCCATTCTGTCTTGTGACTTGGGTTTGAAACCATTTTCCTCTTGTGTGTGCAAGACTATCAATTCTTCTATCATTTTTTAAATAAAAGATAATAATTGGTTCATCCACTTTTAGAAATTTGCTAATTTGGTCTCTGTGATCTTCCTCACCTTTATATACGTCAAACCTGATTTTGATCTCTTTGAAGTCACTTTTTCCTTTTAAATACTTCTCTACATTTACTGTGGCATTTTTTCGCTTAGTATTAACTTCTTTGACTGTGCCAAAAAGGACATTACTGCTTTCACCAATGATTTGGGGTACAGTATAACGCTTTGTAATATAAGCATTAGCGTTATTCTGTGAAAAGAGTAATGTAATTAGACATACTGCTATTAAATATAATAGAAATCTGTAATATGATAGTTTAGTATACTTACTTAATATATGCACGGCATGTCTCCTGTAATATCTATATAGTGTGGAATAAAGTTATAGGTTATTAGAAGGTATGTTGGTAATAAATGGTAAATTAATTTAGTCTAACTTCACAGCAGTACCAGTAGCTGTCACCATTAACATGCCATTACTACTTCCAAGTACCTGATAATCTATATCAATTCCTACTATTGCATCTGCATTCTGTTGTGATGCGATCTGTTCCATTTCCCGAATTGCAGTTTCACGTGCCTCGGTTAACTTACTCTCATAAGCTTCTGATCTCCCACCGATCATATCAGTTATACCCGCAAGAAAATCACGGACGATATTCGCACCCATAATTGTCTCACCAGTTACCAATCCCATGTATTCCACGATTTGTCTGCCTTCAATCGAATTTGTTGTCGTCGTAATCATTATTGTGCCTTCCCTCTTGCAGCGATATCCCAACAACATACTACAATGTTGTCTCGAATTCCATAAGACTTGTCATGTAAATTTACGGTAGTGCAACAATGTGTAGGTAATATTTCAAACTTATCTCCAGGTTTTAAGTTAATATCACCATTGGATACTTCAATTTTTCCATGTTCCTCGGAAAGTCCTACCAATTCAAGATTGGAAAAACCAATTGGTTGTGGATTGCCAAACTCAGTTGTCAGTACTTTCATTCCTGAATCTACAATAATACGATTCTGTTGGGGTCGACTTACAACTGTGGTAAGTACGGATAAAGCGTAATCGAATTTCTCACCTATTCCTTCTACTCCACTGTATGTTGAATCCATAAATACATACGAGCCTGCCTGTATTTCAGTCATTTCAGGGATACGACTTGTTATATCAAATGTACCGGTTCCACCACCGCTCATTATATTTACAGGGATACCATTATTTTCAAGAAGATTCTTGGATTCAACCAAGTGTTGCATATCATTTTTTACTGCTTTTTCTCTATCAGCGCGCTCTGTTCTCGCTACTATATGACCTTCATACCCCATCAATCCTTCAAATTCTAAGTTTGGACTCTTACAAATCTGCTGTGCTAATTCAAGGGTAGGTTGTCCTGGTTCAACTCCACAACGGTTCATACCAATGTTAACTTCAATTAGAATCCTGACTTTTACTCCTTTTGACTTTGCAGCATCAGAGATATTCTGCACATTATCGGAGTTATCAACTGCAACCATGATTTCTGATCGAGCTGCAAGGTTGATAAGTCTTTCTATTTTTTGGACACCAACTATCTGATTGGCAATCAGAACATCATGAATTCCTGTATCAACAACTGCTTCTGCTTCACCTAATTTTGCACATGTAATTCCAATTGCACCAGCATCCAACTGTTTCTGAGCAATAATTGGGGTTTTATGTGTTTTTAGATGTGGTCTGAGATCTGTAGAAATACCAGAAAAATAATCCGCCATATTCTGGATATTACTTTCCAATATATCCAGATTAATTAATAGTGCTGGGGTATCTAATTCAGTCTTGTGTTTTCCAAGAAATGATTGAGTATCTGACATCTTCGTTCAGTTAAAGTTGTTTTACAGGATTTGATAATGTTCCGAAACCATCAATTTCTATTTTTACAATATCTCCGGCAGCCAAGGGAAGGTCGTTAGGTACGATTATACCTGTACCAGTTGTAACCACTGTTCCAAAGGGTATAGGGTTATCCCGCATCAGGAACTCAGAAAGTTGTTCAAATTTCCAATTAATTTGTGAAGTATTAACTTCTCCTACGTATAATTCTTTTTCATCTCGAAGAATAGTACATTTCATCTGAAGGTTGTATGGATCATCCACTTCAGAAGTGGTTACAAACATTGGACCCAGCGCACAACAGCCAGCATATACTTTCGATTGCGGTAGGTATAACGGGTTGTCGCGTTCAATATCCCAGGCAGAGACATCATTGCAGAGAGTATAACCTAATATCTCACCATCCATACCAAGTATATATGCAAGTTCTGGTTCTGCTGCTGTAAGATTTGAATCACTACGTATACCTATATATCCGTTAGGTCCAACGCATCGAGGCGGTGTCGCTTTGAAAAATATCTCAGGTCTATCTGCATGATATACACGACTGTATATATCTTGTTCACTATCATCATCCCGCATATCAGCACTACGTTTATATGTAACACCACATCCCCAAACCTCAGGTGAATCTATGGGCGACAATAGATAGGGTAAATCATCTGCTGGTGAAATATTTAACTTATCTAAGGTTAAACCCCCATCTTCTGATGATTCGGCTTCAGGTATCGGGTTTGTGGGAAATCTGATTGGTTTAGGTGTTGAAGTCTGTTCCTGTATATCTGCAAGCAATACACCTAAACTAACTCGTTCTTTATTAGCAAGTTCAAGAATTTCTAACACACCAGGTGATTCATCGCTTGTAACATCTATTACTTCATTCTCACGGGTAACAATTCCTACACGTTTTCCTATACTTGGCAGATGAAATTGGATTAGTTTCATGATACTCCGAACAAACAGTTATAAACATAAAGGTAATTAAAATACCATTTAACAAACTTTATATGTAACAAACTTTATATGCCGTATATTTAGACCTGTTTTTATATAACCTATGATGAAGGAACCAGTAATGATTTCTCAAGATATAATACGACTTCTTGGGCGGATTCAAGGATATCCAGTTGTGACGTGTCAATGACAACTTCTGCGTTATTAGGAGCTTCGTAGGGGGCACTGATACCAGTAAATTCCTTAATCTCACCTGAACGGGCTTTCTTATATAGTCCTTTTGGATCACGTTGTTCGCACACATCAAGAGGACAATCCACATATACTTCAACAAATCTATTTTCTGTTAGAAGGTCTCTTGCTTGATCTCGATCTGCGCGGTAAGGAGAAATAAATGCAGTCATGACAATTGTGCCAGCATCTACAAATAATTTTGCAACTTCTCCTACTCGTCGTATGTTTTCTTCTCTATCTTCTGGAGAAAAACCCAAATTCTTGTTTAATCCATGTCGAACATTATCACCATCTAATACATAGGTATGGTGATTGCGTTCGTGTAATAGATGTGCTACTGTGTTTGCTAACGTTGATTTTCCTGATCCTGATAGTCCTGTAAACCAAATTACACAACCCTTTTGGTTGAGTAGTTCCTCTCTATCTTCCATAGAGACAGTCATTTCATGCCATGTAATATTAGTTGCTCTCTGTTCTGCCAATCGATTTTCCCTCGTAAAATATTAAATTATTGCATGCAATATACATTATATAGTTGTCCTTATAATCACATCCTGTATAAATACATTTGATGTATAAGTATACCAGATAGAATAGCGAAGTGCAAACTATATTTGAGAGTATTCAATATTTAACGAACTTAGTTACAACGCAGTGTACTATTAACATTTAGTGTTTTACATTTCACATACCCGTCCCGTTTGGGTTCAATTCTAAGACTTTCTGATACCTGAAAACTTCAAAGGTATGAGGGAACTCCTATTCCCAACTACAAACAGGCCACAATTCGGAGATCGCTCTTACATATATGAACATTTATGAAATGCAACAAAACTGCTGTCTAACTGATACAAAACGATACTAAGTAAATAATATTACTTGAATTTCGAATTATTGGTTTAGTTGTAATTAAATATGGTTATTTTGGCTTCTATTTTAATTTGGTTTTATAGATATATCATGTTATTATTTATTAACTATATAAGCAAGATATTATTATGTCATTTTGGAGGTATTTATGGCAGAAAAAGGAAGCGCAGCTCCAGATTTTACTTTATCAGGATCAAATAATCAAGATGATACGGAAGTTTCATTAGGTGATTATAAAGGGAAGAAATTAGTAGTTTTATTTTATCCCCTTGATTTCTCACCAGTGTGTTCGGAACAGGTCCCCGATTTCAATGAGAATTTAGAAGCAATTAGAGCAAAAGGTGCTGACGTAGTTGCTATAAGTCGAGATTCAACCTTTGCACACAAAGCATGGAGTGAAACCCTTGGTGGTGTAGATTTTCCACTCCTTTCAGATATGAATCTTGAAGTATCAAAGAAATTTGGAATGGCACTTGAAGAAGTAGGTATTACAACTCGAGGTGTATTTATAATTGATCAATCTGGAAATATAGCATTTAAACACGTTGAAGATGCACCACCAGATAATACATTGACTGCTAAACAGGTTGTTGAAGAACTTGATAATTTGTAGGTCTTGCTACATCATGATAGGAAGGGATGGGTAATCTTAATTATCCGTCCTTTCTATATAGTCCACATACGACTTTATCAGAGAGTAGTATAATTCTAAAACTTCAGTCACATCCTGTCTTTAAACACCTATTTTATTATCTTTTCTATACTATCTATTTCTTGACAATCCACCCATGATATGGTATAATTCCTATGATGGGTGCGGGTGTAGCTCAGCGGTAGAGCATCAGCTTCCCAAGCTGAGGGTCGCGGGTTCAATTCCCGTCACCCGCTTGTAAGTCATAAAATCATTGAGGATATCATGTCACAAAAAAGACGTATAATGAATGAAGAAATAAAACAAGAGGATAAGTTTATTGATCTTGTTTTTGCATGTTATTCATTCATAAAAGACAATGCTAAGATAATTACGATTGTTACTGCAGTGGTAATTGTTGGAGTTGTTGGGTATATTGTCTATAATCAGAATCAGGAAAACACTTACGCTAAGGCATCCGCCCATTATTCTGAAGCAATCACTACATATAAAGATGCAGAGAAAGATTTCTTAGACACATCTGCACCCACTGATGAAACTGAAAATAAGGAAGAAACTGAAAAACCTACATTTCCTGAAGCCGAAGAAAAACTTAAGGCGTTTTTCCAGAAATATCCTAATACTATATTTGCAGATAAAGCACGTTACCAATATGCCAAAAGTCTATATTATCAAGAAAAATATCCTGAGGCACGGAATGAATTTCAGGTAGTAGTGGACAATCATAAAGCAGAAAATGAACTTATTGCATTGTATGCACAAAAGGCTATTGGCAACTGTTACGAACAAGAGAAAAACTACACTAAAGCAATTTCCGCCTATGAAGCAAATTCATTTCCGACAACCTCGAATCTCTCTACACAAATTAGACAGTATGTCATAACTGGTGCAAAATTCAATCAAGCTCTCTGTTATGAAAAGCTCAATGAAATTGAAGATGCTAAAGTCGCATATCAAGATGTTATTGACGAATTTGAAAAAACAATACAGTCTGGTTTAGATCAGAAAAGTCATGATTTACTCAATCATGCAAAAGATGTAATCAGTGTTATTGAAGATTCAATAGATCTAACACAAGCCACAAAATTAGAGACTGATGAGCTTTTCTTTGATGCACTTATAGCCTATACAGATGTAATACGGGATTACAAGGTATCAAAGGATATTAGCCATGGGTTGCCAAAAGATATTCGTAAACGCATCAAAATTTACGAAGATTTAGCAACATCCTTTATTAAAAATGTACAATTAGCAAAGGAAGCAGAAAAAAATGAAAACCATAGTTCTGCATTGAATAGTTACAATCGAATTACAAA
Organism: Candidatus Poribacteria bacterium; assembly: GCA_965205025.1. Classification (GTDB taxonomy): domain Bacteria; phylum Poribacteria; class WGA-4E; order WGA-4E; family WGA-3G; genus MSPOR6. The sequence goes on from CBDBFU010000014.1 coordinate 240,591, forward strand.
CCTAACAGATTTAGGATTAAATAGAAATGTTTATGAACGCGCTCATCTGAATTATGACCGTCTAAATCTTTCAGCACAAGTGGTGTCAAATGAATAATTCAAGCTATAATATAATACAAACAAAAGTAAGAAATGCAATTTCATTAACTATATTTTGTGTATTGCTGATTTTTCCACTGAATGTTTACGCTCAACCACAAGGTAGAATTGCGTATGCCGTATCTGGATTCAATGACAAAGTAGGTAGATTAGATTTTAATCTCCATATGACAACTTTCACACCAGATGGGGATTATAAGACCCTACCCTTAAACCAAACAGGAATGTATCCTGCTTGGGGACCAAAAGGGGATACTCTCTACTTCATTCAGCGCGCTGCCACCCAATCAGATGTATATTCAATAGATATCAATAACCCAAGGAATAAAACGAAACACACCCCTATTAGTGGGACATACAGATTCCTTGCAGTATCACCAAATGGTAAGAAGTTGGCATTTAACGGCTGGACAAATGAACAAAAACAACAAGACAACCAGATTTGGGTACTTGATATTGCTTCCGGTGAAATGGAAGTGATGACACAAATTCCTCATTTTGGTAGATCCTTCTTTTTTTGGGGCATTACTTGGTCACCAAATAGTAAACAACTTGCCTTCTCTCTGGAAAGATCAGGTGGTTTAGATCAATTATACATATTAGATACTGAAACAAAAGAGATTGATATATTAACAGAACTAAATATTGATTTATATCCGGTATGGGCACCAGATGGGAAGAGTATTTTGTTCCGCAGATGGAATAGGGAATTTGATACCTTAACTACTATTGATGTTGAGACACGAGCCATCAAACCTTTATTTGATGTTGATAAATTTACAGGTATGTGGACAGATTGGTCGTTTGACGGACAACAAATTATCTATTCTCGTTGGGGTGTTTTTTATCTTCATAATCTTGAAGATGGAAAGACTGAGCAATTGTTTGAAATTGAAGGTAGTATATTTGTGATTTCATGGTGGAAACATGAGGTATTACCTGTGGCACCACGAGAAAAATTAGCTACCACATGGGGAACTGTAAAACAAAGGAATTGACTGTTTCTCTATTTACTGATAAAACAAACCCAGAATTAGTTCGGAAGTATAGTGGCACAAATCTGAATGTTCTGTGAACAAAAATTAACACTTTAAAATACTCCGTATAAAATAACAAATTAAATCAAATTCTTATCTGATTAAAGCTTGTATTTCCCTCATGGTGAATATGAATCTACATTGAAGAGATAAGGTGTCCGCCTTTAAAAGTGTAGGTAATGGTTGGGTTAAGTTAATTAGGATAGAATTGTTTTGGAATTTCATTTACTTAGGAGTTTCCATAAATACATCGCCTTAATAGTATTTAGACAATGAAAGGTTACACCGATGATTCCTATCGTAGAACAAGCCTTAGAATACGATAAAGTCAAAGTACTCCTAAAAAAATATACTGTCTCAGAGCTGGGAAATACGCGGATAGATAATCTTACCCCCTCTAAATCTCTGGACTTGATTCGTTATGAATTGACATTATGTTCTGAGGTAAAGAAATTTCAAGAACGCTGCGGAGACCTTCCATTAGCTGGACTAACAGATATAGCTAAAACGCTTACCCATGCATCTAAAACAGGTACCATTTTAGATCCAGAAGAATTCCTAAACATAACAAGAGTTGCTCAACTCCCCTCTCAAATAAAGCAAAAAACCTATAATCAAAACACAGAAGAATTCCCATACTTATTTGAAATTGTTAGATCACTTCCAAAGTTTGATGAGCTTGTTGACTCTATCAACAATTGTATTAGTTCTGAAGGTATTTTACTTGACCGTGCAAGTAAAGAACTACGTTCTATCCGGCAAAGACTCAGAAAGATACGTAGTAACATTCATGATAAGTTAGAGACAATTCTTCGCTCACCAGATCATCAAAAATCCATTCAAGAATCTGTCATAACATCACGAAATAATCGTTTTGTTATTCCAATTAAGCAAGATGCAAGGGCATTTTTCAATGGAGTTGTCCAGGGACAATCCACCAGTGGTGCAACGTACTTTATTGAACCATTATCCGTTGTTGAAATGAATAACTCCTTACATGATGCAACTGAAACTGAACAACGTGAAATTCGACGGATATTACTTGAATTAACTGACCAATTACGAGAACAATTACCAGAACTTGAGCAAGCACTTAATATACTTGGAGATCTTGATTTCTTATCAGCAAAAGCACGTTTTAGTCAAGAACTCAATGCCATTGAACCAAAAATAAATAAAAACGGGAATGTCAATCTAAGAAAAGCACGGCATCCGCTATTGGAATTTCAAACACGTCAAAATCGAGAAACGATACAGAAGAAAACTGATGATTCAATTATATCTGATGAAAAAGATAGATCAAGATTACCAAAACGGGTGATTCCAACTAATATTCATATTGGACGAGATTTTAATACACTCGTTATTACAGGACCAAATACCGGTGGAAAAACTGTAGTCTTAAAAACCGTGGGTTTACTATGTATGATGGTACAGTCTGGTCTCCACATTCCTGCAGCAGCAAATAGTGAGTTGCCAATTTTTGATCATATCTTTGCCGATATTGGTGATGACCAAGGGATTGAACATAATCTAAGCACTTTCTCCTCACATATATCCAAAATAGCAAAAATGTTGAAAGAAATTGAAGAATCGGAGTCAACCCATTCCTTAGTACTGTTAGATGAAATCGGCGCAGGAACAGACCCTACAGAAGGTACAGCCATCGGCATGGCTATCCTCTCATGGCTATCTGAAAGAGATGTTAGAACCATTGTTACTACCCATTATGGTGCTCTCAAGGCATTTACACATACACATCATAAAATGGAAAACGCATCTATGGAGTTTGATTCAACTACACTCAGTCCTACATATCGTTTGAGAATTGGGGTGCCTGGGAGTAGCAACGCAATTAAGATTGCTGAACAACTCGGTCTACCTAACAGTATTCTTACAACCGCTGAAACCTTTTTTGGCAATCATAATATTGCTGTCGAAGATCTATTAATGGAATTACAGGAGACACAACAGGATTTAGAAACAAAACGTAAGGAACTGCAAGAAAAGATCCATCTCTCAGAATCAGAACATCAGAAATATAAAGAACTAATTGAATCACTTAATTCGGAACATAAGACACTCCAAGAAAAGGCTGAAAAGGAAGCGTTCGAAATCATCTCATCCGCTCGAAAAACTGTTGATAATGTCGTATCTGACATTCGACGTGAACAAGCCTCCAAAGAAAGCATTCGGGAGGCATTTAACAAAATTGAAAACGCGAAAAAACAGCTTAAACCTGCCCCTCCTGTAATACCTCAGACAAAGAAAATACCCATTCTACAAATTGGAGACAAAGTACGAATAATTAAACTAAACCGATTCGGTGAGGTAACTGCTATTGCTAAACAAGGACAAACCCCTATACGTATCAGTGTCGGTAAAATGCAGATGAATCTTTCATATAACGATATAGACAATGTAGTATCTAAGAAAGAAGCACGACATCTTACCCCATCTGTTCTTGAGTTACAACATAGCAAAGCTAATCAAGTAAAAGAAGAACTTTGTATTCATGGTATGCTTGTTAAAGAAGGATTAGATATTACTGATAAATATTTGGATGATGCTTACCTTGCCGGATTATTAAAGGTCAGAATTCTTCATGGAAAAGGTACAGGGGCATTAAGAAATGCAGTACATCAAGTGTTAAACGAAAACCCTCATGTAGGTAATTATGAATATGCCCCGCCAAGTGAAGGTGGCGAAGGTGTTACAGTCGTAAAATTCAAAGAATGAGAACTCATAGAAGAAAAAATGGCAACTAACCAATATATTCCACCAGAAGTTATAGATGAAATTCGTACCAGCAATAATATTGTGGATGTAATCTCCGATTGTGGGGTACAATTAAAACAGGCTGGTAGGAATTATCAGGCACTATGTCCATTTCACGATGAGAAAACACCATCCTTTTCTGTTTCTCCTGAAAAACAGATTTTCTACTGTTTTGGTTGTCAAACTGGCGGTAATGTCATAAGTTTTGTACAAAAACATGAAGGGAAAAACTTCATTGAAACAATAAAATGGCTGGCAGACCGGGCAAACATCTCATTACCTGAACGGGATTCAAAATCAAATGAGAGACAAAAAAAAATAAATGCTCTAAGTGAACTAAATACATTTGCAATTAAATATTATCATGAACTCCTACGCACCGGTCAACATAGCCAACAAGCACGTGAATATCTAAAGAACCGGGGTGTAATTTCACAGACGATTAATCAATTCCAACTCGGCTATGCAAAACAACAGAGACAAGACTTTGTTAAAGCTGCAAAACACGAAGGATATACAATACAGCAATTATTAGATGTTGGATTAATTAAAAATGAAGACTATGGTCCACAGGATAGGTTTTGGAATCGGATTCTATTTCCAATCCATAATGCACAAGGCAACCCAGTCGGATTCGGAGGCAGATCATTATCAGAAGAACACCAACCCAAATATCTTAATTCTCCCGCTACAGTCTTGTATGACAAGAGTAAAATCCTATACAACCTTGATAAGGCGAGACAATCTATATCAAGAAAACAGTCAGCACTTCTCGTTGAGGGTTATATGGATGTATTAATGCTACATCAACATGGGATTGAGAATGTAATTGCATCATCAGGTACATCTCTGAGTCAACAGCACGCATCTCTCTTGAGTCGGTATACTCCAGAAGTCGTAATTGTTTTTGATGGAGACAACTCAGGTCTTCAGGCTGCTCAACGTGGTCTACACTGTTTAGTCGCTGAAGGTATCCGTGTACGTATTGCCTTAGTTCCTGAAGGCGACGATCCTGATTCTTTTGTGAAAGAACATGGTGCTGATGAATTTGATAATCTCATTGGTAATGCTATAAACCTAATTGAATTTCAGATACAATCTGCCATACAAGGAAATAATATTCGTAATCCAGAAGTTAAAACCCAGGTATTGAAGGATACATGTGAGATACTTGTTAATATTCAGAATCGAGTTGAGCGTACCGAGTATGTGAAATATGCAGTAAGAGAGCTTGATGTAGACGAAGGATTAATTTGGAGAGAATTGCGCGAGTTAGGCTTGAAAGATACACCCATCCCTCGACAGGGTTCCCAACAAAAGATAAATCAAAAAAAACTATCACCACGCGAACAAATTGAACTACAATTCGTCCAATCCTTAATCCAATCTCCTGAACATGTATCTACTGTTAGACACGAATTTGATATCAATGATATACAAGATCCTATTCTTGCAAACATCGCTCAAATACTATGGGATGCAGCTGAAACAAATGAAGAAATTGATATACAACAGGTCCTTAATACTATTGAAGATGAAAAACTAAGTGGTTTTATAACCAACGCACTTCTGAACAAGAAGGATATTCCCAACTACCATACACGGATTCAAGGGTGTATTGTCAAGTTGAAAGCTTACCTAATTCAAGATATTGAGCAACAAGTGAGAAAATCATCACAAGCAGATGATAATGATCTTGATACTCTCAAGGAATTAGTTAACATTTCAAATAGAAGAAAAAATTATGTTCAAGAGAAGCAATCTGAACAAAAGGAAAATAACAACAAGTCTGAGATAGCAACGGACACACCAGTAAATTCTAAGTAATATAAAGGAGAACTAAGCAGTGGACTTAGAAACAACCCACCCACTTGATATAACGGAATCGGATAACAGCGATCAAATTGAAATAGATGAGTTAATCGATTTACCCCCAGGGGAAGTAAGTGAACGGGAGGACCTCATTAAGGTCTATTTACGCGATATGGGAAAAATACCGTTGCTTGATAAAGATATGGAGATCGAATTGTCTCAACAAATTGAGATGGGTCACCATCAAGTACAAGAAGCAACATTCACAACGCGATTGGCAATTGCCGAGGTAAGAAAACTATTATATAAGATCATAATTGCCAAAAAACGTGCTTCTGATCTCATTGATATGAGAATTTCAAGCAATTCCACGCGCGATAAAGAACGGAAACTTCGTAATAAGGTAGAGAAGACTATGCGTGTGATTGAAGAACTGGAATTGGAGTATCTTGATGCTGCGAAAAAATCCATCAATGACAATTCTCAGGTGGAACTCCCAACGATAGGAAATCACTCTACATTTTTAAAGCACATTGAACAACTGAAGATTGACCGTGAAGAAATAAGTAAAATCTCCGGTCAAGTAAAAGATGTGGAACGAAACATAAGTGACCGTGAACAAGCTATTTTACGCCTTCAAAGTGAACATAAGATCTCTCCCGAATGGTCAAATGGCAGGATTGATGTCAAATTGAAGGAGTTTAAATCTGATGCTGCCAAACAAGCATATATACAAATTGTACGATATGAACGTGAAATACAGCAATATCTCAACACAATAGGCATATCACGGGATTCCCTCCATAGTATTACAAAACAGATTTGTTTAGGAGAAGCAAATGCCCAAGATGCTAAAATGGCAATTGTTGAAGCAAATCTTCGATTAGTCGTTAGTATCGCAAAGAAATATAGACATCAAGCTCCTGGACTTGAATTTCTTGATTTAATTCAAGAAGGCAACATAGGATTAATGCGGGCTGTAGATAAATTCGACTATCAAAGAGGATTTAAGTTCAGTACTTATGCAACATGGTGGATTCGTCAGAGCATTACTCGTGCCATTGCTGACCAAGGACGAACAATACGGATACCTGTACATATGCACGAAAGAATCAATAAAATGCGACGGGCAGAACGCTCATTACTTCAAGAAATAGGTCGAAGACCTACACCCGAAGAAATTGCTGATGATATGGGAATACCACCAGAAAAAGTAAGAGAAGTATTAAGAATTGTTCCTGAAACAGTTTCGCTGGAAACACCTATCGGTGATGACGACGATGATAGTCAATTAGGGGATTTTATTGAGGATGTAAGCGTTTTATCCCCTTCCACTGAGGCAGAACTCAGTATCCTAAAAGAACGTATACAAGAAGCACTCATTGATCTTTCTGAAAGAGAACGTGAAGTTATTGTTCTTAGGTTTGGCATTGAAGATGATTCCAATAATCCTCTGTTGTCTGAGCATACACGTCAACGGATAGAAGAATTATGTATCACTACTGGATATCCTAAGACACTTGAAGAAGTGGGTGAGGTATTTGCTGTTACACGAGAACGTATACGCCAAATTGAGGCGAAAGCACTCCGAAAACTACGCCATCCTGTTCGGAGCCATCGACTTCGTGGATTCATTGAGTAGTCATGTATCAGATACTTTGTAGAATCCAACGGATTATTTTATAAAATTCTTGAATTTTAATTATATGGAAGGTATAATTAAGATACTAAGGGTCCATAGCTCAGTGGTCAGAGCCGTCGGCTCATAACCGACTGGTCCCTAGGTTCGAGTCCTAGTGGGCCCATTCTTCTTTTTAGGGGCGTTAGCTCAGGGGTACGAGCGCTACCTTCACACGGTAGAAGTCACTGGTTCAAATCCAGTACGCCCCATTATCAAGAAAACACCCCAATTACCCACTTACTATATCTATTTACCCAACAATAACTATGCATGAGCATGAACCCCGTTGGATACAACGTGCAAACAGTTTTAAGAGAGCATTAGCTCAATTGAAATCGGCTGTTAAACTAAGGGAACAACGTGAACTTTCAGATTTAGAATCACAAGGCTTAATACAAAGGTTTGAATTTACACATGAACTCGCTTGGAAAACTCTGAAAAATTTCCTTGAATCTAAAGGTTTGATGAATTTATACGGTTCACGAGACACAACACGGGCAAGAGATGACTTTAGGAATGGATCTGATATTGATTTGACGTTGTATGGTGGGGATGAACTAACACACACTGTTGTTTCTCAAATTTCAATTGACCTTGACGATCAATTGCTACCGTATACCATTGATTTATCTATTTTTAAGAATCTTCGTAATCCTGAAATGATTAAAGAAATTGAACGCATTGGAAAAATATTCTACAGAAGATAACGTGAGTTTGATAATAGGTTTATGAACTTCATTTTATCTAAAATATTACTCTCATAGACCCGGTAGGTGCGGTTTCCTAACCGCACTGAATTCAAAAATTTGAGTTTTCAAACTCACGTAGAAGATAGATTGTTAAGGTCATAAATGCAAGAATTCAAAATTGGAAATCACACATATACATCAAGGCTCTTAATCGGCACAGCAGGATATCCGAATTTCCAGATCATGACAGAAGCAATCTTGGCAAGTGGAGCAGAAATAGCTACTGTTTCGATGCGTAGAGTTAAATTTACTGATTCATCTGAAGAGAATCTATTTACACTTCTAAGTGAACGAGGAATTACAATACTCCCAAATACTGCTGGGTGTTTTACTGCCAAGGATGCAATCTTAACTGCACAGCTTGCACAAGAAGCACTTGCAACCTCATTGATTAAACTCGAAGTAATAGGTGATGATCAGACACTATTCCCAGATGTTGAGCAACTACTCTCTGCTGCGGACACTCTTGTAAAGGATGGATTTACTGTTCTCCCCTATTGCAATGATGACCCTATTACATGTAAGAAATTAGAAGACCTTGGCTGTGTAGCAGTTATGCCGTTAGGTGCACCCATTGGTTCTGGAATGGGGATTCGAAACCCATATAACATACAAATAATACGTGATAGTGTCAATGTTCCACTTATTGTCGATGCGGGGGTCGGAACAGCATCAGATGCAGCAATCGCAATGGAATTAGGATGCGATGGTGTATTACTCAACACTGCTGTTGCCAAAGCACACCGACCTGTCCTTATGGCAGAAGCCATGAAGAAAGCTGTAGAAGCTGGCCGTGCTGCATTCTTAGCAGGACGTATTCCTCGGAAACTCTATGCTACTGCTTCAAGTCCACAAGATGGATTGATAGAGTAAAATTCTGTAAATCATATTCACCCAATCTATGGTACAATAAAGTATTAGAAATTAGATGAAAAAAACTACCCTTCCTATTCTGATAGGGATCGCTGTATACACACTCCTGTTTTCCCCATTTTCGCAACCCACGGATGCACAATTACAAGATCAATTTGGACAAGATCTACAACAGCTTGTGCCACCAACCCCACCAAAGACTGATACAGCTAAACTCACTATTGATCCAAATATAACAAATACCTTTAATAATCACATTGAGCTTGGATTGAGTGTTGACCCATACACAAGTAGTCTTGCTGGGCAAGAAAATCCACAGCTAATTGGGTTAATAAATCGGTTTGGTGTAAACTTTCAAGGTGATTTACCGATTGTAGATAAGAAATTGATGCTAAAATTATCTTATTCTCCGCAATATGAAAACTATAATGGAGCAGAAGGAAAACTTGATGAATTTGATGCATTTACAGACAGGTCTCTCACTGAGTTAAGCTATAGTCCATTTTCAAATTCTCCTGAAATTACATTTTCACACAACCTTAAACGTCTGAAACGAACATTACCTGTCTATAATAATACTGATCGTCAGATAGGACTAAGGTTCGGTCGTTTATTTGAATACAACTTTCGTATTCATAGATTTGATGATGAATCTGAACTAAGAGAGGATTTCCTTCTTATTGGTTCAACCAGCCATAGAGCAACAACCCGTTTACAGTTTGGTTTACTCAGACAGATGATTGGAAAGGTTGAGTATTCGATTGAAAATGCCCGATACCAGACAAATCTAAATAATCTAATATTAGGTATTTCTGGTCTGGAAGAAGGGGAAATAAGGGGTGATTGGAGACATGCTGGTAGTATAGAATTGTTACAGGTAATCACGAAACGAATTGTATTTCAGGAAGAGGTTAACCTATTTAATAACCGTTCTAATGTAGATTTTTTTAATTTTCAAAGCACAGAAGCTGCATTTAGTACATTCTATAAGTTAGATACAGAAGATTGGGTTCGAATACGCCTTTCTCGGCTTTGGGTCGTTTTTGAACACAGAGGAATACGGGATGCAGAAGGTGCTATTATGGAGAATGCAGGAAATCGGAGTGATAGACAATTCAGTATAAATACACAAACAAATTGGCAATTCTACGATAATATCTCACTAAATTTAGATTACAAATATACCTATAATGATTCGAATCAGATTGATCCGTTATACAGTTTTTTAGACTATCAACATAGTATATTAAGCGTAACATTACGCGGTAGTTATTAAAATCAAATCATCATCCCACCCAATTTCCTCAACAAACTCTGTTGAATCAATAATTATAGTTATCTCTCTCGTTGTCCTTTATAGAGTTTTAACCTTCCTTTAGCATCTATCAGACTATAACATGCTTCAATTTCCTTAGAAACCTTCTCTGTATTAGGATCACCCCACAATAATAGATAATCAACATTGTCAGCATAATCACATAAATCAATCTGTTCTGATCGCCAATGGACAGTCTGTACCCATTCCTTTTCATCGGTTGGTGTTTCAAATGTGGGTTTGAAGTGAACAGGAAAATAGTCAAACTGAACTTCATAGTTTCCAAGATTGATACAGCCGTTATCAAGACAATAATAATTGGCACCATTGACAAAAATGCCTACTCTTAAGGACTCTCCACCAGAGTCAAACTGTAAAGGAAGAATAACACTATTATCCTCAACTTTCTCAACGAAAGCATTGAATTCATCTAATTCAGTGTTTAGTTTTTTACAGAGTATACCAATATAGGTGATATTAACTATTGCCAACATTGTTACTGCTACTGTAAATACTCTCTTCCAACTACGATTCTCACTTAATCTGAAACATGCAAACAAAGACAACATTGATAGAATCAACAATCTGTCGTTTACCCATCCACCGGGACCAACGTTATTAGGTAGGATTAGATATAGACCGAACAGGACAACAAATAGAATCAAGAATAGTTTCTGTCCTGTATTCTCCTTGAAGAATTCCATTCTGCTTTTCCAAAAAGTAAAAATAGTAAGAAAAAGTAAAAATGCAAAAACACAATATGCTATCCAAGATTGATTTTGATTATATGCGACTAACACCTTTAAACCGACAAGATTTTCCAATAAACCACCTATTCTTCCAAAATCAATATCTGGGAGTCTACCAGATAATAAATCGGATGTTGGCAAATATACCAAAAACATTAATGCAGCAGGTAGAACTGAACATCCGGTAAGCAAGATCTTTTTAAAGTTACGTCTATAGTGGACTACGGTGAGCAATGCAATCGAGAATAGAACAAAGGCATACGAAATCAAATGTGCAAAGTAGGTTATCAGTATTAATAGATTGATATAGATAATTTTTCTCGTATCCAAATTATCCTTGTATTTCCACCAGAACCCTAATGCTAAGAAAAACAGTGGAACACTCACTGCAAAGTTGTAGAAACCCATTAAGAGAAGATAGTTATAGATGAAGGTAAAACTCAGAATTACTAACGAATTCTGGTTTGGTCTCACAGCATTTAGAAAATAATGAATAGATACTGGGAAAAGGATAACATATAGACTCAAGAAAACCTTCTCTGCATATAATGGTGAGAAGATATACATTAATAATGTCAACGATATATGTGATAACCAGTTAGGGAATGGGAACCAATGAATGTCGTAGTAATCACCAAACTCAAAATCAGGATTATTATAATCTGTAATTATGTGTGAGTTATAGACATGGCTTATACCATCTTGTGTAGGGAAGTAGGTGAAAAGCCAAATTGGTAATAGATAGAAAAATATCAGTGTACCAATTAGCAAATTTGATTTCGTGTAATACCTTGAAAGATCTTTCATAATTTATCCCTTTAGATACGTAAATCCTCTCACGCGACTGATTCTACTTTCATCTTACCATATTTCTACATTTTAATAATCAACGAATTGATTCTATCACATTCCTATCCTACTGGATAGTCCACGCTAAATTTACAAGTTGTCTTTTTCGATAGAAGCAATCATACAAAAACCATTACCTCGTCCCGGTAGGTGCGGTTTCATGTAGATTAAGAAAATATTTCGGTAATTCTAATTTTCCCAAACACGGTAGGTGCGGTTTCCCGGGGAATGCCTTATGGCATTCATACCGTTGATTCACCACGGGGAATGCTAAATAGCATTCATACCGTTGATTTGGATCTTTCTTTAAAATTACAGAATTTAAAAATTAATCTACATCTAACCGCACTATTAGCGTCAATTTTAGACTATGATTTTATTGGTATTGAGTCCCATAGGGACGGAATGTTTATAGAAAATGTGTATATCCCATAATTGAGTCCCGGGGAATGCCTAAATGGCATTCATACCCGGTGAACGCCAAAAGGCGTTCAACCGTTGATTCCTTGATTTGGTAGGGACGGAATGTATATAGAAGTCGTTATCAGCTAATATCCTAAGCCCCAGCGGGGCGAAATGTTTGTAGAAAACGGTTAAACCCACTAACAAAGCCCCAGCGGGGCGAAATGTGTATCCTGAAATTGATGCTTATGGTTTGTAAACTTGTTGTCACAAGGGAGGGAGATTAAGCATAATAGTGTATCTATCTGACTATGGGAAACCTGAAGGGAGGGAACACTGATACCCAATTAAAAACGTATCATGATTCGAAGAACGTACCTTCAAGTGATTCATGCCAAAAACTTTACACACCCCATGTAACATGTAACCCTAAATCTTGCTATTATCATCAAACTGTGCTAACATTGCTCAATATGCAGAATCTTGTTTCCCAGATTTCGATATAAGGAGATTGTCAATGACATTAGATCAGGTAAAACAGATAATTCAAGAGAAAGGCATAGAGTTCTTCCTATGCTCTTTCGTTGAGATGAGCGGTGCACCAAAGGCAAAAGTCATTCCAGCAACCCATCTTGAGAATATGGCGAATGAAGGTGCGGGTTTTGGTGGGTTTGCCGCTGGTGAAATAGGACAGTCTCCACATGATCCAGAGATGGCAAGTATTCCGGATTTTAACTCACTCACTGTTGTTCCGTGGAAGGATAAATTAGCTTGGGTGGCAGGCGATATGTACGTAGAAGGAGAATCTTGGCACTATTGTCCACGGACTATTCTAAAAAAGCAATTGGCGAAAGCACATGAATTAGGCTATACCTTCAATGTTGGAATAGAAGCGGAATTTATGTTGTTAAAACAGGATGAGAATGGAAATTATATCCCGTGGGATACACTTGATACAATGGATAAACCCTGTTATGACCTTAAAGCCTTGTATCGAAATCTTGATATGATGACAACTCTGATAAAATACATGCAAGAACTGGGATGGGAACCTTATGCAAACGATCATGAAGATGGAACATGTCAATATGAACTAAATTGGACATATTCAGATGCTTTAACAACCGCAGATAGACACACATTTTTTAAATGGATGGTCAAAACAGTAGCAGAGGAAAGCGGTCTATTGGCAACCTTTATGCCAAAACCATTTTCAAACCTTACAGGAAACGGCGCACATTTCCATATGAGTCTATGGGACGAGGATAATCAGAAAAACCTCTTCTTAGATGAAGATGACCCGTATGGTCTTTCACAACTTGGATATTGGTTTACTGGAGGTATCCTTCATCATGCAAGTGCATTGACAGCTGTCACGAATCCTCTTGTAAATAGCTACAAACGCTTAGTACGAAAAAAACCCCGATCTGGTTCAACATGGGCACCAGTCTATGTCACCTATGGTGCCAATAACCGAACCCAAATGATCCGAATTCCTGCAGAAGGACGAATTGAAAATCGATTAGGCGATGGTGCAGCGAATCCGTATCTCGCAGCAACAGTTCTTCTCGCCGCAGGATTAAATGGTATCAAAAATAAGATTGATCCGGGTGAGGCAAATGAAGATAACCTTTATGAAATATCCGATCTTGAAATGGAATTTAGAGGGATCTATTCACTTCCTTCCACATTGTTTGAAGCAGTAGATTTTCTTGAAGAAGACGAAATTATAAGGAAATCCCTTGGACCGGAATATGCTGACTATTTCATTGAAGTCAAACGGGAAGAATGGCATAACTACAATTCAAGTGTCAGTCAATGGGAAACCGACAATTATCTAACAGTATATTAAATATACTATAGTTTGGACAATTTCTGAAAGGTGTTTCACCTATTTTTAAAGTGTTTCTGGTTATTAACCACGTTTCTTACGACAGTCCAACTCTGAGAAAAACAAACTTAGATGCACCTAACAGTAGCCCCAGCGGGGCGAAATGTGTGTAGAAACACCATACATCCAAGATCCAAGCCCCAGCGGGGCGAAATGTGTATCGCTAAAAACTGTCCAAACTATAGTAAATATAATCTAATGTATAACGGAAACCCACACTAATACAAACTCACCCAATTCAATTTTAGTCAATCTCCATAGAAAGAATCGGTATTCATCAATTTTAGTAAATTTATGAATTTATCAATGTAACTATAAGAGTTCTTAAACTGTTAATTACGATAACTTATCTTGTATCTTGACAATTGCAAATCTGAGTGTTATACTCACTTTGTCCAAGAAAAATCCTTCCAAAACTATCCTAATTTCATAGTAGGACTTAAAATGTTGCTAAATCTCAAACAAGCAAGTCAATGGGCATCAGACTATCTGAATAAATCCGTCACCACAGCTAACATCACTTATCTAATTCAATACGGAAAGATTGACACTATTTCCAATAATGGATCTAAACTAATTCCTTTAGATAGTCTTAAAGAATATTATAGTCAATATTGTCGAGAAATGCGTTGGAAAAACGAACTCGGTGAAGACCTTAATTGGGAATTATCTTTCGAAAAATATAAGGAAGCAGAGACTACTAAACATGTCCACCGTCTACATCCATATAAAGGTAAATTTATACCTCAGTTGGTAGAATATTTTTTAGATCAACATACAGACAACTTTAAGAATGATATATATTTCCAACCAGGGGATGTTGTGCTTGATCCATTTTGTGGAAGTGGAACAACCTTAGTCCAAGCAAATGAATTAGGTTTACACGCGATAGGCATAGACATTTCTGTTTTTAATTCATTCATTAGTAATGCAAAAGTTGAGAATTTCAACCTAACGAAATTGTATGAGGAATCAAAAAAAATAACATCCGCTCTTAAAGTAAAAGTGGCATCCTCAAATATAGTTGATTTTGATACTAAACTATCCGATATCTTGACAAAATTTAATAATGAGTATTTTCCAATATCCTTCAAAAAACGAGTCAGGAATGGTGAAATTAATCAAAAGAAATATGGAGCAGAAAAAGAAGCTGCATTTTTAAATACATATCAAAAACTTATAACAGAGTTTGAAATTGATATTCAAATGCCCACTGATTCAGCACGCTTTATGAAAAAATGGTATCTTCCACGGGTAAAAGCAGAGATAGAATTTGTCTATAATGAAATATGTAAGGTGGAAGATATATCTATAAAAAACGCTCTAATGCTTATTCTAAGTCGTACTATTCGTTCATGTAGAGCAACAACCCACGCAGATTTAGGCACATTACGGAATCCAGTTACCACAACTTACTTTTGTAGAAAACATGGTAAAGTTTGTAAACCACTTTTTTTCAATTTTAGGTTGGTGGGAACGGTATTGTAAGGATAGTATTGAACGATGGAATGAATATGGAAAGTTAAAGACGGATACACATCAATATTGTTTAACTGGGGATTCTCGTACAATAAACATCCTAACCATGTTAGAACAGACTAATAAGAAATTAGCAGAAATTGTTCAGAATAGACGAATAAAAGGTATTTTTACAAGTCCACCTTATGTTGGTTTGATTAATTACCACGAACAACATGCTTATGCTTATGATCTTTTTGGATTTAAAAGGTTAGACGAATTAGAGATTGGACCTCTCTTTAAAGGAAAGGGTAAAGATGCAAGAGAATCTTATGTCCAAGGTGTCTCAGAAGTTCTTAGGAACTGTAAACGATTCTTAGCAGATGATTATAATGTCTTTATCGTAGCCTAATGATAAGTTTAACTTGTATCCAACAATTGCCGAATTAGCTGATATGAAGATAATAGATCAACACAAACGTCCGGTCCTAAACCGTACTGAGAAAAATAGAGACACAGCCTATTCGGAGACGATATTTCATTTGAAAGATAATCAGGTTTGAAGAAATGCTATTACAAAGACGCGAAATGATTAAAGAAAAGATAAAGGAGTGTCTGCGTGATAAATTTCGAGAATATAATCCGGAAACAGACAATATGCCTTTTCATTATCGACTACTCGGAAGAGATAGGATGGCTTTATACTCGTTCATTCATTCAATCAATACCAAATTCGGAATTTCATTTTATGAACCAGTTGCAATTGCTTTGGCAAAAGAAAGGTTTAAAATAGCAGACACACAAGTTAAACCTGGAGACAAGATAAGTCTTGAAGCACATCAAAGAATACAGACAATAATGAACGGGTTAAGTACTGCAGAAAGAAATCCGAACAAGTCATTAGAAATTCAAGAGATAAGGGAAGTCTGTACTTCAGGAAAATTAGAAGACGTTAAACTCACTAAAGTTGATGTCTGGTTAGAAACAGATGAAGGTGAATTGTTTCTAATTGACTTTAAAACTGTAAAACCTAACAAAGGTGATTTTCAGAAATTTAAGAGGACATTACTTGAATGGAGCGCTGCTGAATTAGCAAGAAATCCGGATGGTGTTGTTAATGCTTTAATCGGCATACCATACAATCCTTATGAACCGAAACCATATCAACGATGGACTCTTAAGGGTATGTTTGATCTTAAACATGATATATTGATAGCAGAAGATCTATGGGATTTTATTGGTGGACAAGGAAGTTATGATGCATTATTGAATGCATTTGAACAAGCAGGGATAGAGTTAAGAAATGAAATTGATGAGTATTTTGCAAATTTTAAATGAAAATACAAGTTCATTACTCAATTTAACATGGAGGACATTATGTCTCAGATAAAATCAGTATTCTTATGGGAAAACCAACGACGGTATATTCGAGAAGCAATAGATGAAGGCACCCTCAAAGGAGCAATTATACCAACAGGTAGTACAGAACAACACAATGAACACTTGGCAATGTATCACGATACACAAAGTGCAGTCTATGTATCTAAATTGGTCGCTGAAAAATTGTATCCAAAGGTTGTTGTAACTACACCATTGGCAATTGGGGTTTCAGAACACTGGATGGACCATAAAGGCACACTTACACTTCGCGCGGAAGTCTTTGGTGAAGTACTATACGATGTAGCTGACAGTATGCGGCGCCACGGAATAGAAAACATATTGATTGTAAATGGCCATGCAGGGAATGCAGGTCCAGTAACCCAACGATTGGATAGGTATAGAGAAAAACTTGGAATCAACATAGCGTTTCATTCATACTGGGAAGCATATACCAGTGAGTTAGTACAAGAACAGATGGAATCTGGAGTATGTCCCGGCCATGCTGCAGAATTTGAAACGGCTTTTGCCCTCGCAGCATTTGCAGAAAACGTTGATTGGGATGGGGTTGATTATGATAGTGCTAAACTAACAATTTCAAACGAAGGACAGGCTCAATCTGATAGAGAATACCATCATCAAGCGAAACTTGCTACAACTGAAAAAGGTCAGGTAATGATTGATGTAGCAGTTGATTGGGTTGCTAAAAAAATGCAGAATTTGATGTCATAGATTATATAAAACTTTGTTCATTATGAAAGGCGCGTATATTATGCGCGCCTTCTTATACCATTTCTATTTAAATAGTTCACATTACGAATACTCTTAGTAGTCCCCCTGATAAGGGGGATTTAGGGGGTTTCTTTAATTAATAATGGGCGATCATTATTTAGAAATGGTATTATATTTCTAATGACCCTCAAGTGCCTTTCGAAGACCATCACCGTGCTCACGCCACCATCCATATAAGATTGAAATATCTGTTCCTATACAGAAATGTCTTACACCCATATCGAGAAATCGTTTTGCCCCATCAGCACTACCAATTTCCGCACGAGGGGGTACACCCATCTCTAAAGCTGTTTTAAATACTTTCATCTCTGTATCTTGGATTTCTTGTGAACCCCGCTGACCTACCTTCCCAATACTCATAGAATAATCTGATCCACCCCACTGAATCATATCTACGCCATCAACAGATAACACCTCTTCAAGATTCTCAACTGTTCCTTTCTTCTCAATCATAATGACTACGACAACATCTCTTAAGGCTTGTACGTATTCCGGACCACCACCATATCCCATATACGAAAAACGCCTTGTCGCAACACCATAACTACCCCCATCTTCAGGCGTATCTGCTCTTGTTATCTTTACACATTCTTTTACATCATCAACATTTTGACAATCCGCATAGAGAACACTTTGGAAACCGGATCCGATAGCGCGTTGAGCAATGAATCCGCGCGGCTCCTGGTCAACTTTGATCATTGTTGAAATGTTATGTAGTTCTGCTGCTCTACACAGATTATCCAAATCGTGGAGATCAAAGGGTCCGTATTCTCCTACAAATTCTACATAATCATACATTCCTGTATGACCTATGGCTTCAACAATTGAGGGCCATGTCGTATGAATATGTGTTCCGACAGTAGGTTTGTCAGCATTGAGTAATTCTCGAAAGGTATTTTCTCTCATCAATCTTCCTTTTCTATAATAATACCATTTCTGGTAATTAAAGTCTCATTAATAGAATCTCTTTAATGTAGCACAAACTGTATGAAGATTAACTTTTTAAATCGGTAATTCTAATTCCACAGACCCGGTATGCGGGGAATGCTAAATAGCATTCATACCGTTGATTTCTTGAGTCCCGTAGGGACGGAATGTCTATAGCAAAGGTATATATCCACATAATTGAGTCCCGTAGGGACGGAATGTGTATTGAAGTCGTTATCGCCAATATCCTAAGCCCCAGCGGGGCGAAAGGTGTGTAGAAAACGTACTAAACCACTAAACCTAAGCCCCGGTGAATGCCATAAGGCATTCATACCGTTGATTTGCGGGGCGAAAGGTGTATCCTTAACCCGTATAATACCGAATTAATATATTAATCTTCATTTAGTTTGTGCAGTATTTCAAGCCATGCATAAAAAATGTTGATGGGATAAACATTTTTAGAAATGGTATAACGCCAGTTTGATAATAAATATGTCAGCTCGATAAATAGTATTTTGTCCTGAGAATAGTCTTTGTAGCACAAACTTTCCAGTTTGTGCACTCTGGTGTAAACTAAAAGTTTGGGTTACAATGTGTCTTATCAAACTCACGTCATAATAATTAAACGATCTACAACTTGTGATAGTAAAAATCTAATGGTATCTATACTACCAGTAATTGATATATTTTTCAACGGCAAAATAGGATTGCTTAGGTGATGTATTTCTGTTAAACTGATAACAAAACGTGCTAATATAGGAATCTTGTAAAACGATGAAAAATCCAATAAGTCTACCATCAAACTTCTCAGATTATCTACAAATAGAAAATGCTGACATCCGTTTCCAAGAAGCCACAGATGTTGCTATGAAAATCACAGACGCAGGTGTAAAAATCTATCCGAATATGGATCATGCCGCCATTTTCTGTGACCCGCCTCATCTGGTAGCAGATGGTCTGAAACAACTCGGTTATATAAACGGTTGGGATGCAAGATGTTATCCATCCCCTGTTGACGGTTGTGATTATATAAATGTCTCTGCGCAATTATCTACAGACAGTCCAGCAAGAAAAGAGGGATGGTTTGATTATGTTGCTGTTGTTCATCCTGTTGATAAAATAGCATTAGAACATATGCTCGGACAAGGACATGGCAATCCGTTTATACATCATCTGACGTGGGGTATAATTGCTCCAGAACGTGGAAAAAACAATGATTTTGAATATGCCAGTACGGTTGTACCTTTTATGGTTAATCAACGACAGATTATAGGGGAGGCTATAGGAGATGAACCTGGGACACTTATAATAGCACTGCCAGAAAACGTCGTTTCAAATCCTAAATTGCAAGATGAATTACCACAGTGGTTAGGAGATTTAAAAGAAGACGAATATCAGATAGAATCCATGCAAGGCGGCGGTTTTCTGATACAATTCTTTGTGTTAACAGGTGGTAGGATAGAAGTCGCCTTACGGGTAGATACAACCCAAACCTTCAACCCGAAAAGTGTTCACAAAATATCCGAAGACGAGATAAGTGCTATTCAAGGAAAATAATACTGATCAGGACTTACGCATTTCATCTTAAAGTCCCCTTGATAAGGGGCGGGGAATGCCCTAAGGCATTCATACCCGGGGAATGCTAAATAGCATTCATACCGTTGATTCCTTGATTCTTTAGGGGGTTAAAACACCGAAATGACGGCTTTTTAAGTCAAATTTTACCTTTTTCTAATTAAGTTGCGTAAGTCCTGACTGATAATTCTTAAAACTAAATAATCCTACCCATTTTATCGTTTCTTGACCATATACCCCTCCTATGTTATAATCCTCTTACCCAATCCAGATATACACTGAGGGGATATATGTCAGAAACAGAACAATTATACCTTCCTTTACAAACCGAAAGTAGCCATACTGATAACGGTTTTTACGATTCACTAAATTTCATCAGAGAAAACGCAAATTCACAATACGGGGTTGGTAAGGTTTTTGAACGACAACCCCTCACACTGCAGGAACATCAACAGAAAGCCTATGACGATGTTATCAACGGTTTCAAAGAATCTGATCGTGGCAAACTAATCATGGCGTGCGGCACACGCAACCCCCTTATACTACAACAAAAATAGAGGTACCTACATGTCAAATGAAAAACCATTCGTGAAATCCGGTATCCGAGACAATCTCGGTCGTGGAACGGTTCACAAATTCTTAGAGGAAGGAATTCAAAACGGTTCCACTCTCTCTATTGTATCTGCCTACTTCACCATCTACGCCTATGAAAAACTCCAACATGTTCTCAACGAAATTGAAGAACTCCGATTTCTTTTCGGCGATCCTGATTTTGTTAAACGTATGGACCCAAATAATACCGACAAAAAAGCGTTTGGAATAACAGATACCGGTTTAGAACTCAATCGACAACTACGGCAGAAACCTCTTGCCAAAGCGTGTGCCAAATGGATAAAAGAGAAGGTTCAAATCCGCACAACTCGACAATCAAATCTACTCCACGGAAAAATGTATCACATTGACAATCAGGGTGTTGAGAAAGCAATTCTCGGCAGTTCTAACTTTACGGTGCGAGGACTCGGACTGAGTGCAAATAGCAATAACATTGAACTCAACATGGTGGTGGATAGTGACCGAGACCGCGCCGATCTAAAGCAGTGGTTTGACGAAATCTGGAATGATGATAAACTTGTTGAAGATGTGAAAACGTTGGTGCTTGCAAAGTTAGCACAAATGGGAAAAGACCATGCCCCTGAACTAATTTACTACAAAACTCTTTATGAACTATTTAGAGAAGAAATTGCAACACGGCAAGCCAGTGAACAGAACATTGAAGATATACATCTCTATGACACCCTCATTTGGAACAAATTATACCAATTTCAGAAAGATGGAGCAAAGAGTGTTATCGCACGACTATTACGGCACAACGGATGCATCTTAGCCGATAGTGTAGGTTTAGGAAAAACCTTTACCGCCCTCGCTGTCATCAAATTCTTTGAATTAAGAAACGAACGCGTACTTGTCCTATGTCCAAAAAAACTCAGAGAAAATTGGGCACTTTATCCTGCATATAACGCCCAAACCTCAAATGAATTTCTTGACGACAAATTCAATTACACTGTCCTATCACATACCGATCTCTCTCGATATACAGGTGAATCCGGTAGTGTCAATTTGGAGGATTTCAATTGGAGTAGTTTTGACCTAATTGTAATTGACGAATCACATAACTTCCGAAATGACACCAAACCTGTTCGTGACAGTGATGGCACATTTATTAGGCATAGCCGGTATTCACGGCTAATTGAAGAAGTTATCAAAAGTGGCACGAAAACAAAAGTCCTGATGTTGTCTGCAACACCTGTCAATACTTCCCTTATAGATCTACGCAATCAGATACATCTCATGACAGAGAAGCGGGAGGACGTTTTCCAAGACAGTTTAGGTGTGAGTAATATCGGTAATTTGTTACGCCAAACACAGAAGGCATTTAAAGCATGGGAAGAACAAGCAGCGAAAGAAGGTGTCAGAGACAAAGCAAAACTACTGGCATCTTTAGGGGCAGATTTTTTCCAATTACTTGGCGGTGTTTCCATAGCACGTTCACGAAGACATATTAAAACGTTCTATGCAGACGAGATGCAAAATATAGGAGAATTTCCAACACATGAAAAACCGGAAAACTGCCATCCACCGACAGATTTGAAAGGAAAACTTTCCTATAAAGAATTAGCAGATCAGATCGGAGATTTTGAATTAGCCATCTATAGACCCTCCAGTTATCTTATTAGTGAAGAAGCAAAACAACGTTTGGCAGATGAGAAAAAGAGATATCGCTTTAATCAAGAAGACAGAGAAAAATTCCTTATCGGCATGATGCAAACTAATTTTCTGAAGCGACTTGAAAGCTCCGCATTCTCCTTGTCCGAAACCCTTGAACGCACGATAGACAAAATTGACAATATGCTGGATAAGATAGACCGATATAAAAAGAACCAAAAGTTAACTGACTCGGACCTCAGTGAGGATATACTACCCGAAGATGACGATGATGATGAAGATTTCTTGATAAACCGCGCAAAATATCCATATCACCTAAGCGAATTGGATCTGAATCAGTGGAAACAAGACCTCCACAAGGACAAACAAACCTTAACCGTTGCATGGAACAATGTCAGATCTATCACGCCAGATAGAGACGGTAAACTCAAAGCAATTAAGAAACATATACGACAAAAGCATGAAAAACCAACAAAAGATTTGGAAGGAAACCTAAACAAGAAATTGTTAGTGTTTTCTACCTTTAAAGATACTGCAGAATATCTATATGAGAATCTATCTGATCTGGCATCAGAACTGGATATTAATATGGCAATGGTATCAGGTGATCTAACACGAACAAAATGTAGAAAGAAGGACTTCAACGCAATTCTCACTAATTTCGCCCCAAACGCACGAAACAGATCAGAAACGTCAGATGACAATATTGACCTACTAATTGCTACAGACTGTATCTCCGAAGGGCAAAACCTGCAGGATTGTGATACCGTCATCAATTATGATATACACTGGAATCCTGTGCGGATTATTCAACGTTTCGGACGGATTGACCGAATCGGAAGCAAGAATGAATCCGTGAAAATGATAAATTATTGGCCCACCGAGGACATGGAAGTATATCTACAATTAAGAAGCCGAGTTGCATCACGCATGGCACTCGCAGATGCAACAGCAAGTGGAGATGACGACCCTCTCAACGAATTCACTTATGAACAAGCACAAATGGAACTTAATTTTCGAGATAAACAGTTAGAAAAACTAAGAAATGAAGTCATAGACTTGGACGAACTCTCTGAGGGAGTAGTACTCAGTGATTTCACTTTGGATTACTTCTTTACGCAACTCCTAAGATATCTTGAAAGAAATAGGGCTGAATTGGACGCAACACCAGACGGAGCCTATGCCGTAACAGACAATACTATTGATACGATGAACAACGGTGTTATCTTCTTCCTAAAACTGCGGAATGCAAGCACAGACAAAAAGGAAAAAACCGCAAGTCCAATCCACCCATATTATACGGTGTTTATACGTAACAACCATGATATCCGTTATGGATGCATGAATGTTAAACAGATTTTAGACCTGTTTGAAGTAATAACAGAAGGTAAAACAGAAGCAATTGACAAACTCTGTTTATGGTTTGATCAAGAAACTAAACACGGAAAAGACATGGATCATTACAATGAACTTCTCAATACAGTCGTGAAGCAAATCACAAGCTCCCATACGAAGACACAAAAGCAAGGTTTGAAAAGAGGTGGAGATCGCAACTTCAAACTCACCAAATCATCTGAAGCACCAAAAAGCACAAGTGACTTTGAATTAATTACATGGTTAGTTATCAGATCCCCTATCAATTGAGAGGAATGTATTGTTCGTAGTCACGCAATTCATTGCCCTCTTACATTATCATTATCTTATAGATCTTAACAAAGAGAATTCTATATGAACAAAGAAGCAATCAAATCCGCATTAGCAGCTATCACAACTGATAATTTCTTAGACAACACAAATGTACTCTTAGCAACATTAGGATACAAAAGCGAAAAGACTGCAGACCTATTCGGTTCAGTTGACGAATTCATCAATGAATATGAGGCACCGAACCCAAACACAAAAACAGAACAGGAATTCCGCCAACATGTCAAATCTGTGCAATTTGTATTTCAATATACGACCGACGAAATTGTTGACGATCCACAGCTAGAACTATTTGAGCCGGCATCCTTTGATAAAGGAAATTACCATAGTTTTATTTTCTGCGCGGTTGAACTAAAAGACAATGACTATTCACGCACAAAATATGCAGAATTCACGAGAGAAATTAACAAACGACTTATTACTCCCACCGTTGTCTTCTTTCGTGTAGAAAATAAGATAACAGTTGCATTTGCTGATCGCCGTCCAAACCTAACACCAATCGCTTGACGTACTCGGACAAGTCACCCTCATCAAGGACATCCGCCTGAACAACCCACACCGTGCACATCTTGACATCCTCTCCGAACTCTCACTTGAGGAATGCGTCGAGTGGATAGACGAAAAGAAAAAACAGAAAAACTTCGACGGACTGCTGGCAGCATGGATCGCCAAATTAGATACAGAAGAACTTAACAAACAATTCTATCGGAAACTGTTTTCGTGGTATGAATGGGCAGTTGAGACAGCAAAATTCCCAACAGATGAGAATCGCATCATAGAGCCTGAGGAGCATGTGATACGTCTCATCACACGTCTACTCTTTATCTGGTTTATCAAGGAAAAAGGATTGATCGCCAATGAACTATTTAACAAAGCACAAATCCAAGACCTACTGAATGAGGATGACTTTGATAACGGTGACTCATACTATCGCGCCGTGCTACAAAACCTCTTTTTTGCGACACTAAACACTGAGATAGACAGACGTAAGTTTAGCAAGGAAAACTCAAACGGCCATCGAAACTTTTCAAAATATCGTTATAAAACACAGATGTCCGACCCCGATAAACTGTTGTCCCTATTTGCAGAAACCCCGTTTATCAACGGTGGCTTGTTCGATTGCTTAGATAGTTTCAAAGCCACAGGTGAAGGCGGTTACAGAATTGACTGCTTCTCTGATAAGCAGTATAAGAAATTATCCATCCCCAACTGCCTCTTTTTTGACGAAAACCGAGGACTCCTACCACTACTTGAACACTACAAATTTACCGTTGAGGAAAACACACCGATAGATCAAGAAGTCGCACTTGACCCCGAACTACTCGGCAGAGTGTTCGAAAACCTACTCGCCGCTATCAACCCAGAAACAGGAGAAACGGCACGCAAGATGACTGGTTCTTACTACACGCCACGCGCTATCGTTGACTATATGGTGGAGGAGGCGTTGGTCGCTGCTTTATCTCAAAAATGCCAACCAACTGATGGCAATACGGAACTTTGGGATGAACGATTGCATTACCTTTTTGACTATGCAAAGATGTGTGATGATGCAAGCGATTGGTTTGACAACAAAGAAACTGACGCAATTGTCAAAACTATCTCTAACCTCAAGATTTTGGACCCAGCGGTCGGTTCGGGTGCGTTTCCGATGGGGGTACTGCATAAACTGACACTCGCACTCAGACGGCTTGATCCAGATAATATCCGTTGGGAAAAAC
This sequence comes from Candidatus Poribacteria bacterium, assembly GCA_965205025.1. GTDB lineage: Bacteria > Poribacteria > WGA-4E > WGA-4E > WGA-3G > MSPOR6. The sequence goes on from CBDBFU010000014.1 coordinate 266,600, forward strand.
TACAAAAGGAACTCGCTGGAGAACGCGCAGCAGATGCTTTCAATACCCAAGACCAACAGGAACGCGATGATGAACTCACCGAAATCAGTGACACTTTTGAACGTTACAGAGATTCTGACTTCGGACGGAAATTATACTTAATTCAAAATAGTATCTTCGGTGTGGACATCCAACCGATTGCGTGTCAAATCGCCAAACTCCGATTTTTTATCTCGCTCGCAATTGAGCAGGAATCGGACAGAAACACTGAGAACTTTGGCATCAAACCGTTGCCGAACTTAGAGACGCGATTTGTTGCTGCGAACACACTGATAGGTATAAATTTATCCGAAACAAAAGGACTGTTCCAAGCTGATACTGTGCAACAATTGCTAAAAGAAATTGATACAATTCGCGAAAGGTTTTTTCTTGCAAACAATCGCACGCAAAAACGTGACCTTGAAGAGCAGGAGGAAAATTGTCGCGAACAATTAGAAAAAGAATTGGAACGTCTGCGAACAGAATGGATTGAGAACCGACAAACAGAAATAGAAGCCAAAATTGCACCACTTCCCAACTCAGAACAACGGGAACAGTTACGCGAAAAAGAACAGAAAACGTTTGAAGCACGGAAAAAAGTGTTTGATGCTGACTTTGAAAATGCTCGCAAAATTGCACAATGGAAACCCTACGACCAGAATGCAAGAACAGATTGGTTTGATCCCGAATGGATGTTTGGGGTTACGGATGGATTTGATGTTTTACTTGGAAATCCACCTTATATTAGTCATGATAAAATCCCAAAACAACTTAAAGCAAAAATTAAGAATTATTACCAGTCATATCAACCATTTGCCGATTTATATTGTTATTTTATTGAGAAAGCTTTAGATCTACAGAGTGAGATCGGTGTTCTTAGCTTTATTACCTCAAATTCATACTTGAGAGCCGAGTATGGGGCACCGATCCGAAAATTGCTGCTAAGAAAAAATATATTGCTTCAAATGTTAAATGTTGAGGATTCACAAGTTTTCGAAAGTGCAATTGTTAACGTTGCGATAATTATGTCTCGGCAACCGACAAATTCCATGGATAATTTTTGCCTTATTGTTAATTCACCATTTTCAGGTAACAGTTTTGTAGACTTTGTGAAAACCAACGGTTTTAATTGTTCCCAAGATTACTTTAATTCAAAGTCGTGGAATCTTGCAGAACCAACACATGTTGAACTTCAAAGGAAACTTGAAACATCAGGTAAAACCTTAGATCAGTTGGGTACAAAAATCAGATTAGGTATTGCCACAGGGAGCAATGACGCTTTTCTCATAGACGAAAATAAGAAAAGAGAGTTTTGTGAGAAAAATCATGTGAATGCTAAAATAATTAAGCCCGTTTTGAGAGGTAGAGATATTTCTCGCTATATATACACCCTATCTGGACAGCATATTATACTTGCTAAAAATGGTGTTAATGTAAAGAAAGATTACCCCGATATATATGAACATTTAGAATCATTTGGAGATAAATTCAAAAAACGTGGAGCGCAAGGACAACATTGGACTAATCTAAGGGCTTGTTCATTTTATGACGATTTCAAAAAGGAAAAGATTGTGTGGATTCCATTGTCTGATATAGGGCGGTTTACTATCTGTAATGAAGAAGTTTATCTACTTAATTCTGCGTATTTTTTGTTACCACCTTCAGACATCAATTTAAAACTTTTGTTAGGTATTTTAAATTCAAGAGTAATTCGTTTTTATTTGGGAAACGTTGCAGTAACAAGTGGAATGGGAACGAGCCAATGGATAAACAATTATGTCAAAGAATTTCCTATTCCAACAGTTACTACTGAACAACAAACTGAAATCATTGAACTTGTGGATCAGATACTTGATGATAAACAAGCTAACCCCGATGCCAACACTTCCTCCCTTGAAAATGAGATTGATAAGCTGGTGTACGAATTGTATGATTTAACGGAAGATGAGATTGCCATTGTGGAGGGGAGTATCTAAATCCCTGATGCGGAAGATGAGAAGTCTGAAGTAAAGTCGTAGGTAGGTTTGTTATGATACATTGATATATACTCTTACATTTGATTGGCAAATCTACTTCGGAAATGTTATGATTAAATTGTTCTTCCTATCTCAACAATTGAGTAGAGAATGTTCTTGAGATTCATAACATAAGGAATTAATTTTATGAGAAAAGGTAAATGCATTTACTGTAACCAAGAGAAAGAATTAAACGAAGAACATGCTTTTCCCAGATCTCTGCTACAGATAGCGGAAGGATCACCAGAATGGATCATTGATAGACATTTGTGTGAGGAGTGTAACGGAAAACTGAGCAAACTTGATAAAATACTAACAATGAGAGGTCCCATAGGACATACATGGAGTTTGATTAAGAGTGAATTAGGTCAGGAAAATGAAAATCAACAATCACTTCGTTATAATCAGAACTGTTATGGCCTTAAGCCTGATAGAATGATGGTGCCAGAACCTGTCTTGGAAAACCGTATAGGTTTATTCAAATTATTAGTAGAGAACTGTGAAAACAAGGCATCTTCTAATTCAATCGAAAACTCACTTGATCCTGTGGTTCCGCAGATAATTTTAACTTTATATGCAGAATGGCAACAACTTGAGGAGACGAGGGATGAAACAGTAGATAATTTTGATAGTTTAGATATTATTCCCTATACCGACAATGATTTTAAGGGATCAGTATACTGGATCGGGAATGGAAAAATAATGACACAGGCTTTAAGTGACTCTGTTATTTTGGTGCCGAGATTGTCGGTTCAAAACCATAATTTTGTGCTGTTTCCTCCTATTCTTCCACCAAACGCTACTGAGGATTTTCCTTTTCCCCATACCTATGTTTTTTCTCAAAAGGCTACAGAATATTTCTTTGATCAACCAAGAGATTTTCAGTCCAAATTTCTAAGAAATCTTGATTGGATTCGGAGTGATTTGACGATTATAAAAGATAGTAAAAATAAGAAACATGGTAAAGCAAAGTATTTCAGACAGTCTGTAAAAGCTGACCACATAACTGTTGTAGACAAACAAATATATCTCAAAGATAAAACATATGCTGATATTCCAAGACTCAAAACACTACGAGGCAGATTTGCAACAGATGGCAACGCTAAATTATATATTGAGAGAGCCATTGCAAAAATAGGGTTTCACTGCTTTTTGTACCACTATTTTGATGAGTTTAATGGACATGAACCCATATTTGATGATATTAAAACATTTATATTTAAGGAAAATACTCCTAATAATTTCGTTATTGAATACAAAGATGTAGCCGAAAATCCTATTTATTCTTCTAATACACACTTCCACAACATATCATTTTATCGAGATGGACAAAACATTGGTTGCCAAATAATTTTATTTACAGGACTTTGGAGGAAACCATTTTCCTTTTACATAACTTTGTCGGGTAAGATCAAAAATTGGAACGTTGAGTCTGATAAAACAGAACATATTCCTTTCTATCTGAGTAGTAAAAGTGACAGAAAGAGACGGGTATATCCTCCAAGCGACTCTGAGATAATACAAAAACCGAGTCTAAAAGATATGTTTATAGTTGGTATAACACGCTATTGATTGCTTGAAGAAGTTTTCCGCTATTAGATCAAATTATGAGCACACAAACACAATCCGCAACCCAAAACGCGCTTAACAGAATTCTTGAACTAATCCGTGAGATAGTAGAGAAATCAGTTAATGGAAACTGCATTTATCGTGGTGAACCTGATCACTATGATAAAGTATCCTCGAATTTCTATAGGATGTATCCAGGTGGTTTTGACCCAGATGCCTCAACCAATTTAGAGGTCCTACGACAGGAAACTCTAAGAAATGCTCAGCAATACATCCAAGATGACACAATAGATGACTTTGGACTTTTAACTGAGCTGCAGCACTATGGCAGTCAAACCGACCTTATAGACTTCACAACAGACTATCATATTGCCCTTTTCTTCGCATGCAACGATTCTCATGACAAAGATGGTAGGATTGTCGTGTTGAAAAGAACCGAGGATATTGATGAAAAATACAGAGTCCAACAACCTTTAAGACCTCTCAATCGCGTCAAGGCACAAAAAAGTATATTCACTCAACCTCATAAGGGATTTATTGATCACAACGATTTAATCACTATTACTGTACCTGCCAATCTAAAACAGTGGATACTTATTTATCTACGGTTGTCCGAGAATATATCTACTCAAAGCCTCTACAACGATCTATACGGCTTCATCCAAGATAAACATGTACGTTACTCACGCGAAGCAAGTCTTCCACTTGTTTTGGCTGAACTACAATTAAAACACATTGCGGACAATAATCTATCGGTTGAAGAAAAACAATCTACATATCAAGAAGTAATAGAACATTATATAGAAGCTTTACAATACTCACCGTATAATGTTAAGCTTTATGTGGATCAAGGTAAATGCTACTTAGATGTCAACCAATATGATTGTGCAATTGAAGCTTGTAGTAAAGCATTGCTCTTACATCCCAATTATTTTGAAGCTTATGTTTGTCGTGGTCTTGCTTTTTTCCATAAAAAGGATTACAGAAGTACTATAGAAGACTTTGACTATATTATAGAAGCAAGTCCAGAGAATACTATGGTATACATCTTTAGAGGCATTGCATTTTTACACCTACAAGAATGGGAAAAAGCAAAATTAGACTTTGAGGCTGCCAAAGAGATGAGTGAAACTATTACCATTTTATTTCGTCAGGACTCTCAAAGCATTTTAGATTTTGAGCAGAAGTATAACGTTAGACTACCCGCAGACATCGCTGCTCTAATAAAATAGCAGGGTAACAGTAAACGCTTGCCATAGCGAATTATCTGATGTTACAGATTATCAATCCGTGTCCTCTGTGTCCTCCGCAATTCAGACAACAAAGAACGCCGAACATGCAATACACCTCTCACACCAAACACAAACCAATGTCAAGGCTCTCACTTGTAAATGAGATTGATAAACTGGTCTATGCCTTATATTACCTCATTGATAAAGAAATTGCCGCTTTGGAGGGAATAGAATGAGCACTGAACAAACTGAGTTAAACAGAATCTTAGAAATAATCGCTGAAATAGGATATAAATCTGCTACCAGTGATTATATCTACCGCGGTGAACCAGAATGCTATCCGAAAGTTTCCTCAAATCTCTATCGTGAACTTGAAGATGCAAACCTTTTACATCCCCATCTTAAGATAGAAGATATCCAAAAAACAGAATTGGAAGACGCTAAAGGGTATGGGTACATCAAGAAAACTGACGATTTTGATATTCTCAGCGAAATACAACACTTCGGTGGAAAAACAAACTTATTAGACTTTACGTGTGATTACAGGGTTGCTATTTTCTTTGCATGTGAACGATTCCCTTTCAATGATGGCAGGATTATCCTGCAAGACAAAAATGGAATAATAAAAGATTGCATTAGAACATCTCAGAATGTAGTGCAAGGAAGCCGTCCCGATGTGCAAAAAAGCATATTCGTTCAACCACCTGAAGGCTTTATAGAACCGGATAAGACAATCGTCATTCCAAATTCACTCAAACAGCCTATCCTGAAGTATCTTGAAGATGAATTTGACATATCTACTGAGCGAATCTATCCTGATCTTCATGGCTTTGTTAGTAGACAGAAGACACGCCTTGGGACATATAAGGAACTTGGTAAAGGAAATAAATGTAGAGAAAACGGGGATGCGGAAGATGACCTTACAAAAAAGAACAATCAATATGAAAAGGCAATTGGGCACTATACTAACGCAATACAACAGATGCCTGGAATTGCTTTAGCATATATCGGACGAGGGTTCGTTTATTCTTCAAAAGATGACCCCGATAACGCCCTTGCCGATTATGACAAGGCATTAGAATTGGACCAAAATTCTAAGGAGGCATATAAAGGTCGTAGTGCCGTTTACCGCGCCAAAGATGAAATTGATAAGGCAATTGATGACGCTGTTAAGTTAGTAGAACTTGATCCATCTGATGCTGCTGCACATTGCGCTCTCTACCTTGCTTATTGGGATAAAAATGATTTTGAAAACGCATCTGTTAGCATAAGTGAAGCAATCCATCTGAAACCAGATCAATCTGAATTCTACTTTTCGCGTGGTGATATTTACTTCACCAAAAGAGATTTTGACAATGCCATTAAAGACTATAACAAAGCAATGGAACTAAACCTCAATTCTTCCAAAATCTATTATAACAGGGGTTTGGCTTATATCCTCCAGAGAGAATGGACCAAAGCAAAATATGACCTGATTAAAGCGAGGGACTTGAAGATGGATATCACTGTTGAGTTTTCCAAATTTGGAAGTATTGAAAATCTTGAGCAAGAAATAGGTATCCAGTTACCGCCAGACATTGTTGAAATGCTAACGCCTCCACAGTCATAGCAATATTAAAACTGTCTGATTGGATATTGATGAAAATGGAAATGATTGATAGATTTCGTGGGCAGGAAGGAAATAAACGGCTTATTTCGGCATTACGCACACAAGCCATCTTTCATAACAACGAACCTTTAATAAAGGAAATAGCAGACCAAGCTGAACTTTTGCAGTTTGAATCAGGAAAGGAATTAATAACTCAAGATAATGTGGATAATGATATCTATTTTATTTTATCTGGACGACTTTCTATCGTTGTTAATGGACGCGAAGTGGCAATTAGGAATTCTGGACAGTACGTAGGTGAAATGGCGTTGATTGATCCATCTGCTAAGCGTTCTGCCTCGGCTATTGCTATCGAACAAACGGTTGTTGCGAAAATCTCTGAGGCATCTTTCTATCCGTTAGCAAATAAATATCCAAAAGTCTGGCAGCTAACCGCGATAGAAATTTGTAATAGATTACGCCAAAGGAATAGGTTAGTTGTTTCTAAAAATCCACGTCCAGTCTTGTTTATAGGTTCTTCATCGGAATCTCTTGAGGTAGCACGGGCAATTCGTTCTAATTTTAATCACGATGATTTTGTTATAAATTTATGGACAGATAAAGTTTTTGGTCCTTCACGGTTTCCAATTGCCGAACTTGAAAAAATGGTTCAACAAGCCGATTTCGCAGTGTTAGTGCTGGGTCCTGACGATAAGGTAGAAAGTCGAAACGAGAAATCAGATGCACCGCGCGATAATGTAATTTTTGAGTTAGGACTATTTATGGGAGCTTTATCACATGAACGAACCTTTATGGTTGTCCCTCGCGAGTGTGATATTAAAATTCCAACTGATTTGTTAGGTCTTATTCCTTTGAAGTATAAATCAGATGACTCTAATAATCTTACTTCCTTATTAGGTGCGGTCTGTGATGAACTTCGGGATATAATTAACGAAATGGGTGTTAAATAATTTTATATAAGGAGAATTATAATGAGTTTAGTTGACGATTATACTGAAGCAGTTAAGGAGATATTTGAGGAAGAATGGGAGACTCGTGAGGGGCAAAAAGTTCCAGAATCTGAAGATTTGAAGTTAAGTAACGATGCCGTGGAGTTAGATGGGACAGTGCTTTATGCAGACCTTGATGATTCTACAAACCTTGTGGATAATTACGATCCAGAATTTGCAGCTGAAATATATAAAGCGTATCTTAATTGTGCTGCTAAGGTGATACGGTCTGAGGGCGGTGAAATTACTTCTTACGATGGTGATCGTATCATGGCAGTGTATATTGGCGATGAAAAAGATGATTCTGCTGCTCGTTCAGCATTGAAAATAAACTACACAGTTAAGAAGATCATCAATCCTCTCTTAGAAGAACATTATCCTGATGAGGATTATCGTGTAAAACAGGTCGTGGGTATTGACACCAGCGAGTTATTTATAGCACGCACTGGAATACGTGGATCAAATGATCTTGTTTGGGTTGGACGTGCCGCGAACTACGCAGCGAAATTATGTTCACTTTCACCTAATTATCCCTCACGACTGACCAAAGCGGTATACGATAACTTGGATAACTCAGTTAAGTATTCAAGTGAAGGGAAGCTTATGTGGGGGGCTGCAAAATGGACAGATATGAATAACATGAAAATTTATCGATCAACTTGGCGGCGGAAAGTATAGGTAAGTTATGCTATTGACTAATTGGAAAATCGAGAGACTATTTGAATCGCTTATGGAGCAAGGATTGTAGATTTTCAATCAGTGTTAATCTGCGTAATCCGCGTCAATCCGCGATTCTGATAACAAAGTACCTCGAATATACAATACACCCTCACACCAAAACACAGACCAATGTAAAGACTTACACCTGAAAATGAGATTGTTACGCTCGTATACGCATTGTATAATTTAACAGTAAAGAAAATTGCGATTGTGGAGAAAAAAGAATGAATACATCAAATCAATCTAATACCTCAAATGAAAAACCAAGCACTATTGAGGACATCATCCGGACTATACAAGAAAAGTCAAAAGATGGTAGCTACATCTTCCGTGGTGAACGCCAATGTCGTAATAAAAAAGTTTCCTCAAAACTTTATCGAGACTTTGAGGATATAGACTCAGAAACATTTGATATTGAGGTAATCCAAAAAGAGATGCTTAGCGGTGCTAAAAAACATACTGGACATTATCCACAATCAGGGGAGACACCTCCAGACTTCCGTCCAACTCTCGCGAGAATGTTTAGGGTGAGAGAAGAAGATACTGCAGAAACTATTGATTTTGAGATACTTACTGAAATCCAACACTATGGTGGTAAGACAAATCTAATTGATTTCACGACCGACTATTGCATTGCCCTATTTTTCGCATGCGATGGTCACCATGACAAAGACGGTCGATTAATCCTACTAAAAACACAGAATATAAAAGACATGATCAAGTATCCCAAGGAGCCAAGACATCGGGTTATCGCCCAGAAAAGTGTAATTGTGCGTCCGCCGAAAGGTTATATTGAACAGCACGAGTATCATATAGTAAAAATCCCCGCTAAACTCAAAGAGGAAGTACTACAGTATTTAGAAAAATATCATGGGATTTTCACGGAAACAATCTATAATGATCTTCATGGTTTTATTAGAAACCAGGATATTCATGGAGACGCCAACACATCTTTTTATAGAGGACTCGCATGTAGCAATAGAGGAGATAAAGTGGAAAGCAAAGAAGAAAAACAGAAGGAATATGAAGAAGCTATAACACACTATACTAAGGTAATCGAATTAAGACCCGATTTTGCTGGGGCATATAACAATCGTGGTAGTGCCTACAGCGATAAAGGTGAGCTTGACAGAGCTATCAAAGACTATGACACCGCAATAGAAATCAAACCTGATTATGCTAATGCATATAATAATCGTGGTAGTGTTTACAGCGATAAAGGTGAGTTTGACAAAGCTATCAAAGACTATGACACCGCAATAGAAATCAAACCTGATCATGATGCATATATCAATCGTGGTAGTGTTTACAGCGATAAAGGTGAGTTTGACAAAGCTATCAAAGACTATGACACCGCAATAGAAATCAAACCTGATCATGATGCATATATCAATCGTGGTATTGTCTACAACAAGAAAGGTGAGTTTGACAAAGCTATCAAAGACTATGACACCGCAATAGAAATCAAACCTAATTATGCCAAGGCATATAATAGTCGTGGTATTGCCTACGGAGAAAAAGGTGAGCTTGACAAAGCTATCAAAGACTGTGACATGGCAATAGAAATCAATCCTAATTATGCTGACGCATATAACAATCGTGGCTTCACCTATCAAAAAAAAGATGATGTTGATAACGCCATAAAAGATTATAACACCGCGATAGAATTGGATCCTGGAATGGCAATAGCCTATACTAATCGAGGAGAAGCATGGCTACACTTAAAAGAATGGGATAAAGCGAGAACCGACTTAATGACCGCCAAGGACATGGGCATAAGTATTATAGAGTCATTTCAGAATGACTATAAAAGCGTTGCCGACTTTGAGCAGAAGTATAACGTTGAACTCCCCGAAGACATTGCCGCACTACTAACACCTCCACAGTTATAGCAGCATAGTAAAAAACACTCACCTTAGCAGGTTAACTGATGTTACAGATTCCCAATCCGTGTAATCTGTGTAATCTGTGTAATCCGACGAATTCCATACGCGGATTCGGCGTTGATTTGGTGATTCAGACAACACAGAACCCCAAACAGACAGGACAACCCTAACACCAAAACACAGACCAATGCAAAGGCTTACCCTTGAAAATGATCTTGCTAAGCTGGTCTCCGAACTGTCCAATTTAACGGAAAAAGAAATTGCGATTGTGGAAAGGTCTGTCCGATTGGCAAAAGACGCTTAGATTGAGAGGGAAATAGGGATTTTGGTTGATATGTCGGGGTTGGTTGCGTTATCATTACCATCAAGGAATACGAATTGTGCAGGAGAAAAGTTATGCAAGAACTAAATCAAGGGTTTGTTAATGCTTCTTACGACCCCAATTTTATTTATGCTGATAACACACTATCTCGCATACAGGATAGTGTTGAGGCGTACAATAACCAAGGCGTTAATCATGCCAAAAATGGACATTATGATCTTGCCATCATCTCCTTCAAAAAAGCGATAGAACTAAAACCTGATTATGCTACATCTTATTATAATCGAGGTCTAACTTATCTGCTCAACGACGAAGTTGATAAGGCAATAAGAGATTATACAAAAGTAATAGAACTTAACCCAGATAATGCGGAAGTCTATAACATGCGTGGATGTATTTATTTCAGCAAAAATGTGGTTGACCATGCCATTAAAGACTTTAATAAAGCAATAGAGCTGAACCCAGATAATGCCGTTGCCTATAACAACCGCGGTTTAGCTTATGCGAAAAAAAGTCAGGTGGAATTTGCTATTGCTGACTATTCTAAAGCGATAGCACTCAATCCCGATTTTGCTGAGGCATATTATTATCGCGGAGGTGCATTGTTACGACTCGAAAAGCGAGAGAGGGCTAAATTAGACCTCGCGATTGCCAGAAGCATGGAATATGACTCTCTCATTGCCTTAGACAAAATACTGAAAGATTACGATCGCGCATGGAAAACCCTCGCCAACTTATGAAATATTTAGATGATTGCAGAGAATAAAATCCGCGTCCTCTGTGTCCTCCGCGAATATCCGCGATTCAGATTTTACTCAAAAGTGAAATTGACAAAACCGGCACATGTATAGTATGATTTAACATTAGAGGTATCTGCATTGTGGTGATCAAAGTTTGAACACACAAACAACCGAACTGAACAAGATTTTAGAGATAATTGGTAGGATAGCAAAAACAACTGCGGATGGAGACTTCATCTACCGCGGCGAACCCGAACATTATAAAGAAGATTCGTACTATGAGAAAGTATCCTCAAGTCTCTGGCGTGACTGTAGAAAGGAGATTGGAACAGAGGAGTTTGATATAGAAGTCATCCAAAAACAAATGCTGGAAAAGGAGACGTAAAAAACATGCAGACACATACAGGACAGGCCTCCTACGATACCGCTATCCAGCACTATAACAAAGCAATCGCTTCAAAACCGAATTTTGCCCACGCTTATAACTATCGCGGCATTGCCTATAGTAATATAGGTGAGTTTGACCGCGCGATTGAGGATTTCAATAGAGCTATACAACTCAAAGATGACTATGCCGAGGCTTACAGTAATCGTAGTGGTGTTTACCGTATTCAAGGTGACTATGACCGCGCCATTAAGGATTGTAACACAGCGATAAGACTCGACCCCAATTTGCCAGAAGCATATAACAATCGAGGGATAATTTATAAACTCACAGGCGAAATAGATCGGGCTATTGAAGACTATAACACGGCTATAGTACTTGATCCAAACTTCGCTTACGCTTATTACAATCGCGGTATTGTCTACCACGAAAGAGACGACTTTGAGCGTGCCATCAGAGACTATACCAAGTCAATAGAACTGAGACCAGACCTTGTCCATCCCTATAATAACCGCGGGAATGCATACACTCAAAAAGGCGCGTATGAACGTGCTATAAAAGACTATGATGCGGCGATAGAACGGAACACTGATTTAGCAGAGCCGTATTACAATCGCGGCATGGCGTTTTTAACCCTCGAAAACTGGGATAAGGCAAAATCGGACCTAACAACTGCTGTAGAACTCAAAGAAACTATTGTCCTTGAGAACTTCAGCAAAGACTATAAAAGCATTGCTAACTTTGAGAAGAAACATAATGTTACCCTACCAGAAAACATCACCGCACTGCTAACACCTCCATAGCCATAGCAAAACAGAAAACACTCACCTTAGCAGATTACCTGATGTAACAGATTACCAATCCGCGTTTTCCGTGTTCTCCGCAATTCAGACAACAAAGAACCCTGAAGGGATAGGACAACCCCCACACCCAAACACAGACCAATGCCAAAGGGGTGTCTACAGTTTTTGGCATTAATTTATACCATTTCTGGTAATTAAAGTCTCATTAATAGAATCTCTTTTTTGTAGCACAAACTGTATGAAGATTAAGAAAATATTTCGGTAATTCTAATTTTTCCATACCCGGTAGGTGCGGTTTCCTAACCACGGGGAATGCTAAATAGCATTCATACCGTTGATTCGAATTTCTAACACATTACCGAATTATTATTTTAAGCTTCATTTAGTTTGTGCCGTATTAGATTACATTTCACAAAAACCTGTAATGCGAACCCATTTTTTAGAAATGGTATCAGATAAAATCGAAGATACATTTCATTCACGCCATTGTTAAAACACAATAAACATATGTGATTCACGGAAAATTGGTATACTTAAAATTATAAACCCTTATAGAATAAGGGCTCGTAAAATTGCTCCGTGAAGGTTTCCGTGAAAATGCTATCAACTCAGAACGATAAATATTAACACTTTTTCCATAAAACTTAAAATAATTTGAAGAAAATATAAACATCTAACAACTAACACATATATCACAATAACATAAAATAAATTAAATATATTTGTCAAAATCAAAACAAAATGATACAATACTATATCGTTCAATAATTATAAACTAAAAATAACACGTTACTTGGGAGATACGAAATATTATTTATATCGTGAAAGTATAACTATTTTCTACAGTGTATCTCAAAAATACGAATCGTTCATAACCATATAATTACTCTTCGTAGGGACGGGTTCTCCCCGTCCGTTATTTCAATATAAAGTACAGTGTAAGAACAAAAAATTCTCCATATATATGATTTATGAGATAAGCTCAAATTATTTAGACTTCTAAACTTTATGCCAAATTCAACCAAATCCACTATCTGGGAAATAGGAAAATCCATGTTAGAATTACAACCAAAATATTCAGAATTATCACCCCATAAGCAGATACAGAGGAAAATCAATGCGAATTCAACCGAATATTTTTTTAGTTTTTCTAATTTTAATATTTTACACCGATTAATCAAATCCTTTGTTATCCCAATCCCCAACAGGGTTTACGGCTCATTAAAAAATCATTTCTTAAAAAGCAACTAAAAAAACTTGAAAAACTAAAAGAGCTAAAAAAACTAAAAATTAGACCGGCTTCAAACAAAACAGACTATCATGCACAACAGTAAACTACAGCGTATCTCATTACTACGAATCGTCCATACAGATATAATTCTCTTCATAGAATTCGGATTTCCCCATCCGTTGGTTGAAAATATAGCAAATGGCACGTACAAAGAATCCTCCAAATCTATGATTTATGATATATGTTCCAATATCTTGTCAAAATGGAAACACAAAATATTTCACATTCAAACAATCCTAAATCAATGGATCAAAAGAAAAGTAAAAGACACAAAATTCATCACCACTTTATAATTTTTACAAATTCTTGTAACCTTAAAAAATAGATCTAAACCCAGTGTAGTACTGACGGGATAGAGGTTTTTCCAATGTCACACCATGTGACAAAAAGTGTAACTTTATTCAACATATAAATAACTAAAATATTACTATTGTGAACATAAAAAAACAGCAAGATTACAGTAAAATTACCCTCGGTTCAATATAATACATAGAAAAAAGATCCCTATGATACCGTTATATTCATGCCAAAAACTTTACACACCCATGCCAAAGGGTGTAAACTTTTTGTCACCATAGGTGTTAATTTACACATTAGACTCTTCTGTAGGCGGGGAATGCCTAAATGGCATTCATACCGTTGATTCCGAACTCCGATTCCCGACTCTTCTCTTCCTCTTCGTAGGGGCGGGGTCTCCCTGACCGATATTTGTATCACAATCTTCATGAGGATTAAATAAATATTTCGGTAATTCTAATTTTCCCAAACCCGGTAGGTGCGGTTTCCTAACCGCACTGGATTTTTCTTTAAAATTACCGGATTAAAAAATTAATCTTCATCCAGATTGCGTCTTGCGGTATAGCACAAACTAACAGTTTATGCTACAAAATAGACACATATAGTGACAAATTATTTACATACCCATGCCAAAGCTTTCACTTGAAAATCCATTTGACGTTATGATATACTGCTGATACAATCAGACTGCAAACATAATATAAGGAGGATTAATCCATGAACGGCACCGAAAAGGTTGTAAAACATCTGGAAATGACGCAAGCCGTTATTAACCGCTTGGGACGCAACAGTTTTCTCTTAAAAAGTTGGAGCATGACGATCCTCGTTGCAGCAATGGTCTTAATCACAAGAGAAAACCTGCAAAATTCAAATTTTGTCTTGGTCCTCTTCCTTCCCATCGTAGGATTTTGGATTCTGGATGGATACTTTCTTTCGCAGGAACGGTTGTTCCGATATGTCTATAATGATATCAGAGAGCAAACTGATACCGATTTCAAGATGGATCTCGGCAAGCACAAGGACAAACCGAAAAGTAGTTGGATATCCGCTATTTTTTCAGTAACGCTTATTATTTTTTATCTGATAGAAGTCCTTTTTGTGAGTGCAATTGCCTATTTTTAAATTGATTCTAAGTCGATATGAGATGCGTCTTTTCGGTAATACCAAGATTTCTAATCACCGCACTGCTAACGCCTCCACAGCCATAGCAGCATAACAGAACTCCCTTCTTAGAAAATTACCTGATGTTACAGACTGCCAATCCGTGAAATCCGTGTAATCTGTGTAATCCGCGATTCAGACAACAAAGAATCCCGAACAGACAAGACAACCCTCACACCCAAACACAGACCAATGCCAAAGGGGTGTGTAAAGTTTTTGGCATTAATTTACTTAATATAACGAGTTGTGCTAAATAACTTTTAGCAACCAATAATTTCACATATATAATAGTTGATATGAATATCCTACATTAGTTAAGACTTTCTTTAGTCCCGTAGGGACGGAATGTCTATAGAAAACCAATGAAAAACCTAAGTTGAGTCCCGTAGGGACGGAATGTCTATAGTAAAAAACCAAAATCCGTAAAAACAACAAATACATTTAGTTAACTGGCACAAGTCGTTAATATAAACTGTATCAAATTCTAATTTCACACTTTTTCCATAAGACTTAAAATAATTTGAAGAAAATATAAACAGCTAACAACTAACACACATATATCACAATAACATAAAATAAATTAAATATATTTGTCAAAATCAAAACAAAATGATACAATCAGGACTTACGCATTTCATCTTAAAGTCCCCCTGATAAGGGGGATTTAGGGGGTTAAAACACTGAAATGACGGCTTTTTAAGTTAAATTTACCTTTTTCTGATTAAGTTGCGTAAGTCCTGTAAGAATCTAATGATAAGTCTATTTTTTGGAGTTTTCTATATCAAAAATACCGTACTCCAGCGGAGTACTATGTCTATAGAAAACAATATCGGAACAGTCTGGCACTCCAGCGGAGTGCCATGTCCCAATACACTACGTATGAAAAACATATAATACTATTTCTGGTAATTAAAGTCCCATTACAAAAATCTCTTTAATGTAGCACAAACTTCCAGTTTGTGTAGTATTTCAAGACATAAATATCACCTAATCATGGAAGAATCATTTATAGAAATGGTATAAGTACTTAATACACACTTAAGTTATAATATAATCAACGTATGTGATTCACGGAGAATTGGTATACTTTAAATTATAAACCCTTATAGAATAAGGCTTCGTAGAATTGCTCCGTGAAGGTTTCCGTGAAAGTCCGGTTTAAAATTTGCAATTATCTGCATATATATGGTATACTAAATTAGGTTAATTAAGCGTTAGGTTCAAAACCTTTTTAATCCCATCCCGAGAGGTGGAAAAAGGATGTTAGACTACAAAACGGGAACTTATGTTCCCACCTATAATAAAATAATAATACATCAGTTCATACTTAGAGATCTAATTCCAAACTACTCCATTACCTCAAATCTATTAAATTTACAAATTTGTTGTAAAGTTCAAATACTAAATCTGACCCTTCTCACTCAAAAGTGAGAAGGTTTTTTTATGTCAAATACATTAGAATAAACACTAAGACAAATAATAATTTTACTTGGTCAAAACTATGAATATGCGTGAGAAAGCACAAGTCATGAACGATGAAGAAATTCGTCGTGCTCTAATTAGAATATCCCATGAGATATTAGAAAAAAATCACCAGCATTTGGAAAACCTTGTATTGGTAGGTATTAAAAGTAGAGGCGATACACTCGCTTATCGGATAGCTGAGAATTTAGATAGAATTGAAAACATCAGTGTACCTGTTGGGGCTATGGATGTCACACTCTATCGTGATGATATTAATCTACATGAATCACAGATAAAGGTGAGTAGTACAGATATACCATTTGAGGTCACTGGAAAATGGTTATCCTTGTGGATGAAGTATTATTCACAGGAAGAACTATTCGTGCTGCTATGGATGCTATTATGGATTTTGGTCGTCCGGCAGCAATTCAATTAGCCGCACTTGTTGACAGGGGACACAGAGAACTTCCAATTTCCGCAGATTTTATTGGCAAAAACGTACCTACTTCAAGGAAAGAATTCGTTAAAGTAGAATTAGAGGAACATCATGGTATTGACTCAGCAAAGATTTGTGAACGAGATTCAGAATGATGTAATATGTTTCTAATTATAAGGATAGCCTAAACAGAAATGCAGAGAACACTCCTACGTAATGGACACATCATTGATCCCGTTAATGATATAGATGAAGTGGGTGATATTCTGATTGTTGATGGTAAAATTGCCCAGGTTGGTGGCAATATCCAAGTAGATATTGATGATGTAAGAGATGCAACTAATTTGACAGTCACCCCCGGTCTGATTGACATACATGTGCATCTACGTGAACCCGGATTAGAACATAAAGAAACAATATCTACTGGCACAGCCGCAGCAGCAGCAGGTGGGTTTACATCTGTTGTATGTATGGCGAATACATCACCAGTGACAGATACTCCAGATAGAGTAAAGCACATTTACAACATTGCAACAGATATCACAAGACAACAAGGCACTTCTACTGCAAATGTATTCACGGTAGGAAGTATAACTAAGGATCTTTCAGGAGAAGAACTGACTGATATAAATGGAATGCTTTCAGCAGGTGCAGTTGGATTTAGCGATGATGGCGTTACCGTTATGAATTCCGCACTTATGTGTGATGTGTTGAGATTAAGTGCAGAACTAAACTTTCCAGTGATGGTCCATTGTGAAGAACACAATCTTAATGCTGGTGCTGTGATGAATCTTGGTGAAACTTCACGGAAATTGAACCTCGTTGGCAGCCCGAATGCTGCAGAAGATATAATTGTTGCACGGGATATTATGTTAGCAGAATTTACAGGTGGACACATTCATATACTTCACGTTAGCACTGCAGGAGCAGTTGATTTGGTTAGATGGGGAAAGCAGAGAGGGGTAAACATCACAGCTGAAGCATGCCCACACCACTGGATTCTCACGGATGAAGAGGTAGAGAAACAGGGAACGAATGCCAAGATGCACCCACCATTAAGATCTCAAACAGATATTGAAGCTATTCTTCTTGGTTTACAGGATGGAACAATAGATGCAATCACTACAGACCATGCACCCCATACACCTGAAGAGAAAACACTTGGTATGGTGGATGCACCCAACGGAATAATAGGACTTGAAACAAGCTTACCCCTTGTTATGACAACTCTTGTTGAAAATGGACATCTTTCTTTGAAGGATGCGATTGCCAAAATGTCATATATTCCAGCAAATATCGTTGGAATTGATAGAGGAACACTTTCCATCGGGGCAATAGCAGATATAACATTAATTGACACACAAAAAATTGATAAAGTAAACGTTGAGAATTCTCTCTCTAAAAGTAGGAATACACCTTTCAATGGTTGGGAGTTAAAAGGATGGTCTATACAGACTATCAGAGATGGAATATTTTAATAATACCATAAAATAAAGAGGTATAAAATGAAAGCAATACTTGCATTAGCTGATGGAACCGTATTTGAAGGTGAACAATTCGGTGCAACTGGAGAAACTGTAGGTGAAGTCGTATTCAACACCAGCATGACAGGCTATCAAGAAGTACTTACTGATCCGTCATATAAGGCACAGATTGTTACAATGACATATCCTCTTATTGGTAATTACGGATGCAACGAAGTTGACATAGAATCTATTTGTGCACAGGTTGAAGGATTTGTTGTCCGTGAATATAGTACATATCATAGCAATTGGCGTTCACAATGGAGTTTAGAGGAATACTTAGTAAGACATAACATTATTGGTATACAGAATATTGATACACGTGCCCTTACACGTCGTTTACGTGTAGAAGGTGTAATGAATGGATGTCTCGCAACAGAACACACAGACGAAAAACTTGACCCAGAATGCTTAATTGACAAAGCACGGGCATGGCACGGCCTGATTGGACAAGATCTTGTGCAACGCGTCACTTGTCCAAATACATACGCTTGGTCAGAACAGCATTCTGCCACTGGTTTCGAAAATGGTGATTCTCCACACAATGATAAAATATATAATGTAATAGCACTTGATTTCGGTGTCAAGTACAATATTCTAAGACAGTTGACAGAACATGGTTGTGATGTTCAGGTAGTTCCAGCAAATACAACCGCAGATGAAATACTTGATTCTAATCCTGACGGTATTTTTCTTTCAAATGGTCCAGGAGATCCAATGCCGTTGGAATATGCAACAAAAACAATACGTGATCTAATTGGTAAAAAGCCGTTATTTGGTATCTGTTTGGGACATCAATTATTGAGTCTTGCACTTGGTGGCAAAACATATAAGCTTAAGTTCGGACACAGGGGAGCGAATCAGCCTGTGAAATTTATAGAAACCGATCAGGTCGAAATAACTTCTCAAAATCACGGTTTCTGTGTAGATATTGATTCACTACCAAATAATGTAGATATCACACATATCAATTTGAATGATAATACACTTGAAGGAATTCAACATAGAGAATATCCCGCTTTTTCGGTACAGTATCACCCTGAAGCATCACCAGGTCACATGACGCAAGTTATCTCTTTTCACATTTTACTAAAATGATGGACAAACACGCAATATAATATGTATACATAGTTTGTCAGATTAAAATCTTACAAGCATCAGACAAATGATAATAACAACTAAATTATAATAAAATGCCAAAACGTACAGATATTAATAAAATCTTAATTATTGGATCAGGTGCAATAATAATCGGTCAAGCGTGCGAATTCGATTATTCAGGCACGCAAGCATGTAAAGCACTGAAAGAGGAAGGCTATGAAATTATATTAGTCAATAGTAATCCCGCCACTATTATGACAGATCCAGATTTTGCTGATCGAACCTATGTTGAACCCATCACATCGGACACTGTTGAACTCATCATAGATAAAGAACGTCCCGATGCTTTATTGCCAACACTCGGTGGACAAACTGCACTAAATGTGTCTGTTGAACTTGCTGAATCAGGTATACTTAACAAATATAATGTTGAACTCATTGGGGCAAAATTACACGCAATTCAAAAGGCAGAAGATCGTGCTCTATTTAAAGATGCAATGAAAAAAATCGGTTTGGATGTGCCTTTGAGTGGCATCGCACATACAAATGAAGAAGCAAATGACCTAATAGATGACATTGGATTCCCCGCGATAATTCGTCCTGCATTTACACTCGGCGGTACAGGAGGAGGAATTGCGTATAACATAGAAGAATATCAAAAAATGGTGTCTTCAGGACTTGCATTAAGTCCAATTAGTGAACTACTAATTGAGGAATCTATTATTGGATGGAAAGAGTTTGAATTAGAGGTGATGCGAGATGGAGGAGATAATGTTGTAATCATCTGTTCTATTGAAAACCTTGATCCAATGGGCGTTCATACGGGTGATAGTATCACTGTTGCTCCAATACAAACTTTGACTGATAAAGAGTATCAATTAATGCGGGACTCCGCCATAAAAATCATACGCGAAATTGGTGTCGATACCGGTGGATCCAATATACAATTTGCCGTTGATCCAAAAACAGGAAAACAGGTGGTAATTGAAATGAATCCTCGCGTTTCTCGGAGTTCAGCTCTTGCTTCAAAAGCAACCGGATTTCCCATTGCTAAGATTGCTGCCAAGTTGGCTGTCGGATACAATCTTGATGAAATACCAAACGATATTACCGCTGAAACCCCTGCATGTTTTGAACCAACTATTGATTATGTGGTCGTAAAAATACCAAGATGGGCTTTTGAGAAATTCCAAGGAACAGATGAAACGCTTACAACTCAGATGAAATCTGTGGGCGAAGCCATGTCTATTGGCAGAACTTTTAAGGAAGCCTTACAGAAAGGGCTGCGATCCTTAGAAACAGGTTGGTGTGGATTTGATAATCATCCTATTGAAGAATTACCACTTTCAGAACTATCCAGTAAATTAACCATACCCAATGTAGAACGTATCTTTTATATTAAATCCGCACTAAAACGGGGTATGTCAATTGACGATATATATTCCTATACTCATATAGATCCTTTCTTCTTGTATAATCTTCAAGAGTTAGTTATTTTTGAGGATCATCTTTCTACACCACAGGCAAAACAGAAAATAGAAAATGGAGATTCTGACGGTGATGTAGAAAACCTACTTCGACAGGCAAAACAATATGGTTTTTCTGACAGACAACTTGCAGATATTTGTAATCAAACAGAATCCGATATTAGAGGAACACGGAAATCCCTTGGTATTGAAGCAACATATAAAACTGTTGATACTTGTGCAGCTGAATTTGAAGCGGAAACTCCATATTACTATTCAACCTGCTCAAGTGAGGACGAAGTTCGACCTACTGATAACGATAAAATCATGATTTTAGGTGGTGGTCCAAATCGGATTGGACAAGGTATTGAATTCGACTATTGTTGTGTCCACGCTGCTATGGCATTAAAAGAAGACGGTTATGAGACTATTATGGTGAATAGTAATCCTGAAACTGTCAGTACAGATTATGATACTTCTGACCGTCTATACTTTGAACCCTTAACATGTGAGGATGTACTGAATATATATGATAAAGAAAAGCCTATTGGGGTAATTGTACAATTTGGTGGTCAGACACCGTTAAATCTTGCAGATTCACTCAAACAAGCAGGTGTACCAATTATCGGCACAAGTCCACAGGATATAGCTCGTTCTGAAAACCGACAACTATTTAAAGAGGTATTAGATGAAATAGGTCTAAAGCAACCACCTAACGGAACCGCTACCTCAATTGATGAAGCTGTACCGATAGCAGCATCACTTGGTTATCCTGTGATTGTAAGACCATCTTTTGTTTTAGGGGGTCGTGCAATGCAAATTGTCTACGATGAAACACTTCTACAAGAATATATGGATACCGCAGTTCAAGCCTCTCCTGAACACCCAATTCTCATTGATAAATATCTTGAGGAGGCAATTGAGGTAGATGTGGATGCTATCTCTGATGGGTACACAACTGTCATTGGCGGTATAATGGAACATATTGAAGAAGCAGGTGTTCATTCAGGTGATAGCGATTGCGTACTTCCTCCATATACTCTGGTAGATGATCAGATAGACCAGCTTAAAGAATATACATACGCACTTGCAAAAGCACTGAACGTTTGCGGCCTAATGAATGTTCAATATGCTATAAAAAGCGATGAGATTTATGTTCTTGAAGTAAATCCTCGAGCATCTCGGACGATTCCTTTTGTTAGTAAAGCAATTGGAGTTCCTCTTGCTAAACTTGCTGCGCGCGTTATGGCTGGAAAAACTCTTACAGAATTAGGTTACACTTCGGAAATTGAACCCCCTTATTTTAGTGTAAAAGCACCTGTATTCCCTTTTAATCGATTCCCAGGAGCGAATTCACGACTTGGTCCAGAAATGAAATCCACTGGTGAGGTTATGGGGATTGATTATGATGTATCACGGGCTTTCGCAAAAGCACAGAAAGCTTGTGGATATTCTCTACCCTTGAAAGGAAACGTATTTATTAGTGTCAGGAATAAAGATAAAAGATCAGTCATTTTTTTAGCAAAAAAATTAACTGATATGGGATTTGAACTTATAGCTACCCATGGAACAGCTAAAGTTCTATTACGAAATGGAATGAAGGTAGATCTTGTATATAGTATAGGTAAAGGGAGACCTACTATACACGATCACATCAAAAACCATGCAGTTGACTTAATTATAAATACACCTACTGGTGATTTGCATAGAACTAATGAACTCCTCATCAGACAGATGGCAATAGAGCATGACATTCCAATATATTCAACAATTCCAGGTGCGGCTGCAGCAGTCAATGCAATCGACGTACTACAAAGTGGTGAAATATCAGTAACACCATTACAAGATTATCATAGGTAAGGTAAATTATGTCAAACGAATCGACTCGAAGGAATACTCGTTGGGTACAAGCTCTTGATAGATTGTTACAAGTCCTTAATCTTGACGAAGATCACCCCATTAGAATTATGACAATTGAAGATGGAAGAGAAGTAATTGTCGTAAAACCAAATGCATTCACCGTTTCAAGATTCTATGCATCTGGACGACCCGACGGTACACGTCCACACGGTCTGGAATCATACTATGAATACTATCTTACCCAATTAAACAAATATGAAGAAGAAAATGGATCAACTGACGGTTTTGAATTGACTGATGATGAATGGCATACATTATTTGACGAATCCTTTCATAGGTATACACGCTATTTATTATTCGCAGGAATCAAACGGTGGGAAGATGTCCAGCGGGATACAGATACCAATATAGCCGTTACAAATTTAGCTAAGAAGTATGCACCATCAGAAATCGCATGGCGGAGTTATCAATATAAAGGGTATATGATTATGATGAATAGTATTTCAAAAGCAGAATTAAGTCTGCAACAAGATGATCCTACAACTGCTTTACAGCACATAGATATAGGTATTGAACAACTTGGGGAATTCTGTGGAGAATGTTTGCGAGAAGAACATGCGGATGCAGAAAATATCACACGTGAACGTTATCTAAGTAACCTAATCGAATTTCGTTCAGATTTAGAAGCTATCGCTACAGATGATAGTAACGGTCAGATGACCAATACAGATAGAGAGGATTCAGATCTATTAACTGAATTAGAAAGATTGTTAAACGATACCGATTCCGTCGATTAAGAAATGAGTAATAGGACACAATACCTATTTACTCGAATTCCTAATCAATTAATACGCTATTTCAAGTTGAATCCTCTATAATTTCCATCCATATCTATACTTTGATTATTCTTCCCATTCTGGGATATTACCTTCACGACTTGCTTGTATCAATACACCCCCAAGAAATAGGAAAGCAAGACCACGTATCAAGATGTGTATATTAAAATTCACGCCTGGTATAAATGTAATAGCAAAGGTAATTGCTGATATTATTAACAAGAATGCTGAACCGTTATTACCCCAAAGTCCAATAGAGAAACCAAAACATACAGCCATAATAGCATAAGCAAAACCTGCAGTAAGGATTAAGGTTTCATTTAAGTCTAACCATATTTTAGTGAATATACTACCAAATTCCGTTTGTGATGCCGCTTGTCCCATAACAATTTTTAATGGAGATGTTTGGGTAAGGTGTGCAATTAGTTCTAATATGACCCAAAGGGCAGCAAAAGCAATTCCTATGAGCGTACCTGTTCTGGCATCGTTTATTAGTAAAACTGAAGTTGCAACCAAAGTTGGTATGATCAATAATAACATTCCAACACTAACACCATGCATAATATCTGGGCGACCACTATTTTGAAAAATAAACATGAATCCTGTAAATATCATCAGAAGTGCTCCCAGTATTCCTGCTATACCACCAGAAAAAAATAAACTCTTTGAACTATTATCAGCCATAAAATAGACCTCCAAGATACCATTGTAAATTAAAAAGTAATTCTAAATTTAAGATATTAGTAAGTTATATATATCACAGAGAATATACAAAAATAAAAAAATATAAGGACATAAATAATACATTTTAAAAAAATATATATTATAGAGTATACAAAACTACATGTTCTAAGTCAACAATCATAGATAATTTCATATAGAAATGTGAGATTCACATAATCAATATTAGCCATGCTGTAGTTAGATTTTGAAATCATTGATGTCAAATTTACCTACACACCTGTCACCCCTTAAAGGTTTAGGTGAACCAAATATCAGCACCCATTAATGTCAATTTAAGCATAAGACTCTTCTGTAGGAGGGAATTCCAATTCCCGACTATATTTGTAGGTTGCGATTCAAAGATCGCTCCACAGAATATAATACCATTTATACGGATTGCACAGGGAAGAGGGATTTGGTGAGTGTAAAGAAGTAATTGGTTTAAGATGCCAACGAATCCAACTTAACCATTCATAAACGATCACTGGAAAGCTTATAAACCTCAGCATTCCAGCTATCCTATGGTCATATGATACTATTTGCGTATAATCATCTTGCGTGTAGCAATGTATTTACCAGCTATTAATGTGTAGAAGTACACACCACTGGCAACATATTCACCACTTTCATTCTTACCATTCCAATACACCGCGCTATTTCGTTGTAGATATGAACCAACTGATTGTTGTCCCATTGCTAATGTTCGTATTAATATCCCATCAGTACTATAGATCTGTATTGTAACATCTGATGGTTGAGATAGTTGGTACGGTATCCATGTTTCAGGATTGAATGGATTTGGATAATTGGGTAGGAGTGCTGTCTTATTTGGTGTTAACTGAAGTAGAAACTGCTCCAGATATTGTATTCCTTTTTGAATTATTGGATCTGATAAATTAAGCTGTTGAGCTTGTATCAACCAATCGTGTATATTTTCAGTCTTTAGATTTTTATTCTTACTATATTTTACAGGGGCATCATTACCTTCATTCAATACTCCTGCAACCTTGATAAGATCAGCAATATCAACAACATCATCTCCATTTACATCTGCTGCATTTTCACCAGTCTGTCCAAAATTTGCCGCAATAACGACTAAATCTTTAACATCTATAACTCCATCATTATTAACATCTTCTTTAATTCGGGAAGGAGTGAATAAAGTTGGATAATCCCAAAACAGTATTGTTCCATCTACGCCTAATGTTGCGAGAGTATCCCCATCAGGACTAAACTTTAAATCATCAATTCCATTCGCCATACCTTTTAAAATAGTTTTTAGATCTCCATTTGATGAATCCCAAAATCGTATTGTTCCATCCTTTCTATCTCCAGCAGAAATGAGAGTTTTCCCATCTGGACTGAAAGTAATTTTAACATATCTATATGTATGTCCTGTGTTAATTATCGTTCTTTCTTCAGTATATAAATTCCATATATACAACTGTTGTGATCCACTGACTGAAGCAATCAATCTTCCGTCTGGACTAAAAACTATATTTGTTCCAATGGCTGACGGGTGTGGTATTTCTGTAATAAGTTCTCTTCTTGAAAAATCCCATAATCTAATTGCAGACGAATCCCCTGTAACAAGGATTCTTCCATTAGGACTATACGCGACCTGCTTCGTCTGTGTTATTTCTGTTGGAATAGTCCATAGTGGTTTATAGGATATTGTATCCCATAGAACAACCGCACCTTTGTTTACAGACGCAGCAACGATTGGTTCGTATGGATGGAATGCAACAGAACTGACATTACTTTTATGTCCATATAGTGTTGCTTTCGTTTTTCCAGTTGAGACATCCCATAACCTTATACTGTTTTCATTAGCACTCCATATAGATATAGACAAGGGATATGTTATAGAACCAGTAGCAATGGTTTCTCCATCAGGACTATAAGATACTGAAGCTAAGAGATCATATTGACCATGACCCGTACTGATGAGTTTTCCAGATGTAGTATCCAAAAGACGAAGTGTGTTATCTCTGCCAATTGATGCGATTGTTTCTCCATCAGGACTAAAGTCAATTTCAGACCATAAAGCCAGGTGATTATCTATGGTATTTATCTTCTCAAGTGTTTGAGTATCCCAAAGATGAATATTTCCGTCCCTACTACCACAGACTAATGTCTTTCCATCAGGACTAAATGAGACACTTATAACCGACGAAGTATGAGCGATAAGAGTGTTCATGTGACGCATGGTATTCATATCCCATAGACATAAAATTCCATCATCACTAACACTGGCAAGGATACTACCATCTTTATTGTAATCTATACTATTTACACCCAGCATGTGTCCTAAAAGTGTCTGTATTAATGTACCCGTTTCTACATCCCATAAATGTATGGAAGTATCCCATCTACCGGAACAACTTGCAATTGTTTTTCCATCAGGACTAAATGAAATATCCGGTACACCAAATAAGCCAAACTCACTATATGTAATGATAGTCTTATCGAGTTCACCTGTTGGCAGATTCCATAGCTTAATTGTATTGCGGTCATCATAACCACCTGTAGCGAGGATTTTTCCATCAGGACTGAATTCAAGACAGGTTGCATCATCTTCATGTCCATCAAGGGTTGTTATAATTCTTCCAGTAGCCACATCCCATAGCTTTACTGATGAATCCTTGTACCAACTACATGTTGCGAGGATTTTCCCGTCTGGACTAAACTCCAGATCAGTTATCTCATCTGTGTGGGCAGAGAGAACAGATATGAGTTTCCCCGTAGGTACATCCCATAATAAGAATTCTCCAGCACTACTACTTGCCAATGTATTACCATCAGGACTGAAGGATACGCTTGTAACACGTCTTGAATGATTTGTAAATAGACTTTGTTCTTTACCAGTATTTGCGTTATATATCCAAACCCCAATTGAACTTGGTACAGCAACGAGTGAATTGTCGGGTGAAAAGATGATATTTCCAGTAATCTCTCCTTTTCCAAGACGTTTATATGCACCATTAGGGAGTTCCCACTTTGTGTAATCCTGCGCAAATACGGTTAATGGTAATAGGGATAACAACCAAAGCAAGACAGAGATGGATAGTAGGATCTTTTTCATTTTTGTTCTCCTATTTCCTAATTAGTAATCGTCTGGTAGCATTAAACTGTCCTGAAGAGAGGGAATAAAAATAACTGCCACTTGCTACATGTTCACCATGTTCATTTTTCCCATCCCAATGGGCTGCACGGGTTCGGGAGTGATAGATTCCAGCTTGTTGTCGGCCAACTTTTATTGTCCGAACTAACTCACCGTTAGCAGTATAAATGCGAATTGATACATCTGAAGGTGTATTAAGTTGATACGGTATCCACGTTTCTGGGTTTGCAGGATTAGGATAATTTGGTAAAAGCACTGTATCTTCAGGAGTAAAGTGGAATAAGATATTTTCAAGTACAGCAATACCTTTCTGTAATATTGGAGTTTTGTTAGGAATCATCTGTGATTGGGTTAACCATTGTTGAACCATTGTGGGGTTCAAAATATTTTTTGCATCTATTAATTTTCGTGGGGCACTATTATCATTATCAAGTGCAGCGGCAACTAATAACAAATCCTCAATATTCACAATTCCATCTTCATTTAAATCAGCACTATTTTCTGTTCCTGTTTTTCCAAATTGTAATGCGACATAGATTAAATCTTGTAAGTCCACAGTACCATCATGATTAACATCTTCTAACAAGGTAGCCATTTCTAATTTCGAATCAATTATTGAGGCATAATCCCATAGCATCACAGTCCCATCAGGACTGCCAGTAGCAAGTGTCTTTCCATCAGAAGTAAATACTACATCTAATACAACGTAACCATGTCCAATAAGTGTTTTAATCATCTCACCAGTAGCCACATCCCATATTCTTACAATAGGATCATCCCATCCACCACAACTTACGAGATATTTCCCATCTTTACTAAATGCTATTTTTCGAACTTCTTCCCTATGTGCTGAATGAATTACCGTTGAATCCCCACTCGACATATCCCAAAATATTATTGAGTTATCCTTACCACAACTTGCAAGAATACTTCCATCATCATTAAAATCAACACAATGTACCCTATCAAGATGTCCATATAGGGTAGTAATGTTGGATCCAGTCGAAACATCCCAAATCCGTACTGTTTTGTCATTGCTACTACTGGCAAGAAGATTTTCATCAGGACTAAATTTAACTGAAGTAACCCCTGCTGTATGACCAATAAAAGCATCAATATGTGTACGACCTGCATACCATATATGTACAGCAGTATTTAATTCATTGCCCCCGGCAAGGAGTTGACCATCCGAGCTATACTCTAATCCAGACAAAAAAGCACTTGATGTAAGATTCTTCCCTCCATTGCCTGTGAGTGTAGCAAGATATGTTAGATGATTAACATCCCAAATAAGTGTTCTACGACCATCTTGACTAGCAAGTATATTTCCATCTGGTCTGAATGCTAAACCTATAAAGTAGTTATACCATTCATTGAAATATATCTGTCCTAACCGTTCGGTAGAGGAGGTATTCCACAGATTAATTTGATAAGGACTTCCAGTTGCGAGTATGTTTCCATCCGGACTGAATGCTAAGGCTCTAATTTCAGTCGAATGTCCTTGAATTGACAGATTCCGTTCACCAGTATTCACATCCCAAATGAATAAACCATCTGAACTGCCGCTTGCGAGTGTAGTACCATCAGGACTGAATACTAATGTATACACTTTCTGCTTTTTATGTCCTATAAAATCTCTGATTCGTTCCCCCGAACCAACTTTCCATAGATCTAATTTTCCATATCTATCACCAATAGCAATGGTATTTCCGTCAGGACTAAAGGCAATTCCATGGATTGTTTGTTTTAATTGAATTGTATGATATCTATCTGTTATCACATCTGAAATATTCACTTTTTTCTGGTTCACACTTATACTTGCTACTTTACTTCCGTCTGGACTAAAGATGATTTTCGATATACTACTTCTATGGTTAGTTAGATATTTCTTCTGTGTAGCAGTCGTAAGATCCCATAACCGTACGGTATCATACCAATTTCCACTAATAAGTGAGTTCCCATCAGGACTGAAAGCAAGTGAATTAACCCTACCTGTATGACCAGTCAGTATAGAAATTTTTTCACCTGAAGCAATATCCCATAGGACTATCGCTTTGCCTATTCCTGCAGCAAAGGTATATCCATCAGGACTGCTTGCAACTGTTCGTCTAACTCCTGTATCTCCTTCGATCTCTGCAATTAAACTTCCATCATAGATTGATCTGATTTGGTAGATATCTTCAGTTTCAACACATACGTACATTTCCCCATCGGGACTAACACTAAGTAAGTCTTTACCATAGGTCGAAATAAAACCTAATTCAACACCAGTCTGTGCATCATAAGTCCAAATACCATTATAGCATTGAACAATTAACCTACTTCCATCAGGTGAATATGCCAGACTCCTAACAATTCCTTTACCAATCCGTAATTTTGCCCCATCAGGTAAATCCCATTTCATGTATTGATTCGCATAGGAAAATGGAAGAAAATGTAAAGAAATATATAGACATACAAGCATAATCTGTTTGATAGTTTTCATAATAATTTCTACTTCCGGATTACCATTTGTCGTGTGGCAACAAACTGTCCTGCTGTAAATTCATAGAAGTATACTCCACTCGCTACATGTTCACCATATTCATTTTTCCCATCCCAATAGGCAGCGCGGGAACGAGATTGGTATAGTCCTGGTTGTTGATATCCTATTTGTAATTGTCGAATCAATTGACCATTTGTTGAATAAATTCGGATTGTTACATCTGATGGTTCGGATAGTTGATACGGAATCCACGTTTCAGGATTGAATGGATTCGGATAATTTGGAAATGCAACGGTTTTTTCAGGATACTTACTATTCAGAAGTTGTTCAAGAAAATATATCCCTCTTTTTGAAACTGGATCAGTAAGATTATGTATCTGTGCCTGTTTCAACCACTCCTTGATAGTACTTGCTTTTAGAATATCTTTATAGGGTGTTTTTGTTGGAGATGCAGATTCCAGATTAATTGCTGCGGCTACCATGATAAGATCCGTAATATCAACAACACCATCACCATTTATATCAGCTGCATTTGGACCAGTTTTATTAAAGTTTGTAGCAACTACAATCAAATCCTTAATGTCAACAACGCCATCCCCATTTACATCAGTTGTTAATGAGATGGGTTGAATTATATCATCAAAATCCCATATATAGATTACTCCTCCCTCACCGGCAGTTGCGACTGTGCTCCCATCTTTACTGATCCTAATTTGACCAAAACCATCCGGAATCCCAGAAAATTGATGTATTATTTCGGCAGTTCCAGGTTCCCAAAATGATATAGTACCACCATCAGAATTGGTCATACTAATTAGGAACTTTCCATTAGGACTATATGTAATTCCACTGACACCGACATCTGTCTGGGTAAGTTCTCTCTTAAGCGTTCCCGTTTCCACATCCCATAAATTCACAATTCGTGATGCAAATACGGCTGCAAGAGTGTTCCCATTCGGACTGAAGGTCAAGGATCTAATCCAAGTATAACCTACCCCGAAGTTTCTTACTTGTTTTCTCTTTGATAAATCCCATAGTAATATGTCCTGCCCTCCAGATGCCAACATTTGACCATCTTGACTAAAAGCTAAACTAAGTGGAGCCTGTGTAGGTCCAGTAAAGGTGGCAATGTGATGTCCAGTCTGTGAATCCCATAGACACACATTCTTATCTCTACCTCCTGTGGCAAGCATTTTTCCATCTGGACTGAATCTTACAACATATATATTCCCATTATGTCCCATTAGCATCAGTTTAGTTTTTCCAGTTACAGCATCCCATAATCGGACTGACCTGTCATAATAATTCCCACTACTCGCTATAGTTTTACCATCTGGACTTATATCAATTGATTCAATGTAAGATGTATGACCGATTAGAGTGTTTATCTTTTTTCCAGTTGCTGTTTTCCAAAGGTATAGTTTATTGTCCCAACTACCACTAACTATCATATCCCCGTTAGGACTTATAGCAAAACTGTCGCCAGCAGTATGGTGACCTAAAATCTGAGTAATGGTTTCTAAAGTCTCAGCATTTCTGATCTGTATAGTTCCATCAAAGCTACTACTTACTAAAAGGTTGCCATCTGGACTATAGAGTACATTTTGTACTCTGTATGTATGATCAAGGAGAGTAGTTTTATAGGTGGCAGTAGATACATCCCACAAAACAACCGTACCATCATCGCCTCCACTGGCAAGAGTATTTCCATCTGAACTAAATGATACACTGTTGACTTTTCTTGTATGTCCAGAAAGCGTGTTTATCAGTTCTCCAGTGTCTGTATTCCATAGGTGAATTGAGGTATCTGACCAATCACTGCCTCCGGCGAGTATACTCCCATCAGGACTAAATGCTAAACTCTGGACACCATCTTCATGACCAATGATGAATTTCTTTAATCTGAGTGTTTCAACATCCCACAATATCACCTCATTTTCATATTCTGTACAACTTGCAAGAGTTTTACCATCAGGACTAAATATCACATCTGATACATTATCTGAATGATCAGTGAAGATTGCCAACATGACACCACTATTCACATCCCATAATATCACAGATTCGTCTGTCCCTCCTCCACAACTTGCAAGTATATTACCATCAGGACTAAAGGCGACACCAAGGATTTCATCGTGATGTCCCATAAATCTTTTGATGACTTTTCCTGTAGAAACATTCCAGAGTAATAATTTTCCTTCACGACTCCCACTTGCAAGTATCTTTCCATCCGGACTGTAAGCCACACTTGCAACACCTTCTTGATGTCCTAAGAACAAATCGAGTTCTTTTCCTGAAAATACATCATAAATCCATGTCCCAATTGGCGTTGTAACCACAAGTCTCTTGCTATCAGGAGAAAATGCAATTTCTCCATCTAACATACCTTTACCAATTCTTAATTTTGCGCGTTCCGGTAAATTCCATCTCATATACTCTTGTGCAAATAATGTGATGGGTAAATTAATTATAAGAAGTAGTATGAGGGTAAAATATCGTGTTTTCTTCATAATATGCTTTATAGTAGTAGAAATGTTGTTTGATATTGTTCTGTTGATATAGTGTCTTAAGCTACTTAATTATTAACATACGTCGGGTTGCTGTATATTCTCCAGCAGACATAGTACATAAATAAATACCACTTGCAACTGATTCACCTGCTTTATTCTTTCCATCCCAATATACTGCTTCGTGTCTACTATGATACTCACCAGCAGGTTTATACCCTAAATCTATATGTTTTACTAACTGACCATTGGATGTATAGATCTGTATGGAAACATCTGTCGGTTTTGCTAACTGGAATGGAATCCAAGTTTCTGGATTGAAGGGATTAGGATAATTTGGCAATAGAGTAGTCTCTTTTGGTGTAAGTACTACCAAGAGTTGTTTAAGTAAAGCTACTCCTCTTCGGTAGTTGTCTGACACATTATTGGAATTCTGTGCTTGATTTAGCCACATTTTAACCGTTTCAGCAGAGAGTTTATTGTTAGGCTTAGAAGCCACAATTGGAGCACTATCTGTATTCGCAATCGCTCCTGCAACAAGCACAATATCAGTAGCATCAACAACACCGTCGTTGTTAATATCTGCGATATTCTCAGTTCCAATCTTTCCAAATTGTGATGCCACATAGATAAGGTCGTGTATATCCACAACACCATCACTGTTAACATCTTCTGGTATTATTGCAATCTCTTCTTCTACACCGTTAATAGATTTCCAATCCCAGACTAATGCTGTTCCATCTGAACTCACACTCACGAAACTGCGTCCATCTGTGCTGAAGGAAATACCATCAATCCTTCCATAATGACCAAATAACGGAGGTAGTGGTTCACCCGAAGGTACATCCCATAAACGTATAAGGTTATCTCTATCACCGACACTTGCGAGTGTCTCTCCATTAGGACTAAACGCAACACTTGAAACCCAACTGGGATGTCCGATTAGTTGTCTAATTTGTTTGCCAGTATTAACATCCCATAAGATCACTGAACTATCTTTACTTCCACTGGCAATTAAATTCCCTTTAGGACTGTATGCAACACTACGCACATCAGCAGTATGCCCTATAAATGTTGTAATCAATTCCTCATTTTCAACATTCCAAAGGCGAACAGTATCATCCAGACTTCCACTTACGAGATAACGACTATCAGGACTGAATGCAATAGAATAAATGCCTTCACTATGTCCAATAAGTGTTCCTTTGTGTGTACGACCTGAATGCCATAATTGTACTGTACCTTCACTACTTGCACTTGCAAGATATTTCCCGTCAGGACTATAGGCAATTGATATAATACCATAACCAGATGCCGAATTACCTGAATAGCCCTTGAGAGTTGCAATGGGTACTCCTTGATTTAGATTCCATAAACGTATAGACCATCCAATTTCACTTGCAAGTGTTTGACCATCTTGACTAAATGCCATTTTCCAGATATTCTCATTAGGTTCATAGAGTGTTGTCATATATTCCCCAGTGGTAATATCCCATAGATGAATTACATCTCGACCACCAGTAGCAACTGTACGATTATTTGGAGATATCGCAAGTCCATTTAGATAAGTAGTATGTCCAGGTATTGATAAAATCCTTGCCCCTGTCATCACATCCCAAAAAAACAACTCTCCATGTCCTCCACTTACTAATGTTTGACCGTCAGGACTGAATGCAATAGTTGAAATATCATAGGTATGTGATGTCAGTTCAAATAGTTTTTCCTTAGATTCGAAATCCCATAAGGAAAGATTATCGATTCTGGAAATGGCAATTAATGAACCGTCTGGACTAAAAGTACAATTATAGTAGAGAGGTATAGTTGCCTCTCCAAGAAAACTCCCAGTTGCTATATTCCATTCATATACCCTATTACTATTGTAACCCACCCCGGCAATAATGTTGCTATTCGGATAGAATATGACTCGTGCAACTCCGTCATAATGTTTTTTAAATGTGTGCCTGTTTTCGCCTGTCGCTATATCCCATATACGTACAGACCTATCCCAACTGCTGGTTACAAGTGTTTTACCATCTGAACTAAAAGCCATGGATGTAATAGTATCTGTGTGTCCTTCAAAAGTGGTTTTCGTTACTCCGGTGTTAACATCCCTTAGAGTCATTGAATAGTCTTTCAGAGAATAGGATGAATTTGCACTTACAAGTGAATTTCTATCCGGACTAAAAATAACAGATCTAATAGAATTACCATATAGCGGTATACTCTTCACTATATTCCATGTTGAAGTGTCGACTATATGAACAGAATCAACTCCATCAAAATATGAGAGTGTACTACCATCAGGACTAAATTCTAACATATCTATCTGTGAATCCTCATCAGTGAACAGTCTTAATGTCTTACCAGTGTAGGCATCATAGATCCATATCCCTATAGAACTGTCTACTGCAATATACTCTCCATTCGGGGCATACAGAACCTTTTGGATTCTCCCTTTACCCAGACGATATTTCGCGCCTTCAGGTAAATCCCATTGCGTATAATCCTGTGCATAGCAGGATGTTAGAAAATGGATTGAAATTAAGAGTATTAGAATGATAGAAACCAAAGAAATCTTCATATTATATTATCTATTTTTTTATTACCATTTGTCGTGTGGCACTGAATTTTCCTGCAGTAAATTCATAGAAATACATCCCACTCGCGACGGGTTCACCCAGTTCATTCTTTCCATCCCAATAAGCAGCTCGGGAACGGGAATGGTATAGTCCTGGTTGTTGATGTCCTATTTGTAATTGTCGAATCAATTGACCATTTGTTGAATAAATTCGTATTGTTACATCTGATGGTTCAGATAGTTGATAGGGTATCCATGTTTCTGGATTGAATGGATTAGGGTAGTTTGGTAGGAGAGTTGTCATTTTGGGAGTAAATGACTTCAAGAGTTGTTCAAGAAAGATAATCCCCTTGTGTATAGCGGGGTTGCTATTCTTAAGTTGTTGTGCATCAGTTATCCATTGTTGAATAGATTCAGCAGTTAGATTTGTGGTTGTTACCGGTATGGATGGGGCACCATCTCCAATGTTAATAGCTGCTGCAACAGCAATTAAATCTGCGATATTTACAACACCGTCTCTATTTACATCAGCAAGATTTTCTCCTGTTTTTCCGAAATTAGCAGCAACCAACACTAAGTCGTTAATATCTACAACACCATCCGAATTGATGTCAACGATATGTGTGGGTTTTTCAATTGCAAATGGGTAATTCCACAAGTATATTACACCACCATAACCTGTTGTTGCGAGAGTTTTTCCATCTGGACTAAATATGAGATGACATACCTTATCCGGATTACTGGTGATAGTAAATTTAAGCTCATTACTCACAAGATCCCAAAATCGAATTGTATTGTCATCAAAAAAACTTGCCGTAGCAAGAGTTTTTCCATCCAGACTAAAAGCAGGAATTGTAAACCTTCCACTATGTCCTGTTTGTATGGTTCTATAGGCACCAGTCGATATATTCAATAGATGTATATCAGGATTCATACCCGATACTGCCAGAGTGCGACCATCAGGACTATATACCCCATAGGCATATCCTTCAGGTAGACCGGTATATAATGGAATTGGCTGCATAGTATTTAGGTCCCAGAACTGGATTCCTGACTTCCCCGCAGTTATGAATGTATTTCCATCTGGACTGAATGTAATGCTACCCATAGGATTATCTCTATCACCGCTAAGTGTCCAAAGTGGGTTCCCCGTTTTTACATCCCAAAGAATGCTATCCCATTCAGATGTGCTTGTAAGGATTCTTCCATCCAGGCTAAATGACAAATTATGGATAGCAGAATAATGACCAATCATTGTTTTCTTATTTTTGCCTGAATCAACATCCCATAGTTTTATTGAAAAGTCATCAGAGTACCAACCATTTATTGAAGGACCTAAATCTCCTCCACTTGCAATGGTTTGACCATCAGGACTTATTGCGATACTTACAACAGAACTATTATGTCCAATAAATGTATTTAGATTTCTACCCGTTTCTGTATCCCATAATCGAACTGTTCTATCATTACTTCCACTCACAATAGTCTTTCCATCTGGAGTGAATGCCAATTCATTTATCCTACCATTATGTCCTGTTATTTTGGAGATCGTTTGAAAGTTTTGAGTATCCCACAATACAACTGTTCCATCCATACTACCAGATGCCAGAATATTGCCATTAGGACTAAATGCCACACTTACAACATCGTCTGTATGTTCTATTAATGTCGTCAGATAGCTTCCATTAATTACATCCCATAAACAGATAGTTCTATCAATGCTCCCACTTGCCAACGTCTTCCCATCAGGACTAATAGCAATACTTCTTACACCCCCTGTGTGTCCAATGAGTGTCTTTCTTAAAGAAGTTGATGCAACATCCCATAATTGAATCCTTTCGTCCCATCTACCTTTACAACTTGCTAAAGTACTTCCATCCGGATTGAAGACAATAATCATGTCCCATGCATTCGTTCCAGCATTAAAAGTTGTTCTGAGTTGACCTGTAGTAATATCCCACAATTTCACTATATTCTTATCATCATCTTCTCCTGCGGAGGCTATTATATTGCCATCCGGACTGAATGAAATATTATAGACATCATCTAAATGTCCTGTCAGAGATGTTATTAACCTACCCGTAACACCATTCCATAACTTTACTGTCTCATCTCTCCAATCTCCACAAGTAGCAATTAGGTTCCCATCAGGACTAATAGCAACATCTGAAATGTCATTCTGATGAGCAGAAATAGTAAGTTTAAGTTTCCCTGAATCAACATCCCATAAATAAAATTCGGAAGCACTACTTCCCACGAGTGTTTTGTTATCTGGACTAAAAGCAATAGAACGGACAAATCCTACATTATTTGTAAGTAGGTCTAATTCCTCACCAGTTTGTCCATCATATATCCAGATTCCAATAGAACTTGCTACCGCAAGTCGAGTACTATCAGGAGAGAATACCATATTACCAGTTATATAACCTTTACCAATCCGTCTTTTTGCTCCATCAGGTAGTCCCCATTGCGAATAATTCTGTGAGAATGCAGTTGACAAAAATGGTATTGAAATTAAGAATAATATGGTAATCAAGAGTCGTCGTGTATTCATGGGAAGATCTCCTATTTTCGTATAACCATGCGTTTTGTTGCCATATAGTTTCCAGCAGATAAAGTATAAAAGTATACGCCACTTGCCACAGGTTCACCATGTTGATTTTTTCCATCCCAATATGCTGCCCGACTTTGATCTTGATAAACCCCAGCAGGTTTAGACCCTAATTCAAGCGTGCGAATCACTTGGCCGTTTGCTGAATAGATTTTTATTATTGGGTTTGTAGCATTTGCCAACTGATATGGAATCCATGTTTCTGGATTAAAAGGATTCGGGTAATTTGACAATAACATGGTTTGATGAGGAGTTAAGTGTACTAACAGTTGTTCAAGAAAATTGATTCCCTGATGGTAGATTGCGTTATTCTGCATTTGCATTGCCTGGTCAATCCACTCTTGAACTATATTTGAAGTAAGATAATATTCAGATTTAGGAAGTATTAATGGCGCGGCATTCTTATTTGTAATAGCAGCTGCAACTAATAAAATATCAGCGATGTTCACTACACCATCATTATTAATATCCGCGTCATTTTTTGTTACTGAATTACCAAATTGAGATGCAACATAAATGAGATCCTGCACATCTACAACTCCATCCCTATTGACATCTTCGGAAAGGATAACTGGTTGATTTTCCGTTCCGATTATTGCGTTATAATTCCAAATTAGTATTTCACCATCCCAATTTCCTGTAGCAAATGTATCACCATCCGGACTAAAATATAGCAGACGCGGACCTATTCTATGGCCATTTAGAATCTTCCTCTGCACACCAGTGGCAACATCCCAGAGCCTAATTGATGGATCTTCACTACCAGCACAACTGACAAGTATTTTTCCGTCATGACTGAATGCGAGACTTTGTATTCCATCGGTATGTCCGGACAAGGTGGAAATCGGTAGTCCAGTGACAGTATCCCAAAGAATAATAGTTGTATCATCACTTCCACTGGCAACAATACTTGCATCGTGATTAATAGCGACATAGTTTACATTGTCAGTATGTCCCTTGTAGGTATGTATTTCAGTTGCGGTGTCAACATCCCATAGACGGACAGTATTATCTTTGCTTCCACTCGCAAGTAAGGTGCTATCATCACTGATGGCTACAGATGTCACCTCATCTGAATGTCCAATTAATGTTGATTCATAGGTGCGTCCCTTAAAGAATAAATGTACTAACCAATTACTATTTCCTGCAGCAAGGTATTGACCATCTCGACTGTAGGCAATTGAAGTATATCCAGAGTAGGTGACAGGAGCATGTGATGTCACTCTCCTTGCATAGACAGTTGCTTTATATACATAGGTAGACAAGTCCCATAGAACAATTCTGAAGTCATTACTTGCAAGAGTTGTACCGTCAGGACTAAAAGCTAAATCCGAATATGTTGAATGATGTCCTGCAAATATCAAAGCCTTAGTTTTACCAGTATTTAGATCCCAAAAATATATTTTTTCACGATTAGATGCCGCAAGTGTAGTTCCATCTGGACTGAGAGCCATACCCCAAGCATGTAAATGACCATCAATTGATAACAAACGTCTTTTACTTTCTGTATCCCAAATGAATAATTCTTCTGCCCCACTACTGGCAATGTAGGAACCATCTCGACTAAATGCTATTCTGGAAACTCCTCTAATATGACCACCAAGTTTGGCAATATATGCACCGGTGATGGCATCAAATAGGTGTAAACCGTCATACCCTCCAACAGCTAAGATTTTACCATCTGGACTCAATGCGATGCACTGAGCAGACATAGTGTCAATCTTCTGTTTTATTTTTCCAGATTCTGTATCCCATAACTCAACCGTATCATTCCGATTGGCAGTAATCACCGTGTTACTATCAGGTGTAAAAACAAGATTCTCACTCCCATAAACATATCTTGATAATTTTGCTGTCTCAATTCCAGTAGCTATATCCCATAAACGTATGGTACTATCAAAACCTATGGTAGCCATCGTCTTACCATCGGAATTAAAAACGATCGTCCTGAACCGACCATTTGGCAACTCAAGTC
This sequence comes from Candidatus Poribacteria bacterium, assembly GCA_965205025.1. Taxonomy (GTDB): domain Bacteria; phylum Poribacteria; class WGA-4E; order WGA-4E; family WGA-3G; genus MSPOR6. Next base: position 306,326 of record CBDBFU010000014.1, read on the forward strand.
TTGTCAATTGTTTTCCAGTAATAGTATCCCATAGATAGATCTTATCACTAAATATCCCAGCAAGTATTTGTCCATCTGGACTGAAAACCACCTCACGAATTCCTTCTGGATCTCCGACTAATGACACATTGAAATTGGGATTGAGCAAGTCGCGTATTTTGAGTGTATTAGATGAATCAGAAATAACATAAGCATTTGAATATGGACTCACTCCAAGAATCTGAGAAGAATATTCTGCGATAAAGTCAAGTTCTGTTCCAGTGCTGACATCATAGCTCCATAGTCCTATACCTGTGTCCACAATTAAACGGTTACTATCATGTGAGAATGTTATATTCTGTACTGTCCCTTTCCCTATACGAGATATAGCACCTTCGGGTAAATCCCATTGATGATAATTTTGAGCGTTGGTGTTTATGGGAAAAAGAATTAAAATGAATAATAAAGATAGTATGTTAAATTCTAACACTTTCATTTTATGACTCCTATTTTCGTATTACCATTCTTTTTGTAGATGAGTAATTACCAGCTGCAAATTCGTAGATATATATACCACTTGCCACAGGTTCACCTATTTCATTCTTACCATCCCAATACCCTGCACGAGTACGATCTTGATATAACCCAGGTTGTTGATGTCCTAATGAAATATTCTTTATCAATAGACCATCTGCTGAATAAATCCTGATGGATACATCCGTTGATTCAGATAGCTGATATGGAAACCATGTTTCAGGATTGAATGGATTAGGATAGTTTGGTAGGAGTAGAGTTTTCTTTGGAGTTAAGTCAATCAGAAGTTGCTCCAAAAACATTTTCCCTTTTTGTGTTGTTGGATTAATTATATTCAGTGATTGAGCTTGTTTAATCCAGCGTTGCACATCTAAAGTTGTAATTGGTAGATTAGGATTTTGTGTAGAGATTGATGGAGCTGCTGCATTTCCTAATTCTGCGGCAATCTGTATGAGATCCGCTATGTTTACGATACCATCACCATTAATGTCTGCTATATTCGGTCCTGTCTTACCAAAGTTTGCAGCAACGACAATTAAATCGTAGACATCCACAATACCATCCCCATTTACATCTGTTATTAAGTATGTCGGAGTTATAATCGAATTGTATTCCCATAATAGAATAGTACCATCTTTACTTCCGGATACAAGTGTTTGTCCATCAGGACTTATTGAAACATCAACAATCCCATTCGTGTGTCCTGATAAGGTATGTTTTAGTACTCCACTATTTACATCCCATAAATATAATGATGGATTAGCGATATTTCCTCCCGCAATCACGGTCTGACCATCAGAACTGAATGTTATACTACTGACAACTTCCGGACTGTCTGGTAGAATTTTCTGTTCCCCAGAAACGACATTCCATAGTATAACTTTATGGTAAGCTCCTCCACTTGTTAATGTTCTTCCATTAGGACTGAACGCAAGGGCATTCACTCTATTTGAATGACCAGTATATTCTTCAATCTGGCTATAATTTATGAGACTCCACAGTCGAATTTTTCCATGACTGTTCCCTGATGCCAACGTATAACCATCAGGACTGAAAGCAAGACTTAAAATAGGATCATTGTGTGTATTGTTAGTAAAATCGGTTAGTGTCGCATAATTATTACCTGTGACAGTGTTATACAAATATATGTCATCACTGTCACCAGCAGATGCAAGGATTTTACCATCTGGACTGAATATAACTTTATTTATAACATTTGTATATCCCAGAACTATTTTGCTTAATCTTCCATTCTCAGCATCCCATAATCGGACAGTAGGATCATCATAACTGCTACTACTAACTACTGTCCTACCATCAGGACTAAAATCAACCGATTTAATCCTTGCAATATGTCCAGTAAGGGTATATATACCTTCACCGGTTAGAGTATCCAATATCCTTACTTTACTATCCCAACTTCCTAATATAAGCATCTTACTATTAGGACTTATTGCCATAGTCGAAATATTTGGAATGTGTCCTGTGATTATCTTCTTCGGTTCAAGACTGTCAGCATCGCGAATTATAATAGTGCCATCCCAACTACCACTGATAAGTGTCTTACCATCCGAACTAAAGGCAACATTTATAACTGAAGTAGGATGTTCAAGCAATGTTGTCTTGTACTTATAAGAAGGAACATCCCATAATACTATTGTCCCATCATTACCACAACTTACAAGCGTCTGACCGTCAACACTGAATGTAATACTATTGACACCTTGTGTATGTCCAGTTAATGTGGTTATCAGTTCATCATTAACAGTATCCCAAATACGAATTGTGTTATCTAAAAACCCTGCACAACTTGCCAAGATTTTTCCATCAGGACTAAAAGCAAGATCGTTAATATCACCTGTATGTCCTATGTAAGTTGTTTTTAGTGTACCAGTAGCAACATCCCATAACTTTATCAAAGACTCCTTCCATTCTGTTCCAGTTGCAAGAGTTTTTCCATCAGGACTAAATGCAAGGCTTGAGATTTTTTCTGTCTCATCAATATTGATTGAACTGACTTCTCCAGATGCTACATCCCAAATTCGTACAGTTCTATCGTTCCAACCAGCAGAAGTTGCAAGAGTTTTTCCATCAGGACTAAAAGCAAGTTCGTTAATATCACCTGTATGTCCTAAGAATCGAGCTTTAATTACTCTATTGTTAACATCCCATAGTAATAATGATTCATCCGAACTCCCACTCGCGAGTGTGGTACCATCCGGACTAAAGGTAAGACCTGCTATGCTCGGGGCAGGCATACTCAATAGATCAAATTCAGCTCCCGTTTGAGCATCATATAGCCAGATTCCAATTGTAGTTGCAACTGCAAGGATGGAATTGTCAGGTGAAATTGCTATATCTCCAGAGATTCTACCTTTACCGATTCTAAGTTTCGCACCATCCGGTAAATGCCATCTCATATAATCTTCCGCATAACCCGTATGTGAAAAATAAATCATAATAAGCAGTATTATTATTATATGTAAGTGTGTTCTTGATTTCATATATAATCCTCAAGTTGTTCTAAATGACGATGTTGAAGTAATCTTACTGGGAACTCCATGCTACTGAATTAAAATTATTTCTGTATGACCATTCGTCGTGTAGCGGAAAACTCTCCTGCCGAGAGTGTATAGAAATATATTCCACTGGCAACATTTTCACCGATTTCATTCTTACCATCCCAATATGCGGCTTTATTACGACTATGATATACTCCTGCAGATTGATTTCCAACATTCAAAGTTCGTACTAACTGACCATCAGATGAATAAATGTATACACTAATTTTTGCTGGTTTTGATATCTGGTATGGAATCCAAGTTTCAGGATTGAATGGGTTTGGATAGTTGTTTAGGAGGGCACTACTTTTTGGTGTTAATGCAGTTAGAAGATGTTCAAGCACAGTAATACCTTTTTGGAATTCAATAGACGGATTCCTATATTTTTGTGCTTGTTCAATCCAACTTTTAATTTGGTCAATTGAGAGTAAATTGGTTGGAGAGGAAGCTCTATTTGGGGCGGCATTTTCATTCTCTAATGCTGTAGCAATTAATACAATATCAGCAATATCAACAATTCCATCTTGATTAACATCAGCTGCATTTTCGTTATCTTTTGTACCAAATTGTGATGCAACATAAATCATATCCTGAATGTCTACAACACCATCACGGTTTACATCTTCTAAGGTATATTGAGTTTCTCGGTTAATATCTCTTTCTGTCCAATCCCATATTAAGGCTGTTCCATCTGCGCTTAGAGATACCAAGGAATTTCCATCAGCACTGAAAGCAAGATCTCTAATCCCAGTTGTATGTCCTTTGATCGATGGTAGCGGTTCACCTGTAGCAACATCCCAAAGAAGAATAGTGTCTTCATAACTTCCCGCACTGGCAAGTGTTCTACCGTCAGTACTGAAAGCAAGATTCCTAACTGAACTCGTATGTCCTGTTAAGATAGATCGAATCTCACCGGTACCAACATTCCATAGGATCACAGTTTCATCTCTACTTCCACTGGCAAGTATACTGGCATCAGGACTAAATAGCACACTTACCACTTCATCAGTATGACCTCTGAATGTATCTATATGGGTTTCACTTTCTACATCCCATAAACGTACTGTTTGATCTTTACTCCCACTTGCAAGTGTTCGACTGTCATAACTGAATGCAATGGTAGTTAGTCCTGCAGAATGCCCCGAAAGTGTACCTTTATGTGTACGTCCGAGATGCCACAATTGTATTGTTGCCTGACTACTTCCGCTTGCTAAGTATCTTCCATTTGGACTAAATGCAATTGAAGCTATACCATATCCTGAGGCACTATTTCCTAAATACCCCCTTAATGTAGTTAGATGTGTTCCATCATTTACATTCCACAGACGTATTTGCCAACCTGTCTCACTCGCAAGTATAGAACCATCAGGATTGAACGACATTGTCCCGTTACCCCAATAACTTTCATACAATGTCGTTTTTAACGTACCCGTAACTGCATCCCATAAACGAATTTCTTCCCTACTACCAATAGCAATTGTGCGATTATCAGGGGAGAGTGCAAGACTATAGACATAATCATTATGACCAGAAATTGACATTTTTTGAGTACCAGAAACTACATCCCATAGATGTAATTCTCCATTACCACTGGTAATTAGTATCCGTCCATTTGGACTAAAGGTAATGGATGAGATAGAGTACAAATGTCCAGTAAGTTCAAATTGATATTTCTCATTTTCAACATCCCAAATCCTTAATTCTCTTCCTTTAGCAATAGCCAATATTGACCCATCTGGACTAAAAGTAGACTTTGAAGATATTGGTTGCTTTGGGACACCAAGGTAGTCTCCGGTTTCAATATCCCATAGATGTGCTCCACTTCGATTATAACCGACTCCAGCGAATGTTCGACCATCAGGGTAGAATATGATCTTTGAAACACCATCTGTGTGTTTTGTATAAGTGGTTCTATGAGTTCCTGATGCAACATCCCATAAACGAATAGACTTATCCCAACTCCCTGTCACAAACGTATTTCCATCTGAACTAAATGCCATTGATGTAATAATACTTGTATGTCCTTCAATAATATGAAGCTGTTCACCTGTTGCAACATCCCAAAAAACTGCATTGTAATCTGAATTGGCACTGACAAGAATCTTCCCATCTGGACTGAAAATCACAGGTCCAGCATATCTATTTTCTATTTGAAACTTTTTTATAATTTGCCAATTGGATGTATCCAGTATACGGACATATTCATCATCACTAGCATAGGCGAGCATCCTTCCATCTGGACTGAAAGCTATACTATCAATGTATGGATTCTCTTCACGAAGAAGTGATAATTCATTACCAGTCTGTGCATCATAGATCCAAATTCCAATAGTACTGGCAACAGCAAAGTATTTTCCATGTGGAGAAAACTCTACCTCATATATTCTACCCTTACCAAGTCGCATTTTTGCGCCATCCGGTAATCCCCAACGCGCATGATTCTGTGCAGATACAACAGATACAAATATGAGAAAAATTAAACTGAATGATAACAAGAATGGCATCCAAAATTTCCAAATATAGTTTAACTCTGTATTGACCAGATTCTTCATAAGATACTCCAATGGATATACATTTACTGATAGAATAGAGAAACTCTTGATGTGTTAATGTATCTTTAGCAAAAATAATGCCAAATATGAGACTGCGTATTATGATGGTCTATATAAAATCAATACCTATTCTCTCAAAATAACATCATTACTGTCCAAAATATGAACACACAGTATAATAGTCTATGTTATACCAATTTTACTTAATTAACTAACATTAATAGCAGATTGGAAAGCCAATTTAGTTTAGAAGGTATTATATAGGTGTATGTTGAGTATGTACTGGTTGAGGAAATGAAGAAATAGTTTGTTTCTTTGGTTAATTAATGGAGGTTATGTCAGCAAGTACAAAAAGGATAGAATTAGGATTTCAAAGCGGATTGAGACTCAGACCTGCACATGAACGTGCATAATAGGAAAGGATGTACAATATCGGGCAGTAATACAATCAGTTGTGTACCTGGATGTAAATATGTAATAGAACAAATAGTATATGAAAGGAATACAGTTTTTTAGGTGAGTGGATACTGAAATGAAATGTAAAGGCATGGATAATATTCTCAATTATCCATGCCTTTAGTTTGTATACTGACTCTACTTCAAAATTAACATTTTTCGCGTCGAAGTGAAATCGCCTGCTGTCAGTGTATAAAAATACACACCACTCGCAACCGGTTCACCGAGCGTGTTTTTACCATCCCAATACGCCGCACGACTTTTATCGTGATAGATTCCTGCTGGTTGATGTCCAAACGATAAGGTACGCACCAAAGATCCATTCACAGAATAAATGGATAGTGTCACCTTTGTAGGTCTTGCTAACTGATAAGGTATCCACGTCTCTGGATTGAACGGATTCGGGTAATTGGGATGTAAATGCGTTTCGTCTATATGTTCTACAAGCACTGCAGGAGCAGTCACGATTGATGTGTGAGTTTGCACGGTGCCCAAGACTATATTGGCAGGTGCACTTAAGCCCATGACAATATTTTGGATGTTCTCCCCGTTAAGACTGGCACAATTGATACTACCTGTTTCTGTCCAGTAGATTTTCCCACTATTAACATCCACGGCGATCCCTTCTGGAGACTCCAAACCTATGATGAAATCAGTTTCAAAGTTTGAACCATCAAAATTGAGTCGTTGGACCTTACCCGAAGAGTTTGTTAAATACAACTTACGATTGGCGGAGTCAATCGCAATACCGCGAGGTACTCTTGATAGGGATTTTACCAATTCTACGTTTGAACCGTTGAGGTTAGCACGTTGAATCTTCCCTGTTCCATTGCTTGTTTTCTCTGTCCAATAGAGTTTTCCCCCATCAACATCCAATACGATGTTTTTTGGAGAATTCAAGCCTGTGATAAAGTTGTTTTCAAAGTTTGAACCGTCAAAATTGAGACGCTGAATCTTTCCCCATGAGTTTATCGTATACAGTTTATCATGTGTAGTATCAATAGCGATTCCACGCTGAGGCCGCTTTATGGATCGCACAAGTTCTACGTTTGAACCGTTGAGGTTAGCACGTTGAATCTTCCCTGTTTTTTGACTCGTTTTTTCTGTCCAGTAGATTTTTCCTCCTGCTACATCCATAGCAACACCAGTTGCATTCTGGACGTTTGGAAGAAGGTTTTCTACTGCAACTCCGTTGAAGCGGTGGAGCGTGCCGTTTGCTTTGTCTGTCCAATACATTGCCGGATACTGGAACTCAGGCACAGGAGTACTAGGCATATCCCCACCCAAGGCAAGACTTCCTGGGGCGAGTAAGCCGGTGACGAGCGTACGGGTTGATGATAGTGGAATGTACCTTTGTTTCGGATTTCCTCTTGTGATCGGAAGGTATCCGCGTCTGATTTCTCCTATCTCATTCGTCCAATAAACTTTGTTCTCCGTAGTGTCCACGGCAATACCAATAGGTGATTGAATGAAAGACCCAATGCTCTCGACTTTTTTGCCGTTGAGAGAGGAACGCTTGATACTATCCTTCCCCCACTCAGTCCAATAAAGTTTATCCTCTGCCAGAGCAATTCCACCTATTGCTCTTAAGTCTGTTGCAAGTGTTTGGATATTTGAGCCATCCATATTTGCGCGTTGAATTCGTCTATCTTCAGTCCAATAAACAATACCTTTTGATACGTCTAAAGCGATATGCATTGGAGACTTCAAACCCGTAATTAGGTCGGATTGGAAGTTTGAACCGTCAAAACTCATCCACTGGATTTTCCCCAGCGAATTTGTCACGTAAATCCTACTATTAGAAGCGTCAATCGCTATACTGCGCGGCACACCTTCAAGAGACTTCACATCTTCAATTTTTGAGCCATCAAAGTTTGCGCGTCGGACCTTACCAACGTTATTGCCCGTTTTTTCAGTCCAATAAACTTTACCACCTGTCATATCCACAGTAAGGCTTGTTACATTTTGGGCACTGGGTACAAAACGTTCTATAACCGACCCGGCCAGTTGATGGAGTGTACCCATCTGCGTATTAATCCAATACATTGGAGGACGAAAGGATTCAGGTAGAACTGGACGAGGAATATATACTAAGGCGAGATCCTTTGGTGCAGTCAACCCCTTGATGATATTTCGAACATTCTTACCGTTAGTATCTGATCGTTGAATTTTTCCACGAGAGTTGGTCCAATAAATTAGAACTTTATGTCCATTAAAGTCATAGTGCATGTTGTCTACACCAATGCTATGCAGCACACTCATTGATGTAACAATTGTCTGAATGTTGTCTCCGTTGAGATATGCACGTTTTATTCTTCCACTGTTCTCATCCACTTGTTCTGTCCAGAATAGATAGCGTCCCCAAAAGGTAAAATCACCCACCGATTCCGTAGTAGATACAACAGTTTCAATATTTTTACCATTCAGGTTTGCCCGACGAATGTGTCCCGCTGCCTCTGTCCAATAGACTTTTCCCGCATGTATAGCAAGATTATCTGGAGATTCTAACGCAGCGATGAGATTGGGTTCGAAGTTTGAACCATCAATATTGAGACACTGGATTTTACCCGACGAATTCGTTACGTAGATCTTATCATAAGAAGTGTCAATCGCAATACCAAGTGGTACACTTGTTAAGGACTTTACTTCTTCAATGTTTGTACCATCAAAGTTTGCGCGTCTGATCCTGCCAGTTCTACTACCCGTTTTCTCTGTCCAGTAGACTTTACCATCTGCCACATCTATAGCAAGGCTTGTCGCGTTTAGGACACTCGGTACAAAAGGTATTGGTGTGGCTCCTATCAACCGATACAACGTACCTTCTTCCGTATTAACCCAATACATTTCCGGATGGAGGTGTTTAATTTCCAATTCATTAGAACGACGACCAACATTTTGTTTTTGCTTCTCCCATGGAACACTAGAGCCAAACCACGCATCGTAAGTTGCCTGATCAATGAACAATTCCTCAATCGGAATGGCGGAACTGCGGATCGACCAGGTGTAAGGATCATCACCATGACTCAGGTACTTACCTTCACTTATAAAGTAAGGAAGAGCATGTCCTCCGCCTGGGGCATTTTTGACAGGAATGTTCACGACCCTCAATATCTCTCGAAGGAACGCTGTAGTTCCCCAACATCCTCCGGTATAATGTGAAAAATGTTCTGCATTCCAAAAGTCAGAATAAAACGTTGTCCCAGATACGACACGTGAGACAGGTGTTGCACCACGGTACTGCCAATGGTCTTCGACATTTTTTGCCGTAAACCCACCGGTAAAGTGTTTCATGTTATAACGACACCAAGTAAGGAGATTCCCTATTGTCCGCAACCTATCCTGGGCAATCATATCGTTATCACTCAGAAACTGAAATGAGAAATCAGGTGGTGCAGGCATTCCAGAGTAAATTACTTGGTACCCTTCCAAATCATGCCTTCTCCTAAACATTTTACTTCCATCAAGTAATTCCAACAGTTCCTCCTGAGAATACGCGGTTAATGACCAGGACACCCACTCTCCAGTCTCAACAGCAAGACTGAATGCGATATGTGCCAAAAACAGAGGCCATGCGTGATCCTTTGATAGCACCGTCGAGGAGTAGTCATCATCTGCAAGGTCAAGCATATTAGGTGGAGGATCGGTTAACTCAAGGGATTCTCCTCTCCAAACTTTTTGATACATCTCAAGTAAATCTGCTTTTTGAGTAGCAGACCAATCACGGTACTCCTTGATTCCATTTGCATCTTCCCACCTGATGGTTTGGGATATAAGAGGATGGTCAGTTAGCCAAGCCCCAATATCTGGCTCATCGGTTTCTGCGGTTGCTACCAATGGAATCGAAAGGAAGGTCAATCCACATAAAACAATAAAAAGTAATAGCATCTTGCTCAAAATATAGTTTGTCTTCATTTTATTCTCCTTTCTTGTATCCCAATAGAATAAAGGTTAACATAGGTCTAATAAAAGTAACCAAAGAGGGTTATACTATTTTCTAAACGAACAGTTCTCATTGAACTCATATTGAGTAAAACATCAGGATGTTATATAATCGGGTGACGCAAGAGTTTATTTATGTCCTATTTTTTCTAATTCATAAGCTGTGAAAGATCAGAGATCGTATTATGTCCAACCCATAATCTGGACAGTTGCAATAACCCCGAAAGCGGTGTAAGATCTGATATAGTGTGCTGAACGTTGAGATCACGCAAACGAACCGCATCCAGTGCACCTTGTTCTTTATTGACCAATGTCCACGGCGTAAAAAAAGTAAGCGTTCTGCTATGGGTATCGTAATCCTTTCTTGTTGCGTTTGTCAATAACTTCTACTAAAAAACTATCAAGTGGCAAGATTTTCTTCTACTCATTCTTCACTTCAAAAAGTGATTGTATTAAGGTGATGCATAGTAGATATGGTGTGAAAAGTCACACCATAACTGCTTTTATAGAGTATTTACAACTATGAAAAAACACACCAACAAAAAATAAATAATCCTGGTTTTGTTGAAAATACAGTTGACACCCACTACCGGTTTTGCTATTTTTTAGGCTTATTTATCTCCAAACGCACCATTTCCAAAGAAGATGCCAACAAACCCAACTTAACCCACTCATTGACGATCACTGGAAAGCTTATAAACCTCAGCATTCCAGCTATCCTATGGTCATATGATACTATTTTCGGATTAACATCTTGCGCGTAGCCGTAAACTCCCCCGCTCTCAGTGTGTAAAAATACACACCACTTGCCACGGGTTCACCGAGTGCGTTCTTCCCATCCCAATACGCAGCACTGCTCCGGGATTCATAGATACCAACTGCTTGATGTCCTAATTCGAGTCTCCGCACCAATTTCCCATCAGCAGCATAAATAGAGATACTGACATCAGAAGGTCTTGCTAAATGATAAGGTATCCACGTCTCTGGATTAAATGGGTTTGGATAGTTCGCAAGCAACACTGTTTTGTTCGGATTCAGCGTTGATAAGAGTTGTTTTAAAACAGCAATACCTTTTCGGAACTCTGGATCTTCCAAATTGAGTTGTTGGGCATAGTTAAGCCACTGTTGAATGTCAACTGCAGTAAGTGTGGATCTTATTGCATGCACAGAAGGAGCACCCTGTTCAGTGCTGAATGCCTCAGCAACCATTACCAAGTCTAGGATATTTACCTCACCATCACCATTGACATCCTCCTCTCTATTTTTGACGGTCTGTCCGAAAAGGGAAGCAACCTTTGCCAAATCTAATATGTTTACCTCACCATCACCATTGACATCTTCTAACCTCCGTGCTGGTTTAATTACTTGCCCATTTTCAACGGTGACAGGAAGACTATTAGCATCATTGCCAGAGAGAACTACTTTAGATAAGGTTAAAGTTGAGGCTTTAACAGCAAGAACTTCAAATATGATAGTTGCGAGTATTCCATCACCATCGCTGTTTCCAGCAAGTGAAGTTGCGCCAAGCGTTACGCGATTTCCTTTCACAATCGGAGGAACAAAATATGCACCACTGGGTAGGTAGTCACTATTATTACCAGATACATATCGGAGCGCAGTAGTATCAAATTCCACTGTAGCCTGGTACCCGGTGATGCCTTTTCCACCTTCAATGGTAATATTGATGGTCAATTGTTTGCCGACACGCGGAGACTCTATAGGAGAGGGCGAAATTTTGACAACAGCAGGTGCAATTGGATCCGGTTTATCCGGAACACCAGCAGTGACTGATTCATAGAGGTAATCAATTGGAGGTAGAGATGTGCTAGCCCCACAAGCCGAGAACGTTTGCGATCCATCTCTAACTTCAATATGTACATGTTCCCCTGTAATATTACCTGGTCCTGTATCCCCTTGTATTCCTAAACGATCACCGATCTCGACAGAATCCCCTACATCTACATAAAGATGTCGAGCATGAAGATATAAGGTTGTCTTATTATCATGCTCATTATAGATGGCGATAGTATTAAAGTTGCCGCCTGCCCTAATAACTTTCCCCGTTGTTAAAGAATAAAATTCTTCGTCGGCTGTCAATTCGCCAGCTACACTTTTGGTTTGGGCATCCCATCCCGAGTGTCCTCCGCGATAACCGTCGCAGGCATTGTCGTCATTGGGATCACATCCATAACCATTGTAATCATGGTTGGTCTCTGTATGAGGGATATTCCAAAACAAAGCTTCTACTAGGACATCCCTTCGGTCAGCTTCTTCAGCAGCACCAATTACTTTACATCCATCCTCGGTAACAGTTTCTGCACTCCAACCCACGAGATTAGCTCCCAAAATTTTCCATTCTACTTCATACCATAATAAGTTGTTCCCTCGTTCAGGTCCCTTTTGTATAATGCCTCTTGTGCCATTAGGCACTCTACCTTTCACAGTAGCAGCCCAGGGAACAGATATGCCGGACACCCATCTTACAATAACTTTGCCGCCTGGTCCTCTATTTTGTGCCACAACCGTATCGCCTTTCTGAAAAGCCTGAGAACTATTTGGAACCAATAATCCCCCAAATATAAATATGAAAAAACAGGCAAGACTCATCAAAGAACGTGTTTTAGATTTCAGTTTTTGCTTTGGCCCTATTGATTTAATAAAAGAACGTATCATAATAGAATCCTCCTTAAATTACGCTTTGTGCTAGATAACTTTTAGTAACCAATCGTTTCACAACAATAAAGGTTTATATGAATATCTTTCATTAGTTAAACGGTTCTTTAGTCCCGTAGGACCGATATGTTTATAGAAAAACTATTACACACATCTCTTGAGTCCCGTAGGGACGATATGTTTATAGCACAGAATCCAAACTTCGTGAAAACAACAAACACAATTAGTTAACTAGCACAAGTCGTTTAAATTGAATTTATATATCGCTTGATTTCTGCAACAGTAGGAAATAGGCATCGTTCCCACTAGACGATAACAAACACATAACAATGTATTGTAAGCGAGTTTTGAAACCTTGCCTACAATATACTATAGCTTGGACAGTTTCATCCTGTTAGGACTTTCAAACAATTTTTGTCCGGACTTTTATATAGTTATAATAACGACTTGCACCAGTTAACTAATTTTTTTCCTTATATTTTCACAGATTTTAGGTTCTGTCCTATAAACATATCGTCTGGACGGAACTAAAGGGTCTATCTGTCATGAGGAAAACTTGCTGAATATTGGACTTATGTGAAACAATATTGTACAATAAGTTACTTAGTACAAGTCGTTTTTATATCATCCTTTTTCTGTAGGGGTTTTGCGTCTCCTCGCAGGACGATAGTGAACGTGGCAGACATTTCTCAAATGCCCCTGCCGAGTAAGGTCTTATGATTCTACTTCCGTATCAACATCTTACGCGTAGCAGTGAAATCTCCCGCGCTGAATTTGACAAAATAGACCCCTGCCGCCACCTTCTCACCAAGATTATTCTTACCATCCCAATACGCCGCACGGATCCGACTATGATACATACCCGCAGCCCGATACCCTAACGCCAACCGACGCACGACTATACCTCTTACATCATAGATTGTCAATGTAACATCAGCAGGTTTAGATAACTGATATGGTATCCACGTCTCTGGGTTGAACGGGTTCGGGTAGTTCGCTAAAAGTGCTGTTGACATAGGAACAGCGGTGTGTGAAGGAGCACCTGGTGGAATGGTAATGTCAAGACTTAAACTTCCACCAGCTGCCTCAATTGCTGCTTTGAGTCTACGGAGTGGTCCGTAATCTGTAATCGAATTTCCAGAGATGTATAGGGTTGTTAGCGAAGTTAAATCTTCAAGCGCACTGACATCACTGATGGAATTGCCACCCAGATCGAGATATGTCAACGAAGTCAACTTAGAAAGTGTAGATATATCACTGATGGAATTGCTATTCAGATAGAGCCATGTCAACGATGTCAACCCTGAAAGTGCTGATATATCACTGATGGAAGTGCTATTCAGATAGAGCGTTGTCAACGAAGTCAACCCAGAAACCGCTGATATATCACTGATGGAATTGCCACCCAGATCGAGACGTGTCAACGATGTCAACCCTGAAAGTGCGGATATATCACTGATGGAATTGCCACCCAGACCGAGCCATGTCAACGAAGTCAACCCAGAAACCACTGATATATCACTGATTTGAATAGCATCCAGATCGAGTTCTGTCAGATGAGTCAACCCAGAAAGCGCTGATATATCGCTGATGGAATTGCTATTCAGAGCGAGCGTTGTCAGATGAGTCAACCCTGAAAGTGCTGATATATCACTGATGGAATTGTGATTCAGAGCGAGCCATGTCAGATGAGTCAACCCTGAAAGTGCTGATATATCACTGATGGAATTGCCACCCAGATCGAGATGTGTCAACGAAGTCAACCCAGAAAGCGCTGATATATCGCTGATGGAATTGCTATTCAGAGCGAGCGTTGTCAGTTGTGTCGCATATTCTAATCCTGATATGTTGCTTATCGCAGAATAACCAGCAGATAGTCCTGTTAATTCTTGCAGTGTCTGCTGTGTGAGAGCATCACCTGCTTGCAGCCCAAGAGCTTTTCGCACCGCAGCGCGTAACTCCGCATCCGGCATCCACTCCTCCGCGCTATCGGCAATCGACGCAGCTCCAATGTCAACATCTATGCTTATTTCATGGGTAGTCTTTGCTTGTAGACTATGGAGCGGTGCATAATCTGTGATCTGATTTCCTGCAAGACTTAATGATATGAGGGCTGTCAAACCTTCAAGTGAACTGACATCGTTGATGGAATTATAACTTAGACTAAGTCCTGTCAGCGAAGTCAACCCTGAAAGTGCTGATATATCACTGATGGAATTGTTTCGCAGATAGAGTTCTGTCAGATTGGTTAATCCAGAAAGCGCAGATATATCACTTATGTTATTAACATATAGATATAAATACTGCAGGACTTACGCAAAATTACAAAATGTGTTATTCTTATTGATTATGAACACATTTACACATTCTAAAAAGAAGCAAGACTTATTTTCCGATTATTGTCAATATTTGTTTTCAAGTTTCACTAATTTTACACAAACTTATTTTGCTAAACATACAGACCGTTGGAGCCACGATCAACTCAATCGCTTTCTGAGAGACGAAAACATTCCTACAAGTGAACTCTGGGCATCCGTCAAAGACGACATCGACTTTGATGAAGAAGGATACCTGATTTTTGATGATGTTGTGCTGTCAAAAATACATTCTAAACGGATTGAAATAGTACGCTCTCAATGGAGTGGTAGTGACAGAAAGGTGATTCAAGGTATCGGTATTGTCACCTGTCTCTATGTCAACCCTAAGACACAGGAATATTGGGTCATTGATTACCGTATTTTTGACAGAGATCATGACGGTAAAACCAAAATCGATCATTTATTGGATATGTTGCACGATGCTTATTCTAAGAAACAACTCCCATTCCGGACAGTCTTGATGGACTCTTGGTATGCGTCCATGAAAGTGATGAAAGCGATTGATAGACTTTCTAAGATCTATTATGTTCCGTTGAAACGAAACCGTCTTGTGAATGATACCAAAGGTGTAGAACCTCACAAGGCAGTCAAAGATCTATCTTGGTCTCAAGCAGAAAAGAAAAGCGGTAAACGCGTACATCTCAAAAACTTTCCGAAAGGTTCTGTCGTAAAGTTATTCCGGTTTGTGTCTGATACCGGACGCACGGAATATATAGTGACAAACGATTTGACACAATCAAATGTGGATATGACTCACCAAAAGTGTCGTCTCCGTTGGAAGATTGAACTCCTTCATCGTGAGATGAAACAAGTAACCGGTATTGGTAAATGCCAATGTCGTAAGATGCGTGCCCAGAGAAATCATATTGCGTGTAGTTTCCAAGTATGGGTCTTTATGACGCGTGTTGTACGTGCTGTTGGACAAAAGATTTACAAGTTTAAAGATGGTTTATTGAGTGATTACTTAAAACATCAACTCTCAAATCCTTCAATAAAATTTAAAACTGCGTAAGTCCTGTACTGTAAAGATGTCAAACTACCGAGCGCGCTAACATCACTGATGTTATTGTTAGCGAGATCTAAACTGGTTAAATTCGTAAAATCTTTCAGTGGAGTGATATCACCACCGAATTGAATACTATCTATAAATAAACCAGTAAGTTTTAGTAAACTTTGTAGAGGTAAGATGTCGTCGATTGGATTGATACCAGCAGATAAATTCTCTAGTGATGTCAACCCCGCAAGTGGTTGGATGTTACTGATATTATTGCCATCGATAGATAACTGACGGAGTTTCGTTAAATCTTTCAGAGGTGTGATATCACTGATGGAATTGTTCCCCAGATCTAGCGATGTCAGTTGTGTCGCATATTCTAATCCTGATATATCACGTATTGCAGAATCTCTGGCAGATAGTTCTGTTAATCCTTTCAGTGCCTGCTGTGTCAGCTTTTCACCTTCCTGCAATCCGAGTACGGCGCGCACCTTAGTGCGTAAATTGGCATCCGGCATCCAATCCAACCCGGAAAAGGCGGCATTAACAGAAATAGAGATGGTCTGCGTAGCAGTAAACTCGCCATCGCTGGCTGTTATTGTAATTGTTGCACTCCCTATTCCTATTGGCGTGATTGTAATTTGAGAACCAACCGCATTCACAGTCGCAACACTATTATTATCGGAACTTGTTGAATATGTGAGTGTATTTTCATCAGGGTCCTGAAAGTTGTCGGAAACATCTAAAACTACGGCAGAATCCCCAACTGTTAGCGTCCGAGCAGAAATCGTACCCACTGTCACAGGTGCACGATTCGCAATAGATGCATCGGTGATTGTAATGTAAACAGTCTGCGTAGCATAGAACTCCCCATCACTTGCTTCAATGGTAATGGTTGTAGTTCCATGACTTATAGGGGTAATTTCGAGTTGAGAACCGAAAATGCTTGCGGTTGCGATGCTCCTATTATTAGAATATGCGGTGTATGTGAGCGTGTCATTCTCCGGATCCGTGAAGTTGCCAGAAACATCTATTTGAACAGATGCATCCCCAATTCTCAGTGTATGATCAGAAATGGTGCCGACTGCGATAGGTGCTTGATTCAATGACCCTACAGAAACAGAAATAGTCTGTGTAGCAGTAAACTCACCATCGCTGGCTGTCACGGTTATTGTTGTCTCTCCTTCACTCACAGGGGTGATGGTGACCTGTGAACCAGACACACTTGCGTCTGCCACACTGCTGTTACTGGAGCTGGTTGAATATGTGAGCGTATCTCCATCGGGGTCCTGAAAGTTGCTCGAAACATCTAAAACCGAGGCAGAATCCCCAACTGTAAACGCCTGTTGAAAGATCGTCCCAACTGCTACCGGTGCACGATTCCGCTTTACCACAGAAACTGAAACAGTCTGCATTGCGGTCAACTCGCCATCACTGGCTGTCACGGTAATTGTTGCGATCCCTTCACTCACAGGCGTGATTCTGACCTGAGAACCCGACACAGTCACAGTTGCGATATGTCCATTATTTGAAGTTGCAGTATACGTCAGAGCGTCGTTATCCGGATCACGAAAGTTGCTGGAAACATCTATCTGAAGAGGGGAATCACCAATGTTCAATGTCTGTGCAGAAATGCTTCCCACTGCTACCGGCGCGTAATTAGGACGCACAGTAATAGCAGCCGCTGCGGAGCAATTATTGTTACTATTACTCTCATTTGTCACCCTTGATACACATGCCCCATAATAATAAACACCCGGTTCAGTCGGTGCTGTCAGTCTGATAGATTCATTGTCTGTCTCATTTGTATCTAAACTTGACACAAAGTCATCGCCAACTTTTTTGTCACTGCTTGATATGCGGGCATCAGACGAAAGGTAATACGTTAGCCTTGTAGAAGATGTCGGTTCCCCTAATCCTTGATTACGGACAGTGGTACGTAGCGTAAATTCTTGACCGGGGTCAAGGGTCGGGCTGCTCACAGAAATAGATTCAACGAGATAGTCAGGAGAACCGGTAACCTCTACACGTTCTTCATCGGCAAGGTTGTTTCTTAGTGCGTGTTCATCCAAGTGATCCGTATTATCAGTGTTATGAATATTAGATCGCAACAGTGCACCATAATAATACCGATCAGGGGTCGTAGGTGCATCCACAGAAAGTGTTAACGTTGTGCTTCTACGTTCTTGGAGCGATGGCACGCGTAGTGACCCAGCACTTCGTAAACCCCTTTCTACAGCTAACTCCTCAAGATTATCGTTACGACTGCCCGAATGATAATAAAAATAGACATTTGTTGCAGCGGACTCACCGGGACCATTGTTGCGGATTTCAACTTCTAACTCAAATTCTTGTCCGAGGTTTACCTCATCGTCACTCACATCAAAGTCCCGAATTTTTAGGTCTGGCGGTTGGCGGAACAATAGTTGATCACCACCGACTGCTTCTGCACTCCATCCTTCTATATTTGCACGATCCCAGTCTATTTTCCACCATGTGAATCCATTCGCACTTCTGGGACCATCCTCAATAATCCCGGTAGCACCGTTACCCACAAGGTCTATTATGGCGTTGTTAGTTCCGGGACCACTTCTTACTCTAAGCGTATTTCCTTGAGCAAGTCCATCAACAATAACAGAAACACCTTCTCTCAATCCTTCAGCGCGAGGGTTGCTGCGATCAGGGACATTGAAGGTTGGATCCGTGTTCGTAGGAGGACGGACAATAACCGCACTGGTTTGGCTTACTACCACAGATATAGTCTGTATAGCAGTTAAATCCGTGTTCACCGTATCGCGTGCTGTAACTACCACTGTTACAACCCCTCCTGATACAGGTGTAATCGTGACTCGTGAACCGGAAACAGATGTTTTTACAATGCCACTTGGATTTGATGCTGCTTCATAGGTAAGGTTATTTGAAGAAGAGAAATATTGTGAAACGTCCACTGTTGTAGCAGAACCGTCTTCTGTCAAAGTTTTAGACGGAATCGTACCTACAGCTCTCGGTGGGTTCGTTACGATCAACTGAGCGGACACAGTGACGTTGAAAGTTTGCGTAGCAGTGAGTTGACTATCGCTTGCTGTTACAGTAACTTGCGCGCTACCTTCACCCGTCGGTGAAATACTTATACTTGCAGTTCCTGTTCTCTGTGCACTCACAACGTTCGCATCGCTGGAGGTTACGGTGTATGTAAGCGCGTCACCATCTGGGTCACGAAAATAACCTGATACATCAATCGTTGTAGAAGAATCACCCATCCGCAGCGTTTGGGTAGAAATTGAATTAATAAGTCCAGGTGCTTGATTCGCCACGGGTGTAGGTGAAGTCTCTACGACAACAGAAAAAGTTTGCGCAACTGAATATTCTCCATCGCTTGCTGTTACGGTAAATGTTGCAGAACCTGCTTTTTTTGGGATGATTGCTAATCTATAATCTGATTCTTGCCATGGGCTCACTGGTAGGATCTCTATACGATTACTTGATGTCTTGTGCAACTGCAAATCTATCACACCAGAATTCTGTCCAATCTCCACATTGTAGGTGAGTATATCGTCGTTTGGATCGCTAAAGTACTCAGACATATCCAGCGCATGGGCAAGATTCCCTACTGTCATAGTGGGGAGTCGGATTGGTGCCTTGTTCTTTTTCAGAGTTGGTGCACGGTTTCCCTGAACAACAAAAATGTTCCATGTAAATTCCGCCCTTCCTCCCGCTTTGGTTTCGATTGTAGCAGTTACGGTTTTTTTACCACCTATGTCCCAACTGTACTTTGTAGAATGTGTGCGTGAGGGATTTAATAACGAAGCTCCCCAACCTTTTCGGTCTGCATCTGTACCATGAGAGTTAAATTCAATGTAGCGAATTTTATCATCGCTTTTTGCTGTGATCTTGAATGTCGTATCAACTCCTTCCTGAGTTTGCCATGTCTCCACAGAATTTAAAACTAAATAGTCCGCACCTGAAAGAATATCTGTCCCTTCGCTTTCCTTGACGTATTTAAGATTCGGAACTACTTTTGTTATTTCCGGTGGGGGTATAGCTACATTCACTGTCCAAGTCAAAGTGGCTGGAGCATATTGCTGATTTTTGGAGTGAACGGTAGCAGTTACTATGTAACTTCCAACTGTATTCCATGTATACTTAACTTTATGCACATGACTGGCACAAAAAGTAGCACACGTGTCTTCTTCTTTCCCATCTACTTGCGGATATTCTTCTTCAGTAATCGGATTTAAATCATCAACTGAAGAAACAGAAAATACGATTTTATCAATAGGATTTGCAATCCCAGACCCTTCCCCTTTAACTTTAAATTCCGTTTTTTTACCCAGTTTTAATTGAACCGAAGTATTCGTTGGTTTTACTCTTTCGATTGTCACTGCACTGCCAGTCTTCGGCAAAATGAGAATTAACAATAGAAGGCTTAATACACCAATAATATTTTTGACATTTACTTTCCAATTTTTTGATAAATGATAAAAAGACATAGATATTCTCCTTATTTATACTTATGCAGCATATATTTTAGATCAGCTGATTTCAATACGTTAACATCTGTATACGATAACCAAAACTAAATCGTTCTGGTCAACATCATTTTCTATAGACAAGGCTTATGTAAATTTAGCGCGCAGATCAAGATTTTTGACTTCACCCTCAATCTCCGCATATTATCAAAAGAATTACCTGTTGTTGGATATAAGAGTG
Organism: Candidatus Poribacteria bacterium; assembly: GCA_965205025.1. Lineage (GTDB taxonomy): Bacteria > Poribacteria > WGA-4E > WGA-4E > WGA-3G > MSPOR6. The sequence continues at coordinate 327,102 of CBDBFU010000014.1, forward strand.
GTGTTCTATTTATTTCGGAATAACGAAAGCAAAGCGACCTTCATGGTCCATATCCATAAGATCGGATGCATCAAACAGTCTGTTCGGATTTTCCTCATCTACGACATTAGCGGTACCATTTGCAATCAACCATAGACCGATACCGGTATCAGGGTGTGGGAATATATCATCCCGCACGACACTGAAAATCTTCGGAAGACCCTCACGCGTAAGAGTAAACGGTTCACTCATCACGAAAAATTCTCCCAGACGTTCTCCAGTACTCCAGTCCGGTTGATTGAGAAATTGAAGACGCAGCTGCACAGCAGTCTCAACAGGACAAGCTTCAAGTCCCATCCCTTTTGCGCGTTGATAAATGGTATCAAGCGTAGCAAGCTCACCCTCAGCAAACCCCAACTCCAGCATAGAAACAACAACTATATCGACCGTTATTCCCTCTGCCATCACCGGAAAATCCGGATGTTCAAGGGCTTGCCTGGACCATAGACTGACCAAGCATTTTTCTTCGATCAGTGCTTCTAAAAGATCAACACCAGTCCTATGGGTTCCGAGTGTTACGGTAAAATCAGCTTCAAAACTCACTTCATCTTTTGTATCTTCACTATTATTTACAAAGTTATTACTGTCCTGTTTTTGCATATTTGCAAGGTATTGAGTACTAACACTGTAAATCACCAGGATTGATAAAACCAAAACAGTTGCAATCCCTATCCACGGCAAGAACCGATCCCATTTCGAAGAGGGTGTAGGTTTCAGGTCAACAATTCTTCGCATGATGTTCTGCTTGATACTTGATGATATCTGCACGGCACCAAGAACTTCTTGAACCAAGAGTTCCTCTTCTTCACGTAATCGCTTACGAGCACGGGACATACGCGTTCTAATCGTTTCCACTGAAGTTCCTAAGAATTTACCTATCTCATTCGTAGTCAATTCACCAAGATAATAGAGCGTCATCACTGTCCGCTCACCCTCCGGCAATTTTTCCAACAGTTTATTCACGATCTCAAAACGATGTTCAGTTGCTTCTGTTTCTCGTTGCTCCGATACATACCGTGCATAATCAGATTTCACTACTTCTTCCATCGGTGTATCCTCCAATGATTGTAATTGTTTCGCATGTTTTTGTTTACGCAACCAATTTAGACAAAGTCGATTTGCAATAACATACAACCAGTTAAGAAATTGGTCTTTATTTTTTAAGGTAGAAAGTTTCTGATATGCGCGGAGGAAAGTATCCTGTGTAATTTCTTCTGCGTAGTGAAAATCACCGATTTTCCGCCACGCAATGGCGTGAATACTTTTTTGGTATTTTTCAACTAAAATGGCGAATGCTGAGTCGTCACCTGATAAGACATCATGAATCAATTGAACATCGTCTCTTTCCATGGAGTACCCTCACACCTGTATATATGGCCGCATTTACATCCACTGAAACATCCAAATTAAGCACTGAGAATCAGATTATTGCCATGCAATACTATAGTTATGCTATATGATTATTATCATCCCATTAGTTAAGACACATTATTTTTCCAAAACGTTACATCATGCGAAAAAAAATAGAGTTTATCTTAAATAAATGTGCAAAACCTTCAAATCGATTAACACACCAAATAGAGTATAGCCGTCAATTCTGTACCACAAACTTATGAAGATTAATAAAATATTTCGGTAATCCAGTCCATAAACTTATCGTAGGGGCGGGGTTAACCCGCCCGTATATTACCGAATTTAAAAGTTAATCTTGATTACGCATTCCTCGGAACTGTATCCGTTCTAAAGACACATGGGTTTCTTCAATAGACCTGTCTACGAAATATTTATAGAAGATATATTTGAACCAAATTCTTGAGTCCCATAGGGACGGAATGTTTATAGCAAAGATGCTTGCTTCATATTCTTGAGTCCCGTAGGGACGGAATGTGTATTGAAGTCGTTATTTCCAATATTCTAAGCCCCGGTGAATGCCATAAGGCATTCATACCCGGGGAACGCCCACAGGCGTTCATACCGTTGATTCCTTGATTTGCGGGGCGAAAGGTGTGTAGAAAACGTACTAAACCACTAAACCTAAGCCCCGGTGAATGCCATAAGGCATTCATACCCGGGGAACGCCCACAGGCGTTCATACCGTTGATTCCTTGATTTGCGGGGCGAAAGGTGTATCCTTAACCAGTATAATACCGATAACCCGTATAATACCGAATTAATATATTAATCTTCATTTAGTTTGTGATATTACTCCTTACCCTCTCCAAAACTATTATCCGTGAAATCCGCGTAATCTATGTAATCTGTGATTCAGACAACTAACTGATAGCCGAAAGCCAAAAGCTAAAAAATTATGAACAAAAATAAACTAATTAGCAACAAATATAAAAACTATCAGATAGATAATTAAAACCATTTGCGTTGTTTCAATTATTAAATGATAAGAACAGGACTTACGCATTTCATCTTAAAGTCCCCCTGATAAGGGGGATTTAGGGGGTTAAAACACCGAAATGACGGCTTTTTAAGTCAAAATTTACCTTTTTCTGCTTAAGTTGCGTAAGTCCTAAAGAATTAAGAATATAGGCACCTTGACAAGCATTTAGTCAGTCAACTTTAATTTACTAACAACGTCTATATGTATATAGATATAGAAATAGGTATACCTTATGAATCCACCAAAAGTTACCGTTGTAGGGAGTGCTAATGTTGATTTGGTAATTCGTTCAGAACGAATACCTGAAAAAGGAGAAACTATATTCGGTGATTCTTTTGATATATTCACAGGAGGTAAAGGTTTTAACCAAGCCACAGCCGCAGCCAGATTAGGAGCAGATGCAACTTTTATTAGTAAAGTGGGAAATGACAGCTTTGGAAAGATGCTTCGTGATGCCATGTCATCTGAGAACATTAATACACATCATGTTACTATAGATAAGGATGTTGGAACCGGTATAGCGAACATATTGGTTGATCCAAACGGTGAGAATAGTATTATAGTTATTCCTCGTGCAAATATGTGCATTAATATAACCGAAATTGACAAGGCAGCAGAGAGTATATCGGAAGCCGATATACTCTTGTTACAATTAGAAACACCTATTGATGCTTCAATCCGTGCTACAGAAATAGCAAAAGCAAACAATACAACTGTGATCCTTGATCCGGCTCCAGCTAAACCATTACCTAAACATTTTCTATCACAGATAGATGTATTGACACCGAATACATCAGAAACCGAACATCTATCAGGTATACCTACAAATTCAATTGATTTATGTATTGATGCAGCGAAAGTATTGCAACAGAAGTTATCTCAGGATAGATTCGCTGCAGTTGTAATGACACTTGGGAAGAAAGGTGTGCTACTTGTGACAAATAACCAAACTGAACATATATCTCCAGTTTCTGTTGATACAGTAGATACAACTGGGGCAGGTGATGCGTTCACTGGTGCATTAGCTACATCTCTTGCGAAATCAAAAACATTGATGGATTCTGTTCATTTTGCAAATGCTGCCGGAGCAGCTGCCGTTACTGTCCTTGGCGCAACACCATCAATGCCAAATCCTTCAAAAATCGAATCATTAATGACAATGTAATACCATTTCTGATAATTAAAGTCTCTTTTAATGTAGCATAAACTTCCAGTTTGTGCTTTTCAATGTAGCATAAACTTCCAGTTTGTCCAGTATTTCAAAAAATGCTAAACAACTGTTCATGAGGCAAACATTTATAATGAAGTATAAGAAAATATTTCGGTAATTCTAATTTTCCCAAACCCGGTAGGCGGGGAATGCCCTAAGGCATTCATACCGTTGATTTGGCGGTTTCCTAACCACGGGGAATGCTAAATAGCATTCATACCGTTGATTTGGATATTTCTCCAAAATTACCGAATAAATAAATTAATCTTCATTAGAAATGGTATAATATAGAAAATTCATACAAAATATAATTTGGAGACTGAAATGAAAAAAATAACTACATCAATAATCATCGGAATTACATTTCTCTTAATTACTTCAATCACCATAGCACAAGAGAAATGGGAAATAAATATGAGGAAAGACTTTGAGAAAGTGTTGAAAACAAATAAGAACGCAACAGAGAAACATAGAGATTTAATAGATAAGTGGAAAGAGGAAGGACACCTGGCTGATCTTACAACTCTATATGAATCTGAAAAACCGAATAAACAAGATGATGCTCCATTCTTCTATGGATTAGGTTATGTCTATGTTCTTACAAATCCAAATCTCAAAGCAACTACCGATGAAAAGGCAATTCACAATTTTGAAACTGCAATACAGATTGATCCTTCCCTTTTTTGGGCACATTATAGTTTAGGGGCTGTCTTTAAAAAGCAGGAAAGATATGATGAAGCCTTAGCAAAATTTAAGACCTGTCTCACACTCAACCCAGACTATTATCCTGCACATTACTATATCGGTGAAATACAACTGAAACAGGGGAATCATTCTGACGCACTTTCTTCATTTCAATTCGCTCAATCCTTGAATCCTAAATGGGAATACCCAATTTATGGAACAGGTTTAGTTTATCTTGACCAAGGTGATCGAAATCAAGCACGAGAAACTTTTGAACGTGCAATTCAATATAATCCAAAATTTGCACCTGCATATATTAAATTAGGACAAATCCTTGCAATGGATAAATTCTATGATGATGCACTGCAAGAATATCAGAAATCATCTGAATACCAACCCTATACAGGAAATGATGTTTTTGAGTTAGCGGTCATTTTTGCTGATACTGGAAATGCAGATGGAGCTATACAATTATATCAACGAACTCTTGAACTCGATCCTACTCACGCTCCCGCACATTTGGCAGTTGCTGATATTTTATATTCTCAAGGTGATACGAAAACTGCTGCCATTCACTACCAAAAGGCAATTGAGCAAGACCCCACACTCAAAGATCATATCTTTAAACCCTTAGAACCATATTATGTTGGAATTATGAGTGCGGAGGAAGCACGCCAACATCTCGAAAAAATTATGTCTATATTACCTAATGACCCTCGACCTTATTTCTATTTAGGTAAATTGGAAGCAGATTCTGGGAATATACCACAGGCAATTGAAAACTACAATAAGACACGGGAAATTGTAGAATTAGAACCCAATTTTCTGGAGATGGAACTACCACTTGGACAATTTAATGATGTCTATTTTATTCTCGGTGAACTTTATTATAAACAAGATAAGAAAGAAGAAGCATCGATTAATTTTAAACGTGCATTACAAGTGGATCCAACCCTAAGAACACGATTCTTGGATGAAGGTAAAAATGCCTTTGATAATGAAAATTATAAAGAGTCTATTCTTCCGTTAAACAAACACCTACTTCTTTTTCCAAATGAAATAAAGGCAATCTACCTGTTAGGACAGAGTTACGAAGCAGATGGAAATACGGAAAATGCTCTCCAATATTATAATAGGTCTATTGAATTGGATCCAAACAGATCTGATATTTTATATAAGATGGTACATATTTATCGAGAAACTGAATCACATCAGAATGCACTCGATACATTAAAGAAACTAATTATTTTAGATGCGAATGATTCTGAAGCACACTACCTATCTGCCCTAACATATCTATCATTAGGTAATCAAGAAGAAGCCTTGAATGCTTTTCTGGAGACTATAAGATTGACGCCTGACAATGTGGCTGCACAATATCAAACTGGATTGCTATATGAAGACAAAGGTGATCTGGACAATGCGCTTATATATTATGAAGAAACTATAAAATTAGATCCTGAAAACCCAGAACCCTTTTTCAAACTCGGTGCTATCTATTTAAATCGTAATGATGAAGATAATATGATTAGAATTTATGAACCTGCGTTAATACTGGAACCCAACCATCCTGAGATACATTATAAGATGGCTACAATCTTTGAAAAACGGAGTAAAACTGATTCGGAAGGATTCAATTCTGATATTATACTCAAAGCTTTTCATCACTACGGCTTAGCAAATGAACATGATCCAGAACAATATGAGTGGCATTACCAATTCGCCAGATTATTGGATACCTACGCAGAAACACTTGAGGATTTTGTGAAATACGCTGAAATGGCTGTTAGTGAATATACGACAACTATTGCTCTCAAACCAGATTTTGCTGATGCATACTACTATAGAGCAATGATTACAAATCGCTATAAACGTATTGGTGAAAAACTTTACAGAAGTAGTCAGATCCTTGAAGATTTTAACCAAGTTGTTGAATTAGATCCAAAGAACGTTGACGCGTTATTCCATATTGGAACACTTCAACTTTGGATTGAAAAATACAAACTCGCAGAAGAGACTTTTAAGAAGGTCATCAAACTTGATCCAACCTATAAAGGTGTCCATTCTCAATTAGGAGAACTTGCTGAAAGAAATCAGGAGTTTAAGAAAGCTATTCAATTATATGAAAAAGAGTTAACCTTAGATGATAAGGCAGTTGTCGCATATCAACGCCTCGGTGATCTTTATTACAATTCTGAAATGCAATTGAATAAAGCTAATGATATGTTAGAAAAGGCACTTGAGCTTAGTGAGAGACATGTTCCTACAATTCTTGTTTATGCAAATGTTCTGTATAGTATGGACAAACTCGGAGCAGCTGCAGATCAATTTGAACGGGCAATTCAATTTGAGCCACGCAATCTAACAGCAAACTATAATCTTGCATTAATGTATCAATATTCTGAACGTATTAAATTAGCTACAGAACAATGGAAGCATTTTCTGACATTGAACCCTCCAGAACAGTGGAAAATAGAAGCAGAAAACAATCTTAGAGATATTGAAAACAAATAAAAAACATGTCAGATATCTCTAATTTCGAACTAATTAAAAATTTACCACATGTCTATGGATACAGACAATAAATCTTCAACATTTCCTCTTAAAGTCCCCCTGATAAGGGGGATTTAGGGGGTTAAAAACATTAAATAAACGATTTTATATGCAAATATATCCGTTCTCCGTTCAAATTGCATTTGTCCTGTTAATTATCAAACTCACGTTACAACATGTCTATAAATTCAGACAATAAATCTTCAACATTTCCATTGACACATTTTCAGGAAACACTTAATACAGATCTGATTGGCAGGTCTGGCATACAATTCTACAATGAAGTATCATCAACAAACGATGCTGCAATCCAGCAAGGTAAGATGTATGGAGCACAGGAAGGAAAACTTTTCATAGCTGATTACCAAACTGCCGGACGCGGACGATATGGTCGCAAATGGAATGCTTTACATGGGAAGTGTCTCTTAGTTTCTATTATCTTTACACATCGTCTGAAAAAGGATGAAGTACATTTACCCAATCTGATAGGGGCACTCTCTATCGCACAAGCCATCAGTTCATTTTTGACCCTACATGCAAGGATAAAACATCCAAACGATGTCCGTATAAATAAAAAGAAAGTTGCTGGAGTCTTAACCGAGATTCAATATGATAAAAACAAACATCCATTTTTCGTATTAGGTTTTGGGGTCAATGTCAATATCACATTACAGGAATTTCCAACTTCGCTCCAAAAAACTGCAACATCATTATTCATAGAATCTAAACTTCAAAATGATGATATGTGTAGAGGGGAAATACTCAATCAGATTTTGACCTATCTTGAGAAAAATTATCTTCTTCTAAAATCCGGAAATGTCCAGCAAATCAAATCTGATTTAAGTAAGTGGGAAGAGGTATCATGAAAATCATTGTCAGTGCATGCCTTCTTGGCACAAATTGTCGCTATGACGGTGGGAACAGTAAAAACTTGAAGGTAATAAACCTGACTAAGAAAGATGACCTAATACCTGTGTGTCCAGAAGAAGCAGGAGGGTTACCTACTCCTCGTCCCGCAGTTGAAATCGTCGGTGGGGATGGTGATGATGTCTTGGATGGAAAGGCGAAAGTACTTACATCAGATGGAGAAGATAAAACAGCTGAATTCATAAAAGGTGCACAATATGCTCTCGAATTGATCCAATCTGAAGGAGCAACGAAAGTAATACTTAAATCAAGAAGTCCATCATGTGGTTGTGGAGAAATCTATGACGGATCGTTTTCTGGATCTCTCATTTCAGGAAATGGAGTCACGACTGCTCTCTTAAAAAGACATGGAATAGAGGTAATTTCAATATAAAGACCTGAATTTGAAATATACCTATCCCATCAACTTAATTATCTGTTCACCAATTTCTGGACTTCGCATCAGTGATTCCCCCACCAATATAGCATTTAAACCAACCTGTTCTAACTTTTTTACATCCTCACGTGAAAGAATGCCACTTTCACTAATGACAACTTTATCGTCCGGTATTAATTCATACAATCTAAATGTTGTTTCCAAATCTGTATGAAATGTCTTCAAATTCCTATTATTTATCCCAATAATCTCAGCACCTACATCTAAAGCAATTTCAAGATCTTCTTCTGTATGGACTTCAACAACAGATGCCATAGTGAGAGATGAAGCAATATCTATAAATTCTTGTAATTGACTTGATGTTAATGCAGCAACAATTAAGAGAATAGCATCCGCCCCTCCAACGCGAGCTTGATAAATGTGGTACGGATCAATAGTGAAATCTTTTCTCAGTAAAGGTACATCAACAACTTCTCTAATTGAGGTAAGATAATCAAGTTTACCATCAAAGAATCTTACATCAGTCAATACAGATATAGCAGCAGCACCATATTCAGCATAGGTTTCAGCAATTCGAATAGGATCAAATGACGCACGGATAATACCCTTACTCGGAGATTTCTTCTTAACCTCGGCTATAAGGCTCATCTCCTCAGTTATTGAAATTGCTTCCATAAAGTCTTTCGTTGGGTGAATGGAGTTTAACTTACTATGTAGTGTCGAAAGTGGCACTGAATTCTTATCAAATTCCAATTCTTTCAGTTTATGTCCAATTATTGTTTCTAATATCAATGGAATACCTACTTTATAAATTTAAATCATGATATTGACCTAAACATTTTATTTTAGATTACTCGTTTGAAATCACCCTTAATTCTTCAAGTTTTTCAAAAGCACGTCCTGAATCAATCGAATCAATTGCCAGTTTCATTCCCACCTCAAGGTTTTCTGCCTTTCCACCTGCAACAATTGCAGCCCCAGCATTTAATAAAACTATATCACGTTTAGGTCCCATTTGACCCTTTAGTATATTCGTGGTAATTTCAGCATTCTCTTCAGGTGTACCACCAAGGAGTGATTCTTGTTCTGTCTTTGGGATACCAAGCGTTGTCGGATCAAGTGTGTATGTATTCACATCACCATTCTTTAATTCCGATATTCGAGTTGTTGTTGTAGTAGTAATTTCATCTAACCCATCAGCACCGTGGACAATAAATGCATGTATTGTACCAAGATTCTTAAGCACATGTGCATGTGTTTCAGTAAGTTCAGAAGAATATACTCCTAATACTTGAGCCTTTGCACCTGCAGGATTTGTCAGAGGACCAATAGCATTGAATATCGTTCGAATCCCAATTTCTCTCCTCGGACCGATAGCATGTTTCATCGCACCATGTAATAGTGGGGCAAACAGAAAACCAACCCCTACTTCATCAATACACTTTCCAACCTGTTCGGGGGATATCTCAATGTTTACACCAAGAGCCATTAACACATTAGCACTTCCACTTTGACGAGTTACACCTCTATTCCCATGTTTTGCAACTGAAATACCTGCACCAGCAACCACAAAAGCAGAGGTTGTTGATATATTAAATGAATGTAATCCTGTACCTCCTGTACTACAAGTATCAACAACAAGAGGATGTTTTGTAGTAATCTTTGTTGCTTTTTCACGCATCACGCGCACTGCCCCAGTAATTTCTTCTACTGTCTCTCCTTTCAGTCGCAAGGCAGTAAGAAAACACGCAATTTGGGCATCTGTGGCATCCCCTTCCATGATTTCACTCATGGCTCCAACCATTTCTACTTCTTCTAAGTCGTTCCCCTCAACAACCTTCTGTATTGCATCTTGGATCACCTAAACACCTCCATAGTTAACCATATATCATACATTGTAGTAAACCATCATATTATAACCAAAAAACACCTATAATTCAAGAATAGATACACATATTCTCCTCTTCTCTTCTGTAGGAGCGATTTCCGATTCCCAACTCTCCTCTTCTGTAGGAGCGATCTCCGAGATTCAAAAAAATACCTCTTTGTACCACAAACTTTCAGTTTGTGACCTGAAAAATGACTAATATAATAACCGCCTAATGAGACAATAATTTATGGAAATGGTATAAGAACATAATAACCAAAATTATTGAAGAAAACCAAATCATAATACAACTAAAGATATAAATAACATCAGTTTGATAATAAAAAATGTCAGTTCGATAGACAGAATTTTGTCCTGAAGATAGTCTTTGTAGCACAAACTTTCCAGTTTGTGCACTCTGGTGTTAACTAAAGGTTCGGGTTACAATATAATAATACAATCAAACATAGAAAAAATAGCGATGGGCTTCAATGGTCAGAAGATACAGAAAAACCAGAAAAGAACACAAAAATCAAAATTCTCAAATTTCATGAAAATAACCATAAACCCAGTCTACTACAAGGATTAGAACAATATTACAAAGTTACACCATGTAACGAAAAGTGTAACTTTTTCATTTTACTCTCTTTCGTTTTACTAAAGAGTATCACATTAATACAGTTCCTCTTCGTAGGGACGGGGTCTCCCCGTCCGTATTTTCGATATATTATACCTGGCAAGAACAATGAATCCTCCAAATCTATGATTAATGGGGTATGTTCTAATGTCTTGTCAAAATGGATGGAGAAGATAAATTACATTCAAACAATCCAAAATTTATGGATTAGCGGAAAAGCAAAAGACACAAAATTCATCATTTTAGAGAATTCTCGTAACCTTAAAAAAGTGGCTATGAACATAGTGTAGTACTGACGGGATAGAGGTTTTATCAATGTCACACCATGTGACAAAAAGTGTAACAATTTAAACTAATAGATAATATATATATTGCAATTTGTAAACCATTAAAAAGGGGTGCGTAAAGTAATTGTCACTTTACTTAACACCAATGAAATCTCAATTCCAATTCATACAGTCTGAATTTCGAGATTTACAGCTTATTTTTCACTACTATAATTTTGACAATTCTATTTCAGGGAAACTGAGAATCTAATGATAAGTCTATTTTTTGGAGTTTTCTATATCAAAAATACCGTACTCCAGCGGAGTACTATGTCTATAGAAAACAATATCGGAACAATCTGGTACTCCAGATGAAGTTAAAAAAATAAATAGGTAATTTGGACCCAGAGCTGGTAGGTGCGGTTTCCTAACCACGGGGAATGCTAAATAGCATTCATACCGTTGATCCATAGGCGTCAATTTAAGGAGAAGTACGCTATAAATTTCAGGTCGGTAGGTTCGGTTTCCTAACCGAACCGGGTTTGTTCCAATTGCGTTCATAAAGTTTTTCGCGAAGGATCCAGTGCGATTAGGAAATCGCACTATTAGCGTCAATTTAGACTATGATTTATTGGTTTTGAGTCCCGGGGAATGCCTAAATGGCATTCATACCGTTGATTTGGTAGGGACGGAATGTCTATAGAAGTGGTTATCACCAATATCCCAAGCCCCGGTGAATGCCATAAGGCATTCATACCGTTGATTCGCGGGGCGAAAGGTTTGTAGAAAACGTAATAAACACAAAACACTAAGCCCCGGGGAATGACTAAATGTCATTCATACCGTTGATTCGCGGGGCGAAAGGTGTATCCTAAATTGATGCCTATGGTGCGATTAGGAAATCGCACCTACCGGCCTGGGAAAACCACTAAATTGACGCCTATAGTGCGGTTTCCTAACCGCACCGGATTCTACAAGAAACTGGAAATTACCCGAATAAATTCTTTAACTTCATGCGGAGTGCTATGCCCAAATACACTATGGATGAAAAACATATAAGTACATAATACACACTTAAGTTATAATATGGTTAACGTATGTGATTCACGGAAAATTGGTATAATTGAAATTATAAACCCTTATAGGATAAGGGCTCGTAAAATTGCTCCGTGAAGGTTTCCGTGAAAGTGCTATCATTTCAAAACGATAGATATTAACACTTTTTTACATTCACATTATCCATTCATCCAACAGAATTAGGTGTTCGATCTCACATTGAAAGCAAGAGTAACATTGTTTGTAAAATGATTTCCGAGATAAATATTGGGATCCACATACTATTGCAGCGTAATGGTTAGTGGCAAATACTTTACATACCCCTAAACATTCTGATTCTGGTAATGTATAGAGTATTGTGATATACTTACTTCAATGAAGTAATGTATGTTTTTGTCATTTTAGTTGGAACATAGATAACTCTATTGATTACTCATACTGAAGAATTATCTTAATATTAAATGAAAACAAGATCAGAACTCCCATCTTCCACGCCTCTTGATATCCGTCACCTATTCAACAATTCGAATATCCAATTCCTACATCCAGTCGGATGGCAACTGCTTCCCCCAACCAACATGGGTTTATATATCAAGCGGAAGCAATTCATAGATGTCTCGCTGCTGGATTACATCAGTGTCCACAATACAACAAGGAAGAATCACTTCATTCGATGAATCTATTAACGGAGATTAATTCATCAAGATTCTCAAAGCAGTGATATTGGAAATATATTCAATTAACCTAATACCATTTCTAATTGAAAATGTCTCTTTTTTGTACCACAAACTTTATGAGGATTAAATAAATAGTTCTGTAAGCCTAATTTTCCCAAACCCGGTAGGTGCGGTTTCCTAACCGCACTGAATATTTCTCCAAAACTGCCGAATTAAATAATTAATCTTTATTCAGTTTGTGACCTGAAAAATGACTACCATAATAACCACCTAATGATATAATAATTTATAGAAATAGTATAAGTTATCAATACAGTAAAATTCTATTGTGCCAAATTTTGTATGCAATAAAATTATGAATTAGGAAGTAATATGAACAAACCAAATATAATCTATATTCATTCTCATGATACTGGACGATATGTACAACCCTATGGTCACGCGATTCCTACGCCAAACATTCAAAAATTAGCCGAAGAAGGTGTCCTATTCAGAAATGCCTTCTGTGCAAATCCAACATGTTCACCTTCTCGCGCATCACTTCTAACTGGACAGTGGGCACATAGTTGTGGCATGGGTGGTTTAGCAAATCGAGGATGGAGTTTACCTGTTCCTGAACATCTCATACCTCATACTTTAAATAGTGCAGGTTATGAAACTGCATTAGCAGGATTCCAGCATGTCGTACGCAACGTTGAGGATACAGGTTATCAACGGATCTTATCAAAAGAATATGGAAAGTCAGGGGCTGAAGAACGTGCATGTGCATTTCTATCTGAAAAGCATAATTCTCCCTTCTTCTTAGATATCGGGTTTGGAGAAACACACAGGAAGGCAAAAGGTTTTGATCCACCCCCAGACGGTGAACCGAAAACCGATCCACGTTATGTGAAACCACCACCGACCTTCCCAGATACACCTGATACAAGAAAAGATATGGCAGAATACATCGATTCAGCGCGCAGATTAGATTGGAAAATGGGGAAGGTATTTGATACTTTAGAGAATAATGGACTCGCAGAAAACACTTTGGTGATATGTACAACTGACCACGGTCTGGCTTTCCCTCGAATGAAATGTCATGTCACTGATCACGGTATCGGTGTAATGCTAATTATACGGGGTCCCGGTGGTTTTGATGACGGTAAAGTGATTGATGGATTGGTCAGTCAGATAGATCTATTCCCAACTATCTGTGAATTAGCAGAAATTGATCCACCGGACTGGTTACAAGGATATTCTGTTTTGCCACTTGTAGGTGGTAAAGAGAATGAAATCAGAGACGCTATCTATGCAGAGGTAAATTACCACTGTTGCTATGAACCACAACGAGCAATCCGCACCAAACGATGGAAATATATCCGTCGATATGATAACGCTAAACTGTGGGCATTACCAAACTGTGATGATAGTATCAGTAAGACATTTATGATGGATAACGGTTGGACAGATCAACCAGTGGAATCTGAACGCTTGTATGATGTTGTATTTGATTCCTCAGAAGCACATAATCTTGCTGAAGATCCTGAGTATAATGATGTATTGCTTGAGATGCGTGGAAAATTGGAACAGTGGAGATCTGAAACAAACGATCCAGTTACTGACACCCAAATTATGATACCGCCTGATACAGCAGTACTCAATGACCCATCAGATGTTTCTCCTGGAGACAAACATTATCCTGCATCAGAGATAGTAAATAATTGAGGGAAATTACTTAGTCTGGAATCGTTACAATAACGTGAGTTTGATAATAGGCAAATAAGCTTTATTTTTCAAAAATATTACTTCTATACGCCCGGTAGGTGCGGTTTCCTAACCACGGGAATGCTAAATAGCATTCATACCGTTGATTCAAACATAAAAATCTGATTTTTCAAACTCACGTTACAATATAATCATGCATACGATATTTCTTACAAATCGTGTGCAAGTGTAATCTGGATCTAATCGGAATATAATCATACTCCATAAGGTGCAATTAATACTATTTGTAACACTCTTTTCACTTGTCTATTTCAACTGAAAGTGATAAGATAATTATATACTGATGATTTACGACTGGGTAAGATTTACCCAGTAGATTCTTAAAGGAGAATACGTAAATGCGGCACGAACTTACTGCCGAACAAATCGAATTCTATAGAGAGAATGGATTTCTGGTAATTGAGAATTTTCTGGACGAAATTGAATTAGCTGAGTGGCGAAGGTGTACCGATGAAGCAGTAACAGAACGACTTGGAAACTCAGTTGAAAATATGACAAACCAACTGGATCCAAAGAATTTTTATGCACGTGTTTTTACACAATGTTTAAGACTTTCAGATTCACACACTGGAATGCGAAAGTTGGTACATGATCCAAAAATTGGTCGCATGGCAACACAATTAGCAGGTGTTGACGGTATGCGAATATGGCACGATCAAGCATTAATTAAACCCCCCAACGGCAATCCTACAGCATGGCATCTTGATGTACCCTATTGGTCATTTGATTCACAGCACGCAGTTTCATTCTGGGTTGCATTAGACGATGCAACTCTTGAGAATGGTTGTATGTGGTATTTACCAGGGACACAAAAGACTGCTCGTTTTGACAATGTTGGAATTGGAGAGAATATTGGTGCTTTGTTTGATGTCTATCCTGAATGGAAAAAGCTTACACCCCAATCAGCACCATGTCCTGCAGGATCAATGGCATGGCATAATGGGTTAGTTGCACATGGGGCAGGTGCTAATATGACTTTCTCTCACCGTAGAGCCATGACTTGCGGCTTTATGCCAGATGGATGTACTTTTAATGGAAAGAAGAATATCCTGCCAGAACCCTATTTCAGTTCACTTACAATTGGTGATGTTCTGGACAACAATGAGCAGAATACTCTTGTTTGGCATAAAGATTGGGAAAAGTAATTCGTTATCAATACTGTAAAGATGAAGTAATTGGATAGAAAAGGAGAGATAAGTATGGCAAAAAAGCCAAATATCGTATTGATGGGTGTTGATTCACTTCTGGCAACCCATATGAGTTGTTATGGATACCATAGACATACCACTCCTCATATTGATCGATTTGCACAAGATGGAACACTCTTTGAAAAAACATATAGTGCACATATACCAACCACAAGTGCGTATGCATCTATGCTTACAGGAATGGACACTTTTAGCACACAGGTTGTCGCACTAAGACATAAAGGACCTCTCAGAGAGGAAATTAAAACACTACCTGAAATCCTTCGAGAGGAAGGATATGATACAACTTGTGTAGGTTTTGGAAATCCAAGTGGACGCGGATTCGATACATATCTTGAATTTTCTGGATGGGGACCAGACGAAAGTGGACGGAGTCCAAAAGCAGAAAACCTTAATAAGACTACACTTCCTGAGCTTGATCGATTAATTAAACAGAGTGATGACAAACCTTTTTTCCTATTTCTACGTCATATGGACCCACATTCACCCTATTTACCACCAGCACCTTATGAACGAATGTTCTATCACGGGGATGAATGTGACCCCAGTAATACATCTATGGAACCTGTGATGTCATTTAAACCTTTCTGCGACTACTTTGCATCTTGGATGCCTGTAGGAATCACTGATAAAGATTATGTCATCGCACAATATGATGGTGCTATTGCTTATATGGATGCTTGTATACAAACACTCTTTAACGCTCTTGAAACCCATGGGGTTATGGATGAAACCATCGTTGTTATAAATGGTGATCATGGTGAAACACTCTATGATCACGAATGTTGGTTTGACCATCATGGACTATATGATGTAACTCTTCACGTCCCTTTGATAATTAGATATCCAGGACGAATTCCTGCTGGAAAACGGGTCTCAGGTTATAATCAGCATAAAGATCTTGTTCCAACACTTCTTGAGTTAGCTGATATTGAAACAGATATAGATTTCGATGGAGATAGTCTCTTGCAATTAATAAATGGAGAAATTACATCATACGAGAGTGAATTCTACATTACTGAATGTACTTGGATGCGAAAGCACGGATGGCGTACACCCGAATGGAAGTTAATAGTTGCACTTGAACCAGATTTTCACTACAAACCTCCCGTTGAATTATATAATCTAATTCAAGATCCAGATGAAAATGAAAATCTGGCAGATTCACATCCAGATATCGTCAATGTACTTGAAACCAGAATGCACAGATGGATTGAGAAAAGGAAAGAAGAAACAGGTCTACCAAACCCAATTATGAACCAAGGTGATTGGCACGGACATAATGGGATAGGTCCCTTTAAGAGTTCTGATCAAGCATACAATACAATGCATATTGGTAATCCTGGAGAAGCAGCACGGCTTCAAGCTAAACCTAAGGACGAAGAATAATTCACTTTGAATTACAATCAAACTTATTCATATCCCATTTTATGAAAGGACAATTTTGATGCCAGATTATACAAGGACTGAGGTGTTGGCAAGACTACGGACAGAATTAGACTCTGGAAATACCCTACTTGCTGTAGGAGCAGGTACAGGTATTACTGCAAAATTCGCTGAAAAAGGTGGGGCAGATCTAATTGTTATATATAATTCTGGACGATACCGTATGTCCGGTTTTGGTTCATGTGCAGGACTCCTTGCTTATGGGGATGCAAATGCTATTGTGATGCAGATGGGTGAGCGAGAGGTATTACCTGTTGTGAACGAAACACCTGTAATCGCTGGTGTAAATGGAACAGACCCAACTCGTCGTATGAGCAACTTTTTGAAACAGGTTAGAGATGTAGGATTTGACGGTGTAAATAACTTCCCTACAGTTGGTGTGATTGACGGTACATTTCGAATCACTCTTGAAGAAACTGGTATGGGTTTCTATAAGGAAGTTGAGACAATAGGTATTGCTCATGATATGGATTTATTCACCATAGTTTATGTCTTTAATCCTGAAGAATCAGAGAATATGGCAAAAGTCGGCGCGGATGTTATAATCGCACATATGGGAACAACAATCGGTGGAACAATTGGAGCAGAAACCGCATTTACTCTCGAAGATGCAGCAGTGAAAGTTCAGGAAATCTGTGATGCAGCACAATCACAGAATCCAGATGTAATCTGTCTGGCACATGGAGGACCAATCTCAAAAGCCCCAGAAGCAAAGTATATCAATGATAATACTGATACTGTGGGTTTTGTAGGTGCATCCAGCATTGAACGGTTCGCTTGTGAAGAGAGTATACCGCGGGTAACGGCTTCATTTAAGGAATAAATTAGAAAAGGATTTAGGCAAATTGAACAGAGAAAGTATCTATTTTACTGAAAAGTTGTTATTTCATTTTATTTAACCCGCTAAATCCCTTATCAGGTGAACTTTAAGGGGAAATGCGTAAGTCCTATTAGCATTAAATCTCTTAAACAAGTGTCGTTATTAAATTAAGCACATTGTGCGTCGATGACGGGCGGGAAACCCTTGAAGAAACACACAACAAAAAACCCTTATGGGTTCAGTGCCTGCTGGAAAATCGGAAAATTGATAAGTTATTTTTAATATTGCTTAGACTATCTATGCTATAGTTTGGAAATTTCTTTAGAGTCCGTGTGTGAAAATAGATGTAGGTGTTTTGCTTGGGTGTTTCTCTCAGGTTGAGAAGTAAAAGTTCAGTTTTCTCTCATTTCTACGGAAAATACGGTCCGTTGATGTTTTGTTCCGGCAACCCAGCGATTGCGAACCTCGACAAGCAGGCGGCTCTATAAACAAAAGAACGTTGCGTTTCACTCGCAATTTGGGGATTGACAGGTTTCGATGAACTGTGAAATTGATTTTCTCCCTTCACTTGTTTTGTAGCATTCTTTCAACCCAATCTACAAGTTATATGCGATACCTTCTACTGCCATAGGAGATTCCATTCAAGTAGTTGGATATTTTAGCACAATCTTGGTTTAGAGAGTGGTTTAAATTTCCGATGGCAGTACAACTCTTAACTTTTTGATTATAAAGAAAAGGTTGAAAAGAAAAGGGAAAACTATGAATCGTTGGACGCAGCTAAGCATTGAGTTTGCCAATCAGAGAAACTATCTTGATGAATTGTTTAGCGTTTATCCAACAATTCCCGAAGGAATTCGAGATATTGATGAAGATTTATGGGAACAAGTAGAGCAGTCATTTCAGGAAAAAGACAATACCGCGCTGTTAAAGGCATTGCTCAAATTAGACTTGTTCCCAATAAAAGATTCCTATGTTGCGTATCTGAAAAAGGACGAGAGTGCAATAAGGAAAAACCCAAATACAGTTGATAGATTATGTGGTAGACTTTATGAAATGGGATTAAAGAAAATTTACGAACGTTCCTCTGAACCGAAAGAAAACAAATAGGCAAATTGGTCCCTTATTTAGACGCTGGTTAAACAAAGGGGTATTGGGTGTTCAACCCATTTCTCTTGAAGATTTTCTTGCGTCAGACGATAATGCTGTCTTGGATGCAAGCGACGCTCAAATGATGGAATTTGCTAGAGAACAATTGAACTACACGCGTAACAAAGGATTAGATTTTCTCGCAAGATTTAACGGTAAATATGTAATCGGCGAAGCCAAATTTTTAACCGACATCGGAGGGCATCAAAACGCGCAATTTAATGATGCGATAGGTGTTGTCGAAACGGAAGTCAACGCTGTTTCAGTTGCCATTTTAGATGGAGTTCTCTATATCAGAGGTCGTTCAAAAATGTATCGTGCGATTACCCAAGAATTAACCCAGTATAACATCATGAGTGCATTGGTTTTAAGAGAGTTTTTATTTCAACTCTAAAGGGTTATCAAATGCAGAATTTGATTATAGAAGGCGACAACATCAAAGGACTTGAATATCTTCTGAATGAAAGAGATCTAAAGGAAAGGATTGATTTGGTCTATATAGATCCTCCCTTTGCCACCAATAGTCATTTTACAATTACAGATGAAAGAGCATCTACGATAAGCAGTTCCCGAAAAGGTGATGTTGCTTATTCAGACAGATTGACCGGAAAACAATTTATTGAGTTTTTAAGAGATAGATTACTGTTGCTCAAAGAACTGCTGTCAGATGAAGGTTCTATTTATTTGCATATTGACTACAAAGTTGGGCATTATGTAAAGGTTATGATGGATGAAGTATTTGGAATGAATAATTTCAGAAATGACATCACCAGGATAAAGTGTAACCCCAAAAATTTCAAGCGAACAGGATACGGAAATATAAAAGACTTGATCTTATTCTATTCTAAATCTTCAAAACCTATATGGAATGAACCGAAAGAGCCGTATACGCCAGAAGATTTAGAGCGATTATTTCCTAAAGTCAAAAAAGGAAGAAGGTATACTACAGTGCCGATTCATGCGCCGGGAGAAACTGAAAATGGTGAAACAAGCAAAACATTCAAAGGATTATCTCCTCCGAAGGGACGGCATTGGCGAACAGATGTACAGACTTTAGAAAAATGGGATGAGGCGGGTCTGATAGAGTGGTCATCAAGGGGAAACCCTAGAAAAATAATCTTTGCGGATGAACAGATAGGTAAAAGGGTTCAAGATATTTGGGAGTATAAAGACCCGCAATCCCCAACATATCCAACGGAAAAAAATCCAGACCTGTTAGACAGAATTATTAGAACTTCCTCTAATCCTGAAAGTGTGGTTTTGGATTGTTTTTGTGGTTCAGGAACAACTCTGAAATCTGCACATCTGTTAAATAGAAGGTGGATAGGCATAGACCAATCAGAACAGGCTATAAAAACAACAATTGATAAATTGAGTGCAGTTGACTGCCTACTCACTAAATATGAGTTCATATCTTTGCTTTGATGTGGTTGAATGAATAAGGAGGGCAAGTGTGTCCTACCATCAGAAATTCCTGCCCTGTCTAAACCAAGATTGTAATAAAATAGACATTATAATAGTTTATAGGACACACGAATTCCCTCTTAAAGTACCCCTGATACGGGGATTTAGAGGGTAAAAAAAAACGAAATACTCTCCCAGCAAGACTCTTTTGCGTAAAATATGATCCGTTTCTGCTCAATTTGCGTAGGTCATGGTTAAGTGACATAACGCGTACTTAAATCGTTATAATGTCTAATGACAATCTAAATGATTTGCAGCAAAATCTCATCAAAAAGACGACGATTAAATAGTGGAGAAATTAATGTCAAATACGGTTAAAGAAATAGAGATCCTCAAGGCATCTGATGATGAACTCATACGTATCAGCCGAGAAGGCACATTGTCCTTAAACCTAAAAGAGATGCAGACCATTCAAGCACATTTTAGGTCATTACAACGTAATCCTACAGATGTAGAACTTGAGACAATAGCACAGACTTGGTCAGAACATTGTGTTCATAAGACCTTTAAATGTATCATTGAATACTCCGAACCAGAGAAAAATACTGAACGTATTGAAGGACTATTCCCAACCTACATACAACGTGCAACAGAAAAAATAAATAAACCGTGGTGTGTATCTGTCTTTTCAGATAATGCTGGGATAATAGAATTCGATGAAGAAAATAACCTGGTGTTTAAAGTAGAAACTCACAACCATCCATCTGCAATTGAACCTTATGGGGGAGCAGGTACAGGTATTGGAGGAGTCATAAGGGATTCATTAGGAACTGGACTTGGTGCAAAACCTATATTAAATACAGATGTCTTCTGTTTTGGCTTACCCGATATGGCGTATGAAGATTTACCAAAAGGCACATTACATCCGAAACGAGTATTTAAAGGAGTTGTTTCTGGTGTACGAGATTATGGAAATCGTATGGGGATACCAACTGCCAATGGAGCAATACTGTTTGATTCAAGATATACGGCTAACCCACTTGTTTTCTGTGGAAATGTAGGATTAATTCCCAGAGATAGATGTGATAAATCGGTTGAACCTGGGGACCTCATAGTTGCTATTGGGGGACGGACAGGACGTGATGGAATCCATGGTGCTACATTCTCATCGGCTGAATTAGATGATACATCCGAAAACCTTGGAAGTGTTGTACAAATTGGCAACCCCATTATGGAAAAGAAGATTGTTGATGCATTATTACAAGCACGTGACCAAAATCTATATCGATCAATCACCGATTGTGGAGCAGGTGGGTTTTCTTCGGCAGTAGGTGAGATGGGGGAGGACACCGGTGCGGAGGTACATTTAGAGAATATACCCTTAAAATATGATGGATTAGCTCCATGGGAGATCTGGTTATCGGAAGCACAGGAACGAATGGTAATAGCTGTACCACCTGAAAATCTTGATGAACTTATGAAGATATGTGACTCAGAGATGGTTGAAGCAACCGTACTCGGCAACTTTACAGATTCACACAGATTACAGGTTTTTTATCAAGACAATATAGTTGGGGACTTAGATATGGGTTTTCTACATAAAGGTCTACCCCAAATTGTCAAGCAGGCTGTATGGCAACCACCACAACACACTGAGATGCCATCACGTGATAACGATACCGATCATTATTCCGATGACCTATTACATCTTCTTGCCAGTCCAAATATTGCCAGTAAAGAATCTGTGATCCGTCAGTATGACCATGAAGTACAAGGTGGGGTTGTCATCAAACCACTTGTTGGAATAGAAAATGATGGGCCAAGTGATGCCTGTGTTGTTACACCAGTCATAGGAAAACCTACAGCTGTCATTGTTGCAAATGGTATTAATCCGAGATATAGTGATGTTGATCCATACCATAGTGCCGCAGGGGCAATAGATGAAACCTTACGGAATATAATTGCAGTTGGAGGATCACTTGAGAAAACTGCTTTATTGGACAATTTCTGTTGGGGAAATCCAGATAAACCGGATAGACTTGGTGAATTAGTTAGAGCAGCAAAAGCATGTTATGACATTGCTACTGCCTATGAAACACCTTTTATTTCTGGTAAAGACAGTCTATATAACGAATATAGGGACACAACGACTGGTGAACAAAGGGCAATTCCTGCTACTCTCTTAATATCGGGGATCTGTGTAATACCTGATGTAAATTGTGCCATTACTATGGATGTAAAATCTGCCGCGAATCTCATATATGTTGTAGGTAACACATATTCTGAATTAGGTGGTTCACACTACTTCGGAATACATGATTATATAGGTAATAGTGCACCTAAAGTTCGTCCTGATGAAGGCAAAAAGGTTATGGGGTCATTGAGTAGAGCGATCCACTTGAGTTTGGTTCGTTCTTGCCATGATTGTTCTGAAGGTGGAATAGGCGTCGCAGCTGCTGAAATGTCTTTTTCTGGTGGGTTTGGGATGGAATTAAGTCTTGAACATGTCCCTATTGCTGAAGATATTCCCTATGATGATTTTCGACTATTCTCTGAGTCTAATAGTCGATTCATTGTTGAAGTAGAACCTGGAGATCAAAACGAGTTTGAAAATCAAATGAATGGTGTATCTATTGGTTATCTCGGAAAGACCATTGAGTCTAACGAGTTTATAATACACGGAATAAAAAGTAATCGTATTGTTGATACTACTATTGAGAAGCTTAAGTCCGCATGGCAGACACCATTACATTCGTAACTATTTAGGTAGAAATGTGTTCTAATAAGTATAGGAGAAAGAGATTGAAACCAAAAGTACTTATTCTTCGAACAGCAGGAACAAACTGTGATTCTGAAAACAGATGTAGCCTTTAAACTGGCAGGTGGACATACAGATTTAGTCCATATACAGAACCTTATTTCAGGTAAGGTAAATCTCTCAGACTATCATATTCTTGCAATTCCAGGTGGATTTTCATACGGTGATGACATTGCAGCAGGGATACTACTCGCAATTGAGATGAGACATAAACTGAGTGAAGTCTTAGAAGAATTTGTTGCTGAAAATAAACTGATAATTGGAATATGTAACGGATTTCAAGTACTTGTTAGGACAGGATTATTGCCAGGATTATCAAAAGAAAAGACTACAACAAATACAGATGTCCCACAACGTGCTACATTGGCAATGAATACATCAACAAAATTTGAATGTCGCTGGGTTGATCTTAAAACGGAAGAGAGTCAATGTGTCTTCACCAAAGGTATTAAACCAAATCTCTATCTCCCAGTTGCCCATGCCGAAGGACGATTTACTGCCCACCAAGAGGTATTAGACGAATTAGTTGACAATAAACAAGTTGTATTTCGATATACTAATGGTTCACTCCCTTCGTCAGACAACATTGAGTATCCATATAATCCAAATGGGTCTGATTTCAATATTGCAGGTATTTGTGATAAAACAGGTAGAATATTCGGTTTGATGCCACATCCAGAGCGATTTCTTACAAAATGGAATCACCCACGATGGACAAGAGAGGACCTTCCAGAAGAAGGTGATGGTTTGGTATTATTCAAAAACGCAATTGATTATGCAAAAGCGACTTTTTATGAGTGAACAGCTCAACAGACGATTACTCCCTTTCTATATGAAACTACCTGTCTTTTGGGTATTTATCATTTTGACTTTAGTAGGTCAGGTGTTATGGGTAGCATATATTTCCAAGGATCCTCAAATAGATTTACGTTGGTCAAGTTTTGGATATGGATTTGGTATTGTACTCGGTTTTATGCAAGGAAAGTGGACATCAAGATTATGGGATAGGTCGTATCTACAAGTATTGAGACGTGAGATTATATTCTGGCAAGCAAAAGGTGCAAAAACTCTGACATATTTTACCTGTTTTGCTCTTGGACTACCGGTAACTGGAATTCTATTGATTAAATCAACTGTACAATTAACAGGTATCCAATCCTATGTTTTTGGGTTTATTGGTGGAATGAATGTAGCACTGATGTTATGGGTACGTCGGATACCAAAATAAGTATCAACACATCTCACTGTTCTCTAACTAACAATCCATTCCTACCATTACAATACCTTCGCCAATTATCTTGGATTTAGTTCTGGCTGTGTGGGATGAATAGCACCGATAAAACCGGGATCGCTTTCCCATACAATCAGGAAAAGAAACGATCTAAACCATAAGTCTCTTGTACCGATTTTGATATGATGATTTCGTCTGCGGTGATAGTCACTTTCAGGATTAAACAAATAGTTATTGAAAGAGCCAACAATCATATACCAAGACAGAATCGTGTTATAGAAACGTTGTATCGCTCGGTAGCTACCTTCTTTTAATGTCCAACGGGAGATATTTAACATTGTACCCCGACCTGTCATCGCAAGCAGGATTAATACAACTTGACATAACTGTCGGATCGTAGTTGTGGATAAACATGGACTAAGAACAGTAACAGTGCTATAATTTCTGACATAGATGTTAGTCCATTTTGAGTTATGGTTAACTGTGATAACTTTAAGACAAACACTCAGTTTTATTAAAGTATTTTGGCAAGGTATTGATTGTTAGATTGATGTAATATGTTCTTAAAATTGAGTCCTGTATGCACGGAATGTCTGTAGAAAATTATTTGTTTTTATGAGTCCTATAGTTAACTGTTATACATTATAGGTGGCAACTATGATTATAATTTCTAAATTAAAGAAGGATTAACTTATGAGTGAAAATCAAAAACCGAATATCGTTCTAATTTTAAATGACGATATGGGTTTTTCTGATCTGGGTTGTTACGGTGGGGAAGTCAACACCCCAAACCTTGACAAACTTGCTTCCGGTGGTCTTCGTTTTACACAATTCTATAATACAGCAAGGTGTTGTCCTTCCCGTGCCTCCATGCTTACAGGACTTCATCCACATCAGACTGGTGTTGGACATATGATGGGAGACGACGGTTTAGAAGGTTATAGAGGTGATCTAAATGATCGTTGTATCACAATTGCAGATGCACTCCGTCCGGAAGGTTACGGGACATATATGAGCGGAAAATGGCATATCTCCAGACACACCGGTCCAGATGGTCCCAAACATAGTTGGCCCTGCCAACGCGGATTCGATGAATTCTATGGAATTATCACTGGGGCTGCGAATTTCTGGAAACCCAGAACACTCACAAGGGACAACACACAGTTGGATAGTGAGGACCTGCCGGAAGGATACTTCTTCACTGATGCAGTGAGTGATGAAGCTGTTAAGTATATCCACGAACATCATCATCAGAAAGCCGATGACCCATTTTTTACTTATGTCGCATACACTGCACCCCATTGGCCTCTACATGCTCATGAAGAGGATATCTCTCCATACAATGGACGTTTCGCAGCAGGTTGGGATGAATTACGCCAAGAACGTCTATCGCGAATGCGGGAAATCAAGTTATTGGATGAATCATGGAGACTGACCGATCGTGATGCATCACAACTACCTTGGGAAGATGCTGAATATAAAGAGTGGAACCAACGTCGAATGGAAGTGTACGCAGCACAAATCACTCGAATGGATGCTGGAATCGGACGAATCATCAACGCACTTGAAGAAACAGGGGAATTAGACAATACTCTGATTATGTTCTTGGCTGATAATGGAGGATGTGCAGAGGAACTGGGTGGTCCTCCAGCAAAACGCGATAGCGGATCACTTATCAGCACAGAAACAACGTCTGATGGTAAACCTGTCTACCGTGGGAATGATCCAAGTATTATGCCTGGTCCCGAAACTACATATCAGAGTTATGGTGTGCCTTGGGCAAATCTATCAAATACACCTTTCCGACTATATAAGCATTGGGTACATGAAGGTGGAATCGCAACTCCATTAATTGTACATTGGCCTGATGCTATTAAGAATGTAGGTGAGTTACGACATCAACCCGGACAACTTCCTGACATTATGGCTACCTGTCTTGAGGTATCAGGAGCAGCCTATCCAGAAGAGCATGATGGGAAACAAATTTTACCTTTAGAAGGTACAAGTCTATTACCTATTTTTGATGGAAAAGATAATGGAAAAGAAATCCTACTGTGGGAACACGAAGGGAATTGTGCTGTTCGTCGAGATGATTGGAAATTGGTCTGCCGATTCCCAGGAGAATGGGAACTTTACAATCTGCAAGATGAACGCACTGAGATAAACAATCTTGCTGACAAACACCCACAAATGGTACAGGAATTGGATGGTATATATCAAGATTGGGCAGAACGTTGTTTTATTTATTCTTGGGATAAACTACAAGAACATCGTAGGCAACGTAGACAGAAGAGATAATTGGCAGATGTCAACTTCTGATCTCAATAGTTTCGGTGTTCTGAGGAAATGCATATTCTGATTCTATGCTAATTATCCGATTCGATTATATATATATGATGAGTGAAACAACACTTACGACAATGTATTTATAGTATATTTTGTAGATAAATAGACACTTTCTTTTCATAGTAGATACGGTTTCCCGCACTGGAACTGAGAGTAAAATTAATTCCACAATCTACTATAGTCTAATATTAATGACACTATCAATCAAAGGAGATTTATAATGGTAGAAATTTCTGGAAAGACATTCGAAACAACTGACCATTTACGGGAGTTTGTTTTTGAAATTCTAAATACTGCCCCAATTGATGAATCCCTGCCAGAAGAAGATAGCCAAATGCTTCTTGAACTCTTCATGTGCCATCCTGAAGCAGAAGATAAAATTGATGGGAAGCAGGTACAGTATATTAAAGTTGGGAAACATGCGCAAGCAGGAGCTCGGGCATTTTGTATCGTCCGTGATGATGACTCAGAGGAAACTTTCAGTATCAAGAAATGTCTGTCAGCCTGGACGAGGAAAAACCAGCCACCTGAACAAAAGAAACCTAAAAAACAAAAAAATGTTTCTACGAAATCTACTGAACCAACAGGGATAAATACTCAACTTAAGCAAATTATTTCTTTATACAATGAACTTGGAAGAGAAATTGCAAAAATGCAAAAGTTATTAGCAGACAAAAAATGAGTAAGATTAGAAAGTAGATACAGATACTGAGATTGGAATCTGTATCTACTTTCAATCAAACTTTTGATTGGGACTGCTACACAAACCAAATGTGTATACTAACTGATTGGATGCATTTTTAAGCAAACAGGTGATGGAACTTCAGTTTCATTACCTGTGTCAGTTAACTGACCCGTTTCAACATCAACCGCAAATGAAACTATGTTGTTTGTCTGTTGATTCGCAGCCAAGAGAAGGGTTCCATCGGGATTTAGTCCGAAATTTCGTGGTGTCTGTCCCCGTGTAGATTCACATCCGATGAAATCCAACATACCACTATCATTATCAATCGCACAAATAGCAATACTATCATGTCCACGGTTTGACCCATATAAGTACTTACCCGATGGATGGACGTGAATATCAGCACAATGGCTTGTGCCGTCAAAGTCTTCTGGAAGTGTGGAAAGTGTTTGGATTTCTGTGAGGGATCCTGTTTCTTCATCATATAGGAATGCTGTAAAAGTTGAATCTAATTCATTAATTACATACGCAAAATTGCCATTTGGATGAAAATCAAGATGGCGTGGACCTGCCCCCGGATGAACACGTACCCAAGGTTGTTCATTAGGTATCAGTTTTCCACTGTCTAAATCTATCTTATATATGAGTATCTTATCAAGACCAAGATCAGGAGAAAAAGCATATTGATTGCTACCATCAATCATAATCGCATGGGCATGTGGTCCCGATTGGCGACTTTCATTCACACTGGAACCTTGATGTTGAACAAAACTGGAAGCTTGATCTAATCTTCCATCTTTTCCGATAGGAAAAGCAGCTACACTACCACCACCATAGTTTGCAACAAGTAGATATTTACCAGTATCATCTACACTCACATGACACGGAGCTCCACCACCTGTTGCTTGTTGGTTGAGGAAGCTTAACTCTCCCGTATTATCATGAATGTAAAATGCTGTAACGGCACCACTTGCTTTACCTTCATAATCTCCAATCTCATTCACTGAGAATAGATAACGACCACTGGGATGAATATCCAAAAATGAAGGATTATCTACTCCTGTAATCTTACTGGAATATTCTAAAGCACCAGTCTGATTATCTAATTCATACACATAAATTCCTTCACTATCTCCATGTGTGTAAGTGCCTACGTATACATAGTATTTCTCATTCTTCTCTTGAGCCATTAGGATGTATTCTCCTTATATGAAAATTGATAAATTTATAGAAATATTACTATTATATTTTATCGAAATAACGGTAGATTCTTTATATAACTGTAAAAGACAGTGAATTCTCTTCACTCTCTTTATACCCTATTCGTATTGCTTTTGTTCTAACAGTGGTTTCACCTTTAGGTAAACGTAATGGTTCGGTATACAACTTCCATCTTACGTCATCTCCATTCTCAGTAGTATAAGCTATTGAGGCACCCTGCGTGGAACAATGTAATTGTAAAAGCAGTGGGGCATCCCACTCCCCAGACTCTTGAGTAGCTTCCCTACCAAGGTTGGTTGCGTTTATCGGTATAAAAATAGGAGATGCAGTTTGTGGTTGAATTCCGTTAGGATACCATTGTGAAACCATCTGTTCTTCAGAAACACTCCCCAAATCACCATAGTTAGATTGCCATTCTGCAAGGGTGTTACGCATCCTGTCAAGTATAGTTGTATGTGACGCATCTTCTACCAAATTATTCAGTTCATATTTGTCATTTTCCACATCATATAGTTCTTCAGTAGGACGGGGATATTGGAACATTACAGTTTGGTCTCCCTCCAGTTTGTCTTCAGCATATAGTCGCCACATTTCCTGCATAATTGGATGACGATTTCGGTAAGGAATCCAAAGCAGATACGGTTTTTCAGGATAGTAATTTCTTATATATTTATACTTTTTATCGCGTACAGCACGAATCATATCATAGGATTCATCATACCGATCCCTTGTAGCAAAGATATAATCCCGTTCATCCTTATCTGGTCCCAGAAATGGTTGTCCTTGTAAATGTTGTGGTGCTTCCACTCCACATAACGATAGAACTGTAGGTCCAAGGTCAATTAAACTGACTAATTGTTCATTGACACTACCAGCACTTACTTCACCATTCCATCGAACGATCAAAGGAATTCGAATTCCAGCATCATAAGGCCATCTTTTACCACGTGGGAGTCCTTCTCCATGGTCACTCCACAAGAATACAATAGTATTTTCTGTAAGACCATCTTCGTCTAATTCATCCAAAAGTTCACCGACACGTGCATCCGCTATTGCAAGATTATCATAGTGTCGTGCCAACGCTTCACGGGATTTTCGTGTATCCGGCAAGTATGGAGGTAATTCAACATCATCTGGATTGGTTATCAAAGGTCTTTCGTTACGTTCCCACATTCCACTTTCATGGGTAACAGTTGGGTTGAAAACAGAGAAGAAAGGCTGACCACTTTCACGATTCCGCCAATGACCTTTGTTGCTACAGTCATCCCATGCAGTTACAGGTGGAGTGAACTGGTAATCTGTCTTACTATTATTGCTACAATAATAACCTGCACCTCTAAGGTATTCTGTAAATGTTTTCACATAAGGCGGAGGTACAGCCGAATAGGGTGTAGGCATATCTGGAGTATGTTTATTTGTATGTGCTGTCCGCATATGGTGTGTACCAATAGAGGTTTGATACATCCCGGTAATGATTGCGGAACGGCTGGGTGCACAGACACCAGCAGTCGAAAACGCATTCGGAAACCTACAGCCACCGGATGCAAACCGATCAATATTCGGTGTGCGTGCAATTGGGTCTCCGTAACAACCGAAACGTGGGGTCGTATCCTCTAACGAAATCCAAAGAATATTCGGACGATCTGGTGTGCTCATTCCTACTCCCTTTTGCAGTGATTTACTATTTTAGTGCCAACATCCCTCTGTATACGCCTCGCGATCAAATAACTGCTGACGCAACGGTGTCGCCTGCGCCATCCATTCCTCAGGGATCTCCTGCGTGTAGCGATGCGGGGGTCCAGCTTCTTTAAAGATGTCTATTACAAAGATGCGATAAAGTTGCGGAGAGTCCACAGGTTTTGCCTCAACAGCATGGAAGATGCGAGCATCAATATAGACCATACTACCGGGGGGTAAATCAAGACGTCTTTCTTCCAATGTCCGTCCAGCTTCTTCATCAAACTCGCCCGCGAGCATCCGTTCAGGAGTTGCCTCTTTCGTCGGCGCGACCTTGTGGCTGCCCGATATAACTTTGAGATTCCGATCTCCACGTGTGAAGCCGTTCGGGTAATACAGTATCTGTATATAGTAATTATTTCGCTCCGCGAGGTTAATAGGATTCTCATGCTTCCAGTGGTGATGGTCCTGGTGGAATCCAATTGGACCGATCCCACGGGGAGCGATGTTGAGAGCAGAATGACAAAAATGATATGCATCACCGATGGTCGCACGTATTAATGTCGTAATAAAGGGATCATCAATAAGCCGATCACTATATTCACGACGGTCGTTCCATGGACGAATAAAATACGCTCTATCCTGAGTAGCACCGTTATTCAACGTCTCAATATATGAACGTGTAGGTTCAAACTGTTGTGTAACCTCTTCAATTAACCCTTCTCTACCCTCATCGGTAAAAATATCTGGATAAGCGATATACCCATCATTATGAAATGAATCAATATCTGACTGAGTAGGTTCATTTATGCGAAAAAGTGAATCAGTTCTATCCATAATTCGTTCCCTTTATATTCTACTGTGTCCTTGAGTTTTAAATTTATCAAGTAATAACGTTAACTGTTCTACAATTTCAGGGTGTGTTTCCCACAAATTGTTTGTTTCAGATGGGTCATCAAAAATATGATACAACTGTCCTGGCGTCCCTGGCTTCGGTCCTCTGTCTGATGGAGGAGGCCACCCTCCGGAACCTTCTGTTTCCAGAATCAATTTCCACTCTCTATGTCGGATAGAAAATACACCTGCACTGGAATGATGGACGATTGCCTCTCGACAGGCGTATCCCGTTTCTTCACCTAATAGAACTGGTAAAATATTACAACTATCTTGTCCAGCATCATTGGGTACATCGGTTTCAACTATGGCTGCACAAGTAGACATTAGGTCTGTCAGACAAATCAATGCATCAGTTATAGTGTTAGGTTGAATTACACCGGGCCATCTTGCGATTAAGGGTTCACGATGTCCACCTTCCCATATATGGGCTTTATATCCACGCCAATCTCCACAAGATTTGTGATTATACAGATTGTATGGCATAGCACTATTATCTCCTTGAATTCGATCACCCGGTAATGCACCATTGTCACTCGTAACAAAAATCAAAGTATTATCAGTTTTACCAGTCCTATCCAAAGCCTGCATCACCTCTCCCACCATCCAGTCTACTAACCAGACCAGATCGCCACGAGGACCGGCATCGCTCTTTCTCCGTGCAAATTCTGGTACTACCTCTTCAGTGCAGGGTTCATGTGGAGCGGAAGGGGTAAGATAGAGGAAAAAAGGATCATCTAACTCGGATTGAGATTCTATATATTCTACAGCTTTCTGTGAAATTTTCGGATCCGCATCTTTATGTTGCCAACTTGGGGCTGTCATCCCTGCACGCCCAGTAAAATCAGGCTTTTCACGATATTCACTCGGAATTTCAACAAATGTATCCTGTTCAATAAATCCGTACGGAGGTTGACAGGTTGGACATCCAGAGGTACCATAGAAATAATCAAAACCAAGTTTAGTTGGACCCCCGGTCACTGGGGCAGTGAAATCTATATTATCCTCCAATTCACGTTTCGCATTCCCCCATGGCAGCGGAGCATCAAAATCATAGTTGTAACCAGACTTTGTCGAGAATCCAAGCCCTAAATGCCATTTACCAACACACGCTGTATTGTACCCTACATCTTTTAGTAAACCGGCTACAGTTAATCGTTCGGGTTGGATGAGAGAGGGTTCGTATCCGTAAAGCACACCCCGTTTCAATCGACTTCGCCAACAATATCTGCCTGTTAACACACCATAACGGGTCGGTGTGCAGACAGCTGATGGGGAATGGGCATCGGTACAGCGGATTCCTTCTTGGGCAAGTTGGTCCATATTCGGGGTCGGAATTTTTGAATCTGAATTATAGCATCCAACGTCACCATAACCCATATCGTCTGCCATGATAAAAACTATGTTTGGAAAGTTTTGTATATTCATCAATTATCAAATGTAAATTAATACAAATTTCACTATTATCAGTAGGTTTCAAATCCAATTGGATAGGAATAATTAATTAACTATAGTGATGGTACTGTTACTTCTACTTCGCGTCCACCTGCTTCTGAAGAATCAATAACACCTTGTATAATTACGTTTGTCAACATAATTTCATAAGGATCTATTGGTGAAGGTTTACCTTCTCTAACAGCATCAATAAATGCACTATCTTCTTCATGGAACACACTTACCGATTCAAACTCAGTATAAGTCTTATCATTGATTTCACCATCTTTATCACCGTAAACACGAACACCATCTTGCGGACCACGGACTTCACCAATCCCGATTCGTAATCCCGCTTTTTTACCAAGAAAAATCGTCCCACCCAAAGAATCCATATTCATACACCAACAGGTTTTGAATACTAAGCGTGCACCATTATCAAAAACTACCCATCCAACTCCGAAATCTTCTACTTCAGTTTGTTTGAGGGACTCATTCCAAGTGTTATGAAGACTTAAATAGTTAGAGGTAATTCCTGAGACTGCTACAGGTTTAGGATGTCCCATTAAATACAGCGCAGTATCAAGGGCATAAACGCCTATGTCTGCTGATGCCCCCAGTCCTGCAGTTGCTTTACGAATAAAACTACCTCCAGGGTTTCCTCGTCGACGATCTGCGACTGTTTCGGCATAATAGATGTCCCCAAGAGTTCCCGCATCCACAATTTCTTTTGCTTTGATTACTTGTGGTGAATAACGAAGTTTTAGACCTATCATCAGGATTCTATCGTTTTCCACAGAAGCACGCCACATGGCCTCTGCGCCCTTAAGTGTGGCTTCCATCGGTTTTTCACAGAACACGTGCTTACCAGCATTTAATGAGGCAACAGATGGTGCCGCATGGACACCTGTTGGAGTACATACATACACTGCCTCGATTTCGTCCATTTTCAACATTTCATTATAATCTTCAAAAGTGTGTTTTATACCCCAATTTTCCTTAGCTCTTTCTAAATTTGATGGAACTAAATCTGCTACCGCAATAATTTCTGCCCCTTCGATTTCTGCAAGTGTCCTACAATGTGCTCCTGAAATACCACCAGCACCTATTAAACCTAATTTAACTGTTCGCATTATCATCTCCTCAAAACTATATTATTCAATAGATTCTATCCTAATTATCCTTTGCAATCAAGGAATTTCCATGTCTGCAAGTAGAGGTTATCATTGAGTGAAAATGACCTTGCTATTCAAAAGTAATTCTGTTACAATTCGTATGAGGAATGTCTATTGACATAATTTGTCTATTACTTCCACAGTATTATCGTTTGTAAGTCAATTTTACTTTATCAGATAATTTGTGCTGAAACTCAATTGGAGATAAACATCGTGGCAGCAAACGCAATTACCCTTTTCCGTCTATTGATAACATTCGTTGTCATCGCTGTTTTCAATCAGCATGCTTACATTGATATCGTTTGTATTGTAACCATCATAATTATTTTTTATCTTGATTCAGTAGATGGTATAGTCGCACGTAAACGAAACGAAACATCTGCTTTTGGGGCTGTATTTGATATCGCGGCAGACAGGATAATTGAGATAGTATTCTGGATTTATTTTTCAGTGGTTACTGATATAATTCCATATTGGATGCCGATTATAGTGATAACGCGCGGATTACTGACTGATAGTGTCCGAAGTATGGCGATGCAAGATGACAAAACTCCCTTTGAAATGATGACAATTCCATGGACTCGGGCTTTGACAAGTTCCAGATTCTCACGCGGATTTTATGGGGGAATAAAATTACTCACTTTCGTTCTCCTACCTTCCTTGACCTTTCTTAGACAATATCATCCCAATATACCTATTCTTCCAACACTTTCCATTGTTACGGTTATCTTCGCATATGCCACAGTAGCTGTGTGTCTTATCCGAGGATTTCCTGTATTTGTTGATGGTTGGAAGTATATAAAAGCAAATCAGTAATTGTATTAATTGTTCATTTTTGTTTGACATTCATACTATTTCTGTATTCTATGTTAGTATGAAATATCCTGTAGGTATGACTTGATAATAACAATAATTATCTATCATCAATACCAATTGACATGTACTTCTGACTGTGTTATTTTTAAATCCTAATTGCATAGTGGAGATGATAATGAAAGCAGCACAATTTTATGGTGGAAAAGATATACGAGTTGAGACTGTACCTGACCCAATACCTGAAAATGAACAGGTATTGGTGAAAGTAGATGCAGCAGGTATTTGTGGAAGTGATCTTCACGGATATCACCATCAACCCGATAAACCGCAATCACCTCGAATAGGTGGTCATGAGTTAACTGGTCATATAATTGACATTGGTAAAGATGTATCTGATTATAAGTCCGGAGATCGAGTTGCCGTTGAACCTATTTCTCCTTGTAACAATTGTCCAGAATGCTACAACGGATACTATAACATTTGTGCTAATCTTCGTCATGCTGGGGGTGGTTTCGCAGAATTTATGGTAAGTAGAACTTCAAATGTCTATTCGTTACCTGAATCTGTTTCCGTTGAAGGTGGAGCATTGGCAGAGGTATATGCTGTTGCTGTTCATGCTGTTAACAGGGCAATGGTATCTCCTGGAGATCGAGTTGCTATTATTGGAAGCGGACCGGTTGGCTTGACAATAGCTCAAGTAGCTGATACTGCCGGGGCATCATCTATCATTATGTTAGGAAAACCAGATAATCCTCTATCAATTGCCAATAAAGCAGTAGGTGCTGTCCCGATAAATGTTGATAAAACATGTGCTGTTGAAGCTGTCATGGAATGGAGTAATGGACGTGGTGCAGATATCGTCTTTGAGGCAGTAGGGGGAAATGCAAATACCTTAGAACAGGCTACAGAGATTGCAGCAAAACGTGGTCGTATATGTATGGTTGGTGGACATCGTTCCCCACTTACATTTTCTGAGCAGTTTGCACGCAGTCGAGAATTGACGGTCATTTGGTCCTTCTGTTATGGTAGACATGGTGGTAGAACAGAATTCCAAATCGCTATTGATCTCCTTGCAGCTGGCAAACTGGATCCGAATCCTCTTATCACACACCGATTCAATTTAGCTGAAATTAACCAAGCTTTCGCTGTGGCAGCAGGTCGAGATGAACACGGTTCAGTGAAAGTACTTGTTTATCCAAATGAAAATAGGAGTTAAATATGGATAGTCTCAAATCGCTTGTTTTTGTAGGAACTGAAGGGATTTATCATGACCATGATGGGAATGGACAATTCTTAACTGAACTGCTAAATAAAACAGGGAATGTAGTTGCTGATTTCTCACAAGACTATGATATTCTCAGTAATGGTCTAAATTCTTACCAATCTATACTTTTTTATACTGATGTTGGTGAACTAACATCGGAACAAGAGTTAGGATTACTTCAATATATAGAATCTGGTGGTGGATTCTTTGGCTTGCACACTGCAGCTGCATCTTTTAGGGAATCAGATGGATATCATGGAATGCTTAACGGATTCTTCAACGGTCATAGTCCATATATGGATTTTACTGTTAATGTAACTGAATCTGAACATCCAATTACAGTTGGATTAACTGACTTCGATGTAAAGGATGAACTCTATTATTTAATTCACAATCCAGATAATTCAAACCATCTCATGTCTGCCTATGACGATACAAAAGATCAGACCCATGTAATGGCTTTTTATCATATGTATGGTAAAGGGAGAGTATTTTATTTTGCCTTGGGTCATGATATGGTAGTACTTGAGAATCCAACATTTCAAGAGGTTATTCATAGAGGTGTTCTATGGGCAGGAAATCGGATCTGAAAGCCATAGACGAATTAGCTATGCCTACCTGAATTACACTAATGAAAGTCTAACTATAGGAAGAAATAAGGAAGGATTTTATTGAGTAATGACTTGGGATTGTTGGGCAAGGATCTCATTGGCAGCAACGATATCTCTATTAATCTGTTGTCTTAAGGCGTGTATTGTTGAGAATTTACGTTCGCTACGTATTTTCTCGATAAAAAATATCTCAAGGGTTTTCCCATAGACAATCTCGTCAAAATCAAATAAGTGACTTTCTACCTGAAATTCAGTTCCATTAAAGGTTGGTCGAATACCTATATTCACAACACCATTCAGCCAATGATCCTCTAATTTGGCATGAATAGCATACACTCCGTTTGGCGGACAAAGTTGTTCACCTGTATCTATATTCGCTGTTGGAAATCCTAACTGTTTACCACGTCCATCTCCCTGAATAATAGTTCCAATAACAGAATAGACCCTACCTAATAATTGTGAGACTAAGCCAAGATCCCCTCGTGCTATAGATTGTCGTATTCGTGTACTATGTACGGGTAATCCATTTAACTGTGTTGGTGGTACAACCGAAACACCAAATCCTGATTTCTCTCCAATGGTTTTTAACAACTGTGCATTCCCTTGTCTGTCTTTTCCAAATTGACATGCATAACCGACAACGACGTGTTTTGCACGACACATATCACGGAGAATGGTATTAACAAAGGTGTCTGGAGACATTGAAGCAATACTCTCATCAAAGTTTACAAAGATTGTTATATCAATTCCAAGCTGCCTTAGAATCTCAATCCGTTTAGGTAAACACATTAAGACAGGGGGACATTTTTCTGGAGCAAGATGCGATAATGGGTGTGGATAGAATCCAAAAAGAATGCTTGTCAGAACTTCAGTATCTGCAATCGAACGGACTTCATGAAGAACATCTTGGTGACCAATATGTAATCCATCGAATACACCAAATGTTACCACAGAATCTTGACAAAATTCTGAAATGGATTCTAAATTATAAAATGATTGCATTCATCATCTCCGCAAGTTCTTGTGATAGCAATTCTTTAGAACTTAGTAGAACATCTGAAAAAGGTGGTATATAAACTGTGAATATCTGTATATGTATACAGAAGTTTATACCCAGTGTTCTACAATAATAATTTATCCCCAAGTATCTGAATTACTCAACGTAGGAAAACATTATTGGTAATATAAATAGTGTTCTTATATAGTATTTATTCGTCGTTTTGCACTTTCGACAAGTATTGTTATTGCGGATGTATAAGGCAGGTTAATTCTACACCCAGAGGCACGTTCGTGTCCTCCCCCATTGAATTCAGCGGCTAATTCAGCCACATCCACACTACCTTCACTGCGTAAACTTATTTTTGAGTTTCCATCAGGTAATTCGCACACACAGATCGCTACTTCAACATTTTCGATTGCTTGAATCTGGTTTACAAATCCTTCTACATCATCAAAGGTAGTTTTAGTGTCATTAAACATAGCCTGAGTCACCAATACCCAAGCGATTTTACCATCAGGAGTTAGTTTCAACGTCCTTAATGTTTGTCCTAATAAACGGATTTTTTCCAGAGAAACATGTTCATATACATAACGATAGATCTCATCAGGGGCAAAATTACCAATTTCAATTAAATTTGCTGCTATCCTATGTGTATCAGAGACTGCATTACTAAAACGAAAACAACCGGTATCAAACATTAGACCCGTATACAAACATAACGCACAAGCTTCATCAATCTCATAATTTGCCGATTGAATTAGATTATATATGATTTCAGCAGTGGATGAAGCAGAAGGGATGATGATATTGTAATCCCCGAATTCTTCCGCAGTTATATGGTGATCGATATTTACAACTGCATGTGTCGGAATAAGGCATTTACTAAGAAAAGGTCCGATCCGTTCACGTGAACTGGCATCCA
The DNA here is from genome assembly GCA_965205025.1 of Candidatus Poribacteria bacterium. Classification (GTDB taxonomy): domain Bacteria; phylum Poribacteria; class WGA-4E; order WGA-4E; family WGA-3G; genus MSPOR6. Next base: position 365,671 of record CBDBFU010000014.1, read on the forward strand.
CAACGATTAAGATTTCTGGACTAAATGCTACAGAAGCTTCTGCATTTTCAATTGTCTCCCAATTAGGGAGGAACTGATATTTATTTGGAACAACATCTGTATTAAAAATACGTACATTTTTCCCCAGTTTCTTGAGAACGAGGAAAAGAGCTAATTCAGAGCCAATCGCATCACCATCTGGACTCACATGTGTGGAAATAGCAAATGAACGATGTTGCTCAAATAAGGTGAGGACGGAGCGAAAACTATCCATGGAATCTAAATGTCGTGTACAGAATCTTCCGGTAAGTCATCGTCTGTTTCAATCTGTTTCAGTAAACCATCTATCTTCATCAGATGGTCTACTGAATCGTCTAAACCGAACCGGAGTTCAGGTGAATATCTGAGTGCCAATCGACGACTTATCTCTCGTCTCAAAAAACCTGCAGCACTTTTTAGTCCAGCTAATGTTTCTTTTCTTTGTTCTGGACTTCCAATGACGCTCACTTTCACATCAACATATTTTAAGTCAGAGGACACTTCTGCATGGGTTACAGTACAAAATGCAATTCGCGGATCTTTTAATACACGTTGAATTACTTCACTCAATTCTCTCTGAATAAGTGCGGAGACACGATCCTGTCTTCTATTTTCTACCATGATTTTATCCTCTAATTGGTGGGAGATTAATAGTAATTATATTGGAAACTGATTATACACAAATACATCTTTACTTCAAGATATAGTTCAATATAAAGTAAAATCTTACAACACGAATCCCAACTATTAGAAGAAAAATTCTGTTTCGTAATCAGTCATAATCGCGGATGAATTTTCTTCAATGAATTTAACGCATTGCGATAAAATTTGATTCACGAATTTTACTTCATTTGACACTGATACTACTCCTATAATTGCAGTCTGATGAATATCTTGTGCTTCAATTTCGGCGATGGCAATATTAAACTTATTTTTTAGTCGATCAATAATACTTTTTATTATTCTCCGTTTGTCCTTCAACGACTGGCATTCAGGTAAGTATAGCTTGATCTTACATACGCCGATGTGCATCTCTATGTTTATATTTTCAGAATTAAAATTAAAAGTTAAATCTCAATTAACTTCACCAAAAAGTAAATTGCTTGTTATAAAGATACTCAATGGTGGGTTAAAAAAACTCAGTCATTCTTGGAAATATCAGTAGATTTTATTGATTCCCTGATTGGAGTGTACGTGCCACTTCCTCATGTACATAACATTCTAACACATCCCCAACTTTAATATCGTCAAATTCTTCAATACCGATGCCACATTCGTAATTTGCTTGTACTTCTGTGACATTATCTTTAAATCGTCTAAGTGAGTCAACTTTTCCTTCAAATATTAATCTATTCTGTCGTAAGATACGAAGTGGTTGATTAAATGAAATTCGACCCCAATTAACATAACTACCAGCAACCAATCCACTACGAGGCACCCTAAATATCTCTCTTACTTCAGCACGGCCAATGATGACTTCTCGTACTTCTGGTTCTAATAATCCTTCCATAGCGGATTGAATATCTGAAAGAATATCATAGATGACAGAATATGTGCGTACATCTATTCCTTCTGTTTCCGTTGCCTTCACAGCTTCTGTGGTTGGATGGACATTAAAACCCACAACAATCGCATCGGATGCAGAAGCCAGTAGAATATCTGTTTCTGTTATACCTCCAGTTGCTTCGTGAATGATATTAATCTTCACTTCAGTTGAACTGAGTTTTTGCAATGATTCAGTTATTGCTTGTACTGAACCCTGTACATCACCTTTTATTATAAGATTGAGATCCTTTATATCCCCCTCTTGAATCTGTTGGTATAAATCGTCAAGACTTACATGACTATTAGTACCGAGTTGAGATATACGATATTTATCTTGTCTCTCCTCGCTGATAGTTCGCGCATCCTTTTCAGATTCAACAGCATAGAAGAGATTTCCAGCTTCTGGAACTCCTGTAAACCCAAGCACTTCTACAGGGGTGGATGGTTGTGCTTCTTTTAGACGTATTCCATCATCACTCATCATTGCTCGGACTCTACCGGAATATCGTCCAGACACAAATGAATCGCCAACCCGTAATGTACCACTTTGAACTAAGACTGTCGCTACGGCCCCCCGACCTTTATCAACTTGTGCTTCAATAACAACACCTCGAGCAGGTTTGTTAGGATTGGCTTTTAATTCCAAAAGTGCAGCTTCAAGTAAAATCATCTCAAGGAGTAAGTCAATACCGGTTCCTTCCATTGCGGATACTTCAACACAAATTGTTTGTCCACCCCAATCTTCTGGTACTAAATCGTTATCAACTAACTGCTGTTTGACAAAATCAGATCTTGCCCCAGGTACATCAATCTTATTTATTGCCACAACAATAGGTACCTTAGCAGCTTTGGCATGATTTATTGCCTCAATTGTTTGGGGCATTACCCCATCGTCCGCAGCAACAATCAAGACAACAAGATCGGTTACTTGAGCACCGCGAGCACGCATAGCAGTAAATGCTGCGTGACCAGGTGTGTCAAGAAATACGATATTTCCATTTTCTAATTCAACATGGTATGCACCTATATGTTGAGTGATATTTCCTGCTTCAGATTCGCTAATATTTGATTCTCGTATAGAGTCCAATAATGAGGTCTTACCATGATCTACATGCCCCATTATAGTAACAACAGGGGCGCGAGGGACTAATGATTCCGGTGGGTCTTCATCTATGCTAAACAGTTCTTCTTCAAGCGTTTTCTCCTGTATAATTACAAAATTATACTCCTTACTTAGTGCTATCAGTGTTTCATGATCTAAGCTCTGGTTGATTGCTGCCATGACTTTTAATTTCATCAATTGCATAATCAACTGGTTTGGTTGTAAATTAAGCTGAGATGCTAATGCACCCACTGTTATACCTTCTTGAATTTGTAAGATGGAGTCTTCTGGCTTATCGGGTTCAGGTACGGGTTCTAATTCATCCTGTCTTGTATCATCTGAGACGTTTACCTTATCTACTTTGTCTTCTGATTCAATCTCAACAATTTCAGTATCCTCACTTTCGTCCTTTTCATCAGATTTCGATTCAATGTTGATTGCCTCTTGTTCTTGTTCATTAGAAACCATTGTTTCTTGTGGATGTAATTCTGCTTCAACTAAAATTATCGTCTCTGGATCTAAAGTACTCATGTGGTTTTTAATTGGCACACCGAGTTCGACTAATATCTCTATTAGTTCCTTACTACTTAACTCATAACGTTTAGCCAATTCATAAACCCTAACATTGGGACTTTGAGATGTTTTTACTTCAGATGTATCTGATTGTGGTTTCTGTTTACCCATCGGCGGTCGCCTCCTTATCAAGGATTGCCTGTTCGAATTCGGTGATAACGGATTTTGGTAATTGTACACGTAGCAACGTATTTATCCGTTTTGGTTCTTTAAATGCTCTTTGTATACACACTTTAGATCTACATATATATGCTCCACGCCCAGGAAGTCTCTTGAATCCATCAATTTGTAAGAACTTACCTGTGGAACACACAAAACGGATTAATGTCTTCTGTGGGAATTTACCCCGGCACCCTATACAGGTACGTATGGGTACATTAAGATTATCCATTAATTATGTTACAAAGCGGTTACCTATGAATCTTTCTACATTAATATAAGCAGTAGGTAATAATCCTATTATTCCTTTGATACTTCTTAAATATTTTCCTCTGAATCAGCTAATTTATCATCAGCACCTTCAGATTCCGAATCACTTGAATTGTGGGTATTATTAACTTCCTCATCAAATATATCACTATTTTCCAATGGCAATTCTTCTGATTCTGATGTGATAGCATTTTCATCGGATCCAGCAACTGTTTCTTCATTAACTTCATCTTTAAACAATGTATCCAATGAAACAGGTACTTCGGATTCACTCTTGATGTCTATATGCCACCCTGTCAATTTCGCTGCTAGCCGAGCGTTTTGTCCTCTTCTTCCTATAGCAAGTGATAATTGATCGTCTGGAACTATGACGTTTGCAGTCATTTCTTCCTCATTTAGCTCAACTCTCCGTATCATTGCAGTTTTTAATTTTAGTGAGTTAGTGATATATGTTATCGGATCTTCACTCCATTCAATGATATCAATTTTTTCATTTTTTAATTCTCGGACCATTGTCTGAACTCGGGCACCTCTAACACCAACACATGTTCCAACTGCATCTATACCTTCTTCGTTAGCAGTAACTGCAACCTTTGCCCGATGTCCTGGATCACGAACAACAGCCATGACACGAACCTGTCCATCATAAACCTCTGGAACTTCATGCTCAAATAACATTGTTATCAGATCGGCATGTGTTCGGGAGACGACAATTTGCTCCCCAGTCACACTATTCTTTACTTCTAAAATAAGACAACGAATGGCATCACCCCGGTTATACCTATGTGTAGGTGGAATCTGACTGGCAGGTAGCAATGCTTCAGTTCGTAGGACATCGGTCCGTTCTAAATCAACAATTGCATTTGGTCCATCATAACGTTGAAGATAGCAGACGACCACCTCACCCTCGCGACCTTCAAATTCTTTGTATATCAAGTCACGTTCAGCTTCTCGTAGTTTTCCAAGAAGGATTTGCCGTCCTAACTGAGCCTGAATCCTTCCAAATTCTTCGGGATTAATTTCAACTTCAAGGATATCACCGATTTTTGCATCAGGATCAAGCTTTTCCGCCTCCTCAATTGGTATCTCCGTTGAAAAGTCGTGCATAATATCTACAACTTCTTTAGGAACATGACATTTAATTTCTTCAGAGTCAAGTTCAATATCTATTGATACCTTAGCCTCAGGTCCGTAATGACGTAAGGCAATTACATGTAGGGCATCCTCAATTGCTTGTATGAAAACGTCCTCAGGTAAGTCTGTGTGTCCCATCAGTTGACGTATAGATTGTTGTAAACTTTCTCTTCTTTCTTCTTTTCTCTGTTTCATAATACTCCCACATCATGCATAACTGGCAACTAATTTATCATTCTATTGATTGCCAATCTAATTGAATCTGCCCTTTTAAGATCTGTGAAAATTCAATATGGACGGTTTCACCCGATGCTTGTTTAATAATTAGGATTCCGTCTTTTATATCAATCACCTCTCCAAGTACATCGTTATGTTGTTTGTCTGATGTATATGTATCAACTTTTACTGTCCTTCCTTTATTTCTCTGAAAATCTGCTTCTGTAATTAATGGACGGTCAATTCCTGGTGAAGCGATTTCGAGATGCTTGTATTTGGACATTATCTGGTTTACTTCCAATATTGGGAGCACAACTTTATTCACATTTTGGCAATCGGATATTGAGAGTCCACCCGGTTTGTGTATCAATAATCTGAGTATCTGATTTCTTTTACCACCAGATGTCTCAACGGCTACTAATTCATATCCTTCTATATTTAAAAGGATGTCAACATCTCCGCGACCATATTCTCATTGCCTTCAGACATTTTACACCCCTATATAAAACAAAAAACGAGAACTTTCTCATAATGGAGAGCCTCGCGGTTCAGTGAATTATTTGCTGATTATATAGAGTCGTAAGACTACTACTGCATCAGCAGATTAGTAAATTTGACCTGAATGACTATATATTACATGGTATCCCTATCCTTTTGTAAACAAAGTCAAATTCATGAACGACTCACCTATGGTCAAACAATCTATAATCACTGTCTTGTTTTAAACACGATTTATATCTCACATTTCTTGAGTATAACAGTTTAACCTATTCAATATACATTTGTCAAGATTTATTTTCTCAAGTCCATTAGCATTCAATTGTGAAATATAGATACATTCTCATATACCTTTTTACATATCACAAAGATATGTTATACTAATGACTATGAGTATGTTTCGTGAACACTGGATAGGTGGTTTAACTGCCTATAGCGTCTTTTTTATAGTTTCACTTATAACCACACTTACAGTTTCTATTTTTTATGGATCACCTTTTGACTGGAATCCTACAATAACTCTAAATCCATTGGAAATTGTTGGATGTTTCGTAATTGCTTTGCTTTTTGGACTGTGGCCAGATGTTGATATTACAAGCAAAAGTCAGAAGATTTTTTATGGTGTGTTATTTGTAGTCAATTTCTCTCTTATTCTGTTCCTTCGTAGATATCTGGAATCCGCAATTATTGGATTGCTTGCAATGCTGCCTATTCTGAGCAAACATCGCGGATGGACGCATTCAAAAGTAACAATGTTATTATTACCTATGTTGTTTATGTTGATTCCAATATACACAGAATATCCTGATAGACATTGGAGTATGAATTGGGATATATTATCAGAGCAAATAGTATCATTAGTCACTTGGGAACGACTTCCAACGGTAGCACAAAAAGGAATTGCTTTCTATCTTGCAGGTTTAATTGGTTATGCATCACATCTCTATCTTGATGGGATTTTATTTGTCTCACGCAAAACTAAACGAAAGAAAGCATATACTATGTTATGAATCAAGTGGTTGTCGAAACTAAAGAATTGCAGTTGAATCCTTCCATTAAAATGCTTGATATTTTTGCAGAAGATAGGAACGTCCCTCTCTTTCTTGTTGGAGGAAGTGTGCGAGATCTACTTCTCAAGAGATCTACAAATGATTATGATTTTACATTGGCTTCTGATGCAATTGAGTTTGCAAAAGCTTTTTCAGAAAGTATAAATGCACCTTTTATACAATTAGAGGAAAAACCTGCTACGGCGCGCGTGATTGCAAACTATTCTAAAGTTGGTGATAATCAGTTTACTATTGACTTTGCTCAATATAGGGCACAATCTTTGGTAGAAGATCTACAATTACGGGATCTCACGATTAATGCAATGGCTATTCCGCTTAAGTCTTTACTTAGATCTGAGCAACCTGAACTAATAGATCCTTGTGATGGAAGAAATGATTTAGATAATGAAATACTCAAATTTCCCTCTGAAGAAGTCATACTTCATGACCCTCATCGTTTACTAAGGATTTTTAGATTCGCTGCACAATTGGATTTTCAAATTTCCCAAGTCTCTATGTCTTATGTCAATAAGCATCAATATAGGTTAGCAGAAGTATCTAAGGAAAGAATCCGTGATGAGTTTTTGAAAATACTCAATACCAAAAACTCAATTAAATACCTTCTGGAAATGTTAAATGTTGGACTATTATCACAAGTTCTACCCACAATCAAAGAATCTGATAATTTGAAAGCAGCCCTTATGAATTATGAAGATAACACAATTCCTGATGAAATTAGTCAATATAAGCGTAAAATTCAATTATATCTCAGGGAAGAATTAGGTGCAGAAGCTACCAGAAATGCATTAATTAAACTATCTCTCCTCATGATAGATAATAAAGATATTGGAAAATTACTTCGTCTCAGTAGAATTGCAATAAAGTTCACCGAAACTGTTATTGAGGGTTATCACTTTATTCAAGAATCTCATTTAACAGAGAAGAAAATAATAAATCTACTAAGAAGTTCACATATAGATTTATGGGGTGTGCTCTTATTTCTGCTGCTCTAAACCCGAATTTAACGCATCAATTCAAGAGAATAGTGAATACCTATTACAACCATTTTTCTACCGATTATGAAACAAGGACGACTCATCACAGGAAAAGACATTATTAATGAGTTTCAGTTGAAGGGAGGAAAAAAAGTGGGGGCAATTTTGAAGGTGATTGAAGATAAACAATTTTATGGCGAGATTAAGACTCGAGCTGAAGCATTGGCTGTAGTTGAAACACTTATCTACGAACAGAGAAAATGATAAATTAATCATTGATTTGTATATCGTGTCGTTTCTTTAGAACTCTTGGAATAAGTGATACTAATACAATTAGAACTCCTGCACCAGATAAATATAGTAGAGTCTTCTTTAGACTCCCCTCACCACTTACAAGAGCACCCCCTATTTGGACATAAGCAATTGTTCCCGGTAACATAAAAATACCCGAAACAATTACATAGGTAATGAATTTTATTCCCGTCAATCCGTAGGCATAATTTTGTAGATTAAAAGGAAAAATAGGTACTAAACGCGTAAACATCAGAATACGCCACCCCTCTTGTTCTAATCTTTCATCAATTTTCTGAAATTGAGGATTACCTTCAACCCAACTCTCAACCAAGTCTCGAGCAGCATAACGTGCAACAAGGAATGCAAGAGATACACCAATAATTGCACCAATCACAGCGTATATTACACCAAACACTGGTCCAAATGCTACCCCAGATAGAACTGTTATAGGTAAGCCGGGGAGGAAGAATAGAGTTCCTACTATATAAAAACAGATATATATAACAGGGGCAATAATACCATATCCCGAAACCCATTCTTTGATCTGATATACATTCTTAAGATCAATGTACTTGGTGACACCAAAAACTCTTAACAGAATGTATACTATACCTATAAGTCCGAGAGCAATAAGAAGTTTGATGAATTTATTGTTCATTGATTTTGTTAATTGTCTCTAAATACGCCTTGATTTGTGTTCGGTACTTAACTGGTATTCGGTTTGTCTGGATTGCTTGGGCATATTCACGTTGTGCATTGAGTACAACATCACTAAATGGCAAATAGTCTGATTCATCCACAGCATCCCTGTTATTACCACTGAAAACTCTCGATGAGGGATTTAGTTCAGATATCGAATTGGAGTTTAGTATTATATCTTTTCCATCAATTCCAATAGATGGTATTTGATCTCCTGTGAGGGGTTCAGTTAACTCTGTATTATCTACATTCGATTCTTCATTACTTTCAGATTTTAAAGAATTTGCCGTGTCATTATTCACTAATGTTCCTTGAGTTTCATTATTAGCGGATTCATCACCAGGAGCACTATCACTACCGGCAAGTCCTCCATTTGATTGTTCAAATTCTAAGCCAGCCAAAGCAATGTCTTTTCTACTTTCTGTGAGTTGCTTCTCAAGATCATTCAGTTGATTCAATTGATCTAATGAATTCAGAATTTCCTGGAGTGTTTCTTCAGAAACATTTTCTGTTTGTGCCTTCTGTAATGTATTACTCAATATACCTCCTGCCATATTGTCTGAGAGTTTCTCGAGTAATTTCCTAATATCTGCCTGAGTTCAGGAGTAAGTTCTGGTTGATTTAGTAATTTTTCAAACTCATTTGCAAGTTCATCAGCATTCATACCCTTAAAGTTTTGCGTTGCTTGTGTAGCATCTTGAATTGTTGTTTCATCAGGAAGATTCGCTTTTTGTTCTTGAACAATTCTATTTAACTCACGTAAATGTTCTTGTGCAGATGAAACATCTTTTACGTTTTTAAGTTTACTTACAGTCTCATTTATCTCATCTTTTAATCTTGGATCCATGATGGAGTTCAACATATTTTCAAGGTTTATATATGTAGAATCAATTGCAATTTGTTCTTTAGATGATGGTGGTTCAGGAAGTGTGTATTGCCGTGGAATTGCAAAGGATACACCAATAATTAACAGTGGAATAGGTAACCACTTAATAGACTTTGGTAATGAATATGGGAGAACTTTCTGTTGATCTAAGTTTATGATACACTCAGATGTGTTGTGAATTTGCTGTTGTGCCACTTCATCATCTCTATTTTCTTTTATGAGATTTAGGGCAGTACTAACACGTTCCTTTAATTTTTGGTGTCTATCAACAAGGTGTGCCATATACTGAATTGATTTTCTATTAAAAAAACTTAGAACTATGCCAAATAGAATGGCACCAATGATAAATATTGATGTTCCTATAGTTATTGAATATGGAAAATTGATAAACCGTATTCCAACGAATAGTATTGCAAGTATAAACATCACACATAACATCAATAACGACACATGATGTATTATTACCTGTAGGTGTGCTTTTTTTCGCAGATTGTGTAAATAGTTTATGATATATCTTGAGGGTTCCATTCCATCTTCTCCGTAGCAGAAAAAACTGTCTCAGGCTTTATCCATTCAAGATTTTGGTGTGCCACATCAGCATATTCATCCCATTCTTTAGGAGTTAACGTCTTCATATACTCACACCCTTCCTTTGCAATCACAGTATGTTTCTTCCATGGAGGTCCCCATTGCGTAGGATTAGATCCTCCAAACAGAGCAATTGTTGGTGTCTTTACTGCTGTACTAAGATGCATCGGTCCTGTATCGTTACTGATATATAGATTGCATTTTTGTAGGATTGCAGCAAGTTGCATCGGTGTAACATTATCAAGTATTAATGGAGTATTTTTCAATCGTAATGATACTTGTTGTGCCAATTCACCTTCTCGCGGTCCTGTAGTAATCAGAATATGACAATCGTATGCATCATGAAGCATGTTCCCCAGTGTAGCAAATTTGTCGGCAGACCATCTTCGATAGGATGTGGCTGCTCCTGGATTGAATCCAATGATTGGTTTGTTATCATCCAGATTGTTGTTTTTTATATATTCATCAACCCATACCTTGCCTGATTCATCTATAAATACTTCAGGTTCATCATCTTCAACATCAATACCAATAGATCGGACAACATCAAGATAGCGTTGTGTTTCGTGTTGGGAGGTATTATTCGGTACAGAGTGTATCAGCAATCTTTTTCCACCAGTATTTGTTTTGAATCCGATACGTAATGGTATTCCTGCAATGAAAGTATGCAGGACTAAACGAAAAGTTGGTTGTAATACTACAGCTAACTGGAACTTCCTACGAACAAGTTGATATAATGACTTTGGGATTGAAGATTGATAGATTATGACTTCATCTAAGTGTGGATTTGCAGAAATTAAATCCTCACGGGTTGGTGCAACCAAATATGCAATATATGCATCTCGAAAGTGGTGTCTTAATGCTCGGATGACAGGAGTTGTCAACACCGTTTCTCCCAGTGGTGCATGTCTTATGATAAGGATTCGGTCAATTTCACCAGGAGCATACATTGCAGTACTTCTTCTATAATCTTATAGGAATTGCTATAATCTAATCGCAAGTGTATAATACACACAAAACGGATAGGATGTCAAGGTGAAAACATATCTGCAAAGACTTAAAGAGACATATCTACACGGATGGGAACGGCAAGAAACAGTCATACTTCTAAGTTCTGCCTTCTTATTAACAATTCATAGAAAATATAGTCGAACTCGTATTTTTCGTACACATTTTTCAGAATATTTTATCGACTTCCCACTATCTGAAAGTTACCCCTACTACTACTGGTTTCTATCAACTGCAATCACCCTATTTCTATTACCTATAATTGTCGGTTTAATCGGTACGAAAATGCCATTGAAAGAGTACGGCATTCGACTTGGAAATAGGAAAATTGGATTATTGGTTACCGTTGGTGCAGTTTTATTTATGATACCAGTAATTATGGTTGCTGTTGCAATTTATCCTGCTTTTTTAAAGAAATATCCGCTCAGTAAGGTTGTAGCAATCAGCTGGAAACCATTCCTTCTATACCAGTTGGCTTATGGTGTTTACATGTACTCTTGGGAGTTCTTTTTTAGAGGATATATGTTATTTGGTTTGGAGAAACGATTTGGTAATTATAGTATATTAATCCAGACTATTCCATTTGCTGTCATGCACTTTTCCAAACCTTTTCCTGAAGCCATCGGTTCAATATTTGCAGGTGTGTTTTTGGGTGTTTTAGCACTCGAAACACGGTCTTTTATCTATGGTGCAACGATACATTGGTTGGTTGCTATGACAATGGATATCGTGGCAACAAACTTTAGATGATTTTATGCTATTTCAACATCAGTTTGATAACAAAAAATGTCAGTTCGATAAACAGAATTTTGTCCTGAATATAGTCTTTGTAGCACAAACTTTCCAGTTTGTGCACTCTGGTGTTAACTAAAAGTTCGGGTTACAATGTGTCATATCAAACTCTCGTTATTTCAGTAATTGTTTTTACACTCATATACATTTATGTGGGTGTGTTTCTCTATGCAGACGGTAGGATTGTTTGTTCTGAAGTGTTTTAGGGGGTAGTGTTAGTGCGTTGGCGCGCTAAACTGCTATGAAGTTCTGATTTGATATATGGTAATTTACTGAAACTAATTGACACCTTATGTGTTCTAATCAAGTGAAACCATTACTATTCCTTCTCTGATTTACTCTCTCCTTCTTTTTTAAATTGTAACTCAGCCTTTAGGCGTTTATTTTCCTCTTGTAATCTCTTATTTTCAGCCTCTAATGCTGCTCTTTGTTTTCGGTTTTCCCGGCTAATTTTGTATTTTTCCAAAGCGTCTTGAGCGAATTTAATACCTGATACAGTGAAACCCATGAGAAGTCCTCCTATATGAATCACAAGTGATGATACTAATAAAAAAAGTGGAATAAGCGTGCTTATCTCTAATAAAGTCGTATTAAGATTCTGATTCTCAGGTTTTATGTAAATCCAATACGGATAAATTAAAATAGCTGCAATCCATATCGCAAATAGCGTCCAGTCATTTATGAATTGTCTGATTGAATGTTGATCTTTTTCTTCAGTATCCTTTTTATTTTTCATAATATATAAAAAATTATACGCGATATGTTTATAAAATTCAACAAATAATTAGGTGAAACCCAACATTTCCTGTATGTCCAGCGTTACATGTTGGGTTTCGTTCCTCAACCCCATAGGCATCAATTTAGTGAGATTCTTATATTTCTTCTCTTCTGTAGGAGGGAACTCCGATTCCCGACTCTTCTCTTCTGTAGGAGGGAACTCCGATCCCCGATCTTTCAAGAAGCTAATGCTAAATCTATACCATGGGAATCGATTGTTGTGATTAACAGGAAATTATGATAGAATTTCGTCTATCAAAGACTTAATACACTCATATCAGAATGATATACACAAGGAAATTATACCCTTAGGAGTCATCATGGCAGAGAAACAGTTCAAAGTTCGAGCAGCACATTGTGATTACAGGGCATCAGAAGAAGAGATATATCAGATTTTGCGTCGTATTACGGATCCTCTTACACGTGCTTGGAAACCTATTGAAGATGCTAAGAAGGTTGTCATTAAATTCAATATGATGAAACCGCATGAACGTATCATCTATTTTGAAGGTCGACGTCGGGAGCTTGTAGATGATGCTGTGTGCCGTGCTGTTCTCAGATTACTCAAAGAACATACAACTGCACAACTGATTGCAACTGATACAAACCCTTATACCCATGGTCATCGAATGCCTCCCGGCTTCAACTATGAACACCATCTGAAGGAGTTTGATGTCCAGTTCGTGGATTCAAACCTACCTCCGTTTAAGATATACGATGTCCCAGGTGGTGGTTCAATGTTTGATCGCTATACATTAAGTTCATGTTTTGAGGATGCAGATGCAGTGGTATCCGTTGCTAAGATGAAAAATCATGCTTTTATGGGTATCACCTTATGTACTAAGAATCTTTTTGGTTTACCGCCGATGTTGTTACCTGAAGGTAGAACACGAAGTTATTATCATCATATTATTCGATTGTCGTACGTCTTGCCTGATCTCGCTTTGATTACAAAACCGTGTTTAAACATCATTGATGCACTCACAGGACAGTGGGGACGAGAATGGGGTGGCGAAGGAAGAATCTGTAACGCTCTAATTGCTGGGGATCATCCGATTTCCACAGACACAGTAGGTATGCATCTGATGGGTCATGATCCTACTTCTGATTGGCCAACACCTCCGTTTAAACGTGATAGAAACCATATTCTGATTGCAGCACAACGTGGGTATGGTACCGTCAACTTAGATGAAATTGATTGGGAAAGCGAAGTTAAAGCTCCACTGGCTGAATTTGATTCTGTTGAAACAGACAGTCAAGAAACGGTTGCAAATTGGCGTCGCACAACCTGTGAACAAGGATTGGTATATCTTGAAAACCAGAGAGATATGGTTGATCGGTATCGAGGGGAGTTCATATATTTACAAGGTGGAGAGGTAGTGTGGAATGGACCGGATCCATCTAATCTTGGTAGTCGTCGTCAACTAAGTGGCCCACAGAAGGATAGTGCCCTTTGGCTTAAACTTGTTGATGCCGAAGAACTTGAAGGTGAACGTTTTGATGTATACGAAGATTGTTTAAAAACCTTTGCTGCGTAATCAACCTGTTAGTATTGATATATTTGGATTCTCTATCCACCTATTTATGGTGAATTTTGAAAATAAATATACACTTTTCTGCCTTGGTAGGTATTGAGTCCCGGGGAATGCCTAAATGGCATTCATACCCGGGGAATGCCTAAATGTCATTCATACCGTTGATTCCTTGATTACTTGATTTGGTATGGGCGGAATGTCTATAGAAAAATTGATAGATTTACATTATGATTTAAGTAAAACAGGGACAATCATACAGATAATTGAGTCCCGTAGGGACGGAATGTCTATAGCAAAAGTGTATACCCCATAATTGAGTCCCGTAGGGACGGAATGTCTATAGAATACCGTTTAAACTAAATTGGCTTTTCCGATCTCTATTAATGTAATCAAATTAAGTAAAATTGGTATTAGATAGTCCAGGAGTATGAATTATGAGTATTTCTGAATCTCAAAAGAAACAGTTAGATGAACAAGGGTGTATTGTCATACCTGATGTGTTTTCAGAGGAAGAAATAGAGATGTATAGAGCAGATATCCTCCGAATCGCTGAGGAAGAGAAACAGGATGGTTCTGCATTACGGCATACTGAAGGCTACGGTCAACATGTACGTTGGTTGATGAATAAGGGGGAGATATATGAACGGATGGTTGCTCACCCTAAGGTCATGCCTTTCTTTGAACATCTACTTGGCGCGGACTACACCTTAAGTACACTTACATCTAATATCATTGATCCCGGTGCTCCTGATGGTGGATATCATGTTGATAGTGTGTTAGGTGGAATGCCAGAGCCACTCCCAAGTTTTCCATTAGTTGCCAATAGTTTGTGGTTACTTGATGATTTCACACCAGAGAATGGCGGTACACGTCATGTGCCGGGGATTCATTTACAAAGGATAAAACCTCCACCCGGAACAACACACCATCCTGAAGAAGTACGACTATCCGCTCCAAAGGGTTCTGTGTTTTTATTCAATGGAGCGATATGGCATTCTGCCGGTGCCAATAATACAGATCGTCAACGGATTGCTTTGATATGTTTCTGTTGTCGATCATTTGTGAAACCGATGTTTGATTTTGTTCATCATCTGAAACCTGATGTTTTTGAACGTGCCACCCCAACGATGCGTCGTATTTACGGATTTGACTCCCAACCTCGACCACCCGACAAACCTAATCAGTAGAGATTAACCAAAGGAGGTAACACATAATGGCTAAAGAGAAAAAGTCAACCCAACAATCCAATAAAAAAGTTGGCGGAGAAAGAATAAACAAATCATGGCTTACGCCCTCTCGTCCAATAACGCCAACCCCTGAAGGTTCTGTACCCCCTGATACACCATCACAACCTGCACCAAAGACTACGGATACACCGTCAAAGCCAGCACCAAAACCTACGGATACATCGGCGAAACCACAACCTCGCGAAAAAAAATAGTTATATTCGTGGAAAACAAGCATAAGGCACGGCTCATTCATTGTGGACGTGCCTATTCACCTGCAATTCCCTCCACTTGACACAATCCCATCCTTCATGCTATCCTTTTCAAAATAACACAGCATGGAAAACACCAATGACACAAAACTTCCCCGACAACGCACTATACGAAATGGATAATCTTTCCGTGCTACGCGGCATGAACAGCGAAACCGTTGATCTTATTGCAACCGACCCACCCTTCAACATCAAACGCAACCGCAGTGGCACCGCTGGCCACTATGTAGACAACTGGAAATGGGGAGACTCCGGCATATTGCCAGACCAATGGAAATGGAATGAAGTACATCCAAAATGGCTTGAAGAAATCAAAGACAATCACACCGCCTTATACCATGCCATAGACGCTGCGAAACATTGTCAAGGCGAAGATACCGCTGCATTCCTGTGCTTTCTCAGTGTTAGACTCATTGAAATGCACCGTATTCTAAAAGAGACAGGTAGCATCTATTTGCATTGTGATCCCACCGCAAGCCACTACATCAAAATGTGTATGGATGCTATCTTTGATCGGAAAAACTTTAGGTCTGAGATTACCTGGAAGCGTGCAACGTCTACACAAAAAGGATCTCAACATCGAAGTAAAAGATGGGGAAACAACGCGGATATCATTTTCTATTATGCAGCATCTTCTTCCACATCATTGTCTCCAGAGAGAGAGTTGACGGAAACCGAAATCTTAGAGAAATTCAAGCTTACAGACAAGAATGGACAATTGTATTACGACGACTCCGCCCATATTTGGAGTACTCCAAATATGGGCGCGCGTCCGAACCTTTGTTATGAGTGGCGCGGTTTCGTGAATCCGCATCCCTCTGGGTGGAGGTTAAGCAAAGAACGTTTGGAGGAAGAATATCAAAAAGGGAATTTCGTTATTCGTCCTGATGGAAAACTGGAACGGAGGAAATATCTAAAGGATTACAAAGGCGCGTCTTTTGGTAATATTTGGGATGACGTGCCTCCACCCAGCGGAGAAGAACGCACCGGCTCTCCCGACCAAAAACCACTTGCCCTCTATGAACGCATTATCAAAGCGAGTAGTAATGAAGGTGATCTTGTATTAGACCCATTCTGCGGATGTGCAACAACGATTATCGCTGCCAATAATCTCAAACGTCGCTGGGTCGGTATTGATAGACGTGTGGATGCTCGTTACCACATTATCACTCGACTGATGGGTATTAGCAAAAAAGAACGCGAAGATCTTGAAAAACTTGCACAGGATGTAGATTGGGTCAACGACTTTCTTGAAAAACAGACTCAGAAATATGAAATCCACTATCAAACAGATCCTCCCGTCCGTAACGATGACGAAACCGAACAAGACAATTCCCCGCAGTTATCCCATGTCTATCAGCACCATCTCGAACCGCTGCATAGCCATGCAGAGATGCACCAATTCCTTGTTGATCAGTTCGGATTGAAATGTTGGGGGTGCAACTATGTCCCACCCGATAAACGCTATTTACACCTTGACCATATCATTCCGAAAAGCGATGGTGGTTCGAATGACATAGACAATCGCGCACTCTTATGTCAACCGTGCAATAGTAAGAAATCTAATACGATGAGTCTCACATCGCTACGCAGACAAAACAAAAAAGAAGGATATATCCAACAGGGTGAAGCGATAGACCTCCAAGCTGCTTTAGCGTGGACGCGATCCCTTTTAGTCCAAACACTCCGCGAAACACCCTATCAACAGCCACTCCCCCTTGAAAGTGAAAGGTAGCATCATCCAAAACATCTTGTAGAAAGATGAAATTTGGAAAGCTCTCCTAAAAAAACAGATACATTGTTGGAATCAAGTTACGCTGCAGTCCGCAGGTTTAAGGTTGTAACTATACCCATCACGTTTTTGAAGCAAACGGATTTCGGTAACATCATGGTAAAGACTCCGATAAGTTGTTGAAACTGCCACCGCTTGCGAACCCGTGGATAGGTAAAGCCATGCCACAGCCAAGTTTGTTTGATGATGTTAACACAGAATAAACTGGTTAAAACATAGGGTGTATCCATCAAAACGAAAAGAAACTGGAAACAATTTATACTTCGCATTGTATGGGTTCTGTCATCAATAGGTGGAGTAGTTGGGTTAGTAATACCTATCGTAATGATCTCTGAACCCGGTGCAAATATCTCAGAGTTCGATTTGGAAATCCTTGGTTTTTTTATATTTATTCCCTTATACTTGTTCGCTCTTCCTTGGCTATTCTATTTTGTTGGTTACTTTATCATCTATAAAATAATCTTATGGATAATACAAGGACTAAACGAAGAAGATTAAACATAATCTAAAAATACATTAATGTATTGCGATAAGGTTGTATAACGCAAGTTACTTGACATGCATTACTATATTTACTATAATTGTAATATAATTAATTATACTATAGTATAAAAAGGAGATACCCATGACGAATTACGGACCAATGTCTTATGAAGACCATTGGAGTTCTCCGGTGGCTATGGATCTTTTCGGGCAATGGCTATCTTTACGAGAAGTGGTAGAAAAAAAAACCGATCAAGTATCATTTACCGATTTGTCCTTTGAGAAGAAATCAGAATTGGTTGTGGAACGTATTCGGTTACGTCCACAATTTGAGATGAGCGTGATAGGTAAAGAAATTATTGACAAAAAACGGGCCATCAAAGAAGTGAAACGTCGAACGTCCTTGGGTCGCACCTTAATTGATATTGAGCAGCGAATGATTAGAATGTTACTTGAAAGTGCCCGTGAAGGAAAACTTTGAGATACAAAATGAAAGAACAGCTTGGACAAAAAACGGCGTGTTGAATTGAGACTTGATTTGAAAATCCTTGCTATTGATTCCAGTTATGATAAAATTACACAAGGTTCTTATGAGTATCGGAATCGATATGTTTATCCATACTTGGAAAACAGAGGTTTTGAAATTGTACGTTGTCAGGATCAATCAGCGCGTCGTTTTTATGTTAAATCTAAATTATCCCAAAAAGATATTGTTTACATAACAGGTGTAGGACATGGGACTGACACGGTGTATATAGGAGAAGATTCTAAACCTATTTTTGATGTGGGTAAGTATCAACCCGAAGAACTAAACAATAAGATAGTCCATCTTTTTGCTTGTCACACTGCTTCTGAACTTGGACCAGACCTTGTGAAGCATGGATGTCTCGCTTTTTTTGGTTATGATGTTGAGTACATTGTTTACATGCATGTTTCTGATGCTTTTTTCGACTGTGACTCTGAAATAGATCGAGCGTTTGCAGAAGGTCTAACAGCAGAACAAGTATACGAGCGCGCAATTGAATACTATGATTGCAAAATATCTGAATTGAAAGATGGAGGACACTACAAGGAAGCTGCAGCTTTAGAATACAACCAAGAACATCTCTGTGCTCCTTCAGTTAATCCTAAGTGGGGAAATAAAAACGCGAGACTTCAATAGTATTCAAATAACAGACTTTATTTCAGCTTATATGACGCTTTTAATCGCAAAATTCTGTTCTTCCCATTTTTCACGTAAAATTTCTCGGATCCTGTCTTTTGATGGACTGTCAGACATTGTTCACTCCTTATCATAATATTCGTGCAATTCAGTGATCCACCACTGAAGAACTTTGTTATAAGTTGTTTCGTCAAATTTAGGTATACGGTTAATCTCATCACGCACAAAAGGTGTGCCGGTAAATCCATCCTTTGTGGGATGCATATAATAATCACCATAACCATTTGGGAACTCCATGGATAATATGTCATATAAACGCATATAAGCTCGCCCACCTTTACCACCTTGCGTTGTATCCTTTAGGCTTTCAATCAAAAGCGGAATATAAATATGAAGATCAGATTCGTCTATCCAATCCCATTCAATTGATGTAACTTGTTGATAATAAAGTTCATCATGCACATATATTCCTGGCAGCTTAGAATCACCTTTTTCATTTGATCCTTTGTAGTAAATTTTAAGGACCGTTGTCCCAGGCCCCCAAGGTCCTATCATATAACAAACATTACCTTGAACAATATGCGGTGAACCATAAACTTCCGTAAATGCCCCAATTCGGGGTAATGAAGGTTGTTTGGCACATCCGACAATAACAAGCACTGTGAGAACGAGAGTGAACATAGAGAATCTACAAAAGTTTTTCATGAGGGGTTGCCTCCAAAATAAAATATTTTGTTCCTATTTTAACCTTTGAAGACATATATTCAACCTAATTACGTTTTCCATACTCACATTCGGCTAAAATAACCTCTCAATCTCAGCAAATTCTTCCTGTTCCCATTTCTCAGTTAAACGGGAGATATTATCATCTAACCTGCCACCAGCTGTGACCAGATCACAGTTGCAACTCAAACATGGCAAGCGATAACGTCAAGCATCTTGCGGTAGGTGGTGGCAAATTGCGTTGCAATCCTGCGGTGGCACCGCTTCGCAACGCACGTGCATTTATACCGTCTGTCTGATCATACCGATTTTTGATAGGTACACCATGCACAATACACCGGTGGGCAAAAATGCCGGTTGGAATAGTTGTATTCTCATTGAATTTTTCATACAAAACATGATATTCTTTGTAAGGACTCGTTACAGTTGCGGAAAATAAAGGAGACGATGTCCTCAAAGGGACACTCAATAGCATACTGAAACAAGCTGGTCTAAAATGAGGTAAGAAACCAATGAAATACGTTGTTTGTTTTGAAAGGGAAGGAAATAGTTGGGGGTTTATGTCCCAGATCTTCCCGGTTGTGTCGCTGTAGGAAAATCTATGGAAAAGGTTCAGACACTGATTGCCGAAGCTATTGAATTTCATATTGAAGGACTACGTTTAGCAGGAGAAGAAATTCCAAAACCTACCACTAAATTACCCACTCATAAAACTTCAGGCGAACATTAGAATTCATTGAAACACAAGTTCCTTTGTAAAATCAAAACGGCATATATCCCGTTACTGGGCATGTGTGCACGAAAACAATCAACTTTCTCTGCTAATCTCCTTGTGTCCATCCCTTAGCTTCCCTAGCTCCAGCAAGTTGTTTACCAAATGATATATCTGGTGGATCTCCGTTTTCTGACGGATCTTCCTCAGTAAATAAATCGGTATGTTGTACTGCATAATTCTTGATAAATTTTAATATTCTGGGTGTAGCAATAAACCATTCTCCTTCAGCACGGAATGCACCAAACTGCGAATGAATTCGTGATTCTTCTCTGGATGCTTCATCCATTGTATCACAAGGAATGACTCCCATGTCCCATAATTGAGCTTCATTTCCTGTCTGTAGAGTTTTTTGCCGTTTTAGAGTGGTGTGGGGTTTTGAAAGATTTGCGATAGTTCGTCCAATTTTAACAAAATCTGGTTGCTTATCACCGAAATTGCTTTTTGCAAAAAAATAGACTAAATAAAGTTAATTTTCATTAGGCATGATTAATAATTCCTATGAGGGTTGTCTTCATTAAACCATGTTGGGTAATCCTTAGACATTATAACGGGTCTATTAAGTAAATGTCAATTCTTCAATATATGTAGGGTGTGTAAAGTAATTGTCACTTTTACTTAACACCAATGAAATCTCAAGTCCAATTTATCCAGTCAGAATTTCGAGATTTTCAGCTTATTCTTTACTACTATAATTTTGATAATTCTATTTAAGGGAAACTGAGAATCTAATGATAAGTCTATTTTGTCGAGTTTTCTATATCAAAAATACCGTACTCCAGCGGAGTACTATGTCTATAGAAAACAATATCGGAACAATCTAGCACTCCAGCGGAGTGCTATGTGCCAATACACTTCGTATGAAAAACATATAAGTACTTAATACACACTTAAGTTATATGATAATTAACGGATGTGATTCACGGAGGATTGCTATACTTAAAATTATAAACCCTTATAGAGTAAGGGTTCGTAAAATTGCTCCGTGAAGGTTTCCGTGAAAATGCCATCATCTCAAAACGATAAATATTAACACTTTTTCCATAAGACTTAAAAAAATTGAAGAAAATATAAACTTCTAACAACTAACACACATATATCACAATAACATAAAATAAATTAAATATATTTGTCAAAATGCAAATCAAATGATACAATACTATATCGTTCACTAATTATAAACTAAAACCAATACATTACTTGAAAGATATGAAATATTGTTTATACCGTGAAAGTGTAACTCTCTTCTAATTATTTTGGCTAATTATTTACGCTTCTAAACTTTATGCCAAATTCAACCAAATCCACTATCTGGGAAATAAGAAAATCCATGTTAGAATTACAACGAAAACATTCAGAATTATCACCTCATAAGCAGACACAGAGGAAAATCAATCCGAATTCAACCGAATATTTTTTTAGTTTTTCAAATTTTAAAATTTTACACCAATTCATCAAATCCTTTGTTATCCCAACCCCCAACAGGGTTCTCGGCTCATTTGAAAAATCATTTCTTAAAAAGCAACTAAAAAAACTTGAAAAACTAAAAAAACTTGAAAAACTAAAAATAGACCGACTTCAAATCATAGAATTCGGGTTTCCCTGTCCGTTGGTTCAAAATATAGCAAATTGCACGTACAAAGAATCCTCCAAATCTATGATTTATGAGATATGTTCCAATATCTTGTCAAAATGGATGGATAAAAAACTTCACATTCAAAAAATCCAAAATCAATGGATCAAAAGAAAAGTAAAAGACGCAAAATTCATCCCCACTTTCATAATTGGTGCAAATTCTTGTAACCTTAAAAAAAAATGGCTTTAAACCCAGTGTAGTACTAACGGGAGAGGGGTTTTATCAATGTCACACCATGTGACAAAAAGTGTAACTTTATTCAACATATAAATAATTAATATATTACTATTGTGAATAACTGAAAAACTAACAACTATAAACTAATAACCCTATGATCCGTGATATTCATGCCAAAAACTTTACACACCCTTTTGAGAATTACAGCTTATTCTTTACTACTATAATTTTGATAATTCTATTTTAGAGAAACTGAGAATCTAATGATAAGTCTATTTTTTGGAGTTTTCTATACCAAAAATACCGTACTCCAGCGGAGTACTATATCTATAGAAAACAATATCGGAACAATCTAGCACTCCAGCGGAGTGCTATGTCCCAATATACTTCGTATGAAAAACATATAAGTACTTAATACACACTTAAGTTATAGTGTAATTAACGAATGTGATTCACGGAGAATTGGTATCATTAAATTATAAACCCTTATAGAACAAGGGTTCGTAGAATTGCTCCGTGAAGGTTTCCGTGAAAGTGCAACCATTTCAAAACGATAAATTTTAACACTACACAAAGACAACCTGATTTTCATGCCAAAAACTTTACACACCCTATGTCAGTCTATGACTTGACTTTTCGTAGTAGTCATGGTAATTTGCTGGATATCCCTATTACATTATGTGGGTAACTATAATAAGTATACCCATAGGCGTCAATTTAGTAAGATTATACCATTTTCAATTGATAGATTTACATTAAGACTTATCTGATACAGGGATTATCATATACATATATGAGTCCCGTAGGGACGAAATGTCTATAGAAAACGTGTTTATCCACTATCTTGAGTCCCGGGGAATGCCTAAATGGCATTCATACCGTTGATTTGATAGGGACAGAATGTCTATAGGAATCGTTATCACCAATACACCAAGCCCCAGCGGGGCGAAAGGTGTGTAGAAAACGTACAAATCCTAAACTAAGCCCCAGCGGGGCGAAAGGTGTATCCTAAATTGACGCTAATGGTAACTATAATAAGTATACCCAATGCATTGTTAATCCCATCAGAATTTGAATAATTGAAAATCTAAAATACAATTATGTCACAAAATACAGCCTTTACCTATCACCCCGACTACCTAAACCACGACACTGGTGCCGGCCATCCCGAACGTCCGGATAGACTTCGATCAGGTTTAGCAGCACTAAAAGACAGTGATGTATGGGACACACTTCTACAAATTGAACCAACTCCAGCCAGTATAGACCAAATTGCTTATGCACATAATCAAGGATATAGCGACTATATCAAACAATACTGTGAAGCGGAGATTCCACTAACCTATGACACAATTGTCGTTCATGAATCCTTTGATATTGCCCTACTTTCTACCGGAGGGGTTTTATCTATAGCAGAAGCAGTTGTAACCAACAAAGCGAAGAACGGGTTTGCAATGGGGCGACCACCTGGTCATCATGCGACACCGGGACAGAGTATGGGGTTTTGTCTGTTTAACAATATCGCGATTACTGCACGGTATCTTCAACGTGAACATGGTATTGGTAAAGTGGCAATTGTGGATTGGGATGTACATCACGGAAACGGAACGCAGGATATATTCTATGAAGACGAAACGGTTTTCTTCTTCTCTATCCACCAATCTCCACTTTATCCTGGAACAGGATCAAAGAGTGATAAAGGTGGAGGTAAAGCATACGGAACAACACTGAACGTTCCTGTACCACCAGGCAGTGGTGATGACGATTACATTACCATATTTCAGGATATACTGATACCTACCTTACGTGATTATGCGCCTGAAATTATCCTTATATCCGCAGGATTTGATGCGCACTTTCTTGACCCATTAGGTAATATAAATATCACCGCTGAAGGATTTGCCACATTGACAGATATGATTATGGAGATTGCAGAAGAAACTGCTTCTGGCAGAATCGTATCAGCATTAGAGGGTGGTTATAGTTTAGAAGGTCTTTCTGGATCTATCGTGGCGCATGTTGAACGGTTGAGTAAAGTGTGATGTAAATGATTAATTTCGGTTCGCACAGTAGCATTAAGTCTGAAATTCCGAAGGGACTTCTTGCACCACAGGAATGACATAACTCCGAAGCGTAAGACCTGACACCGTCTCTGTTTCTACAATTGTCTCTGGGTTCTGACGATGATCAAAGACGATGTAATAGCCTTCCGCCGCATCCTCCGATTTCAGATAAGCGGCGAGTTGTTGTTTCCCTGCTGCATAGCGGCGTAGTCCTTCCCAAATCTTGGTTTCAACGATATATTTCTGCTGGTTGTGGAGAATAATCAGGTCAAGTCTGCCACGCCCAGTTGGAACTTCAAGGAACATCGTTCCCCCTACGGTGCGGACGAATTGGTCAAGATAGGCAGAAAGCAGGTATTGACCAACAAACTCATGTGGGGTTTCTGGCACTTGAAGGATCTTGTAACCTGCACGCCTAATGAAGTTCTTGAAATTTTCAATGAGTAGCCCCATCTCAATCTGCCCATCGGAAGTCAGATACTCAAAAAAATCTCGACTCGTATTTTCAGGAAAGTAGTCACATTCCAGTCCGTTGATCAAAGGTTGGAACGTCTGCATGATGCAGTGTTGATAAATCGGATTGACTATTTCACACATACCCTCAGCATCTTTGGCAATAACGCCATAAGTGGCGAGTACACTGATGATTTCGTCGCGATAAACGAAAGGAACACCTTTGTCATAAGAGACGATTTTCATTAGAAGGGTTTCAAAACGGCGGCTTTTTTTGATGTTGGTCGTCAAATGTGATAGGTTGGTATTATCTTCCTCAAGGAGTTGTGTGAGTGCTTGTGCAAAGTGCCCCATCCTAATCGTCTCAGTTTTGGGAATATCCAATTCTGTGGACAGAATCTGTCCGAACCGGTTAACGAGGAACGGCTGTCCAGCAGTCTGTCTGTGAATAGATTCAATCACTTCGGGGGCAAAGGGTTGCCCGACTTCATCGGTATACTGCCCAAAGAGGTCGCGCACCTGTTCCACAGTAAAGTTCGGCAGATGAAATTCGTCTTGGATGTTGAACGGTGAGATAGACCGGTCGTAGTTAAGTTGTGTGATGTTCTTGACTCCTACAATACCAACACTATACAGACATCGCTCCACTTCAAAATGGTAGATGTGGCGGAGTGTATGAAGAAAATCACTGACAGCGGCTGGCGGGATGCCATCAAACTCATCAATGATAAAGACAACTTTCTGTTCACCGTATTCAACTGCCAGTAAACTCGCGAAATCCTCAAAAAATTCTAACATTGAACCGTGATGATTGAAGTGGGTGTTATCTAAGAGTTGGGTCAATGCATCAGAAAGTCCGTGACCACGTTTCTGGAAAACGCTTTCAATGTGCTTGCGAATCCTTTTGTAAAGCAGCTCGTAAAAATCTGGAACGGAGAAGTTTTTATAGATATCAAAACTGAGTTGAATCGGAAAATAGGTTGGATTTTCTGCGGTGAGCGTAGCGAGTGCCAATCGGAAAAACGTTGTCTTACCGGTCTGGCGAGGGGCAAATAGGACGATGTACCGTCCATCCTTCACGCGGTTGATGAAATCTTTAACCTCCTCAGTGCGGGGGACGACATAATGTCGGTCAGGTCGTACCGAACCTTGGGTACCAAACGTTCTCATCTCTTTCTCCTTTCAATCAAATTATATCCAAAAGATGAGAGTTTGTCAACAGCCAGATTTACGCAATTTTTTCAAAAGTTTATTGACTTCCTGGGCATTGATGATACAAATTTCTGCAGATTATACCATTTCATTTGATCAGGACTTACGCAAATTGAGCAGATCTATCCACCAATCCCCGCTTTACCCGGAAACAGGATCAAAGAATGATAAAGGAGAAGGTAAAGCGTCAGGACAACACTGAACGTTCCTGTACCACCAGGCAGTGGTAATGACGATTACATTACCATATTTCAGGGTATACTGATACCTACTTTACGTGATTATGCTCCTGAAATTATCCTTATATCCGCAGGATTTGATGCACACTTCCTTGATCCACTTGCGAATATAAACCTAACTGAAGATGGCTTTGCAGAATTAACCAATTTAGTTCTGACTGTTGCAGATGATATTGCATCAGGTAATGTCGTTTCAGCACTGTAAGGTGGTGTAGTCTAAATAGTATCTCCGAGTCTGTCGTGGCACATGTAGAAGGGTTGCTTAAGTGGTAAATTTTAACTTGTAAGAATGCACAATGTGTGTTATTCTGAAAATAGTGTTACTTGGCAAATCTGCCCGTGTAGGTAAAAGTGATACGTTTCGGACGTTGATTTTTTGGTTGTAACAATATATTTATGTTGCCACCAAGGGTCGCTCCTACAGAAGAAGAACACCTATATTCACTTTTAGTATACATAGGTTTGCTTTGCAAGTCCACTCATTTTTAAAACAGAGATTGAAATTCCTGGAGAATCAATATGCCAACAAATTTAAGTGATTCTAACGACAACATTAATAGAATATTGGGGGTTGATATACAATATGAGGTACCGCTTTATCAAAGGCGTTACGTCTGGAATAAGGCAAATTGGGAAACACTTTTGGAAAATATCTTTGACCTGGCAAAGTTAAAACCTCTTGCACGAGGAGAAGGACATTTTACAGGTCCTATTGTAACCCGTAGCATTGCTGGAGCACAAAACAAATTTGAGGTGATTGATGGACAACAACGACTCACAACGTTTGAAATTATTTTTTGTGTTATCAGAGATCTATGTATTGGACTTGAAGATCTGAGAGATAATGCTATAATAACGGACGCAGAGCGACACTTGTTGTCTGGTTCTAACCATAAACTCATACCAACAATTTACGACAGAAAGGCATTCAAGAAAATAGTTAAGCGAAGATATGGCACAAAGATCCATAAAGCATTTGATATAAATAAGAACCTTTTAGATGATAATGGGGTAAAGCGTCTGAAAGAGGACGCTGTAGAAAAAGTTAGATTACAGGTGTTTGGTAAAAAAAAGGTTAGCACCAGCATCCTTAATGCTTACCGTTATTTTTATGAGGAGATTAGGCATCATGTCCAAAAAGATTCCAACGAGGTATTTAACCTAATTAGTGTCATTAAGAATGATTTTAAGATTATTCACCTATCACTCGGTGAGACCGAGCAAGCGGAAAAGGTCTTTGAATCAATCAATGCAACAGGTAGAATGCTTAAAAATTTCGATTATCTCAGAAACAATCTGTTTCTACGGGCTAGAAATTTGGGAGAAGATCCTATAGAAAAGGTGCTATTTAGAGATAAATATTATGAAAATTCAGACTATTGGCGTTTTGAAAATGAATCTAATTACTGGGATACCGATAAATTAGAGTCATTTCTACGGACTTTTCTCATGGCAACATGGAATCCCAGATGTTTCGAGGAGAAAAATGCCCAACCATTTGGTGAATATCAAAAGTATAGCAAAAAATTAGAGAGGACGCATGCGGCAGATAAACAGAGAATTCCTTATGAATTCCAGCAATTAAGTGGATGGGCAAAATCTTATCGGGAGTTGTTGGAAGATGAACCAAAATTTGATGCTTACGTGAAATTATGTAAAGACGTTGATCTTTCTCGTGACTTGGATTCGTTGATATTATTCGTAAAGCATAATCATCCAAATCAACTTGATAAAGTTATTGAAATTTTGGAGTCTTATACGGTGAGGCGAATGTTTGTTCTCGAAAAAACAGCATATACTCTGGCAGAGATAACAAAGGAAAGTTATGATAACATAGTCGGCTTTCTTTTTGAAGTAGTGACAAAAAAAGATGTCACCTTCAGTACTGAAGCATTCGCAAAATTTCTCCAAAAACATGAGTGGCCAGATGAAGACAAGGTTATAAAGGCCTTTGAACAAGCAGACTCTAAGAACTTTAATTTTATTACTTATATGTTCCATGAAATAGTAAAATGGGATAAAGAAAGATCTTCACTGTATGGACAGGAACCTTTAAGTTGGGGCGAACATGGGGATCTTTCAAGAAAGATTGAGGAACTTTTAAAAGATGATTCCGATAAACTTATGGAAATTTTTAATGAAATATGGCCGCCTCCCTTCTACTTTACGAATAATTTTGAATCCTAAACCAATAGGTTGTTGAGTTGTGTTAGATTTAATATTAGGTAAGGAATCAGGGAACTCTAACTAAAAAATTGAATTAACCTCAAGGATATTTAGGGATGAATGCAACCCCAGAAAGCTTAAATAGTTTGTTCAGTATTGACGTTCAATATAAGGTACCACTTTATCAACGGCGTTATGTCTGGGAGAATAGTGATTGGAGCGAGCTCTGGAAAGATATCCTCGATCAAGAAAAAATAGATTCTTTTAAAAACGCAAGACATTTCACTGGTCCCATTGTTACACGTCTCATTAAAAGACAACAAAAAAGGTTTGAAGTGATTGATGGACAACAACGCTTGATTACCTTCCAAATTATCTTTTGTGTTATTAGAGATTTATGTGAGTTATTTGAATTTTCTGGTTCAGAAACAGAAAAAAAAGCAAAAGAACATATAGAAAATGACGAAACTGCCAGAAAAGATTTCCAAAGTAGAGACCCTAATTATGAAGACCCTGACAAGAGACTTCCTGATCCCACCTATAAATTCATCCCGACAGATTACGATAAAACAGCATTTGATGCAATAATAGAAAAGTTATATGGAAAAAAAATCAACGAAACATTAAAAAAAAATGACAACAGTCCGGAAGAGGATATACTTAAAGAAGCTAGATCACAACAATTTGGTGAAGAAACGGTTAGTGACAATATCCTCAATGCTTATGATTATTTCTATAAGAAAATTAAGAACTATATTGAAGGAGACACCCAGGAAGACAACCATGTTGAAGGGGTCGAGGAAAAGCTTGAAAAAGAGAAAAAAATATCCAACTTACTTGATACTATCAAGTCCAACTTTGAACTCGTTCAAATAACGCCTGGCGACTCGCAGCAAGCGGAAGAAATATTTGAATCAGTCAATGCAACAGGAAGGAAACTTTCAGAGTTTGATTATCTGAGAAACAATCTTTTTCTACGTGCTCGTGACCAAAGTGATGAATTCTATAAAGAGTACTGGATCTTTGATAATGATCCTGATTCCTATGATTGGAATGAAGACACACTGGAATCATTTTTTCAGGCGTTTCTTATGGCAAAATTGGGGCCTAATGCCCTTAACAACAATGTGAAATTATTTGATTTATACCAAGATAACTTAGTTTCCGAGCACAACCTTGCAGAAGAGTTTGAGGAATTAAGAAATCATGCAGAGGTTTATAGAGAAATGGACGATCCGACTTCAGAGTTTGGAGTCCGAATGCAATTTTATAAAGACCTTAGTACTTTTTATACTGAGGAAGATGAAGAAAGTTACAATCCAGTTAAAGGTTTAGAATATAACTATTATGTAACAGTTATTCGATCATTCATTATGTATTTACAACAGAAGTTAAAAAGGCCTAAAGATGAAATCCTTAGCGTTTTTAAAATTCTTGAATCTTATGTAGCGCGTTGCCTCTTTGCTGATACTGTTACAAATTATGATTCCTATCAATCAATTAAAAGCTTCTTTTCTGATTTGTTCTCAGAACAAGACGACGTATTTTTTTCAGGAGATATAATAGAATATCTTAAAAGCAAAAAAAGCAAAAGAGAATGGATATCTAATACTATGATTAAAAGTTGGTTTCGTGGGGAGAAATATCTTATTAATTGGCACGGATCACTTAGAGAAGATCGACAGTTTTCATTACGTTATATCTTTTATAGAATCGAAAATTGGAAGAGAAAGCATGCTGGGGAAAATATGTTAAGTTTTGAAGAATTTCCACCTGATAAGGTTTCTGTGCGTACATTTATACAATTAACATCCGATGAAGAGGCTTGGAGAAGTCTCGGAAATCTAACTTTTTATTGGAAGGATGATCACGATCAGGAAATTAATACCTTGAATAGCGCAAATGCGTTTCTGCAGGAAGGACGTAATAACATATTATTATTGAACAGCGAAATATATAGTGAACCAGAATCAAAATGGGAACGAGGAAAAATTAAGGGTAGAGAACAAAAATTAGTATCTGCTTTCTGCAATATATGGCAGCCTGACCCTTGGGAAGATATTGAAGATATTAAGACTGAGTATCCGCTCCTTGAAGAAGTGGAAGGTACCGTTGTTAATATTAAAGAAGATGGCGTGTATGTTCAATTAGAGCTTGGTATCAAAGGATATGTCCCTGTCAATGAAATATCGTGGACTCGTCGCAAAATTATTCCTTCGAAGCATTTCGAACAAGGTGAGACAGTTAGAGCCAAGGTAATAAATGAAGTTGTAAAAGAAGAACGGGAAATTAGGCTAAGCACTAGACAAACGCAACCTAAACCTTGGAAAGATTTTGATGCCAAGTATCCGGTTGGTAAAGAAGTGGAAGGTACAGTTATAGAAATAGACAAATCTGGGATAACGCTTGAGTTAGAAGAGGGAGTTGAAGGAGTGATCGCGAAAGAAGAGATAGCATGGACTGCTCACAGTAATGTTGATCCCAACGACTATGTTAATGATGGCGATCAAATTAAGTCCAAAATACTTAAAATTTCAAAGGATCAAGGAATCCTGCACCTAAGCATCAAGCAAATGCAACCTAACCCTTGGAAAGATATTGATGCAAGGTATCCAGTTGGTAAAGAAGTGGAAGGTACAGTTATAGAAATAAACAAATCCGGGATAACTCTTGAGTTAGAACAAGGGATTGGAGGAGTGATCGCGAAAGAAGAGATAGCATGGACTGCTCACAGTAATGTTGACCCCAACGACTATGTAAGTAAAGGCGATTGGATTAAAGCCAAAATATTTGAAATTTCAAAGGATCAAGGAATCCTGCACCTAAGCATCAAGCAAACGCAACCTAACCCTTGGAAAGATATTGATGTAAGGTATCCGGTTGGTAAAGAAGTGGAAGGTACAGTTATAGAAATAAACAAATCCGGGATAACGCTTGAATTAGAACAAGGGATTGGAGGAAGGGTTGATGCTTCAGAAATAGCGTGGACTCTCGACAAAATTATTCCTTCGGAGCATTTCAAAAAAGATGATACAGTTATAGCCAAAATACTTAAAGTTTCAGAGACAAAACAAGAAATTTTGCTAAGCATCAAGCAAACACAGTCCAATAATCCTTGGAAAGATATTGACACGAGATATTTGGTCGGTGAAGAAGTTCAGGGTACTGTTGTTGAAATCGACCGATATGGTACGACTTTTCAATTGGAACCAGGAGTTCAGGGATTTATTAATCGTGATGAGATGGTGTGGACCAATTCTAGCAAGAACATTGTGCCATCAAAGATTGTAAATGAAGGTGAGGAGATTAAAGCCAAAATACTTGAAATTTCAGCCGAGAAAGAATATCTTCAGCTAAGTATCAAACAGACCCAGCCAAATCCTTGGATAAAATTTACCCAAAACAATAAAGAAGGCACTGTTGTGCAGGGTAAAATTTACGAGTTTACTTCATTCGGGGCCTTCGCTGAATTAGAAAAAGGAATTGTGGGTTTAATTCGCAATTCTGACTTGACAGATAGGTGGATCGAAAAACCGGAGGAAATTGTATCAAAAGGAGAAGAATTAGACCTGAAAGTGATTAAAATAGATCAAAAAAAGAGGCAAATTTATTTGAGCTTGAAGGCAGTTTGGGCGAAAATTGCTGAGAAATACAAAGTTGGTTCTGTTGTCCAGGGAAAAATTGTCAAACTCAGTACTTGTGATGCTTTAGTTGAATTAGAAGAAGGAATTGAGGTGCTCATTGAAAAGCATGAACTTGCAGGACAGCTTGAAAAACTGTCAGTTGGAACCGAATTAGACGTGCAAGTGATTAAGGTGGATCAATACAAAAGACAAATTCGTTTGAAAGAGGTAACCCCTACTCTTTTAGAGACTCGCCTCAAAGAAGCAATAGAGAAAAAAAATACTGACAAATCCGAGGGTTAATATTTTCCAGAATCACCAAGCACTTCAACAATATGTAGCAACTTTCTTCCCAACATGAATCGCTACAATCCCAAAGGTCTTGCGATAAAATTCTACATCCGTTAAACCATTCTGTTCCATAACCGATTTCAATGCATCACAATCTGGAAATTGAAGGACAGACCTTGGTAGATATCCGTATGCATCATTTTCGTTACGGGAGATTAAGTTTCCAATGAGGGGTAAGATCTTCGTAAAATAGAAGTAGTAAAGTCTCCGAAACAACGGATTCTCGGGTTGTGAAAACTCTAAGATAACGACCCTGCCACCGGGTGCAGCAACACGCGTCATCTCGCGTATCCCTAACTCTAAATCTGAAACGTTCCGAATACCGAAACCGACAGAGACAACGTCAAAAGTATTGTCTAAAAACGGAAGTGAGAGAGTATCTGCTGTCAGAAAGTTTGTGTTACGGTGCGACGCATTCCTTTCCACCTTCTGATTTCCTATAACGAGCATTTCAAAGCAGAAATCTGAGCCGATAACGAAACCCTCTGTCCCAATTTTATCCGCATAAGCAAGAGCAAGTTCACCTGTGCCAGTACAAACATCTAACACCTTACTCATCGGTTCAACGTCGCTTGCATTGGCAGTTTCGTGTCGCCACATCTTGTCACGCTTAAGGCTTAGCAGCGAGTTAAGAAAGTCGTAATAACGAGCAATGGCAGAAAATAGGTTTCTTATTTGGTGTGCCTGCATAACCCTATATCCGTAATTCCGCACCCAATTCCTGCTTAAGACTTTGGACAACCTTATCGTGAAGGGCATTTACTGCCTTGTCTGTCAAAGTTTCGGTTGCAGAATGATACGTGATAGCGTAGGAGAGACTCTTCTTGCCTTCCGGGGACCTGTTCACCTTCATAAAAATCGAATAAGCGGACCGATTCGACTAATTCGCCACCTATTGTCTGGATAAGTCTTGTCGGTGTCTCTGACAATATCTCTTCATCTACGACAATCGTGAGATCGCGTGCAACCTTAGAGTAGATTGAGAACGGTTTAAAACATTTGACAAACGCTGAGACCTCCACTAACTTTTCAAAGTCAAGGTCAAAAAGATACACTGGATACGGCAAACCTTGGAAAACAATATCCCTCTCATACACCGAATTCAAGTGATAATTCTCAAGCAATTCCGGGTGCACTCTGCCGAAAATACCAATGCGATGATTTCCTAAAACTGCTTCTGCGTTTTGCTCCGGATGGAAAGTTGGATCCTGCGTTTTCTTAAGTGTATAATTGTCAATACCACATATTTCAAGGATACCCTCAACAACACCTTTGATGTCAAAAAAATCCGGAGGTCTATACGAATTACCATAGACACCGCCACCCAATACTCCGGCGAAGATTCCAGCGACTCGTTCCTGTTCTTTTTCTTGGATAAACACCTTAGACATCTCAAAGAATGTGATATTATCTATTTGGTGATTGAGGTTGTACTGGGCATTTTCGAGTAAGCTCGGTAACAGTGTTGTACGGAGCACAGACATTTCCGGACTCAGTGGATTTCGCAATTGCAAAGCATCACGAAGCGGATCATTTGCATTCAATCGAATCTTGTCGAAGCAGTTGGGATCACAAAAACTATAGTTAACAACTTCCATCATACCGGCAGCGAGGAGAAAATGCTTTATACGCTTGCGAACCTCTGTGCTCGGATTCGGGGTAGGTACAGGAATGTCACCTTTGGGCAATGTTGTTGGGATTTTGTCATACCCATAGACCCGTGCAATCTCCTCAATTAGATCTATTTCACGTGATATATCTGGCCTGAATGATGGAACAGTCACCTGAAATATATTATCTCCTTGTTGGATAATCCCGAATCCTAAATTCATTAGTATTCTTGCAATTTCAGGTGTATCAAGTTTAGTACCAAGTATGAAATTGATACGATCGGTCCGGAGTTGTACCTTTAGAAGTTCACTCTTGCCAGGATAAACATCGACAACACCTTTACATGAAAAGCCACCTGCTATTTCAACTATTAATTGCGTTGCACGATCAAGGGCAGTGATTACTCCCTCAGGATCCACTTCCCTCTCAAATCTATAAGATGCTTCTGTATGCATTCCCAATTTCTTTGAAGTTGCTCGGATACTTGATGCAGAAAAATTCGCACTTTCCAAAAGCACATCACATGTAGACTCAGTTATTTCTGAATCATATCCTCCCATAACACCTGCGAGTGCCACAGATTTATCGGCATCGGCAATAACCAACATATCAGGTGTAAGTTCGCGTTCTTCTTCATCAAGTGTAATTAATTTCTCTCCTTCTGATGCACGTCGTACGACAATTCGGTTTTCAGCAAGTTTGTTGTAATCAAAAGCATGAAGTGGTTGTCCATATTCCATCATAACAAAATTAGTCGCATCTACAATATTATTTATTACACCAATCCCTATTGATTCAAGTCTCTTTTTCAACCATTCTGGGGATTCACCTATTTTTACACCTTGAATTACACGAGCGGTATAACGAGTACACAAATCAGGTGCTTCAATTGTTACTGATGTCTTACTATTAACATCTATGTTATTTTCTTTGATGGTAATATTTGGCAATCTTAATGTATTCCCTGTTTCAGCTCTAATTTCCCGACAAACACCTATCATACTTAAACAGTCTGGACGATTCGGCGTTATTTCCAATTCAAAGATTACATCATCTAAATCTAATGCTTCAGTTATAGACTTACCAATAGGAAAATCTTTGGATAACTCCATTAATCCTGATGCTTCGTCAGAAATACCCAATTCCTTTTCTGAACATAACATTCCATGGGATACTTCACCACGCAATTTCGCACGTTTAATGGTGATTCCAGTCGGTAATTCAGTATCGATTGTAGCTACAGGTGCAAACATCCCTTCAGAGACATTCGGGGCACCACATACAATCTGTAAATCATCGGTATCACCTATATCAACCTGACAAAGAACAAGTTTATCTGCATTGGGATGAGGGCGAATAGAATTCACCTTTCCTACTACAACATCATCTAAACCTGTACCTAATTCTGTCATAGATTCAACTTCAATACCCAACATGGTCAATCTATCAGCAAGCTCAGTTGATGATAAATCAAAATCTATGTAGGTCTTCAACCAATTTAAGCTAACCTTCATATATAAATCCTTATTACATCACTCGGTAGTGTTGAATAGATATCCTTAATTTATCGGTAAACAGTTAAAACTGTCTTAAAAATCTAAGGTCATTCTCATAGAATGTCCGTATATCTGGTATGCGAAACTGTAAATTTGCGATTCTTTCAACACCCATACCGAAAGCAAAACCTGTAACTTCCTCCGGATCATAGTTTACTGCACGAAACACCTCTGGATCAACCGCCCCTGCCCCTAATATCTCAATCCAACCAGTATGTCCACAACTTCGACATCCCTTACCTTGACAGACTGTACAGGATATATCTGCCTCAGCACTCGGTTCAGTAAATGGGAAGAAATGCGGACGGAATCTCATCTGCGTTTGATCCCCAAACATTTGTTTAGCAAAGGATACCAAAACCCCCTTTAATTCACTAAACGTGACATGTGTGTCCACAAGCAGACCTTCTACCTGATGAAACATTGGGGTATGGGACACATCATAATCAACACGATATGCCTTACCGGGGACAATAATTCGTATAGGAGGTTTCTGTTTTTCCATTACACGAATTTGAACGGGTGAAGTATGCGTACGAAGTAGATGTCCATCTGTAAGATAAAAGGTATCGTGTAAATCCCGTGCTGGGTGGTCAGAAGGTGTATTTAAAGCATCGAAATTGTAATGTTCCGTTTCAATTTCTGGACCAGTAACAGCTTGGAACCCCATTTGATTAAAGATGGTTTCTATTCGTTCTAAAGTTTGCATTACCGGATGTGCTTTCCCGTAGACAGACTTCCGTCCGGGAAGCGTGATGTCAATTGAATCAGATAGATCTTTCTCTTGTTTCTCTCGGTAGAATTCTTCCTTTTTCTCATCAAACAGTTTTTTCAGTTGTTCCCTGATCTCATTTGCGAGTTGACCAACAGATGGCTTCTCATCTTCGGGCAGCCTGTCCATACCCCGCATGACAGCCGTCAACCTCCCACGGCGAGCAAAATACAAAATCCTGATTTTCTCAAGAGCGTCTGGCGTTTTAACCTCTTCTAAGGCATTAATTATTTCTCTTTGAATTGCTTGTAGTTCTTCTTTCATATTTCCTCTAATGTCTATTTATGCACCATATTTAAACAAAAATACCCATCACTTCGCTCCATAAAGGATAAATCCTTATGGGGACGAAAGCGATAGGCATCTACTTCCGCGGTACCACCCCGCTTGGCAATTTCTTATAAATTGCCCACTTTATTGATGTTTTCGACTCCAGGATGAAATTCATCAGTTGCTCTCATAACCGTGCTTTCAGCCGATGACACGGATTCTCTATTTGAGAGGAATCAACTGCTTACTATGCCCTTCATTGTCAATAATAGTCTATTTCCTTTATAATTTTAATAATACTTTAACCTTTAGCTAAGGTGGCAAGTTGTTCAAAACCCGCTGCATCATTTACAGCTATATCTGCAAGAACTTTTCTATCAAGTTCAATGCCTGCTGTCTTAATTCCATACATGAACCGACTATATGTAAGGCCATGCAACCTTGCTGCAGCATTAATCCGCATTATCCAAAGACGTCTGAAATCGCGTTTGCGTGCACGTCTATGTGCGTATGCGTGATTCCAGCCTTTTTCAACTGCTTCCATAGCAGTACGGCGAAGGTTGTTACGACCACCACGATACCCTTTGGAGTGCTTAAGTATACGTTTCCGTCTTTTGCGACGGACATTCCCTGTTTTTACTCGTGCCATTCTGAACTCCTAATGAATTAGACGTTTCAAACGCTTCTCATTGCTTGGATCAACAAGCGTTGCCTGTCTTAATCGGCGTTTCCGTTTTGAGGACTTAGAGATGAAAAGATGTCCCGCATAAGCGCGATTGCGACGGATTTTACCTTTCGCTGTATACTTAAACCGTTTTGCTGCGCCTTTATGCGTTTTAATTTTTGGCATGACGATTTCCTTATGTTGACGACTTATCTAAACAATCAAGAATGAGTAGAAAATTCTGTGACAGAGATGTAGCAACTAAGATACAAATTAAGGAGAGGCAAAAACTCATCCTCCAAATAGTGACACCTTTACATAAGCCGTCGTAAAGAAAGGTCACACTATCTAATTAATTTCTAACATTATGGACAAAAATTACGAGGATTTTGGCGTTAATAACATATACATAACGCGTGTTTCCATACGAGGTGGTTGTTCAACCTCAGCGAGTTCAGAAACATCTTTCTCCAATCGAGCAAGCATGTTTTTACCCAATTCTGTGTGTAACATTTCCCTACCTCGAAAACGAACAGTAGCTCTAACCTTCCACCCATTCTTCAAAAAGTCTTCTACATGTCGTTTTTTGAACTGGTAGTCATGTTCAGCTGTATCAGGTCGGAATTGTATCTCTTTGAGTACAATTTTTGTCTGCTTCTTTCGGGCTTCCCTTGCTCGTTTATTCTTCTCGTACTGATATTTTCCATAATCCATTATCTTACAAACGGGAGGTTTGGCATTTGGAGAAACTTCCACCAAATCTAATCCGACTTCTTCAGCACGTTCCATCGCTTCGCTTGGGGTCATTACACCGACTTGCTTATTTTCATGATCAATTAGCAAAATCTCTTTAGCACGAATCTGATAATTCGATCGAGTTTGCCTTTCCTGCGTTTTTTGATTACGTTTGCCTCTATAATGTATTTTCGACACCCCCATAAGTGGTTGGTTAAGAATCCCAGTTATATAGTATGAGAAATAGGGACCTATATTGAACTACACAACTGACTACATCTCGCATTTAAATTATTCACTGTATGACAATTCCAATGATAATTACATTAAGGTTATTGTCACGTCAGTGACTATAATGCTACGTCAAAATGTGAATTAGCATATTATAATACAAAAACCTACTAAATGCAAACTAAAAGTATCCTATCGTCCATAGTGTGCGTAATATTATAACCCCTCCAGATAAACCGCCAAGAACTATGATAAAGCTCAGTGTGATAATGAGTGTGAACCTAAAGATTCGATCCGCTAATTCAGGTTGTTCTTTTATCCAAGCTCGTGCTAATGTAAATGATAAGACGATGGTAATTAGACTCAGCAGTGCTGTTGCTAATACCGATAAAAGAATCCCTTGAAAGTCTACCATCTCCATCGTTTCTGGTATAGAACCGTATTGTGAATATCGTTGAATTACAAACAGTAAAATGCCTAACAATAATACCAGAAATGCAATGAAAATTGTTAATGTTAATTTAAATGTCCGATTCATTATATATTACTGTTTCTCACTTCAGAAGATCCTTTAGTGAATTGTAACTGAATTTGTAACCAATATCAACCTATATTGTTAATTTCGGGTGCGTAAAGTTAATGTGAATGGAGAAAAGTGTTAATATTTATTGTTCTGAGATGATTGTACTTTCACAGAAACCTTCACGGAGCAATTTTACGAATCTTCATATGGCATTCATACCGTTGATTCCTTGATTCCCGAGCCGAATTATCAGCATTGAAAGAAAATCTTAGCGACAATAGCCTTTCTAATCCCTGTAATCCGTGTAATCTGTACTTCAGACAACTCAAAACAACCAAAATATACTAATCTTACTAATTTGACCCCTATAGGACAAAAACTATACGCACCCAGATATGCTGTAAAATTAATTCTGAAATTAACTATAAATGACAACTTATATAATCGAACTCAGGTTAACGCAATTCCTTGAATAGACTTCTCGGTGCTATTACAGTCAAAATCACACCCCTGAAAATTAAAAGAATTGTCAACGCCCCCCACAATCCATGATTTCCGTATGGTAACAACACATAGACACTACATAAGAACAGAACCATGGCAACAATCATAGAATTACGTAAGGATTTTGATGCAGTCGCACCAAGATAAACACCATCCCAAATATATGCTGCAATATTAATCACTGGTGCAACAATTATCCAAATAAGATACGGTTTAGTTTGGAAAATCAGATCCTGTTGATCTGTAAAAAAGTATAATAATCTATTACCATATACGAGGAATATTAATGAAAATAAACCACTAAAGATAAAACCAAAAATGAAGATGTTTGTAATCGATTCCTTTATACCCCGTAAATTTCCTGCCCCCTTATACTTACCAATCATACTCTCTGCAGCAAAGGCAAAACCATCAATTGCATAAGACATTAAATTGATATATTGAAGCAATATTGTATTAATTGCCAAGTATGTATCACTCAATGCCGCTGATTTCGCAGTGAAATACGCATTACTAAAGACAAGACATAGAGTACGGATGAATATATCGTTACTGATACTAACAAAACGTCTTAGTTTAAGATAAGCAAAAACCTTTCTAACATCCCATGTTCTCAATACAAATGGATATTTTCCAATGAATAGAATTGTTGCTAAAAAGAGTCCAATATACTGAGCAATAACTGTAGCTAAAGCAACACCTTCTACCTTCATTCCATAAAATTTGACAAAAAGAATATTCAGAATTATGTTTATAGCATTGACAGTAATTGTCAACAACATTGGGTAATGTGCATTCTGTAGTCCTAAAAAGACTCCGTGGAAAACATGTAAGCAAAGCACAGCAGGTGCTGCATAAATACGTAGATGAAAATATATACGACCCAATTGTTCTACTTCAGAACTTGTAGACATTAAATGAAAGCAAATATCAATGATTAACCACTGGAAACATAATAGAAAAAGACCAATTACAATACTTAATGATAATCCTCGTATTAGTAGAAACCCACACTCCTGATAATCTTCTTCACCATAGGATTGTGCTACGATACCGGTAGTTGCCATACGTAGAAAGCCAAATCCCCAATAGATAAAACTGAAGAGCACTCCACCAATACCGACTGCACCTAAGTAATGTTCTGTTTCTAAACGACCCATTAATGCTGTATCCACAGCACCTAAAAGAGGAACAGAGAAATTACTAAGAATATTTGGGATTGCAAGACGAAAAATCTGTCTGTTAATGTTCTGTGCTTCACTCATAATTACCTATTATATTACAATACCTTCACTAAAATGGACGATCCTTCATACCGTTGATTCGATATTCCAGCATTGAAAAAATCTAACAGACAATATACTTCTTCTCCGCGGAATCTGCATAATCTGTGATTCAGACATCCTTCCCCTATATTTCCACTTCAGAAAGTCTGGTTACTA
The DNA here is from genome assembly GCA_965205025.1 of Candidatus Poribacteria bacterium. Lineage (GTDB taxonomy): Bacteria > Poribacteria > WGA-4E > WGA-4E > WGA-3G > MSPOR6. The sequence continues at coordinate 406,467 of CBDBFU010000014.1, forward strand.
ATTGATTATACCAAAAAAAATAATGAATAAGTTCCGAACACTACGCATCTAACAATTGTAATTCCCATTGTACTGATTGGGGACAGAAATATTTTCTATATATAAATGAGAACTCTGATTCGAAAGAATATCCATTATGGTCGCAATATCAAGATCTGTACAACGAAGGATTTCATACCAAAAATACACTATTCAGCACTTATATTTTCTTTGTAATTTCGCAGAGAATTTAGTATACTATTATCCTAATGAAAGATTGGTGTTATTTATTTGCAGCCAAACTAACTGGTCATTGTGTATCTCTACTTCCCCGAAAGATTTCATTAAAAATTGGTAATCTTTTAGGTAGTATAGTTTTCAAATTCTCTTCACATCAAAGAAAAATAGCCTATGAAAATATAAGACATAGTTTAAACCTTGATGATGAAAAACTGGTTAAATTATACATAAAAAGGTGCTATCAAAATTTAGGTAAAACTGCTGTGGAATTCATGCGGTTTCCTAAGACAAGTCAGAAATCAATTCAAGAGTTTGTTCAGTTTGATGGTATACACCATGTAGAAAACGCATTATCAATCGGTAATGGTGCAATAATTCTAACAGGACATTTCGGGAATTGGGAATTGTTAGCCGCATCTATCAGTACAAACATAGCTCCCTTAACACCAATTGTCCGAGAATTACGGTCACCAAGGTTGAACGAATTAGTAACAAAATATAGGAAGAAAGCAGGTTACTCCACTATTGACAGGAATACAGGGGTTAGAGACGCATTAAGGTGTCTTAGAAGTAACAATCTACTCGGAATCGTAGCTGATGTTGATACAACAGTAAATGGTGTTTTCGTTGACTTTTTTGGTAGACCTGCATACACCCCCTATAGTCCGATTGCATTTGCATTAAAGACAGGTGCAGCTATTTTACCATCATTTATTATACGACAACCTGATGGTTCACATCAGGCAATTATTGAACCACCGATGGAATTAAGACTGACAGATCAGAAAGAACAAGATATAATTGAGAATACTCAGAAATTCACTAAAATTATTGAGACTTATATACGAAAATATCCTGAGCAATGGATTTGGATGCATGAACGTTGGAAAACACAGTCATAGGAATGTAAACACACCTTACCAACAGACGTTTTTGATTAAAATATTGGTAATTGTTCTTCTGAGTTCAATTTCAGTTATTGGATGTAATCGAGAAGATGAAGTAACTATAACAGACGATACGGCACCAATTCAACAATTTGAGACTTTTACCACTCAACATAAAGAGGCTGGTGTTTTAAAATGGGAATTGGTTGGGAAGTCATCAGAATTCCATGGTACTTTAGTTACGGTAGTGTCACCAGAAGTTGAGATTTATGAAGATGGGAAGATATCTATTACATTGACCAGTCAAATTGGACATTACTATACCGAAGGGAAAAATAAAGATAATTTATATCTGGTGGGTGATGTAGTTGGTATAAACGAGAATGGTAAGTTATTTACAGAAAAACTACAATGGAGAAATAGGGACGGTACATTATATTCACCAACTGAAGTAAAAATAGTACGCGGCGATTCAACATGGTATGGAAATAAAATGGTAGGTAATCCAAATCTCGAAACTATCACAATGTCTAATAACAGATTTGAACTCTATCCAAAAGACGAGGATATAAATGAAAAGCAGTAATTCTACGGCATTATTAAATTTAAAAACAATTTCAAACATAATCAACTTTGTATGTTTAAAGATTGCTATTATTCTGGCATTAATCTGTATATTGTCTATTTCTGTTGAAGCTGAGGATTCACCTGTTCCTGATAAGAATGAGGAAGAAACTGTAAAACCTACTTCCAATGAAAATGATACCCAGTTGGAATCTACTAAAGAGGTAATTACTGGTACATCTGATAGGATGGAAAGAGATCAGAAAAATGGGATTACAATCCTCATCGGTAATGCCAAGACTGTTCGAAAGAATGAAGAGGACGTCGAAATAGGATTCTTAAATGCAGATAAAATCACACTAAAAAGTGATCCTGAATCTGGTGAGACTATTGAAATCATCGCTGAAGGAAATGTGGAGATACGGGATCAGGATATGTTTGCTACCTGTGAACATGCTACGATGAATAATCTTAAAAATATCATTATTCTAAAAGATAAGGTAATCGTTACACAGAATAAAGACAAACTTGAAACAAAATTATTTACTTATAATCGTACTACCGGTAAGCAAACCGGTGTAGGTGATGTAAAATTTAAAGTCTCAATTACACAAGCCAGTCCAATACAAGAGGAAAACTTAGAAGAACAGAATGATAATTCAGATGATGAATCAACTTCAAATGATTCTCAATCTGATAAACCTGATGAAAATCAGAAGAATTCTAAAGACATTCCTGATGAATCTGAAAAACAGGATACATCTACTGAAAGTAATACCGAAGCAGATAATAATGATAATACTGAAGAAGATGAATCTGATGAAGAAGAGAAAACGGATGAAGAAGAGAAAACGGATGAAGAGTCAATTAGCGATGAAACCTCAGAGGATTAAGTTGCTTAATAAATCGTAATAGTTATGTTACAATAACCCAAGTTGCTACTAACGGATTTTGATCGTTTCAACACAGTTTTTCATACACTATCCTCACCCCCAGAGGGGTGATATGTCTATAGAAAAGGTATATCAACATTCTGCACTCCAGCGGAGTACTATAATAATGGCAACTTGGGTTACAATATAAATTCACTTAAACATTCAATTATTTCTTATGTGAGAGTCTTCTATTTGATGATAATAACTTTATTAAGTACTTAAAAACCAGATTTCTTTATCAAACTTAAATTTAGACAGAATATGAATATCAGGTATATGGAGTAACAAATTACAACGTGGGAACAGAATTACAAGCACATAACCTTATTAAAAAATATACACGACGAGGTCCTATCGTAGTAAATGAAGTGAGTCTTTCAGTTCAACAAGGAGAAATTGTCGGTTTATTAGGTCCAAATGGTGCTGGAAAATCAACTACATTCTATATGGTTGTTGGATTAATTAAACCCAATTCTGGAAATATTACTTATGGTGAAAGAGATATTACATTTCTACCAATGTACAAAAGAGCACGATTGGGGATAGGATACCTTTCACAAGAGACATCAATCTTTCGAAAATTGACTGTCCGACAGAACATAGAATCCATCTTAGAAGCACGTGGTATGCCGAAGAATGAACGTGAAAAAAGAATATACGAATTTACTGATGAGTTAGGTATTTCAAACTTATTAAATCGTAAAGCATATACTCTTTCTGGTGGGGAATGTCGTAGAGCAGAAATAGCGCGCGCTCTCGCAGCACAACCTGACTTTATTCTGCTTGATGAACCACTTTCAGGGATTGATCCAATTGCAGTTGCTGACATAAAACAGCTCATTTTGCATTTAAGAAATAAAAATTTGGGGATACTTATAACCGATCATAATGCTGTTGAAACTCTCAATATCGTCGATCGCGCTTATCTAATAGCTGATGGAAAAATTACATTATCAGGTACGCCAGAAGAACTTCTAAATAGCGAAGTTGCCAGAGAACTTTATTTCGGTCAAAACTTTCATTATGCTAAAGGGGAGAACTAAATTAACTCCAATTTAGCCGTAGTAATCGCTTAAGAATCTCTTTCTCATGGCGTTAGTATAATTCAACCTCTTTGTTTTAACACCTGAATATGAAGTGATTCATAATGAAAATACAACCGAAACTTACTCAGACTCCCCAGCTAACAAATAAAATCGTCATGACACCAAAGTTGCAACAAGCAATTAAGGTGCTTATGATGCCTCAGCTTGAGTTACAACAATTTATAGAGCAGGAATTGGAACAGAATCCTCTACTGGATATTGCTGATGACGATGATACATTCCTTTCTCAGCAAGAATTCGATCCCGCTTCTGAGTGGAATAAGCCTGAAAAAGACATAAATAGAGTGGATACTGATGTAGACATTGATTGGAATACTGTTTTTGATGATACAACTGAGATTAAACAAGACAATTTATATGAACATAGTGATTCAGATACACCTGAACCAGATATTGCTGATTCAATTACACTACATGATCACCTTTACCAACAACTGCAACTGGGTCCATTCAATGACACTGAAAGGAATATTGGAGAACTAATAATAGGTAATCTAAATGATGATGGCAAACTCCAATTGAAACTGTTTACACTTCCCTATGAGTATAAGAATGACTTGCTTGAAGAAAATATCTCCGATGAACTAAAAAATATAATTTATAATAACCTGTCTTCAACAGTATATAAGAATAGATCTACTTCTAAAGACTCAAAAGAAATAAAATATCATATTGAAACAATTGAAAGTAGATCTAATTCTACAGATAATGATAATTTAGAACCGAATACATGGAAAATTAAGGATGTAGTAAATAATCTGATTTATACTATTAAGCAGGAAGGTATTGAATTAAATTTCTATCAACTAACTTTAGAAGATATTGCAATGGATGCCAAGTGTCTACTTTCTGATGTCGAATCGGTATTAAGTAGAATTCAGGAGACATTTGATCCTGTGGGGATTGCCTACAGAGATTTAAAAGAAACATTGATGATTCAAATTACCCAACTGGAAATTCAACATCATAAATTCAATGGGGGGATACCTATTGATACAAAGTATCCATTTCAATTGGCGAAGATTATTATTGAAGATCATTTAGATGAATTACTTATGGGAAGAATAATGAAAATTGCACAGGAATTGGATGTTGATAAATCAGAAATTCAGATGGCATCCGAATTCATCAGTACTTTATCACCCTATCCAGGAAGATATTTTACTGATCCATCAGTAAAGGATTTAGTTAGATCTCCTGAAACAGTACAAGGAATAACACCAGACGTAAGAATCGTAGAATTTGAAGATCATTATTATGTACTACCGATGGATAATTATATTCCTCGACTGCGGATAAATCCACACTACTTAGATCTAATGCGTAATGAAAATAATACTTTAGATGAAGAAACAAAAACTTGGATACTAAAAAAATACAATGATGCATCGGATTTGTTAAGTAGTATTACACAACGAGGACGAACCCTTGAAAGAGTTACAGAGGCTATCTTTGATGTTCAATCAGATTTTTTTACCAATGGACCAAATAGCATTAAACCTCTAACACTTAAAACTGTTGCCGAAATGGCAGGAGTTCACGAATCAACTGTTAGTAGAGTGACAAGTAACAAATACGTGCAGACACCCATTGGCACTTTTCCTTTGAAATTCTTTTTCAGTAATCAATTAGCAACAACACAAGGAAAATCAGTTTCCGCTAAACAAGTAAAGGCTGAAATTAGACAGATGATTAACAAGGAGAATACAGCAAAACCACTTAGTGATCAGCGTATTAGCGCAGCATTAAAGGAAAAAGGGATCGTTGTCGCAAGACGGACAGTTCAGAAATACCGTGAAGAATTGGGAATTCTGTCTTCACGCCAAAGAAAAAGGACTTAATGGCTATATATAAAAATAAACATAAACTTTACGTGAGAAAAACTCAACTGTTTTATTCACTAATTTTGCTTTCACAGTCAAGGTCGGGGCGGTTTCTAACCACACCGGAGGTTCTACATAGTCAGTGTTTATAGATAGCTACTTGAGTTATTATTTAGTGTGAACTATACTCAAATAACTAACATATTAGGAGACATACATGAAAATTACATATACAGGACATCAACTGAAGATCACTGACGATATACACAATTACATTATTAATCGAGCAGAAAAAATAGAATCACGCTTCAGTGAAATGCAGGAGTTTAATGTCATTCTCAAATCTGAAAAGCATCGTTTTGAGGCAGAAACTATTGTAACTGCACCACGTGTATCGTTTTATGCCAAGAATACTACACATGACCTTAGAACTGCATTTGATGGTGCCGTTGAGAAAGTTATCAGTCAAATAAGAAAAAACAAGGAACGAGTAAAAGACAGACGACATAATGCACCACATCGTGAGGTAGTGGCACAATTAAATCCGGAATCAGATGATACCCATTCTGATATAGACACTGGAGATGAACCTACTGTTGTTCCTGCATCTGAAAAATTCGCTGCAAAACCACTTACTGTTAATGAAGCAGTGGCTGAATTGCATACTTCTGGAGATTCATTACTTATGTTCCTTAACTCTGATACTCGTCAGGTTAACCTACTTTATCAATCTGATGATGGAGCATATGGTTGGGTTGAACCATCTTTTACCTAAGACCACAAGAATTCCATCAGTTAAGTTTATCTCATAAATAGTCTAAAGGATGGCAAGATTTTATTAATAATCAGAAAATTGTAATATTGATTGGTGGTTTTGTCTTTAGATACATTGAGAATCCTACTATTTGTGGGATAAACATTACTCTCATTAAACATTACACTCTATAACAGTATTGGTGATTTCAGGAATTAATATGAAAAATCTTCCAAAGATCTACGACCCTCAAGATATAGAGGGTAAATGGTATCAATTTTGGGAAGAGAAAAGATATTTTCACGCTGAATCTATATCAGATAAACCTTCCTATACAATAGTTATCCCACCACCCAATATTACAGGTATCCTACACGTAGGACACGCCTTAAATAATACACTCCAGGATTGTCTCATTCGATGGCATCGTATGAATGGCTTCAACGTTCTTTGGTTACCTGGTACAGATCATGCAGGTATTTACACAGAATTAATTATGGAGCGAAAACTCGCTGAAGAAGGTACAAGCAGAAATGAACTCGGACGAGATGAGTTCATTAATCGAATGTGGCAGTGGAAGTCTGAATCTGCTGGTTATATTGTTTCACAATTACAGCAACTCGGATGTTCTTGCGACTGGGAACGAGGACGTTTTACACTCGATGAAGGATTGTCTAAAGCAGTTAAAACAGCTTTTGTAAAACTATATGAGCAGGATCTCATATACCAAGATACATATATGGTCAATTGGTGTCCACACTGTGATACTGCTGTCAGCAACCTTGAGGTAGAACAGATCGAAATTGATGGTAATTTCTATCATATACAATATCCTGTGGTAGATTCTGACATATTGCTTGAAATAGCAACCACACGGCCAGAGACTATGTTAGGGGATACTGCAGTAGCCGTTCATCCTGAGGATCAACGGTATCAACATCTCATTGGAAAGACTGTATGTCTTCCTTTATCGAATAGAGAAGTGCCTATTATTTCAGATTCGTATGTTGACATGGAATTTGGCACTGGTGCACTAAAGGTTACACCCGCACATGATGTAAACGATTATGAAATAGGTCTGAGACATAATCTTGAACAACGTGTCATTTTTACTACAGATGGATATATGAATGAGGATGCTGGTCAAGAATATACCGGTTTGTCACGTTTTGATTGTCGTCAAAAAGTAGTTGAGGATTTAGAGAAGTTAGATTATCTGGTTAAGATTACTCCTCATCCACACGCGGTCGGACATCATGACAGATGTGGTACAATTATTGAACCAACTATTTCTCCACAATGGTATATGAATGTTAAACCACTTGCACAACGAGCAATCGAAGCAACTAAAAATGGTGATGTAAAATTTATTCCTGAACGAGAGACTAAGCGGTTTTTACATTGGATGGAGAATATTGAACCATGGCCTATTTCACGGCAGAGATGGTGGGGACACAGACTACCAATCTGGTTTTGTAAGGCATGTGAAAAATCTACAGCAGCAATGGATAAACCTAAAAAATGTGAATGTGGAGGAACTGAATTCCGTCAGGAAGAAGACGTCTTAGATACCTGGTTCAGTTCAGGATTATGGCCCTTCTCTACTATGGGGTGGCCCCAGAAGACCGATGAGTTGCAGACGTTCTATCCAACTTCTGTTCTTGTTACAGGATGGGACATACTCTTTTTCTGGGTAGCAAGGATGATTATGTTTGGACTAGCATGTACGGATGAAGTGCCATTCAAAACTGTATATCTTCATGGACTTGTAGCTGATGAAAAAGGACAAAAAATGAGCAAATCCAAAGGGAATGCTATTGATCCTTTGGAGACTATAAAAAAATATGGTACAGATGCTTTCCGGTTTGCACTCGTAAATGCAAATACTCCAATTCCTTATGTTCCTTTACCTGAATCACAAATTGAATCTGGCAGGAGATTTACAAACAAGATATGGAATGCTGCTCGATTTATACTCATGAATTTGGAAAAATACCCACTACCAAGTGAAAATTTGGATTCCTTTGATGAAGATTTCCTTGAAGTTAAATGGATCAAGAGTAGAATTGCTCAAACTATAAATTCAGCCACAGATGCATTTGAGAACTATAGATTTCATGAATTAGCACAAACTCTCTATGCATTTCTATGGCATGAATTCTGCGATTGGTACTTGGAGTTTGTTAAGCAACGGATTGCAAACAATCAACCGTACGCCTTATGGATAGCAGTAGTTGTATTAGAGCAAACAATGAGACTACTACATCCTGTAATGCCATTTCTAACTGAGGAAATATGGCAACAGTTACCAAAAGATAGTGATGAAAACGGTAGGAACATTAAACCATCGGTAACAGTAGCTGAATGGCCAAAATCTGATATTGAAGATACTAATACAGAGGAAACAATGAACACTCTAATGAATGTGATTGATAACATTAGAAGTATTCGAGGCGAATTAAATGTTCCTAATGGAGCATCAATTGATGTACATATACAGTCTCCTGATCCAATTGTTAGAAATCACCTTGATTCATATCTTAATCAGTATTTGCCTGCTTTTACCCGAGTAAACGACATTGTAATATCTGAGTCTTTACCTAAACCAAAAGCATCCGCAGAAGCTGTCATTGGGGATCTTGCAATCTACATTCCACTTGAGGGTGTGATTGATCTCGATGAAGAAAAAACACGATTGTCTAAACGCTATCAACAGATTCAAAAAGATATCAAGGCTGCCCAAAAGACTTTAGAAAATCCACAGTTTATCGAACGAGCACCTGAAAACGTTGTTCAACAGAAAAAGGACTTAGTTGACAGGCTGTCAACAGAACAGGATAAATTAGAACGGAGTCTTGCTATGTTAGATACTTCCTAATATAATCGTCTATGTATTCGTGTATTTTCACAAGAGATTTAGTGTACCTACAACACACTATTATAGTTTAAACAATTTAAGGTATGGATGATATGGCTATAGAAGACAATAATAAGTGCTTTGTTTGCGGTGAAAATAATCCGTATGGATTTAAGGTCAAACCCCAAGTTCGAGATAGTGGGGCAGAAGTATTTATTGAATGCACTCCTCCTAATCACATGCAGGGTTGGGCGGGTATTCTTCATGGCGGAATTATCAGTACTCTATTAGATGAAGTTATTACACACATAGGTATAGAGTCATTTTCAGGTCCTGCGGTAACTGCTCAGCTTGAAGTTCGTTTTCGTAAGCCTGCTCCAACAGGAGTTAAACTCCTTGTTTCTGCTGAAAGAATTAAAATGTCTCGACGAATAATAGAGGCAACTGCAGTTGTTAAACTTACTGATAGCACTGTTATTGCTACAGGATACGGTAAAGTAATGCCTGTAAGTGACAGTTTCGCTCCAACCGATAATACTGTATAAAATACCTCTAAGGTAATTAGTTTATATGGACATCGAAACAGATGATTCTGTAGTGAAATCCAATGATCCCTCAAATTGGGATACAGATGTTCTAATTATTGGTAGTGGTGCTGCGGGATTGCGTGCTGCACTTGCTGCAAGTGAGTATGTAGAAGTTACACTTATCACAAAAACTACTCTCAAAGAAAGCAATTCTATATATGCGCAAGGTGGTATTGCTGTAGCAATGAACATTGATGACACTGTAGACCTACATGTAGAGGATACCTGTAAGGCTGGTTGGGGGTTATGTGATGTAAAGGCTGTAGAGACTATGGTATCTGAAGGTATCATTCGTGTCTCAGAATTAGTAGACTGGGGAGCAAACTTTGATTGGGAAGGAACGCTACCACGTTTCACTCAAGAGGCCGCCCATAGTCGTAAACGAATTGTTCATAAAGGAGATGCAACCGGGAGAGAAACTACGGATGTTCTCATTCAAAGGGTTTTAAACAATGATCGGATCCGTGTCATTTCTAACACATTTGCAACAGATTTCATTACATCCATAGAGAATAGTTCAAATGGTGAACAGAAAGTTTGTCATGGGATTTACGGAATTCTAAATGGTGAAATCAAGCACCTATTTGCTAAAGCTACTATTCTGGCTACTGGAGGACTCGGTAGAATTTACCCTTGTACTTCAAATCCAGAAGTAGCTACAGGGGATGGGTTTGCGGCTGCATGGCGTGCAGGATGTAATATGATTGACATGGAATTTGTACAATTTCATCCAACCACCTTATATCTTGACAATGCACCAAGTTTTCTAATTTCGGAAGCAGTTCGGGGTGAAGGAGGGAAACTTGTTAACATCATAGGGGAGCAATTTATGGACAAGTACCATGAAAATGGTGAACTTGCTCCGCGTGATGTAGTTAGTCGGGCTATTCAAAATGAGATGTGCCTAACTGGATTCCCGTGTGTTTACTTGGATATTACACATAAGTCTAAGGAATATATTATTGAAAGATTTCCAACAATTTATGAAACTACCAAGAAATATGGATTGGACATCAGTATAGATTTAATTCCAGTTAGACCTGGGGCACATTTTATGATGGGTGGTGTACAAACCAATATTGAAACAGAGACGAATATTAAAGGTTTATATGCGTGTGGAGAAGTCGCTTGTACTGGGGTACATGGAGCAAATAGATTAGCAAGTAATTCTTTGTTAGAATGTCTGGTATATGGTGTTCGGGCTGGAGTTAATGCCGCAAAACACGCATCATCAATAAGGGCTTCAAATGAATCTGAAATAGATTTAGAACCTGATGACCATACTCAAAAAGTTACTATCGAATCTGAATCAGATTTACAATCTGTGAAAGAAGCAATACGGGAGACATTATGGGAGAACGTGGCAATCGAACGGAGTGAAAAAGGTTTGGAAATTACATTGCAGGATTTAGAAATTATTGGAACAGAAATAGGATATCATCCAGCAACAACAAAATCTCCAATTACAAGCCACATTGAATATTATGAAACAATTAATATGCTTGTTACAGCATGGTTGATAACAAAAGCTGCACTCATTCGTACTGAAAGTCGTGGTGGACATTTCCGTTCTGATTATCCAGATCAAAATGATGATGACTGGTTAAATAGAGTTCTCTTGAATAAGGACTATGAACCAAAAATAGTGTGTTTATAGATTCAATTTTGAATGGGATTATCAGTAAACCCCAATAAATAACATACTACTGAAAACCTAACTAATACCATTTCTGGTAATTTAGGTCTCATTAATAGAATCTCTTTAATGTAGCACAAACTTCCAGTTTGTGTAGTATTTCAAGACATAAACATTACCTAATACCATTTCTAATTGAAAACATCTCTTTTTTGTACCACAAACTTTCAGTTTGTGACCTGAAATGACTACCATAATAACCACCTAATGAGACAATAATTTATAGAAATGGTATAATCATGGGAAAATCATTTATAGAAATAGTATAAGTATAAAGATCTTCTTGCAATAAAAAAGTCAACAGGTGATTAGAAGAATTTACCTGTTGACTATATTTAATTGTGTTAAGATTATTCAGAAAGGTTGACTAAGATAGGACTACTACTTTCTTGATTAGATTTATCAAAGGCAGAATTTACGGCTGGTGCTTCAGATTGACCATAGATTTCAATATAGTTATCATAACTATTGATAACCTTTTTGATATGTAAACGGGTCTCTCTGATAGTAATCTTCTCAACGAATTCATCAATATCTTTTATCTGCTTTGACTCCAACCATCGTTTCATCCGTCCTGGTCCGCCGTTATATGCACCAGATACCAACAAAGGATTGTTATCAAATAATGTATTTAGATAACCAATATACTTTGTTCCCATACGTATATTTATTTCAGGATCTTTTAACATGGAAGATCTAAATCTACGGATTTTTAACTGTCGTGCAAGTTCTCTACCAGTAGATGGCATTATCTGCATTAAGCCAATAGCTCCTGCCCAACTAATTGCATCCCTACGGTATCTACTTTCTTCTAATATCATTGCAAATATTAAAGCCTTATCTACATTATATTGCTTAGAATATTTAGTGACAAATTTGTCATAGTGTTGAGGATAAAGCCACCGACGAAGTTTCCCTAACTCCGAACTTGAATGTTGCTCAAAAGATGGAATATCAAGGACCATATCCGCTACCTCTCTGGCTTTGTCATACATTGCTAAGTTCTCATAGGACATAATTAATGCAAAAAAGCAGACCGGATCAGGATTCGGGGTCAATGATATATGTCTGTTTAATAGGTAAATAGCATCCTCATACAGCCTTAATCCCATAAGTGGAAATACTTGTTCAGGACAAGCTTCCTGTACTGTCAACATAGCATCAGGAACTGCTTTTAGTACTAATTCTGAGTTTGTTATTCCTAAAATAGCTTTGGCACGAGCACTATAATACCAATAGCGTGCCTTAGCAACTTCTGTAAATATTTTATGGGCAACTTCGGGTTGTTTTTGCCGTTCACGGATTTTTGCCATCCAAAAGTGCGCACCCATAGCATAACGATTATTAGGGAAGTTTTCTTTTAGTCCTTCAAATGCTTTATAACTTTCCTCATACTTCTTCTGATCAAAACGACGCCAACCAATACGCCAGGCAGCTAAGTCAGCATATTCTCCACCAGGATCAATTTCGATTAATCGTGAATAAGCATCTAATGCTAATTCTGTTTTCTCACGCTGTTCATAAATTTGGGCAATATCGTAAAGCGCATTGTCTGCCAATTCACTCCATGAATAGGTTTTCACGAAACGCTCAAGATGCTTAATTGCAGTTGTATGACTACCTTTTGCTCGATAGCATTGGGCAATTTGATAATATGCCCGGGTTAAATACTCAGTTTTATCACCAAGACTTACAACTGAGTTATATTGTTTTAACGCAGTATTATACCATTTTCTACCATGGTTACTCTTCCCGATATAGTATAATGCTCGACCTTTTAGTCTTATGTTTGAATCTGTAGTAACAGGCATAAGTTCATTTATTGCTGATTTCCAACTACCCTGATAATAGTATACTAAACCACAGTTTAATCGATCAGCGACAGTACGTACTATTGATTTATGACCATTATCAAGCATTATTAATTTTCCCAGAGCATCATCTGCTATTGAATCAGTTTGGTTTTCTGAGAGAAGTTTCTGATGTAATTTAAATGCTGTTGAATATTGTTTCAATCCTTCTTCACATCTTGCCAAAGCATATGTCGCTCTTCTTTTATAATTGGGTTCATTTAAAATACCTAAAACGGTAGACTTAGCATCACTATACTGTTTCTGATCAAGATATAGATTGGTCAGATTCCATTTTGCGTCGATTAAGTAGTGACTTTTCGGATAATCCTTTATCAATTCTGAGTACCAACTGATTGCTTTTTCCTTATTATTCATTCTTTCGTATAGTTTAGCAAGTCGGAAAGCAGCACTATCTGCAAGGGGATACTTTTGTGTAATTGAGCGGACATAATTACCTACTGCTTTAGGTCTATTCTTTAGTTTTTCATATAAATATCCAAGTGAATGATGGACTTCAAGTTTTTCTTCCTTAGTAATGTTTGAATTCTTTAATATTTCTAATTGTGATATAGCTTGTTTTAGATTTCCTTTGTCAATAGATGCAAAAGCATCCATCCATTGTTTACTTCGCCCCTCTTCTGCAAATGATATTGAATAGATGAATAGTATGGTAAATAGAAATATATATAATCCTATTCCTCTTTTGTGTTTTCTCAATGTATATACTTTAGCACAATATTGCATTTTGCTTTCTATTCTCCCGATAAAAAGTAAAATAATACAAACATATAATTATATCCGTAGCTATATTTGTTTAGTAAATTACTCTAACTCCCTATTGTAACGAAATTACTCTAACATCCTATTGTAACGATAGTTTTAGACGAAAGACAACAGAATTAGTTGATATTACTGTAATTTACCTAAGTTCATGGTTATTCTGTTTCATCAGTATGACTATAAATCTTTGAGTATAAATCTTAGAATTATCAGTAAATACACATTTCTTCTTATCTATTGTATCATTAAACATACTGAGGATTCTTGAAATTGTTGTCAGTATTCTATAATTATGGTATACTTTACAATCAATTAGGTGACACGGAGGATACCTCTATGGAAATTGTTGCTCTCGGTAATACTGGTATAGATGTCTCACGACTTTCAATTGGTACTGGTTCAAACGGTTGGAATGGAAGATCAAATCAAACTGACTTAGGATTAGAAGCTTTTCGAGATCTACTCCTTTATTCACACGAAAAAGGCGTTACATTTTGGGATTCTGCTGACCAGTATGGCAGTCATCAGCATATAAAAGAAGCCTTGAAGGAAGTTCCTCGAGAAAGTGTAACCATCACATCAAAGACGGTGTCAAGGACTCGTGAAACTGTTGAAGAAGATATTAAACGGTTTCTAAAAGAAATTGATACGGATTATGTTGATATTGTCCTACTACACTGCCTTACACAGGTTGATTGGCCAAGACGTTATCCTGATGCTATGGAAGCACTTTTAAGGTGTAAAGAACAAGGGCTAATTCGTGCCCACGGTGTTTCATGTCACGATTTTGGGGCATTTCAAACTTCCTCTATGACCGATTGGGTAGAGGTTGTTTTGGCAAGAATTAATCATTCCGGCGTACAAATGGATGCTTCTCCTGCTGATGTTATAAGAACAATGGAACATATGGCTAACGTTGGCAAAGGTATATATGGAATGAAAGTGTTGGGTATGGGTAAATTAGCCAAAGATTCAGAAAGCCAACGGGATGCAATTGAATTTGTAATGGAACTACCTTGTGTTCATGCAATGACTATCGGCATGACATCACAAGCAGAGGTCGATGCAAATGTAGCTGTTGTAAACGAATTATCTGATAAATAGAAGTAAAATAGTATCAATCGGATTTTGTATGTGCGCGAGATTCTCTACCAGTTATCTCTGAGTGGATTCTCGCGCAGTTTTTCGCTATACCTCCCTTAAATGAGAATATTCACATGGATAAATATGAAATAGTTATCGGTTTAGAAATACATGCTGAACTTTCCACAGAAAGTAAGTTATTCTGTAATTGTGCATACACATTTGGTTCGTCGGCAAACGACTGCACCTGTCCTATCTGTTTAGGATTACCTGGAACTCTTCCTGTAATCAATAAACGTGCTATAGAATATGCTATACGGGCTGGTTTAGCAATGAATTGTGAGATTACATCATATAGTAAATTTGACCGTAAAAACTATTTCTATCCAGATTTACCTAAAAACTATCAAATATCACAATATGACCTACCATTATGTCAGAATGGAAAGGTCAAGTTTGAACTGAATGGAGAAACAAAAACTGTTGCCCTCCGTAGAATCCACCTTGAGGAGGATGCAGGGAAATCTATCCATGCAGAAGTAACGGGAGATCCCACACGGAGTTTTATGGATTTCAATCGTGCTGGTGTACCACTCATGGAAATTGTGAGTGAACCAGAAATACACTCGCCTGAAGAAGCAATCGCCTACTGTCGTGCTGTTAAAGAGATCTTAGAATATATCGAAGTCAGCGATTGTAATATGGAGGAAGGGAGTTTACGATGTGAACCAAACATCTCTCTGCGTCCACGTGGCAGTCAAGAATTGGGTACACGAACAGAAATAAAAAATAAGAACTCCTTTCAAGAGTTGATCGTAGCAATGGAATATGAGGTTAAACGACAGGCGCGAATACTTGACTCAGGTGGCAAGGTAGTACAAGAAACTCTGTTATTCGATGCGGAAACTGGGAAAACTGTAGCAATGCGTGGAAAAGAGGAAGCTGATGATTATCGTTATTTTCCTGAACCAGATCTTGTACACGTTCAAATTGATGAAGAATGGATTGATGAAATACAACCTTCTCTTCCTGAACTTCCTGCTATCCGAAGAAAACGGTTTACCGATGATTACAATTTAACACATGAACAAGTGGAATTCCTTACCGCTACACGCCAAATTGCTGATTTCTTTGATGAAGCCACTCAATTGAGTGATAACCCTTCTATCTGTGCTAATTGGATAATGGGTGATATAAGTCGATTACTCAATAATGCTGAAATAGAAATACAAGATTCAAAACTTACGCCAAAACATCTAAATGAACTAATTCAACTAATCGAAGATAACACAATTAGTGGAAAGATCGCAAAATCTGTCATAGATGAGGCATTTGAAACTGGCAAATTACCCAAACATATAGTCGACGAAAAAGGATTATCACAGATTTCTGATACATCCGAACTTGAAGCTATCGTGCAGAAAGTTATTGAAGATAATCCTGGACCGGCACAAGATTACAGAGATGGAACTAAAAAAGCAATTGGATTTCTCGTGGGGCAAGTGATGCGCGCAACACAAGGAAAAGCAAATCCACAAGCAGTAAATCAAATTTTGGTAAAAAACTTGTCTATTGAATAAGGTTACCAATGAATATATCAGAGTTAAAAGAAAAACTAATTGTGGTTAATCAGATGGGTTATGTTGTATCAAAGCGGAAAGGTAACACAGGAATTGGATACACACTTGAAACCTTGCTTGGTCTTAAGGAAAATAACCTAATAACACCTGATTTTGAAGATATTGAACTGAATTCAAATAGGAGAATTGTATCTAATTATAAGTTTCAGCGGTCTTAAATACAATGATGAGTCATGGGATTTCCGGTCATCTAACACGAAGGAATATACCCACTGTTTTCATTCCTATCCTGCAATGATGATACCTCAAATTGCAAGAAGGTTACTGAACCAATATGGTGTCGAAGGCGGATGGTTGTTAGATCCGTATTGTGGTACAGGAACATCTCTCGTTGAAGCATCAATATTTGGTATGCATAGTGTTGGATGTGATATTAATCCATTAGTTCGATTAATCGCCACTGCTAAATTGACCAGCATTTCCTTAGAACAACTTGATACAATACTAAATCAAGTTAATGATACTATATTTCAAATAACATTTGGAGCTGAAGACTTACCTGAATCCCCAATTCCAGACATTCAGAATATGGATTATTGGTTTTCTACTGAGGTAATCAAATATCTCGCCTATCTATTAGGAATGATTAATAAGATTGAAAACGAAGCGGTACGAAATTTCATGACTGTTGCATTTTCTGAGACAGTTCGAGAAGTCTCTTATACCCGGACAAGTTCTTTTAAGTTGCACCGTATGCAACAACAGAAACTTAAGAATTATGATCCTGATGTCTTTGGTGTTTTTTCTAAGAAATTAAATAGGAACAGACAAGGTTTAGCAGAATATATTGAAATTCGCAAAGATGTAGAAGCATCTATTTGTGATGCCAATACAGTAAAAGGTGAACTTCCTCTACCACGGCCATTAGGAGGATATAACTTAGTAATTACTTCTCCACCCTATGGTGATTCACAGACAACAGTTGCCTATGGACAATTTTCTCGACTTCCTGCAGAATGGCTTGGTATGGCTGACGCACGTAAAATCGATAAAATAGGAATGGGCGGTTATCACTATAAAGAAACATTATCTGATACACCCGTTACTAAAGCAATTGAAGAAATAAGATCTATTGATAAGAAACGTTCTAATGATGTTTCAGCATTCTATATAGATCTTAGCCGTAGTATCAATTCAGTTGCGAAAACACTTTCTAAATGTTCAACAATTTGTTATGTAGTTGGAAACCGTAGAGTTAAGGATATTCAATTACCAACTGACGAGTTTGTAGTATCTGCATTTAGCAAACATGGCTTCTCTCATAAGGAGACAATCGTTAGGAATATTCCAAATAAGAGGATGCCTGTGAAAAATAGTCCTTCTAATAATCCTGGTCAAACATCAACTACGATGCAAGAAGAATATATCGTTGTTTGCCAGAGAAAACCTTAAATATGTCCGATGGTCAGATTATCCTTACTTCTGTAACACAACAGTATGGTGATACTGTTGCAGTGGATAATATCTCATTACAGATTGAAGGTGGTGAGTTCTTTTCTTTACTCGGTCCAAGTGGATGCGGTAAAACGACAACTTTACGGATCATCGGGGGGTTTGTTTCCCCTTCAGATGGTGAAGTGTTTATCAACTCAATACCGATGCATCAAATCCCTCCATACCGACGGCCAGTAAATACTGTTTTCCAAAATTATGCTCTATTTCCCCATAAAACAGTCGAAGAGAATATTGCCTTCGGTTTACAAATGAAGAAGGTTTCAAAAACAGAAATATCTGATGCTGTAGAACATTTTCTCAATCTAATTCGACTGCCTAATTATGGAAAACGAAAACCCAATGAACTTTCAGGTGGCGAAAGACAACGGGTGGCTCTTGCCAGAGCATTGATAAATGAACCATCTATCCTCCTGTTAGATGAACCACTTTCGGCTCTTGATCTTAAACTCCGAAAACAGATGCAATTGGAACTAAAGGAGTTACAGCGTAAGGTAGGAGTTACTTTTGTATATGTTACCCATGACCAAGGGGAGGCATTAGCTTTATCTGATCGAATTGCTGTAATGAATGAAGGTAAGATCCTACAGGTAGGGACACCATCTGAAATTTATGATAATCCTCAGAATCGTTTTGTCGCAGATTTTATTGGAACTACCAACTTTTTTAATGGAACGATAACTAAACTGGAAGACCATTATATAAAGATTCAAGCAAGAACTGCTTCTGTCTATATCCTTACGAGTAGTCTCCATAGGGATATGGAACTTAATGCATCCGTCACTATCGCTGTTCGACCAGAAAGAATAGATATCACACCTAAAAAGCATATAGATTCTCAAAATTGTATAAACGGGGTGATACAAGATGTGAGTTATTTAGGCACCACACTTCAATATACTGTAATGACGGATTTTGACGATCCTGTGATTGTTAACAAACAATGGCGAGGTAAGACTACCTCGCCAAACAATACTGATTCTGAAGATAATATCAATGAAGGAAATTTCACTTTCCAAATCGGTGATTCGGTCAATCTAACTTGGACACCAGAAAATGGTGTTGTGTTAAAAGAGGATTCTGATTAACTTCCTTATAATGGCAACTTAACTTTACCATTATCTTGTTGTTGGGATGTTAAGAAACCGATTATTATCTGAACTACATTATACCCAGCAGTGGCAGGAGATACAGGTGTCCCACCTTCAGCAACCAATTTTACTGTTTCTCGAACACCAGCAGGAATCCCAGTAATATCCCATGTAGGTGCTTCTATTTTCTCAACTGAATCTCCTTTATGTATGGTCGCAGCTTGGTCATTTATAAGAACATACCCATCTGTACCAACAATTTCCGCACGGAATCCAGATGGAGTATTTTTAGGTCCCCCAGCATAATACCCTCTAACACCATTAGCAAAATGGATATATCCATGGGCAGAGGGTTCTGTTGCAGGATTGTGTCCCCCATCCCCTTTATATTCAGTATAATCTTCGTATCCGTCTTCTAATTCTGCAGAAACCCATTCCGGTTCTGAATCAGCATAATAACAAATAGCATCAACACAATGTGTACCGTTTCGGAATAACATTGCGCGGCCACCACTTAGTGTGCCAATTACATAACGTACATCCCCAATTTGTCCACCGTCCACAACTTCATCCTTGGTATGTCTCCATAATGGTTGCCATCTACGAGTATGGTCAATTGACAGATATGTACCGTTCTTTTCAGATGCATCTAACATTCTCTTTGCATCTTCAACTGAGGTAGCCATCGGTTTCTCACAAAAGATCCCTTTAACACCAGCATTTGCTGCATCAACAACAAGATCAGCATGACGGTGGTCGGATGTAGCAACTGTAACAATATCCAATTCCTCTTGTGCTAACATCTCCTTATGGTTGGTATAAAGAGATATATCACCCCAGTTCTCTTGATATTTCGCTTTAAATGCATCCAATGTGTTTTGAACAAAATCACAACCTGCAGCCAATTCTACGTTATCTAATCCAACTAATCCGGATGCGTGGGTTGTACCAATACCACTACAACCTATTACACCTACGCGTAATTTTGCCATAATTTTCTCCTCTAAAACCCATCAGTCGTCCAGAAGATGTGATGTGATTGTATATCCTTTGCATTTGGTGCAGAATGACTATGCAGAAGGTTGGGCAGCTTATCAAATAATTCTTGCTGCATTTCTTCTTTGAACGCTGTGGGTTGTATTACACGATACATCGTGCTTCCATATTTCTCGACTACCGGTGCATTAAATCCATCACCAATAGGAGCAGGATAGTCTATCTCAAGTTTCTCTTCATCCAATTTTGCAATTATATCAGATATCATAGATTCAAAGAATAAATTCTCACTACCATCTTGACATATAGAATTTGATGCAGCAAACTCCTTAACATTGAGATGTCCGTTACGTCTATTTGCAGAAACATATCCATCAATAGTACCGTTCCGTTCTGCAATCCACATACTTGAGGATTCTGTCTTTACCCAATCAGTCCAATATTCAAGTTTATCCCTTACAAAGATACCGTTGAATTTTTGTGAATAATCGTGGTATAGTTCTGCAATCTGTCTTACTTCGTTGATGTCTTCAAAGTTCATTGGTCGGATCTTCCACGTATGCTGCTCTTTTCCAATTATAGTCTTTTTAGCCACATATCTGTCAACTTTTTCCCACCCTTCAATAGAGTAGATTCGTTGGCTTCCGTGTAACATTGAGATAGCAATATCTTTGGATTCCATAAATTCAATGGAATCCAATAATAACTGAGTAGCGATACCTTTTTTCCTGTATTCCGTTCTTGTACTAACTTCTCCTATACCTCCAACAGTTATTTGTTCGCCGTGGAAATACATCTTTCGAATAAAAACACGAACAGTACTAACAATTTGCCCGTCATCAACAGCAACGCGAATTCCCTCAAAATCCTTCCAAGGATCGTTGTACCAGTGATTAGAGAAATATTGACGTCCAGCAGAAAATACATGTGTTACATGATCAAGCCATGCTTCAAATTCATCAGGATTAAGTGCTCTATATTCCATATCCAATCTCAATCAGAACTTTATGGTAAATTCGCCAAGAAATTGTCTGGCTTGATTACGACTACCAAAAACTTCATATAGATCACCGGATACATCGTAGAAACGTCGTATAAAATTTCTACTTGTCTCTGCTGGATTTAGATCCGCATATCTAAACCATAGATTTGTTCGTGACCAAACATCCCAATTTACTTCAAGAACTGTAGAACTCGCATCTCCACTATCAATCCTTTGTTGTTTATTTAATTCAGGGAACAGAGCATCTTGTGTTAAGTCTGAAGTTCCATCAATTCTACCAACAGATAAGTTAAACTCCTTATATCTGTAGGGATTTGGATTTGTTATGTATTTCAGATTAGCAGCAAAAGCATTCTCCAATGCTTGGGTCTCAAAATCAAAACTATCTTCAATCTTCGGCGGTGTTACATAACGCTCATCCTGTTCACCATAGGTTAGCTCATCAAGGAGGGTTAGATGCCATTTTTCAGATAGACTATATGTCCAGCCAAATAAATTCTTAAGTTCCAACTGATTTAATTTATCATCAACGTCCACAGAGAAGTCTATATCCTCATAATCTTCAAGATAATTGTTGCTGAAATTGATAGCACGGGTGCTATAAAACCCATTCATGTGGGAAGGTTTCACAGTAAACCCAGTAACAGAATATTGAGTGATTGTAAAGTCGCTGGTATCCCGTAAATACAAATAACCTGAAGGATCAATATCAAGAAAAGTTAGGTCATGTTTTTCTTCACTAAGTTGGTCTGTTTCATATATGATTCTATCAATATATCTACCGTTGTTATCGAATTTCTGTATTCGTGAGATAACATTATGAAACATGGTTAGACGGATATCAGCACGTTTTAATTCATCGGCGAGTTCTTCATCAGTTTCCTCATCTGTTTCATAATCATCATAGTAACGTCTATACTCAGCCTCTTCAAGCAATCGGAGCCGACGGTTCATTGATGCTGTATCACCGAGAGTAATGTCATTCTGTGCAAATGGACCATATTGTGGACGAGTTGCATTTGAAATGGTATCAGCCAGTTCAATTTGTCTTGGGGTACTATCGCCAAGCTGCGTTAATGTAGGGGATAGTGCGATGACTTCCGGCAACCCACCAACTTTTCTACGGAATTTACTGGAATCCTTCACTAAAATTTCACCAGATGGTAATATAATCAAACTATTAGGTTGAACAAATTCACCGTTATCCCTACCTTTCGTACCAAATGCACGTACAAAATTCCCATTGGAATCAAATTTCACTATACGGTTATTACCAGTATCAGCTACAAAGACATTTCCTCTTAGATCAATTGCAATATCAGCAGAATCCTTATCAAATTCACCATCCCCTGCACCATATCTACCGAAGGTCTTCAATTTAGATCCATCCGCATCAAATTTATGTATTCGTCCGCGTTTAGCATCCAGTACAAACAGTTGGTTTTGTGAGTTAATTGCAACACGTAATGATCTGTCATGTCCAGTTGGTTGAATACCAAATGCTGTTTTGCCATTTTCATCTATCATTAATTTCCCAGGTAGAGCAACACCCTGTCGTTCGTCTACAGGATCAACAAAGTATGTATACAATAGTTCACCTGTAGGATTGAACTTATATACACATGGTGTGAAAATATAGATTTTAGGTTCTGCAGTTTCAGCTATATGATGAGCTGTAATATCCGTTACATATATGTTACCAAAACTATCAACAGTCAGATGGCCTGGTTTTTTCAGGATATTCTCTTTTGATTCAGGATTGGTGGGTATTTGGAAGAGGAATTCCCCGGTTGGTGATAGTTTCTGAATTAATCTGTTTTCTGTATCAGAGACGTAAATACCGTTATTGAATGTGAGATGGATGTCTTTACCGAATGAACCTTGGGTAGATCCTTTACCTGAGAATTCCCGTTCAAATTTGATATAATCTATGGCATAAGTATTTTCTAATATAGGGAATACGAATATCAATAAGATTATGTATAGATGTAGGAAGGAAGAAGGTGTAGATTTTATATGTGTTTGTATTTTTTTCATTTTTCGCCTTTATTTCTTAGAATATTATACCTGTTGCATGTTAGGTGTGTCAAGCACAAGACGGCAGAAAAACTTGCACTTACAGGGGTTATTTGGTAAAATTAAATAATCTGACATTTAGTTAGGAGGATTATATAAAATGGATATTAGAATTGAGTATTGCACTTCTTGAAACTATAAACCGAAGGCAGCCAGTCTGGCAGAAGCCTTAGAATCTAAGTATGGTGGTCAAGTTAAAAAGGTTAACTTAATTCCCAGTAGCGGTGGAGCATTTGAGGTATATGTAAATGATGAATTGCTCTATTCTAAGTTAGAGACTGGGAAATTTCCATCAGATGAGCAGATAACAACATCAATTGATACGATATAGTAATTTCAGTATTAATGGGTATGGATTCTTACCATACCCATTTCCTTTTATAAGAATACAAAAAACTTGAACCTTGTATATAACACTTAACGTCAGTTTGATAATAAAAAATGTCATCTCGATAAACAGAATTTTGTCCTGAAGATTGTCTTTGTAGCACAAACTTTCCAGTTTGTGCATTCTGGTGTTAACTAAAAGATTGGGTTACAGTGTGTCTTATCAAACTCACGTTAACACTTACATACGATAGACTATCAGAGAATACATCTATCTGTAAATTCCTACACACCTATAGAAACAGTACCCACATCGGTGTATCTCCTACTTCATAAACATCTAATTCAGATAATAACCCAGTCTCACGGTTGATACGGTAGGTTGCTAATTTCCCTGAATCGCGACCACCGACAAAAAGAAAATTCCCTGTTTCATCAATATTAAAAACCCGAGGAACCGGTTCTGTAGGTTGATGTCCTAATGCAGTTAATTCTCCTGTCTCTTCATCAATCGAATACATTGCTACACTATTGTGTCCACGGTTTGTGGCATACAGAAACTTACCATGAGGATCAATATGGATTTGTGCACAACTGTTATCCCCATCAAAATCGTCTGGAAGATTAGAAATTGTTTGAAATTCCCATAATAATCCTGGGGCATCATGTGCAGTGTAGTCCGGTTTATCTGATGTATTCTTCACATCTGACTTTTTAGTCACCTCTGCTGTCTTGTATCTGTATGCAGAAATACTTGATCCTTGTTCATTAGATGAATATATAATCGGTTTATTCGGACTTTCGGTATAATGACGAGGACCAATGGGTTCATCAGGATGATAGTGTCCAAAAGGATTTTCGGATAACATTCCTGTATCCTGATCAAATAGAAACTGGTAGATAGCATTTTCAGGAACTGTGTGTGGAACAAAGACATATCGGTTCGAGGCATCTGTTTCAATGTAATGAGCGTGGGGTGCGGTTTCAATGGTTTGAAGTGGATCACCTTGTACAGTTCTATCCTCACCTATTTTATGTACTGTAACCATACCTGCCCCGTAATATGCTGATAATAAGAATTTACCACTATTATCGGTGGCTATATAACATGTGTCTGCATCAAGATTGATTGTTCGTAATAGAGTGAGTTTCTTTGTTTTATCATCAATCCTGAAGGTTGCAATTTCTTTACTTGAACGGAGTCCAGCATATAGATAATTACCGCATGGTGATAATGTTAATGGACCTGGAGATCCGGTAACCTCTACATTTTCTTGAAATTCAATCTTTCCATTACTATTGTCAAATGTATATATAGCTAATCGGTTTTCACCGGCTATTGATAGATATAAGTGTGTCTGCATTGATTATTCCTTGAAGTGAAGTATAGACCTTTAGATTACTTTGTTTCTATAGTTTAAAGTTAGTTTGATGTGGGGTATGAATCAACCAGATTTTAGAATTGATACGCCTAAAAACCTATGCTATTATACAAACAAAGGAGTAGTATGACAATTCAAAAATTCCAAGAACAGATTGAAGCTATCTATTATGAACGGGATGCAGAACGAGGTATTCCTCTTACTTTTACTTGGTTTGTTGAGGAAGTAGGAGAATTGGCTAAAGAGATTCGAAAATGTCCACAAGACATGGA
Organism: Candidatus Poribacteria bacterium; assembly: GCA_965205025.1. Classification (GTDB taxonomy): domain Bacteria; phylum Poribacteria; class WGA-4E; order WGA-4E; family WGA-3G; genus MSPOR6. Next base: position 431,850 of record CBDBFU010000014.1, read on the forward strand.
TCGGTTACGCGAGGAATTAGCAGATGTTTTTGCGTGGTTATCTACTTTAGCAAGTTTGCTGGGGATTTCTCTTGAAGATGCAGCAGAGATTTATGCAGATGGCTGTCCTAAATGCAGTTCAACTCCATGTGAATGTTAACACACAAATACATGCTATAATTCTAATTGCATATATTAATTTTCACTCAAGAAACGTTCAAAGTTACCACCAAATAAGTTATTCACATCTCGTTCGATTTCAGAGTGGGTTAGTGTCCAACTAACATCCAGAAGTGTCTTGTATTTCTCGTATAAGACATCTGAAATTATTTGCCGTGAATGATTCCATTTATAAACGAGTTGATCTAAGATTCTGGCATCCGAATGTTGTGGGATAATACTCAATCCCAACAACTCTATCCTTTCACGTGTGATTTCTTCAATTACACTGGGATTATTCATAAACCACCAACATCCAAATATCATTAAATTCTTGAATTTCCTACCAATAACACAGAGTTCATGCTGGTTTTCACGAGATAGGAGAGTCACAAGGAACTTGTTGTCTGGATTCTCACGAAGTAGAGTTTCAAGACTGGCTAAATCAGCTTTACCTGTACCATCCCCTGCCATTCTGAGTTGGGGATTCACAGCACGTTTAACACCTATCATCAGGGCAAATGGAACATTGTACTCTCGTGAGATCGGTAATATGCAGTTATCAAACAACCTTCCAAGTACACCATCTTCAGGATATTGGAAATCAGGCGGTAGTGAAACTGCCATATATCTTGGATTCATACGTTGGATCCAAGATTCCAAGAAGCGTCTCACTTCTTTATATCCTTTCTCGGTTGAAAGGGTAGGATCAACATCATACCCAAGACCACGCAAGTGTTCATAGGCAGTGTCTTCATAGCTATTAATTAGAACATCCATGCGAAGTGCTGCTTCAAAACGCGTATCTCCTGTATCTCCTGTTTCCCATACAGGTCCTTCCTCAGGATCAAATGGATCATTCGTCATTACAACTTTAGTGACATTCGACTGTTCAAAAACTGTATCAATAAATGCTTCGACTGATGTACTATTGAAATAATCTCGATAGTCCTGCAGATTCCTTGAACTAACATCCAATCCTAATTTATATAATGTAGTAACCACACCTCGACAGGCTTCGCTAACAGGTGAATTCTCAATAAAGAGTTTTTGCCAGATTAGGTCTGCTTGTTGTGTTTTATCCATTTCCCAAAACTCATCGTATGTTATATCCGATTTACGAAACACTTCTGCTATTAGATAATGGTAGGTGAGTAGTTCGTCGATACCCCATAACAAGAGATCTCCGAAAGGAGGACTGAAAAGATGGGTGTGTATGTCTATGATTTCTTGATTTTCTACTGTATTCTCAATGGTGATCTTTAACTTCTCATCTGATCTAATGTTGGTATCTGAATTATGATTTGGGAGAGTCATCATTTAGCTCCGTACTTATTCTGGTTTGGATATAATTAATAATTTCTTCTGGTGGGTGTTTTCCGAAGCGAACATAGATGCCACGGAAGTTTTCAAGACGTGTAGGCTTAGAAAATGGACTAAGCAGAATTCCATTCTTGTCGACATAGGAACTTTTAAAAGTATCCCACGAACGATTAGTGGTTGAGCAACAAGTTGAGACAGTGAGTGTGTCTAAATCACAATGGTAGTTGTATGGAAGAAAATATTTATACAGTGGTCCAATGAGTATACACGCAGAAAGAAATAGGAAAACAATCGATTGAAAACTGATATAGATGATACTAAGAATAATCGTTAGAAATAACAGTAATAGAACAGATTTTATCCGATTTTCTACAATCGGGTGGACTTTCCAAGATAGGTCAGGAGTAGATTGTGGACTCCCATTTGAATCAGATGTATCTTGATTAACTTTGTTCTGTTGTATTTCAGGCACGTATTATTCCGGACTTCCCGGTGGTGTTATAGTTCCTTTAGTATCTTCTTCGGTTGTATCAGTTGTTTCTTCTTCAGTTGTTTCTTCTTCGGTTGATTCGTCAATCGTGTCCGTTAATGTTCCTTTAGAATCTTCTGCCTCTTCCTCCTGATCTGCCGGTGTTGCTTCTTGGGTCTGTTCAGTTTTTTCCTCTTCCAAAGGCGTAAGTGATCCATCTATTGATTCCCCATAAAACCGCATTAGAAACAGTGATATAACCATAAAACCAATAGCAACCCAAGTTGTCAATTTACTTAAAAAAGATGCTGCACCATGACCACCTAAAACCGATTCCATTCCTGATCCACCAAATGCACTTGATGATAACCCCTCACCCTTACTGTCTTGTAAAAGTATAATAAGTGTAAGGACAACACATACAGGTACAAAGATGATTACGACTAATGTTACTATGACTCCCATTTTTTTCCTCTCTAATTTCTAATAAGTAATATAAACTATCTTGATTGTTTGATGATTTCAGCAAATGACTCTGCATTAAGACTGGCACCACCTACAAGTGCACCGTCTACATCTTGTTGTGACATTAATTCTGCAGCATTTTCAGGTTTTACACTACCACCGTACTGAATTCTTATTTGCGAAGCAAGTCTATCTGAATAGCACTCTTTCAGGATATTCCGTATAAAACTATGCACTTCTTGTGCTTGATCTGGTGTGGCAGTTTTACCTGTCCCTATTGCCCAGACAGGTTCATAAGCAATGACGCAGGATTCCATTTCAGATTCGGTTAGGTCTACAATTCCACCTTTAACATGATCATCTATTACAGATTCTGTCTTTCCTGCTTCTCTTTCTTCAAGGAGTTCACCGACACAGATAATAGGTTTTAATTCATGTGATAGAGCAGCTTTTACTTTCTGATTCACAGTTTCATTTGTTTCACCAAAGTACTGTCGTCTTTCAGAATGTCCGATGATAACATAATCACAACCGACATCCTTTAGCATCGGTGCGGAGACTTCCCCTGTAAATGCACCACTATCTTCCCAGTATAGATCTTGGGCAGCTAATTGAATGTTACTCTCTTCTATTACATTATATATATTGGATAGTGCTGTAAAAACTGGTGCTACTACTATCTCAACATCGGAAATGTCATCAACTAATTTTGCTAAATCAGTTGTAAGTGAAACTGCCTCTGAAACTGTCTTATTAAGTTTCCAATTACCTGCTATGATTGGGGTTCGCATATTCATCCCTATTACAATACTCTTGATGCGAGTTCAACAAGACGGTTTGAATATCCCCATTCGTTGTCATACCAAGATAACACCTTTACTAATCCATTTTCAATAACCTTGGTAAATGGAGCGTCCAAAACAGAGGAGAGTTTATTCCCATTAAAATCTGATGATACAAGGTCCAGTTCAGAATAACCTAATATACCCTTAAGTGAATTCTCGGATGCTTCCTTAAGAACTGTGTTGACATCTTCCGCACTTGCACTCTTCTGTAATTCTACTGTTAAGTCTACAACAGAGACATTGGGTGTTGGTACACGTATAGCGAAACCATCAAGTTTTCCATTCAGTTCTGGGAGTACTTTCCCCACAGCCACTGCAGCACCGGTAGTTGTTGGTATCATGGAGAGTGTTGCAGCCCGGGCACGTCGCATATCCTTATGTGGAAAATCGTGGACGCGTTGATCACCAGTATAGGCGTGTACCGTGGTCATCAGACCACTCTCTATTTCAAATTCTTCATGAAGGACTTTGGCTACAGGTGCAAGACAATTAGTTGTACAAGATGCATTAGAGATAATATCATGCTGGGATTTATCATATTTATCATCATTTACACCAATTACTACAGTAATATCTTCACCTTTTGCCGGTGCGGAGATAACAACCTTTTTAGCCCCACCAGATGTAATATGTTTTTCTGCGTCTTCTCGATCCGTAAAAAAGCCTGTAGATTCAATAACAACATCTACTCCGAGATCGTTCCAAGGTAAGTCTGCTGGATCGCGTTCAGCAAAAACCTGTATTTTATTTGAGTTTACTACTAAACTATTATCAGATGAAGTAATCTCATCATCTAAGATCCCGTGTATAGAATCATATTGTAATAGATGTGCGAGAGTTTCAGGACTTGTTAAGTCATTTATAGCAACGAATTCAATATCTAAATCGGTGTTTAATAATGCTGCCCGAAAAGCATTTCTTCCTATCCGTCCAAAACCATTTATTCCTACTTTTATCGACATAAGATAGTTTTATTCCTCAATTCATTTACCCGATAGAGCGTTTATATAATATCTTCCAATTATTCGAATAAGCTAAAATCCTATTAATATACGGTCAGAAGTGGTTGCTCTTGAGGTAAGGAGTAAGCTGTAGAATTTTAACCAAAATTATCTGCTAATATTATTAATTTATTATACGATTCCGATATTATTATACCTTATTTCATCCAAAATTGCAAGTATAGAGATCGCGCAGGGTGTGTAAACTTTTTGTCACTTTACAACAATGTTTCTTATAAAAACGAATCGTTCATACAGATATAATTCTTCTTCTGTAGGAGGGAACTCCGATTCCCGACTCTAACATTTCTTCTGTCTGATGTGATTCCAACCCACGACCTTCAAGCTACTGTTCCCACCCCTTGGTAGGTTCGGTTTCCCGGGGAATGCCTTATGGCATTCCCCGGGTTTACAAACGACACTTTCTGTGGCAGAAGTGCTGCCAACAAGTTCACATGAAAGTGGATTGACCAATTGTATTGTATCAAATATATCCGCTCTCTGCTTCTTCGGGGGATTTAGGAGAATAGGCAGGTTTGCGACCACGACCGAGTTTATAGAATAAACCTTCGTTTTTTATGTGTTTTTACACAAAAAGGTGGGAATTGTTAAAAGAAAAGGTGGGAGGCATGACAGTCCACTTTTGAAGATTAACTATTTAATTCAAGGGGTTGGAACAGGATTTTGAAGGATCGAGGATCGGAATCCGTTCCTACAGAAGAGAAGATCGGGATCTATATTCTGAAGATTTCGCCTAATTTACTTCCGAGTACGCGTCCTGCACCTAAGAGACAACCTATCAGAATTAACATACCGACAACACCTAAGGCACTGGCTATATAAGGACCATCGCCAAGGCGTTGGGAGAGCGACCAGATTGCTTTTGTGATTGGATAGTACTGGTTCTCTTGTGCTAATATCAGACTATCACTGACTTCAAGCATAGAAAATGAGAAGACAAGGATTGCACCAGCAAGGATATTGGCGAATACTAAGGGTAATGTGATTTTGTATAATGTGCGTACTGGGGTTGCTCCCATATTCTGTGATGCTTCTTCGTAGGCGATACTGGTCTGTTGAAATCCAGCATATATTGAACGTAACATATACGGCAATCGACGGACGGCATAACTGATGATCAATAATATAGTAGGATTTTTCCGCGGATCTATAATGTTTATCAATTCTACGGGTAGATTACGTAGAAGAAATGAAGTGTCTGAAAAACTTCCCATATAACCAAAGGCGATAGCAACACCGGGTAACGCCAACGGTAGCATTGCTATAGCATCTAATAGGTTTTGGAAGGGTAAGTTCTTACGAGTAAGAAGGTATGCTATCACTACACCTACAATTAGTGCAACAACAGTACTGGATATACTGTACTTTAAACTGTTGAGTATACTCGGTAATGTATCGGCATGTGTGAATGTTTCACTATAATGTAGAAAGGTATATGTCTTCGGTAATATGGTAAAGTTCCAATCCCCTTCATTCCGTGTTAAAGACGCTAAAATAACACTGAGATGGGGTAGCAAAGCCATAAAGGTTAGACCACCGATGAAGATGTAGATAATGCTTCGCATACTCCATTTAACATCAACTTCCCTTGAGGTTACATGTCCACGACCAAGCATTTCATAGTGTTTGGTGCCCGTCCATTTCTTAGAAGCATAGAATGCAAAAGCCGTCAGTACAATAATTAGGACCACAAGTGCATATCCCATTGGATTTTGGTTTGCATCTTGTACTTGTCTGAATATTCTGACGGCAATAACATCGTTATAATTAAATATAAGGGGTGTTCCAAGGTCTGTAAATGACCAGATAAAAACCAATATTGCCCCAGCGAAGTATCCCGGCATCATTAAAGGCAATGTAATATTACGGAAGATTTGAAGCCGTGAGGATCCAAGGTTTTCTGCTGCTTCCTCCAGGCTTGGGTCTACATTGGATAAGGCTGCAACGATATTTAGATACATAATTGGGTATAGGTGGAGTGTGGATAACAGGACAACACCCCAAAACCCACTCCCAAACCAGTTAATCGGGTCAGCATCCGGACTTAGTATGTGTAATTTTTGTAGAAGCAGGTTGACACTACCGTAATTTCCGAAGAATTTCATCATACCCAATGCGCCTACAAACGGTGGCATAATCATGGGTATTAGGATGACGGATCGGAATATATTTCGACCTGGGAATCTGTAACGTGTGAGGAAGTATGCAAGCGGTAGACTTAGGATGCTGGTCATTATCGTAACCATGACACCTAAATAGAAGCTATTAACAACCAATTTCCGTATGTTGGGATCGGTTATCATTAGTTTGAAATAGTGTAGATTGAATGTGTTTTCTATCCAGAATGCTTCTTTGAAAACATAGAGGAGGGGATAGATGAGGAATACGAGAAAAAATAGAATAGTAAGACTAAGGATTATGATAATTGGCGGGGTTAGATCGTATTTTCGTCTTATCTGCTCAAAGAATGAATGATTCATATAGGTCTGCTCAATTTCCAATCGACACTTAACAATTTTGCATTTATAGAAGGTATATATGTGTATGTAATTATACCTTGTATTGTTCAGAAATGCATCTGTTTAATGAATAGAGACAGACAGATATTTTAGAGCATATCTCATTATAGTTGTTAGTTATTAGTTGTTAGTTTATAGTTGAGGATATCTCATAGATTATCTATTTGGATGGATTTTGTTCAGCTCTTGTCCTAAAAAACGCTGTTTCTACGGTGTTCAATAGCACATAGTGTTGAGATGCATTCGATATACACTCTTACTAATTATCTGCTACATCGTTAATTTGCAAATCTTCTACTGGTGTCCCATCAGTTTCGGTAACCCGCAAATAGAATCCCCAACTCATTCGCTCATTGCAAACCTTTACGAGGACGGTATTCTTGCCTGCCTTGAGCGTGACGGGAATAGTGTTTTTATCAAGTATGGCTGTTTGAGCGTTGGGATCTGTGAATATCTCTGCGCCATTTAGCCATATTTTTGATTGGTCATCACTACAAAATCGGAACAACGCTTCTCGCTCGTTAGGAGAGGTTACGGTTGCCATTGCATAAGAAACACGCCAATCAATGTCCTCACCGAAGTCAATAAAACCGTTAAAAGCATCATCGGTAAATTTTTTCCAACTTATTTGTCCATCAATGCCTTCATATTTCTTATTTAGATCAATTTGCGTTGTGTCTTCGGGGATGTATTTCGTATTGTATCCGATTCCAACCGTGTTATCAAATGGACCGAGTATCCACCATGCATTTTCATCAATCATACCTGTTTGTCTCATCTGTTCCATTGCCTTTTCCGGCATGTTGTTTTTATTGTAGTATTCCGCTAATCCGAGATTTACATTTACGTGGAAGGTCGGTTTGGGAGGTGGTGCGTTCAACATCTCATCAGCGTTAATGAATTTCAAATCATTAAACGGATTGCCATCTGCGTCTGTAAGTCGCATAAAAAAGTACGTGTATATACTTGCATTGCATACCTTGACGAGAATAGTGTTTTCTCCTTTTTGCAGGGTAGCAGGAAAGTTGTAGCGGTCAACTTGTGCCCCACTCATTCTATCATGCTTAAATACCCCTTTTCCGTTTAACCAGACTATTCCTTGGTCATCGCTGTCAAATCGGATAGTAATATCGCGTTCATCAGGTGAAGAGACAATTGCCGATGCGTATGTTGCAGTCCAATCTATGTCTTCACCGAGCCAGATCATTCCATTTACTGTGTTGTCCTCCGGTTTTTGCCAATGAATGAGTTTATCTTTTCCATAATACTTTGCAGTTGTGTCAATTTGTGTGTTGTCCTCTGGGATATAAGCGGTATAGATGCCAACATTATCTTTATTGTCAAATGGACCTAAGGTTATCCATGCAGTTTCTGGAACAAAACCGGTTCTTAATAGATAGTTTTCCGCCTTCTTAGGCATCCCATTTTCTGCATAAGATTCAGCGATGATACGATGAATATTTGCGTGAGCATTTAAACTCTCTGCAGGAATGGAATTTATCAGTTCATTTAGTATTTGAATGAAACGTTCTTTGTCGTTTGCATTCTTACTTGCTGCAGCGATTTCCTCCCAAAACATATCCGAATAATGTTCATTAGGTATAAAGCTTAACGCATGTTTGAAGTGTTTTAGTGCCTCATCATAGAGTCCATTAGCGATACAAGCACGTCCAAGGGTTGTGGGATATGGAGAATAATATGAGTATGTATATTTGAAGAATGCACGTTTCGCGAAATTTAGTGCTGTTTCTGGATAAAGTCCTTTGTCAAGAAGTTTATCAGCAAAATTACGATAATTGGATGTATTCTGTGCACTGTTAACTGCTTTTTGCCGTATTTTCAACCACTGATCATAAGCGAGTTCCGCTTTATCGGGATCACCTGTTTTTGTGTAGATGTCCCCTAAAAGTTCGTGCAGGACAGCACTATTATCCATTTTTGGGAATTTTTGATGTATCTCTTCAAGGATAGCAATGTGTTTGTCTTCTTGTCCTTCGCCATCGTAAAGTCCAATAATAGCGCGAACAGCAGAATCATATTCATTTTGTTTTAGAGTAGCAGCTAATGCGCGACGATACGATGCCTCCGCTTGTGAAGTCTGTTCGGTTTTAATATAGGTTTGTGCTAATAGGTCGTAGAGTTGGTATGAAGTCGGATCAAGTTCAATTGCTTTTTCATAAGCAGCTATTGACTTCGCCAATTGTTCGGGTATTGATTTTTCAGACGTAGTGCCTGTTTCACGGCTCTCTTGCGGTAGATTTTGATAAAGGTCACCAAGTTTTTTGTGCCACTGTGCGTTTTCTGACTCAAGTGCGGTAAGTCTTTCGTATTGCGTCACCGCTTCTTTAATTTTATCAAAGGCTTCATAACTTTCAGCAAGTTTCAAGATACGTTTGGTATCGTTGGGATTCTGTTCCACTAATTTAAGCTGTTCCGGTATCCATTTTTCATAAAGATTACCGGATTTCGCTGCATCGTTCATTCCAGTTTCCGCTCTATTCCGTGCGTAACTATCGTCAGCATTTTTTGCCATCTGTTGATATACATTAAAAGCGTCTTCATACCGTTTGGCGGAGAGGTTGCTTTTGGCAAGAATTTCATACAAGTACTTTAGTTCCCAATTGTCATCGGAATTTTCTGCTTGAGTGACAGCATTATCAGCGAGTTTAATAGCCGATTCATACATTTCATTATCAAGACATATAGTGGCAAGTGCCCCAAAGAATGACGAGTCCTGTTTATTTTTGATGGATGCAAAAGCGATGTCGGCTTGGTTCAGGACTGTTTTCACCATATCAGGCTGGTTATTTCTATGAAAGGCAGCAGCAGCGTGATAAAAACTGCGAATATTCCTACGATCCATCGGTTCAGTTTTACTAAGTAAGTGATATGTTTCGGCAGCTTTCTGGTAATCATTGGTATCCCAATAAATTTCAGCGAGCAGTTCAAGGACGGCAGGATTTGTAGCATCCTTTTCAAATTTACCTTCGAAAAGGGTTGTCAATACATCAAGCTGCCCTTGATTTTTATAGACATTTATCAAGGTTTTGCGTGTCTCATCACCGTCAAATCGGACTGTAATACCGTTTGAACTATAAGTCGTTGACCTCAGTATTGATTCTATCTCCTTTGATGTTTCGGTTTCGTAGTAGTCCAATGCCAAGTCTAACCTATCTTGTTTTGAGTAGACATTGAGCAGGTCGTTGGCGATTTCATTTCTCTTATAGGGACTATCGGTCATTTCGAGTGCTTTTTTAAATGCATTAGCAGCTTTCTGTAATTCCCCGATATTACGAAAGTGTTGGGCGCGTTGTTTTTGCATCTCAAATGTAAGGGCACCTTCATCTTCAGTTTTCTGTAACATCTCTTCTAAATTTCCTTGATAACGATAAAGGTTGACCAATTGCCGTTCAATCCTTTCTCGATCCCATTCTGATGTTGTGGCTGAGATGGCATTCTTCAATGCTATTTCAGCAGCATCTATGTCCTCAATAAGGAAATAGTGTTCTGCAAGTCTGAGAAAGATTTCTTTATTGCTATATCCGAATACAGTTGCCATCTTATAGTTCTCGATGGCTGCAGCTACGTCACCTTCTGCTTCATAAAGTTTTGCGAGTCGTGCGTAATGTATCCCCACTTCGGGATATGTTTGAATATATGACTGCGCGATTTCAAGTGCCTCGTTGTGTTGACCAGCAGCTTGTAAACTGTTAACAAGTTCATCTTGATACTTGATGTTTTCAGGTTCAGCTTCAAGCAGTTGGCTGTAGGTTTGTGCAGCTTTTTCGTGTTGATTTGTACGTGTGTAAAGCGATGCGAGTTGTGTGCGGGATTCATTGTCTTCAGGGGTTGCGATCACAATCCGTTCATAGATTTCTATTGCTTCCTCTATTTTGTTTTGTTTCACGAATTCTTGTGCTCTATTGACGAATTCTTGTAAAGGTGTACGATTTTTTTCAGTGTCTTGTGCCGTAAGTTCTGTTATAAAAGGAACCACTATGATTAACATGAAAACGATTAAAAAGAATATCAATTTTGATCGTGTCATTGAGATATAACTTCTATGGATAAATATTCCGCCACTTCAAGATTCATCCGTTCTATTTCCGCGAGGAAACCGCCTGCGGATAATTCATAATTCCGGGGATTAGTTTCAAACGCTTTGAGTTTTTCAACTATTTTTTGAAAGTGCTCAATGCGTTTGAGTGTTGTTTTAAGTTCTTGATCATTTTGAATCATTATGAACTACCTCTACTATTACGGACTTGATTAACGAGCCAAACATCGTCCCAAGCAAATTTGTCCTGCTTTTCTCTGTTTGCAATACCGTTGATTATTTTCCAAACTATACAATTAATAGATGAAATTGTCAATATCAATGCAGAGGTTGGTAGGGTTATTTTGTTTTCGTATTTTCTGCTATATTTTTTTACATTTCTATATAAACTACCTGTAGGTTGGGTTGAGGAACGAAACCTAACATGTAACACTAAGCATACAGGAAATGTTGGGTTTCCCATGTGGTTCAACTCAACCTACGTAATAAACTATCAGTAACACTCATGCTGATATTTCAGATGGTTATAAAGGTATAAAAATAGACATTTAATCCTAATATACAGACAAAAAATAACGTGTAAAAACAGACATTTAATCCTAAATACTCAGACAGTGAATTGTGTTGTTGTTGCATTTCTCTATTCACCGAAAAAATGAAAAAAGTTACACTTTTTGTCACACGGTGTGACATTGAAGTTGGTGTGAATTACCCCTGTAAACTCTGTCATAGACTGGCTTGAATCCACTTTGAATTAACTTTATAAGAAATTGAAAAAAATGTGATTTTGTGTTTTTGTTGTGCTTCCTGATTTTGACATTTCCAACGGTTAAAAAGGTATGCTTTTTTGACGTAAATGAAAGTGCGTAATTAGGATCGTTTTTATAGATAGTCATCTTTTAATTTCCTATGAATATGTAGCTTTTAGTTGATGGTTTGTGTTCTAACCTGTAATCTTTTTCCTAACCCCTAATTTTCTTTTTATTTTGACAAATATTATTGATATGCTTTTCTGTTTTTGTGATTTATGTATGTTAGTTGTTAGATATGGGTGTTTTCTTCATTTTTTTAATTAAAAATGTGAGAACAACATTTCTTGTTAAAATCGTGGATTATTGGCTCATGTGTTATTATGTTGTATTTTATGTTTGCGAATATAGGATGTTGACGTGCTTGTAGGTTATGCCGGTGAGATGCTCTTAAAATCCGGGTAAATCTGTGTCATCTGCGTAATCCGCGATTCAGACACTTTTTTTTTATGGTCATGGAGGGGTAAGCATTTCGGAGATGTTTTCTATTAATTTAACTTAAGGTTCCTTCCGCTCAAAGTCAGCAGTGCTTTATTTTTACAATTGAATGGATTCGTACTTTAGGGTAAATGGCTCCCACTGCCGGTTTGGGACCAGAAGTCTTCGGCGGTCTGTTGATGGTTCTGACTTAGCCACTGATGAATCCGCCTAAGAATGCGTGGCAACCCTTTTTGTGGCAAGTTTTTTGATTCCCAACTTGCCATCTGCCTCCGTAGCGAAACATCAATCGGGTTTTCAACTGAAATATCTACTTGATGGCAGGTTTGTATCAGTTTTCGGTCATCTGTTGCTAAGACGTTAGCGCTTTGTGTGCGCGTTGCCTGTAAAAGTACAGCGTCCGTAATATCAATTTCCAATGTATCAGCAATCTGCATTGACGTGAGAGTTATCGGTAGGTCTATCTCAATAATTTTAATCGGACCGGCGGAAAATTTGGAAAGTTGTTGTGAGACAAGGTTAACATCTATATCATAGACCTTTGTGAGTATTGCTTTTACCTCCAACAATGTAAGGGTTGTCGTGAACCAACCAGCGTGTTCTCGGATAAATGCCTCACATGCAGCAGATGCGGGGTGGTTATCAAGCAGTGAATAGACAATCAACATAGCGTCTAATCCGCGCGGTGCGAATTGATCAGAAGATAAGGTCATCACCACTTACCCTCGGACAAGTCTAATGCCGAAGGAGTTTCCATTTTCAGTTTTTTGGCATAAATATCGTCCCACGTCTGTGTAGTGGAAGGACGGATTAATATGCCATCGTCTGTTCTTTCGATCACGACACCCGATTCCAACCCCAATTCTTTCACCCAGTCAAGGGGTAATTTGATTTTATGATCGGTTTCTAACGAAAGTGTTTTCATTGTATCTACCTCTTCCTATAAGCAATTAGAGATAGTATATCACGACTTGCTGTGAATTATCAATTGTACTTGCCTTTTGCGTCTGCGTTATGGAAGTCTGCGAAAACACTTGATTTGTTGATCCTCATAATGTTAGTGTGTTTTGTAAGTCCACCCGCTAATCTGCCTCACCTGCATCTTGAAGTGCGTTTTTGATGAGCAACTCGCTCAGGTGCATTCCGTTATCCTGTAACTGAATTAAAAGCGGCTTGATGACTTCAATTAAGCCTTTTTCCTTTGCCTCAAGTAAAACGCCTACTGTGCCTTTAGTCATTATTCTGATTTTTTTCGCCTTCTGTCTTCCCCTCTTTTCATCAAGAAGAACGAGCCGTGCGTCATGTTCATTAGCAAGAGCCAATGCCTCGGCTTCACCATCATCAAGTTCCGTATGAACTGCAGCGGTTCGCGGATCCGTTAAATCAATAGTCTTAATCCAGGGGGCATTTTCGAGTGCCTCTCGGCGGACTATTGGATCCTTTTTGAGAAACTCCTTTTCAACTTTTCTTGGAATCCACACCTCTGTATAAAGATCCCGCAACAGAGAAAGTAGGTTGAGGCCTAAGAGTCCAACAAGCGGACTGTTATTGCTAATAACTGGCTGTGTTGGCATTCTTAATGTCCGCTATTGACAAGTTCCTCTTCATCAAGAGTCAAGAGAGAGAGTCCGTAATCTCCCATCAGATACCAGAATTCTTCGCGTGGCACACCTGCCAGACGTGCTGCCAGACCGCTGCTGAGTTCGTCGTTTCCATAATACTTCATTCCCAACGCGATCCGCGCATCTTTATCAATTTCAAACGGTTCGCTCCGCGGTGTCAACAACGTTACAATCTTTTTCGGCAAACGACTCCCTATCTTCTCCTCAAAGGCAGCAATGCTCCCGTGGATATTGTGAAATACAGCGGCAACATCCACTTCTTGAAGAAGTGCAGCAGTCAAATCGGTCTCCGCTTCTTCCCAACCTTTCGCAAGCAACCACGCCTCACCCCGTATATAATAGAATTCAGGGACCTTTGGTCTGCGTGTTAGTGCCTCGGTATAATTCGCAATTGCGCTGTCTAACTCGGCTTTGGCACGATAAGCGTTGCCTCGATGTGTGTATGCCTCCACAAGTTCTGAATTAATCTGTATGGCTTTGTCATAATCTTTAATCGCCTTGTCCAATTCGTTTTTGGCGTAGTAAACCTGACCCCGATTGAGGTATGCCTCGGCAAATTCTGGATTGCAGTCGATTGCCTGACTATGATCTTCAATCGCTTTGTCTATCTCGCCTTGTTCGTTGTAGATGAGACCGCGGCAGGTATAGGGTTCTGCAGATTTTGGGTTGAGTTCTATGGCTTTGTTGTAATCTACAATCGCCTTGTCTACCTCGTCTTTATCACGATAAGCCTTACCGCGTTCCGTATAAGCCTGGGTAAACTCTGGGGCCATCTCTATCGCAGCGTTATAGTCTTCAATCGCCTTGTCTACGTCCCCTTTGCTATGGTAGGTTATACCGCGTTCTTTATATCTATCGGCAGCCTCTTCGGGTTTGAGACGTATCGCCGTGCTAAAGTCTTGGATGGCTTTCTCAAAAACCAGCAGATTGCGGTAAGCCATCCCGCGGCCATAGTAGGCAAATGCATCGTCAGGTGTGAGGCTTATGACTTTGCTAAAATCATCGACTGCACGATAAAACTTGCCCTTGTTGTAGTAAGCTATGCCTTGCTGCCCGTAGGCAATGACATTTTCCGGATCCAGTTCTATTGCTTTGCTAAAGTCTGCAATGGCCTGATCGTACTCACCGTTTTTGAGGTGAGCAATACCACGGGTGTTATGCATCGACGCAGCACCTCCGCTTTTTGCGTCAACAAAATCGCTGTTGTAATAGGTATCCACAGAACCTTGGATCAGTTCTTGCATCGGTTTTCTCCTTCACAAGGCAAGTTTCTTGAGGGTAATGATAACATACAATACGCCCTGATTTCAACGGAATGTAGGAGTGATCACCAGATCCCGACTGCTCTACTTATGGTTTGTTCATCCTCTATGTTCCGTTCCAGGATTGGAACTGTTGGTGTAAGCAGTTTTAGGAGTTACTCATCAGCTTGCCTTCACAATCCTACATTCTTTGCGATATACCTCACAATAGTCTGAATCGCGGATTACGCGGATGACATGGATTTCGCGGATTAGTGTTCTGTACAATCAAGTAATCTGCAAAGCGGAGAATTGAATAACGTTATCTGTGGGACAGCGGCTTAACTTGATAGATCACAAGTATGTGGTGTTATTTGAGGTACAACGGTATCTACTTCTTGAATGGCATGCCAATCAATCACCGCAGTCCACAACTTTTCTTCTTCTGAGTAGTGAACAACACCTTCAGCCTCCAGTTCTTCGCTATAGATGATAAGGGATTGTCCCTCTTTTGAATCATTTTTGCTTTCCACGATCTCGCTCCAGCGGAGTGCTCTGTCCATAGAGAGGTAAAAGGACTGGAAGATGTCAACATCCGTTTGTTACACAACCCATGATTGTATACGATCTGCGATGACCGTAATATTGGTGATAGTGCCATCCGCAATCTTAAAACCGAGGTCAATAATCGAATCATCAAGATCTAGCAACAAGAAGTACCCGTTTATGTTTAAAAACAAAAGCATGCAATGCATACCAATACGCTTATTCCCATCCAAAAATATGTGTCCGGTAATGATATGATGTGCATAAACAGCGGCTTTTTGGAATATAGTTGGATAAAATTCTATATCTCCAAATTTCCCGCCAACCGCTTCAACCAAATAGTGTAACTGATTTTCCTTGAGCACCTGATAGTCGTCTACGTAGTCTATGGCAACTTTCAGGATATCCTCAATTGTCAAATATCTTATAAGTTGTCGAGGGCTTTCCATGCGCGATCGTAGTCTTGTAGTATTCCATCCGAGGTGATAATAACATCAACCCCCATATTTCTGGCAGTTGTCAAGTCTGATTTGGCTTTTTCTCGTTCTCCGAGGCGTAGAAATACTCCGCCCCGACTGTAATAAGCATCAGCATAATCGGGATCGAAGTCTATTGCTTTTGTATAGTCTTCAATGGCACGTTCAACCTCACCTATTTTGCTGTAAGTTTGCCCACGATTGTAATGGGCAACAGCATAATCGGGTTTAAGTACTATTGCCTGACTGAAGTCTCGGATGGCGATCTCAAAATCGCCTTTTTTCAAGTAAGTAGCACCCCGATTACTATAGGCTTCGGCGTAGCGTGAGTTATGTTGTATTGCAGTGTTATAGTTTTGTATTGCATTGTCCAACTCACCTTTCTTCAGATAAATATTACCGCGGTTGTTATAGGCATCGGCATAATCAGGTTGTAGGTCTATCGCAATGTTATAGTCTTGTATAGCTGTGTCCAACTCACCTTTTTTCATGTAAGCGACCCCACGATTGTTATAGACCTTGGCATCATCAGGGTTAAGTTGTATGGCTTGGGTATAATCTTGAATAGCTTGGTTAAAATCGCCTTTTCTCTGGTAAGCGTTTCCACGATTTTTATAGGCCGCGGCATCATCTGGTTGAAGTTTTATAGAGATGTTGTAGTCATTGATAGCACTATCAAAATCTCTTTTTACTTCGTAGACATTACCTCGATGGTGATAAACCTCAGCAAAATCGGGTTTCAATTCAATCGCTTTGGTGTAGTCTCTGATGGCATTATCAAGTTCGCCTTTGTCAGCGTAAGCATTACCACGATTGTTATAGGCATTGGGAAAATTAGCTCTCAATTCAATCGCTTTGGTGTAGTCTCTGATGGCATTCCCAAGTTCACCCTTGCCAGCGTAAGTAGCACCACGACCATTATAGGCGTCGGCAAGATAGGGTTGCAGTTGTATTGCTTTTGTATAGTCTCTGATGGCATTCCCAAGTTCACCGTTATCATCGTGAGCAATACCACGATTGTAATAGGCATTGGCAAAATCGGGTTTCAATTCAATCGCTTTGGTATAATGCTTAATAGATTTCTCATATTCTTCTCGTTTTAATTCAGAAGATGTTTCTTCATCGCCTCTATCTTGACAGGCAAAACCTTTATAAAACTCTGTGTAGGCATCCCCATGAATGGCTTGGTTTCTAATAAATCCGTGAAGGTCGTTATAGATGGTTTCTGTGAATGTAGTGTGATAATTCCGCAGGTGTTCCAGCATCGGTTGTTTTAGGTGTAACGGTATAATGATTATCTCGTCCTCACGCGGTTCAATAAATCCTTTTGGAGGTCTTATGAATACGCTTTTTTGGGTGATGACTCTATGCCGTGGGTTTCGAGGGTGCGCGATCATGCTTCTTATCTCATCTATTTTTTGAAGGATAACTCGCCCGTCTTCCTCATTATGACCGTCGCAAGCAAAGAAAAGGGCAATAAAGTAGTCGGTTGTGAAGTCAATGAGGTTTGTTTTACCACCATAATGCTGGATTTCAGTAAGAATTTCAAAATCTATCGCTTCCTGTGTGGACTCGTCTACCGTATTCGGTGATGCTAAGACATCCAGACGAAAGTCATGGGGGAGGTCCCCCGTATGTTTTTTCGCAGCAGCTAGCATCTCTTTTTGTACGAGTTCTATATCAAAGTGTTCCTCTTCAATGCTGTATTCGCGCCAAAGATTTGAAGATACTTTCCCATTGTATGGATGTTCTTTATGTAGTTTACGTTCACCACGATAGATATAACCGCCACCTTTCGATTTTGTCTCTATCTCGCGGATGATGTCTTCAATTGTCTGTGATTTATCATTTAAGGTACTGGATTGATTTGACATTTTCGTTCACCTTCCTAATGGAAACTTCTTTCTGTATGAAATCTTCCGATTTTCTGATTTTCGGATTACACAAATTAACACGGATTTATACCCTTGTTTATCAAATCGGTTTAACGATAGACAACAAAACGCGATCAAACAGAAAAATAAAATTCCGTGTAATCTGGGTTTCATATAACTTGTATAATTTGATTGTTTGAAAATCAACGATTAACAGTAACGTATTGATTGTGTTTCAATTGAGTTTTCTTTATAGGATATTCAGGACTTTCTTTTACTTGTTCCCTAATTTTACGGAAAAATCCTAATTCATCCTCACGAACATAACGCCAAGATTGTGGAACAGTGAAGTTTGGAATCTCATTTCTCAATTCACTTAGGGGTACTGGTTTCTGAACTTCCCATACTTTTGTAATTTCAAAGGCATAAGCAACAGTTTTTCCTTCAAAATAAGAATCAAAGTCCTGTTTCTTTACCTGAGCCAAGTTTTCCACCATACTCCAAATTTGTTGAGGTGTTCCTGTCCAAAAATCTCCTACACGAAACCCACCACGTAGGGCCATTGTAGGACTAGAAACATATACAAAAACGTCTCGGTTCTGTATGTGTAAGGCAATGCGACGGCGTAGCTCAGCTGTTTTAAGTTCCATAAAAACTAAGTCCGCATAACAGGGCTTCAAGGAAAGAATTATAGGTTGTATTATTGCTTTCATTATAAGTTGGGATATCCTTTCTGAAATAACTCGTGAAATATTTCTGGTGTGACTTTTGATGGAGCTTGCAAAAATAGTCCTGTGTTGTTCTGGTTGTAAATATCTCTTAGTTCATCCAATAAAATTGGCTTCCTAAAGGGAAACGTGTGCGAAAACTTTAAAGCCATAAGTTCTTTTATCGGATCGCCATTACACATTTTAAAAATGTCTCTCCATTCCAATATCCCGAATTTTTTGAATTTTCTGAAAAGTTCTTTAGCTGAGTCAATTACGACCTCGTCAAGAGTAGAAACAGCCACGATTTCTTTTTTTCTTCCGGTGACGTACCATAAAATCCGGGCTGGGGCAACAAGCATTTTATGGAGATTTTTTGATCGATAATACACGTTATTCCAACGCAGTAAGATTTGCGGATTCCCTCCAATCAGACTGTTAGAGGACTGCTCTCTGTCAATGAGACCCATTGCGTAGTGGGGTCGAATTGGTATCAAAAAATAATTCTGATCAACACAATCCAAAACAAGGGGAGAACAACGCCGTTCAAGTTCAATATTTGACATTGCCTGATAAATGCCTTCAAATTCAGGATTTAATTCTGATATCAATGCCAAGGTTTCCGTACGGCTTAGGTAACTTGAAAAGCAAAATCTAACGAAACTTTTATCTTGTTCTATAAATCCCATCTCTATTAGGTCTGGTATTAAACTGGGTGTGAGTGAAGAAGTATCGAACTTGACAATTTCAATATTCTTTTCAACTGCCTTGGAGACGGTATCTGCAATTAAAAAACGTCCGAATAATGAACCTTTGACAGAAGTTGCTATTCTTGCTAAGGGAACATTGAGTATTTTGCTGGAGTTCCTCATCAATATTCGAATGGCAATAATATCATCACCTGATCGGAGGAGTTCACATTCGGATTCATTAGTCTGAACAATTAACGATTCCAAAATTTCTCTTAACTTACCTTTTCTTTCACGATTTTTTTGGAAGGAAGCAAAAGGGAAATCAATTAAGTCTTTAGACATTAAGCGTTCCCAGCGAAGATTTAATCCTGCAATACGTTTTGGTGCGTAGGATTGTCCTTCATTCAATTCATGAAGTTGTATTATTAATTGAGCAGGATTCACTACCTTGATTCCTGTCGCGTCATAAATTTTCTTTGAATCCTTCAACAGATTACTGTCTCGGGTAACAAAAGTCTTCACATCAGAAGCAGCAGATTTTGCTAATTGTCTAATATCAGATTCTTGGCTAGGTTTATTACGGGGAAGAAAGTCATTTAAAAGTGCTTCATACTCCTCAACTAAATTTGGCTCATATTCTATTTTAGGAAAATTCTGTGCTCTACTTCGAGATCTTTTACGCTTTATGGGATCTTCTTGCCGGTCAATCTCATTCAAGAGTTCATCAGTAATCCATAGGTCAAGAGAATCTACCAAGAAGTCAGCAAGGAGTGTTTTAGCTGGCATGGATTTGTCACTATCTGGTTCATCGAAGTCAAAGAAGAGTTGGGCATCAATTATAATATCAAGGGCATCTGTTGATGTTTTTCCTTGAAAGAGTTCTAATTGCTCATCCTGTGCCAAGGTAAGTTGCCAGATTGTCAAAATGTTATCAGCTTTGGATCGACTAGGTTTTTCACCTAAAGCCACGAACCGTAATTTTGGCCACATAACATGTGCTGGATAATCACGGCGGCAATTGAGTTTTATAGATTTTTGAGTGGTGGCAGAATTCTTTAATTCATTAATCAGTTTTCTGGCGATACCATGGCCTCGGTGTTCTTCTGTTACACAAAGATGAGTAATTCTAAAGTAGTTTATGCGATCCGCATAGAGTAAGTAACCAACAAGATTCCCATTATCAGTTTTGACCCCTAGCACACTTCCTTTGTCAAGATAACTTTGCAGAGCTTCTCTTGGAAGAAAACCAAGCGTTCGACTGTAACGTTTCATTAACTCGTCTACTGAGTTTAAATCGATTGAGGAAAGTTGTGAAATTGTTACGTTCATATAATAGTTAATATTAATATAACACAATATTTTAGTTGTGTCAAACTTTTTTAGGTATATCAGTCAAAAAATCGTCATCGGGAACATAAACATGATAATTCAAAGTTCCTTACATATCCAGGATTCAGACAACATCCTCCACAATAGCAATCTCATCTTTCGTTAAATCATACAACGCATACACCAGCTTATCAATCTCATTTTCAAGGTCGGAAGTGTCGGCATCGGGGTTGGTTTGTTTAGCAGCAAGTATCTGATCGACTAATCCAATAAAAGATTGTTGCTGTGAGGCAGGAATCTTAACAACAGGCAATTTCTCTAAAGCATGTTGGTTGTATTGGTATCCCTTTTTACCAAGCACGGTTCCGCCATAATATTGCTTGTAAGCGAATGTCATTAGAATAGAACTCAGCAACCCAACTAACAATTTTAAATCACTACCGGTTATCATAAAACAAGTCTTCTCTATAAAATATTTTCCATCATCGTAGAAAAAGTTGGCGGTGTGTGTTGTTTCAGGATAGATAATTTTTTCTTTTTCAAATGCTGAATGGTAAGCACAATGTCTAAGATTATAAGGTGTGTGTCCCTTGTCTCTTCGTTTTTGAAGTTGGGTGTAAAAGCTATCTAAATGTCTTTTAACTATTGGATAATTGTTTACTTCAATTGCTGGAACATTTGCATATCCGTTATGTGTTACTATCATCCATAATCCAGACCAATTAGCTTGATAACGCTTAATATCTCGTCCTTTTAGAACGGGCTTAATAATTTCAACGGACTTGGGGTCGGCTGCTATCAGTGCCTCCTTTGTTTGATTATCAATAAGAAAGGCAGTGTTATAACCTGTCTTGATTCCATAGTTGATACTTATATCCCATTCCTTAAGCGGAACACCGATGTCCTCTATTTTATGTTTCAAGCTAAGTTCAGCAGATGAGAGAATTGCCCACGGTTCACCTTTATCGGGGACATCCATCGTTGAGCCATAATCAGTTAGATATTGGGTAATATTACCTGTTTGCCTATCAAAATCAGTACCGATGGATACACCGCTGAAAGTATCAGGAACATCAGAAACGGTGTTTTGGAATAACAGAATATTCGTGTCCACTGTGGCATCAAAAACATCAGGTCCCATATCCAACAATTGAATTGGTTGGATATGGGTAATAAAATAATCTCTCAACTTTTTACCATATCCTGCACGCATCCATTTGTTAGAAGTAATGAAACAGAGGTGTCCTTTTCTATTTAAAAGTTTGTGTCCCTTTTCATAGAATAGACAATAAATATCACCCATCCTTGTAAAAGAGTCAAATTCGCAAGGTTGATATAAATCTGCTAATCTTCCTCCATCTCTTTGAAGTTGAATATAGGGTGGATTCCCGATTACCATATCAAACCCATCTGTGTTACCAAACATCCATTCTGGATCAAACCAATCTGCAGATACGTTTTGATCATAAATGTCCCATTGTGCTATTTTCTCAGCCTCATCTGAGAGCATACCCAATGCTTGTAGTTCTTCTCCTAATTCTGCACGTAATCTTTCGTCTTCTTCTTTACATTTTCGTTTCTTTTGTCGTGTGGTGGCATGAAAGTGTTGTTCTCGGTTGTTTCGCAATTCTCGTTCTAAATCAACCACCCTTTGATTCGTAAATGTTCGTTGACTACTGAAACCTATCAACGTATTCGCAGCAATAAACCGCGTCTCTAAGTTCGGCAAAGGTTTGATGCCGAAATTCTCCGCATCTCTGTCCGATTCCTGTTCAATAGCAAGTGAGATAAAAAATCGGAGTTTGGCGATTTGGCACGCGATCGGTTGGATGTCTACACCGAAGATACTGTTTTGAATTAAGTATAATTTTCGTCCAAAGTCAGAATCTCGGTATCGCTCAAATGTATCACTGATTTCCGTGAGTTCCTCATTTCGTTCCTGTTGATTTTGCGTGTTGTAGGCTTTTTCAGAACGGACAATTGCCATGTTCCTTTGTAGTGCTTCCCAACGTGTATTATCAGGATCAAGTCTCCTGAGTGCGAGTGTCAATTTGTGGAGAACTCCCATCGGAAACGCACCGGAACCGACTGCGGGATCCAATATTTTGAGATTAGAGATTGTTTTGACAATAGCGTCTATTTCTTGGTCGTCAAACCATTCGCTTGCATCATCAGAAGCCTTTGTATAGTCAAAAAGATAGTGTAACCGTTTCTCCCATGGTATATCATTATCATCAACGGGTTGGCACTCTACGGCTATGGTAGCAACCAACGCTTCATCAACCATATAATCCACAATTGTGCGGGGTGTGTAGTAGGAACCTGTCTGTTTTCGTGCAGTTTCTCCCGTTTCCGGATTGTACGCA
This sequence comes from Candidatus Poribacteria bacterium, assembly GCA_965205025.1. GTDB lineage: Bacteria > Poribacteria > WGA-4E > WGA-4E > WGA-3G > MSPOR6. The sequence goes on from CBDBFU010000014.1 coordinate 454,788, forward strand.
GCAAGTAGGTTTTCGAACACTCTACCGAGTAGCTCTGGATCAAGTGCAACTTCCTGATCTATCGGTGTGTTTTCCTCAACAGTAAACTTATAGTGTTGAAGTAGAGGAATTAAGCCATCCTTATGAAAAAAGAGACGGTTTGGAATGCTTACCCCATGGTATTGATTATCAGAAAAGCAATCTATGCGGTAACTATCATCACCTGTTGCTTCCCAAGAATCCAAACAATCAAACAATCCTCCATTGATAAAGGGTGTTTCAGCAAACAATTCCAATAATCTATCGGGATCTTCCATCTGTGCTTTGTAGCGGTATCGAGAGAAATCGCGATTGGTGGAATAACCTTCTGTGCTAAACTTACGTCTGTCAATCTCTGTGTTTAATGTTGCGAAAAAGAGGTTTTGAAGGACGGCACGATAATAGGAATCCCCATTCTCAAAATCATCTTCAACCAATAGTTCTTGTATTTGTGCTTTGTTGAACAACTCTTCGGTGACTAATCCTTTTTCCTTGATAAACCAGATAAACAGAAGACGCGTGATGAGACGGATTACATGTTCCTCTGCTTTTATAACTCGATTTCCTTCAGTCGGAAATCTTGCAGTCTCAACTGCCCATTCATACCATGTAAATAGTCTTCGGTAGAATTGTTTGTTGAGTTCTTCTGTGTCTAACTTTGCGAGCCATGCTGCTAACAAACCGTCAAAGTTTTGTGGTTGTCTGTTGTCGTCCATCCATTTAATGCACTTTTCAAGTGAGAGTTCTGAGAGGATTTCCAGATGTGCGCGATGCGGATCACGTTCGGTATGATTCAGGAGGATGTCTTTGATGAGGGTGACCTGTCCTAACACATCACGACTCTCGTCTGTTATGTTTGGACGTCGATTAGCAAATGCAATTGTTAGAGATTCTCCTGCACGGAATATAATCACTGTTGGAGCAAAAAGTCGCTTATTGATTTCCCTTGTGAATTCTGCATATTTGGTCCGTGAGTAGGTGTTATCTTTTAATTTAACAGCACAGAAAAGGAAACATTGTGTATTACCATTATCAAAATCTTTAGGTTCAAGAAGACTTAATTGTGGTTCATCAAGGATTTCGTCTTTAGTGAATTGGAAAATAATTTGTGCAGATTCGGTGTTATCACGGAAATGTTGTTCTGTTTTGGTGTTTGGGTTTTGTGCTGGGAATTCCTCAAAAAAGTCGTTCACAGTGCCTGAGAGTTCTAAGGTCAGATCGCTGCGGTACCCTAATGTTGATAGGAGGTTTTTTGATTTTTCTAACAGATTTCCGTTTCGCATTTCTGCTAATGTGGATTTTATATCGTTTTGGTTCATAAATTGTATACCCATATAAACGTAGAAACGTTCTCAGAATTGTGAGCAGTATGAAGTCGGGAATCGGAGTTCCCTCCTACAGAATATAAGATTGGGATCGGAATACCTTCCCCAAGAGTTTAATCCGTAATTGCCCTATCGGTCTGGGTAATCAGACACTACGAACCATAAAAAAAGAGGATGGCAGTGTGTGCCACCCTTGTTATACCACTTCTGATAATTAAAGTCTCTTTAATGTAGCATAAGCTTCCAGTTTGTGAAGTATTTCAAGACCCGTATAACAACTATTCATGAGATAACCATTCATAGAATGGTATTATTTTGGATTATTTAGGACGGTTTTAAGGTTTGGTGCTGTTGTATGCAAGCGGGTATCTTTTTTCCTTTTGTTGAAACGTAATGTTAATCAATGTTATGTTTAGGAACGCCGGCTTCTGGTGCAACTGTGGTCCCATCAGTCGCAACTGTAATAGGAGGGTTTACAGTATCCAAAATTCCACTGGGAAGACAGCATCCCAAAGCACTGAGTACTGTTCTAAGCGTATCAAAGTCTGGTGTTTTAGTGTCATCCACCAATTCCGATAAGACTTGTGGTTCAATATCAATTTTTTCAGTGAGTTCGGAAAATCCACCTTGTGCTTCAATGATATACTGAAGAGCTAACTGGATTATAGCAAGATTCCCGTGGATCTGATACTCTTCGATGACTGCGGCGAGAAGACCTCCTATATCTCTTTCTTCGGCAAGTTGTTCAACGAGGAAAGCGTGCCATGTACCATAGATTTTCATCGTTTATGAGTCTCCTTATATTCTTTCCAATAGTCTTTTGCCCGTTCGATATCCCGTTCTTGCGAGGACTTATCACCAGCACAGAGAAGTAGAACAATAGTGTTATCTACTTCACCATAATAGATACGATAGCCTGGACCGAAGTCAAGTCGTAGTTCCCAAACCCCAGCACCGACAGATTTTCGGTCACCAAAGTTACCGGTTTCAATAGAGATAATTCGTGCTTGAATCCGATGTCGTACCGTTGTATCTCGAATTGAACGAAACCATCTTGTAAAAGGTTCGTAGCCATTTGGAATTCTGTAAAAATCTATTATCCGTGGACGTGCATTACGCATTGACGATCTTACGTCTACCCATAAGCAATAAGTGGCTACGTTAAGTTGAGCACATTGGAATCTATATCATCGTTTGAAATATAATACCATACACCATGATAAAAAATCAAGATTGTTGGTCTATGAAGGTGTGTAAACTTTTTGTCACTAAAGGTGTCAATCTCTTCTGTAGGAGGGATTCCGATCCTCGATTCTTACATTTCTTCTGTGGTAGGGGATTCCGATCCCCGATCTTCTCCACTTCTGTAGGAACATAAATCTGAGTTATCAAACTCAGGTCAGAAAATTTAAATATTAAATGAAGAAAACAGAAACATCTAACAACTAATATACATATATCACAATAAAATTAGGACTTAAGCATTTCCTCTTTGTCTGTATTTTGCGTAAGTCATGTTTAAATAATTCACATTACGGGGTTCTTAGTAATCCCTGATAAAGGGATTTTAGGGTGTTTCTTCAATGTGTAATGAATAATCAACATTTTAGATGTAGCATCACATTTCAAAATATAAACATTCCGTCCCTATGGGACTCAATTATAGGGTATTCCCCGTTTTCTATAGACATTTCGTCCCTACGGGACTCATAAAATTGAAAATGGTATTAGAATTACGACAAAAAACTTCAGAAATATCAACTTATGAGAAACATCTCCAAATCCTGTATGTTTGTTGGGTAAAAAAGCCTGTACAAAGGATTTTCAAAGCGAGTTACACCAGATATTTTTTTAGTTTTTCAAATTTTAAAATTTTACACCGATTAATCAAAACCTTTGTTATCCCAATCCCCAACAGGGTTTATAGCCCATCAAAATGTCATTTCTTAAAAAACGACTTAAAAAACTTGAAAAACTAAAAGAGCTTGAAAAACTTGAAAATAGACCGACTTCAAACAAAACAGACTATCATACACACCAGAAAACTACAAAGTGTTCTAATGGAATAGAAGAAAAGTAAAAGACACATAATACATCATTTTAACAAATTCTTGTTTCCATAAGAAAGTGGCTGTAAACATAGTGTAGTACTCACGGAAGAAAGGTTTTACCAATGTCACACCATGTGACAAAAAGTGTAACATTATTAAACATATAAATAATAATTATATTACTATTGTGAACAAGATAAAAGGAGGGAATTTACAGTATAATAACCCATTGGATAAATATAAAGAACACTTAAGGGTGTGTAAATATAGTAAACTTTAGATTTACTTAGAGACTTTACTTGTAGGAGCGACCTCTCGGTCGCGACCAGGAGGTCGCTCCTACAGAAGAGGTGGGATGCAAACGTAGGTTGAGACAATAGAAATGTTGTATTCATGTGAAAACCAGAAATACATTTCATACGCATTTAAGTTATATGACTGTTAACATATGTGATTCACGGAGAATGGGTATACTTTAAATTATAAACCCTTATAGGATAAGGGTTCGTAAAATTCCTCCGTGAAGGTTTCCGTGAAAGTGCAGGCATCTCAATACGATAAATATTAACGCTCTTTCCATTTACATTATCCAATTGAAAACAGTGTAAGATTCGGACAATCACGAAATTACCAACCACGTCATCAATTTAAAATCACCTGAATCCTTCGGGGATTTGGATGCTGAGGTTAGCTTAGTGTTGCGCGGACTTCCACTTCTTATGGCTTGGGTTTGTGTTTTCGTATGTGAACGTGTGATGTGCGAAATAACGGTGTCCAATAGCTTGTTGTAATGTTCCATGTTGTTGCCATATTCTGTTTCTTGGTCAAACTGCAGACATAGATCATCAATGACATCCTCTTTGCCAACGGCAGATGTTTCAAACAGATCTAACACCTGTTTCGCATTGATACACCCGTATCGGATATCACCGTTATATCGGATATAGACCGTATAATAGGGATGGATAGGACTGGCGGAATTTTCCTGTTTGTTTTCGCTGGCATTTTGTAGACGGAGGAAGAAGATCACACCTTTTTCGGTTGGATTATTCTCATTCTTTGTAACAGCATAAGCACCATCAGGTGTTGCGTCCAGTTTTGCCCTATTTCTTTCCAGATATTTCAGCAGCTGTGCAAAGAAATAATCCAGAGTAAAGTCACTTAACACAACACCATCGGACATCTCATCTAAATCAATTATCTCTTCCCGTAGTTGTTCCAACTGCTTATCACGGAAGTTTAGTTCCATCTGTGCCTGTTCAAACGTCCATTCATTCAACGGGTCATCATCACCGCTGGCGGTTGCATCAGCAAGTGCCATACGCGATTCAACACGATTTCGAAGACGTAGATATACCTCCATATCTTCGGTAGGCCAATAGTTAATCATTTTAATATCCGTGTTTCGACTTCCGATACGGTCAATTCGTCCGAAACGTTGAATGATACGTACAGGATTCCAGTGTATATCATAGTTCAGTACGGTATCACAGTCTTGTAGGTTTTGCCCTTCAGAAACACAATCGGTAGCCATGAGGAGATCAATGTTGTGGTCTGTGCTTTCCTTACGCAATCTGCCCCACGGTGCGAAGTTTGTGAGAATAGCGTTAAAGTTGTTTTGACCGCAGGTTGCTTGTGTTTTGTCCCCTGAAACCATTGCCATCTCAAGCCCCAACTCCGATGCAAGTTCTGATAAGTTGTCATACAGATATTCTGCAGTGTCTTTGAAGGTGGTAAATATGAGTAGTTTACGATTTGTGTTGCCTTCTTTGTCCTTTCTTGCTTTATCCACCTTCTTTCGAATATCGGTCTTGATTTTATCCAGTTTACCATCTCTTTCAGGGGTGATGGATTTTACCTTATCCCATACCACTGTTAAGGTCTGTTTATCCTTACTAATATCCTGTTTCCAACGGACACAATCCAATTCCTTTAGATGATATGGATTTCTGGCACGGTTGATTAAAAATTCCTCATCATCTTCATCCTCATCGGGGAGGATATCTGCTTGTGCGTTCGGAATATCTTTGTGCTGCTCAAATCGCTCAATCTTTTCTATCATCTCATCATGTTTATTGATAGTGCGTTCAAGAGTTTCAGAGAGTGAGTGTGCAGAACTTTCAAGTCGTTTCAGGAAGTTGGTTTGCATCATACCGATGAGGAACTTCTCCCTATCCTCCTGATTAAAACGGAGGCGTTTTTTCTCATCTGCTAAACGTTCCTTTGCTGTTTCACTTACAACATAACTGGAAGGTCTATAGATGGTTAACTCAAAATCACCAATCTGGTCTGCCAATGCTTTGTAGGACAGTTCACCCTTTAGGTCGGTTTGCGGATGTCGATTTGTTGGTTTCTGTGGTTTAGGAAAGTTGCCAATTCTTTCAATCTCCTCGGCATAGTATTTTTTGATTAACTTACGCGAACGAGCAATAGACACACCACCGAGGAGTTGAAAAAAGTCTACACCTAAAGTTCTAAAGAGTTCTGTCTTGTTTCTTGTACCCTTTTCTTCCCATGCCTTGAACGCTTTTTGTGTCTGTTTGATGAGATTACCTATATTACTGATGCCTAAAGAATTCTTAAAAACATCCTCTCGTTTCTCAGTCATCAGATAAATCTGGTTCCGCAGGTCAGTGAGAGAGGTATTGACAGGTGTTGCAGAAAGCATCAGCACTTTGGTTTTTGTGCCATCCTTAATGACTTCTTCTAATAGTCTGGAATATCGGGTATGACGAAAATTGCCTTCACTATCCGCACGCGGTTTGCTATCGTTTCGGAAGTTGTGCGATTCATCAATTACGATGAGATCAAAGCTACTCCAATTGAAATTCTCCAAGTCTATGCTACCGGATTCTCCAGTGTATCGGGATAGGTCTGTATGTGATAATACAGTGTAAGTAAATTTATCATCAAGAAAATCGTTAGAGGCTTGTGCGTTGTATGCTGGATAGAGATCCCAGTTCTCTCGGAGTTTTTTCGGGCAGAGAACAAGCACGCGTTCATTGCGTAATTCAAAGAACTTGATAACTGCCAATGCAGTATATGTTTTTCCTAAGCCGACACTATCCGCCAAGATGCAGCCGTTGTGTCGTAATAACCGAGCGATTACGCTTCTTGCTCCATCTTTTTGGAAGTCATATAACTTCTCCCATATCTTCATATCATACAGATGGACATCCTCAAGCGTCTGTTCATTCGTTTGTCGCGTCTCAATTTCTTCACGGAAGAGTTCATAGAGCGTTTTGTAATAGATGAGTTCTGGTGGGTGGTCTTGCCCTATCTGATTCAGTTTTGCCAGTACTTTATCTTTAACATCTTCAACCAGTTCATTATTATTCCAGAGTTCATCAAACCATGCCTTCAGGTCTTTTCGGTCTCGGTCGCTATCTACTTCCAGATTGAGTTCAATATTACTGGTATTAGAACTGAGTCCGAGTCCTCGCACAGTAAAGTTTGAACTACCCAGAATGGCTTTGTCAACACCGTTATTGTTGATGTGATACATTTTCCCGTGTATTAGTTTTGATTCCCGTGTAGAACGGATTTCCACCTTCTTATCTTTTATCCAATTGGCACACGCTTTTGCAACTGGTTTCAATCGCAGTTGCTGATTAAGCACTAACCCTTCATCGGTAATGTCAAACGATTTTTTGTCTGTATTGTTTGGATCCATCCGCTTGACAAAATCTGGGTCACCGAATAGGAAACGGAGTTCGTCTATTTTGTGCAAGTGATGTTGCATCTTTTCGTATGCATAGATAGTGAAATACGCGGATACAATGGAGAGTTCGGAACCATTCTGTATTTCCTGTTCCAAAAATTCGTGGACTGTGGAACGAAGTAAATTATCTCGGATACCAGATTTGATGGATGGGTGGTTGTCTGACATGTCAATTCTTATAGTGTGGTTGGGTAGGGTTCATTCGCAAAATAACAATCTATTCACGAGATATATTTATGAGGAAAGTTGTAAATCCGATTACTGTAGCGGTTATCGTACTGATTAACACCCAATTGACCTGATATTTCTTGTGTATTTCCAATATATCACCAGGATAGAGTAGAATCGTGTTTGAACCAACTTGAAATTTATGTGCTTCAGTTTTTCCATCTATACGATGGATGTGAAATATTTTTCTGTCTGCTGTATCATCTAATCCACCGGCTAATGCGATGGCTTTTTGAATACTTACTGGTCCTTCAACGGATTGAGCACCGGGAGTGCGAACATATCCTGTTACATACACAGGTTCAAGCCTAAAACGATTTGGAACAAATAACACATCACCATCATTTAAAGATATATCTGGAAGATTGTCTGTTCTATTCCAGAATTGCTCGGAAACAGTAAATTCTGTTAACGTTCCATCTCGTGTTACATGAATAATGGAATTGACATTTGCTTCCTTTGTAAAGCCACCTGCCCTTGCTAATATGTCTGGCACACTACTCTTTCCTCTAATGAAGAGTTTTCCCGGTATCTTCACTTCACCTTGCACTTCAATTTCATTAAGGAGGCACACATAAACTAAATCGTTTGAATTAACTCGGATTTCAAGATTCTCAGTAACATTTGAAAGATCGAACGATTCTACACTTAGGTTGGTAATGTCTTTAGGAGATTCGACATAAGGCTTATGTCGAATTAATTGTACTTGTCGTCTATCAGCGTTTTCAGTCATGCCTCCCGCCAAGGAAATGGCTCTAAATAAATCAACGTCGGATTCTGGAGAGATACTATACCGACCGGGATTTTTGATGGCACCACCGACATAAATCCTATTTTCCTCTGAAATAACAGAAACCATTATCACAGGATTATTCACAAGTTTTTCGGTCTTTAGAAAATCTCTGATGATTGTATTGACCTGTTCGGTTGTTTTTTTGGAGACATCAAAATCGCCTCCGAAATAACTAATCCTGCCATCCTCGCGTACTTTGACAGAATGTGTATACTCAGGTTGTCCTATTACGGCTATCAGGAGTGTATCTCCATTCCGGATGTTATATACATCAGCATATAAAGAAGTGGTTAGAAGTAATAAGATAAAAAAATAAAAAGTCTGCAAGAAACACAAAAGAGTTTTTGTATCTCGCAAACTTTGAAAGGATTGGATCATATCATTATCCTAACGGATTTGTGTAGATAGTGTGTAATCGAAGCTTATAGAATATGGAATTCATGATGAAATGGTATTATTCTGTATTAAACAACGTTAACTGAGACTTAGAAGTGGAATTCTTTGTACGGATACCGATTCTCTTCTTAGGCAATTTTCTCCAATGCGGTTTGACATAAGTTCCTCCTGATCGACGATATCCATTTACGTAAACTTTCCCGCTTGTGTCAATAGGAGTTTTAACTTCTTCTAATTGGTCAAACAGCTCCTGTTTCATTATTCTATCAGTTAATACTATTCTTCCTTTAATGAATCAAAGTAGGACTTAAGTGTTTCACGAGCAAGTTGTATAGCATATCTGGGTACAAGTAAATCCCCCCAATCAGATTTTCTGGGATTTGCTTTAAGTCCACCGTAAACAGGATTCTCATTGCTACGCAAATATACATAGATGCCTTCATCCTCTAACACATTTTTGAGGATATACCCAGCAACTTCATTTGGCACGGATTCAACTACATGCCAATCTGCAGCCTCCGGAACTTGTGCAGGAATTAAACTTGGTAGAAGTTCCTCTTCACACTCAATACATTCTGTTATGTGCTGCTTAAATTCAGTCTTACATTGTGGACAAAATGGCATAACCTATACTACCTTATGTATACGTTTATAGTCCAATTATATACCAGATAGAAAAAATAATCAAGATGAAGGAAAATCCCATAACCTTAATGCTGTTTTCCCCAGTACCCATTCTCTATCTTCTGGCGTGAAGAAATCCATTTCATCCTTTACAACAGATAGAGTTTGTGGATAGGTTGCCTTTCCTAAACATACGGGCCAATCTGTTCCCCACATAATTCGAGGTCCACCAAAAGTGTGATACACTCTCTTAACCATTTCGTGTGTATCAGTCCACGGGTAATCTGATTGTGATATTGACCAAGTATGACTAATTTTAACATATACCCGTGGGAATTGAGCGAGATCTAACAATAACTGTAGTTTATCAGGATCTTCGGGAGAACAATCCGCCATATGATCAATAACAACATCAAGGTCTGGATGTTGTTCTAATAGTGGCACAAGATCTGCCAAACGTTCAGCCCTTGTGAGTAAAAGTAACGGTACTCCAAGTTGTTCAGCGCGATTAAAAATAGGTGGCATTAATGGACCAGTAAACCAGTCTCCATCTTCACCTACAGAGGGACTTAATCTCACACCGTGAAAACCTTCATCTTCCGTCCAATGACTTAAATGGTCTGGGGCATTCGGGTCTTCAGGGTTAATTCTACAAACACCCATAAATTTATCAGGATACCGTTTCATTGCATCTGCTGCATAACTATTATCCCACAAGTAATGGATTACCTGAACCAGAACAGTTTTTTCTACGCCATTTTCTTCCATTAATTCAAGCAGCATTTCAGGAGTAGCATCTTCGGCAGGACTATTACGGTTTCGTGCCCAAGGAAACTTAGGGTCGTTTTTCCATACATGTACATGAGGGTCAATAATTCTCATTTCATATCCTCCAATTTACATAGAGATATTTTGTATTAGACTAAGTATCATTACTATAGGATTTTCTCATAATTACACCGTATATCCCTAAAGGTAGACAATAAAGTAAAATCAAAATGTGTAGACTAAATCCTGTTACAGTTGCATTTTCAAGGGGTGTCCCGAAATAGTGTAATAACCGAGCGAATGGGTATTCTGTAGTACCGAAGTTCCCGATTGATTGAATAGGTAATAGATTGAATCCATTCGTAAATGCAAGTGCAAAAAGCACTTCAGTTAAAGGTATTTTTACTCCCATCTCTGATACCAGATAACACTGAAATCCAAATCGTATGAGTAGACAAAGCAACGAATATATCCAGATTTTTAAAAAGTGTATGTTGAAACGGAACGATGTAATCTCAGAAACGATTGATAAAGCTTTATTTACAAACCATGTGAGCCACTTTTTGTCCAAATTTAATAACGGATTAGCAAACTTTTGTACCAATGAAATACAGAATTTAGGTGCTAAACATGCAAGACTCACTATTACTACAACAGCACATCCAATAAGTAAAGGCATCAGGTAGAGTAACATCCAAGATAACTTACCACTAATCTTAGAGTGCAACAATAATGATGTTGTTACCATTAACCCTATCAACAGCATAAGATCAATAATACTTGCTACCATTAAGGATGCAATTCCTTGTGTGGCTTCAACTTTCTGGTGGCGGTGCATCAAATACACATAAGAAACATCTCCTGTCCTCATGGGTAAAAAATTACCCCAAAAAGTGTGTAAAGCAAGTATAGGTAATAAGTGATGCAGATTCGTCTTGAGTCCTAATATAGTACGAAACCGGAGTGTCTTGGCAATAACAAGCAAACAATAACATCCAAAACCGATTAACACTGCATTTATTGAGATTCTGCTTATAGTTTTTGGGATTTCAGAGATGTCAATTTCTTTTAATAATAGATAAGATACAATTACAGCCAAGACCGTAGGTAGTACATACCTGGAAATCCATCTGAGATGCATATAATCCTATCCGGAGGGATGAAAATCAAATTTGTCAGAATAAGCTTTGACAAGATCCCCTTTCCGAAAACCGGGTACCGCTGTCCCACATTCTCTCGCCAAGAGTTCATAATCAAGATGCTGTAATCTGTCCAGAACGTCTTGATTATTTGCCTTAAGAAGAATCCACTGCTTGTTTCGTTCACACTGTTTTTCATCGGTCACTCTACGTGAATAATCCTGCCATCCTTGACAAGGTACAGCGAAATCAAAGGTATTTTCAAACACCTTTAGTGCACCTTTTGTATTATTATACTGCCAGAGTTGAAAATCTTGATGTCGAATAGGAAGGGATTTATGTTCTCGCATGTCATCCATGCTACTGGGTAATCTCGTCCAAATCTGGAATTCGGTATTTACTGAGTAGCTTTTGCCAGACTTAAGATGAAAGGAATTTCTTGGTAGGGGCAACCTTCTAATCAACTGCATACTTCCTTCAAGTTGTTTATGAACAATATACTTACGGAAATTCACTGGAAGGATGAATGCAATTATATCTGCTAACTTAGCTGCGTGATTAAAAAATGCGATTGCCATTTTACCACGTTTGCCAAATGGCGGATTTCCAATAATGATTGTGTTATTTGGTGGTTGTGGGAGGTGTGTTAACTGAAAAAAATCCTGTGTTAAGACTTGATCACACCTTGGGGCAACATCAATACCTAATCTACGCTGGATTGGCAGATTTTTGAAAAAAGCACCCGTCCCTGCAGATGGCTCTACAAAGAACATTTGGTGTTCAGTACGATTGACTGAAGTCAATGTCTCTTTCAGGTAGTTCCAGCAGATGTCCGCCACGATTTGTTTAGTGTAAAACGGATTGAGAGATTTATCAACAATATATTTGTCCATATCAGATTGAATCATAATATCTGATCAGACAGAAAATGTCAATCTTTAGCTTATGAATAACTGGGACCAACAATCAAATACAATTGACAGAATATAGGAATTATGGTAATATTTTTTGATATTACTAACTTCTACAGAAGAGATAGCATATATGTAGATTCCGTTACCAGTTCGTGACTACATTTTCAAGAATAACTGGCAAAAGTATGGAACAGTTCCAATTCAACTTTACGGATATCCTACGGTATAGTCGAAAGGCATTTAGTGTCAGACGGATAGGAATACACCTTATAGGAATCGTCTTCGCGTACCTGGTGTATGAACTTCTATTCTATTTTACCCTCTATATTGCAGAAGGTGAAAAAATACAAGAGTATTGGAAATCCTTCGGTTTGTTACCTGTCCCACCCTTTGGTATTGGCGAATTCACCCCCTTAATCTCGACAACACTGTGGATAGGTCTAAGCCTTTTTGCCTTCATATTCTATCTTTCGAGTGCAATGGCATCAAAGATTACCATTGAACAATTGCGTGGAGATGAATACTTTTCTGTCGGTGATTCCTTCAAATTCCTACAGCAACACTGGAAGACGGTTTTCGGATCATTTTTAGGCTTGCTCTTTATTCTTACTTTTGTCTTAATGATTCCACTCAGTGTAGGGTTGTTAGGTAAAATACCAATTATTGGTAAGACATTATTGGTAGCGTCATCTTTTTTTCTACCTTTAGCCTTTATATTTGGATTACTGATTGTCTATATTATCGCAGTAATAATTTCAGGTCTTTTCTTAGTTCCTGCTGTTATTTCGACGACAAATGCTGATTCATTTGAAACCATATACCAACTTTTTGCTGTATTATGGAATCAACCTTGGCGATTCATAGGGTATGGTTTACTCTTATTTATCTTAAAACTGGTGCTTGTTCCTATATGGGGGATTTTTTGTCTGACAGGATTTATAGTGTTACTCTTACCTATACATTATCTACATCCAACGTTTATCGAACAATCTTTAGGAAATGCTAATCTTTGGTTAGGTGGATCTCTACAAAAATTATCTTCGTTTTTTTATTCAGATTTAAATACAATCATAGGTATAAACGTATCTCAAGTTCCAATTTTGACAACTTCTGCGACCATATCTGGAATATTAATCACATTTACAGTAATTGGCATAGCTGGGGTTATCATTGCATATCTATTTTCGATTGCATCCGTTGGAACAACAGTAATATATACAATCATTCGAAAGAGAATAGACGGATTAAACCTTATAGAAACAATAGGAAAAGTGGCACCAGTGGAACCGCCACCACTACTTATAGGAGATGAATAATATTAAACTGCCATCTATTACAATAGTCATTATCTATGGTCTGATAATCTATTGTAATGTCTGTATAGATGATTATTCATAGGAAAACATGTTTGAAAAAGTAATGACTAAGGTTTTTGGGAGTAAGGAGGATCGTGATGTTAAACGATTCCGAGATATAGTTAATGCTGTCAATCAAAGAGAAACTGAAATAAAGGAATTATCTGATGCACAACTTCAAGCCAAAACACCTTACTTTCGTCAACAATTAGATTCGGGTGCTTCTCTTGATGAAATCCTACCAGATGTATTTGCAGTCGTTCGTGAAACAGCAGTACGGACATTGAAACAACGTCATTATGATGTGCAAATAATCGGTGGAGCCTCACTACACGCAGGGTCAATTGCTGAGATGAGAACGGGTGAAGGGAAGACCCTAACCTCGACACTTGCAGTCTATCTCAACGCACTTACTGGGAATGGCGTACATGTTGCTACTGTCAACGACTATCTAGCACGACGCGATGCCGAATGGATGGGGAAAATATATAATTTCCTCGGAATGTCCGTAGGATTAACTCTGAGTTTAATGCCACATGAACAGAAAAGACTTGCCTACAAAGCAGATATTACCTACGGTGTTCATAGTGAGTTCGGTTTTGATTATTTAAATGATAATAGAGCGCATACGACTGATATGAAAGTGCAAAGAGGTCATAAGTATGCCATTCTTGATGAGGTGGATAGCATACTCATTGATGAAGCACGAACACCTCTGATTATCTCTGATCCATCGGATAAACCCGCGGAACTTTATCGAAGAATTAATAGTGTTGTCACACAATTGAAGGATGAAGAACACTATGAAATTGACCAAAAAGGAAAATCCAGAGGAGATATAACCCTAACAGATGATGGGATAGAGCAGGTACAACGGCTTATCGGTATTGAAAATCTTTATGAACCGGAAAACATCATGCTGGTACATCATGTCAATCAATCTTTGAAGGCACATCATCTATTCATTAGAGATATTGATTACCTTGTTGAAAACGGTGAGGTTATCCTAATTGATGAATTCACGGGAAGAAAACAGATTGGACGCCGTCTGAGTGAAGGATTGCATCAAGCAATCGAAGCAAAAGAACGCGTGAAAGTTGCTCAAGAAAATGAGACCTTTGCAACAATTACATATCAGAATTATTTCCGAATGTATGATAAACTTGCTGGAATGACAGGAACTGCTGCTACAGAAGCAAACGAATTTGCACATATCTATAGGTTAGATGTCGCTGTTATCCCAACAAATGAACCTATGATTCGGATTGACAATCCTGACCAAATATATAAAACAGAAGAAGCAAAATATAATGCTGTTTTAGCAGATATTGTTGAACAACATGAAATAGGACGTCCAGTATTGGTCGGGACAGCATCTATTGAAAAATCAGAGAAACTCAGTAAACTTCTAAGAGCAAGACACCGAAATATAAAACATCAAGTGTTGAATGCTAAAGAACATACTCGCGAAGCAGACATCATCGCACAAGCTGGGATACCGGGTGCTGTTACGATTGCTACCAACATGGCTGGTCGGGGTGTAGATATCCTATTAGGTGGAAATCCAGAAGGTTTAGCAAAAGAAACCTTACGGAAGAAAAAAATAGATCTTAATTCAAACTATGAAGATACAGATGAATGGAAAACCGCCTTTGCTGAAGCTGAAGAGTTATGCAATCAGAATCGTGAAAACATACTGAATGCTGGTGGTCTACACATTGTTGGCACTGAAAGACATGATTCACGGAGAATTGATAACCAATTGAGAGGACGCGCTGGTAGACAAGGTGATCCTGGTTCATCAAGATTTTACCTGTCTCTTGAAGATGAACTTATGAAGAAGTTTGGATCGGAGAGATTACAGGGGTTTATGACTCGAGTTGGCATGGATGAGGGCACCCCGTTGGAACACCCTTGGGTTACAAAGTCCATTGAAAAAGCACAGACACGAGTTGAACAAATGAACTTTGAAATTCGTAAGAATATTCTCAAATTTGATGATGTCATGGAAGCTCAACGTAATACTATATATTCCCTACGAGATACAATTCTATCCAATGAAAATCCAAAGGATACAGTTTGGGAGATGATTGAGCATGTTATTGAGGATCAGATTTATGAGGTTATACCTGAAAAAGGGCAGCGAGATACTGAAGAATTAGAACAATTTTCTAAGTGGTTAACCACTACTTTCCCTATTCCAGCAGATTTTAAAACACCTTTAAAAGACATTTCAGTTGAAGATCTCAATGATCAAATTCTTTCTAAAATTAAAACCGCCTATGAACAGAGAGAATCTGAGATGGGGTCGGAGGATATGCGATTACTTGAAAGGCTTCTTGTTTTAGATAGAATTGATAGTCATTGGAAAGAGCATTTGTATAATATTGATTATATTCAATATGGCATTCGGTTTGAGGGGTATGGTGGAAAAGATCCGATTGTCGTATTTAAGAATGAAGCACTTGGTGTTTTTGAATCCATGTATCAGAGTATTGAAAGACAAGTCAGTGAATTCATCTTTAAAATGCAGGTGAGTGCTGCACCTACTCGCCGTGTCCCACCAAGACGTTCAAGTGCTCAACGTAGAAGACAACCACGTAGACCTGCAGAAGGCAGTTCAAGCACTTCAGCAGAATTTGCTTCACAACAGGCAATGGGGAACATTCCAAAAGTAGGTAGAAATGAACGATGTCCATGTGGTAGTGGTAAGAAATACAAGAAGTGTCATGGACAATAATATTTGTTAGACTTATGCACATCCCGTAATCTAATTTCGATGATCTATTCAACTTAATACAACTTGGAGAACTAAATTGAATACCGAGAAACCAAATACCATTTCACAAACTTTACTTGAGATACTTGCCTGTCCAGCTTGTAAAGGGAAAATAGAGCATATTGAGAAGGATGAAAAACTGGTATGTCTGGGAGAGTGTAAGAGACGCTACCCAATTCGAGATGGTATTCCTGTGATGCTAATTGATGAAGCTGAATTGCCGAAACCTGATAATTCTGATAATACTAATTGAAGTTAACACCATTCAATGCGAATTCTTTTTTTATGCTTACGATGTCCGTATCCTCCGCAACGAGGAGACCGAATTAGATCCTATAATATCATCAAACAACTTTCTAAACGCCATAAGATTACCCTTGTATTCTTTAGTGAATCAGATGTTGATATTGATGCAGTTAAAGAATTAGAGACATTCTGTGAACACATTGAATGGGTACGGTTTAACAAGATGTTTGCCCTATTAAATACTGCAATTCACTGTTTCTCTCGACTACCGCTTCAATTGCATTATTGGTACAATCCAAAGATGCAAAGGGTCATAAATGACTTACTTTCAACAGAGAAATTCGAACTGATTCATGCTCAACTTTTCCGTATGGGACAATATGTGTCAAAAGTAGATGGAATGGCAAAAGTATTAGATTTAACTGACTCCTTAGCACTCAATTTAAGTCGAAGAGCAGAATTAGATTGCACACCAAAACGATTTTTAGTAAAATTGGAAGAAAAACGGGTACGTCGGTATGAAGTTGAGATAATGAAGTCATTTGACTCTGGGACAGTTGTTGCAGAGTTTGACAGGGATTATCTACTCAAGCAAGATATGAATCTCAACCTTTCTGTTGTTCCTATGGGTGTTGATCTTGAATACTATAAACCTATTCCAGAACAAGATGAATCGACAAAGCCGGAATCTGAATCTATAGAATCTACTGAAGAGGATATTCCAAAAACAAACGGGAAAAACTTGCTATTCACTGGGACAATGAACTATTTTCCCAATTCTGATGCTGTAATCTATTTCTGTAATGATATATTTCCATTAATAAAAGAACGGCATAGTGATGTAAACTTCTATATTGTCGGAAATCACCCTACAGAACAAGTACGGCGACTCGCTGAACAGAAAGGTGTCATTGTTACGGGATATGTAGAAGATATTCGTCCATATTTTAAAAAGGCATCAGTTTTTGTAGCACCCTTACGGGCAGGTTCAGGGATACAAACTAAGAATTTAGAAGCAATGGCAATGGGAACACCTGTTGTTACGACTTCTATCGGTGCGATGGGATTAGAAGCAGATCTTGATTCTGATCTTCTTATTGCAGATACACCAGAGATTTTTGCTGACAAGGTTATAGACCTATTAGAGAATCCTACGCATAGACGAGACCTCGCAAATGCGGGTAGAAAACGAGTTGAACAGAGTTATGATTGGAACGTACTCGTTAACCGTTTAGAACAAGTATACGCTAAAATATAAATATCATAATCGCGGTTGACTTATAGCAATTATATTTATAGAAATTCATTAAATAGGAGGTAATATGGAGAAATCGAAAATAAAGTGGAGTTCTTCTGTTGTAATTGATTTATTACTTATTAATCTTGCATTTCTATTTACCTATTTTACCTGTAGACAGCTTAACTTTGATGTCCTGGAAGAGTTTGGAAAGATTTCTATCCTATCCAGTATTCCCCGTCTACAACTTATAATTTTCCTTGCTGGTTTAATAACATTAGTACGTATTGCAACCTATTTATGTTTTCGAATCTATAAACCTATATGGGAATATGCTGGTGTAAAAGAATTTCGAACCTTAATTTGTGCAATTGGTGTGTCTACCTCAGTTCTAATCATATTATCATTCTTATTAAAAGGATTCGATACTTGGAGTTTCTTCCTAATAGATGGCTTTTATAATGTTGCGTTCATCGGTGGAATTAAATTCTCCTATAATATCTTTAATGATGGAAGAACTAAGGAAGGTTTATTACCACAAACCAAAGTCCTAATCGTTGGCGCAGGTGTTGCCGGTGTAGGTGTATTACGGGAATTACGGAGTCATCCAAAACGTGGTTATCTACCTATAGGATTCATAGATGATAATTTAAAGAAAGTCGGTAAGAGTATTGCTGGACTTGAAGTGCTTGGAACAACAAGAGATCTTACTTACATCGCAAGAAAACGTGAGATTGAAGAAGTGATTATAGCAATGCCTTCTGCGACTGGAAGTAAAATACAGGATATAATGCGACAGTGTGAATATCGAGGCTGTCAATTTAAAATTGTTCCCAGTATCCATGCTATTCTTGAAGAACGGGTGAGTATCAATCATATTCGAAATGTAGAATTAGAAGACCTACTTAACAGGTCTACGGCACCAATTGATTTGGCAGAGATTTCAAAATACCTTTCTGGTAAACGGGTGATGGTAACTGGTGCAGGGGGATCTATAGGTTCTGAACTCTGTCGGCAAGTCGCAAAACTTGATCCTGAACTTCTTATTCTGTTTGGGAGAGGCGAAAACAGTTTATATCATATTGATATGGAGCTACGGGAATCGGACCCAACATTAAACCGAGAACTGATAATTGGTGACATCAGAGATAATGCTAAAGTATTTCAGATTACAAAACGGTATCGACCCCATATTATTTTTCACGCAGCTGCACATAAACATGTAAAATTCATGGAGAATCATCCTGATGAGGCTGTCAAGAATAACATTTTAGGTACACAGAATCTTATTGATGCAGCAATTAAACAACACGTTGAGGCTTTCATTCTTGTTTCCTCTGATAAATCTGTTAATCCGACGAGTGTCTATGGTGCTTCAAAACGCGTAACAGAGAAACTTATACAATGTAATGCAAATCGAAACGGAACAAAATTCATTGCGGTCAGATTCGGAAATGTAATTGGTAGTCGTGCAAGCGTATTACCTAACTTCCAGAGGCAGATCGCCAAGGGAGGTCCTGTTACTGTTACACATCGTGAGGCAACACGATACTTTATGACAATCCCAGAAGCTGTACAACTCCTGATACAAGCAGGGGCAATGGGGAATGGTGGGGAAATTCTCATGTTGGATATGGGAGAACCTATTAAGATTTTGGATCTCGCACACGACTTGATACGACTATCAGGTTTAGAAGTGGATAAAGACATAAAAATCGCCTTTACTGGATTAGAGCCGGGTGAGAAACTCTATGAAGAACTTCTTACACCTCAGGAAGGTGTGACCGCAACTAAGCATCAACGCATTTTTGTAGCTCAATTAGAAAAGATTGAGGAAGAAACACTATTATCACATATTACTGATCTGTCTGTATTGGCAAATGATCTTGATATTGATGGGATTATAGAAAAATTCCAAGAATTAGTGCCAACATACGAACCTAATAGAGCACATATACAGACAACACACCAATACGAGCAATCAGACATTACGAGACATCTTAAGAATGATACGCAAGATACCGACGATACCGAGTCTACCTCCACTGATAGAGCGGTATAAGGTTGCATGTGTAGATAGTGGAGATTGTGATAATACCTTATTAGAAAGTTAAAAGATAGAGTATATGATCGATGAATTATCAATCGACAGATAAGATTTGTCAACACTCTGGAGAGAAAACTGTATTTGAGAATATGCGTATTACCGATAAGCAATTTATCCTCAATTCTTTGCCAAAGAGATGTTTTGATATATTCTTCTCTGGTGTTGCATTACTCTTTCTATCACCCGTTCTGTTACTTGGAACTATACTTTCAAAAGTTCAATCTACAGGACCAATATTCTACAAGGCTAAGCGAGTCGGTAGGGGTGGAATAGTTTTTCAAATGTATAAGTTTCGGACGATGGTGGAAAATGCCGACAAAATCGGGGGTGGACTCACAATTCATGGGGATTCACGAGTTACACCAATCGGTAGATTCTTACGATTCTCGAAAATTGATGAACTACCTAATCTGATAAATGTTCTGAAAGGCGAAATGAGTCTTATAGGTCCCAGACCTGAAGCACCGGACTATGTGAAATATTATACCAAAGAACAAATGAAAGTACTTATGGTGAGACCGGGTATTACAGGACCTTCTCAGGTTGCAAACAGAAATGAGGAAATGAAACTTAAGAAGCAGAATGATCCAGAATACTACTATATTCATGAATTAATGCCGCAAAAATTAGAATTGGATCTTCAGTATGTTTCAACATACAGATTTCTCTCTGATATTCGATGGTTAATGAAGACATTTTGGATTGTGTTGTTTCCTCCTAAAGAGATGCCATATACAAAAAAAGTTGATAAACCTTCTGCATAAACACACCATATAGGACGAACTTTTTATAAAATCTAATCCACTATTCAAATGAAAAGAAAACGTGTATTCATAATTCTCTCTGTAATTGTTGTTATATTCTTGATCTCCATTATTATTCGAATTGTAATGGTAGCTGCACCAATCGGTGAAAAAGTCGCAGTCCTGGATATAAGTGGTATTATCACACAATCTGATTCATACATTAAACTTATTCACACATATCGAGACGACCCAAGCATAAAAGCACTTGTAGTCCGTATAAATACACCAGGTGGAAGTGTTGCCCCTGTACAAGAAATATATAACGAATTGAAGAAATTGAAAAAACCTGTTGTAGCTTCAATGGGTGGATCTGCAGCATCTGGAGGTTATTATATTGCTTGTGCGGCAAAGACTATTTTCGCTAATCCTGGTACACTTACAGGCAGTATTGGTGTAATTATGCAGTTTACAAAGATGAAAGGGTTATATGAGAAAATCGGTTTAGAGCAAAGAGTCATTAAAAGCGGAGAATTCAAGGATTCCGGATCCGCTTTCCGAGACTTGTCTGATGAAGAAATAGCTATCCTGCAAAGCACTGTTGATGATGTGTATAACCAGTTTGTAGACACAGTTTACCAATCTCGTAAAGATAATCTCTCTAAGGAAGAAGTTGTAAAACTCGCTGATGGTCGTATCTTTTCTGGTAATCAAGCACACCAACATAAACTCATTGATCAACTCGGCAATCTTCCAGACGCAATTAAATATGCTGCAAAACTTGCGGATATTGATGGAAAACCAAGAGTCGTCAGGAAACAGAAAAAACCTTCACTCATGCAACAGCTCTTAGGGATTAACCCAAATACGCAAATAGAAGATGTCCTTAACCTACCCGGCGTTACCTTCCGATATGAACTTAGCCTTGGAAACTAAAGGCTTCACACATGTATCCATCCTATAAGATAAATGCTGACTGGGGTAGGCTTGCAAGACAAATTGTTAAGTCTAACCAGACTGTCATTGTCATTGGAACAACTGATTCTGGGAAATCAACATTCTGTCGATATCTAATTGATTTTGCCTGTATGGCAGGATTGAAAGTTGGTTTTGTTGATACAGATGTCGGACAATCACAGATCGGACCTCCTACCACAATCGGTATGAAGATTTATGAACCTATAGAAAATGAATCCGATAAAAAACCGATAGAAGAGAAATCCCAACATTTTATTCATGCTCCAGATTCTCTATATTTTGTAGGGGATACATCTCCACATCGAAATCTATTATATGTTCTAACCGGAACACGGTTAATGGTTGAAGATGCAAATAAACGAAATGCTGATTTTGTTGTAATTGATACATCTGGATATTTACATGTAAGTCTGGGATGGCAGTTAAAACAACAAAAGATCGAACTTATTCAACCACAACACATTGTGTGTATCGGTAGAAAAACGGAATTCGACCAAATCGTCGGCTACAATGACAATTTTACCCATATAAATATACATTATTTATTACCACATAAGGAAACTAAACCAAAGAGTAGAATTGAGCGAAAAGATAATCGAAATGAAAAGTTCGCAACATATTTCAATAACACTACACTTCAACAAGTATCGTTTGAACAAATTCGAGCCATGCGAACTATATTCTTCAATGGACGGATAGCTAATGAAAAAGAAATGCAGATACTCACAGATTTAGCGAATATTGAAATTGAGTATGCTGAATGGGGAGATCGCTCCCTAAAAATCATTACGCGAACAATTCTACCTACAATTATAACTAAGAAAATAAAAGATTATTTGAGCTTATTACAACTTCATATACAAAAACCAGATTTCTTAAATAATGTCCTTGTCGGGATCCTGGATGAAGAAGGGAATACCGTTGGAATAGGTTTAATTACATCAACGGATTTCCAGAATCATGTACTCAATATTAGGTGTGAACCGGGACTTACAGAAAAAACTAAAGTTCTTCAATTTAGTGATTATTACTATAGTGAGATTGATTGATAACGCTATCAAAAGTATATAATCAAGGTGATAAAGATTTGACTAATAATAACATACAAAGACGATTACTATCTTATATTACACCATACAACGGATCTATTGCTATAGCAATGGCTTTTACCTTGATAGTGTCAATCTGTGAATTAGGAAGTATGCAAATCTTCGCTGATACCCTTAATGCCTTAAAAGCACTTGAAGGGTATCGACAGTCCGTACAACCGGTAGTATTCCAACTTTTTCATCACGAAGATTTTTTTGAAGGGTATGAAATTACATTTACCAATGTTAGTACTGCTATTCGCTTCTTTTTAGGTTTATTAGGCGGAGCAATTGGTTTAGTTTTTATTAAAGGTATTTTCGTATACTGGAGCGATTTCCTTATGGAGCGAGTCGGAAATAAAGTAAGCTTTCATATTAGGAATGAACTTTATGGAAAAATAATAAATGCCCCTCTTAGTATTCTCACAGAACACCATAGTGGCGATGTGATGACACGTGTCACCGAAGATGTACGGATACTACAACAAGCTGTGGCGTCTACTGCATCCATCATGCGTGCTATAATTAGGGTGACTGTATTCCTTTCATTTCTGTTATATAAGAGCATACAAATGACTGCTTTATCACTGCTTATTCTACCCTTGATTGCTTATCTTATCTCAAGGATTGGAACACAAGTTCGGAAAGCAAGTACAGAAATACAGGAACGTAGTTCTGATATTTACACACAACTAAAGGAAACCTTATCAGGTATTAACATTATTAAGAGTTTTACTGCGGAAAATGTAGAAATTGAAAGGTTCAAATCAACGACATCTGATCAATATAATTCCGCTATACGTCGTGCAAGGTTTGCTTCACTCCTTCCACCTGTTATTGATTGGATGGCAGCTATAGGAAGTGCCACTGTCTTTGGACTGGGGTGTTGGCAGGTAATTGATGGTAAATTAGATATCGGTTGGTTTGCAGCTTATATTTTAATGGTTGGTTTAATGTTCAAACCCATCAAAACAATAGGGAGTGTGAATAATGTTCTACAACAAAGTGTCGCTTCTGCTGAACGTGTCTTCCTCGTCGCTGATTTTGAGCAGGAACAACATCATATTATAAAACGGAAGGTAGAACTTAAAAACATTGAAGGTAATGTAGAATTCCAAAACGTTACTTTTTCTTATGATAGCAGTGTTGTAATCAATGATATAAGCTATAAAGTTGATTCTGGTGAAGTAATTGCACTTGTTGGGCACAGTGGCAGTGGTAAAACAACTTTGGTAAACTTACTTCAAGGATTCTATACCCCAGATTCAGGGAACATATATATTGACAATACTCCGATTAACCAAGTCTCTTTGAAATCATTAAGACAGAATATCGCTCTTGTACCACAAGAGACATTTCTTTTTGATGGCACTGTACTTGAAAACATACAATATGGTTCGAACAAATCTACCCGAACAGATGTCATTAATGCTGCTATCAAGGCTAATGCAGATGGATTCATTAGGAAGATGTCTAATGGATATGATACCTCAATAGGTGAGGCAGGAGGTTATCTATCTGGAGGTGAAAAGCAACGGATTTCTATTGCTCGAGCAATTTTGAAAAATGCCCCTATTCTTGTACTCGATGAGGCAACTTCATCACTTGATTCACACTCAGAAGCAATAATTCAAGAATCTTTATCGAATTTGATGGAAGGTAGAACCAGTTTTGTTATTGCACACCGTCTAACGACTGTTATGGGAGCAGATAAAATAATGGTCATTAACAATGGGAAAATCGCTGAAGCTGGGACACATGATTCACTGCTGGCTAAAGACGGTATATATAGGAAATTATGTGAACAACAAATTTTTGCATAAAATTCCAGATTCTGGTGTGACTATTAAGTAACGTAGAACCCTGTGATTCGTAATTTGGTAGAAGAATCCTAAGGATTCACTAAGCCTTAGTAGGTAGGGTTTCTAACCAGGGTGAATCACATAAAGAGATTCGACGTTGATTTAGATAGTAAATTGACCATTATGGACGGTTTCTAACCACGGAAATTAATTAACTGTGATATGTCCTAATAACCTTTAAATAGTCAACTGTAAACTAATTCGATATTTAATCGTCACATACTATTGCAAGGCAAAATATCGTAGTCAAACGCGTGGTTAATATTATATAAAGGATATGTCCTAACAATAAATTGTTAGGGTAGTGGGTATTCTCTTTTGTTAGAAATACCTGTTTCAATTAATTTCTGCCTTGTTTTGTTATTGCACCTTCAAGATCAGATTCACGGTAGATAGCTTCAGATAGGTCTACTTCATATAGATATGCACCTTTGAAATTTGCTCCGAGTAGGACGATTCCATTTAACTTTATTTCACCAAATATCGCTTCTTCAAGGTTAGCATTTTCGAAAGTTGTTAAATTTCCAAAAGGTGCTGTTGGAATACATTTTGGACATCCAAGAGTTGCTCTTCGTAAATCTGCACCACGAAAATTAGTGCCTGAGAGTAGACTCCCACTTAAAAAAGCACCAAATAAATTAGCGTTTTCTAATGTGGTTTCTGTCAGGTTAGCACCAACTAAGTAAGTTCTTAATAGTACGGCGTCTGATAAATCTGCCCCTTCAAGGTTAGCGTCATTAAGATTTCCGTCTGTTAAATTGCTGTTTTTAAAGGTTGCTCCACTTAAATTGGCACCAGAGAAATCAATTCCAACTAACGATTGGTTGGATAAATCAATATTTGATAGGTCTTCGTTTGAAAATGTATCACCAGATTGAAAACGTTGTAAAACATCATTGTTCGAATTTTCTTGCATAGATTCCTCCATTTAATTGAATTAAACGTAGATGAGAGATTAGAATTTAGATAGTAATTACATTAAGAAAT
>CBDBFU010000015.1:0-477500 GCA_965205025.1 Candidatus Poribacteria bacterium
TATTGCAACATTAGAGATTCATCTGATGCAATGTGGAAAGGCTCGTAATAAACAGGTGAAGGATGAATTAGGCAGTAGTTCTGTCGGTTGCGTACCCACCAAGTTGCGGGGTATCGAGGATTGTTAGGATGGTCAACAATAGCAACTCCGTAGGTTTCATTGTCATCAGGATGCTGTGTAGTAAAACTGCACCACTTACTTTGTTTGCCAAAAATATCCATCGGTTCAGTGCGTCCGTCAGCATCTAATAGATGACCGGGAGTAATCACATTGTCAAATCGGACTGCCATTCCACTATAAAATCTGCCATCTGCCCCCGGGTTCACCACGACGTAAATCAAGAATAACTTCACGATCGTTAGGATGAAGTGTCAGTGACACAGAAATCTGCATAGTATTATCAGACGGAGCATGAACGATAATTTGTCTCTGTTCGGTTAGATGTGTTTCACCTTGCCAATCAATCCAAGCATTTTCTGATGTTATACTTGCAGTTGTTTGGTCGGTTTTTAATGATGATATCCGTTGGTGAACGATCTTACCAAAACCTGTTGGATCGCTACCAGGAGCTGGTTGTTCCCAAAAGTTCACATCATTGACCTTTTTCCAAGCAACCCATAAACCTTGATGATGGACGTGATCCCCAGGTTCGTTCATAGTGAGTGCCGGTGCCCCAGGAAGGTTCAGCGGATGACAAAATGGACGATTACCGTCTTCTGGAAAATTGTATCCAAGACCTGTTGGTCATTCCAAGCAATTGATAAACTGTGTTGTGTTTGAATTAGTGAAAACATAATAATCTATAGAAAATGAGGTTAATGTTGCAGATTTCAAAATTGATTCAGATCCAATGGTTCTGCTTTTCCTTCTTCAATTTCTTTTTTCGCAATTTGGGAGGCTTTAATGAGTTGTTCTTGTGTAGTTGGTAAAGGCAACATCCCAATGAAGTTCGTCCTGCAGTTCAGCAATATACTCACGAAGGTGTTCTACAATCTGATTCTGTACTGTTTCTGGTAAGGTCTCCATCATGCGTGTAATTGTTGTAATTGCATTTGAATCCATAGTAAGTTCTCCAATTTAGTTTAAGAATGGATTTACCACTTCACGTTCAATGGCTAAGCCTTCCCATTCATCATCCCCCGGACCGTCGTAGATGAGGGTATGGGGTCCAGCAAAACCTGCTTCTTGGGTAAGTTCAAGGCATTTGATGTAATCTTCTGTGTCAATTTCACGAGGTGCTTCAAAATGTGCTTTCGTGTGACACGATTCGGCAATAGGAGCAATTTTGGCGAGATCTTCATATTTTGATTCACCACGCCAGTTCCCAAAATCTAAACAGAGACCTACTTTACCATCTAAACTACTTAGAATGTCATGAACAATCTCAGGAGTAGAAAAGATAGAGAACCAGTTTTCGGTCATCAAACGGATTCCGGCAGTTTCTGACCGATTGTTAGGCGTGAGAGTGCTTGTTCGCTCTGTATCAATGTTCATCAGACGGATCGGCTTTTCCTCCAATGACACGCGCACAAGTCGCACCCAGTTCACCAGCAATATCAATCCACTTTTCGATCCACTCAATATCGCGTTCTGCATCAGTAGGGTGTGTAATGTCTCCTTCATCTATTAACAAAGAGAATAGTTCAACATCAGCAGCTTGAATAGCAGCACGTAACTCCTTAAGGTAAGTTCTCTCAATTGATGGTAGATGGAAGTGACATATTTCAACTGTATTAATACCAAATTCAGCAATACTACTCGGTAATTCAAGCAGCGATATAGGACCATTGTCATGTGTTTCTGCTGGAATATGCATGTCGTGTTTTGGACCAGTAAATCCCGGCTTTCCAAGTTGCCGGTGCAAACTCCAAGAAGATACTGAGATACGGGGAACTGACATAGTTTTCTCCAGTTTTCTATTTTGATTAACTTTTATTGGCATGTCGTATAGCTGTAGTTACGACTATTCCAAGACAACAAAAAAAGACACAATTATACCAATAATGACCCACTCCATCCAATCCATTATAATTCCTCCAATTCGTCTATCTTTTTATAAGCAATTCTATTAATCAAAACAATAGCAATTACAATAAGAAACGCCCCAACCGCTCCAAGTAAAGAAATTAATCTGCCAACCTTACTATGATTCTGAATTAACCAAGCAATTAGCGAGATATCCGTGGCAATTGATATTGCGAAGATAACTTTTAGCCAGCCGATTTCTTCCTTAAGTTTGTCAATTCGCGCCATAAATTCTTTACTTATAGTTTCTGATCAATCCACGCAACAACTTTTTCAACCATGAGGGAGAACCGTCGCCAGAGAAGACATGGTCTACACCCGGAAGTTCAAGGAGTCAGTCGGTTCGTTCGCATACTGAAGAATATCAATGCTATCTTGAAGTGGAACTATATCGTCTTCTGTACCGTGGACTAACAGCCATGGACCACCAAATTTACTTGCCTGTTTTGCTACACTATCAATTGAAGTCATATCATCTACATAGGTCTGAGAAAGTGGACAATCTGGTTCATCCCACATAAACCCTTTGTCAGGGGGGACATCACCAAATTCCCGTTGTGCAAATTCGTTTGTATGTACCATCCCAGCAAGCGAGACAAGTACTTCAATACGTTCATCACAGCAGCGCGAAGCACACCGACTGCCCCACCCATACTATGACCAACATAACATATTTTGTAATTTCCAAGTGCATCAAAAACAGAGCCGAGGTCTGACACCTCTTTTGTAATAGTAGAGTCTATGAATTCACCTTCAGATTCGCCATTACCAGAGAATGAAAACCGTAGTGTGGATATACCTGCTTCCGCGAGTCCTTCAGCTAAAGCTATGAGAGCGGGTCTGTCTTTATTTCCTGTGACACCGTGACCAATCACTACGATTCTGTTGCCACTACCTTTGTGATAAGTATAGTCAAGACGTTCACCGTGTTCGTTTCTAATTTCACCAAGCATATATTTCTCTTTTATTCCTGTTCTAATATAAAATAATAGGATTTCTATTTATCGGTACTATGTGGCAAACGAAAATCAGTTATTCTGAATCCTTCTTTAATTCTTTCAGCATTTTCTCCATCTTTTCAATAGCACCGGGTGGTGGTGGTGCAGGTATATACTTCCTACCACGCGCCTTCTCCCTTTCTTGTATTGCCATCAGATAAGCATTGAGTTCTTCGATTGAATTGAATTGGGCATTGAATTCTGCTTTCATTCGATAGATTTCTTCAAGAATAGGATCGGTTGGTGGAGTAGGTTCCTCTTTCATTTTTATACCCTCAATAAGTTCTGTAGGTGTTGAAATGGTTGCCGAGAAGATATATAACTGCATTATTACTTGGTCGTGAAGTAAGATAACTGACTACAGTTGATTCAAGGTAGACAGTCGGTCTAATTTCCCCGTATTGTATCTTCAACTCATGCAGTTAATTGACAATAGTATCTACGAGAACTTATACTTCGTAGATACTATTGGATGATAAATTACGCGCCATGACCGTTGTTCTTGAGTGCGTCAACGACCTTTTCAGGTTTGATGGGTAATTCAGAGATTCGCACACCGATAGCATCTTTGACAGCATTCGACATGGTTGCCAATGTTGGTGTAATCGGGGGTTCCCCTACACCTTTCGCACCATACGGACCGTTTGGAGCAGGCACTTCAACGATAACAGATTCAACTGTTGGTAGGTCAGCGGAGGTTGGCACACGGTAATCAACGAATCCTGGATTAACATTACCGTTATCATCGTATTGCATCTCCTCCATCATTGCCCACGCATACCCTTGAACAGTGCCACCTTCAATTTGTCCTTCTACAGCCATCGGATTAATAGCGAAACCTACATCCTGAGAAGCAACGAGTTTTAGAATTCTGGTTCTCCCTGTCTCAGGATCAACTTCAACCTTAGCAATTTGTGCTGCGAGAGCAGGTGTACTGGACTGGCGTGCAAATGAGCCTTTACCAACAATGGGACCACCTGTGGTTGAAAGACTATATGCTGCAAGTTCACCTAATGAAATGGATTTAGGTGGATCAGCAGTAATAACATGGACTGCACCATCTTTCAACTCAAGGTTATCTTCGTTTGTATTTAGTCTTTCGGCAGCGAGTTCAAGAATCCGTTTATGGGCATCTTCAGCAGCGAGTTTAGCAGTATTTCCCATTGTGAAGGTAACAACACTACCACCTGAACCTGTGGAGTATGGTGCTGAATCAGTGTCTCCACGACGGATAGTTACACTATCATAAGGAACAGTTAATATCTCTGCAATAATTTGTGTGATGGCAGTATCTGTTCCAGTAATATCCATAGAACCGTGGAATATTCTAACACTCCCATCTTCGTGCACAGAAACATACACACCACCGGGACCACAACCATTGGTCCAATCACCAACAGCGACACCCCAACCTTGGTTATCGTCTGTCTCACGATCCCACCATCCAGCAGCATCTGCAACTGCTTCCAATGTTTCCTTGTAACCTACCTTTGGTTCACTGCCACCAGCGGGAACTTCATCCCCCTCTTCACGCATATTCATTAGACGGAATTCGACTGGATCCATACCTATCTGCTCAGCAATATCGTCCAGTTGTGCTTCCCCAGCGAAAATGGCTTGGGGTGCACCTGGTGCCCTGTATGCTGCAGTACCAGATTTGTTGGTGTGAACACCGTATGCATCGATCTTAATATTTGGTATCTTGTAGACTCCGCGAACTCTTATGGTACTACCGATAGATGCCCCCGATACTGAACCCGAATCCCAAAATGCAAGTGCTTGCCTTGCCAAAATATGACCATCTTTTGTAGCACCAGTCTTAAGTTTAATAACACACCCAGGTGCAGGTCTACCATCAAGAAATTCCTCTTCACGTGTCATTTGAACGCGTACAGGTCGTCCTGCTTTTTGTGATAGTAAAACTGCAGGCACGTGGGTAATAATAACTCCGAAGCGACCTCCAAAACCACCACCCATAGTTGTACCTATGACGTTAATTTGTGTCAGTGGAATACCGAGTGTACCAGCAATACCTGAACGAATTGCGAACGGACCTTGTGTCGATGCCCATACAGTTATCTTTCCTGATGAGTCTGCACTTGCAACGGAAACATGAGGCTCCATATAGGTCTGATGGACACGTGGAATGACATAGGTATCCTCAACTACTATATCAGATTCTGCAAATCCTTTTTCAACATCTCCAGCTTCAGTATGACTTTCCGCTGAGATATTATGATAGATTTCTTCATCATAATTCCTTAATTCTGCTTCAAGTTTCTGAATCTCAACTGAGTTATCATTCTCTTGATCCGCAGCTAATTCCTTAATTCTCGCACTTATATCTCGTCGTTTTGGACCGTCTTTTGTTTCATCACTTTGTATGTGTGGTGCGGATGGCTTTATCGCTTCCATAACATCCTGAACAACAGGTAAAACTTCATAATCAATATTAATGAGTTCTGCGGCTTCTTCAGCAATATCAGGATCTGTAGCAGCGATAGCTGCAAGGGGTTCACCGAGATAAAGCACCTTATCCGTAGCAAAAACACGACGTCCACTTGGCACATCATCCTGTGTGATTATTGCTCTCACCCCAGGAAGTTTTTCAGCCTCACTGGTGTCAATACTAAGGATATTCGCGTGGGCATGCTTGCTACGGACGATTTTACCATATAACATTCCTGCAGGATGGACATCCGCACCGTATTGCGCTGCACCCGTAACTTTTTCAACTGCATCAACACGAGGTAGTTTTTGACCTACGACAGTATATTCTGACATTTAATTCTCCTTTCAAATCTATTATTCAAACACTAACACTATAGATGGTGTTTTACTATTTGAGAATTATTACTCTTCTGCAGCACTATCATTCTCAGGTTCGGATACATCAGCACTGCCACTCACAGGTGCAGTAAACCCAAGTTTACCACGTCCGATCGCCGTATTACATCTCTTACAAACTTTAGTCTCATTTCCATCAATTTCACGGGTATAAAGTATTTTTACACCTGTACGTGCACAAACGGGACACGTCCCGCGCCCATTATTATATTCTCCATCATGAACCGTTCCATTTGGATCAATGTAGAAATTTCTTATACCCTTTCCGCGATGTGTTTTCGCCATATTATTCTCCTAATAAACCAATGTTTTGAATCTACAATTCCTATGAATTTGTACGAATTTCTTCAGCTGCATTTATGACTGCTTCGAGTATTTTTGTATATCCAGTACAACGACAGATATTTCCACCGAGAGCATGCCTAAATTCCTCTTCTGTCCGATCTGGATTCTCATCAATTAATGCCTTTGAGGACATAATAAATCCAGGTGTACAAAAACCACACTGGTAACCACCAGTATCAATAAATGCTTGCTGAACAGGGTGAAGTTCACCGTCTGCGGCTAATCCTTCAAGTAGTTGTAATTTCTTTTCCTGCAACGGTCACACCGAGTACCATACACGACGTCACAGCTTTACCGTCAACAATAACTGTACACGCGCCACAGTCTCCAGTGCTACATCCTTTCTTTCGTACCTGTCAAACCAATTACATCCCGTAAGGACAGCCAATAAAGTCTTCCTTGGCTCAATGAGTAGATCTTGTTCATCACCGTTAACTGTAAAACTGACAGGATATTTCGCCATATTATCTCCTTAACTTACTTTATACAATGCGATGTGGGTATTTCCCTCGCGAATCTATAAATTTATTAACTTCTTGCTCTATCTAAGGCATTTTGTAATGTTCTCTTTGTTAGGACATCCACCATCTCTTTCCGATGTTCTGCTGAACAACGTAGATCGGATATCGGACTGGTAGCGGCAGCAGCTGCTTCTCCGGCTTGTTCGATAATTTCAGGTGT
Organism: Candidatus Poribacteria bacterium; assembly: GCA_965205025.1. Taxonomy (GTDB): domain Bacteria; phylum Poribacteria; class WGA-4E; order WGA-4E; family WGA-3G; genus MSPOR6. Next base: position 6,897 of record CBDBFU010000015.1, read on the forward strand.
GATTGATTTACCTTTTAACAAGTCCTCTGCTTCAGTTGCTCGGATGGGTGTAGGTGCTACAGGCGCAAGTCCTATTTTAGCATCGGTTATTGTTCCACCATCCAAATTGACAGCGGTAGCCACACCAATAAATGCAAGATCCATTACTTCACGTATTTTATGCTTGATATAGTGTGAACCGGATGCAGGTGATGGGAGTGTAAATTGTGTTATTATTTCACCAGGTTTTAAAACTGTCTGTCCCGGTCCAGTAAATAGTTCATTAATTGGTACGGATCTTTCACCATCGGAACCGACAATTTGCACCTGAGCATCGGCGACTAATAAACCTGCTACTGTATCTGCTGCAGGTGAAGCGTGTGCGATATTCCCACCAACCGTCGCAAGGTTCCGAATTTGAATAGAACCAATCTCTGAAGCTCCTTCGGCTAAAGCTGTATGGTGTTGTTGTATATCTTCAGATAACTCTACATCTCTCACCTTTGTCATCGCACCGATCATAATGCTATTATCTGCGTTGCGTGTTATTCCAGATAATCCGGGTATTTTCTGCAAACTAACTACGGACTGCGGTGTTTCTGTGTACGCCTTCATTTCGATAACAATGTCTGTCCCACCTGCGAGGAGCTGCGTGTGTTCTTGGGCAAACAATTGGGAGGCTTCCGCAAGAGTTGTAGGTTCATAAAACTCAAAATTCTTCACATTTACTCCTTCGTTCTCTATACTCTAAAAGGGATTGAATTATTATTGAAATTTTATACATAAATATTGTAAAAACGCACTTATAAGGATACTTGAATTACGGGAATTTGTCAATCTTAAATGCTTTGAGGAGTTCAGAGAATTTGTTTTTTGGGATGAAAATTTAGAATGTAAGGGTTGGGGTTGATGGGCAGGATCAAAACGCGTTCACTGGCATTAGTGTATAGAAAGCATAGGAGTAAACCCGTCCATGGTCAACCATGAGTATTGCGAGTCCTATAAACATCGTGATTGTTGTCGTTTTCAAAAGCGTTTTCATGAGATTTCTCCTTTTTTATTTTGTTAGCCCTAAAAAACTATAAGGTTCTATGCCATCGGACATCTTTAAAACAGTCAGACCCGGAATTGTACCGCCTCCCCGCAATATTTCTACATCTTCCTCAGATATAGGATTTCCACATACGCGGAGAGATCGGTTTATTTCATCTTCAGTTTCAGTATACTCGTATTCAACGTAAACAACATTGGGACGATTAAGGTATATTAATCCGTTTAGGTTGTCGTATCCCATACCGCGTATATCCCTAATACCTTGCTCCCAAAGTTTTAGTTGAACACGATCCATTAACTCAAACTTGACACTACTATAGTTTACCCATCGTTGACGCGGGTAATCTGGTGGTAGTGGTGGGAAGGGACCGAGTCCAAATTTAGAAACACGCTGCTGAGGCTTATCATTTTCCTCTGCTTTTAATGGTACATGTTTCGCATAATCTGTGTCCGTTTCGATATTCGTTTTTACTTCGACTGTTTGCGTTATAAGTTTATCTGTTGTTGACACTCTGCTATCCGCAGGAACTTGAAGGGGACGCAGTTTCTACTGGGTTGTCTGTAACGACTTTCTCTGTTTTCCATTGCCGCGCAATTTCAGAAGTTTCGATCGACTCCTGTTTGTAAGGTGCCGTCTCATACTCATACCAGAGAAAACACGATAAACTAAACAATACCAAAAAGCCAACACCACTCAGCACTCATTTGTTCATCAAAAATTCACGATACATCAGAATACTCCTTTGATTATGATAATAAACGCTACTAATCAAACCCTACTGTTATATCTGAGAGAGCTGAGAGCTGCATCTTCCGTATTGAAATGTTCAAAGATATTGATAAGTCGACTACGAACAATCAAGTTTCTGATATGTTTGTCAACATTGATAATACCGATCCGTCCACCTTTTGCACGTGCCATGTTATAGGCTGTAATAAACACACCCAACCCCGCACTATCCACTTTATGCACACGCTCAAAGTTAATCAGAATAGAAGGTGTCTGAGTTGAATCTACATGTTTTACCAAAACTTCCCGTAATTCAGGTATAGCCTTACCGATGATTTTATCAGTCGGTTTTAATATCGACACCCCATCTTTTAAGTAAGTTACCGTTGCCATAAGTCACCTCATCATATTTATATATGTGTCCTTATTAATTAATATAGATCTTACGAGAAATTCTTTAGTCTTTTTTTACAAAAGTGATTAATTGCTTAATTAGAAAAAATAACTACAGAATTTCTGGTGAATCATAATTTAGAAATGGTATAGTCTCACCGATGATTTTGCCAGTCGGTTCTAATATCGACACGCTATCTTTCAAGTAAGTTACCGTTGCCATAAGTCACCTCTTCATTTTATATATATGTTCCCTTTTTAACTTATTCTGCCTTTAGAAAATTTATACACTCAATATCTCTAACCCTTGTTTCCAGAGTTTTAGCCTGACCCGTACCATTAATTCACCTCTAATGCCTTGAAGTCGGACTGTGAATTCTAATGGATAATGATAATCTGCAGGGAATTCTGGAAAATGCCGAATCCAAATTCAGAGATAAACACTGCAGAGGAAACACCTGATATTGATTTATGAATTACTCTTACTTATATATATATCAGTCGTAAATAGAAAAAGTTAATAGCAATTGCAGATTTTTCTTGCAAATTCTCTAAAAAACTTTGTGAGATGTGAGGAAAAAGTGGAAATCAATGAAGATTAAGAATCTTATCGGGTAATTTCAGTTTCTTGTAGAAACCGAACCTACCGGTACTGGAGTACCGCAAATTGACAGTGATGGGTTAATTGAGTATGAAACCCAGCAACAAATATTGGAATAGTTGCCAAGTATTAGTAGACGCGTGTTATGCGCCCAAACAAAAAAGGCGATTGCACACCAGCTTTACTGCTGCTATATGCAATCGCCTCTAAAGTTGAGGCATGAGTATTTTCAAAATAAAATGAATCTTCCACGCTTTGTTACAAACGGTAATGCTTACTGATCTAAACCTTATTCAATTAATCCGACCTTTTGGCATTCCTGACGCAACTTCTGTTCTACTTTTATTGCCAATTGACTGATTCGTGGTGGGCTAAGTTTTAACAACTTAGCAATATCACAATTTGACATATCATCACGAATACAGGCGAAAACCTGTTGCTCACGGTGAGTCAGTGCTTCATTGAAAGCATCAAAAATTGAATTTTATTAAGAATACCTTATAAAATAGGTGTTTTTCAGCTTTAAATTAATGGACCATTTAGTGGTGTTAGGTTTTGCTGAAGAAACATAACTTTCGGATCCGAATGTTCTCTACGGAATTGGCCACCCTGGTGTCGGTTCAGTGCGGAGTGCTTCTATTTCATAGAGTTCTTCTACACTGATTTCACGCTTCAGTTTTGCTGACAAGAGTGCACCGCTCATAATTTCAGTGACTTTCTGACCAACATCGGCATTACTAACAGGTTGCGTATCGCTGTTGCAAGCGTTGAGAAAATCACGAAACTTATCTGGGAAGTGTCTGTCCGGCAGTTCTAACGGTGTTTCAACAAGATTCCCTTGATAACGTCTACGGTTGCCTTTGTCATCGGTTTCCCACTCTCCTTTTTCAAGAAAGAGTTTATCGTTGCTGAAGAGATCCTTTAGACCCGAAGATAAATATGCCTTGCGGTTGTCCTGCCATATTACAAGACCATCCATGTTCGTAGGTAAATGACATGCCATTTGTAAATCGAACAAACACGGAAACGAACTCCTCAACGTCGTTGATTTCTTCTCCAGTGTATTCAGGAGGCATACCACGATATGCAATACCACTGATAGTTTCAGGTTGTGGTGAACCGAGCAGGTAAATAGACCGATTGATGTCATAAACACCTGTGTCGTATATTGTGCCTCCACCGCTGTAAGCCGAATTGAGAAACCATTTACCGAACCCAAACATATCTACATTGGGTCTACCTCGGAGACGGTAACTGGTCAGCCTACCATAATGAACATCTCCGATTTTCCCTGATGTAACGTGTTCTCGGATAGCATAACTTATAGGATTAAGACATGTGCCACCACTCTGATATGCGAGTTTTACACCTGCTTTGTCACAGGCATTCCGCATGTTTCTCGCTTCAGTTGCAGTTCGCGCCATCGGTTTCTCACAAAAGACATGTTTTCCAGCATTTGCTGCTGCGACAGTTGGAGCTTCGTGAGCAAAAGGTGGCGTAGCAAGACTTACAGCGTCTAAGTCGCATTCCTTCAACATCTCATTGAAATCACTATATATTTTGACACCATCTTTTGCATATTGTTCCCAGCATGCAGCGTTTTCATTGAACTGTTCACGTGCTTCAGCAGAATCAGCTTTTTTTGCCTCCTCTTTAGCACTGTTTGCCCGTCCTTCTGCCTCCTGAAAGCGTTTCTGCTGCCCTTCTCTGTGCGTTTGCGTCAACTGTATCGCAGACTGCCACAATCTGTGCCTGTTGTGGATGTGCAAGATACCCATTGACATGTGAACCGGAAATCATACCGCACCCGATAAGTCCCACTTTAATACGTTCTGACATCATACTGCTCCTTAGTAGGTGAATATTCCAGAATATATCCTCTTAAATAGAATCCTTTTAGGAATCTTGTTGTATTTTCTCATTCTAACTATAGGATTGTTAGTCATTCTTATTATAGATGTTTTGGAATACATGTCAATATGAAACCGTGTCAAGTCAGGGTAATGTAGTGATTCGGTATGTAACTTCTTGATAATTCCACTCAGGTTTGATATTATAAAACTCTCAATTTTTGATATAGGTAATAGAGAGTGTTTGCAATTCAGTCAACTTTGACGGAAGAAGAGAAATGGCAATTTGATTTACACGGTTTTCTCGTCTTAAGAAATGTAATTCCGCCTGACGGGATCGAAGAAATGCCTGACAATCCTGAATCATTGGTTGTCAATTGACGAATCGGAATTACCTGTTCCACTACGGCGCAGTAGGCAAGAACCGTGTAAAACACACATAGACCATATACAATATGGACATAGACTTTTTCAGGATTTGGCAATGAACCCTGATATTATGAGGGTTGTGTCAGGATTAACTATGAATGCACCCCGTCTATTCCATTACAATTTCACGATGATGACAAAGTATGATTCTCCACAGAGTTTCCACCGTGATGATAGTGGATTTAAGTTCCCACCCGGATTCAGGAACCCACATAACGATTATCAAGCTGCATCTGGTCATATCTACTGTAGTCATCTTGCAACGTGGGTCGCATTGGTAGATGTGCCTCCAGAAACAGGTTTTTGTCTTGTTCCGGGTAGTCATAAATCTCTTTTTCAGACGCCTGCAAATCTACCTGTTAAACACAATCCGCCTACATCAATTACGCTTCCTATGCAAGCGGGGGATGTGGCTATTTTCTCTACAAACCTGCTTCACGATGCAAGTCCGTGGACCGAAGATTATCCACGGATGAATATATTTCAACGATATCAACTGAGTATTTATTTTAATGAATCTGGGAAAGGTGGATATCCGTTGGATGACTATCGTGATAAAATATCTAATGAACAGTATGAATTAGAATCATTATCAAAAGACATAAAAGCTGCAGTGCGGCATATCCTACCTAATGGAGGTGAAAAGTGAGTTTAAAAGGACAAGTGTGTATTATAACAGGCGGTGGTAGCGGAATTGGGCGGGATGCTGCCTTGAAGATGGCACATGAAGGTGCAACTGTTGTTATCGTAGGCAGAACTGAATCAAAGTTAGAGAAAGTAAAGTCTGAAGGTAAGAGTGCAAGCGGAACAATAGTAAGTTATATACTTGATGTAGCTGACTATGAAGCAGTCCAGAAAATGGTTGCGGATGTGGTAGAGAAATATGGACGGATTGATGTGCTGGTTAACAACGCGGGACACAGTTCACACAATCGTCGTATTACCAATGCAACACCAGATGAAGTACGATCTGTTGTTGATTCAAACCTTATCGGTACGTTTTTCTGTTCGCAAGCAGTTGTTCCTACAATGTTGGAAGCAAAATCGGGAACAATCATCAATATCTCATCACTGGCAGCGATAACTCCTGGACCTCTTGCAGGCTATGCTTATGGAGCAGCAAAGGCAGGTATAATTAATTTCACAGAGTTTCTCAATAATGACTTAATGAATACAGGTATCAGAGCCAGCGTAATTATTCCGGGTGAAGTAGCAACACCGATTTTGGATAATCGTCCAATTCCACCTGATGCAGAAGCACGGACAAAAATGGTAGATGTCGCAGAAACATCAGCGGCTATTCTCCTAATTGCCACCTTACCCCCCAGAACAAACATACCGGAATTGACTATCCGTCCAACTGAACATCGTGATATGGTTGAATTGAAAGATTGAGGAATCACCGTGTATAAATTGTTGTCTCGGGGTAATAACGTGCCCAAGCGAACCAATAGATGTTCACTGCAGGTATACGTTCTAAACTTTTACCTTTATTTTTGCCTGATGTTGCTTTACCTGTAATCAGATTCCATTTTGTATCGGTATTATCTTGAGCGAAATAACCATCCTGGGAAGTAAAAAGTATTACCTTATTGTCTACGATACGTTTATAAACAGCGGTTGCAAACGACTCTTTGTCGTGATAGATTAACAAAGGCACACCGTTAACTGTATCGTTAATGATAGCGGTTTTCGCAAATTGTGAAAGTGGATAGGCACGATAGTACGTGTTATCAGAATCTTTTGGCTGAGTTTGTGTCAGATTATTTTGTATATTGACCTGTCCTCCATCAGCCCCATCTTGTCCATCAGCCCCATCCTGTCCAGCTGCACCGTCATGTCCAGCTAAGCCATCTTCACCAGCTTGACGTTGCACTTGGACTCCGATAACAAGCTGCTTATTCGGTAGTCTTTTATCTGTGTATTTTGTTCCACTTACACCCGTGTCTTGACTCGTGTGATACCTTTCATACGAATCACGTGGAATGTCTTCTCGCATCACCCCTCTAACGGGAACAGAAAGCACACGTGTATTAGGGTAATTATCCAGCCATGTTTTCCATGTGATTTGTGGCATGGAAGAGAGTGGTTTTAGTTTCTTGCCTTTCAGTGGACCTTGAATAGCTTCGCCAGTAATGTGTGACCAGAGTGAACGTGTTTGATGGTCATACATTAACAGTGCATCTCGCCATAATTTCCCGCTTACACCGAAAGTGTAGGTTTTCCCATCCAGTTCACGGCTATACACGATAGCTGTTTTACAGAGTGGTCACCAGGTGGTTGCAATCTTTTTTCCACCAACAACATCGTTGACAATCTCATGTCCATTAAGCAGGTAAAGTGAATATGCATGACTTTCACCGTTGAAGGTTACACCTATGACCGGGGCATCTGGATCTAATTTTGCAACGGTAGCAGGAACAAATTTTGGATCTGTAATTGCGGGAATTCCATCAAAAGGCAGTAAAGTTCGAATTGGATCTGTCATATCGTCAGCATACACGGTAATGGTAATAGATAGAAGGAGGATAATCATCAACTGTCCACCGCGGCGTGGTTTCCTGCTATTCTGTTTGAGTTGCTCCAGTTGATTCTCAACAAGGGCTTTGAGATCAGCACGATCCTGTTGCTCTGCTAATTCCAATGCTTTCTGCAAATCTGATCTCGCTTCATCAGTATGATCCAACCCAACTTTTACCATTCCACGGTTGGCATAAGCCTCAGCATAATCTGGCTTTAGACGTATTGCCTCAGTATAATCTGTGAGGGCATCTTCATGCTGCCCAAGTTCTTGACTTAACTTTCCTCTGTAGTTATAGGTTGTGACACAATCCGGTCTTAACTCAATGACAATATCAAAGTTGGATATAGCAGCTTTATGCTGACCAAGCAATGTCTTGGCAAGGGCGCGATAGTAGTAAAGATCAACGGAATCGTATCCCAGCTTAACCGCTTTATCAAAATCAACAATCGCAGCTTGATATTCACCGAGTTGGCTTTTCACAATTCCGTTATAGTAATAGACTTTGGCATTCTTTGGATCCAATTCAATTGCCTTATCATAAGCATCAAGGGCTTTCTTCGATAGATTGCCTTCCCCTAACAGATAACCAATTGAAAAAAAGGCATGTGCAGCAAGTTCGCTATCGCTCAATTCTGATGTGTAATGTGACTGGTTACTGTTTTCGTCAGTTATTTCAATCGGGGTTTCCTCTGCCAATTCTGGAAATAGTTCTGTTAGTTCTGGAACGTATTTATCCTCATAATTATCAATGAGCTGACAAACAAATTCCATCAAAGGGTGCAAAGGATGCGTCTCACTATCACCAACCGCACCGACTAACTCTACAAGCAGACCATGAGCCCAGGCATAGTCGTTTTCTTCCAGGTCGGGGACACTCCAATTGTCGTCACGATGCATGAACTTGATTAACGTGTCAAGTACATTCACAAGCCAATCATAATCACTTTCCGAGTAGGATGCAGAATCAATAGTCTCCGGGATAGCAGGAGGTAACGGATCTACATTATCTGACAATTGGGGTATACTCGGCGTTACGTCTGTGAATGGAAAATCCCGATCCAAAGTTGAAGGCGTGAACACTCCCATAGACAAATCTTGTAAGTCTTGTGCCGGTATCAACATCTTTTACTCCTTCCATCTCCCTTTATCGTACTCACCATGTGTTAGAATCTCGTTGATTGTAACTCTCCGAACCGATGGGTTATATTGTATAGAGGCGATAAGACGAAAATTATTACCACCTAACGTGAGTTTGATTATAGGCGTATGAACTTCATCTATCCAAAAATATTACCCTATAGACCGGTAGGTACGGTTTCCTAACCGTACCGAATTCAAGATTCTGTGTTATCAAACTCACGTTACCACCTATGTTGAAGACTGTCAATATTTTATCTTCGGGATTGAATCTATTTTTATCAACTTTTACCTGATCTGCGTGTGGAAAAATCCTACGTAATTCTACAAATGAATCAAAATTTTCCTGACGCATCAGCTTATACCAACGGTTGAGCGCGGATCTTGCATTCGGATGTCTCTGACTAAATTCAGTCAGTACATTTCGACCTGTGATACGCATTAGGTATTTTCAGAGTGCTTCCGTTCCTTGACTAATTACGATAACTTGTTCGCCTGATTAGTATACCATACAAAAAACTGGCTGTCAAAATAGCCGTGGAGAAAGGGTGTGTAAAGCTTTTGACACTATAGTCGTCAATTAAGCATTAGGTTCTTTTGTATAAGGTGATTCCATCCCCAATCCTCTCCTCTTCTGTAGGAAGGGATTCCAATCCCCAATCCTCTCTTCTCCGTGTAATCCTGTGTAATCTGTGATTCAGACAACTTAAAACAAACCTAAAAATAAACTAATCTCACTAAATTGACGCTTATGAATGCAATATCATTCACATGGATTACGTAGGAATAAAGGGATTTGGTGTGGGAAACTGTGAGACTACAAACTAACAGTTTGTCGTATAAGGATGCTGTAAATAGAAGATGATATGGTGTTTACTATTGGGTATGAACAAGAATTAGAGGAGAAACTGAATGATCGGAAGTTTCAGTCTTCTCTGCGTGATAAGGAATTGGGGTAACTCACTGCTATGGTATTGTGATGGTTTCTATCAGCGACTGGGTAATTTAATAGAATCCCTGACAATGTTTTGAAGTTCGAGAATGACTTCCATCATGTTATTCGTAGTTGCTATATTTTTATTGATTGTAATTATTGTAGAATCTATTTTTTGAGAGTTTGTTTCTACGTTAGATGTTAATGAATCTATTTTTTGAGAGTTTGTTTCTACGTTAGATGTTAATGAATCTATTTTTTGAGAGTTTGTTTCTACGTTAGATGTTAATGAATCTATTTTTTGAGAGTTTGTTTCTACGTTAGATGTTAACGCATCTATTTTTTCCGTATTCGTCTCAACAGTTGAGCGTAGTTTGTTAATCTCAATAAAAAATCTTTCAAATCCGTTGTCAAATTTCTCGTTTATGTTGTTAAACTGATTTTTTCGTGCTTCAGACTCATTGTCGATCTTTATGTTTAGGCTATCTAACTTGGAATTAAGATTAGTTATATTGTTTGTTAGTTGGGTATATTCATTTTCTTTCGCATCTGATAACTTCTTACTGTTGTACCATAGAGAGATTAAATACAGTAAACCTCCAGCTATAACCGATCCGCCAGAACCTATTAGCATATTCCACATTTATTTAACTTCTTTTGTTTAGTGTATGAAAAGTATATGGATTAGTTGTCATAATGTCAAGTGAAAAGAGATAGAAAACAGGGTTATTAAGTGATATAAATAACCGTGACTAACCACTGATAAGTGGTTTCGGGGTAGGGTAGAGGTATAGTTGATTCGGGAGTGCGCGTTTGTAGTGGAATAGAGTTATCCAACAATTGGGGCATGCTCGGTACTATGTCTATCAACAAAAGATTGTTCTCTGTCAATCCGGAGGTTGACATTATTTACTCCAATCTCTGTTTATTGTGTTTCATCAGTTTGTTGTGTTGAATTATTGAGTTGCTGAAGTTTCGCCTCAACGAAAGTTTTGAGATCATTGTCTCCGTGCCGCTCTGCCAATTCCAGTGCTTTCTGAAAATCTGATCTCGCTTCATCAATGCGATCCAGTTCCGCTTTTGCCATTCCGAGGTTTGCATGAGCTTCTGCATAATTAGGTTTTATACGAATCGCCTCGTTAAAGTCAACAATAGCATCATCCAATTTCTCACATAATGCTTTCTGAACCCCTCGATTGTGATAAGACATTGCAAAGTTAGGTTCTATGCGAATAGCTTCGGTATAATCGGCAAGCGCATCATCATATTGTCCGAGTTCTCGTTTTAAACTACCTCGATTGTGGTATGCTTCTGCGAAATCGGGTCTAATGCGAATTGCTTCAGTATAATCATCAATCGCAGCATTAGGTTGTTTGAGCTCTCCTTTTAAATTGCCTCTATTGTAATAGGCTACCGCATAATCGGGCTTTAGACGAATCGCTTTAGTATAGTCCATTAAAGCATCATCATACTGCCCGGAGTTTCCCTTGGCATCAGCACGATTGAGATAGACTTCCGCGAAATTGAGTCCTAATTCAATAGCTTTATAGTGGAAATCATAATTATTTATACATTTTTACGATTTCATCGATTGACGCTTCAGCATTGTATTCCCATTTACGTTTTATGTTCGCGAAATCTCTTTCAATAGGATTGAGTTCAGGCGAATACGGAGGTAAAAAAAGTAAACTCGCACCACAGGCAGCAATCAATGCCTCTGTTTGCTGGCTTTTATGGAAAGACGCATTATCCAATATGACAACGTGTGATGCGTCAAGTAGTGGACACAGCACGCTCTCAAGCCACGCATTGAAGGCAAGCGCATCACAAGCACCTTCAAAAAGTACAGGAGCCGTGAAACGCCCTTGTATTTGTGCAGCAATCAGCGTAGTGCATCTATACCGATTGCTTGAGATTTTATCCGATACGCAAACCCCTCTTGGCGCATAAGCGAACTGACGAACACTTTTTGTGCTAAAACCGCTTTCATCAACAAAAACAGGTGTTTTTCCGTTCACAAGTGCTGTCTGAAGTTGGGTGAGATAGGCCTCCTGTTTGACTGGGCATTGTTCTTTATAGGTAAATGTCTTTTTTTCGCGTGCATCCGATCCGCTTCAGACCATAACAGATACACCGCTGTGACACGCCAAAATGTGCAGCACACTCCTTCTGCGTGCTGTCTGGGAATTCTTTGACATGTTCAGCGAGTGCTTCTGGGTCAAGCCGATAAGGTTTACGAGGCCCCGGTTTTTCATAAGTAAAAGGATCTACTGCGTCTAACCGGTTGTAGATAGATCTGCGTGAAACTTGAAATCTACGGGAAGCTTCTGCTTTACTACCACCTGCTGCTATGAAATCAAGAACGCGTTTTCGTAAGTCTGGTGAATATCTCATAATATAACTATTATCACAAAATCAGAAAAATGTAAAGGTATTTTTGCTTTTAACTATATTAAAATTAGTGATCGCTTCTTGAAAATTACCAAGCCGCCTTTTCGAAACCCCCCTGCAGTAATAAGATTCGGAAATATCTGGTTTCAACTCAATTGCTTTATCAAAATCATCAATTGCAGTTTGGTAGTTATCAAGTAGTAGTTTTGCATTCCCTCTATAGTAGTATGCTGCAAAATTACTTGGATCTAACTCAATTGTTTTGTCAAAGTCGTTGATCGCATATTGGTGGTTACCTAACTGGTAACTTACATATCCTCTGTTATTGTAGGCATAAGCATGGTTTGGATTCAACTCGATGGCTTTAGTGAAATCGTTAATCGCAGATTCACGTTGGCCAAGTTTAGACTTCGCTATACCTCGGTTGTTGTAAGCTTCAATATGATCAGGTTTTAATGTGATGGTTTCATTAAAATCGGCGATCGCCCCTTCATAGTCTTTTAATTCAGATTTCAGAATTCCTCGGTTGTAATACGCACTTGCAAAGTTGTGGTTCAATTCTATTGCTTTGTTAAAGTTGACCATTGCCTCGGTATATTGTCTGATATCGCACCTCGCAATTCCGAGATTGTAGGATGCTTCCCAAAAATCAGGTTTCAACACAATTGCCTTCTCATAAGCAGAAATCGCTTTTTCCGTTCATCATCTATATCAGAGTAAGAATTTTCGTTATGTGTATAACTCTCCCGATCAAACTGTTCCTTCAGTATAACTTTCATATTTTTACTTTGCCACTTGTTCAGAATACCCGGTACACCCTTTATAACTAAATCATACAATCCTGAATACCCAAGGTTTGGTAAATTCAATTAATTCTGAATTCAATGATTCAAACATGTTTTGTTTCCTTATTCAAGAATATCCCAGATTATTGCTAAAGGTACGCCGTTGAAATAAAAAGCATTTTATCAATTACTGCCCCATTCCTGATAACTGTATAATGCCAATACCAACTGTATTTCTTTTCTTACGGTAAAACTCCACCTATTTTGTAGGGAATATCCCAAGTCGGTGGTGCTGCTAAACGGGAAGAAACGACAGATGCTTGTAAGTCATAGCGTTTAGCAACTAATTTGACAAGGTCTAAAAACCACTCGGGAGTAAAAGGATCAACAATTACTTCTTGGATTAATAGGTTGAGGTCAACTTCATAATATTTCCCGATATCGTAGTCATCCTGCTGCTCACTAATTTGACTGGTAGGTACATTTTGAACGATGGCTCTCACTTCTTGTTCGTGCTTAAAACTTTTTCGCTTGTGTAGATATGGAGACAACGGATCATCTGCGGGAATCAGGTCATTTTCATAATCAACATACTGAACTTTTCCTATATGGATATTTTCATCAGTTATAAAACTCTTTACAAAAGAATCAAAGCGCGTCTTGATAGCAAGTCCCCCATTGGTGCTTGCGTACAATTTCCACATTGCTTCTGATTCGTGATTACTTTCATGCCAACAATTTACTAACGTAAAACGCTTGAGTTGCATCCAAAATGTAGACATTAAGGATGCCAAACTTAATAGAACTTCCTCAAACTCAGGGTGCAAATTGGTATAACGTGCCTCTATATTTCTTTTAGGGAAGGATCCTTCAAAGGGTCATTTAGTTTGTCTGACCTGGCGAAAAATAGGGCGCGCATTTCCAAAAGTGCTATGAACTTCGTGAAATCCATATACCTCCACAAAACCGCGTCTGGAGATGGCTGATCATGAAATTCCCGAGCATCAGAATTTAAATCAAGCATGAGATCTCTCTTGACGCGTTCTCAAAAACACTACCGGATGGATAATCCGAAACATTAGCCCGGTGGGTACGCCCATTTCGCGTGTCCACTATGAACCATAATTGCGTTAACAAATACATTATCCGGATATCGCCATACATCGGCGACTACGCGATCATAAGAAATACCTGCCGGTTTAAATCTTACACGTTTCCCTTCTAAAAGTTGTTTGAGATAGTGGACAGCCTTTTCCCCTTGAGGTGTACCGGTTTCTGGGGCATCTATGTTCCTTAAGCGAATCTTATTGAACATATTTGGATTTTGCAACCGTTGCGTAGGCGTTTCATTGAGAGGGACTCCCATCAGTCTTTCCATCGGAGTCTGAAGCGCAGTTCGGCGAGGAATTTCAGGACTGACCTCAACCGTATCTCCATCAATGACTCTTGTTACAACATGAGTTTGCATCTTTTTGCTCCTTTTCTTGGAAATTCGGTAAACAGAGTTACAGACTAACAACCATATATTAAATCATATCCTGTTTTTACGCATAAAACAAGTAGAAATCATTTAGGCTAAATTTACAATTCCTCCCCACTAATTTCCAACACCGACAACCGCTCAACAATCTCTACCGTCTCCAAACTCACACTGATAACCTTCCGAATCAGATCCACAATATACGTTTCATCATCTGCGCGGTTCGGATCGTTCATGATACCGCTCCGTTTATCTGTCTTCACACGATACTGATCCACCACCCACTCCAATGCCGAACGGTTGCCTAACCGATACGCAAACGCTTCCGCAGGGATGCCTGCCAATGTCAAGAAATCGTTGTATTTTATCTGTGTTTTGTCTTTAGAGAATTTCATCTGCTCTACACGCCAATCCAGGGACATCCCTTCAGTTTCAATCATATCAAGTTTATGTTTCGGCTGATCCTCATAATGGACATGAATCTCCGCCAACCGCCTTCCCGTTTCGACAAACTCCCAAAATTCAGGAGCAAACGGGATATGCGGCAGATCCCGTTTAAGGTTCACTTGATACCGCTCACGATACGCAGGATGATGCAGGAGTGCATAAATATAATGAAAAATATCCCATTTGGTGATGTTAGCGTCTCTGTAATACTCTCGAAATTGTGCCAATGCCCAATCTGTGATGTTTTCCCGGCAGTTCGTGCCATCCTCATTATAGATATAGAAAGGAAAACACTGCGTAGGGGATCCGAAGCCACCTGTCGCAACCTGTTCGAGAATGCAGTCAGTCATGAGACAGGTAAAGGGTTTCTCTCGTGAGACATTGACACAGATTATTTGATTTTCAGTTTCGGTCTGAGGTGTCGGAAAAAAAGATGGAAATACATATACTCTCTCTACAATGAATCTGTCAAAGTAAAGACGAGACTTTGTGAACGGACGGTAGAGCGTCTGTCGTATTCTTTCTGAACTGAATTCTGCAATGTATCCGCTTATCAATTTCTGTTTTAAACCTGAGCTCCAACTAATTCTCTCGTTGTCATACGTCACAAAATCATCAACATTCTGTGCCGTTTGCTGCTGCCATTTGAGTGTTTGTGTATTGTAACTATCTATCATTCGCGTAACATTATTACCGAGGACATCTCGGTTAAAGTTAATTGCCCACGCATCGCGATTTGTCTTCACTCCGCTACTAAATTGGTGGAAAATCACACCTGAAACCTCGCCTTTTGCTGCTTTAAATTGCTTACTCCCGATCGGCACAAAGGTTTCAAAGTCTTCGCGCAGTCCTTCGGTGAGCCATGTCTGTCGCGCATCGGGTTGAATAGAATCCCAGTTGATATTTCCGGTATGTTCGTACTTGTCCAGAAAAGCAAACGTTGCCTCTTTATTCATCTCCGCTGTCTCACTGTTGTAAAAAATACGGGTAGGTCCTTCATCCTCTTGTCCCTTTTTCACAAAAAAGTTAATACTCACTCCCACCTGAATGTCAAACACATTAGAATCTCCACCATGCCCTTTACGGATATTGCCCCCCAAGTCCAACAGATAGATTTTATCACACGCATCGGATAGATGTTTCCGCATCCCATCAAACGCATGACCATCAATAAAGTTGTGATTCGTCACAAACGCGACGATCCCATCTGTTTCAACTCTATTTAATGCCCAGTGGATTGCTTTGACATACGGATCGTAGAGTGCGGTTTTGTTCGTTGCAGTAGAGGCTTCGACGTATGTTTCCTGAATCTGTCTGTCTAAATCGGGATACTTACGGTTCTTGTTGGCATCGTTCTCGTCCATCTGCCGTGCATTGTAAGGTGGATTACCGATAACCACGAACATTTCTGTCTGTTTCTGTTTTTCAACCCGCCGCGTGTTCTCCAGCGCGAACAGGGATAACTGACGCTCGGTTGTCAGATCGAACGTATCCACAAGGCAAAGGTGGTCAAAAGGTTGATACTGCTTTGTGGCGACATAAAACTCATGCTCAATGTTCATGCTGGCAATGTAGTAAGGCATCAGCAACACTTCATTGCAGTGGAGTTCATGGCTGTACTTCGACTTAAGTGCAGTTTTATCAATCGCTTGTATAAGCCGAACGATAAAGTTACCGGTACCAACGAACGGATCGATGATGTGAACGCCTGTATCCGAAAGTGAACGTCCAAACTCGGTTGCAAGCAGATGTGAGACGCTTTTCACCATGAAATCAACGATCGGCTGCGGTGTATAGACGATGCCGTGTGTATCAGCAACCTTGACCGAAAAACCTTGAAAAAACTGCTCATAAACAGTATTGAGGAAATGTTGTTTCTGTGAGAAGTCGATAAAGGTTGCAGCAGCGCGTTCAATCGCACCATAGAATGGATTGAGATCTCGGAGGAACTCGGAACGATTATAAGCCTGCCATGTGAGCGCATCAATCACATTTTCAATTTCACGTGCGATGATATTTCGGCGCGTGAAATCGGGATTATCAAAAACAGTGCGGAAAATTCGTTCTGTCAAGAGATGTTGAATGAGCATCTCTTCGACAGCAGATTTTGAGAGGTTCGGATTTATTGCCTCTTGACAGTGGCGATAGAAGTTCGCGAACGCCTCCTGAAACAGAGCGTTGGTTGCCTCTTCGTTTTGGATTAAAGATGCGGCGTGTTCACCAAGGGCTGGCACTTTGTCCTTGAATTCAACAGCGGCGCGTTCCCAGTTAGCAATATCCTGCTGTTCATAACTGTAGAAGACGTGAAGCACCCGGATAAACGCATCCGCGTCATCGATACCGATATCCATAACCTCTTGTCCATCTTGATAGAGGACGGCGCGTTCTTGGGTTGTGAAGAGTATATTATCCCGCGGATAACCTGCGTCAAATTTCTGTCTAACCGCAGTAGCCAGATTGTCGTGGAGATCCTTCGCTTCCCAGTAGCCGCGCGGCAAGCCAAAGACGTTATCGGTAAACATACCATCAAGGTAAATTGTGGTATGTTGCGGTGTTCGAAGTGATTTTTCGCAGATAAGTGTCAGATTATTTTGTCTGGCGTAGTGTTGGAGAAGTGTTGCAAAGGCAAGTCGGATTTCGGTTTCATTTGTCGCGCCGATATTCTCGTATTGTTTCAATTCTGCATAAAATGTTTGGATAGCTTTATGTGTAGGTTTGATGTTCCGCACGCTTTGTTCAACTCCTGATTTATATTCTAACCACTTGTGCCAAATAAATGATTTGATACTGCCAAAGTAGGGTTGTAGTGGAGTTTGAGAACCTCAAGGTTGTCATCTTCAATAAAGAGGTTTTGGAAGGTGTCAATGTTTAGAGAGTCATCGCGGGGAAACTTTAGTGTTGTTTCAGTGGGAGTTATGTGGTTTTTTGGACTTTATCAATAGGTTTTGTCATCAATACATTTCCTTTATGAATGAACCCAGTTACCTCTGATATTTCTTATCACATTATTTGAACTGAGTATATCCAACTCACTTACTCTGGAGAATGAATTGGGACTTTGTGCCTTTTGGATATCAATACTAACCATTTCCAATTTTTCCGAAGTAAATTCTGTCTGTGTTTTGGGGTTCAGGAACGGTAGCATTCTGCCTAATAATGGTTCAATACGTGTAACTAACAGAATATAGGCTATGATTGATAAACATACCGTAACGATTGTCGCGATTTTTATAGACAGTCCAAGATATAGCAGGACTGGATAACACGCCATAAGTGGGATAGTAATTAATACTGCACCAATTAACCAACAGGTGTTTTCTTTAATTGTCTTTATGATGTTCATCTCTTATTTCCTTTTTCAATTCTCGGTAAGTTCGAATCGTTGTTTTGGCAATGAATCGTAATGCACCAACTATACTCACAACAATCAAAGTTACATATCTGATGTATTCCATAACTTGAGGCCATTTGGCTCCGATGGTATAGTTAACAAGTTGGGTCAGACCATAACCTAATAAAATATAAACGACAACATACAATGCTTCAAGAACTATGACAAGTAGCGAGTTTAGGAAGACGATAAACTTATGTTTCAATTATATCTCGTTGTTGTAGATGTTTTACCGGTATGCTTGATAAGTTAGGAAATTCCCAAGCAATTAGGATGTAGCACCTTGTATCTGTCTGTCTTCTGTTGTGGAGGCAGTATTAGCAGTTTCTTCTCTTTTAATCATGATTCCATCAGGACCAGTTAATTCAGGTACCAATAAAGTTTCCCCCTCTTTAAGTTTATGGGCGATGAATGCTATACTCTTAAAAATATGTTCATTGATAGCATCATTGTCTTTGTCAATGTTTAGAGCTTTCGCCATTGGCAGTACAAATTTCTGAAGTATCTCATTGAAGATAGGATGTTGACTATAGGTCAAAAGTTCTAAAAGCAACATGGCTCTATCTATAAGTGTATCGGTATCATCAGCGGAAACGGATTTTTTATCTGCCATACCGCGTAGAATGACATATCCAACGCTCCACCACATCGGTGCCATAAATTTAGATGAGTCTTCGGCAGCGAATTCTTTAAAGTAGGGTTGGCATTGTTCCGCGAGATAACGTTCAAAATCGGTAATGTGTTTTTCTGCCCACTTGAGGTTGGCTTTGTGCATTTTGCTTTGTGCCATTGTTTCCGCTCACTGTACACTGGATAGCATCAAGTAGAATTTAAAAAAATAAATCCTACGGAACGTTGTCAACATATACTCTGATATGAATTTGCGATTAAGTTTAGTATAGCGTACTAATAGTCTTATGTCAAATCGTTATATTGAAATCACCTGTTCTAAAAATGGATACTGCGTAAGTCCTATTTAATTTACTGATTTTGCCCTTTCAGTCATAATTATATTAAGAACTTCATCAGCAATAAAGAGACGATTTCGCTGCCGACCTGTCATTTCTCTTAATATACCTTTTTCCACAAGATAATCAACACCACGTTGAACCGTAGTAAATATCTCATTCCATTCTTTTGCTAATTTTGAAACAGAGACAAGTGGTGTGCTGAACAAATGCTCAATTAACGTATTTACAACTCTTGGCACCCTTGTTCCCAAAGCTAATTCTCTATACTGTTCTCTTAAGGTAAGCAGCCTTTGAATTGTCAGTAACGCATCTACTGATTGTTCACAAATCCCTTTTAAAAAAAATGTAATCCAACGATTCCAATCACCTTGCTGACTTACATTCAATAGGAGTTCGTAATAAGTCTCTCTATGCCGTTCAAAATAATCCGAAATGTAAAGAAGTGGTTGAGATAATATCTCTTTTTCAATTAACATTAGAATAATCAGGAGTCTTCCTATTCTTCCATTTCCATCAACAAATGGGTGAATTGCCTCAAATTGATAGTGAACCAATGCACATTGAATTAAGGGTGGTTCTTTTGCTTTGGAATGGATATACCTTTCCAGTTCTGAAAAACACTCTTTCATTTCAGGAACTTGTGGTGGTACATAAGTGGCGTCCATCAGAGTGCATCCCGGTTTACCGATCCAGTTCTGGGTCGTACGCATTAATCCCGGAGTCGCCTGTTCTCCACGAACGCCACGCATTAAGATTTCATGCATTTCGCAGATTAATCTTGAACTTACAGGTAACTTCTCCATTCTCTTTATCCCATACTCCATTGCGTCAACATAGTTTGCAAGTTCCTGTACATCAGGCATTTCTGGTGTTTCAGTCTTATCTACTTCAAACAGAAAAAGTTGATCCAAACCAGATTGTGTATTTTCAATTCTGGAACTCATGACCGCTTCCCTTCGGATGAATGGACCAATTAATAAGTGTGGATTGGGTAATAGTTGTCCTGCTCCAGACAATTCTCCCAGTTTTATGTTTGCTTCTGAGAGAAGATTTGCCAAATCCCAATCCAAGTCAATTTGTGGTGGCAGCGGATTTGGAACATAATACCAATACGGGTGTTTACCTATACTGCGAATACATTTACCTGCACTTGAATTTCTAAAATTTTCTGGATTCATTTTAATTGCTTCACGATAATAAAGATTTTCTTATTATCGTTTAGACCACTTTACGATAATAAAGATTTTCTTATTATCGTTTAGACCACTTTACGATAATAAGGATTTTCTTATTTCTATAAACGTGAATAAGTGTAAATAAGTCACAAAACAATTCTTATACCAATTCAATTTGATTAGTTTAACGTGAGTTTGATAATAGGTATATGAACTTCTTTTTCCATAAATATCACTCTATAGAATTAAAAAATGAAGAAAACACCCATTTCTAACAACTAACATACATATATCACAAAAACAGAAAAACATATTGATAATATTTGTCAAAATAAAATTAAGAGTTACAGAAAAAAGATTATAGGTTAGAACACAAACCAAAAACCAATAAGTAAAAAAGAACAACTACGGACTACATATTCATAGGAGAATAAATGATGACTATCAATAAAAATGATCCTAATTGTAAAGTTTCATATACGTCAAAAAAGCATACATTTTTAACCGTTGGGAATGTCAAAATCAGAAAGGACAAAAAGAACACAAAATCACACTTTTTAGAAATTCTTATAAAGTCAATTCAAAGTGGAGTAAAGTCAGTCTATAACAGGACTTACAGGGATAATTTACACCAATTTCAATGTCACACCGTGTGACAAAAAGTGTAACTTTTTCCATTTTTTCGAGGTATAGAGAAATGCAATAACAATACGATCTACTCTCTGAGTATTTAGGATTAAATGACTGTTTTTAGACCTTATTTTTTGTCTGCATATTAGGATTAACAATTCTAATTCAGGAGAAACTGAGTATCTAATGATAAGTCTATTCTTTATTCAGTTTTGTATATCAAAAATACCGTACTCCAGCGGAGTACTATGTCTATAGAAAACAATATCGGAACAGTCTAGCACTCCAGCGGAGTGCTATGTCCTAATACACTTCGTATGAAAAACATATAAGTACTCAATATACAATTAAGTTATATAATATATAACTTATGTGATTCACGAAGAATTGGCTAATTAAAATTATAAACCCTTATAGAATAAGGCTTCGTAGAATTGCTCCGTGAAGGTTTCCGTGAAAGTGCTATCATCTCAAAACGATAAATATTAACACTTTTGCCAATCACATTATCCACATATACCGCATTATTATATATAACCAAACTTGCAAGAATTTAATGCGTATGTCGTATCGAGAGTTTAGAGATAATTATTGGTATCCACCCACAAAAGTAGCATGATATTCATACTAAAAACTTTACATACCCGACCTGAGTTAAGAATTGTCAGTAAACACAATACGTGCTATAATTCCAGATGAAATTATAACACAATTGATAAAGGAAACATAGATGAATAAAAACTCAATAGAACTACTTGAAGCGTTGACACAAGCTGACGGAATTCCCGGATTTGAGGATGAAGTACGAGATCTCTTTCGGGATAGAGTCTCTGATGTAGGTGCTATCGGCACTGATAGATTAGGGAGCATTTATTGTACACGGGAGGGTAGTTCAAAAAGCCCGCGTATTCTTCTTGATTCACATTTAGACGAAATCGGGTTTATTGTTCAAAAAATAACCGATAATGGGTACGTAAAATTCTTACCACTCGGTGGTTGGTGGGGACACACATTATTAGCACAAAGGGTTAATATCACAACAAAGAACGGTAAAGTTCCAGGAGTTGTAGGTTCAACGCCACCACACCTACTCGGAGGCGGTCGTGATAAAGTATTAGAGGTAAAAGACCTATATATTGATATTGGAGCTGAAAATGAAGAACAAGCTAAGGAAGAATATGGTGTAATTCCCGGTTGTCCAATTGCACCGTACGGTCCCTTTATGCGGTTAAAAAATGATAAATTACTTACGGCTAAAGCATTTGATAATCGTGTCGGTGTTGCACTTGTAATAGATTCATTATTGAATCTTGACGAACATCCAAATACAGTTATCGGTGCTGGATGTGTACAAGAAGAAATCGGATTGCGTGGGGCAAAGACATTAGCAACAAGTGTGGAACCTGACCTGGCAATTATCCTTGAGGGACCACCGGCAGACGATACCCCTGGAATAGATGGGGGTGTGACAGAAGGAAAACTTGGTGAAGGCGTTCAAATTCGACTAATTGATTCTTCAATGATTGTAAATCCAAAATTATCAGATTATGTGATTGAAACAGCAAAGAAGCATGAAATTCCCTACCAACTCGGTGTGCGTCAAACCGGTGGAACAGATGGTGGTGCAATTCATCAATACAGCAGAGGTGTACCATCTATAGTACTCGGTGTTCCAGCCAGATATATCCATAGCCATGTATCTATTATAAATGTTGATGATTACACAGCAGCGTTGGAATTGACATTGCATCTTGTAAGAGAAATAGACACATCTGTTTTTGAAGGATTTCTGTTTGATTAGAAGACACCTTACTTCACCTATTCCAAAATCCATTATATACAATAACAGCATTCAATTGTATGGAGGAAGATAATGGAAACAACCTTACCGAAAATATCATTTTGTAATCACGAGTTAAGTAAACTGGTCATTGGTGATAATCCGTTTTACGGTTTCTCTCACTTTAATCAGCTTTTATCACAGCATCAAAAAGAATACAATACTCCAGAGCAGGTTGTGAAGACGTTACAAAGAGCGGAGGAAGTGGGTATTAACGGTTGGCAAAATAGTATAACGGAACGTTCCCAATCTGACCTACAACGTTTCCGTGACATAGGTGGAACGATGCATTGGTTCTGCCTGAGTTGGAGTTCTGAATGGTATGAAAACCCTGATAAGGTTTTTGAGGATGTAAAGCTGAATCCTATTGGAATGGCACCACACGGTGGAGGCGTTGGTCAACGTTGTCTCAGAGAAAAGAAATTCGATCTATTGCAGGACATCCTGAAACGGATTCGTGATACGGGTGTCCTTGTTGGTTTATCTGTGCATGATCCGAAGCTTTTGCATATTGCTGAAGATGAAGGGTGGGACATAGATTATTATATGACTGCACTTTATAACCTTCATGGAGGTAGTGACAAGTTTCGTGAAAAGTTTGGCTATGCACCATTAGGTGAAGTATACGCTCGTGAAGACCGTGAAGAGATGTCCGAAGCTATTCAACGAACAAAAAAACCGTGCCTAATATTCAAAGTTCTCGCTGCAGGTAGGGTAATCGGTAGTCAACAACAAATACGGGATGAGCTAAAATATGCCATAGACAACTCAAAACCAAATGATGCCTTGTTGTTAGGTATGTATCAGCAATTCTCTGATCAAATCGGTGAAAATGCTGCAATGATAACAGACTTATGTGCAGAATTAAAATAAAACGGGTTTTGTATTACGCTTAACATTCCACGGAGACTGAGAATGGAAATGCGCCCTTGCGGTAAGAGTGGAATTGAGATTTCGCCGATGGGAATCGGGTGTTGGTCTTATGGAGGTGGAGACTATTGGGGACCACAAGCACAGTCGGATGTTACCGCAGTAGCACACGCAGCATTGGATGCTGGGATTAACTTCTTTGATACTGCTGAAGGTTACAACGAAGGACGAAGTGAAGAAGCACTCGGAATTGCGTTGAAGGATAGACGGCACGAAGCTGTCATCGGTACGAAGATTGGAACACCAGATCCATCAATAATACGTGAACGGTGTGAAGCAAGTCTAAGTCGATTACAGACAGATTATATCGACATTTACATGATTCACTGGCACCACGATGAATTTCGAATTGAAGATAGCATGGCAGAATTAGTCAAATTACGTGAGGACGGTCTTATTCGTGCTATCGGTGTTTGCAACTTTGGTGTAGAACAACTCACTGCAGCACTTGACACTGGAACTGAAGTAATAACAAATCAATTATGCTACAACCTACTATCACGTGGAATTGAGGTGGAACTTCTACCATTATGTCAAAAATATGATCTCGGTATTTTGGGTTATATGCCTCTATTACAGGGTCTATTGACAGGAAAATATAAGAGTGCTGATGAACTTCTACCCGTTCATTCCCGCTTCCGACATTTTAGCAATGATCGTCCCATGGCAAAACATGGTGAACAGGGAGCAGAGGAAGAAGTATTTGCTACATTAGAAGGTATCCGAAAGATTGCTGAAACCGAACAGATTCCAATGAGTCAACTTGCTATTGCATGGACATTGGCAAAACAGGGAATTACATGCATGCTCGTTGGCACACGAAATACCGATGAATTGAATATGAACTTACGTGTTTTTGAATATTCACCTACAATGAGCGTCATTAAAGAACTTGATAGATTAACCTTACCACTCTTAAAGAAAATGGGTACAAATCTGGATTATTTCCTGGGTAAAAGAACTCGATAGCTTGTATAAATGTGATTACAACCCACTTCAAATAAAGGAATATTCTTATGGCAGAACAGATAGGCATCAAATTCAATAAGGATTTAGGTAATCCAATGGCAAAATCTGCCTCGGATATTACCACAACAAATGCTGATGGAAAACCGATTACGCCTTTCACACAGGAACAAAAATACCTGTTTGACAAAAACGGGTGGCTCTTAGTCCCCGGTGTATTGACAGAGTCGGAAATAGAGGAAATGCGTGATCACTGTTACCGTCTCAAACACGACCCTGAATCAATTCAAGATATTCACCGTTCTACTTACGGTGGACCTTTAGAGAAGCTAATTGATCATCCGGTGGTTGTCGCGTATGGAAACGAATTTCTCGCATCCCCATATCTTGCATCTGAAGAATGCTACGGTTTTCGTATGGAGATGAGTTTTATGGCGTTGCGTTCTGCATCGGATGATCCACCCTTTGCATTTGGTCCACATAATGGGAACGGACTACATCGTAAGTCTGGTGATTGCCATGAATACCAATGTCTACCCGGACAGGCATTTAGCGGATTATCTCGCGTTGTATGGGAGCTTAATCCCGTAGGAAAAGAGGATGGTGGAACAATGTTCATTACCGGTAGCCACAAAGCAGCCTACCCTGCCCCTGAAGTTGCACGAACACAGGAGTGGGACTATTGGGATACATATTCATGTCCCGCTGGATCTGTAATAATTTTTACCGAAGCAATTACACATAGTGGACAGGCGTGGCAAAATCCTGATACCGACCGTGTGGCAGTGTTTAACGCATATAACTCGGTTGATAGACGATGGTCACTTTCTCGACCCCCACAAGCACTCCTTGAAACAATGCCACCCAAACGGCAAACACTATTCCGTGATGCGTTTGTAAAAGGTAATGTAACAGGCACGTCTTTTGAAATGTCTTTGTAATAGATACGATAGTTTGGACAGTTTAACACGTAATCATGTTGTTTTTTCAAGGATAGTTGTTTTTCTGTCTGTAATATACGCTAAATTTAGCACACAGAAATACTCCAATGGGAGTATAAGAAGCCCCAGAGGGCGAAATGTCTGTAGAAAAACGGTGAACCCACCAAACAAACCCCAGAGGGGTGAAATGTGTATTGATGTAGTTTTGTTTCAAGTGACTGCTTTAGTATCAGACCAACCAAAAATAACTGACAATTGTCCAAATTATAGTAATAGATACGATAGTTTGAAGTAAGGATTAGTTATGACACCAAAACAACGTTACTTGTTTGATGTAACCGGCTATCTTCATTTGGAGAATGTAATCACAGGAGATGCATTGGCTGAAGCATCCGAAGCGGTTGATAGATATATTACAACACCCCCTGATGAATTACCTCCTGGATTTGAACAGAAGGGATTACATCAACACGGATTCGCTTTTGATAAATCCCTTGAGTGTTTAACGATGCATTCTGCACTTTGGCCAATCATTAAGGAACTTACAGATAATCAACCTCGGTTTGGGAGAGGTTCACTTAAACACGACAAACATGATTTGTGGCAGGCAGGAGAAAACGCACATGTAAATCCTGGTGGACTGCATTGTGCACGTGATGATTATGGATGGTATAGCACACGGTACGAAGCAAACAATGGAAGTATCTACTGCGATAACTTCGTCTGTTTCCCATATTTTACGGATGTCTATCCAGGAGATGGGGGACTGATTATAATTCCTGGTTCACATAAGAGTGAGTTCGATAGACCGAAGCAGCTTTTGACACTTGATGAAGCAGATGGTATTGACCCTATTGATAATCCTGTATTTGTAAATATCACACCGAAAGCAGGAGATATTGTGATTATTTCTGAACTGCTTACGCATGGTGTATTGCGATGGAAACCGAAAGATAGAGATAGAAGGTTTCTTGTATTACGGTATTTCCCACAATTTTCAGGAACACATAACCTTCCACAACCTATACTCGACCGGTTATCACCAGAGACGTTGGAATTGGTTGCATCTGAACCGTATGGTCACATTAAAGAAATCGTGAAGCAGGATGAGGTTACACTGACTACTTAGGAATTGTCACGTATTCCTACAAAGTTATTTACCAACATAGAATACCCTGTCATTTGCCACCTATAAAACGTTAATAACCAACAATATATGGAGTAGAAGCGAGCGATGAAAAAAGAGCAGATTATCTCCCAAGATCAATGTGTGATGCATGGCATATTAGTTTTCACTGGTACACGCGTACCTGTAGAGAGTCTAATTCAACATCTTGTAGCAGGTGACTCACTTGACATGTTTTTAGAGGATTTTCCAACAGTTTCCCGTGAACAGGCAGTAGGATACTTGCAGATGACTCTGGAGTTTGTTGATGCGCGTGTTGCTTGATGGGAGCAATTTGAATCTGTTACTACAGAATACTTACAATGGAATCTGACCAAAACCCATTTACTCTGATACACAAAGATAAAAATTCAGAAGCGCGTATCGGTACACTTCAAACAAGCCACGGGGTAGCGAATACCCCTATTTTTATGCCTGTTGGTACACGCGGTACTGTGAAGGCATGTACTCCCGAAACATTAACTGACCATATTCAGGCCGAAATAATCCTCGCAAATACCTACCACCTTTACCTACGCCCTGGACATGAAGTTGTTCAAGAAGCAGGGGGTTTGCATAAGTTTATGGGATGGGATAAACCCATTTTAACGGATAGCGGAGGGTTTCAGGTCTTTAGTCTCGGACCACTACGCAAGATAACTGAGGAGGGTGTTGAATTTCGTTCACCTATAGATGGTACAGAACGGTTTATTAGTCCGGAACGTTCTATTGAAATCCAAAACGCACTCGGTGCTGATATCATCATGATATTTGATGAATGTCCTGCATTACCTAACGAATACGACTATCTAAAGAATTCTATGGAGATGACACTCCGTTGGGCAAAACGAAGCAAGAATGCACATCAGAATTCAGATCAGCTGTTATTTGGTATTGTGCAGGGTGGTATGGAACGCGACCTTCGTCAAGCGAGTGTGAAAGGGACAGTGTCGATTGACTTTCCGGGTTATGCCATCGGTGGTTTGAGTGTGGGAGAAGAAAAGGATTTGATGTATGAAATGCTTAAATACACCACCCCACTACTACCAGAAGATAAACCACGCTATTTGATGGGGGTTGGAACTCCTGAAGATTTGGTGTATGGTGTTCGATGTGGAATTGATATGTTTGACTGTGTTATGCCAACACGGAATGCACGTAATGGCTCACTGTTTACTTCTGAAGGTATTGTCCGAATACGTAATTCTAAATATACGCGCGACTTTAGTCCTCTTGATCCAAGTTGTACATGCTATACTTGCCAGAATTTTACACGTGCTTATCTCCGCCATCTGCATGTTGAAAATGAGATTCTTGGGTCTCAACTCCACACCTTACACAACTTGCATTTTTATCTCAGTCTGATGCGTGGAATTCGGATCGCGATCTGTGATGATAGTTTTGCTGCGTTGGCATCTGATGAACCGGATATTGGGGCATTGGTGCGGTTGGGACAACCTACTAAGGATGCTGGTTAATACCAGTTTTAGAGTTAAGATCCCAGAGAAATATTGCACCATCTCCGCTACCACTCGTAAGTGTTGTTCCATCCGGTGAAAAAGTTAACGAGTTAACCATTTCGGTATGTCCTTTTAGGACAGACAGTTTGTTTCCTGTAGCAATATCCCACAGTTGAATTGCTCCATCTTTATCCCCACTTGCGAGGATTTTGTTATCAGTAGAAAAAGCCAAACTCTCCCATGATGTCTCATGAGCATTAAGTAAACCCATTTGCTCGTGATTAGCAATATCCCATAGAAATATTGTTCCGTCATGGCGTCCAATCGCAAATATCTTACTGTCCTGAGAAAATGCCAATGCATCACTCCCATCGGATTGAAAAATATCTATCTGGTCACCAGTGCTGACATCCCACAGCCTTATTGATTCATCGTAACTCCTACTTCCAAGCATTTTGCCATCTGGAGCAAATGACATATACCCAATCCTATCTGTATGTCCTTTGAAAATTGTATCTGCCCTGTCATTAAGTGTGATGTGTGACAAATTGTTAGGATTTTTCTTTATTTTCCATAAATATATACTAAATTGGTTCTGTTTAGTAGCGCGATCTGAATTTTGAGCAACAGCAAGTATATTACCATCTTTAGAAAATTCAACTTGACTTATTCCTTGGGAAAATTGGCTTGTTGTTCTTTTGGGCATTTCTCCAGTATGTGATTCAACCTTAAAATCATATAACTCATTTCCAGTTTCTGTATGCCATAAACTCACTTTGCCAATAAGGCTTTCTCCGACTTGTGTCCAATGGGTATGTTTCCTATATATAAAATTTTCTGCAATTGCCATTGTCCTGCCATCCTGAGAAAATACGATAGCAGAATTCCAAGTATCAATGTTTATACGTTTAGTCAATTGAGTGAAGCTTAAGACATCCCAGAAATAAATCGTTTCTATAGAATCACTCACTATGGTTTTACTGTCAGGAGAATAAATCAGTCTGTTTTTTCCATGCGTATTATTTCCAGATATATGTCTTGTTGCAAAAGAGAGCAATTCTTCACCAGTCGTGGTATCCCAAATCCGTATTTCACCTTTTTCATTTCCTCCAGTAATCCTTTGTCCATCAGGTGAGAATGCCAACACAAGAGATTTATTTTCTATCGACCCCTCAAGAATAACACGTAATGTTCTTGTGGAAACATCCCACAGTTCTATCCCGCCAGTTCTTGCTTGACAAGCCAAAATCTTTCCATCTTTTGAGAAGACGAGTGTTTTGCTTCTAAGTAGATCATAGGTAGATATGGTTTTTAGCAATTGACCGGTAGTGACATCCCATAAACTGAGTTGACCATATAGATCTCCGGCGACAAGTAGTTTTCCATCTGGTGAGAACATTAACAAATTAATATATTCTTTATTGCCCTTAAGGGTTTTTAGGGTTTTCCCAGTTGTCGCGTCCTTTAACCTAATATTTCCATTATCGTAGCCGAAAGCCGAAATTCCGTTATCCTTATTATTCTTTAGGTAAACACGCGATACTGTAGATTGATTTCCGATGATTCTATTTAAAATTCCATATCCTCTATGTGGAATTTCGTCGTATATATTTTTTACTCTCTCACCAGTAAACACATTCCAGACTGCACTTGAGTCAATAGTTCTACCTATACTGAGAAGGTCTCTACCATTATCAAAGAATCTAAGTTTCTTTATTTCTCCCCTACCTTTTATGAGTGTTTTTAAGAGCTTCCCAGTAGTATAATCCCATAACAGTATCCTGTCATCTTCTCCACTTGCCAGAATCTTTCCATCCGATGAAAATCCTAAACTATCAGCAGGAACTGTGTGTTCCGTATATACAGATACTCCCGCACCTGTGTTAGCATCGTAAAACCATACACCAGTAGAACACCCTACAGCAAGATGAGTGCCATCTGGTGAATAGCTTATGTCATTGATTCTCCCTTTGCTAAGTCGTGCTTTTGCTCCTACTGGTAGTTTTCGCTGTGTATAGTCTCCTGCATTAGCTAAAACTTGATTAGGTTTTTGTCCATTACCACTACCATTACCTTGATTGTCAATATTTACCCCTAACCGATTGCGGGTATCAGGTTTTTCTTCAAGATTCTGAGTAATAGGTGTGTCGACCAGTTCCACAGACAGTTCAGATTGGGATTCTAAACTATAAGGTTGTTGGTATCGTGATAAGTGTTTACTACCCACCGCAAGCATCAACACAATCAAAAGAACTGTCGATGCACCTATCACCCAAGGAATAAACGGTTTCACACTTGTCGGTGTAGGTTTGATGTTTTCAACCTTTTGAATGATGTTTTCAGTAAGATTTGGAGAAAGTTGGAAGTTGCTGAGTGTTTCTTTGATCATCTGTTCCTCCTTCTGTAACCTTTGTCGTGCTCTATGAAGACGAAGCTTAATGGCACTTGAAGATACACCTAAAAATCGACTGATCTCTTCAATCGTCATTTCACCAAGATAGTGAAGTATCATCACCGTACGTTCACTCTCTTTCAGTTTCGCAAGCAGCTTTTTTACCACCTCGCGTTGTGCCGCTCTCGTAGCTTTTGCATATTCTTCAGAAACAAATCGGGAATATGCTGACTCATCAATCCCATCATTCTCCGATTCTTCCAACGATTCAGTTTCTATCTTTTTCTTACGAAGCCACGCGAGACATTGTCGTGTTGCAATCACATATAGCCATCCAGAAAATCGTTTTGGATCTTTCAGTGTTGAGAGTTTCTGATGAACTTTAAGAAAGGTGTCTTGTGTAATTTCTTCAGCAATATGAAAATCGCCGATTTTACGCCATACAAGTGCATGTACCTGCTTTTGATATCTCTCTACCAATCGCACAAATGCACCTTCATCACCTGCAAGGATATGGTGTATTAATTCAACATCTTCATTTTTCATTGGATACCTGTTGAAAGTGAAAATAGATTAATGCCATTTTAATATAAGAGACGCGGTGATAGTATAAAATGGTTACATAATTCTGAATTATTTCGGTAGAACTATCCAACTAAGTATTTGAATACAGCAGACAGATTGTCATCGGGTGAGTAGAGTTGAGATATGTGCAATTCATTCTCAATGATGATTTGGGGGAGTCGTGCATAAAAAGCGTCAGGTTTCGCAGTTTCAATTATCACATCACCGGATTGATCACCAAAGGTAATACTCAGTATATCTTCATAAAAAAGACACGTTTGAGCAAGTCGTCGTGGATCATCTGCACTCAAGTAGACCTTATGCGGGTGTTCATCAATCAATTCTCGTATATCGGAGATATTACCTTCTGCGAGGATGCGTCCTTGATGAATCAAGAGAATCGTCTGTGTTATCGCTTCAATTTCATACAGGATATGGCTTGAAACTAACATACTGATTCCTTGTTCTGCAAGTTTGGAGATTAAATCCATGACATGTCGTCTTCCAATTGGATCAAGTCCGGTGAGGGGTTCGTCTAAGAATAGAATTTCAGGTTCATGTACCAACGCTTGTGCCAGTTTAATACGTTGCCGCATCCCTTTACTATAAGATCCAATAGGTTTTTCCGCAGCAGGTAACATATCAACGGTTTTAAGCACGTTAGTTGTTTTTTCGTGTGCTTCATCTTTATCATATCCACTTAAAGTGGCGAAAAACATTATGAATTCAAAACCACTCATGAATTGGTATGCAATTTCAATATCTGGACAGTATCCAACACGGCGTGTTAATTCGAAATTGTTCCAAACAGGTTCATTCAAGACAGTAATGTCACCTTGATTGGATTTAAGTTGACCCGTCATTAATTTTAGCAAAGTCGTTTTTCCAGCGCCATTGGGACCGAGTAAACCCGTGATACCGGGATATACTTTTAATGTGACATCATTTACACCCATCACCTCACCATACCATTTGGACAGATTCTCTGCTTGAACTATAACAGAATCATTCATATTGTAATCCTATTTCTACTCTACGATACAGTATTGCCTTCACAGATTCTCATGGTTGCTTCAAGATTTTCAATCCCCGCCGTTGTACCTATAGCAGTAACACAAGCTGCACCTGATGCTGATGCTAATTGTGCTGTCATTCTAATGTCCCAACCTTTGATTGTCCCAGCCAGAAAACCCGCTACGTAAGCGTCCCCTGCGCCTGTGGCATCAACAATATTAACAGAATAGGCAGGAACATAAAACTCTTCATCAGGTGTTGATACAAAACTACCTTCTTTTCCCATTTTAATACCAATCGTACCTATCCCATAATCTCTAAGAAAAGTTATTATAGGTTTTAGCTCGGAATTCCCTGTTAGTCGTTCTACTTCTGTCAGACTTGGTAGGAAGATATCAACATACGGAAGGCATGGCTCTAAAGTATCCAGCCATTTTCCTGTTGCATCCCAGGCAGTGTCAAGGGATGTAGTGATTCCTAATTCTTTAGCTTTTTTCAGGACATTCGCCATCGGTTTTCCATCAAACTGAGGCATAACAAGTGCACCTGCGACATGCAATATTTTCGTGGTTTTTATCAGATCCCAATTGATGTCATCTTCACTGAATGTACCGTTAGCACCAATGTAGTGGCAGAAACTCCTCTCTCCATCGGAAGCAATCGCTACAAAAGTAAAAGAGGTATTTACGTCAGCATCCCTAATTAAACCGTTTGTGTTAACATCATTATCGGTAAGAGCGTGTAGAATTATATCGCCAAATTGGTCAGACCCGATCTTTCCGATTACTCCAACGGAAACACCCAGTCGGGACAAGGCAATAGCTGTATTATTTGCACAACCTCCAGAATGGATTTCCAATTGATCAAATAATTCTAACTTGCCTTTCTCAGGAAAACGATCAATCGGTCTTCCAAGTACATCAACAACGAAAATACCTAAGGATAACACATCCATATGTTTACCCCTCAAACCTATCTACTATAAATGATATTACATTTCAAAATTAGGATCTTCAAGATATATTATAACCAATGTTTCATTATTAAAACTAACAATTCTATCTGACATAAACAGATCAGTTGGTAAATAATTTTCCAATTCAGAAGTCCAGCCAATTAATTTCACACTACTTTTTCGGACACCCATTCCAGAAGAATTGTCTACCTTTAAAAGATATTGCAAAACCCCTTCACTTTGCAATATCTGAGCAAATGCTTTTCGTGATCCATTGAGGTGTCGATTCATAGGAAGTTTTGTCAAAATCTCACTTGGGATATCTGTTCTTGAGTAATTACTATTCCCAATTTTCACCATCCCTAAGTACTTACCTTGATTACCAGTTATTCTCCAAGTATTTTCAAGTTTTATATTAGACTGTTTTAAATCCATTGGGAATACTGCCTGATGTGTATACGTACTTGGACCCCATGGTTCAATCTCAACATCTCTCAGTTGAAAAGTTTTACCTTGTAAAAACTTAGGTGGTTTTTGAATGCCTTCAGAATGT
The DNA here is from genome assembly GCA_965205025.1 of Candidatus Poribacteria bacterium. Lineage (GTDB taxonomy): Bacteria > Poribacteria > WGA-4E > WGA-4E > WGA-3G > MSPOR6. The sequence continues at coordinate 40,577 of CBDBFU010000015.1, forward strand.
AATGGACGAATAAAAGAATTTTGTTTCAAGGGAATAGTGGTTGTGTTGTGTGCAGGTGTTTGAAGAGAGACATAACTTATTAAACTTGCTTTATTTTGTTCTGGATAAACAGCGAATATTGATAAACTTTCCTTTTGTATTTTCTTAGGTATTACAACTCTTGCTATACTCATAGTACTGATAGATAACAGAACAAGAATAATTCCTCCAATCCAATATATGCGATTTTTATATTTAGATGTACTCCTCCTATTTCTTGTAGAGAAGAATAAAAAACCTAAACATAAGACATATATTGGTAATATAAAAGCAAGTGATTTTATAATGGGTAATTGTATTGGCATTTTAGACAGAAACAACTTATGTATTTTATCTTCGTGTTGCCGATAAGGTATGTATTTATCGCTTATATTTTTATGTGATTTACCATAGTTGTTAAGTAACCATTTCCAAAAAACTTCCCCGCCTTGAGGTTTTGAAAACAGGTAGGCATTATAATCAAATGCCAAGCAGATAATTTGTCCACTACCAAAATTTCGTTTCGCAATGTATATCTTGTTATTATTTTCTACTATTGCGTCACACCCAGATTTAAGTTCAAATCCGATACTATTGAACTTTTTAGTCGAATATGAGGAATTTTCTGTATCCGATATGGTATCTTCTGAATTAAACTCAAACCGCTGTTTTAATATGGTTGGTACATTTTCAATTATCTCTTCACGTAGCAACTTAACTGGGAGAATTTCTTTAATGAAACTATCTTTCAGGTATCGGTAATTACTACCGCCAGAGACAATCAGAGTGCCTCCACCCTGTATCCACTCAAGTAATGCCGACTGTTGCTTTTTTGAAATACGTCTATCGGACAGTGATACCTCTCGAATGACTAATACATCTACGGTACTATAACCTAACCATGCCATTGGCATTTCATTGGTATTCTGAAGGTATTCAACATAGACATTTGTCTCATCACTATTCAATCGTTTTTTGTCTATTAATCTCTTTAATTTGTCTGCATTAGGTGTTAATGCCAGTAAGTAATAGTCTTTGTTCTCAATAGGTGGGGACAGGGTGAAATTTCTTGAAATAAGTGGTTTGGAAATTCTCTCAATATTCGAGTCTTCTCCTGTTCGTACCACTTGTATGGATAGTTTGACAGGATTTACCGGAATGAAGATATTGAGTCGTACATTCTTACGATCTGTTTTACCCAGTTGAATAGGTGTAGCATACCTAAATAATGTATCATCAGAAATCAAATTTTTAACTTCAACAACAATTTCACCAGAAAAAGCCATTAGTTCATTTTGGCTTCGGACAAGAGTAGTGAATGGAACCCATTTTCCTACTTTATACTTATTATTAAACCCCAATGCCATATTCTCAATATCCACAGCACAGAAAACTGAAGTAGTCGTAAAAAACAGGATAAAGCATGTTAGAATTTGCCGCATTTACATCTCCAGAATTTAATTTTGAGTGTTCTGGATTCTCTATACTATCAGATGAGTTGTGCAGGATTATGTGAAAGTTGTGTCTCAGTTGCACCTTCAAAAGCATGTGTACTAAATACACCATTTCCCAACATAATCATGGATGCCACTCCACCAACTTCCTCAATTTGCATGATAGTATTTATGACGCGTTCATCGTTCAACAAACCACTTTCTATGGAAAATCGTTTTGATACAGCAAAGCATGATGTGAATAACTCTGTATCAGTCTTTGTATGTGTTAATTTCTTTAAAGTAGTTAACGCTGTATCAGCAGCATTGTTAATCCGAACTGTTTGTTTGGGATTTCTAAGGACTTCACTGGTGTGGATAGGTCCAAAATACCTATAATAAATGGGTCTATCAGAAATCGGTAAAATGTCAGCTACTAATGGTGCTCCTTCTTTTAATTTCACCAGACATCCACCGTGAAACTGAGAACATACATCACCCAATCCAGTCCTATTTTCTACTTCGGCTATATGCGTAATCATTGCCAGTTCTTGATTTGTTTTATCTAATTCCACAAGACTGTTTATTGCATATGCTGTTGCTAAAGATGCAGCCCCACTTAAACCAAAACCACACCCTAAAGGAAGTGAAGTTGTAATATCAACCCTTATACCACCATCAGAAATAGGATTTAATTGATTAATAACTGCTTGAACAGTTGGGAAGTTGATTTCTTTTTCATTAAACAACACCTTTGTATTGTCATTTTCTGAAACAGTGACTTCAACTCCATCTTTTACTGTAAAACCCATACCCAGAGAATGCATGCGTGCTGGATCAGTGTGTGGTATAATTTTGAATATACACGATATATTCCCTGGGGCAAAAGCACTTGCCATACCACTCCTTTCTACATACAATATGGTATTGGATAGTAATTTTATAATCTATACAGACAATTAACTTCTGTTATTTTTATGCTGTATTATTATTCCTTGGATGAAATGCGTCTTCACAATACTTCCCATCGTCAATTTTTGCAGCTTGTCCCCTTCCAGATACGGAGCATCTTGTCCCATCTAATCTCGGTATAACGTATTGTTGAAACCATGTTCCCATCTGTTGACGCAAATCCTTAATCAAGGCTTTTCTTGATTTTTCATCAATTAGATTATTTCGTTCGGTTGGGTCATCTACAAGGTCATATAGTTCATGAGGACCATAAGGATAACGATGCACATACTTCCATTCTTGAGTACGGATCATACGAACCGGACCGTATTCATCAAAAACAACAATTCTATCTTTGGCATCATTAGTCTCACCAGATAAAGCAGGAACAAAACTCCTACCTGGTGACGCATCATCATTTGGATCAGGTAATTCAAGATAATCAAGAAGTGTAGACATAAAATCATACTGACTCACCATAGCCTCATTGACCTGTCCTTCAGGAATACTCCCTGGGTGACTCATAATGAACGGCACTTTAACAGAGTTTTCGTACATATTCAGTGGAAATGTACCGTTTCCTTTATGCCAAAATCCGTTGTGTCCACACGAATAACCGTTGTCACTACTAAACACAACAAGTGTATTCTCTCGGATATTATACTGGTCAAGTCGTTCTAAAATCCTTCCGATGTTTAAGTCGAGAGCTGTAATTGCAGCAAAATAACCTTTAAGTGACTCACGATTACCCATGTGCGAATTTGTCCTTCCTGCTGCCCACGGATGAAGTGCTTCTTGTGGACATGTCTCAAATATGCAATCAGCATAAGAATCTACAATTTCTTGTGGATGTCCTTTAAAAGGTGTATGTGGAGCATTATAGTTTACACTTAGGCAGAAAGGTCTATCTTGGTTTGATGAAATAAAATCCATTGCATCATCAGTGATAACATCAGTGAGGTAACCTTCTTGTTGCTCTACCTTTCCATCCCGTATCATTTTGGCGTTGTTATACTTACTACTACCAGTAGGCATTGCAAACCAATGACTGAATCCATGTTGTGGTGTGAGACTATCTCCCAGATGCCACTTGCCACTCAAACCTACTGTGTAACCATTTTCTGCTAAAACATCAGTATAGCAGGTCAAACCTTCAAGATAACGTTCCTGTTTAGGAGGCATACTTCCAGTACGGATAAAATCATGTACTCCGTGTGCTGATGGAATACGTCCAGTCATAAGACTTGCCCGAGCAGGTGAACACACTGGACTTGTACAAAAGAAATTTGAAAAACGCGTGCCTTCTTCGGCAAGTTGATCAATAAATGGTGTTCTTATTTCATCATTACCACAACAACCCGCAGCCCAAGGTCCCTGATCATCAGTTAATATGAAAATAATATTTGTCGGTTTATTCACTTTTGCTTCTACGTAATCACCAATTAGTACGCTTGGAGCAACAGATGCAGCTACAGAAGTCGAACATACATTCTTTAAAAATGTCCGACGTGTGATATTTGAGTAGCGTTTTCTCTCTTGATTTGACACGTCTTATTCCTCTCATAGGAACATCTAATTCAATATAATTAGCACCTTAGACATTCTTTCTCGGAGGTGCATATCTTGGATGAAATGAATCCTCTCCAAATCGTCCATCACCAAGTTTTGCAGCTTGTCCACCACCTGTAACAGCACATCTGGCACCATCTAATTCTGGAACAACATACCGCTCAAACCACGCACCCATCTGTTGCCTCATATCACTGATTAAGGCATTATGAGAATTATCATCTATGACATTATTGCGTTCACGTGGGTCATTCACTAAGTCATACAGTTCATGCGGTCCGTATGCATATCGGTGAACATATTTCCACTCTTGTGTACGGATCATACGAACGGGACCATATTCATCAAAGACCACAATTTCATCTTTGGCATCGTTCGTTTCACCCGTTAACGCTGATACAAAACTTTTTCCGGGTGACATATCGTCATTTGGATCGGGTAATCCTAGATAATCAAGGAGTGTGGGCATAAAATCGTATTGACTCACCATCGCTTCGTTTACACGTCCTTCCGGAATTCTTCCAGGATGGCTAATCACAAATGGAACTTTAACAGAATTTTCATACATATTTAGTGGAAATGTGCCATTTCCTTTATGCCAAAATCCATTATGGCCACACGAATATCCGTTATCACTACTAAATATAATTAGCGTGTTATCCCGAATCCCCAACTCAGTGAGTCTGTCTAATATACGTCCAACGTTTAGGTCAAGTGCTGTTATTGCAGCGAAATAACCCTTGAGTGATTCTCGATTCCCCATGTGAGCAGCAGCACCTTGCACTGCCCATGGATGTAACGCTTCTTGGGGACAGGTCTTAAAGGGACAATCGTCATAAGAATCCACAATATCTTGTGGGTGACCTGTAAACGGTGTATGTGGAGCATTATAATTAACACTTAAATAGAATGGTCCTTCACTGTTTGCGGAGATGAAATCTAATGCATCATCTGTTATGACATCTGTGAGATACCCAGGTTGCATTTCAACTTCTCCATCCCGAATCATATCTGCATCATTATATTTACTTCCACCAGTGAGTAAAGTAAACCAATGACTAAATCCATGCTGTGGAGTCAAACTATCCCCAAGATGCCATTTACCACTTAACCCGACAGTATAGTTATTATCGGCAAGTACATCGGTATAGCATGTTAATCCTTCCAAATATCTTGCTGGGTCAGGAGGCATATTTCCATCGCGTATCCAGTCGTGTACCCCGTGTGCTGAGGGAATGCGTCCTGTCATCAAACTCGCACGTGCTGGAGAACATACAGGACTGGTACAGAAGAAATTGGGAAAATACATACCTTCTGATGCTAATTGGTCAATATATGGGGTACGCACCTCATCGTTACCGCTGCAACCCATTGCCCATGGACCTTGATCGTCTGTTAAAACAAAAATGACATTTGGTTGGTTATCCATTATGTATTCTCCATCTTATGTTGGTAAAATTCGAGGTTTGATCTCTTAAACGTTATTAGATTTAATAATCCTATAATTGCTATTGTAATTCTCCCAATAACCGGACTATATCTCTGTAGCATTTTCAAAGAATCAGTTGGTCCTACTTGCTGTACGTCGAATAGTGTAGTTAGTGCTGGTTGACCACTCTTACCGTACAAACTCTTCACCGCGATGCTCAGCGATCCAAGTCTTCAGTGGTACATCAGCATCCGTTGGTTGCCACCAACCTTTAATATCCACACCATCTCCTAACAACTGTCGTCGAATTGGACCACACTTATCCAAAATCTCTGGTGGCATCAGGTTGTAATCCAAACCGCGTAACCATCGATAACTATATCCTATAAAGAAGACTTTACGTGTAACATTAGAAAAATTCCAACCCCTTGAATGCCACATTCTTCTATCAAAAAGTACCGCTGTACCACGTTTAACAAGAAGATCTATAGCACCCTCTGGATCAGAATCAGGATCATCGCGTGGGGGTAATGCATCAAGTTTGTGACTTCCAGGAATAAGCCGCATGGCACCATTATCACGATGCGTAACATCAGTTAACCAGTAGCTGACCTTTAATGAGAGACGCGGATGTGGCCGTTCCATTTCTGGAACTGGTCTACCTCCATCTTGATGCCAATGTGCAGCTTTTTCAACACGTTGTGTTTCAGGGGGTTCAGGTGGATACATGATAAGATGTGAAATATAGAGTTGGATATTCCAACCTAAAATATCCCATAGCAGCGGAAATACCTTCTTGTTATCAAGCAATTCCAATAATATGTCGTCATCAATAATAGTGCGGAACTTTGATAACAATTTATGGGATGCTAAACCTGTTTTTTTACGTTCCTCAGCATCAAGACGATCAGCTACTACCTCTAAAGCTTCCACCATATCCTGACTGATTGCATCCTCAACAATAAGGTATCCATTATCATTGAATGCTTTTAGTTGTTCAGTGGTAGCACAATATTCAAGCCAACTTGTATCCATAATAACATCCGATAATGGTCTAATTTATTCTTCAACTCTTTCGATTATCTCACCAGTCTGTCGATCTCTATAGATACGTTTCATTCTACCGTCAGGCATTCGTTCATCTTTAAGATGTGCAAGTCGCTCATCGGCATCTGTTCTACTTGCAGGCACGTCCTCAGTTTCTGATGATCCGCGCCAATCTTCAATTTCAACGCTCTCCCATTTTTTAGACTTAGCGGATTTATAACATGCATCAATGATTGCATTAACTACATATCCATCATAAAAGGTTTCAAGTGGTTCGCGTTTTTCATCTATTGCATTGAACATATCCAAGAACATATCACGGTAGCCAAGTTCAGCAACTTCATCACCAACAGGAAATAGCCAACCGGTGTCACTTTCTGCTTTTTCAGCGACATAACCTCCTTGACCAACAGCAGAAAACATCTCAAAACCGGTACGTAGCCAGTGATTGAGCCAAATAGTTCCTTCACTACCAGATACCTCATCGCGCAAATCCATACCACCTCGAAATGCCCAACCGACTTCAAACTGTCCCATTGCTCCACTTTCAAAACGTATAAGGGCAATTCCGTGATCTTCAGCATCGATTGGATGGACAAGTGTGTCCGCCCAACACATTACCTCAAGCGGTTTATTATCTTTCCCAACGAAATTTCTGATAATCTCAATACAATGACAACCCATATCAACTATTGCACCACCACCTGCTTGTTCCAAATCCCAAAACCAATCACTATGGGGACCTGGGTGTGTTTCGCGAGACCGTACCCACAGGATCTTACCTAATGCACCGTTTTGTACTGATTCTAATGCCTTCAACGTCTTCGGGGGATAAACTAAATCCTCAAGATAACCCCCAAACACACCTGCGGTTTCAACAATTTCAAGCATAGCTTTTGCCTCTTCACCAGTTCTTCCGAGTGGCTTAGTACACAGGATTGCCTTACCTGCTCTTGCTGAAAGTTCTACTGCCTTCAGGTGTAAATTGTTCGGTAATCCAATAACAACAACATCTGTATCTGGATGGTTTATTGCTTCCTCCAAATCGGTCGTAGCGTGTGGTATATTCCATTCTTCCGCAAATGCTGTTGCCCGTTCTTCGCGTCGAGAGTATACAGAATGCACTCTATCGGCACCCCGTTGGTTGTGCATGGTCATTGTATAAAACATACCAATGAGACCAGATCCGAGCATTGTAACCTTATGATTATTCTGTGATGACATTCATATCTCCATGATATACTAATAATTCGAAAGGGTTGTAATTGACCCCTACAATCTTATTCAACTTTATAAGCTAAAATCACACCCCAATCATCCACTGTCCAACAATGATTTTTATCTGTAGCATGAACACCTTTAAGAGTTCCGCTCCCACCTGCTTTTGAAGCAGTCCATGTTTTTCCTCCATCTAAGGTATGTAATACTGCACTATAATCACCAACTGCCCAACCTACCATGTTATCAATAAAGAAAATATCATGTAAATTATCAATAGAATTGGTTTCTTGTTGTTTCCATGTAACGCCATCGTTGGTGTGCAGAATTAACCCTTCTTGTCCACAAATCCAACCGGTCTTTTCATCAAAAAAATGAATACCGAACAAATTATTATCAAATCCCGCTTCACGTTTCTCCCATGATTCACCACCGTTGGTGGTATGTAGAAGAGTGCCGAAAGATCCGATAATCCAACCCTTACTGGATGAAACGAACCATATATTTTCAAGATTGTTCCGAGTTTCTCCAACGCGCGCTCGTTCTGAACTCCCGATCCAGGTTTCACCACCATCCGTTGTTTTGAGTATCGTATTTTCTGAGCCTGCAATAAAACCTGTTGTATCACTTATCATCTGAATTCCTAATAACCTTGCCCGAATTGGTCGAGGGTTATTATTTTGTCCACTACTCTCATTTCTCGCAATTTTACGATTCCAAGTTTCACCACCATCCTTGGTATGTAATATCGTTCCCCTATCTCCTGTGACAAACCCTATCTTATCGTTTACAAAGTAGATATTATTAAGTGTCGGTGAACCTCCACGACCAAATCCCCCAGGAGGTCCTCCAGGTCTTTGTCGAGTTCCAGCCCCTGGTGGTTGCATATTTACATCTTTTTTTCTCCAACTCTTTCCACCATCTGTTGTCACAAGCATTAAACCACCATTTCCTACCACCAAACCGTTCTGATTATCTGTAAAATAGACATCCTGCAACATACCTTCGATTCCGTCCCCGCGGAGGATATCATCTTCTCGAAGTACTGTCCACTTTGCATCTGCTATCGTAAGTGCGAAAAAAGCTACGATGGCTATCAATACTATGAAAAAAGTGATATTCGTTCTGAACATAGGATTCTCCTTATTAATAGTAGTTCGTCTTCGTATGTTTAATTCCAACCCTAATTTTTTTGAAATTCTTCATAAATTTGTCGTGTTTTACTATCAACATCCTGAAGATAATTCTGTCCAATATACTCAATATATGATTGAGTATATTCTCCACTTACTTCACCAAATGCCTTTGCATATTTTCGACACATATCCTTATCAGGTCCGGAGGCATATGCCTTCGTTTTTGCATCTGTTCCAGATTTCCTAACTTCAACAAACATATCACGAAAAATAAGATAACTTCCATCACCTACAAATTGGATATTCTCAAGAGAAGTAAAATCAAGGTTTGGGAGTGTTTCTGATAGAATGTGTCGTACTTGATCTATATCAATTTTTCCTTCTCTTAACGCAATCGCCAGACCCAAAAAGAATAGATCGTTTTTATCTCGTTTAACTTCACCTTCTAACTTTGCACTTCTTAGTTTTTCTGGATTTGGTTCAGACTCGTTGTAATAGGTAATATCTTCTCTTACATCACAAGTCGCAGTGATTCGACTTTCATTAAAAACAGTTTCAAGATAATTTGACAAGGGTATGTCCAACTTTTTACAATGTGCAGCAAGAGCAGTAACCAATACCATAGATTCCCCAGCAGATTTCTCCCGCATAGCAATCGCAGATCGTCCACCTTGACTACGTATCAATTCTTCAGGACCAGTTATCATTCCTCCGCTTTCTTCTCCAGCAAATACCAAACGCGGTTGTATACCCAGATTCACGGTTTTACCATATACATCCTGAACAACCACAGGTTCATTTGGTGTTTCGACAAGTTGTCGTTCAATTTTTTTCATCACTGAAGCAATTTCCTTGAAACCTACTGGAACATTGATTACATTGACATCGTTAGCGGATCCCCACTGGTCCCAAGCAAGTGCTGAGGGTGTGGTCTTTATCATAAATCGTGGATACTTTTCCCATAAACCCGCTGTAATAAGCTGTTTTCTATGGAAATCCATTAACATGAGAAACGCCTGATTTGGAGTATAAACTGTCAAGAGACGGTCACTATCAAGGATTAGATATGTGATACCAAGCTGTTCTAATATCTCTGTCCGCGAGATATCCTCTATCTCACAAACAATTAGACGATCTCCATCTGGATCCGTCGTTTCAATTACTGTTCCGATGGGTTGGTTTTTTAGTTTCGATGCATATTCTGCAGATTTGACTACATCAATAAGACTAAAATCACACCCAAGGTCATAGAATTCAGTATTACCAGTTTTTGGATTTCTATCCAGTTTTCCGATATTGTGATATAGTGGGTCCGGTTCAACATGTAACCAACGAACAGAATCCGCAATACCTAACCGCTCAAAAATTGAACGCATAGGACGATACATACAGCCACCGACACAATCGACAACAATGGGTGGTTTTACATCACGAATCAGCTTAAGGTTGGCATCAGTTGCTACACCACCTTTTAGGTAACCAACATATAGATGTATACCATCATGAAGTTCATCTAACCTTTCATAATCAATGTTTTCGTGGTTAACTGCACTAAATTCAATTGTATACCCTTGGGTTTCAGCAGTTTTTAGTATCTCTTCAATTTTTTTTACAAACCGCATAGATTCTTCTGGTAAGTATTGACTTCCTTGATTGTTAAGATCCTTAGTTGCATTTTTGGTGCTGACAGAATGGCTTGAGGTTACATGTTCACCTCCATCCAAATCTAAAATAAAAATGAGAAATGATGCCATCCAAATCGGCAATGTGCCAAACTCTTTTGGAACATAAGTCTTTATATTATTTGCCGCTTGGATACGAGAGATGAATTCAACGTATTTCTGTGAGTTATAACGCACCTCACATCCAGCAAGTTTTTTTACTGGCTTCCCTTCTGACGATTCTTTAGCTACAAGGCTTTTACCAAGGGTTGCTAAAATAACCCCTATCTGATTTATTGGAAATCTCGTATCCCAGGGATAGAGTATATTCTGCGGACCTCGAATACCAGCTGTTGATACCTGTGCTTCTTTTGCATAATTTCTATACCAATCCCATAACTTCAAACGTTCAACCACTTCCTTATTGAGTATGAACGCAAACGCATCAGGTTCATCTTGAGGGAAAAGGGGTTCTTTGATGTCTGCCGGTGTGTTTTGTTCAACAACTGCAAATAGTTGCTTTTCTGTTTGGTTCCGTTTATCAAGATAAGCTGTATCTACAGCAATAACCATTTCCACTCTCCAGTTCTTTTTGATATTATACCATAGACTTTCAATTTGTGTTATGTTAATTCATCGAAGACCTTGGTTAGTAATACCATTTCTAATAAATGATGAAGACCAAATCTTGACTCATCTTGAAAAAACAGACGAACTTTTCAGACTCAGGATCCTTCTCCGAAATCGTTTCCTTGACTTTTTTTGGTAAGTCTAACTTGAAGGTTTCACCGGCTGTTTCGTTTTTTTTATATGACTCTTGCGGGGCACTTTGGGTTTGCTTTCCACTTATACCGAACCATCGAATGAACAGCAGTATATTTCATTTTGACATCAAACGTTTTTTCAATATAGTCTACTATCTGCTGATAACTGGAAAAACCATCAGGTTTTTTTGAGTTCAGCAAGCAAGATTTCTTGTTGCTCTTCGGTAAGTTGAGCTGGACGCCCGGGGGAATAATTCCGTGCTAAAGTGCTTCAAGTCCACCAGAGGCGTATGTTTGGAACCAATGCCCAACGGTTTTCCGATCAACCCTATTTTCGCAGCGATTCCCTTACAATTTAGCCTTTTCTCACTACAAAACAGGTATAGTGCTTTCAGTCTTTTCTTTTGGTAACTAATTGATGTTTTTCTTATCATTTTTTCAAATCGGAAACACTTTCTGTAACTGGAACATCGGTGCGGTGAATCAAGGAATCATAGGTATCAATTTTGTGCTTAGATTAAACGTAAAATGGACTCTTTTGTAGGAGTGATCTCCGAATAGTTCCCAATTACAGTCGGGAATCGGAGTTCCCTCCTACAGAAGATAAGTAAGAATCGGGAATCGGAGTTCCCTCCTACAGAAAAGAAATTATATTTATACGAACGTTCATTCTTATTAAAATATATTGTTGAAAAGTGACAAAAAGATTACATACTCTCAAATGTCAATTCAATTGAATCCATACCTAATATCTGTTATACTTTCAAATATATTGCTATACTAATGTATAATATCGTTTATTTTCTCAGTAAATAATAAGGATTTTATATTTTTAACTCATAATATCTTCAAGGTAAGAATTCCATTGTTTGATAAAAAAACGCAAAAGCAACTCCCTCAAGGTTTGAAAGATAGAATTTGTAAGAAACAGGTTTCTGTGCTTTCATTTGCACCAGACAGAACACGTCTTGCAGCAGGTGGGGATGACCGTATTTGGGTATATGATTTATCCAGTGAAGCGCAGTTTTCTGTCCTATCAGGACATACTGGACGAATTCGTTCATTATCATTTGCACCTGATAGTCGCACCCTTGCCAGTTCAAGTGAAGATAGTAGTTTAAGATTATGGGATACGGACTCCTCCAACGAGATAGCCACACTTGCAGGGGAATCATCAAGTTTTACAACTGCCTTAGCTACATCCCCAGATGGTGTACCACTTACGGGTTGGAATGAAGAAACTGCACGTCTACTTGGTAGTACGACTTCTGACCCGGCATATATAAGAACAATAACATTTTCAACTGATGGCAGTTTGCTTGTAAGCGGTGGAGCTGATGGTAAGATCAGAGTTTGGGAAATTGAGACAGGTAGGGAGTTATCCTCATTTGCAGGACATGATGGGTTGGTGTTGTCGCTTGCTTTCTCACCTGATGGAAAATACTTGGCAAGTGGTGGGTCTGATACTACTGTAAGATTATGGGAATGGGAAGATAAACATTTGCTCTCTATTTGGACAGGACACTCTGATTCTGTCTCAGCTTTATCAATCTCAAGTGATAGTTCGATTCTCGCCAGTGGTGGCAGAGATCCTCAAATTATTTTGTGGAATATCAAAGCATTAGGTCGAATGGGACATATATCCAGTGTTGAAGGTTATACATGGGAAATAGATTTCTGGCAAACCGATGAGAAAGAACAACTTGTTACAGTAAATAGAGATGGTGAGTTATACATAAGGGAATAATTTGAAGATTTTGGATGCGACATCAATAATTGGCATGGAATGTGATTAATTTTTGTGCCTTCACTCGCTATTGAACTTCTGATAATCTTCTTATCGTATTGGTATAAGTGAATTCTGTTTCACATGGATCTGTGTAACCTGTTACGGCAGCAGCACTGACAGGATCAGAAACACATGCCAACGGAATGTGCCCTTCTCCAGCAAATAAACCCGATGTTGGATCTAACCCTATCCACCCAGCTCCTGGTACATATACCTCACACCATGCATGTAAATCTGTAAAATCCTCTGTTCGTGATTCAGTGACTTCATCTGATTTCTGATCAGAAACAAGCTGTATCAAATATCCAGATACAAATCGTGCTGCTAAACCCAAGTGTCGTAAGATTTGAACAAATAACCAACTACTATCCCTGCAAGATCCTGACAGTTTTTCCAATGTATTCTCACAAGATTGTATACCCGGTTCCATCCTAACGGTATGTGAAATATCCTCCGATAAACGTCTATTCAAACTAACAAGAAAATCAATTAGATTCTGTTTAGATCTACTAACACCGTTCAACCATGTAGTTAAGAATTGTCCATACTCTGTAATTTCAAGAAAGAGTGTAAGCTCTTTTCTCAGCTGTGGGTTGTAATTGAATGGATAGTATTCTGCGCAATCTTCTATAAAAAAATCGAAAGGATTAAATTCCGTCATGTTAGCAACTAAGTCCACTTCTACTGTTAAACTCTCTGAAGGAGCAGTAAATACAACACGTGTTTGATAATTTCCAAAAGGATCTTGCTGCCAATTAATATAATGGGTGTCTGGGGAGATGGTTAATGCGTATGATTCAATAATAGTTCTGCAATGTGGGGCAGGTTTTAATCTGAATATATGGGGTGATAAGAATACCGATCGGTCATATTGATATACTGATTTGTGATTAATAGCAACCCGAGTAGACATTGACACTTCCTTAGAATGTCGATTTATTTTGTATAACCATAACAGTTGAGAGTTATTGCATTTGTGATTGTGTTCCTGTTGACATTCCATCAATAGGTCGTAAAGCAAAAAACGTCTTATATATGTCATCTCCAACCGAGTTTAATTTTGTTTGAAAGGCATCAAGAAACTCATGGAGTCCAGTGTTTAGAATCTGATCGACCTGTGCATAGGCAAATTCTGAATGGAGTTGTCCTAATCCCTGTTCAGCTGGATTGGAAAATGTTTCTATTGGAGTACCTGATATAGCATGTAGTGATTCTTCAGCATTTTTTAGACAATAAAGAACAGATCTTGGGAAATCTCGATCAAGTAGCAGAAAATGAACTACATTATTTGGTGAAATTAGTCCGTGAGTTCTCCTATACATCTCAAATGCACTTGCGGAATGTAATAATGCTCCCCATTGAATATCATCAAATGAAGTATTTACATCTACTACAGATGGTAATAGGATGAAATATTTGACATCAACTATTCGTGATGTCTTATCAGCCCGTTCAATCAGTCGTCCTAATTGACAGAAGTGCCATCCTTCACTATGAGACATGATGTTATCTGTTTGACCGATAAATAGTTGTGATGCTATCTTAATATCAGTGAAGAATTGGTGTGGTTCTGTCATTGCCCACTCTACGGGTGTTTCAGTTACCATTAAGTAGGTGTCATTTATTCGTTCCCACATTTCAGAAGATATATTCTCCCGAATTGATCTTGCATTTTCCCGTGCGGCTCTTAAGCACGAGATAATTGAATTTGGGTTTTCAGAGTCAAATGTAAGAAACTTAATCACAGTTTCATGTGTGGGTTCACCATATTTTTCAGAAAATAAATCATCATCCCCCGTGGTAGCAACTAATGGTTCCCATTGTGCTTGAATACCTACTGGTTGATCAAGAAGTAACTGTAGATTAACATCAACAAAACGTGCTACATTTTCAGCACGTTCAATATACCTACTCATCCAATAGATAGATTCTGCAACTCTACTAAGCATAAACATCCCTTATATTGGATTTGATAATACCCAAGTATCTTTACTACCACCACCTTGTGATGAGTTCACAACGAGTGAACCCTTTCTAAGAGCTACCCTTGTGAGTCCACCGGGAAGAACATAGATATCCTCACCATATAGGATAAATGGACGCAAGTCAACATGTCGTCCTTCAAAATGATCATCAATTAATACAGGAACACTGGAAAGGGAAAGTGTTGGTTGAGCAATATAATTCCGTGGGTTTTGCTTTATACGTTGAACAAAATCATCACATTCAGCTTTAGTTGAATGGGGACCAATTAACATTCCGTAACCACCAGACTGGTTTGCTTCTTTAACAACAAGTTCCTGAATATTTTCTAAGACATACTTCCTATCATTATCTTCCCAGCACATATAGGTTGGAACATTTGGTATGATAATGTCTTCATTCATGTAATATTTAATGATTTGCGGTACATAGGAACACACCACTTTGTCATCCGCAACACATGTTCCAGGTGCATTGATTAGAGCAAGTCGTCCTGACTTATACACATCCATTATACCAGGAACTCCTAATAGAGATTTTGGTTCAAACACATCTGGATCAAGATAGCTGTCATTGATTCTCCGGTATAGGACATCCACGCGTTGAAACCCTTTTGTTGTTCGCATATGGAGATAACCATCCATAACCACAAGATCTCGTCCTTCAACC
Source organism: Candidatus Poribacteria bacterium (assembly GCA_965205025.1). Classification (GTDB taxonomy): domain Bacteria; phylum Poribacteria; class WGA-4E; order WGA-4E; family WGA-3G; genus MSPOR6. The sequence continues at coordinate 56,244 of CBDBFU010000015.1, forward strand.
AATTCGACTCCCATCTGTTGTGCTAAAAAGGAGTGTTCAAAATATGCGGAGTTGTATATGCCGGGAGTTAGCAATGCCACTTCTGGTGTCATCACTCGATCACTAACAAGGTATTGTAGCATATCCAGTAAATGACTTGGATAATCTTCCACTGGTTGTATTTGATACATGCCAAACAATTGAGGAAATGTACGTTTCATCAATTGTCTATTCTCTATGACATAGGATACACCAGATGGACATCCAAGATTATCTTCTAATACATATATCTGTCCATCACCATCTCTAACAAGATCTGTACCCGTAATGTGGCACCAGATTCCACGTGGTGGATCTAATCCGATACATTGTTGAAGGTAACGTTCTGATGACAAGACTACTTCATGAGGGATAATACCGTCTTTGAGAATTTTCTGTTCATGGTATACATCGTCAATGAATAGATTCAATGCATGGATTCGTTGCTTGAGTCCCCGTTGAATCCATTCCCATTCATTGGCATCAATAATGCGTGGTATTAAGTCGAAAGGAAAGATTTTCTCTACACCCTGTTCATCCGCATATACATTGAAGGTAATTCCCATACGGAGTAATGCATATTCAGCAGTAATTTGTCTACGAATGAATTCACCTTCTTCAAAATTATCTATCCGCTCCACTAATAATTGTACTGCAGGACGTGGTGATCCATCAGAATTAAACATCTCATCATATAACCCATCAGTTTTGTAATCACTGAAATATGTCATTGCAATGATCCGTCCTATTTGTCAAGGTGTGAGGATTACAATAAAAGGAACATAACGTAATATACTATTAGGTTTATATGAGATGAACTATTTTTATAAATATGATGCTTTTTGTATTAATACAATTCCTTAGATTGTTTATATCCTAAGGTGTTCTTGGAAAGAAGTTTCTATTGGCAATACAGAATGAATGTCTTTAATTTAATATAAAAGTAATGTCATAAGGTCCATGACAATCAATATATTAGTAGTTAAGGGTCAAATTATTTGATAAGAATAATAGGTTTATCTTATTAGATAGTGTAGAGAAAATTTGAGAGTTGTTATCCAATTTTCTTTCAGAGCAATTTCAATCAGTATTGCATAGTAGAGGAATTTTGTCAAGTGATATTGAAATGTTGAAATGTTGAAATGTTGGGTGTGTAAATTAATTGTCACCTTATGTGTCAATTTAGTGAGATAACGAGTTGTGCTAAATAACTTTTAGCAACCAATAATTTCACATATATAATAGTTGATATGAATATCCTACATTAGTTAAGACTTTCTTTAGTCCCGTAGGGACGGAATGTCTATAGAAAACGTGTTTGACCACTATCTTGAGTCCCGTAGGGACGGAATGTCTATAGTAAAAAACCAAAATCCGTAAAAACAACAAATACATTTAGTTAACTGGCACAAGTCGTGAGATAAGTTTATTTTTATGTTAGTTTGAGTTGTCTGAATCACGGATTTCACGGATTACGCGGATAAGAGTGTTGGATATTCAGTTTCACCGTGAATTAGAATTGTCCAAACTATTGTAATTAATAGATAGAATAGACATGTGTTCTGCAGGAAGGAAGATTACCTTGTTAGATTGATTGCTTTATTGAATTTCTGTTTAGCGAATTGTCCCCATTCTTTGATTTTATCATTACGGAAAATAGGATTTTTCCAATCTGATTGGGCAATTTTCATTGCCTCCTCTTCCGTGAGAGGCATTTCGACTAAGGCATTAATTGCAGCTTCTCGTTTAGTGTTGTCTTTACATTTTTGTATTGTTTTCCATGCTGCAACAAGATCCTTATGAGAATCAATAATTAATACTCCGAATAGGTCATTAACTATATCCCAACGTGTGCTTCCCTTGTTTGCGTTATAAGGAAAAGGTTTAATTTTCAGGGCAAAGGGATTAGTGACAACACATCGATCCCCTAATTTTTCATATAGTGCCGGTAGTATACTTGCTCGGTTCAATCCACCTTTCCACTGTGGTCCTTCTGGATCGGTATCCCTTAACATCCATAATTTCTGTGCATTTTCTGATAGAACAAATTCAATAAACTTTTGAGCTACTTCAATATTCGGTGCTCCTTTTAATATTGCAATGGAATCAGGATTTACGACTGCCCCATCGGATGGTAGAACATACTTTATTATATCTGATCCAACAGCAGCAATTTGGCTGTAGGCATAAAAGTCAATAGCTAATCCATAAATGACTTGCCCAGCCGCGACATCTCTTGGAATGACATTTGCTCCAGCGGAGAAATTCTTTACGTTACCACCAAGTCGTGTTAATAATGCAAAACCATTATCCCATCCGCGTGTCTGCAGAATAATCTCGTACATCATATGTGCACTTCCACTCTCTCGTGGGTCTGCTGCACCAATTTTACCAATTAGTGCTATATCTCCTAAGTCATCCCATGTTTTCGTTTCAGGTAAACGTCTTAATTGCCGTAATTTCTCATTATACATGATCCCAAAACTTGACAATGCAGCACCATACCAATGGTATTCAGAATCATAGACAGGAATCCCATGGTATGATTGAGGAATCTGTTCTAATTGTGTATTTGGTAATTTGTAAGAAGATAATAGATTATTTTCTGCTAATCTTAAATAACTGTCAGTGCCGCCACCGAAAAAAATATCAACCCCAATCCCGTCAGGTAATCTTTTAAACTCAGAGTCTATATATCGATAATTGGATGAAGTACCGCCAAGGTCTCTCCAATTTGTTTTCACAGGACGTCCAGTTTGCTCTTCATACCATTTCTCAAAATTAGTTGCAAATTCGTTCTCAATACCTTCATGATGTGGTGAAATTATTATAAGTTGATCCTGTGCATATACGGTACCAAGTAGGGTTGAGTATCCTAATAATAAGCCACAAGAAATGGTTAAAATTGTTTTTATTGTATACCGTATAAGATGAAGATTTCCCATTTAATGTTTTTCTCCTATATTATAATCCATAGGTCTTAATCAAATAATCATTCGCATATCTAAGTCTTAAATGAATGCTACGATATCCCGCATTTTCCATACTAATATTATGATGACTACAAGTAGAATTATATAAAAGACTAACATAGATTTAATCTGTTTTCTTTTGAAGAGCATACGTGATGGTTTCTTCTGTCGCATTATCACTACCTATAAGTATCATTGGAATATTATGAGTCTATCTCATAAATCACATAATTTGATAGTTCTTTAATCTTACCATGTACTTTATATTGAAACCACAGACGGGGAGACCCCGTCCCTACGAAGAGTAATTATATCGTTGTGAATGATTCATATTTATGAGATACACTATAGATAAATAATGTGCCATGATAGCACACACAATCATGAGTTGTCAAACCTATTGGGTGTATAACCACTTTTAATGTATTTAATTTCAATTTACTGTATACTGTTACAAATCAAGGTTAAAATTGTGATTATCACAAATTACCAAACGAGAGGTGTCATATGATAAGACTATACACTTGGAAACATCTTGCAATTGCAGTAATTTTGACCTTTGCATTATGTATGGGTATCTTGTCCTTAAGTAAATGGGATGTCAATAGATTTACAAATTCATTAGAAAAGGTAGATCCGAATTCATTAAACCAACATGAACGAATTAGTAATCAACCTAAAGACAATCCTAAGGATAATCCTATACTTACGAATACGACAGAAAGAATAGAGGAATCTGAAACAGTTGATTTCGATGAAAGTAATACTGAATCTGAAGAGATAGTTAATGAGACTTTAGAGGATGATTTATTTGATGAAACTTCCAATAATCTGGAAGATCAAGAAGCTGCGTTTGATGAATTCTTGGCTTATCTTGATGAACTTGAACAGAAGGAATTTGACGCACTTCTTGAGAATCTTGAAATTGCAGATGTTGGTGAAAAAGGAGTAAATACAGAGACAGAGGAAGAATCGGAAGAGTTAGGAGCTGTAGTAGATCAAGAATCTGAAGAAGAACAAGAAGAAGTGGATGATGATATTGAAGACGTTAATCCAAGTAGAATGGTTGTTGATATGATCGAATCTGGTGTTGCCTCCCTTGACAGTCTAATTTACCTTATGGAAGAATCTTCAGAAAGTATGCCAGAAGTAGTTAGAGATAGGTTTGAACCTGTATTAGGAACACTTCGCATTATGCAGGAGAATGGTGGTCGTGTTGTAGTTCACCGTCCATCCCAGGATCCAAGTGACTGGATGTTATTATTTATCAATCCAAGTCGTACTTCCCGTTCTCCAAGATTTCCAATTAGATCACGTGGGGATGGTAGGGTTGAGTTTGTTCCAGTTAACCCAAGAGATAGATATATTATAATTGATGAAAGAAATTCTACTATTATTGATTAGCAATCATAAAATGGTAAATAGGGATCTCGTATTTGTTCTTGAGTCTACAATGTAGGTTTCTAATGTAACACTATAATCCCACCAATTACACTTAACTTTAAGAGAGAATACTATTTATAATGGAACTTGGAAAAACCTTCACCAATTCAATTGGTATGCAGTTCGCAAAAGTAGAAGCGGGTAGCTTCATGATGGGTTCAGAAAAAGCTAACCTACCCGATGAAATTATAGCAGAGAAAGAATACCTGCGTGATGGGGATTGGGATGAAAACCCAGTACACGAAGTAACAATCAGCAAACCTTTTTATGTTGGTATCTATCAGGTAACTAACCTTCAATATGAGGAATTCCAACTTGAACACAGAGATATACGAGGAAAGTTTGGATTCTCTAAGGAAGATGATGAAGCAGTGGTATTTGTAGATTGGAATGATGCCCATAATTTCTGCAAATGGTTATCTGAAAAAGAGGGTAAATCCTACCGATTACCTACAGAAGCGGAATGGGAGTATGTATGTAGAGCAGGAACAACCACTCATTTTCATACAGGAGATACATTACCGATAGAGTTTCATAAGAACATAGGTGAGAGTTGGTATCCTGATAATGCACGTAGTCGTGGGGCAGAGGAAATTATGCCATTGCATGTAGGGAAGACAACACCTAATGCTTGGGGTATATATGACATGCATGGAAATGTTGAAGAATGGTGTCAAGATTGGTACGGACCGTATGAATCAGAGTCTCAAGTAGATCCGGTTGGTCGAGATGAAGGTCTATATCGTGTTACTCGTGGAGGTAGTCATTCAACATTGATCTGTTATTTACGTTCTGCAAATCGGATGGGTGCAGTACCGGAAGATAAAAGTTGGTATATTGGTTTTAGGGTAGTCTGTGGAGAGATGTCTGAGACCTCAACCACCTTGTCAGCTACAAGAGTAGGTTCATGGGGATTAAACGTAAAACAGGAGGATGTTACGACGAACACCACTCAGAATGATCCAGATATACCGTATTTTGAAGAGCCAATTCCATTTGTAAGAATTCCTGATGGTTCTAATGGACCGCTTTTTTCATCCCATAACCATGTACCTGCAATTGTTGAGTGTCCTAATGGAGATATGTTTGCAGCCTGGTATTCATGTGTAACTGAACGTGGTCGGGAGTTAACATTGGCAGCGAGTCGTTTACGTCATGGTGAATCTGAATGGGAGGAAGCAGAACCGTTTTGGGGTCCACCGGATAGAAACAATCATGCAACCTCGCTTTGGCGTAATGAGAAGGGACGTATCTATCATTTTAATGGTCTTTCAGCCGCAGCGACATGGGGACCTTTAGCACTAATTATGCGGTATTCAGATGATAATTGTGCTACTTGGTCAAAACCACGGTTTATCTCTCCAGAGCATCAACTACGTCATATGCCTATTGCTTCTGTTTTTCGTAGACAGGACGGTTCGGTACTACTTGCTTGTGATGCAGTAACAGGTGGAAATGGGGGTACTGCCATTTGGATTAGTGAAGATGATGGCGAAACTTGGCATGATCCAGGTGCAGGACAACCTATACCCGATTTTGCTGCTGGTAATAGTGGGGGATGGATTGCAGGAATCCATGCAGCTGTTGTGGAATTATCGGATGGACGACTGATGGCGTTTGGTAGGGGTGATACGATAGATGAAAGGATGCCTAAAAGTATATCTGATGATGGTGGGAAAACATGGCAATACAGTGCAAGTCAATTTCCACCTGTATCTGGTGGTCAGAGATGTGCATTTTTGAGGTTACAGGAAGGTCCGATCTTACTCATTAGTTTTACAGGGAGTAGAAAAACTCCTGAAAGCATGCCTATAGTTGATGAATCTGGAAATGAACGACTTGTGATAGGTATGTTTAGTGCTCTTTCTTATGATGATGGAGATACTTGGTCTCATATTCGTCTCATTACGGACGATGGACCTGACCGAGAAATTGAAACTATGGATGGCCGTCCATTTGTTATGGGTCTTAATACTGCTGAACCGGGTGGGTATCTCGCTATGTGTCAAGGACAAAATGGAATCATTCACTTAATTAGTAGTAAACAGCATTACCGTTTTAACTATGCTTGGTTAACAGAATCACCACCATCTAAAGTGAGGAAATAATATGAAACTTCCTTTTTTGGAACAGGAAATAGATGTAGGAACAGATTTACGAGAGAGTAATGACATCTTGCATAATCCTTTGGCATTGAAGGAAAGGATGTATGAAGATGGTTACCTCTTAATTCGAGAATTACATGATAAGGATGAAGTTCTTGCAGCCCGTAAGGTAATATTAGAAAAATTAGATAGTAAAGGGATGCTTCTACCTGATGCACCACTAATGGATGGTATTTACAATCCTGAATATCCTGAACCAACTTCCACAGGTTCCATGGGGAATAAACATCTCACGAAACTACCTGAATTCAAAGCAGTGGTTGAGGGTGAACCTGTAATAAGTTTTTTTAAAGATTTTCTTGGAGGGGAAGCACGTACCTTTGATTTTAAGTGGTTACGTACTGCTGGTCCAGGTTCAGGTTCTCATATACATTATGACATAGTATTTATGGGAAGGGGTACACAAGATTTATATAGTTGTTGGACTCCTTTCGGTGATGTTTCGTTGGATATGGGACCGATAGTGTTTTGTCTCGGATCTAATCGATTTGACAAGGTTAGAAAGACGTATGGTCAATCTGATGTTGACCGTGACCTAATTGAGGGTCATTTTAGTCATAAACCCCTTGAAGTAATAGAGAATTTCGGAGGGTATTGGGCTACAACATCATTTTCTGCTGGTGATGTCATTATCTTTAGCATGTTTTTGATGCATGCTTCACTGGTTAACACTTCAGATAAAATAAGGATTACAGCGGATACACGTTATCAACTGGCATCTGAACCAATTGACGAACGATGGATTGGAGAGAATCCAAAGGGTCACTATTCTTGGAAACAGAAGGATGCGAAAATTGAGCCATTAGAAGAATCCCGACGAAGATGGGGTATATAATTGAGTGAATGTAAGGATAGTCGTTGTGAATGATAATGCAGATGAAGACGAGATTGAACTTCTTGAGCAAGCAGATATTGTGGTATTAGAAGATTGCCTAAGCATATATAGATGAGTTTTACCGTCTGAAGTGGACCTTTCTCCAAGAGATAATAAAGATATTGTTGTAGATAACAGAATTATAGTATTTACCGATGGTTCTCTTCCATCCGAACAAATTTATGAATCAAGATCCAAATTTTAGTGAATCTGCTGCACCATCGAAATCACGGAAATCACGAATTGTTCCTTTCTGCGTATTAATAATTATTGCCGTGGCAATAGGGTTCGGTATAAGACATTATAGGAACATACCGCAGACACTGACTGAACCTGCTACTTGGCAGGTGTATTTTAGCGATGTGGTTAATGGTAATAGTGCAAATTCATTAGAAAATAGACTTTTGGAAAAGCTTGGAATTGCATCTAAACGTATTGATGCCGCGTTGTATGATCTTGACTCTCAACCTATAGCAGATGCATTGATCATGGCACATCAACGTAATGTAAAAGTGCGAATCTTTGCAGAAAACAACAATGTTGATGAGGAGGAATTTAAACGGCTTAAAGAATCAGGAATTCCTGTCTTAGATGATGGTGATAATGATGGATTGATGCATCATAAATTTTTTGTAATTGATGGACGTTATGTTTGGACAGGTTCGTACAATCCTACTTATAGGGGAGGAAATAAGAATAACAATAACGTTGTTTGGATAGATTCACCGGCACTGGCTACAAATTTCACGCAAGAGTTTCGTGAATTGTTTGTATTAGCAGAATATGACCGTTCTGCAGATCCGAATGTTCCCTTTCCTCGAATTACTCTTAGCGACGGGACACAAATTACCACTTACTTTGCCCCTGAAAATGATACTATTTCTCCACTATTGAAAGAAATTAAAGCGGCAGAAGAATCTATTCATTTCATGGCATTTTCATTCACTCATGACCAATTGGGTGATGCGATGCGAAAACAGTTCAGATCTGGGATTTCAGTGAATGGAGTTTTTAGTGCTAAACAACATAAGACTGATGGAAGATACTCAGAATATGGTGGTATGAAAAAGGCAGGATTGTCTGTTAAATTAGATAATGAACCTGGAACTATGCATCACAAGGTAATAATTATTGATGAAGAAACAGTGATTACCGGTTCATATAACTTCTCAAAAAATGCTGAGTCACGAAATAGTGAAAACTTGCTAATTATCAAAGGTAACAAGGAAATTGCTCGCGCATACTTAAATGAGTTTAACCGATTAAAATAGTAAGATTAGAAAAGGTAGCAATTATTCTGGTGAGTTTTGGATAGTAAAATATACCTACTTTCAGTCTTGTCTTTCGCCAAGTTTAACCGTATGACTCTGAACCTGTCCATCTCTACGGATTTTAAGAGTAATATTTGTACTTGGAGATGTAGTTCCCACTCTTCTAAGAAGTTCGAAGTAATGTCTGATTGGATCATTATTAAATTCAAGAATAATATCTTCAGGTAAGAGTCCACTCTTATGTGCAGGACTGTCTTGAACTACTCGTGTAATGAAAACACCAAAATCACTTGTTTCGATGTCAACCCCCAGCCATCCTCTGGAAACTTTACCATTCTTTATTATTTCATCTGCAACTGATTTGACTGTTTCAATTGGTAATGCCAAAGTTATTTCATGTGTTTTCATTAACTGAATAGGTGGTTGTAGTAACCCCATGTCAGTTTGTTCAGTAAGAATAGCCAGTATCATTCCGACCACTTCCCCGGATGTATTTATAACTGCTCCTCCACTATTGCCAGGTGAAATTGGTGCGTTAATCTTAATTAATTCATCACAGGGGAGTTCAGGCAAGAATTCACAGCCACTTACGATTCCAAACGAAACAATTGGATGATCTCCATGTGAACTTCCGATTGTAAAAACAAATGAGCCAATATCTAATTGTGTGGAATCCCCTTGTTTTACTATATTTGACAATTCATCATCAACTTTTAATACGAGAATATCAGTTAATTCATCTATTCCAATGACTTTGGCGGTTGTCTTTTGATCATTATGAAAAACCACCTCAATCTTGTTTGGTGAAAAACTGAATGTTGTTGTAGCAATGTATCCATTCTTATTTAATAGTAAACCGGAACTAATATCCTGTTGAAGCAAAGTAATATTTCCAACATTCGATTGCAATCTGTTTCTGGAATTACGAGTTGCTAATACTTTAACAACAGCGGGCCGTGCGGTATTTATAACCTTTTTGAATTCCTTTTCAAACAGTTGTAGGATATTATCTTTCGCTTCAGTTGGTAATACAGAGATAAAAAGAAACAGAAAGATATACATGAATGTATGAAAAACATGGTTATTTCTTCGGTTAGTCTTGTAGGGATGTATGTTTTGATTATCAAACATGTCTATTCCTCATCCAATAAATTCAAAGTAGTATACTATAATCCGCCACCTGTCACAGGCGTGGAATAACTGACTTGCTTAAGGACATACCTTCGTTGCATTGGTTTACCAGATACAGAGTTTGAAAAAATTGAGGAACCAATTCCTGAATGATTAAGGTTGCTCCGCAGAGTTGGTGTATTTGTTGTATGTCTTGAACGTTCAACGACGACTGAGGACGACTTATCTTCTCCCATTTGAGTTGTTTGGGTTAAGGTATCCAACTGTGTATCATCATCATTTCCTACATTGAATTGATATAAGAATGTACCTGTGATGACCATGAACATAACCAATCCACTACTGAGTGCCCATTTAGGTGTACCAAATTGAGTGCGTAATCGTTGCCAGAATGAAAGTCTTGCGGGTTGTTCTTGGTTCAGTTGTTGTTGTAGTGTAGTCAAGAAAGTAGGTGAGGGTTGGTCCTGTGGTAGTTGTTGTAACTCAGAAACAGATTCGCGGAAGAGTTCGTATTCCTTCTGACACGCATCACAATTGTCAAGATGTTCATCAAAGGCTTGTAAAGTATGGTAATCCAGCGTATCTTCGAAATATGAAGAGAAGTTTTCCTCAATCTGTAGGCAGTTCATATTGTCTCCATGTATGGCTTAAGTTTGTTTTTTAACATTATTCTTGCTCGATTGATTCGAGATTTTGTAGTTCCACTTCGTAGTTCAAGTATTTTTCCGATCTCATCATAACTTAACCCCTGAACATCTCTTAGGATAAGCGGATATCTATATTGTTCTGGTAGTTCAGCAATAGCATTTTGGATGATATGGCGTAGTTCCTTTCGTTCAATCGCCACATCAGGTTGTAATGCAGTATCTGCAGGTGCAGTTGCGATGAGATCAATTTCTTCTTCATTTTCCCTATTATCGTTATTGTTTGAGGTGACATTATCAACACGAAATCTATCGCGTCGGGCTCTATTCCTTATATCATTTTTACATAGATTCTTTGCAATAAAATACATCCAAGTTTTAAACTGTGCACGGCCAGGTTTGTATCGATCAGCGGCTTTATACATTCGGATAAAGGTTTCTTGTGCCAAGTCTTCAGCGTTATCTCTATCACCTGTGAACTTTGCAATGAAGTTAATTAGTGGTTGTTGATGTCGGCGTACCAAAAGTGTGAATGCATTTTCATCCCCTTTTTGGAACTGCTGCATTAGCTGATCATCTAATTCTGGCATCTGACCCTCCAAAGGTACATCCTTATATACACCGAAATTTGTATTGGGTTCCAAATTATTTCAATGCAAGAAAAGTAAAATAGACATCATTGCTTAGATAGATTATTATTCATAACCTTCAGACTATGTTCATACTAATTTAGACCATTTATAGAATGTTGTAGTTAATGTTTCTCACGTATTAAGATTTGAAATAGCATTGTACTTATGATTCTATGTCCTTAAATTGTTTAGCACATGTTGACCGTGAGACTATTATTGTGTATTATATTTCATATTTTGTAAAATAAAAAGACAACTAAAAAGTCTGTAACTTGGAAAAAAGGATTTAGATAGCATTTAGATTGTCGTGAAATTTTATCATTTCAAGCAAGCAATTGTCAAATTTAGCTCAATTTATAATAGACTTACTTGATATGTTATTCTATTTCTATAAATTATCGTCTCATTAGGCGGTTATTATGGTAGTCATTTTTCAGGTCACAAACTGAATGAAGATTAATTTTTTAAATCGGTAATATACGGATGGGTTAACCCCGCCCCTACGATAAGTTTATGGACTGGATTACCGAAATACTTACTTAATCCTCATAAAGTTTGTGGTACAAAAAAGAGACATTTTCAATTAGAAATGGTATTAGATATTCCGGTGATTATTTTATGGAGGATGTGCATGTTTGATCAAGTGTTACAAGAAGTGGAAGCACAGTGTAGAAAAGAGAGAATTCCGATGTTGGGACCAGAAAAAGCGGAATTTGTTGCAAATTGTATTGAGAAGGCGAAACCGTCTTTAATAGTTGAATGTGGTACTGCTGTAGGATACTCCGGTTTGTGGATTTTGCGTGTATTAAGTGAAGTCGGTTCAGGTCGGTTAATTACAATAGAGATTGATTCCAAACGCGCTGAACAAGCAAGGTCAAATTTTGAACAGGCAGGTGTTGCAGATCTGGTAGATTCTCGTATTGGTGATGCAGAAGAGGTATTAAAAAGTATAGATGATGAAGTAGATTTTCTCATACTTGACAACAACTTCGACAATTACTTCCCTTGTTATAAAGCGATTGAACCGAAATTGACTAATCCAGCTACTGTATTGGCAGATAATGTTGGTATAGGGGCAGATGCTATGACTGATTATCTTGAGCATGTTCGTACCGAATATGAAAGTGAAACATATTGGTTTGATATTGATCTTCCTTGGGTAAAACAGGATGCAATTGAAGTCAGTGTCTATCGTCGGTAATGGAAATACTTTAAGGAGGTAGAATGCAATATAACTTTACAAGTGTTGCTCGGTTACCTGCCCCAGATGACAACGTAGCCATTGTTACACAAAGATTAGAATCTGGATCTCAAATTCAATACAATGGAACACAATTTTCTCTTTCTCATACAATATTAGAGGGACATAGATTTGCTATTCGCTCTATCTCAGCAAATGATCCTCTGTTGTCCTGGGGATTGCCTTTTGGTTATGCTTCAGGAACAATCAAACCTGGAGATTATGTTTGCAATCAAAAGATGATAGATTCTCTATCAATACGGAATTTAGATATTGACTTGCCAACTCATCCGAATTTTCTTGATGAAATTATACCTTATAGCTTAGATGAAACTTCTTTCATTCCTGGGAGACAGGTTGATCAACACACAGATCCCCGCAATTTTCTTGGATATAGTCGTCCTGGAAATAGAGGTGTTGGTACACGAAATTATATTGCCATTATGGGAACTACAGCTCGTACTTCTGGATTTGTAAGAAGGTTGGCTGACAGTTGTAAAGGTCTTAGTGATGATTTTTCAAATATAGATGGAATCGTGGCTGTTACCCATACAGAAGGTGGTGAGGATAAAACACCGAATAACATTGAATTACTACTTCGTACACTTGCGGGGTTTACAATACATCCCAATATAGGTGCAATACTTCTTGTCGACTATGGAACTGAATCAGTAACCAATGAGATGTTAAAGGAATATATGCTGGGTGAAAGGTATGAACTTGAGAATATCCCACATGAATTCTTAAGAATTGATGGTGGTTTTGATGATAATATTACACGCGGTATTGATACCATAAATGGATGGTTGGATAGAGTGGACAGCGTTCCTCGTACAGAACAATCATTGAAGAATTTAAAGATTGCGTTGCAGTGTGGTGGTTCAGATGCATTTTCAGGTGTGTCTGGAAATCCATTGGCAGCTAATGTTGCTAAAGAGGTAATCCGATATGGTGGATGTGCGAATCTGGCTGAAACTGATGAGTTAATTGGTGCTGAAGCGTATTTACTTCAGAATGTTCGTGATGTTGCAACTGCTCGTAAGTTCCTTAATACGGTTGAGGAATTCAAGGAACGGGTTGGTTGGCATGGACATTCTGCAGAAGGGAATCCATCAGGTGGGAATAATTTCCGTGGACTTTATAATATTGCTATTAAATCCATTGGTGCAGCTATGAAACGAAATCCTGATGTTTGCCTTGACTACGTCATTGGTTATAGCGAATTGATGAGGGATACAGGTTACTACTTTATGGATAGCCCAGGTAACGATTTAGAAAGTATCGCAGGTCAGGTAGCATCTGGTTCTAATATGATATTCTTTGTTACAGGTAATGGATCTATTACGAATTTCCCATTTGTTCCCACAATAAAAATAGTTACCACCACAAACAGATTTGAGATGTTAGAAAAAGATATGGATGTTAATGCGGGTGCGTATCTTGATGGAACACCTATGGAACAACTCGGCGAAGAGATGTTAGATTTGACAGTGGATGTTGCTTCAGGTGATCTCTCTGTAGGTGAAAAAGCAGGGCACTCACAAGTCTCGTTATGGCGTGATTGGAAACAGACGGGACCAACTGACTTAGCTTCTTTGCTTGAGTCATCTGAGATAAAAAATGGTGCCCCGATTCCAATTGATTCTATTGATGAAAAGCAGCCAATTTCATCTGAATATACTTTTCGTGCTTATCAAACTGATTATGGATTGAGAAGTGATCAACTTGCGTTGATTTTACCTACAAGTTTGTGTTCTGGACAGATAGCACAGATGATTGTGCGAAAATGTAATGAACAAAGAATTGGAAAAGAACAGGGAATCTCAAGGTTTGTCACACTTCCACATACTGAAGGTTGTGGTGTCTCCAGTGGACGATCAGAAGAGATTTACACAAGAACTATGATTGGTCATTTGACTCATCCATCTGTATCAATTGGTTTGCTCCTTGAACACGGTTGTGAAAAGACGCATAATGACCATGTTCGGCATGAGATTGAGAATTTGGGTATTTCCCCTGATGACTACGGATGGGCGAGTGTGCAGATGGATGGTGGAATTGATTCTGTGATTGATAAAGTGCAGAATTGGTTTGAGGAAGCGTTATCGGATAAACCATCCATTCCTGTTGTGGATGCTGGTTTAGACCACCTGTGTATTTCCATCATGTCAACAGGACAGGTAACCGAGCATGTATCTGAAAATCTGATGGAATTGGTTTACGAAATAACAACTGCAGGTGGAACAGTTGTTGTCCCTGCTAATTCAACATTTTTGTTAGAATCATTATCTCTTTCTCCTTCACTTGCGTATGGACAACGTGTTGAAAAGAAGGGTCTGCACATAATGGAAGCACCTACCGACCAACCGACTGAGATTCTTACAGGATTAGCTGCAACAGGAGTTGAACTTGGATTTGTCCATATTGTGGGTGCTCCCCTTCAATCCCATGCAATGGTTCCACTTATTCAAGTATCTACAGATTCTGTGACACAAGAAAACTATGGATCAGATTTAGACTTAGTATGTGTTGATGTAGATGCGATGTTAGGTTTGATAGTCGAAGTTGCGTCTCGTGAATATGTACCAAAGTTGCATGGAAAGGGAAATATAGATTTTCAGTTGACGCGTGGGTTGTTGGGTGTTTCGATGTGAATTCGTAAATACCAGTAGATATTTTGAGTCTCTATAGGATAAGATTTAGACTGAACATCAGGTGTCTAATATCAATACCTTCGCCAATTATCCTGTGCTTAGTTCTAACTGTGTGTGATGAATAGCACCGATAGAACTAAGGTGCTGTGTGATTTGCTCAATAACAATAGGTTCAGGTTTTTGCGGAAGTATTTTTAATGTTTCCTCTAAATACTTCATAGCTCGGTATTTTGCTTTCAAATCTAATACGCTACACGCCGTGTTATTAGACCGAAATGTGTTTGCCATTTTCGCACTCACATTTACCATAAACAAGGATAAGTTTGCTGCATTGTTCACAGGTGTTTTTTTGACATTCATAAAATCTTCCAACCCCCAATACTGTTTTGCGTCTCTGAAGTTAAACTCTATTTGAAAACGAAGGGAGTAATAATCAATCATCTTTAGAGCACTCAGTTTTAGGTCAGAACTAAACAATAACACGTGTGATTTTTGTCCTGTCAGCAGATGCGTCTTGAGAAGACAAACAATATTGAGAGGATCCGCAAACTGCTTATGACGCAAGTGTACTTGATACACTTCGGTTCTGATGTTATCGGTTGTTTCAACAGAGACACGCCATTTGTTATCCATTTGTTGTGGATTGAAACGATCCCCATAGAGGGCGCGGCGTCCACGACCTTTATACGGTGTCGTTGGTGGATAATAGAGCGCAGCATCTGTGCGAAGTTTTGAAATGAGATGGAGACCACATTGTGATACCATTTGTAGCGCATTATTGTGTCCGAAATATCCATCAAGCACAAAATAACGGAGTTTGATACAATCTCCCATCTGTTTGAGAAATGATTTCACCATAGTTTGAAGTTGTTTCAAAGTATTGCTGAACACAACATCCTTTTTGTTTCGATTCAGGCTCCCTTTGGGGCGACCACGCCCTCGTTTTGTTATGGCTTTCTGTGTATTCTCCTGATCTTCGATTGCAGACACATCCATATTGGCTGATGCGTTGCTACGCACGATTTGTTCCATCATCATTGGGTAAGAACACCTGTCTTTGACGCTTACTAAGGACACCGCTAAAAATGACAAACCGGAAATCGGTTTTCCATGTAATGAGGAGAAGAAGCGATCTATACCATAAGTTTTTTTCCCAGTTTTTGACACCGTGACTTCATCTGCTACAAGGATATACAAACTTTTAGGATCAAACAGATATTTTTTGAAAAAGAGCCAACACATCTTTGGCCAAGGGAGATCTGTGCTAAAGAAGCGTTGTATCGTACGATAACTCCCTCCTTTTGATGTCCAACGGGAGATATTTAACATTGTGACCTGACCTGTCATCGCAAGCAGGGCAAATACAACTTGACATAACTGGCGGATCATAGTAGTGGATAAACATAGATTAAATACAGTAAATAATGCTATAATTTCTGGCATGGGTGTGTGTCCTTTCTAAGTTAAAATGATATTTTAAAACTTTAGGACAAACACCCTTTTTATTCAAGTGTTTTTGGCGAAGGTATTGTAATATAACGTGAGTTTGATAAGACACATTGTACCCCGAACTTTTAGTTAACACCAGAGTGCACAAACTGGAAAGTTTGTGCTACAAAGACTATCTTCAGGACAAAATTCTGTTTATCGAACTGATATTTTTCATTATCAAACTGGCGTTAATATATATTGATAGTGTAATCTTGGTAGTTGTATCGGTTCGGGTGGAAACCGAACCTATCTATTAAGAGACAATGTTTTTAAATAGAAATTCTTCTGCTACGACAAATCGATCATCGGTTTCGGGTGATCTGTAGATTAGATATATCGAATCAACTTTAAACTGTATCGGTTTCCAATTTGTTTGCAATCGTTGTTGTTCTTGTGTAAGTGTTTTGTGTTGGAATTGTCCGACTGATAGGTGGGGTGTAAAACCATTTGGAAATCTGGCAGTATCGTCGTAATCAGGTAGTTTGTTGATGAGTGTTTTGTGTAAATTCTTGATATTGTCGTCTGGTTCTGGTGTGAGAAACATTGTGGACGATTTTCTATGTTTGAATGCGTTGAATGTAGATAATGTAACCGTGAATGGAGTATTTTGTTCGGCAGTCTGTTCTAATGCGGGTATTAATTCTGGAAATTCAGTTTGTGGTGCAAATGGATAGAGCATTGTAATGTGTGGCATCCATCTGATGTAGTTTCTATCATATAATTTTCGTATTTCTTGGATGGGTTGTTGTATTGACTCTGGTGGGATTAGAACAACTGCAGTGGTGTGTGTTTTGGTAGGCATTGGTTAGTAGTAATATCAGTTAATAATCTTGGAAATGTGGATTATTATGTTTTTGCACATGCCCCACCATCAACGAGGAGTGATGTTCCTGTGATCCATTCTGAATCATCTGATGCGAAGAAAACAGCTGCGCGTCCTATGTCTTTTGTTAAACCTAACCGTCCCATTGGTGTTTTCTCTAAGGAGGATTGGATTTCTTCTGGTGTGAGATAATCTTGAATTGCTGTTTCAATATATCCGGGACAAATTGCATTGACTGTAACACCATGTTTACCCACCTCTAATGCTGTATCTCTCGTCATATTTACGACAGCGGCTTTTGCGGATGCATAGGCTGGACCTGCCCCACCACCGAAGGCGTGTATTGATGCAATTTGTATAATCCTTCCATGATCCGAATTAACTATATGTGGGATGGCAAGTTTGGTTGTCATGAATACACCGCGTAAATTTACACCGACAACTTTATCCCAATCTTCTATTGAAATCTCTTGAGATTCACCGGGTATATGTATTCCTGCGTTGTTGACGAGTATATCTAATCCACCAAAATGTTCTACAGTCTGATTAATCAAGTTTGTTATATCTGCTTCCTTGGAAACATCAGTTTGGATGAATATGGATTCTGCACCTAAATTCTGTATTTCTTGTGTGGTGGGTGTTGTGACATCTTTTTCGTGGTATTTGCCTTGAAGTGGTTTTTCTCGTATGTCGGCAATTACGATTTTTGCGCCTTCCCGAGCGAATTCCAATGCTATTCCACGTCCTATTCCTGAACTGCTGCCTGTGATTATGCTGATACGGTTTTTAAGAAGCATTATAATTTTTCCATAAGTGAATTAAGGAAAGTAGAATTTAAGCGTTTAAGTTCGCAACATTTTCAATCTCAGTATATATACTTCTACCTTCCCCGTAATATGATTCGTAGATGTGTTGATAGATTTCTTCATATTTCTCATGAAATATCATCGGCTTGTATACATCAGGAAGTCCGCTCTCTAAGATTTCAGCAATTTTAAGCTCTACTTGAGCGCGGGATTGTTGGTGTTTCCGCCAATCTAAAACCAAACTATTATATTTTAATTCTTCAATTAGTTTTTTGACAGTTGACTTTACTTCCTGTCTTTGAGGTAGTGTCATTTGAATATCGGGTTTAGTTAGTATGTCGTATATAGCGAGTTCTTCTTCTGATAGTTCTTCAGAATCTGCGCGTTTATCCTCTTGGCTGAGTTTAACTAAAAAATCGTATATTTTCTGTAATTGCTGATCATCAGTAATGGCTCCTGAATTATATTCTTCAATCATCTTTTCGTATTTATCTTGTAGGTCAATTCTACTCTTATTGAGTTGAATCATTTCTTTTAATTTCTGCTTTATGATCCCTTTTAATCGTTCTGCTTGTGTCCGTTTATGTTGAGTTTCAAATCGTTCGAGAAGTTCATCGATATCTATTTGACTCAAATCAATTAGTTGGTCATTATATGAAACTGATTCAGTATCTATAATATACCCATCAGGAGCAATAGAACGGTCAAGTAAATCTTCTACCTCATCTTCGATAGAAGAGATATCGACTGGACCCCCAAGACTTTTTATTCTTTTAGCTATAATATTGATGAGCGAACAGATCCCGCTAAATTCGTTTGCTTCGGTGTCGGGTAAGATTGCCTTAAAGAGTTTATTGATATGACGTGCCTGTTGCAGGTAATCACGTTTTGTCTCATCATTAATTAAGATTTTATTTACTGCGTCATCAATAAGTTGTATCTTCGACATTTGATCTGCATTCTGTATGATTGTAAGGTCAATGTTAATTAAACTGCAGAACTGTGTGATTTCATCAACAGCATCTCTTAGTAGATTGATAAGTTCTGACTTATCTTCAATAGGATTTGCTCCATCCCCATTCGGTCCGGTGGCATAAATTGCGAGTGCTTTTTCAAGATACCTGAATATACCTATATAATCAACAATGAGTCCGTGAATTTTTTCTTTATATACTCGATTTGCTCTTGCGATAGTTTGCATGAGGGTATGATTTCGCTGAGGTTTATCAAGATAGATTGTTGAACATGATGGTACATCGAAACCTGTAATCCACATTGCACAGACAAACACAATTCGGAATGGATCATCAGGGTCTTTGAATTTTGTTTCCAAATCTTCAGCGTTCATTCTTCTACGATGTGGTAGGATGTCTGCATCTCTCTTTCTTAAATCATCAATTTCATTTTGAGATGGTGATACAACTACTGCCATATCTGTATCATCCATATATTGAATAAGAGCTTCAAGCTGTTTTCTTTCGTCTTGTGAAGGATTATTGTTTAGGTCTGATTTTAGAGACTGAATTTTCTGTTTCCAGTATTTTTGTACTTTGTCATACATTCTGACAGCAGTGGCTTTGTCTATTGATATAACCATTGCTTTTCCACGATAACCCCTGCCGATGAAATGTGAGACAATATCCTCTGCGACCGTCTCTAATCTCTCATCTCTGGTAATGAGATGATATTCTCTTGCAAATTCCCGTTCGAGTTTTGCTTCCTGATTTTCATCCAGTTCGGCATCCTCAAGTATCTGTTCCAGATCAGAATTTAGATCTTGGTTTGTGAGTTGTAGTCTGGGAACACGGTTTTCATAATAGAGTGGTACGGTTGCTCCGTCAGCAACAGATTGCTTAAAATCGTATACTGATACATAATCACCAAATACTTCACGTGTTCTTTCTTCACCTGCGATAAGGGGTGTTCCAGTGAAAGCGATGAATGCTGCGTTTGGAAGTGCAGTACGCATATTCATTGCTAATGTGTCGTATTGACTTCTGTGTGCTTCATCAGTAATTACGATGATATCTGAACGATCAGATAAGATAGGATGAGGTGTGTTATCTTGTGTTTGAAACTTGTGTATAAGTGTGAAAACATAACGATGATCTTCACTTAGGAGTTGGCGTAAGTGTTGTATGTCTTCTGCGTGGACTTCTTGCTGTGTTAAGACCCCGCTTGTACTTGCAAATGTCTTATATATTTGCTTATCTAATTCTTGTCTATCTGTTACGACGACAAATGTCCATCTACCTGATTTCTTTCTAAGGACTTTCTGTGCGAAGAAAAGCATTGATATGCTTTTTCCGCTTCCTTGTGTATGCCAAAATACACCGAGTTTCCCATGATTTGATTCGATATGATTTAGAGCATTGATTGCATTATTTACACCTAAGTATTGGTGGTTTTTCGATATTAGTTTTATAGTTCCACCTTGTACTTCCATAAACAGTGTAAAATTCTCTATAATATCTAATAGTCGTTTTGGTTCACAAATTGCATTGAGTATGTTCTCTATTGCTACCTGTTGGTTTTCGTTTTCTTTTTCATCTTCAATACGTTTCCATTCCGCGAAATGCTCCCAGTTGGCAGTGAATGTACCAATTCGTGCTTCTGAACCGTTTGATAGGATGATAAATGCGTTATACCAGAAGAGATGGGGGATTGTGTCTTTGTAATCTCTGAGATTGTCATTATATGCGTCATATAGATTTTCATCAATTCGTTTGAATTCCATTAGAATCAAAGGTACCCCGTTGACGAAACAGATTAGGTCAGGTCTTCTGGTATACATTTCACCAGTAATTGAGAATTGAGATGCTGTATAGTAATCATTATTTTCAGGATTCTCCCAATCAATGACTTGTAGAATTATATCTGCTTCTTCTTGGGTGATTGGATTGGTGACTTTTACTTTTACGCCATCTTTTAGCAGAAAGTATATTTCACGATTTGCCTCAACAGAGTTCATTACAGCGCGGGATTGTGTAAGAATTTCAATTGCTTGGTTGATAGCTTCTCTTGGTGTGTTTGGATTAAGGCGTTGTAAAGCTTCTTTAAGTCTATCAGTTAGAACGACTTCAGACTTTGATTGTCTATTATTGATCTGATAATCTGATTGGAATTCGTTTATGCAATTTTGGGTATACCACCCTATATTCTCAAGGATTGAGATTGCGGGTTGTTCTATGAGTTGATCTTCACTATAGGGGTTTTGCATACAGGTAGATTTTAAGAATTATTGCTGTGAAATTCTATTTAAGAAGTTTGGTGGTTCAAGGATTTCAATTCCAAATTCAAACATTGCTTTCTTGAGTTCTGGATCGTCGAGTAGGTCATTATCAGTAGATACCAGGATCGAACAATTAGGTTGGTATCAAAGGCAACTCGTTAGGTACGTAATCGGATTTCATTTTTGTTCACGTCTTACCTCTTCGAGTGCCTCCTCAAAGTCATGTATGACTTCATCTTCGGGTGTATCAGCAAATGCTTTATTGAATCGAGCAGTAATATTGTCCCATTCCTTCTTTAACTGGTTTTGATTACTTTCAACACGAGCATGTATTTTAGATACAATTTCGTCCAGGTCTTCATTTTCTGATGTAACATTTGAATGTTCTTGCGCGAAATATATTCTGTCAGCAAAATTATTTTGACTCACTACCTTTTTTATCTCATCCAACAGTTTTTGATTTCTTGATTTTGGTTTTGCCGTATCAGTTACAAACACGATACAATCATCTTGTTTGAGGAAGTGCTGAATTGCTTGCTTTAGACTTTGGGGTGCTGGTGTTCCCATATTATGGCATTTATGGAATGCATTTCTTCCTGTAGTTTGAATTGCTAATTGACCTCGTTGAGTTGACTCTTGTAAACCATCTTTAAGATATTTAACTGCGTTAGCATCTTGGTCAGATTCAAGGTTCCAGACTCTTATTCTAATCATACAGGTTCCTCCATTAGGTCTTGAAGTAATTGGCTATCGAAGATAGCACTACCTATACCAAAGTCTGAAATCCATCCGTCAAGTCCTTCTCTATTATCACGAATATCTTCAAGATTGATGACTTCTGTTCCGAGACCTGGGCGATTTCTCAGGAGTAATACACCGAGTGAATCTGAGATATTGTCTGGATTAAAAGCGTCAAGTAGATGTGAACTATGTGTTGTGATAATGACTTGTGTTCGTTCTGATAACTGCTTGAGTACATCTGCAATATTTTTCAAGGCACCAGGATGTAAACTTCGTTCAGGTTCTTCAATTGCAATGAGTGGTGGTAAATCAGGCAAATTGAGTAAAACGTAATATATCACGAGACGTATAGTTCCCTCAGATGCACTTAATAATGGAACTGGTCTCATATTCTTTTCTAATATACAAAATCTGTATTTTCCATTAATCTTGCAACGATCTATACGAAGTTTTAAACTGGATTCGAGAGATTCATTGACATTCCTGAATCGCTCAGGATCACTTTCAAACCAGCTTGAAAACAACTCCGATATTGCTGTTCCAAAATCTCTGAGATTTGGTACGAAATCTAAATCTTCAAAATAATCAAGTTTAGGAATACCGTAGTTATCAATAGATAGTTTCATAGAATTTGGATGAAAATCATAAAACTTCCAATGCTTTATAAAGTTGGTTATTACACTTGTTATAGGATTGTTGCCAAATTCTGTAGATGCTAATACAGGTTTGTTTGAATTTAAGACAGTAGGATTAGTCCCAGATTCATCAAAAATAATTCCATTACCATTTACAACTTTTATTACTAAAGCATTATTAATCAACAACCTTTCTATAATAACTGGATTATCAGATTTTATATCTAATACTAACTTGTAGTGAATAAGTCTATCTTCTACACTAAACATTAGTCTAAACTCACTATAAGGTTTCTCTGGTTTTTCATCTATCTGATAAGTAAGCCTATTTATATCACCTAACCCAAAAAACCCTATTATGGATTTTATTTTTGATGGACTTCCTTTTTGCATCCAGTTAAAAAAGCGAAGTGTTTCTAAGCAATTTGATTTACCACTTGCATTGGGACCCACAAGAACTGTTAAAGGTTTGAGTGGAAGTGTGACATTGCGCAAACTCAAGAAGTTTTTGATTTGTACTTTTTCTAAGATTGCTTCTTGCTCAGACATGTTATATTCCTCAGTCCTATACCTTTAAAGACAATAGCGTTTTCTTTAATTGGTAATCAACAGAAAATGTATTGATTCTTGATAGCGTATGCCCTACTTGTCGTTATTATACAATCTGAAGTGCGGTATGTCAATTTGTTTCAGTTTACATGGGGTATGTAAGTTTTTGGCATGAATATCATACAACATTTGTGAATGGATACCAATACTTATCTAAACTCTTAATACTATACACGCTTAAAATTCTTACAAATATGGATATATATAATAATGTGGGATGTAAGGATAATGTGAATGGAAAAGTGTTAATATTTATTTTTCTGAGATGACTACACTTTCACGGAAACCTTCACGGAGCAATTCTACGAACCCTTATTCTATAAGGGTTTATAATTTTAATGACCCCATTCTCCGTGAATCACGCATGTTAAAATACATATAACTTAAGTGTAAACAAATAGATCTTTGGTTTTCAACTGATACCATTTCTATAGATGTTTATCTCATGAATTGTTGTTAAGCATATCTTGAAATACTGCACAAACTGGAAGTTTGTGCTACATTAAAGAGACTTTAATTATCGGAGATGGTATAAGATGTATAAATAGAATATCATCTGGTGTTTTCATAGTGCATATTTGATATTGTTGAGTGTGAATATGCTTTTAAGGTAGTCTGGGACTGGGTTTATAGATGGTGTTATTGACTCATATATTTTCATAGTAACTATGAAAATGTAATATACTTATTTCTTATTAAATTGTTGTAAAGTCAGTCCTACACAGGGTTTATAGGTTGTTTACGAGAGGGTTGGTGGAAGGAAGTAACTATGAAAAAATATGAAAGTTATATAACGAAATGTGAATGAATATATATTTATATGTTATATATCGTTTTTCTTTATGTTATTCCTAGTGTGTATAGAGAGTAGGTTTGGCTGTTATGATTCTGAAGATTCGTCTTGTAGTATTTGGGTATCAATATCAAGATTAGATACATCTATTTCTCCAGAGATGAGTTTTGGGAGGATTAGATCTCTGGCTTCCTGCAGATATTCATTCTTACTTGTTAGGTTCGCTATTTTTGAAGAAATTGGTTTTTCTAAATCCACATATCTATCAACAATAGCATAAGACGGCTCCAAGAGTTTTATTTCTAATAGATCTGCCTTAGTTATTGCTTTAAAAATAGTACCACTACCCATGATATCTTCATTCTTAAATAGATGTTTTAGTTGCTGTAAGATGAATGACTGATTCCTATATTTACTTCTAATTGCTGAAATACCTCTACCAATCACAATCCTCTTATTTGCAATATTAATACGCCCAACAGGTGCACGTACACTAAAGAGTATATCACCATCTTCAGCAATTCTTTTCATTAACATACAATAGACTCTATCTACAGGAAAACGCGGACCAAAATTAGTAACACCTTGATGAAATGGTAAACCTTCTCCAATATAATTATAATATTCAGATTTTGGAGACTGACCCATTATTACTTCGCACATATTCGCTAGATGTTTAACATTCCATCCTTGTGGAATTGGACCTAATTCTGATTCTACCATAGGAATATTCTCATGTCCGGGGAAACGGAAATGGACGAACCATTCTCGGTAGAGTGTTTGTGCCATGTCTTCGAGTATTTTGATTCGGCGTGTGTTGTTTTCGATTAGGTCGTCGTAGGTGCTTAGGATTGCAGCGATTTTTCGTTGGGTTTGGAGGGGTGGAAGAGGAATTGGTAAATCCCGTAGATCCGGTTGACGTATTCCTAAGACTGTTGTACCTGTAGCCCGTAAATTCAACTCTTGTAAACAGATATGTGTGCTAAAGTAATAAAATAGAAATGATGGAATTATGTGTTTTGGATTTGCTCGGATACAGAATAGTCTTTGACTAAGACAGATTCTTCTGCTGTCAGGTATTAAATAAGATTCACCTAAAGGTGCCTCGGATGTTAACAAAATGTCATTTTTTATTACTTCTGATTTCATCCACTTTTGGTACAAGTCTTCATCTACAAATTTAGCTTTTTCTAAATTTACCAATCTCCCATTTTTTATATTCATAGCAGATAGTGCGATAATTCCTGAATCTGACCATTCACCACCCAATTTTTTTGGGGTTTTTCCTCGGTAATCAATTATTTCTGTGATTAGATGGTCAAGTTTTTCTATTTTCCAATCAGTTGGTTTTGTGTTACCCATATTGTTTCCTGATAAACTATATGTAGGATTTTTAGTATTGATTCTTACACCTACACTTATTCTATATTAACGACTTGTATCAGCTAACTAATTGTTTTTGTGTTTTTCACGGATTATATGTTTTGTGCTATAAACATTTCGTCCCTACGGGACTCATTTAGTTAATTGATCAGTTTTCTATAGACATTCCGTCCCTACCAAATCAAGGAATCAACGGTATGAATGCTATTTAGCATTCACCGGGTATGAATGCCATATGAAGATTAAAATAATAATTCGGTAATGTGTTAGAAATTCGAATCAACGGTATGAATGCTATTTAGCATTCCCCGTGGTTAGGAAACCGAACCTACCGAGTTTGGGAATATGGGAATTACCGAATTTAAAACTTAATCATCATTAGGCATTCCCCGGGACTCATAATCTTTATATGATTGTTCCGGTTACACTTAAATCATAATGTAAGTGTATCAATTGAAAATGGTATTAGTAAGGTTTTTTTCGATTATTTCCTTGTATGATGTGTTCCGAACTTAAAACCTATACAGTATAAATAATGTGTAGATAGATATTGTACATTAAGTAGGAATTCCATAAATAGAGACAGTTCCTTCATATCCATTATTACTTTATCTCTTTGAGTTTATCATTCTGTGGCGAAAATAAAGGTTAATCGTTCTGCTACATTCAGATTTTAGCGTGCTAACGATTAGATCTCTTTAGCATTTTTTCATATTCGCTATGGGGACCGATCCAATTCCAAATAATCTTACCATCTTCTTCATATCCTAAAGCTCTGTAATCATTGGTAATTCGTATTGACCAAAGATCAACAGAAACCTTTTTGAATTGAAGGGATGGATATAAAGGGTTTTCTTGTAAGACTTGGATTTGTTTCGCAGTACGTCTTTGTATATTTTGCGGAAGTTTTTGCACCAATCCCATAAAGTTCGGATTTCTGATATGCTCGAATTGTAAGTTATTCATACCTACACAAACTTAGTACACCTACCAGCTTTGTAATCTTCGCGAGCCTTTTCAATAAGGTTATCAAGCCTACCTGCTTCCATATCTTCTTTGATCTGCTGATCCCACGCTTCTTCTTTGGCAATGAGGGTTTGCTCAATCATATCCGGCAATTTTTGTTGGACGGCTTCGGCAGTTTCCGCAGCGTATTCTATTTCGGGTAGTTCAGCGATTGTTCCCTCCCAACTCTTTCCGTTCTTTTGGATATATGCGGTATAGGTTTCATCGAACAGTTTATTATAGATATAATAAGTTATCATTCCTTCACCAGTAATGACCATATTATATATCTCCTTGATTGTAAAATAATTCTTTGGCTATAAGGGTGGTTTTTTGTTGTTAATGCGATAATTCAATGGTATAATGTTTGTCTTAAAATTATTTTTTAGTCGCTACTCAAGCGCGTTTGGCACGGCTCATACCATCGTTAAAGTGTATTTTGCTGTATGTAATACCATTTCTATTTGATTATATCTCATTAATGATTGAGGAAACTCCTAAATTCTCTTATCAGGGACTTTAAGATGAATTGCGTAAATCCTAAATATTATTACATTATACGATATCTTCTAATATTATAGTAACATTTTCTGCAATCTGTTCTTCGAGTTGGTGTGCTTCGGAGTTTAGGATTTCTAATTCTTCATTAAGTTCTTGGAATCTTTGTTGGAAATCGAAATCCTCTTCTTCTTGTGCGGCTACTCCGACATAACGTCCAGGATTAAGACTCCATCCTTGTGCTTCTATTTCATCTATCGTTGCAACTTTACATAGACCGGGAACATCTACATATTCACCATTAGGGAAGTTGGTATCAAGGAGTTCAGTATTGTTATTTAGATTTTCAGGTGATTCCTCTCGGTATAACCTTGCTATATTACCCAGAAATTCTATATGTAATGGTGTGAAGTCTCGATGTGCTTTTCTGACTTGTTGGTATATGTTTCGTGCATCAATGAATAAGACTCTATCTTGTCTGTCTGTCTTCTGTTTTGGTTTATCAAAAAACCAGAGGGTGCATGGAAGTGTGACGGTATAGAAGAAGTTTGAAGATATACTTATCATTACATCTACTACACCAGACTGTATGATCTGTTTTCTGATTTCTAATTCCGATGCGCGTGCATCTGCAGCGGAGTTTGCCATGACAAAGCCTGCGCGTCCATTTTTGTTTAGGGAACTCAGGAACAGTTGTATCCAGATATAATTTGCATTATCCACTCTTGGCATACCGTAAGGAAATCGTGGGTCGTCTTTTATACGTTCCATGTCAACTCTGTCAACATTAAAAGGTGGATTCGCCATGACATAGTGGAATTTATTTAATGCCTTATGTGGATCTTCATAGTAGCTGCTGGCTTGCCTAATATCTCCTTCTTGACCGTGTACAGCAAGGTTCATTTTACAGAGTTTAATCGTTTCGGCAACGCGTTCCACACCATATATACTGATCTGTCCTTGGTTTCCGTTTTGATTGTGATTTCGAATGAAGTCTTCACTTTGTACGAACATACCTCCTGATCCGCATGCTGGATCGAGAATACGACCATGAAACGGTTGAAGAATTTCAACTATGAGTTTTACGAGTGAGGTAGGTGTAAAGAATTCACCACCGCGTTGTCCTTCGCTCATTGCAAAGTTGCCTAAGAAGTATTCATAGACTTTTCCGAAAGCGTCTCCTTCAATCTGCGGAATTTGTTCCATGATTCGTAATAATTCAATAAGTGTGCTTTTTTCGAGTCGGTTGTATGTTTTGGGTAGGACTCCTTCTAACTGTTGGTTTTCAGCTTCAATTGCTTTCATGGCATCCGTAACTGCCTGTGCAATGTTTTCACTTTCGGGTAGATTCAGGAGATGTTCGAATCTGGCATTTTCAGGTAGGTAGAATGCGCCGCGCGCTTGGAATAATGTTCTTTCATTTATCTGTAGTATTCTACTACCAGAGGATTCCGAAGTGATTTCTTCTCTGACTTGATGAAATTTATGGTCTGCGTATTTAAGGAAGATAAGACCAAGGACAGGAGTTGAATATTCAGACGATCTAAGGTTTGAATTTGCCCTAAGTTCATCTGCAGTATCCCATAATCTCTGTTCAATTTCGGAAAGGTTTGTATTCATATTATTTCCTTTAGAAGAAAGAGCGACCGAGTGAATTACCTGCACCAAATGAATTATATGGCACACCAGCGGGTAATGTGTGGAGACCCCAAGTTTCGGTGGTAGCATCATATCCAACACCCATGGATACTGCGGGTTCTCCAATTAGGTTGACTTGGAATGTGAAGTCCTGACGAACTGTGTCATAAGGGGGTTCACGTTTTATTCCGACACGGCTCCATGAGATTCGTAAGTTCCAATCGTGTAAATTACGGTTCATACTTATCCGCTGTGAGTAAAACTGTCTTTCAATTGGATAATAGATAAGATTGAAATCAAACTCCAGATTTGGGTTCACACGATATCGACCGTTTGCAGTCATAGAACGTGATGCCCGTAACGATGTGTGTCTTTTACTGAAAGAATTACCAAAACTAACGTACCATTTCTTTCTTGTGTAGCGAATGTTCGTTCGGATTCCAACCATTTTGAATTGTTTTCCATCTACAGGATGTGGATTTGGGTCATGTGTCATTCGAACAGTCATATTTAGATTACGACTTGGAAGCGGTACAATTGTGAAGTCACTGTCAATCGGTTCATATTTTCGTCTATATAAAGATTCAAATTCTGTGAAGTCTGCTGTAAGCCGGGTATCAAAATAAAAGATACGATGAGCAGATTCGCTCCTACGTGTTTTTATTTCAATATTCGTATTGAAATTATAAGTTAGTCTTTTACGTTCATAGAAGAAAGTACTGGGTCCAAAAGGATAGAGTATGCTTTCCTCATCGATTGCAGGTTGGTAATCGAAAGTGAGTGTTGATTGTAATTCATGTCGTAGTTTTCTTACACCTGGAATATAGTTGGTCTTGTATATACGAAATAGTGTATTCGTTGCTTGGGATCTGATACTATAAACCCCACGTATAATATTTCTATTCTTTTCTTGATCTTTATCGTGCCATATCATGTTTGTATTCAGTGTGGAACTGAATTTAAGTTCCCGTAAAGGAGTAATTAATAAGGTTGATTGTTTACGCAGATCAAAACCTAAATCTAAGGTTTGTAGAAAAACGTCATTTTCTTCACCAAATTTACCACGATACTGTTGTCGATAGAAGTTCCCGAACTGAATGTCCATGTCAAAGCTTGTGTCTTCAAGAGTAGGAAATGCAAGTAATGATAGTATTGGTTTATCACTTTTCAGTTTATCAGAAACGGAAACTAATCGGTCATTAACGTATTCGAAAACAGGTAATCTGTTGAATCGCATTCGTGAGAAATTCAGTGTGAATTGCGGTAGTTTCTGTAGGGCGGTTGTACCTTCACCGGAGAAATCCTGTACATGTCGCACCTCAAGTCTTGACGTAATATCCCCGATTGTTTCTTCTGAATATGTGAGATTACCGTTTTTATCAATATCTCTGTCACTTGCTGTGGACAAAGCGGATCCGTATGTAAGGATACCAAAGGATCTGAGAGTAGATTCGTTGGGTAGTTGGAAGTTTTCTTTATACGAGAGAGCGCGCCAATCAGCTCTTCCAATAAAACTAATGGGTCGTCGTCCGTCTTTACGGCTATCCCAAGGGGTAAAGAAAGATTGTCTATGTCCCCATCGCATATTCCAACGTCTTCCAATTCTTGTAGCATCTTGTCTACTAAATGAGTATTCGTCAGCCCCGTAGAAATATATATCTCCAATATAGCTGCGTTTCTTATCCACTTTAATGAGACGAAACGACTTTTTTGTTTTTATAACGCGGCTATATTCACCTGCATATAGACTTTGTGCTTCAGAAGCGACTTGTCTTGGATCCTCCCATTTACCCCTATATCCATGTTTCCTATATACTTCAATCTTTTCTTCTTCTTCACCTTCTTCAGTATTTTCTCCAACTTTTAAGACTTCTTGTTCATGTTCGTCCATGTCATGAGTCGGTCCATCTTCAACTTGTTCATTTTGTGTATTCTCATCATCCTCACTTGTTATAGTGTCTGGTGAAATATCAGGTGTCAATTCAGTTTCATCTGTAATTTCTGTGTCGATTGATTCTTCAGGTGCTTTGTCCTTATCCTCTATCATTTTAGGATCTTTTTCCTCAGTTTTTCGTTCCTCATCTGTTGTTGCCAATACTTCTGCTTGGAAAGTTTCCCAGTTAGCTTCGAACTCTTCGGCTAATTCTTCAAAAGTTGGAGTTGCCTCCTTTTTTATTAGTTGAAAAATGTAATTTCCTTCATCAGAGAACACAGGACGATCTTCCGTAATATCTCCGGGGTTTTCCATTCGTCTAATAGAGTATTGCCATGACTGTTCCATTTCATTCAGTGGCATACCTTCCCCATCATTTATTTCTGACAAAACTGCTTCAGGATATTCTGCAGCAAGTTCTTCAAAGGATTCTCCAGCGATTGCCCTTTCATGAATTTTCTCACCTAAATCTCTGATGCTTTGTTGTGTTTCACTACTTGCTTCAATTGATATATCAATTCTATAGAGTTTAATTTCCCGTTCACCATAAACATCAAGGATCCGTCCGACTTTCAGGATATGAAAGGCGGATTCAGTTCTCAAGAGATTACTAACTTCTCCTTCGTTGAGAGAAAAAGCTGCTTCTTCTAATACGGGGTCAAGTAAAGGAGTTCCATCTTCGTCAGTTTCACCTCGTGCAAGGAATCCCATATCCCCACCATCGTAACGGGTATCAGTATGATCTGATTCTCTTTGTGCAATAGCTTGGAAGTCTCCATCTTCTTCATTCAACTGGTCAATGATTTTTTCCGCTTCTTCTTTTGCTCGATTAGCATCTTCTTCAGTAATTGTATATTCTAAAAAGATTTGTTTTAACCAATATCTATCGTAATCCCCTTCAAGTCGATCATATATTTCATTTGCCTTCTCTTCTAACTTTGTTCGTTGTGCTGGCGTGGCGTCAGGTGGTAAAGGAATATGTATCTCTCTGAATTGTGTATCTCGAAATCTGTATTTTCCTTCAAAACCATATCCTTGTCCTCTCCTTGCGCTCCTGTCGTAAATAAGTGCTGCATCATACCGTTGTTTTCTTGCCAACGGCAATACAATACCGATATTTGGTCCTTGGTAACTATCGGTTCCGACTCTAACGATGATTTTGGCTATTTTGCCTTTTCTTAGGTCGCGTCGAATTGCGGGAAAATAGAAGAGTGGTATACCACCGATCCGTAGAACGATATTCTTTGCGATCATTTCTTGGTTCATACGGATAATGACTTCTGATACGCTAAAATGGTAGTGTGGATGTTTTAGTGAACAGGTTGTTAGACTGCCACCTTTTATATAAGATTTTTTGTCCTCAATTTTGAAGATTTCGCTCCCACCGAAATACCAAGGATCACTAAAAGTGTAGCCGTTTCGTGCAATTCCCTTTTTCGTTTCAAGGTTAAAAACAAGCTCATCCGAGTATGTTTCCTCTTCACCGACTTTCAGATAAACATTCCCTGATGCACGCATAAGATTATCATTAAAATCTGCCCACACATGATCTGCCCGTAGAATCACATTATCATGTTTTATGAGTGCATTTCCATGGATTTGAACGAGGTTATCCTGCAAGATTACTTCGTCCCCATCTCCGATGACAGTATCCGCATCTGGTGTCATCGTCTCTGGATCCAATGCTTTTATAGGAGCAATATCAGCTGAATCAGTATCTTGCTCTTCTTCAGTGTCGGTCTTGGTATCGGATTCAGGTACGGTAGGTGGTGAATCTTGAGCAGCGATTGGATTGAATGTAGAAAAAACAGAAAGAATTAGAATAGAGAGAAAAAGGGATGTTAATATAACTCGTTTTTTTGAGTATTTCTTATTCCCAGAATCTATATTTTTTTCTGAATGATGTAAAGAAAGTAGGATAGTGGACTTTCTTTTATTTTCTTTTTTCTTTTTCTTATAATTTTGCACAGATTTATGAATCAATTGGATTCTGGTATACTTTTGTCAGTTGTTAATGTTGGAACTGCATCAGGTTTAATTTTAATATATGCATTTTCGAGCAATGAATCTGTATATGCAGTCCATTCTTTTTCGAATAGTTGTTGGCGTAATATTCCAACAATTTGTTGTTTTTCTTCAGCAGTTAACTCAGGAGTGATTCGATCATCTACTTGATAAATATGTATACCTTGTTCAGTTTCAAGTGGATTACTATACTTTCCCGTATCAAGTTTTGAGATAACATCGCGTACTTTTGGAGTCAATTCGGTGAGAATTATAACTCCTAATTCCCCACCCTTGGTTTTAGTCTCTTCATCATCAGAATGCTGTGTGGCGAGCGTATTAAATTCTTCACCATTTTGTAATTTTTTTATAATTTCAACAGACTTTTCACGTGCATCTTTCAGTGCAGATTCACTGATGGGAAAAGGTATTATCATAGAACGAAATGAAAATTTCTCTTCAGTCCGAGATTCGACTATGAAAATATGTAGACCATCATTGGATTCGACCGGTTCGCTAATTTGCCCCTGTTCAAGTTTAGAAAGGGTAGTGAGGAATAGATTAGAAAACTTAAGCAATTCTGCAGGAGATGTTTCAATTAGATTTCCAGCTTTTTCGTTAGAAGTTATACGTTGTGCGATTTTTTCAAACTGTGATTTATCTGCATTGATTTCTTCTAATGCTGTATTTGCTATATCATAAGCAGCTTTCTTATCTTCTTCTGTTGGTTTAAATGCGATAAAGATATGTCTCAAATGTATTCTTTCTGCTTTTGTTGGTAGTTGCTCCTGGTTTTCTCTAACAAATTTCTGTACATCACTATCCCGTACCTGTAATCTTGGAATTATCCGTCCCATCACGAGTTTTTCAGTCATTAGATTACGTTGTATTTGTTCACGAAATGATTCAAAGGTAAGTCCATCTCGGTTTAATAACTTCGTGAATTCTTCATCTGTTGGAATATTATATTTATCTTTAAAATCTTGTATCTGTTTTTCAATATCTGAATCAGAAACTTGTATTTTAAGAGTTAATGCTGCTTCTAACAAGAGCATTTGACGTATCAATCTATCCAATAATTCACTTCGTTGTTTCTCGGCTTCTTTTTGTGCTTCAATTTCACTGAAACGGTATACCTGTTGAAGTTCAAAGGCCCGTTGATTTACTAATACGTCGAGTCGTCTTTGTGTAATGATATCATCATTTACAAAGGCGATAATTCTATCTATGACACGTGCTGCACCGTATGAAGTGATATTGATTAGTAAAAGAATTAATAGTATAGTATAAATGAATGTCTTTGGTTTCATGATCTATCTCCAGAATTTGATAGTTATTAGATCCTATTTGTTAGATATATTACTGGTTTATTGTTGTTTTGAATCGAAGAAAAATGACCAATATAATTCCTGATTTTTTCTTAATATCCAAACCATCAAGAGACCTATATGGTGACAGGTGTTATGGCAAATTTGATAAAATGTTTGTTTTTCTGAAAAATAATTGTAATACCATTTCTATAGATTATTGTCTCATTAGGTGCTTATTATGGTAGTCATTTTCTGGTCACAAACTGAAAGTTTGTGGTACAAAAAAGAGACATTCTCAATTAGAAATGGTATAACATTCATTTTGCTTTCTTCTTCAAGAGATATAGATCTCATTCCTAAATATAGATTTTTTAATTTCTGATCTGTCGTTATAGGTTTGTTGCTATAAGTATTATTTTCTTCAATTTTTATTCAAAATTGTTGAAGAGTCGTACTTTTTGAATTGACACTATACGATTAATAATGAAGACGGGTAGATATAATTATCCTACCCGTCTTGCAAATCAAATGAAGAATTATTCTTCAGGAGTTGTTTCTTCTGGATTTCCTTCTTCAGGTGTAGTTTCTTCAACTTCTTCAGGGGTTTCGTCTTCTGGTATCCGGTCGATGAAGGTTTTTACTTCAGCCTGCTCTCTGAGAAGTTCAATCCATTTTTTCATTAATTCCTCACGTTGTTCACGTTCAACCTTTCTGATAACATCTTTTCGGACATCTTCTTCACTGAATGGTCTTTGAAAAGCGTCTCTGGCATCATCTTTGCGAAACATCATGTAGAATTTCTGTCCTTGTACTTCGACTTCAATTACAGATGAGTGGATTTCTCCAATTTTGGCATTGAAAGCAGCATCCATAAACGGTTCAGTCCCTGTAGGATATGAGTTTCTACCGATGTAGTCGGTATCTCCAGGAGCAGCAGGATTTGCACCTGGTCCAACCAATTCCCCTCTATCAGAGAGTTCTTGTGCAGAGACTGCAATGTCTTTTCCTGCTTTTATTTCTGCGAAAACTTCATCAGCCCGTTCTTTATCCTGAAGTGTTATACAAAGGAGTTTTACCTGTTCGGGACGAACATAATTTTCCTTATTAACATCATAATACGCTTGATAGAGTTCCTCAGATAAACTGATTTTTTGATCAACTTCCTGTTCAGTTAATCTTTCAATCATTAATTCATGAAGATAGTCTTTAACTTTCTTCAGAATTTCTGGATCTTCGTTAAGGTTCTGATCTTTTGCCAGACAGAGGATAAGACGACTTTCAGCCATAAGGGTCATGTATTCATATAGACCTTCTTTATCTTGGTATTGACGTTGTTTATATTCAGGTAGTTCACTGATTTCCTGCATCATTTCTTCAAGAGTGATTCTTTGCTTTCCATCCCATTCAAATTCAGCGATCACAGTTCCATCAGCACCGATAGCCTTATCACCACAACTATAGAAAAACGGATGAAGTGCCAGAATGGTGAGTAATAAAATTGAAATGTTACTATATTTTTTCATGAATTTCCTCCTTTACAGTGTAAATCTATTCATCAGATGGATTGTCTTGTTGTTCAGCTTCTTCTGGTTCTGGTTCAGGTGGTAATGGTATGTTTTCTGGATAGGTTTTCAGTTTTGCTGCAGAAGACATTTCCTCAATCCATTCAAATATTCGTGCCCGTTTCTTTTCTCTGAGAACTTTCCGTTCAATATCAGACTTAACTTCATCAAACTCTTTCTGCCGATCAGGTTGATGTTCTTCTTTTCGGAAAATGAGATAATATGTCTTATCATCCACATCAGTTTCAAAAACTGCCTCAGTCATTTCACCGATTTCCTGTTCAAAGGCTGCTTCTATGAATTCTGACCAATTTGGTGAAGCGCTCTTGGTAAAGAAGTTTGTGTTTCCTGGATCGTCAGCATTTTTCCCTGGACCATTAGCAAACTTGTTGTCGTCAGCAAGTGCTTTTGCCATTTCAACAATATCCTTTCCTGCTTTAATCTGATCCAAAGTTTCATGTGCTAAATCTTCATCGTCAAGCGTGATACAAGTAGCCCTTACTCTTGCTTCTTCAATGTAATCACCCTTATGTACATCATAATACTCCAGAAGATCTTCGTCACTAAATTGTACTTTGTCATCAACTTCGATTTCAGTAAGTTTTTCAACCATAAGTTGATGTGTATAGTCATCCATTTTATTTAAGAAATCTTCAAGTTGATCAAAGCCTAAATCGGTTGCTTGCAGAAGTTTGAGTTTTTCATCAATATAGTCTTCTAAGAATTCTATTTTGCCTTCTTTGGTAGAGTAATTTTGCTGTCGATAGACAGGTAATTCAGCAATAGCCACTTCTAATTCGCTAAGTGAGATCTGTTGTAATTCTCCTTTCCACTTAAACTCAGCGATGATAATCTGACTCTTGTCAATCTGTTGTTCTTCAGTATCATGATTATCTGATCTAACGAGTGTCCAAGTGAGAAAGCATGTTACCAATAAAGTTACAAGAATAACGATTTTTTTCACTTTAATGTTCTCCTTTTATAATATGAGACTTATCTTGTTTATAGTAGATTCAATAAATATGTTTACAGGTCATGGTAATTTTAGGTTTTACTATAATGTAATAGACTTATTCATTCTTTTCAAGAAACATTGTTAATACGCGTTGCAGTTCTTTTAATAGTGCCCTACCGTTTAAATTCTCAATTGAAATCATGAGTTGTGCAGGTGGTCTTAGTTGTAAAATTGAATTATTGTGTATAATTTCCACAAACTTAGTTGGGTCAACTTTAGGATTTTTATCATCAAATGTGACCTTAATTTGTTTATTTCCAGCGACAATAGCGGTAATTCCGAGTTTATGACAGTATTGTTTAATACCTGAGATTTCAAGTAGCATTAAAGCCGGTTCAGGTATTTCACCATATCGATCTTGTAGTTCTTCTATGAGTTTCTGTTTTTCCGATTCGTTTTTTATTGCAGATATTTTTTTATAGATAGATATTTTTTGTCTACTTTCAGGTATATACTCATCAGGTATGAATGCTTCAATGGGTAAATTTATACTTGTCTCAATGTCTTCCTCAACCTTTTCGCCTTTAAGAGTCTTTACAGCTTCATCAAGTAGCTTACAGTATAGTTCATAGCCTACTTTAGTAATATGTCCATGTTGTTGTGCACCAAGTATATTACCTGCCCCTCGAATTTCTAAATCTCTAAGTGCAATTTTGAAGCCGGATCCAAGATCAGTGAATTCTTCTATGACTCTGAGTCGTTTTTGCGCCCCTTCTGTGATAGGTTTGTCAGGAGGGAAAAACAGATATCCATAAGCCTGTTCATCGGCGCGTCCCACTCTTCCTCGTAGTTGATAAAGTTGTGCTAACCCAAAAGCATCAGCGCGATTAATCATGATGGTATTTACATTTGGTATATCTAATCCGGACTCAATAATCATAGTACACACCAGAATATCGTGTTTATGACGAATAAATTCTAACATGACGTTTTCCAATTCGCGTTCTGGCATCTGTCCGTGTGCAACAGCAATTCGAGCGTTAGGAATAAGATCTTGTATTTTCTCAGCAAAAGATCTTATATCCTTTACTCGATTGTGAACAAAAAAGACTTGTCCATCACGAGCTAACTCAGTAGTTATTGCATCTCTAATAACTTTAGTATTATATGGCAACACATGAGTTTGAATTGGTAATCTATTCGCTGGTGGTGTATTTATAATACTAAAATCTCTAATTCCAACAAGAGACATATGTAATGTACGCGGAATAGGTGTGGCTGTCAATGTTAAAACATCAACAGTTTCCTTATACTGTTTGATTTTTTCTTTATGTTTTACACCAAAACGATGCTCTTCATCTACAATTAGCAATCCAAGATTATCGAATGAAACTGTATCTGAGAGTAAACTATGTGTACCTATGACAATATCAACAGAACCATCCTCAAGTTTTGATTTTACAGATTGTATCTCTTTTCTGCTACGGAAACGATTTAACATCTCAACTTGTATTGGAAATGAACTAAAACGTTTCTCAAAAGTATCATAATGTTGTAAAGCTAAAATAGTGGTTGGACAGAGAAGTGCAACCTGTTTTTCTGACATGACAGCCTTAAATGCTGCTCTTAATGCGACTTCAGTCTTACCGTACCCCACATCTCCGCAGATTAGTCTATCCATAGGACCTATTGCTTCCATATCAGCTTTGACATCTTCAATAGCTTGAAGTTGGTCGTCTGTTTCTTGAAATGGAAAGAGTGCTTCAAATTCCCCTTCCCATGGCACCTCTGTGGGAAAACTAAAGCCTTTTTTTGCTTGTCGAATAGCGTATAATTTTAGGAGTTCACCAGCCATCTCTTCAATTGCTGCTTTCGCTCGTCCTTTTTTACTTTCCCATGCTTTACCACCAAGATGATCTAATACTGGTTTATAGGACTCATCTTTATTACTTACATATTTCTGTACCAAATCCACTTGATATGAGGGGACATATAGTTTATCATCACCTTTGTATTTTAATATGAGAAAGTCCTGTTCTTGTCCATCAATATCCATTCTACGGATACCTTCATACAAAGCAATCCCGTGAGATACATGAACAACAAAATCCCCCGGTTT
This sequence comes from Candidatus Poribacteria bacterium, assembly GCA_965205025.1. GTDB lineage: Bacteria > Poribacteria > WGA-4E > WGA-4E > WGA-3G > MSPOR6. Next base: position 94,825 of record CBDBFU010000015.1, read on the forward strand.
CATATCAATTAGACTTAATAAAGGTGCTCCACTTGTATGTCGTTTTGATGTAGTGACTTTGCGTTGTCGACTACCAAAAATTTCATTTTCAGATATAATTACGAACTTTAGGGATTCACTCAGAAAACCTTCAGAGATAAACCCAACACTAACCATAATTCCTTCAGGTGGTATGTCTCTTTCAATTAGCATTTCATATACACGTTTTGCTTGCTGGGGTGTTTCACAGAAGACGTTAACTAAAAACTTCTTATTAGTCCACTTTCTGATCTGCTCAAAAACCATTTGGTAGTTTCCTCTACCAAGTCCAAGTGGTTTCAAGTCGAATTGTAATTCCTCAGTTTCATTAGTAATTTCTTCATTTGAAGTGTTTGTTGATGTATCTTCAATAGTATTAGATGCTAAAGATAGAGAAATCTTCACAAATTTGTTTATATTCTCATGGATTGTATCATACGAAATGACCAAATTGTCTACATTAGCCATTACTTTACCTTCATCAACCCTTCTCTTATATATCTCTTCGAGTTGTTCATGCATTTGATTAACTTCACGAATTTGCCACCTGGGTTCAATCATGACGACAATCAAATCATCTGACATGTAATCTGTCAGCATTTCTGTATCGGAGTATAGTAACGGTAAAAAGGCTTCAATTCCATCAATATCTAATGGTGTACCATCAATTTCAGATAGAGTATTTGATTCAGTCTTATTTGAAAATGTCTGGATAGATTGTGTCATACACCGAATAGAATCGATATACTCAGGTTTATTTGAGACCTCCTTCATCATCCATTCAGTCTTGGCTTTCCAATTTGATATAGATATGTCCCCTGGACAGATTTCAGACATAGGTGTAATTACAACTGAAGTATCTTGATCTGTCGATACTTGTGATGTTGGATCAAACAATCGAATTTCGTCTATTTCATCTCCAAAAATGTCCAAACGAACCGGTGAATCTGAAGTAAGTGGGAATATATCAATAATATCACCTCGTTGAGCGAATTCTCCTTTTACTTCAACGAGTTCAACCTGTTTGTATCCACTTCGATATAGAAAAGTGATAAAATCAGTATATTCAATTTCATCACCAATTTGTAGGGTTCTACAGGCGGATGATAGGATAGATTGTTTAGGAAGTTTATAGGAGAGGGATCGAATAGTAGTGAAAATCACACTTTGATTTGGTTCCGACTGTGGATCGGATGCTTGATTGCTATCCTTTTCTGAAAACAGACTATGTAAACACCGCATCCTTTCAACAGCAATGTTTGTTGACGGTGATATACCTTCAAATAAAGTGTTTTGCCAAGCAGGGAAGAGAAATAAATTGTGCTGTGTTAAGAAGTCATTTTCATTTCTATTTTTGATGGATTCTTGAAATGACTCCACCTCATTCATCACCTGAACAGCTTCACGGTGTGTAGGGAATATAGTAAGAATTGGTCTATTTGGGAAGTCTTCCATTAGTGCGGTCAGGAAATAAGCAGTTGATGCATTTGGAAGACCTCTGATCCAGGGAGGATTATTTCCATTTTTAAGACATTGAATTATTTTCTGAAAATAATCAGTATTTTGTAAAAAATCAACCACAAAGTGTTCCTTATCGTATTACTTCTCTTTTTACCAATACTGCAGTTGTCTTGCCAATTTTTGTATCTGCTTCAATTCGAATAGGTAGATGACGGTTATCATCTGTTAACCAAAGACGTGATCCCTCTGAAGTTTGCACCATGAGTGTATTGACTTGCCCTAACCCTTTAACCTTCATTCGTTCACCACGTGTTACGTTTAATTCTACTTTAACCACTTTTCCTTTACTTATTAGTGGAAAGTAATATATGTTTCCAGGTGCTAATTGTTTACACCTAAGAAAGTAGATCATAGAAAGTTCATCTTGTGTACCATTAGGTATTTTAATAACTTTTTTATCCTGTTTCTGAGGAGCTTTTGAGTTTATTTGGGATTTTTTATTATATACTGCTTCTTCTTCGTTGAAACTAATTTCAACAATTGCACTGTATTTTCTATCTTGAAGTTGATTTCTAAAACGTATAGGTTGTAATTTTTCAATATTCAGATATGTATACTGTAAACTATGAAATCGATAGAAGCTTACGAGTGCACCTGTCTTGGCTTTTGAGTTAATATGGTAAATAGGTTTATCTTGGATGGATGTTTTCTTAGTAACATGATCTATTCGTTGTCCTACTGGTGCCCATCCAATTTTAACTTTGTATGTTAATTTTTCTCCTACTGTGATAGGTGGGTTTTTAACCGTTTTAACATCAACAAGGGAAATCGCAATGATTTCTTGATTTTCTAAGTTTTCTTCAGGCACAACATCTGAAAATGTAAAACCTACACCAATTAAAACTAAAAATATAAGGAAGTTCTGAGAATTCACGTTTCTTACTCCAGATTGTATTATCATAGACAGAACATAATCCTACCAACAATTCTATTGATAGTGATTGAACCTGAATAGCTTATATTTCTCAGGGATAACATCATATTGGGTGATGTTAAAATTGATGGGTAAATATTAGCGCATTCATTCCACTATTAGTTAGTTGCATCTGGAGAGAAATTCTTCGATTATTAAAATTCTCAGCAGTTTTTGATGCATCCAATATATTCCAAATATGTATGCCAATACCTGTGATGAGGAAAAGTGTTCCACGAAGTGTATGGTCTGTAATTCTTGAATCAACTTGATCCCTATCTAAGAAAATATTAGTTTTCTCATCAAAGAAACCTGTTCTGAATTCATTATGTTCTTTGTAATGAAGAGCGCGTGCTATATTATAAGATGCTAACGAGAATACACCAATTTCAGCTGAAAGGAATACAACTGCCTTTAGGTAGTTATCAGCATATGCTTGACCTAACCCTGGCATAGTTGCAGAGAGAATTGTTGCTTTACTCGTGCTTCGAGTAGGATAATATTGATCAGAATGGGAACGGTATAATGGATATACAGGATTATCGATATCATTTCGAGATTTATCCTGTTTCTTTAACTTCGTAATATATTTCTGGTATTGAGATTCCTCAGCTACTAATATCTGAGTATGAAATATTATCTGTGAGATAATAAACAAGAGAATAAGATACCTTTTCACTATCTATCCTTTAAATGATACCATTTCTAAAGATGTTTCATCCCATGAATGGCTGTTATACATATCTTGAAATGTAGCACAAACTGGTAGTTGATGCTACATTTTAGAGAATATAAGTATCAGAAATGGTATGCGTATCTATATGTAATCACAACGAATTTTCAATAATATATCAATGTAATCAAATTCGAAGATTTATTTTGGTAATTTAGGTGCTAATTGAATATTCTCTGGATCTGTTTGGTATGCCCAATCAAATGTGATTGAATCATCAAACAGTTTTCGTACATGAACTTTAGCGAAGTTTCCATCAGGAGTGTAGAATGCATAAATATGCCCTTCTATAGCTTCAACTAAAAGGGTAATATAACCAAATTCTGGAACAGTATCAACATCATCAAAGTTTTCATGATACCCCAAATCCTGCATTGCAGTACCATTGTCCGAAAAGAAATATGTGATATTAACTTCTGTATCTAATGCAAAATATATGTCAGTAGACCTATCATCCCATGCAATACTACCTTTTTGTGGATGTGAAAAATCGAACCCACTTCGTTCTGGAGCAAGTTGGTAGTCATCAAGGCTTATGTTTCTACCTTCAGGTCGTGGCGTATCCCATGCATTTTCTGGACTAAGTTCACTTTCATTTCCGTTGAAATCATAGGCAGAAACGGCATAATAATAAGTCCTACCGTTTTTTACATCATTATCAGTGTATTCTGTTGTACCTACTGGGAGATCGGTTAAAGAATCAAAATCTACATTATCTTCGCTTCTCCACACTATGTATCCATCAAGATCATATTCTCCATTTGGATACCATTCAATTCGGACACTGTTATCCCCCGTAATAGTTTTTACTCCTCTGGGTGTGGCAGGGGGTTCAAGATCCTCAATTATTTCATTATCAGTAGTACATCCAGCAAGTGTTACAACAAGGATTGTCAGAAGTATATACTTACTCATGTATTTTATTGTTCTTAACATTCTAATTACTCCAATATTTATTATTGTATATCCATGTGTAACGTAACACTTTTGAATTGTGTTGACATTCTTATTATACTATCATTAAATCGGTGTATTTGCAAATGTAAATTGGATGTTAGAGTGGACGATTTCTGAGCTGCTATTTAGCAATTTATACTTCGTAATTTCGATTCACTTCCATGACAATTAGTCATAAAATGATGTTGCAAGACTTAGTAATCAGCATAGAGAAATTATTGATTCTGAACTAACTGAAAATCTTGACATATTTTTTTCTATATGCTATATTTAATCGTAGTTATAATACAACAATGGAGATGTGATGTCTAATAAGAACAATATACTTCTTACGTTCAGTCAGGTAGGAGTCGGAATCGTATCATCGGTGGTTGGATGTATTATTTATTTCTTTGTTTTTAAGTTCTTAATTTGGTCTATTATAATAAATGACAGAGTATCCCACGGGTTTTTAGTTGGAATTCTGTTATTCCTATCTATTGGACTCACCTATGGACTCATTGTTGTTGGAACAAGCCAAGGTATAAGGTTTGTATCTCTGCAATTTGATGTAAATATTCCATTTAAACCGGTATTCTCTGGTGCATTTTTAGGTGCACCCGCCGTTGTGGGATTGATTTCACTGCTTAATGTACCTTGGGATGACCTTCAAACTAACAACCTTATCCTTACCATTATTCTTCCTATTATAGAAGTTGTAGCATATTTATTATCATTACCAATCCGAATTTGGTTGCTATTAAATCTTCCAGTTGAAATATTGTATATACTTGCTATACCAATCGGTGCAATTTTGGGATATAGATTATCTAAACTTGACGATGTAGATGTCAGTGTAGTAGAGTCTTAAAACCATTATATCTTCATTCTTTTCTACCTGTTTGTTCGGTAGTAGGACATAAGATCCTTCTTGTAATTTGCTGTGTATAGTTTTCATGTAATTCGGAGGTAATGTGTCACGAATGCATTTTGATGATTCCCCCAGAGATGAATGTGGTGTATTCGGTATCTTTGGACACCCTAAAGCTGTAGAATTAACCTACTTAGGTTTACGTGCTTTACAGCATAGAGGTCAAGAGAGTAGTGGAATTGTATCTTCAGATGGTGAAAGATTATCATTTCATCATGGTATGGGACTTGTAGATGCAGTATTCACGAATGATATATTATCACAGTTATCAGGTCATATAGCTATAGGACATAATCGGTATTCAACTGCTGGATCGAGTACACTTGAAAATGCGCAACCATTAGTGAGGAATTATAAAGAGGGACAACTTGCCCTTGGACATAATGGTAATTTAGTTAATGCCATTCCCATCCGTAATCACCTTGAGAAAGCTGGCTCAATTTTTAGTACAAGTTTAGATACAGAGGTAATATTTCATTTAATAGCTCATTCAAGACAGAGAAGTTTAGAGGATCGTATTTTTGATGCGTTCCGCGCAGTTGAAGGTGCATATTCTTTTGTTGTAATGGATAGAGAAACGTTGATGGGTGCTCGCGATCCGAGTGGTTTTCGTCCATTATGGATAGGTAAACTTGGGGAAGCATTTGTCCTTGCCTCTGAAACATGTGCTCTTGATGTAATTGAAGCAGAACCGATTCGAGAAGTAGAACCAGGTGAATTGGTTACTTTTAGATCTATTCATCAAGGTTTAGAATCATTTCGTTTCTTACCTAAAAAACCTAACCTATCTCAATGTATTTTCGAATATATTTATCTTGCGCGCCCTGATGGAAGAATGTTCGGTCAAGGTGTTAATAATACACGTCGTGAATTCGGAAGACAACTTGCCCGTGAGCATCCTGTTAAAGGTGACGTTGTAATTCCAGTTCCAGATTCTGCTACTATTGCTGCACTTGGTTATGCAGAAGAATCGGGTATTCCATTTGATCTTGGTTTGTCAAGAAATCCTTTTGTCGGACGCACTTTTATGAATCCTACACAAGACATCAGAGAACTTATGGTTAAAGTCAAGTTAAATCCTATTAGAGAAGTACTTGATGGTAAGAGGGTAATAATGGTTGATGATTCAATAATGCGTGGGACCAACAGCAGGAAATTAGTCAAGATAGTTCGTGAAGGTGGTGCTACAGCAGTCCATCTACGTATTGCCTCCCCTCCCAATAAATTTCCCTGTTTCTATGGTGTTGATACTCCTACACGTTCAGAATTAATTGCAAGTGAACACACGATAGAAGAGATACGTAAATATATTCGAGCCGATAGTTTAGGATATGTTAGCATTGAAGGCATGTTGAATTCTGTTGAGTCTCCTGATAATTTCTGTACCGCATGTTTTGATGGGCAGTATCCTGTAGCTATACATGAAGGTGTTCCACGTCAATTACCTTTAATCTCATCATATTAGTTATGTAAAATTGATATTACACACTATTGTATTCAACCAGAAAATAATTTAGTTTTCTTAACTTATGGAAGGATGAGAAATTGTTGAATCGAAACCCAAGAAGAAATCCATTGAGGACACCCGGACGTAAGATCCCAATTGCTGGTTCGGGTATGGGTAAAGCCGTCCGTAATTCTCTAAGTACTACTCAGGGGACATCTACCCTTAAAATCATCCTATTTTATTCCATACTTGGGATGTTATTGAATTGGCTTCTACCTGATTTATTACTCTGGTTAAGACCTGATTTTGAACCCTATGATGCAAATTACTATGGTACGATTTGGTCAATTGGAATTACAGGTTTTCTTTTGGTATTAAGTCTATTAAAGGGATTGATTCTACGTTATAGGTCAAAGCAGGATTTATGAAACCAATTGAATTGATAGTTTCAGTTGATCATACCAAAAATTAAAGGAATGAAATGTCAAAAAATGAATCATTGACATACGCAGATGCTGGTGTATCTTTTGATGCGGAATCTAAGGCTATGCAGCGGATTTCAGGTCATATTAAATCCACCTACCGAAAAGAAGTAATTAGTGGTTTAGGTAGTTTTGGTGGTTTATTCGCAATGGGATCCTATAAAGAACCCATACTTGTCAGTAGTACAGACAGTGTTGGCACTAAGCTAATGGTCGCTTTTCAAGTTGAGAAACATGATACAGTTGGTATTGATATAGTTATACATTGTGGCAACGATATTGTAGTTCAAGGAGCAGAGCCACTCTTCTTCTTGGATTACATTGGTATAGGAAAAATGGACCCCGATGTTATCGAACAGATAATTATAGGACTTACAAAGGGTTGCCGAGAAATTGGATGTGCATTGATTAGTGGGGAGACGGCAGAACTTCCCGGATTATATACACCTGGAGAATATGACCTTGTTGGTACAATCGTAGGAGTGGTTGAAAAAGATGAATTGATTACAGGAAGCAATATTCAACCTGGGGACAAACTGATAGGTTTAAAATCTGCTGGACTTCATACAAATGGATATTCACTTGCAAGACGTATTTTATTTGACCGATGTAAATATAATGTAGATACTTATCATTCAGACTTGGATTCAACCATTGGAGAGGAATTACTTATACCTCATAGGAGTTATGTCCAATGTATCCAATTACTACGTCAAAAATGTGAGATTAAAGGTTTAGCTCATATTACAGGTGGTGGATTACCTGGCAATGTAAATCGGATTCTTCCTGATGGATGCCGGGTATTGATAGAAAAGGATAGTTGGGATGTTCCAATTATTTTCTCAATACTTCAAAAGGAAGGTAATGTTGAAGAATCTGAAATGTATAGAGTCTTCAATATGGGGATTGGTATGGTAATTGTTGTCTCAGATAACACAGTTAATACTGTATTGGCATATCTAAAGGATATTGATGAAACACCGATACAGTTAGGAGAAATTATTCCAGGCGAAAAGGGAGTTGAGCTGTGTATGGGGCAATTATAAGTGAGGAATCAATCCAAGAATTGACTGAGATTTTTAGGAATACTCCATTACCTATAATTATGGGCGCAATTGAACAGATAGATAATAATGAAATAGCAGTATTCTTACTACTTATGGATAAGGTAAGTTCTGGAATTCCTGCAGATGAATCGGATGTAATACACAAAACACTAACTCAATCGGAAAATGACAATACCGAAACGGATGCAGAAAAGAATTTAGCAAATTATGCTCAGCAAATTCTTGCTGAACTTTCATTTGCAAAACAGGTAAGAGTTAGTGAGAAAATCGCTTCAACAGAAATGGTAGAATCTGAAGAAGCAGGACAAATTTGGAATGACTTTACAGATAGAATTAAAAGAGTTCTTGAAAAAACACTGTTCTTTGGAAATGGAGCAAAAAACCTTGCCAAACTATTAGAACAAGTTGACATTGAAAAACAGAATAAACTAATGGAATTGCTTCAAGATAGCAATCCTGAATTAGCACATACAGTGGGTGATCATTTATTTACTTTTGAGGATATTGTTGACATCCCAAAGGAAGCTATTCTAACAGTATTACAAGTTGTTGCACCGAACACATTGGCAATAGCTCTTCACGATGCAACGGAACCCTTAGTAGAAAGATTCTTTGAGAATATGTCGCCTGAACAGATTACGAATGTGGAATCTGAGATAAAACAACTGACGTTTGAACAAAAGCAGATAAGTAATACCGCGCGGCAATCTATTGTCAATCTATTACGGAATTTTGCTGGAAAAGGGATTCTGAAACTAAGGTAATACTAATAATTTTTGACCATGTAGTTTTTGTATGAAGCGTTAGTCATCTCAATCATCTTCAAGTTTGAATTCAAAAGGAATCCTAACAGCATACTCAATTGCTTTCCCATTTTCCTTTGCAGGTGTAAACTTAAATTTCTTCAATGCGGCGATGGCTGCTTCCTCAAAACCGAATCCCAAATTTGTCTCTGCAACAATATCTTTCGCAATTCCCTCAACAGTAATGATTGCTTTAAGAAATACTTTTCCTTCCTTTTCTGCCCTTCTTGCGTTTTTAGGATAGGTAGGTTTAACACGATACTTTGGTACCGGTCGTGTTATACCAGAAGATGTATTAATCTCAGGAACAGTCAGATCTGGACCATTCGTTGAAGGTGCTGTATTCTCTAAGTCTGCAAACGGTGTATTCTGTTGAGTAGGTCTCAAAGAGGTTGTTGGGACTGGAGTGGTTTGTTTAGGTTGAACAGGTCCCTTAAAACTTCTTTCCGGTAATCTGACTCTTGGACCAGCATTTAATTCTGTACCGTCAAGTACATCTGCTGTTTCTGAAGAAGGTAGTATAAAATCCCTTGGACCTTTTGGTAGATCGGCATTTGTGACAACAGTCCGTTTTACAGGTGCTTCCACTTGCTGCTCTTTTGCTTCAAATGTAATTTTTGGACGTTTATTTACGATTACACGTTTTCTGTCAGGAACATCATTAGGTATAAACGCAGCTTCTAATCGTTCTGTCTCAGCTTCGATTCTATCTTTAATATAGAGTGCACCTAATACAATAGCGATAGATACATGAAGACCGATAGAAAAAATCAGAGAAAATGAATTACGACTACCGGTTTTTTGAACAGTTATTGGTTGCGGTTTATTCTCTCTTGCTGCAGCGATGCCACCTTGTTGATTTTCGTCAATAGTAAATTTCTTTAATTTTGCATTAATCTTAGGTTTCTTTCGTTGAGCCCTACGACTATGTATTTGGGATACAATATCGGAACTTCTACTCATCTCTTTTCTCCTAAAGTTATCTCGTGATGCGGATAGCGCGCTTACAACACACCTACCGGAGTTAATGAGATAGTTATGAATTGATAAAGTATATAAATGTAATTATGCTGATAATATAACGAATTTAAAATAGAACTGATATCAATATCACTTAATTTGAAGATTTTAAGTATACAAACCTATAGCAGCATATTATACCAACAGATTTCTATTTTGTCAAGATATTCTTTTTTCCCTTCCGAATAGCTAAGATTTCTTCCTTTTTATAATTTCTAATGTAGAAACCATTAAACAGAATAAGATCTTGTCGGATCTGAATATTTTGGTGTTTCTAATTAAAATATATGAAACTATAATGATATATCAATCAACATGTATCATAATTTCTAAATGTGATTATTGGTTTGATAAAACAAGAATACACAATTAGGTGTATTTTTAGAATAGGTGATGATGCTATAATTAACCAAAATTATTATGGATTCCACCAGAAAGTCATTTTAGCAACAACTGTAGAATTTCGTAATATACCGGGTGTTGTAGTATCAGTATCATAGGTTTGGTTAAATACAAAATAGAAATCACTACCTGGACGATAAATAAAATTAATCAAGAAGTTCGTAGTTACAAGGCTTGTTTCAGTATTCCATTGTGTAAATAGTTTTGCATACAAACTTGTAGAAAAAGAATAACTGAATCTGCCAGAGAATAGATTGGCATGAAACTCACCTGTGGGTAAAGTGACATGATTAAATTGATATTCACCATCAATGCTAATTCGGTAACTTGGTTTGAGTGTGGCATTAACAAAATATTTGTTTATATTCCCGTTATAGAAACTACCGAATTCAAAACCAGTTGTGGCACTAATTGGACGTGTATCACTTGAAGATAATCTTCCTCCAAGTGCATCATACTGGTAGTCATCAATAGGTATAATTATCCCGTCACGAATTTCAAAGTCCTCTTTCAATCTCTCAAATTTCCGATTGGCAAAAAACATGATTGAGTCTGCTGTTGAAAATGAAGTCCAATGAGTATATGAAACACTCCACCGTTCAAGTTCATTATCTTGTGTGAGAATGTAATTTATTTCAGGACCAGACCATATTTCTCTGATACCATATCTTTGTGGTCTGGGAACCCATCGTGCTTCACCTCTGACATGACGAATACCTTTTTGTCGAACATATCCTACCTCAGGATTAAAATCATCATCAATATCTGTAAGAGTTCCACTTACTCTAAAATTATCGTTCCGCCATTGCGATCCGAAATACCAGGCATTATTATTTCCATTTATGTCAGGAGAGAATGTGCGTGACCACATTGCACGAATATCAAGTTGATCTGTAGGTCGAAATTCAAAATCTACTCCACCTGACCGATTATAACTACCTGGAGCATCTTTATTCACTGCAATTAATCCGATTCGAGATCCTGCTATAGCGTCCTTTGTCATCCGAAAGACAGAATAATTTGTCCTTGGTATATCAATAGGTCCATCGTCCTCGTCAGTCTCTTCATAATATTCATCAGTTAGAACATTTAGGAATCCAACGCCATAAGATCCAATTTTACCACTTGCTTTTCCACCTACTATTATAGGAATAGCTCTTCCTTCATCAATTCCTATCTGTCTACTATAAAATAGAAGCATTGGTGGGGGTCTTCGGAAACTCTGTCTTGGGATACCAAAGTCAAATAACCCGGCTCCTTCTAAAAAGAAAGGCCGTTTCTCTGGGAAGAATAAGTTAAAACGAGTTAAGTTCACTTGTTCTTCATCAGCTTCAACTTGTGCAAAATCAGTATTATATGTTAAATCTGCGATTAGATTTGATGTAATTCCATATTTTGCATCAAATCCGACTTTAAACTCTTGAATCGTTTCTTGTGAAGAGTTATCATCATTAATTTGTGTTATTCCAGGGAGAACATAAGGTAGGAATTCCAAATTCCTTGAAGGTGAAATTCCATCTAATCCAACAAGTGACCCCAAATTTGTAGTACGATATTTTGCTAATCCACCAAAGGAAACGGGTACAGGAGTCCAAACTGTTTCTTCCTGTGTTCGCATCAATTCACGACCGACATTTAACCCCCATATTATTGGATCACTTTTTCTAAAACGTAGTTGACTAAAAGGAATACGCAATTCTGATGTCCACGAAGTTTGGTTAATTTTTGACTGACACTCTACAACTGCATCCCAGTCTCCGTTCAACGTATCACCATTATTAGATATTGCTCTATCCTGAATTGCCCCTAATGCGTTGACACGAAAGAAAAAACCGCTCCGTTTGTCGTTGTATGTATCCAGTAATACAAAGACATTATCGTTTTCATGTAAATCACGAGAGTCTCTCCGCATTTCATTAGCAACAAGTTTTTCTATATTAGAATCATGACAGGTAAAACCGAAATATATATACTCATCATCATACAGGATTCTTACCTCCATCGGTTCTGAGTTAGGTTCACCTTCAAAAGGTTCAATCTGAATAAATTTATCAATGATTTCAGCTTTTTGCCAATCAACTTCGTTTAATTCGCCATCAATCTCTATACTCTCGTAAGTACGATATGCTTTAATTTCGTAGTTGTGTGCTTCTGGAAAAACATCATCAACATAGAAAAACAATAAAAAGAAAATCAGCGGAATTCCAAATTTAATTAAACGGAGAATAAAAGATAAAGTATATGCCAAACACAGCACCTCCTAAGGATGGGAATATAGGTCTATTATAAGAGACGAATAGGAGGGAAATTAGATTATATAAAATTCATCAAAATGATAAATTAGTATTTGAATGTGAGGGCAATGAAAGGAACTAATCGCAATTGTGCAATTGGCACTTCTTCAGTAAAATCCGAATTATACCGTACTTGTAAGTAATTTATCTTATTATATACATTCCACAATTCGAATGTGAAACCTGCTCTGAATCTGTCAAAACTACTGTATGTCCAATGTATACGTAAATCTAAACGATGGTAGGGTTCAGTTCTTAATGGATCACCATATATTGGCAACCATGTTTCCTTCTTGCTGAATGGATTTGTATAATGCTCTCTATCTTCTAAAGGTGCATACAAGACACCACTCTTATATCTCCAATTTGCTCCAATATCAAGTGTGTGGAATGTATAATTGAGATTAAGAGAAAAAACATGGGGTGTACTAAACATATACTCTCTTTCTCTCTCATAAGGTGTATCTTGTCGTTTTGAAATGGTATAGGAATAAGCCACCCATCCTCGTAACACATCTCCGATTTGGTGTTCTAACGAAAATTCAAATCCTGTAACAGAACCAATACGTTGGTTTCTATAACTTCTATCATTTATATCGAAAGAAATCATATCAAGTAGTTGTTTGTAATAGGTAGCGACTTCAACTCTTGTCTCATTGGTTAATCTTTTTTCCATAGTCACGACATAATGTCTTGCTAAACTTGGAGAGATAGCATATTTCTTATCACCAAGTACGAGTTGATAAAATTGTGGATTCTGAACATAATTACCATACTGAAAACGGATGTCTATTGGTAATAATGATAGATTATGGTTGCCAGTGAAATTAGGTCCAAACGTCAAACCCAATAAGGCTCGCGGCTGTAATGAAAAAGTATCAATTAGATTGAAATATGTTCCACGCATACCGATAGAACTATATATATTTACTATGGTTGATGAGAATATATCCTTTGTTAATTGACTATAACCTTCCAAACGATGCATTTTCTCAGAAATGCTTGTATGGATTTTCTCGCCATCCTCTTTTAATCTAATGTTATAATCCCAATCTCCTTCTTCAAGTGGTCGTGAACCAATACTAATGATATTAGATGGTAAAATAGATAAAACAAAGCCTGATTCTAATAACGTTATTGGATTATTAATCCAATAATGTAGGTCTGCTCTTAGTGAGAAAACACTATCCGCGTTCCGATAAAAATAACCTTCTCCATATTCAAGTTCAGACCGTGAGAAAGACCGAGTTAAAGATATGACGGACCGAAATTTCTTTTCCTTTTCAGAATATAGGTGAATCCCTTGTGAATCAAATGGGTTGTCAGAAGTAAATAGACCCCGAAGATCACTCTCTGATACTTCATCTGCACCAAAACGGAATTGGGCGGAATCATCCGATCCAAATGCATTTAATTCCACTCTATGTGTCTTGTTGATCTGATATACCCCTTTTCCTTGATAACTCCAAAACCTTGGTACTTGAACAACAAAATCACTCTCGATTTCTAACGAAGTTGATAATAAATCAAATAGGGGTCCCATATTACTTCTGCGACCGAAAACATAGTAATAACCTCGTTCACCTATACTCCCTTCAACAAATGCTTGTGAATATACTGGATTGAGATTAAGGTTTGTGCCTATAGTCTTGTCAGTTCTACTTCTGGAATATATATCAATTACTGCTTGAGATTCTGATCCGAATTCAGCACCATATCCACCTGGGTAAACTTCCACTTTTTGTATCACATCTGCATTGACAGTAGAAACTATTCCATAGAGATGATATGGATATCCCAAAGGAAGTCTATCGAAATAATATAGATTATCTTCAGGACCACCACCACGCACTGATAGGATACCAGTAAAGTCATTTAATACACCCACACTTGGAAGAATATCTAATACTCTAAGTGGGTCTCCACCACTTCCAACCAGCGTGTTGAATATGGAACCTTTAAGTGTATTCTTAGGTTTCTTCTCTATTTTCTCCGCGGTGATTTCAATAGGAGGCAAGGTAATTATATCGTCAGTTTCTGATGCATTTGTAGACAAACAGAATGATACGAATAGGATGTTTATAATTACGGATATGCAAACTTTTAGAGTAGGAAACACGTATAACACCGTTAGAATGCTGCTGTTATGCCTAAATAAGGGATAATTGGAAGTTGATTGATGGCTTCTTTGGTCTTGTAGTCATCTTCATATCTATAATTCAACAGATTCTTCCTATTATACGCGTTTAGAAGTTCGAAAAAGATTCCTAAATCCCAACTATTAAATTGGAATACTTTACTAATACGTATGTCCAATCTATGATAAGGTGGTAATCTTTCAGAATTCTTTTCACCATAAATTGGTGTATAGATAATTCTACCAATATTCCTTGGATCAGGGATACGGATAGCATCAACAACTGGGGTATAAGGGTTACCAGTACGATATTGCCATTTCATACCAAATTCCCATGTAGGAGTAAGGTTATAACTTGCAGCGAGTGTTGCTACATGGGTTTGATCAAAAGAATAAAATCGGTACGGTTCATCTACACGGTCTCGACGTTTAGAGAGTGCATAAGCATAGGATAACCAGCCAAAGAACTTATCACCGCTTTGATGTCTAAGAAAGACTTCTGTTCCTTGGGCATATCCTACGCCTTGGTTTAGGAATACAACACTTTCATCCGATGTAACCAAATTTGCAAGATCTTTATAATAGGCAGCCATTTTTATTTCGGTGTCTTGTGATAATTGCCGTTTGAGTTCTATAATATAATGACTTGCCTGACTGGACTTCAAATTAGGGTTACCGACATTTGTAGAAAGTTGAGCTGGAATAGGGGTTTGATTGTAAATTCCGTAAGAAAACTGCAATTCAGAACTGGTAGGTAGTTCGATTTGTATACTACCACGTGGTTGAAGAGAGAGTTGATCAATTCTATTGAAATAATCCAACCTAATTCCGTAAACTACCGAGACAAAAGGTAATAGTATATATCTATCTTGAAGATATGTTTCTATCCGTTGACCCCGTACATATTCATCAACATTAATCTTCTCCTCAAATCGGATATCATATTCCACTTCTCCCTCATCAGGGATTCTTGTAAAAGTTCCAGTAACCTCTCCCGGTTCCAGACCAACTATTAATCCCGATTCTAATCTGTGTCTTGAACTTAATTCATAGGCAAGATCTTCACGCAAAGTATAGTTTGGAGCATCAATATTAAGTGAGATTGCTGGACCGAAATTTACATCGAAAAGGAAATTAGATCGGGTGAGAGATAAGTAGGATGTAAGTTTATCTGTTAAGGTGGACCGAAGATGAAATCCGGCACCTTCAAAACCACTTTCAAAACTAGTATCTCCTCGAAAATCTTCATCCACATTATTACCATCTAATTTTAATGCAAACTTATCTCCTGAGGCGAATAAATTTAGGAAGAATTGATGCTTTTCACTTAAATCATAACCTGCTTTGAACTGATAATCCCAAAACCGTGGAAAAGCTGTAATTGACCCAGTAGCAAAAGAGAGAGAACCAATAAATAGATCAATATAACTTCTACGACCAGCTGCGTACCAATACCCTTTTTCGCCAATTTTTCCTTGAAGTAAACCTTCTGAATATAGCAAATTGAGATTTAACTTTCCACGGAGATTTTCTGGACTATTATCCTGAGAATAAATGTCTATGACAGCCTGTGAATCAACCCCATATTCTGCACCATATCCTCCCGCATAGACATCGATTCTATCAATAATTTCAGAACTTAACGAGGATACTAAACCCCCAAAATGGTATGGATACCCCACGGGGACACGGTCAAAATAGTATAAGTTATCTTCATCCGATCCACCACGTATATAAAGGGCACCACTAAAGTCATTGGCAACTCCTATCCCTGGGATCGCAGGTAAGGCACGTAAGGCATCTCCTGCAGTTCCTGGTAAACGTGTAATTTCTTTTGATTGGATACTCTTCTTAGTTACTGTTTTAGGTTGGCGTTGTGTACTCACCTCTACTTTTTCGAGTTCATATTCCTCAAAATTAACAAATATATTAGGTGTTAGTGTTTTACCAATTTCGACAACGATACTTGTTCTCTCGGTGGTATTATAATTAGGATAGGATATAGAGATTGTATATTTTCCTGCAGGAATTTCTGAGATCTTGAACATTCCATTTTCATCTGTTTTTAGCCTTTGTTCGGTTTCAATTATCTCAACAGTAGCCCCTACTAAAGGACGATCAGTGATACGACTATAAACTGTACCCTCTATTGACCCAGTTTGTGAAAAAACAGTACTTGGAATTAGTATTAATATAAGTAAGTAGAATAGATTCTTCATTATCCTAAACTCATTTCTTTCATTAGTATATAAGCATTGGTTACATTAAGTATTATTAATTATACTATTTATTATTCTGTTTTTCCAGAAAATGAACAAATTGTCTGATTAAAAGTCAATAGTCAACCCAATATACGGAATACGCGGTAATTGTCCACTTTCACCGATTTCTTGTTCTTCAATTTCAATTTTCTCACCTTGTACTTCAAAAGAACCCTCTTCAAGAATGAATTCAATTGTGTTTTTACGTTTATAGACATTTAGAATCTCTAAAAAGCCACCAATCTTCATACCCATAAAGTTCCATTTATAACTTACTCGAAAATCTAATTTATGGTAAGGAGTGAGTCTTGCACTTAACGCTTTGTCAAGACTTGAGAATAGTGGATTTAGTCCACGGGTTACCGGATCTTGTATGAGTACGATAGTGCTAAGTGGGGTCTCTGAAGTACCACTCAAATATTGCCACTTTGCACCAATATCAAAATCGGGTCTAACTGTATAATTTGCCACAACACTGACAATGTGTGTGTTATTAAAAAGATATGGTTGGTAAAGTTGATCTGGATTTTCTCTGCGTTCCGAATGGGTATAGGCATAGGATATCCATCCAAAAAATGTATCTGGAACACGATGACGTAGAAACAATTCTATTCCACCTACATATCCCGATCCCTGATTAAGATAGTTTGCTACATCATCTTCAGTAATTAATTTCTGAGCATCTTTATAATATGTTGCAAACTTAAACTCTGTCTGATATGTGATTTCCTGTTCTATCTCCATTATATAGTGCCGTGTTACACTGGATTTTAAGTCTTGATTACCATTTTCTGATAACAGATAGGAAAGCTGAGGACTCTGTTCATATTGTCCATACGCAAAACGTAAGTTTGCTCCAATTGGAAGTGTAATACTTATACTTCCACGGGGTTGAATAGAAACTTGTTCAATTAAATCTAAATAATCAAATCTTAAACCGGCTGCCATAGACAGATTCGGTAAGGGATCATATCGTGTTTGTAAATAACCTTCATAACGTTGTAAATCGTGTCCAAATTCATAATCTCTTGTTTCCTCAGTCTTCAACTGAGGAACTCCTTCATCGCCATACCTTATATTCTCTGGGTTTGTTTGCCTTATTTCGTTCAGTTCTACATCATCTGTTATTTCTTCAAATGAAGGGTACATTAAATGTTCAGTACTATTTGCTGGACTAAAAGCAAACAGAAAACCTGGTTCAATTTGGATGTTCGGTGTTAATTTGTATGATACATCCTCACGAAAGGTGTAAACTGGAACTTGAACCTGTAATAAGTATTCAATTGAGTCAGTTCTTGAGACCAATTCTCCCTGTTCAGTTCTCACTGTAGTCTCTGAAAAAACTGTATCTAATTCAATATCAAGATAATTAAGGGATCGGGTTAGAGAGAGATTAGAATTTAGTCTATCAGTGAATTTTGAACTCAAATGAATACCTTGACCATTAAAACCGTTTTTAAAGAAAATTGAGGATTCAAATGAATCTTCTTGTATACCAACTTCTTCTCGTGTTTCTTCTGCCTGAAAATGAAAATGGTCCGTTGCAGAAAACGCATTTAGGGTTATTTCATGATTTTGGTTTAGGGGATAGTATAATTTTAATTGATAGTCTGAAAAATATGGAAATTGCTGCTCTGATCCTGTTTGGGATTCCACAATCGGACCAACGATAAGATCAAAATAACTACGTCTCCCAGATATAGATGCGTAACCTTTATCTCCGATTTTACTTTCTATCAATCCTTCGGAATAAATTACATTTAGATTAAATATTCCATTTAACCGTTCTTCAAGTTTTTCACGCGCATGGATATCGATGACTGCCTGTGAATCTAAACCAAATTCACCACCATACCCTCCAGCGTAGATGTCTATTTTTTCAATTGTTTCTGAACTAATCGTAGAAATTAATCCACCCCAGTGAAATGGGTATCCTAAAGGAGTTCTGTCAAGATAATAAAGGTTTGAACCTGGATCGCTTCCACGAATATACATTACACCAAAGAAATCATTGGGAATTCCTATACTTGGAAGTGTAGTCAATCCCTTTAAGGCATCAGTGCCTACACCAGCAATACGAAGCAATTCACTACCACGGATATCCTTACGACTCACAGTAGGTGGAACACGTTCCCCTTCAACAACGATTGTCTCTAATTCAAGGATATTACCAAGATACATCTTGACTTGGGTGGTATGACCTTCAGTCACCTCAACAGTTGTCTTTGTCGGTGTTTTAAAAGAACGATGTATAATTGTCAGTTCATAGGCTCCAGGGGGAACACTTGTGAACCAGACTTTTCCTTCAAAATCAGTTCTTTGTCTTTTATTAATCTCAGAGATATTAACTTCTGCACCTTCAAGTGGTTTTCCTGTATTTTGATTGTATACTGTTCCTTCAATAGTTCCTGTCTGTGCAAAAATTGAAATAGAAGGAATTGTTAACAAAATAATGTAAAGTACAATAAATGTAGATATTTTCATATATATTTGTCCTGTTCTAATATAGATTATCAATAAATACAACGTTCATTTATTGATATTGTTGACCAATTGGATAAAAACCCAAAATTATTGTTGTAGAGGAATGGTTGTTTCTAATACGCTATTAATCCGTTTGGAGGGTGTGTAAAACTTTTGTAAGTGTTTCGTCATTGAGACAGTCCTTGAGGCATTCTCACTACCCGGCTGAGATTTCTTCACACCAGCGGTGTGATATGTCTATAGCAAACCGATACATGCAGAGCGCACACTCCAGCGGAGTGCTATGTCTATAGAAACATAATGTAGCATAAACTTCCAGTTTGTGCAGGACTTCAAGACATACATAACAACGTGTGTATAAAGTATATGGCATTAATAAGAAGAAAATGAAACCAATCAAACAATAAAAAAATGAAGAAAACATCCATCTCTAACAACTAAATACATATATCACAAAAACAGAAGCACATATTAAGAATATCTGTCAAAATGAAAATAAAATTAAGGTTTAGAACACAAACTAAAAACCAATAACTATAAACTAATGACAATTTATAAAAACGATCCTAATTACAAAGTTTCATATACGTCAAATATGCATACCTTTATAACCGTTGGGTATCTCAAAATCAGAAAGCACAACAATAACACAAAATCACATATTTTCGAATTTCTTAAAAAGTCAATTCAAAGTGGAGTAAAGTCAGTCTATGACAGGGGTTATACGGGTAATTTACACCAATTTCA
Source organism: Candidatus Poribacteria bacterium (assembly GCA_965205025.1). Lineage (GTDB taxonomy): Bacteria > Poribacteria > WGA-4E > WGA-4E > WGA-3G > MSPOR6. Next base: position 115,021 of record CBDBFU010000015.1, read on the forward strand.
ATGTCACACCGTGTGACAAAATGTGTAACTTTTTTCATGTTTTCGATACATAGAGAAATGCAACAACAATACGATCTACTGTCTGAGTATTTAGGATTAAATGACTGTTTTTAGACCTTATTTTTGTCTGTATATTAGGATTAACAATTCTAATTCATGGGAAACTGAGTCTCTAATGATAAGTCTATTTTTTGGAGTTTTCTATATCAAAAATACCGTACTCCAGTGGAGTACTATGTCTATAGAAAACAATATCGGAACAATCTGGCACTCCAGCGGAGTGCTATGTGCCAATACACTTCGTATGAAAAACATATAAGTACTTAATACACACTTAAGTTATGATGTAATTAACGTATGTGATTCACGGAAATTGGTATAATTAAAATTATAAACCCTTATAGAATAAGGCTTCGTAAAAATGCTCCGTGAAGGTTTCCGTGAAAGTGCAATCATCTCAATACGATGAATATTAACACTTTTTCCATTCACAATAACCATACATCTAATATAATTATGAGATTGACAGATGAAGGTCTCAATGCCATAATGGAGTTGAGATGTAGGTAAATGAACAATACTTAGGAAAAAATATTGGTATCCAGATACAATTGCAGGATGATGTTGAGTGCCAAAAACTTTACACACCCGCTATTAGATTTAACCTGCAAAAATCATAATGTTATGTTAAAATATGTGAAATTAGGATATCTATCAATGAACAACAGAATTCTGATAATCTCTCTAATATTAATATCGATCCTTAGTATAATTCTTCAATATAATTTTCGTATAGAAGTAGATGCACGATTGATTAAAGGAGAAACAGATACTCCTTTCTCACATGACCTATTTAATCAGATCTTACAAAGATACGTAGATGATGGTCGTGTTGATTATACAAGGTTGAAAGAAAATTCCGAGGTTTTTGATACGTATTTAGATCAATTGGCAACTGCGAATCCTACAGAGATGAATTACAATGAACAATTAGCCTTCTGGATAAATGCATATAATGCACTAATCATCAAAGGTGTTATAGACCATTACCCTACAAAAAGTGTACGGAAGGTAAAATTATTTGGAGGTTTTTTCTATCGTTTAAAGTTTCAAGTTGCAGATGAGACATATACACTGAATCAAATTGAACACGATATCATCCGTACTGAATTTGTTGATCCAAGAGTCCATTTTGCATTGGTGTGTGCATCCTTAAGTTGTCCACATTTAGAAAATACTGTCTTCTTACCTGAAACAATTGAAGAACAATTGGATGAAGTTACACAGAAATTTATCACTGATCCAGAAAAGGTCAAAATTGACAGACAAAAACGAAGGGTTTATCTATCAAAAATATTCAAATGGTATAAAGAAGATTTTACAGAAGGTTACGACGGTGTACCAGATTTTCTTGCTGATTACCTACCTTCAGATGATGCAGAATTTGTGTTAGAGAAAGATATTAAGTTGGTTTATTTAGATTATGATTGGTCATTGAATGACAAAAAATGAAAGGGAATATTGACTTGATATTTGTCAATTAAGGATTTATATGATTAATACCGCAGTTATCGGTTATGGTTATGCTGGACGCGCTTTTCACTCCTATCTTGTAAGTTTAGCAGAGGGATTAAACTTATATGCTATTGCTACACGGAATGATGAAAGGCGCGCAGCCGCACAAGAAGCATATCCAGGTGTAAAAAGTTATAAAACTATAGATGAAGTTATAGCAGATGATGCAATTAGTCTTGTCGTTTTGGCGACACCACATGATACCCATGCAGAATTAGCAATTAAAGCAATGGAGGCTGGAAAGCATCTGGTTACAGATAAAATCATGGCTATGAACACTGCAGAAGCAGATGCTATGATTGATGCAAGTAAACGAAATGATGTCCTCCTTAGTGTATTTCATAATCGACGATGGGATTGGGATTATCTCACAGTAAAAAAAGTGATCGCAGACGGTCTACTTGGTACACCCTATCTATTCCAAGTCGCAATCATGCGATATGGTGCACCTGGTGGATGGCGCGGTGTAAAAAGTCAAAGTGGAGGGATTCTATATGATTGGCCTGCACACTTCGTGGACCAAGCAATTCAATTCGGGGATTCACCTGTTGAATCTGTATTCTGTGATATTTATTACAGTAAAAAATGGGAGACTGATATAGGAAACTATGGAAACCTATACATCAATTTCCAGAATGATATCAGGTACCAAATTGAGATTAGTAATCTCTCAAAAGCAGATAAGCCACGTTGGTATGTTGTCGGTGATGAAGGCGGATTAATTAAATATGGTTTAGATCCACAAGAAGGTCCAATGCGGGATGGAAATATAGATGCTGCTGCAGAAGATCCACAGAATTATGCTAAAGTCTGGACAGAAGCAGGTGGGGAAAACAGAGAACTCGTCATTGAAAGTGTAAAGGGATCATGGAAATCGTATTACCAGAACATTGCGGATGTCTTGAACAATGACGCTGAACTAGTTGTCAGACCTGAAGAAATACGCAAAGTTATGCAGGTCTATGATGCAGCAATGGAATCCGCGGAAACTGGTCAAACAGTTAGAATAAATTAACTTACTATGCACTCTTGAAAAACCAGCTGATATAATGTTCAGAATGTGGACATAGTGTCCAGTTTCTGTCATTAATTATACCTTATAGAATGTGCTATAGTCTCCTTTAATGGCATAATAATTGCTCATTATTAGCATAATAACTCTGTCTACAGGAGTATAAAATGAAAAAGAAGAACTTGATTGCTTTTATAATAATTCCTTTCCTGGTATGTGTCTCCACATATCTCTATGCACATCCACATACAGAAGAGGGTACCGCAAAATATGATGAATTAAATAAACGCGTAATTGCCAGTATTGATAAAGGATTAGATTGGTTGGAAGGTCAACAAGGCGAGGATGGATTATTTGCTGATCATCCAGGAATAACAGCACTTGCAATCACCGCATTTCTACGACACCCACAGAAGAAATATTCTGAAGAAGAACACCCTTTTATTTCCAAAGCCATACAACGCTTAATTTCAATGCAGCAAGAGAATGGGGCAATATATGATGTAACTAAACAACCCGCATTACCCAATTATAATACATCAATTTCAATTATGGCAATTTCTTCAACGGGAAATAAAAAGTATGAGAGTGTAATCAAAAAAGCACAAGAGTTCGTAAAGAGTTTACAAATTCAAGACGAGGAAAGTGTCTATTACGGTGGAATTGGTTACGGAAGTCGCGAATCCGTTCATGATCTCTCTAATCTTAATCTTGCAATCCAAGCATTAAAAGAAAGTGGTGATGATGATCAGGAAGTTTGGAACAAAGCAGTCAAGTTTCTTGAACGGACACAGAATCGCAGTGAGAGTAATGATCAAAAATGGGCAGGAAATGATGGTGGCTTTATCTATTCACCTGACGGAGAAAGTAAAGCTGGAATTGATAAAGCAGGGAGTCCACGCTCCTATGCCAGCATGACCTATGCAGGACTCCTAAGTTTCATATATGCCAATGTTGATAAGAATGATGATCGTGTGAAATCTGCAGTACAATGGATCGCAAAACACTTCACTGTTGAAGAGAATTACGGGATGGGCGCACAAGGTCTGTATTATAATTATCACACCATGGCTAAAGCTTTACGACTTTATGGCAAACCTACCATTATAGATACTAAAGGAGTCGAACACGATTGGTATGAAGAACTTGCGGAAAAATTAATTGAAGTCCAAAAACTCGATGGTTCATGGGTAAACGAAGAGAGTCGATGGATGGAGGCATTACCTGTGTTAGCTACAAGTTACGCAATTCTATCTCTTGATACAGCATACCCTTCACATTAGTTGATACAATCCTTCCTATTAAGGCGGATACCAATCCGCCTTTTTTATTTTAACGTCAGTTTGATAATGAAAAATGTCAGTTCGATAAACAGAATTTTGTCCTGAAGATAGTCTTTGTAGCACAAACTTTCCAGTTTGTGCACTCTGGTGTTAACTAAAAGTTCGGGTTAAAATGTGTCTTATCAAACTCACGTTATTTTACATTTCTATTCATTTTCAAATCATCTAAACCTATCCTTAACTATCACTTTTAAATTGCATTTTGTGTTTATGTAAAAGTTAAGATTATATAAATTTGACTTCATACACTCTCTTCAAAAAGTATAGAAATTATGTATAAACAATTTCACAATTAAACGTCTAATTATGTTAAAAAGAGCGATTACATTGGTACAATATTAATAGTAGATTTTAAAATTAAACAATATTTAATGTAATATATAGAATCAGTCATAAAATGATTTACTCGTACTCCTTTATTCTGCTTGGAGATAACAATGCGAATTCTTGAATGTCTATCAGTAGGAATCGTAGCAATAAAATCTAATAAGATGCGATCACTGTTAACGATGCTTGGAATCATAATCGGTGTTGCGTCGGTATTAGCAATGATTTCAATTGGAGATGGGGCAAAAGAAATTGTATTACGTGACGCTCAAAAACTCGGTGGAGCGAACCAATTTACAATATACAGAACTTGGTATAAACAAGTAGGTACACGTTGGGTCAGAGTCCGAAGCAGTGAGTATATGCAATATGAAGATGTCTTAGCAATTGAAGCAGAATGTCCATCAGTTAGTATTGTTACACCCAGGATTCCAGAATGGAAAGGTGCATTAATTGAAGCTGCAAAAGGCTCACAAACTCGAGCAGGCTATAATGGTGTGGATGCTTCATATAAAACTGCTATGGAATGGGATATCCAAGAAGGTAGGTTCATATCGGATGAAGACGTTGAGAATTCAGCAAGTATATGTGTTCTTGGAGATGAGGTGGCAAAATCATTATTTGGAGATAAATCACCTATCGGAGAAGAAATAAAAATAGCAAGAGGTGAAGGAAGGTATGATCGATGGGGTAGACGTGATAGTAAACGTTCTACGGAACGGTTTACAGTAGTTGGAACACTCGTACCAAGAGGGAGAAGTCTACGATTTGGCTGGAGTTTTGACAATCTTGTTTTTCTACCAATATCTACTATACAAGAACGCTTTACCGGAAATGACAGAATTCAAGATATTGTAGTGTATGCCAAATCTCCAGAGTTAGTCTCTAAGGCAATAGAGGAAGTGAAGACGGTCATACGGAAAAGACACAGAAACCAAGATGATTTTGTCAGGATTTGGGATATGCGTGAAGGTATGGCACAGTTAGAGAAGATTAGTAAAGTTATTAAGATTGCATTAGGTAGTATTGCAGGATTCTCTTTGCTTGTTGGTGGAATCGGAATTATGAACATGATGTTAGTTGCAGTCACTGAAAGAACTCGTGAAATTGGACTACGTAAAGCACTGGGGGCAACACGTTTTGATATTATGATTCAATTCCTTGTGGAAGCAGTAATCATGTGTGGATTAGGAGGATTGATCGGAATTGGTATAGGGATTTTCGCGGGGCAAGGTATGGCTCTTCTCGCAGTGAAGATAGCAAAAATCGTTCCAGACTGGCCGTCTGTCGTTTCTTCTCAATGGGTCATAATTTCCATTTCATTCTCTGCATTAATTGGTATAACCTTTGGTTTATATCCTGCTATCAAAGCATCTTCTCTATCTCCTATCGAAGCTTTAAGAACCGACTAATATACTCTCAATATGAATTATGAATTATCCGGTTAGGATTCGAGTTTCCACGATAATTACTATAAACCGGTTAATGATTAAAGCGTCAAAATATAAATAATTACAATGTCTAAATAATTCAATATCTTCAATTCTATCAACAAAATTTTAGATGATTTCCTGAACTTTCCAACTTCTTGTCTGTCTAACAAGCCAACCACTACTATATTTTCTGAGGATATACAATGCGAATACTTGAAGGTTTACTTGTTGGAATATCTGCTATACGCGGCAACAAACTTCGTTCTTTATTGACGATGTTGGGCATTATTATAGGAGTTGCATCTGTATTAGCAATGATCTCAATTGGAGATGGTGCCAAAGAGATTGTCTTGCAAGATGCACAGAAACTCGGTGGAGTAAATCAATTTACTATGTACCGTAGTAGTTACAAACGTGTAGGCAGACGATGGATGCCAAATCGAAGCAATGAATACTTTGACTATGACGATGTACTGGCTATTGAGGCAGAATGTCCCTCTGTGAAAGTTGTTGTTCCTCGTATCCCAGAGTGGGGTGGTGTACACATACAGACACAAGATGGTTCTGAAACACGTAGTGGCTACAATGGAGTAAATGCCTCGTTCTCTGAAGCCATGGATTGGAAAATTGAGGAAGGTCGTTTTATTTCACTGGAGGATATGGAAAATAAAGCAAAAGTTTGTGTTCTTGGTACAGAGGTAGCCGCAAATCTGTTTGGTACCAAATCACCAATTGACAAAGAAATAAAAATTGGTAGAGGAGGCGACCGTTTTGATCGATGGGGTAGAAAGGATCAAGCACGTATTGCTGAGAGGTTTACCGTTGTAGGAACTATGGAACACCGGGGTAGAAGTTTACGTTTCGGATGGAATTTAGATGATATGGTCTTTCTTCCAATTACGACAACACAGGAGCGTTTTACAGGAAATGATAGGATTGTTATGTTATCTGTTCACGCAAATACTGTTGATCAGGTGCCAGATGCCATTGAAGAAGTGAAAGCAGTCTTGCGTAAACGACATAAGAATCAAGACGACTTTTTCAGCCTTAGAGATATGCGAGAAGGTATGGCACAGTTAGATAAAATTAGTAAAGTTATTAAAATTGCGTTGGGTAGTATTGCCGGTTTCTCACTCCTTGTAGGTGGTATAGGCATTATGAATATGATGTTGGTGGCTGTATCAGAACGCACTCGTGAAATTGGACTTCGAAAATCACTCGGTGCAAAACGGTACGATATTTTAATACAATTCCTCATTGAATCAATTGTAATGTGTACTATCGGTGGTGCTATAGGAGTTGGATTAGGTATTGTGTCTGGAAATGCAATGGCACTTTTAGCAGTGAAAATCGTCAGGATTGTTCCTGATTGGCCAGCAGTCGTCTCAACACAATGGGTTATTATTTCTGTATCTTTCTCTGCTTTAATTGGAATTTCTTTTGGTCTGTATCCAGCATTGAAAGCTTCCAATCTTTCTCCAATTGAAGCATTACGAACAGAATAAGAGGTAATCGATGAATCTATTTGAATGTATACTATTAGGTATTACAAGTCTTCGACGCAATCCTTTACGGTCCAGTCTTACTATATTAGGTATCATCGTGGGTGTTGGTTCTGTTGTAAGTATGGTCTCTGTTGGTGATGGTTCTCGTGAAATGGTATTACGCGAGATAGAACGAACAGGTGGAACCAAGATTGTGGAAATAGTTCGTGATGAATGGGATAAACAATCTGGTACTCTAAGTAGGGCTGCAGGTGAGGCAGTTAGAGGTAGAGGAAGATGGCGGAGAAACCGGGCAGAACATTTAGAAACTGATGATGCCTATGCCATACTTAGGGGTGCAAGGGGTGTAGTAAATGTTATTGCAGAGGATGATATGGGTGGTTGGAGTGTCAATTATAAAGGTAGAACTAAAGAATCCAGGATTGTTGCCTCAACTGCTGGCTACGATAGATCCCATAACTGGTATCCTTCCACGGGAAGATTCTTCAAGGAAAATGAGGTAGAATCGGCAAGCAGCGTTGCTGTGATTGGATCAAAAATTGCAGAAGAGGTATTTCTCAATGAGGATCCGGTTGGAAAAGAAATAAAAGCATCCCGTCCTTCATATTGGCGTGGTTTCAGTGGATTATATGAAGTCCGTTTGAAGGTTATTGGAGTTATGGAAGAAAAAGGTGATGCAATGGATACTACTGGATGGGATGATAGATTCATAATTCCTATTTCAACATTGCAAGAAAGATTTAAGGGACGCCAGGATGTTGAACGTATACGTGTTGAAGCAGTGGATGTTGATAACATACCACAAGTCGTTTCAGACGCAAAAAACATATTAGGTAGAATTCATAATAATACTGGTGAAGAATATAGTTATTGGACTGCTACTGAGGAATTGGCAACAGCAAATAAAGTCGGTTTTGTGATGAAGGCGTTGATGGGTGGTATTGCCGGTATTGCTCTAATAGTTGCGGGTATTGGTGTGATGAATATTATGCTGGTATCTGTTACCGATCGCACTCGAGAAATTGGATTACGTAAAGCGTTGGGGGCTACCTTTAACGACATTATCACACAATTTCTAATTGAGGCATCTGTTCTTACTATCACTGGTGGGATATTGGGGTCAATATTAGGTGTTTTTATGGGTAAAGGAACTGCTGCCCTTATCTCAAAATTTGTTTGGGAAGGCAGTGATTGGCCCTCTGTCATTTCATTTTTCACTATGTTTATCGCATTAGTAATTTCAGTTGCCATAGGTGTATTCTTCGGATTATACCCTGCACATAAAGCTGCTAAACTAACACCTGTAGAAGCACTAAGGTCTGATTAACACCCATCCAGCATTGAATCATAATAAAGATGGATTTATATTTATCTGATGAGTTGAATTGTTGCTACATTGAATATTCTATGGAGGAATAGGTTTTGAAGAAATTAATTATTACGGCCGCTGCCATTGTTATACTTATAGGTGCAGCTGGTTTTTTTGTCTTGAGTAGAGGCAAGAATGGAACTGATTCTACACTTGCACCTAAAATTGAAATCGTTAAACGCGGGGATTTCCGTAAAACTATTCGGGCGACTGGGAATTTAGAACCTCTAAATGATGTTGAGGTTAAATCCAACGTTGAAGGGGAGGTGGTTGAATTAATGGTTGATGATGGTGACCCCGTTCAAATAGGGGATGTATTAGTTAGGCTTGACCCCAAGATCTACCAAGAAGAACAGAAACAAGCAAAGGCAGATGTTGATGCTGCACAGGCTCAGTTAATGCAGGCTCGATTAAACATCGATCTTAAAAAAGAGAGATTGGATAGTCAGTTAACACAATCAAGAGCTTCAGTAAAAATTGCACAAGCTAATCTTGAAACGACACAAGCCACAACCCTTACCCAAATTAGTTCTGCTAAAACAGATATTCAAACGACGACGAATCAATTAGACCAAGATAACATTGCCTTGGAACAGGCAAGGATATCACTGGCACAAGCAGAATTGACTCTTGCTGAATACAAGACTTCACTGGATTCTTCTAAGGTCTCTTTAGATTCTTCAAAGTCTGAATTAGATCGAAACCAAGAATTGTATGCAAAGGATTTAGTATCTAAGAAAACCTTAGAAGATACACAAACACAATATGCAAATGCAAAATCACAGCATGAAAATGCTCAAAAACGGGTTGAATCACAACAGAAAACTATTGATTCCCAAGAACGTACAATTCTGGCACGAAAAACCGCTATAAAAACACGGGAAGCAACTCTACAAAATCAGGAGATTAACCTTGATAATCTAAAGAAAATGCGTTTAAAAGCAGAAGAAGAAGTTAAAATACGCTTAGAAAACGCGCAAACACAAGTTCAAGAACTTGAAGCAACTATAGAAAATGAAAAATTGTTGACGGAACAATCAAAAGTGAGTGCTGATGCTAATCTACTACGTAGACAGAGTAGTTTGAAAAATCAAGAAGAACGACTGGAGTGGACTACAATTACTGCTCCTATGTCCGGTACTGTAACACAACTTGCTATTGAAGAAGGTGAAATTGTAACATCTGGGAGATCTGCTTTCTCACAAAGTCCTCCAATAATGACAATTGCAGATCTAACACAAATGGTTGTTAAGACTTTCATTAACGAAGTTGATATGGAACGTCTAAATGAAGGACAAGATGCTGAAATCAAGATTGATGCATTTCAGACCAAGAAATACAATGGCAAAGTCTATGAGATTTCACCAAGTGGACAGCAGCAAGATAACATCATATCTTTTGAAGTAATGATTGAGGTAGAAGACAATGAAGGAGATATTCGCCCCGGAATGAGTGCCGATGTAGATATTATCACTTACGAAGAAAAGAATGTATTAATGATACCCATAGATGCAGTTGTTTCAAAAACGACTGCAATAGCCTCAGTCCAAGTTGGAAATAACTCTCCATTTAAAGTTGGCAAACCCATTGCAATGCAAACTATCAGTGAGAAAACATTCAATGGAACTGTTGAAAGTTCAGCAAATGGGAATGTCACTATTAATTTAGATAGTTCACAACGCGGTATCACTCCCGGTCCCGCAACTGTTTCACTCCTAATTAACGGTAACAAAAAAGCCGATGGGGTTGAAGCACAAGTAACTGTCACCCGTGGCAAATACGTAATGATTGATAACGGTAGTCCTAAAGGTATTCAAACTACTATTGAAACTGGTGAACAAAATGAAACTGATGTCATCGTCAAAAGCGGACTCACCGAAGGAGATCGGATCATCTTACAAGGTCTACAAAGACCACAGCAAGGTGGTTGGGGGAAATAAAGTTTAACTTTTTATAGTAATACCATTTCTAATTGAAAATGTCTTTTTTTTGTACCACAAACTTTCAGTTAGTGACCTGAAAATGACTGCCATAATAACCGCCTAATGAGACAATAATTTATGGAAATGGTATAATATATTCTCAGCACCGTCACCATAAGTGGTATCGGTGTTGAGTCTTTTAATTAATACAAACCAACAACTAATACCATTCTGGTAATTAAAGTCTCATTAATAGTATCTCTTTAATATAGCACAAACTTCATGAGGATTAAGTAAATATTTCGGTAATCCAGTCCATAAAATTATCGTAGGGGCGGGGTTAACCCGCCCGTATATTACCGATTTAATAAATTAATCTTCATCCAGTTTGTGTAGTACTTCAAGATATAAATATCACCTAATCATGGGAAAATCATTTATAGAAATGGTATAACAACAATCTACAATTCAATTACTTGTCCATCATAAGCAAGGTTAGCATTATCTGGGAGATCAATATTCTGTTCCTTACACTGATCTTTAAAATACCGATGATCAAGTCGATGCATAATATGAGTAAAATAGGTCTCATTAGTTTGTAATGCTTCACTTATTTCCAATGCCTGTCCCACTGAGAGATGTGTTGGATGTCCTGGGTTAAAGCTTAAGGCATCAATTATTAACACCTCTATTCCATCAAGCAACTCCAGTGAAGATTGTGGTAATACTTTCACATCTGGAAGATATCCAAAGTTGTCTATCCTATACCCGTTTGTATCAACATTACCGTGTTCTACAGGGATTGGAATAATATCAAAATCAAACAATTCGAATCTTCCATTAACTACATTTGGAAGCAAATGACCTACACCCCCACCTTGGAAAGTTTCCTTTGTAAACATATAATCATAATTACGTTGTAAAATATCAAGTGTCTGCTCTGGACCATAGATTGGCATATCCATCTGTTGTTTTCGACATGGCATTACAATATCGTTTGTACCACTTATATGGTCTGAATGACAATGAGTAAATAGAACTGCATCTATCCACTCAATCTTGTTCCGATTTATCTGATCCATGAAGTTTGGACCTAAATCAAATTGTAGATTCTTTCCATCCTTCTCAATATGAATTGAGGAACGGGTACGATAGTTTTTTGAACCGACCTGCATAGAATCTAAACAGGTATCACACTCACATTTATATTCAGGTACACCAGTTGAAGTGCCTGAACCCAGAATAGTTATCTTCATTCCCTGATAATCCTTTCTCCAATCATCGGTTTCACTGAAGTTGAACATCGTACCTATGTTATCCCTGTTCCAACGACTCAATAAATATTTAACCGAGTGCATCGTCTACTTTGTTAATTGCCGCAGCCATTAACCGAGCATGTTCCTCCTGCATATTAACATTGAAACCAAACCTTAATGCCCTACCAAGTATAGATAATGTCTCTGGACACATATCACGGGAGTATTTAACATCACCTTTGTATCTTGGGTCTGACCATGGATAACCTGCAGCATTAGGAGAATGTTTAAAGAGAATTGAATCCCAATAGGTGTAAATATGTCTATCTGGGAATCCTTCATTATATGCAGTTCCTGCCCCTAATCCTTCTGCCCTAAGTGCTTCTGTGTACTTCTTAGCTAATTCGTCATCATTGATAATGATAGCTGCACTGATGCCACATTCACCACTTGGATCATCTATATGTTGACGTTTATACCCTTTTGGATCATCAGAGAGTTCTGCTATAAATGCTTTCTTTAGCTGGCGTGTATGTCCAAGTATATCATCAAGTTTTGATAACTGTACTCGTGCAATTGCTCCCAAAATCTCTCCTGGACGATAGGTTTGACAAGAGAAAGGTTTATTTTGCCACTCTGAATCACTCATCCACATTGGAAGCCCTGGTTCAGATGCAAATGCTGCTCTTTCATAGGTATCATAATCATCCGAAAATACCAAACCACCCTCTCCACAAGTAATAACCTTAAAGTAGTTCAAACTCCACGCACCTGCATCACCCCAGGTACCAGTATATTTACCATTATACTGTCCTCCAACACATTGACAGGCATCCTCAACCACTTTCAGTTCGTGTCTTTTTGCAATTTCTAATATTGCCTCTAAACGGCACGGAACACCCTGCATATGTACAGGTAAAATTGCTTTTGTATGTGGTGTAATTTTTCTTTCAACATCCGCTGGATCTAAACCAAGTGAATCATCAATTTCTGCTATCACAGGAATTGCCCCAACACCTACTATAGCAGCGGCAGTTGCGATAAAGGTATATCCGGGTAATATCACCTCATCTCCTGGTCCAATTCCTACTCCTGTCAGTGCACAAATTATCGCAGATGTACCAGAATTCACCATCAACGCATGATTAACACCAAGACGACCTGCAGCTTCTTGTTCAAAAGCAGCTACCTGAGAATTTTCAACAAAACGAAATAATTGTCCACTACGTAGGACTTCCGTAACTGCCTCTATTTCTCGTTCATCTATGACGCTTGGACCGTGCATACCACCGGGAATTGATTCGGCGATTACAGGTGTACCTCCATCAATTGCTAAACGCTCAGACATCTTTTCCTCCAACTATCTCACTACATCAGAATTTATGACACTTTAACCCATACTATCATTTTTGTCAAGTTTCAAGTTATCATTACGGTGTGAAAAGTTTTTGGCATTAATTTACTTAATATAAACTGTATCACCTACACTCCGCACTTCAAATTACCGATTTTAGATATTATCTCTAAAATCCGTGTAGACCCTACATCAAGCTCACATTATTAGGTGAATTAGAGAAAAAGACAATAGCAGAATAGAATATTAACAAACAACCCTGAATATCTATTATCCTTTGCGAATCCTTTCCTGACGCGGGTTTATCATATAAGTATTACTATAGTTTGGATAGTTTTTAGATATAACACTCCGCTGGAGCAAGAACCACAACTTATACCAATTCTAATAAATAATATGCCATCGTAAAAATTTTATGGAATTGAATATTATTGGAAACTATCTTCTGTAGGAGCGACCTCCGGGTCGCGACTTGGAGATTGATCCTGCAGAATCTCCACAATCAATGCAACAGTATATTTTAGAAATGGTATTACACTCCAGCGGAGTGCTATGTCTATAGAAAACACTATCAATACATTCTCGCACTCCAGCGGAGTGCTATGTAATACCATTTCATTACATAAATTTTATGAAATTGAATATTATTGGAAACTATCTTCTGTAGGAGCGACCTCCGGGTCGCGACATTGAGATTGCCACTGCAGAATCTCCACAATCAATGTGACATTATATCTTTGAAATGATATTACATACTCCGATAGGATACCAATACAAAAATGCGAAAGATGTATATAATCATATTCAGCAGTCTGTTCAGTTTCCTGAACATGAATATAAAATAAGCATAAGACAAGCAATAGCAGTCGCTGCTGCCGTAACGGCATTCAAGATTTGTGATGACCCTCCAAGCGGAAATTCTACTTATAATGCGGACACAAAATAAAAAGAAAACTCTGCAATCCACGCATAAAATCAAAATAAAGAGGGCAACTTTAAACATTGAAATAACAACGTAAACCCACCCACACTTTATGCCGTTAATCGTATGTTAAACGAGACACAAAGGAGGTGAAAAGTATGTCAAAATCTAAAGGTGGAAAAGGTGGAAACACCCAGTATCCGCAGAACAAGCCATCAACAACCGGTAATAAGTCTGGTGGTGGTCGTAGTAATAACACGGCTAAAGGTGGTAGTAAATCATCTGGTGGTAAAGGTAAGAAATAAACAACTCAACACAACTAACAAAGGAGGCACGGACAGCATGTCCCTTGCCTCCTTTTGTTTTGATAGCCCTCGCACAGCACCTTTTTGTATTGACATAGAGAACCCACAATGCTAAAATCAAACTTATTAGAACATAAAAAACACCATAATGAGGATGACGAATTCTCTACACAATACATCGTCAGATTCAGAGATGGTAAGGAGATAACAATGAAAATTGGAAACAAAGTTAGCACACCAGATGGCACACAAGGCTATATTCAAAGTATTGAAACCGACCACCTTTTTGTGTCTCTCCCAACAAATGGACATCAGTCTTCCTCTCAACGTTTCTCTGAAGAACAAATAACGCTCTACGATAACCAGAAACCGACCACCGGTGACCATACAGTGTTTGGCAGAGTGATAGAAACAAAGCAAATACATGGTGACATAGGCGGAATGATTGAAGTTACTTGCACTAAATCTGATAACACTAATACCGTATTATGGGTTGAGGATGAGTTCCACGAAATGTATAACGAACACGTCAAAACCAATATTAGTAGTTTGCGACCGCTCTATTATGCAAACTGGGTAAATTCTGAGCGTATTGATAAGTTTTTCGCTTATTATGGAATAGAAAGCACAGATAATGGCGAGTATTCACTTATGCCGATTTCTCATAAAGATCACGCTACTAAGCAATACCTTCGCCAATTATCCTGTGCTTAGTTCTAACTGTGTGTGATGAATAGCACCGATAGAACTAAGGTGCTGTGTGATTTGCTCAATAACAATAGGTTCAGGTTTTTGCGGAAGTATTTTTAATGTTTCCTCTAAATACTTCATAGCTCGGTATTTTGCTTTCAAATCTAATACGCTACACGCCGTGTTATTAGACCGAAATGTGTTTGCCATTTTCGCACTCACATTTACCATAAACAAGGATAAGTTTGCTGCATTGTTCACAGGTGTTTTTTTGACATTCATAAAATCTTCCAACCCCCAATACTGTTTTGCGTCTCTGAAGTTAAACTCTATTTGAAAACGAAGGGAGTAATAATCAATCATCTTTAGAGCACTCAGTTTTAGGTCAGAACTAAACAATAACACGTGTGATTTTTGTCCTGTCAGCAGATGCGTCTTGAGAAGACAAACAATATTGAGAGGATCCGCAAACTGCTTATGACGCAAGTGTACTTGATACACTTCGGTTCTGATGTTATCGGTTGTTTCAACAGAGACACGCCATTTGTTATCCATTTGTTGTGGATTGAAACGATCCCCATAGAGGGCGCGGCGTCCACGACCTTTATACGGTGTCGTTGGTGGATAATAGAGCGCAGCATCTGTGCGAAGTTTTGAAATGAGATGGAGACCACATTGTGATACCATTTGTAGCGCATTATTGTGTCCGAAATATCCATCAAGCACAAAATAACGGAGTTTGATACAATCTCCCATCTGTTTGAGAAATGATTTCACCATAGTTTGAAGTTGTTTCAAAGTATTGCTGAACACAACATCCTTTTTGTTTCGATTCAGGCTCCCTTTGGGGCGACCACGCCCTCGTTTTGTTATGGCTTTCTGTGTATTCTCCTGATCTTCGATTGCAGACACATCCATATTGGCTGATGCGTTGCTACGCACGATTTGTTCCATCATCATTGGGTAAGAACACCTGTCTTTGACGCTTACTAAGGACACCGCTAAAAATGACAAACCGGAAATCGGTTTTCCATGTAATGAGGAGAAGAAGCGATCTATACCATAAGTTTTTTTCCCAGTTTTTGACACCGTGACTTCATCTGCTACAAGGATATACAAACTTTTAGGATCAAACAGATATTTTTTGAAAAAGAGCCAACACATCTTTGGCCAAGGGAGATCTGTGCTAAAGAAGCGTTGTATCGTACGATAACTCCCTCCTTTTGATGTCCAACGGGAGATATTTAACATTGTGACCTGACCTGTCATCGCAAGCAGGGCAAATACAACTTGACATAACTGGCGGATCATAGTAGTGGATAAACATAGATTAAATACAGTAAATAATGCTATAATTTCTGGCATGGGTGTGTGTCCTTTCTAAGTTAAAATGATATTTTAAA
The DNA here is from genome assembly GCA_965205025.1 of Candidatus Poribacteria bacterium. Classification (GTDB taxonomy): domain Bacteria; phylum Poribacteria; class WGA-4E; order WGA-4E; family WGA-3G; genus MSPOR6. The sequence goes on from CBDBFU010000015.1 coordinate 131,437, forward strand.
ACTTTAGGACAAACACCCTTTTTATTCAAGTGTTTTTGGCGAAGGTATTGACTAAGAAAACGTTATTTGTTACATATAAAGATAGCCCGAATGTGAGTCATGAATTAGATGTCAGAATGGATGATGAAGGCAATATCAGTAATGTTTACGATGGCAATAGCAAAAGGTCATTCTCAAGTGTTTTTGACTTGAGAATGGCGCGTATTGTGAAAACCACGATTATATTTGAACATGAGCTCACAGATTTCTAAAGGAGATATAAATCATTAGAAGAGAACAATATATGAGCACACAAACACACTCCGCAACCAAAAACGCTCTTGACAGAATTTCTGAACTCATCCGTAAGATAGTAGAGAAATCAGGTAATGGCAACTGTATTTATCGTGGTGAACCTGAACACTATGATAAAGTATCCTCTGCTCTCTATCGCCCTTCTCCATTAAAATTTGATTCAGGGGAATATGATTTAAAACGTTTAAATAGGTCGAATCTGGAAAATGCTCGTAACCATATCCATGATCAAAAAAAAGGGAACTTTGAACTTTTAACGGAGCTGCAGCACTATGGCGATGAAACCAACCTCATAGACTTCACAACTGACTTCCACATAGCCCTATTCTTTGCATGCAACGGTTTTCATGATAAAGATGGCAGGGTTATTGTGTTGCCAAGAACGAAAGATATTGATAAAAAATACAGAGTAAAGCAACCTTTGGAACCTGTCAATCGCGTTACGGCACAAAAAAGTATATTCACGCAGCCTCATAAAGGATATATTGAACCTAACGACTTCGACACTATTACTGTTTCTGCCAATCTAAAACAGTGGATACTCATTTATCTGCGGAATTTCCAAGATATATCTACACAAAGCATCTTCAACGATCTACATGGCTTCATTCGAAATAAAGAATTGCGTCGCTCAAACGAAGCAAATCTTCCACTTGTTTTGGCAGAAATAAAATTGGAACACATTGCGGACAATGACCCGACTGCCGAAGATGAAGAAGAAGAAAAAGATGCATGGCGCGATTTGATCGCAGGTTATACAAGAAGGTTAGAGTATTCACCTTATGAGGTTAGATGTTATGTGGAACAGGGTCAATACTACTTATATCTCGAAGAATACGATTGTACAATTGAAGTCTGTAGCAAAGCAATATTACTACAACCTGATCATTATAAGGCATACCTTTTTCGCAGTGCTGCTTTTTTCTACAAAAAGCAGTACACGGACACTATAGAAGATACCGATTGTTTGATACAAAACAACCCACAGGATTCCATGCCATACATCATTAGAGGTATTGCATTGTTACACCTGCAAGATTGGGAAAAAGCGAAATTGGACTTTGAGGCTGGCAAAGAGATAGATAAAAAGATGGGTAAATTTCTTACCTTCTTATTTCGTCAAGACTCTCAAAGCGTTTCAGATTTTGAGCAGGAGTATAACGTTAAACTACCCGCAGACATTGCCGAAATGCTAACGCCACCGCAGGCATAGTCAATAATTTCTATATATATATATGATATGATAAAAGTTGAAATAGAACTTGAGTCGTGATCAAATACTATGAACCAAAATCAACACGTCAAACCAGAGGAAATAAGCGATGGCAAGGCTCACACTCCTAAAATCCATTGTGTCAATACTCGGACACAAAAACACACACACAAAAGGAGAACTATCATGTTAAAAAGCATATTCAAGATTTCAGTCACTTTTGCAGTATTGCTGCTTTCAGGAATGCTGGTAAACTCACACTCTGGCAGAACCGACAATACGGCGGACACCATGACCGAATCAACGGCGGCTACCACTACAAAGGAAGAAAAGCCAAAGGCACAAAACGGAAGGTTTAAAGTCCACGTAAACGTATCATGCAGCGACAATACCACAAAGTCTATGATAGAAAGTCACATCAAGCGAGAATTACGCAGTTTGGGAGACGTAGACATTGTTGACGAGAAACACAATGGATTCAGACTTATTCTTCTTGCTATTCCTCACACATCTAAATCAACTGAAAAAAAAACTGGGCAAACTTCAATTGCAATCATGGAATTGTATAAAGAAGGTGACTTGCATGCATTTATATCGTCAGCTATATCTCTATATGCTACAACTATTGAACCGAACTATCGGAACCTACCTGACAAAGAATTCCTAAAAAGGAAAACTAAAAGGTTTGAAATTGCTAAAGAATGGTCTGAATCTTTGGGAGATGTTTACAACAGACCTGGCTTAGAGTTAATTGTTAACATACCAAACAACAACCTACCAGCTACTTGTAAAGAAATTGTGGCTGAATTTGATGTTAAACATTTAGAACCCTTCAGAGAAATAACTATGAAAATATTAGAGAACAAAAACTAATATGTACGTCATAAACATTGAAGACGAAACTTTTACTGCGATAAAAGCCACATAGCCATAATGAGAACAAGTGCTATGAACGAAATCAGAGATGGACACTACACATTAGGGAACGCATATCTCAGAGAAGGACAATATGATGAGGCAGTAACACACTTTGAGCAGGCTATATCCCTTGATTCAGATTTTATTGAAGCCTATCATGCCCTCGCCCTTGCCTACTTACAGCAGCAACGACTCCAAGACGCCAAAGACGCTGCAAGAGAAGCACTACGGATTGATATAACCTACCAACCTATACTCTCCTTTCTACAAGCCATTGAACCGAGTATGCCCGCAACCCCACAGGTGGCTGTCCTTCCGACGGAACAGCCCGATGGGATCGAGAAACCCGTTGAAAAAGAAGATACGCCAAAGCAGCCTAACTCGACGACCCTTCCTGAAAAAGAGAAAGCACCCCCCAAAGAAAATGATATTGATATTGATATTGACACAGAGTTGGAACGCGGTATCGTATTCCTCGCAAATAAGCAATATCCACAAGCCGAAACAGCATTCAAGAAAGTGCTGAAAGCATCACCGAACCATGCCATCGCTCATTACAATCTCGCACAAAGCTACATGGAAACTGGAGTGTTGATGGATACCAAGATCCAAGTAGACAAGGCGTTACGGCTCAATCCATCATACCCAGACAGAACTCTTACTGTATTTATAGGATAAACGAACATGAAACATCAATCTAACAACGTAATCATCTATATCACGACATGCGTGGTGTTGATAAGTTTGCTCATGGCATGCGGTGAAGATAACGATTCCCTAACAATAACGCCAAACTATCTGCCAATTGAAGTAGGAAATACTTGGATATTCGTTTTGCCTGACGATCCGCATGACACAAGGGACATTTCAATCACTGGGACAACATTGTTGGCTAACGGCAAAACTGTATTCTCCGTCTCAACAACAGATGATTATGGACATTATGATAGCAGTTATCTGTCACGCGCTGCCAATGATCTCTTATTATTCCATAAAACATTAAAAGACCTACAAGGTGAATTGATTTTTAGTCCACCGATAAAAGTTGGAACAACGTGGCAAGGACGAGATGGTCAGGCAGAAGTCGTAGCACAAGAAAATGTCAACACACCTGCCGGTATATTCCAAAATTGCTTTCGCATCAATGTGCAAGTTCATCAATCTTATGAAGATGACTACGCAATCTGGCTTGCGAAAAATGTTGGTCCCGTAAAAATTGTAACTATTAGTAAGAGTGATGGTGAAATTGAATCGAACATTGTTCTCAAACATTTCTTCACCAAGTAAACTATTGAAAAAGATGAGGGAATCACAAAATTATAGACATTCTAATTCGGATTTAAGAATCAAAAAAGCAACTCTAAAATAAGTAACGCTCACAAGGAACACCTTATGAAATATAGACAGAAATTATCCGCTATTGTAGTTTTACTCCTCTTTTTCACAATAAGCACCGCATTTGCCCAAACAACGCTACCAGCTGAAGATATTGCTGAAAAAGCATTAGCAGCAACAGTATACTTGGAAATGAAAGATAACAATGGCAAAACTTTGGGCATCGGCAGCGGGTTTTTTGTAAAACCCAACCTAATTGCAACTAACTACCACGTGATTGAAGGTGCTGCAAAAGGCACCGCAAAGTTAGTTGGCAAATACACCACATACAATATTGAAGGCGTTACAGGAACAGACAAAACAAATGACCTCGCACTTCTAAAGGTCACTTCTTACGGTATCAAGCCACTTTATCTTGGTAACAGTGACATAGTAAAGATTGGTGAGACGGTTTACGTTGCTGGCAATCCCAAAGGACTGGAAGGCACATTCTCGGATGGTATTATTAGTAGTCGTCGCGATAAATACACAAAAGAACGACTACAGATGACCGCACCGATTTCACCAGGGAGTAACGGTGGTCCCGTTGTAAACAATAAAGGTGAAGTCATTGGAGTATCTTTTATAACACTACAAGGTCTACAGAATCTGAATTTAATAATTCCTTCAAATTACCTCAAGAAACTGCTAAATCAACCATACACATCAAAAAACTTAGATCAAGGTAGCGACTTCATCTCCGCAGAAACCTATTTTAATTGGGGTAATACAAAATTTGTTTTAAGAGACTATGAGAATGCTATTACAGACTATACTGAGGGAATTCGTTTAAAATCCATTGATGCCAATTTTTACTGCAATCGCGGCATTGCAAAGGGTAAACTTGGACAATATAATTCTGCTATCATAGATTTTAATATAGCAACGCAATTAAAACCAGATTTTTCTGATGCCTTCTATATGCGCGGACTTGTTAATGTTAAATTAACACAATATTCTGCTGCTGTTGAAGATTTTGATATGGCTATAGGTTTAAAACCAGATATGGCACAATATTATATTGATCGAGGGGCTGCAAAGCATCATCTTGGACAGTACTTAGCTGCTATTGCTGATAATGACACTGCAATTAGATTAAAACCTGATAATTCATTCGCATTTTACAATCGAGGGGCTGCAAAGATACAACTCAAGCAATATGACGCAGCTATCGCAGATTTTAACACAGCAATTAGATTAAAAAGCGACTTTGCTGAGGCATTCTACAATCGTGGAATTGCGAAAATAGAGTTAGAACTATATACCGCAGCTATCGCAGATTTTGATACAACAATCCGACTAAAACCTGATTTTGCCGATGCATACTACAATCGGGGAATTACGAAGGGCAAGTTAGGACAGCACGCTGATGCTATTGCAGATTTTGATACAACAATCCGACTAAAACCTGATTTTGCCGATGCATACTACAATCGGGGACTTGCGAAGGGCAAGTTAGGACAATACACTGCTGCGATTTCGGATTTTGACATCGCTATTCGGCTCAATCCTGATAATGCCGATGCATACTACGATCGGGGACTTGCGAAGGCTGGGTTAGGTCGAACATCGGCAGCGAAGCAAGACATCCGCACTGCTTTACGACTTGCGATAAAAGCAGGGGATGTAGAACTGAAAACTGACGCAGAGGAAGCACTGCGTATTCTCAATAAGTGAGTAGGAATACTTGATAAGCACTCTCTCAATCACATTATATCGTTTATTTTAATTCAAAACTGATATTCTGAATAATCTATTAACAAGAGTTAAGGAGATTTCATAATGAAAAACTTCTGTAAAAAAGTTCGTACAACTGCGTTCACTATCCCTCTTTTGATGAGTATCTGCTGTCTTGCAATCGGAGCAGGATTAGGGGTAAGTTGGAAGAAATCCGATGTTACACCAGTAGTTATCGTCGAACCTGGCATTGGAAGTTTCAAACCAATGTTCGGCAGTTCAATTGGAAACAAATGGTCCAAGGATCAGGTAAAGCCTGTCCTTTTAGTAAAGCCTGGTATTGGTGGTTTTGTGCCCTATAGTGGGAGTACCGTTGGCAAACGCTGGACAAAGAAAGATGTAGAACCTGTAATGCTTGTTGAACATAGTATCACAACATTTATACCATTACGTATTCTAACCTCAGTTGATAAGTTATTAAGTGGAGGCACATCACTAACCTTTCCTAAGACTCCACCTGTTATTGAGAGTAAAGTTGATGGAACATTTAACGGATGGGATGGAGAAACTATCGTAAAACTATCAAATGGACAGATATGGCAACAAACAAAGTATTACTATCGTTATCGCTATCGTTATCGACCAGAAGTATTGATTTACAAATCAGGTAGCGTATACAAGATGATAGTAGAAGGAGTTGATAAGGCAGTGCAGGTGAAAAGACTGAAATAGTACTTACTATAGTTTGGACAGTTTTTTGAGTCGTGATGCTTTTCATTTTCATTTTAAAATCTCTTGCTAAAACACATTTCGCCCCTCTGTGGCTTGGAGTGGGATTGGAAATAAACTATACACCTTCCATCCCTTTGGGACTGCCACTTTGATGTCTGACATATTTTCGTTGAGTTAAAACACTGATGGTATTATCTATCATTGGCGTGCACAATAGAGAACAACACTGAGTAGTGCCAAACAACATAAGGAGACAATTATGAAAATTATAAACTTACCCTTTGATGGATTTACCAATAAAGGTATTAGCCTTTACGAGGAAGGCCGCTATGGCGAAGCAATTACCATTTTTAGTGAGGTAATTCGCAAAGACAATGAAGCGGTTGTAGCATACTACTATCGAGGGTTGTCAAAATATGATCTTAGTCAATATGGAGAAGCGATTGCTGACTATGATAGAGTCATTGATCTCACCACCAATGATTATGACGAAGTGTATGAGAAGCGCGGTCTTGCAAGATTCGCACTTAAACAATACAAGTTGGCCATTCGTGATTTTGATGAGGCAATTCATATCAATCCACATAACGCTGATGCATTTAAGCTTAGAGGTACTGCAAAGATAAAATCTGGTGATAGAATCTCAGGAAACGAAGACATTGAAAAGGCGTGTCAACTTCACTCTCGCTGGGAAGTTAAAGTTGCTAATTAACACTTGTCGTGTATGAGTATCTAAGCACAACTCATAAGTGGATACGTCCTGACACACCTAATAGACCTATAGATCCAGATCCATTAGGGATGTATTGAGAAAATTAGACGAGGAAGTATCAATGAAATATAGAAACACATTATTTTGGAAGTCATACCCCCAAATCGCTATTGTAGTTTTACTCCTCTTTTCCACAATAAGCACAGCACCTGCCCAAACAACGTTACCAGCTGAAGATATTGCTGAAAAAGCATTAGCAGCAACAGTATATTTGGAAATGAAGGATAACACTGGCAAAACCTTGGGTATCGGCAGCGGGTTCTTTGTGAAACCGAATCTAATTGCTACCAACTACCACGTGATTGAAGGTGCTGCAAAAGGCACTGCAAAGTTAGTTGGCAAATACACCACATACAAGATTGAAGGCGTTACAGGAACGGACAAAACAAATGACCTCGCACTTCTAAAGGTCACTACTTACGGGATCAAGCCACTTTCTCTTGGCAACAGTGATATAGTAAAGATTGGTTCTACGGTTTACGTCGCTGGCAATCCGAAAGGACTGGAAGGCACGTTCTCGGATGGTATTATTAGCAGCCGTCGCGATAAATACATAAAAGAACGCCTGCAGATGACTGCACCGATTTCACCGGGGAGCAGTGGCGGTCCCGTGCTAAACAAAAAAGGTGAAGTTATTGGAGTTTCCGTTGCAGTTCATCGTGCTTTGGATGCACAAAATCTCAATTTTGCTATTCCATCAAAATATCTCAAGAAACTGCTGGTGCACTCAAAGATAGCAAAACCCTTATCGCAAGTAAAACAATCTATATCTGCTGATACTTACTTTCAATGGGGCAATGCAAAGTACGATTTAGGCGATTATGCGGGTGCCATTGCAGACTATACAATGGCTATCATACTCAAACCTGATGATGCTTTGGCTTATAACAATCGTGGAAATGCGAGGGAAAAGTCAGGACAATACTTTGCAGCTATAGCAGATTTTGACACGGCTATACGACTAAAACCTGATGATGCTTTGGCTTATAACAATCGTGGAATTGCGAAGGCTAACTTGGAACAATACTTTGCAGCTATAGCAGATTTTGACATCGCTATACGACTAAAACCTGATCTTACCGAGGCATACTACAATCGGGGAATTGCGAAGTTTCACTTGGAACAATACATTGCTGCCATTGCGAACTATAATAAAGCCATCCGACTAAAACCTGATTATGTCAGTGCATACATCAATCGGGGAATTGCGAAGGGAGAGTTAGGACAATACTTTGCTGCTATCGCTGATTTTGACACTGCTATCCGACTAAAACCTGATGATGCCTTTGCATACTACAGACGGGGAATTGCAAAAGAAGATTTAGGTCGGACACTGGAAGCGAAGCAAGATTTCCGAACTGCTATACAACTTGCGATAAAAGCGGGTGATGTAACTAATAAAACTTACGCCGAGAATGCACTGCGTATTCTCAATCAGTGAGTAAGAACGCTTAATAAGCACTCTCTCAATCGCGTTGTATCCGGTAGAGAGTTTCACACAAAAAATCTGTGATGTGGAATGAAACAATTTACCCAGATCTAAACGTATGGAGTATATAATATACCGAAAAAATTTGCCAATTTTTACCGAAACGCTGTATCATGCCCATAGCGAATCCCCTGGAGGCACACGATTCAAATGTCGTCAGAACGTAAAATATTAATGATAGGTGTATTATTGATCGTTGCCGCGATTATCACCTGTATCTTTATCTCCGATTGGTTTTTTAACCGCAATCTCCTTACAGAAACATTGGTCGGTATCCTGATAGGAACGCCGCTCGGTTGGCTTGGCGCTTATGTAGCGTTTTATACTGTTGAAAGCAACGGAAAAAAAGACTAACCGCTGACAGCTAAATACCCTACCGAAGTGTTGATCTGTATCAGATTCTTAATCAAATAGAACATTTCAAATTGCTACAGAAAAGGAGGATACTATGTCAATTTTGGAATTGCTTAATGAAATAGAAAAAAGAACGAATCCTTAAAAATACATATTGACCCTATCAGATCATTATTAACATCAGATTCAGAACTTTCTTTCATTATTCAAGAGATTATGGAACTATATGAACTAATGAGGCATGAGAAACCATCAAGTGAAAATTATAAGAAATATGAGGTACAATTAAAATCATTCTTTATACATATCAATAAACTGCGAAAATAGAATTGAAAGATGGAAATTTTATCTTTGTGATTCGGTTAAAGTATCGCGCCCATACTGCTATACAGCTTGCGATAAAAGCAGGTGATGTAACTACCAAAACTAACGCTGAGGAAGTACTGCGTATTCTCAATGAGTGAGTAGGAACGCTTTGTAGGAACGCTTTGTAGGAACGCTTTGTAGGTCAGTAAAATTGGCATTTTGCTTTCGACTTTGGTATAATTGGTTGATGATCATATTTTCGTATTAAATGAAGTATCGGATTAAATTCAACAAGGTGTAGAAAAAAACGTCGCTGAATTATCAGCAACGGGTAAACGGTGAAGTTAAGATTCACCGCAGAATACACGGCCTTATTTGAACGAGTGATAGTTTATTTTACCGTATTATTGATGAATTTCCAACTTTGTCGGATAGGTTTGGTTGCGGATATTTTAAAGGAGTTCTGATGAAGAACGAATGTAAGTTTTACGTGTCAGGGATTACGAATGCTGAGATCGACGAATTGACGTCCAAGTTAGATCAAGATTTGGAAAATGCGTCGTGGGACGAGATTGTAGGCTTTATTTCTGAGCAATATCCACAGGCAAAGTTGATCAGGGTATCTAACATTGCTGATAAAATAAGGAAGGATCTTTTGGAGCAAAATCTACATGATAAAAAGAAAATGGATGAATCACTCGTGAATGCGATACTAAGCCACATAGATGAAACTGTCCAGAATGTAAATTTGCAAGTTAGCGTGCCAGAAGAATATAAAAATCTGGTAGGCAATAAGTATCTATTTCTTATTGATGATTAGTGCTTGGTGCAGAACGTTGTTGGTAGGGGATTCGACCTGTCTCGCTTGAGGCAGTCCCTATTGAACCGAGTCGAATTGGGAACAGTGCGAAAATTGAACAGTGTGATGCTATAAACCTGCTCAGAGCGGACAATATTCTTCATGGTTAAATGGCTTTACGAAAATACATTGACTGATATTTATAAAGGAGAAAACCAATGTCAGATGATAAGATGACACGTGAAGAGGCTTTTGATATATTAGATAAACATGCTGAAAGTATGGAAACTAAAAGACAACAATATGCTGAGGTTATGGGTGATAATCTCTCCTATCATGGAGAGTCCATTCTAAAAGAGATGGAAAATAATGGTGAATCTTGGCAAGATGTTGATTGCTATAAAATTGGTCATGGTAAATATGAAAATGTTCCATTTCATATTTGGACGACTAACTTTATATATTTCCCAATAAGGATTGCAGCCGGGATCCCCGGTATGATATATCATATAAAAAGTATACCTCGCAATCCCAGAAAAGATGTAATTCCGAAATGGTTGAACTAAGGAGGATTCAACTTTGAATCAGAAAATAGTTAGAGAAGTTAATTTATATACCAGAGAATTTAACTATATTTATGAATCTGACTCACCGCCAGAAAGATTTCAATACTTCCAAAAGTGTTTAGAATATGGAGTAAACCTACTTAATAAAGGTGAATTACCTATAATATGTAGCATAAAATGTGATCATGTCTCAGCTCTATCATCAGAAAGAGGTCATTGGATGACATATTCAGTTGTTATACCAGAAAACGGTATATCAAAAAAGGGTTATGTTAAAAATATTTGGATAGCACAACGTCATGAAAAAGTAGAATATGATTCTAAAGAGCACATTTTCATAGATCCATTTCTTCATAATTCGAATAGCTGGATACACGGTTTTATTACATCAGGTGATAATCTAACAAGACTATTAGCAAGCAAAAGTATAAAGTCAAGTTATATATGCGATGAATTTCTTTACAGAATTGTTGAATAAGAATTTTTAACCATAATCAGTGGAAAGGAAATATATGCCAAATGATAATATTGAATACCATATAAAAGTAAGTCTTTTGCTGAATATTCTAAATGATGGTGAAGAACATAATAGAAGTGACGTAATCAAAAGCGTTGTCAATATATTTGCGAATCTATTTTATAAAGATACAGTTATTGAAATACCAGACTTAAATAATCCTATAACAGAGAGACTCGAAAGATGTTGCAGCACAGTTCTGAGCGAATTGAAGACTATTGGATACGTAGAAAATGTGCGACCTGGATACTGGAAAATAACCTCTAATGGAATAGACTACAGAAACCAAATAAAAGAACTTCTAAAGACACCTTCATAGATCTTTGAACATTTATCTTAGGTGTTGCTATTTACGCCGTTCGTATTCATTTTCGCTCAAACGCCACCCAATTCGTTTTTCTGTTACCGTAACTACCGGTTGGGCACGACCATTTTCCTGAAGTTTATTTAGGATACCCTCTATTAAAAATCCTGCCCAGTTATTGCTATCTTCTATCCCTGGCAATTCCATCCGTTTTTTGATTGCGTTTATATCCATATACTTCTCATCCGGTGATGGGAGTATATCTAACACAGCTTCCTCTAATAAATGTATAGCTGCTTTTGTAGCAAGTTTTGGCTCGTCAGGATTTTCACCAAGATAGTTGATTTCGAGTATATATACCTCGTTCTCATTTTTTACATTAGAATATCGTTTTGACATTTCTATATCTCCTTTATAGATTTGCGGGGTTTTTCGGATCCCCGAAGGATTCTGTAACCCAGTATCGCGAAGTTGGTAGGAAAGAACGCTGATTCCCAACATAGAAATAGGCGCGCTGCCAAGCACGCCTATAATCCATCAATATGAAAAGTTTTATTTCTTCTATTCTTTTTAAACTGTCACGATTTCAAGTATTTATCAACCTCGTTTTTATGACCGACCCAATACCATAAAATTGTACCGTTAATTTCTTTTCCTAAAGCTCTGTAGTTTCGGTCAATGCGTATAGACCATCGTCCTGCCACCTTTTTGAATCGTAATGATGGGGGCAGAACAATTGTCATTAAATATTCAAATTGTTTTAGAACTTTAGATTGTACATTGCTTGGAAGTGCGTTGACTAAATTATGAAAATTGTTGTCCTGGACGTGTTGAAAATCAAGATTGTTCATGATAGAGGGACAAGTTCAGTGTATTTCCCCTCATCGTAGTTTTGCTGCGCTTGAGCTTCAAGTTTTGCGATTGTTTCGGACGTGGCAGCTTCAGTCAATAAACATTCCCATGCTTCTTCTTCCCGTATCAACTCCTGATTGACTTCGCCCGGCAATTTTTGTTCAACTTCTTCAATAGTATCACCGAAGCATTTAAGTTCGGGTATGTCTGGAACTAAGCCAACCCAACCAGCACCATTTCTTTCAATATGTGCAGTAAACGTCTCATCAAACAATTTATTGTGGATTAAGTACGTTTTTGCAGCCATTGTATGCTCCTTATAGAATCATATCCTTATTGGACAGTCACTTTTCTTTTGTTTCGCCGCAACGTTTTGTTTGGTTTCGTAACGTTTCGGTTCGTCACAACAACTATTATACAAAATTTTCAATAGAATTTTCAATAGAATTTTCAATAGAATTTTCAATTGTAAGGATTTCTGTCAGGTGCCGGTGGGGGTTCAGTAAACTTCTCACCTCGTGCCTCCCCTCTTCCATCCTTCCATCAACAAACCCTCTTCTCCGTGTAATCCGCTATTCAGACATATTAACTGTAAACTGTAAAAAATATTGAAGAAAACCAAACCATAGTACAACTAAAGACATAAAATAATAAAATCACAATCAAAAAGTAAATAACAAAAGTAAATTTATTATAGAATAGTATTACATAAAACAACATTTTACTTGACACATGTGTTTTATTATGTTACTATATATATTACAGAAAATGAATAGTATGCAATGTTGTTATGAAACTAATGCAACTGTTGTGAAAGTTTCATAACAGTTATGAAAAGGAAATCACAATCTGATACACCTACAAACCTATACCAGAACAGGGTTCAGAACACTTCAAACAAGAACAGAGTATGAATTTTTAAAAAAAATTAAAAAACTAACATATTTTGAGATATTTCAACAAACCCTTTCTGGGACTGACTTTAGAACAGTTTTAAAACATGCTGTTTAAAAATTGTGTTGTGAAAATAAAACTATGGTGTATCTCATAAATATGAATCGTTATTCACATCTACAAAAAGAAGATAGAGCAATAAATAGGAAGAAAAGAAATGATAATCCAACATTTACATAAAAAGACAATCAGACATAGAAAAAATAGCGAATCGCTTCAGTGCTCAGGAAATCCAGAAAAACCAGAAAATGACACAAAACTCAAAATTCTTAAAATTTTAAGAAATTACCATGAACCCAGTCTATCACAGGGATTAGAGCAATATTACAAAGTTACACCATGTAACGAAAAGTGTAACTTTTTCATTTTACTCACTTTCAATTTACTAAAGAGTATCTCATTAATACAGTTCCTCTTCGTAGGGACGGGGTCTCCCCGTCCGTATTTTCGATATATTATACAGGACAAGAATAATGAAGCCTCCAAATATATGATTTATGGGATATGTTCCAATATATTTTCACAATGGACGGATAAGATATTTCACATTCAAACAATCCTAAATCAATGGATAAAAAGTAAAGAAAATGACACAAAAATCGTCACAGTGACAAATTCTTGTGACATTAAAAAAATGGCTTTAAACCCAGTGTAGTACTGACGGGAGAGAGGTTTTACCAATGTCACACCGTGTGACAAAAAGTGTAACTTTTTTCAACATATAGACAATAAAAATATTACTATTGTGAATAACTAAATACAGAATTTACGCGAGAATTACCTTTGGTTCAATATTATACATCCAAGAAAAAAGAACTTTATGATTCCGTGATATTCATGCCATAAACTTTACACACCTTATCAGGACGACGTGGGTATCAGGTAAAAAACATTAATGACATAATTACCGTTCATAATTTTGAGTTCTATAGTACAACATAACTCTTGACACTCAACATTAACATGTTATGATAAAAAATCTGGATAAGAAGATAATGTATAAGGAGGTAATATGAAAGGTAAACATATTGTTATGCCAGCGAAACGCAAAGCCACGCTGGAGGATTTTGAAGTTGACGAGAATCTGGGACCAGATCAGATCCTACTTAAGACACATTACAGTCTGATTAGTCCGGGTACAGAAGGGGCTGGATTTACTGGATTAGAGAGTGGTACGCGATTTCCTCACGGGTCAGGATATACTGCAATAGGTGAAGTCATTAAAGTTGGAGAAAACGCAACTAAATGTGCTGTGGGAGATTTTGCTTTCTGTTATAGTTCACATGCATCTATTGTCAAGACATCATCTGTAATGCTTGCATTCAAACCTCCATTAGAGATAGATACTAAACTAATTCCTTTTGTCAGAATGGCAACAGTTGCTATGACTTCTTTGCGAGTATCCTCCGCTGAATTTGGTGATACAGTTGTTATAATCGGTTTAGGTTTAGTTGGTAATTCCGCTTCTCAACTTTTCAAATTAGCAGGTATGAATGTTATAAGTGTTGAACTCGTTCCTGAACGTCTGGAAATAGCAAGAAAATGTGGTATAGAACATCTAGTCAATCCAGACGAAGAAAATGTACATGAGCGTGTAAATTCCATAACTAACGGTCGGAAAGCAGAAGTTACGGTAGAAGCAATTGGAAATCCAAGACTTGTTGAGTTGGCATACCAGTTAACAGGTCGAAAAGGAGAAGTGATTCTTCTCGGTTCTCCCCGTGGGGAATATGTAAAGAATGTTACAGAAGTACTCAATTATACTCATCTCATTGGGTTAGGTGCAATTACTCTCAAAAGTGCTCATGAATGGGTTTACCCGACGATGCATAGTGGTGAATCAAAACATTCCTTAGAAAGGAATTCACAGATTGTATACTCTCTGATTAAGGATGGAAAATTCAATGTTGAGGATTTACTAACACATGTAATTAATCCAGAGGATGCACAATCTGCGTACGATGGACTGACGGATAAGAAGAATGAATACTTAGGTGTCATTATGGATTGGACAGAAATTTAAGTAATAGATATTTATAGTAAATAATAAAATTAATACTACATTTTCTATTGGCTCAATTAACGTTTGTGTCCCACACCTCTTCTGTAGGAGCGACCTCCTGGTCGCGACCGGGAGGTCGCTCCTACAAGTAAAGTATCTAATTAAATTTAAAGTTTACTATAATAACTATCATCACCAAACCAAAATAAATGAAAACACTTCTAATTCTCCGACATGCAAAATCAAGTTGGGATAATCCTGACCTTAGAGACTATGACCGACCTCTTAATAAGCGTGGAAAAAAAGATGCTCCACGTATGGGTAAACACCTAAAGAATGCTAATCTCATTCCAGATAGAATCCTATCATCCTCAGCAAAACGGGCTCGGAAAACCGCAAAAAGATTCGCAAAGGCATGTGGGTATGCAGGAAAAATTATAAAGTTAGATAGTTTCTATCATGCCCCTGTCGGCATCTACTTTGAAACACTACAAACACTCCCTAAAAAATATAAAATAATTATGGTTGTAGGACATAATCCTACAATGGAACAACTCGTTCAACATATTACCGGACAATATCAGCAAATGCCTACTACGGCACTTGCACATATAACTTTACCTATAGATAATTGGGAATCATTCTCACCTTACACAGAAGGAAAACTAATTGATTTATGGACTCCCAAAACATTAGACAAAGATTAAAATTTCTTCTGGGTAAATCAATTTTACTTCTATTCTGTATCTTTATACCAATTACTTCATTCACTGAAATCCCTATCTCTATAGTAGAGGATGGTCAACTCTTTCCATCTGCGGTGAGTGATGGTTCAGGTGGTGCTGTCATTATGTGGGAAGATTATCGAACTGGGAATGATTGGGATGTGTATGCACAACGCATTAATCAGGAGAACACTTTACTATGGAATCAGAACGGTGTAACTATATCAGTAGCAGATAGAAACCAAAGACGATTACGAATAGTCGGTTATGATACACATGCAATAGTTGTATGGAACGACAGAAGAAGGATTCGTAGTTGGGATATTTTTGCACAAGCAATAGATCTTGAAGGTAAGGTATTATGGGAAGTTGATGGTATACCAATTTGTATAGACGACACTGATCAATCAACCCAAGCGATTCTGGCTGATGGTGAAGGGGGTGCAATAGTTGTATGGGAAGATGAACGACGAAGCTCAGAATTTCAAGATCTTTACATACAACGGGTTGATTCACAAGGGAAAATATTATGGAAGAAAGATGGTATTCCTGTATTCAAATCAGAATCCTCACAGAGTGAACCTATCTTAGCTGCTGATGGATTAGGTGGATTTTATATTATATGGTGGGATGTAATTGGCTACGATACTTGGCACATTATGGCACATAGATACCATCTTGATGGTACTCCTATATGGGATTCTCCATTACTCATTACACCATCTGAAGGAATGCAAGGTATACCTCGTGTAGTCTCAGATAATGAAAATGGTATCATAATTGTTTGGCAGATTTACGAGAATTTTATTAATGACCAAATTTACGCACAACGAATAAACCCAGATGGTAAAAAACTATGGAAAGAAGATGGCATCTCAATATGCATTGATGATGGTATACAGAAAAACCATTCAATTGTTGAAGACGGTAGTGGTGGAGCGATTGTTGTATGGCGGGATGAAAGGGATATTTATGCGGATCTATACATGCAGCGAATTAGTTCGGATGGAAAAGTACTATGGCAAGAGAATGGTATTCCACTATGTACTGCAGGTGGACATCAAGATAGACCTTTCATCGTAAATTTAGAAGATGATAAGTTCTTTATCTCATGGGTAGATTTTCGTGGTGATGTAGGAGAGAAAACTGTCAATGCTATATACTGTCAGAAGATTGATATTCATGGTAAGTTATACTGGCAAAAGGAAGGTGTTCCTGTTTCTACAAGTAAAGGAGAACATTATCCACCGTTCGTTGTTTCTGTTAGTCATGGTGAGTGTATAGTGGTCTGGAGTAATAGTGGAAGAGATAATGGGGATATCTTCTTAAGACGGTTTTAAGACAAACGATCAATTCTATAACACTTATAGGTTTTCTACTTCATCCTCGACTCTATTCATCTCAATTAAATGCGCGCCTTCCAAGCCAGAACGGACTTCCTCGTCATAACTTGTCACAATTACTTGAAATTCTTTACCAAGCTGCTGAATAAAATCTACCATCATCCTTTTTCGTTCATCATCAAGATGCAATGTTGGATCATCAAATACAAAAAAAACCTGTATTACCTAACACTTTTGCCAAAGCTACCTTAAAACATAGATAAAGAAACATCTTCTCACTACCACTTAAAAGCATCAAACTTCTCTCTTCACCATTGATATTCACAGACGGAAGTAAATGTTGCTTAAGTAAATCAATTCGTGTTTGCCCAAAAAGTTCCATCTGATTTATCCAGTTGTGCAATTCCTCTTCAGCAGGCTTCATGATTTGTTGTTGCAGGGTCTCAATTGTCTTATCAACACCATTACAAGCGAGTTCAACACAGAGTAGTGCATTTTCAGCTTTTTCTGCCTGTAAATTCACTTCCTGAAGTTGTTTCAACCTATCTGCCTGAACTGCTTCGTCCTGCTTGATTTTTTGAAGTCTTCTTCTTTCATTATCAAGTTCTCTTTTTAATTGATTTTTATCCATGTTAACTGTCAAAGTATTATTTGAATGAACATCAATTTCCATATTCTCCGATTCTTCAGATATTCCTCTCTCAGATAACCGTGTTGAAACTGTGGTTAACTCACTCTCTACCTTAGATTTCTCTTGTTCCAGTTGATCTAATCTGGTAAAATTTGTACGTATGGTCTGTAACCTTTGTTCAAGTTCCTGACGACTGTTTAGAGATGCATTCTTATCCTCTAAAGTTCTCTTATATCCCTCTAATTCCGTAGATAGTTTTTTTTGTTCGTTCTCTTTTTCTTCCACAATCTGTTGTACCACTTCTCTTTCAACTTCCTGGTGACATGTAGGACAATGTCCATCGTTCTTTTCAAGTAAGAGCTTTAAATTATCACATACTTTGGATAAAGCAGTAATCTGTGATTCGATACTCCCAATTTTCTGCATTAACTGGTCCCGTTCGGATTCAATACCGATATTGTCTTTAATAGCTTTTTCGATGTTTCCGATCATTTCACTCATCTGAGATTTGTTTTCAAAACCAGTCAATTTCTCAGATTGTTCCTGTTTAATTAATTGTAACTGTGATTTCAATTGTTTCTGACTTTTCTTCCATTCTGCGAGTAGTTCTACATCACCTGTATCAATGGTGTATGCTGCTTCGAGTTCCTTTATTCTCTTTTCAATTTTCTCAATCTCAGCTTTACTATTTTTCTGTTCAGTGAATCTTAGACTATTCTGATGTGAGTCAATCCTGGACTTTTCACGTTTTGCAAGTCGTCGAGTTTCAATAAAGCATTCTCTAACATCTATCAGTTGATCAATACCTAAAAGAGTATAAAGAATATCACGGCGGGTTGCAGGTTGTCTTACAAGAAATTCGTTAATCTCACCTTCCCGCAAAAAGGTTGTTAATGCGAATCGTTCGCGCAGAAAACCGAAGCGTTGTTTTAAGTCAGCTTCTGTTACTGCCACACGTTCTTCATCAAGAAGTATTTTCCATTTTCCATCTATTTGTTCCCTGAGCTGACACCGTCTCCGTGTACCACGGAATAGCATATATCTCTTATTGTCAACAACGAATTGAAGACCAGCTGTTCCACTACTCGATTTAGGGGTTCGCATATTTTTAATGTCAACACGTGGTACTATAGCCTGACCCGTCAATGAAAAAAAGATCGCATTAACCAGTGTACTTTTTCCACTGAAATTCGGTCCAAAGATGAGATTAACACCGTCTGATAGATTATAATCTTGCTGTTTTAAACAACCAAAATTTCTGAGACGGAGTAGTTCTAACTTCATATTAGTCTTTTCTATTTTTCTGAAAACCATCATAGAGCATCTGTGCTCTTACATTCTTCTTACCGTTTGTCAGTGTATAATCAAATGCATCAACTATAGCTTGAATTTCATCTGGTCCCAGTGAAATATACTTAGAATCTTTTTCGATTAAAGCCTCTATCTCTGCTTTAAAAATCTCACGGGTTTCCTTATCAATTACATTATCCATGTTACTATACCTAAAAATTAGATTATCCTATTGATTGTAATTCAGAGTTTAGATTGTATTCGCATTAACCGTTCACCAGCCTGTTCTAATATATCTTTATTCAAACTAAACATAAAACGAAATTTCGTCTGACCAAGTTCAGAACGACTATAGAAACTTGAACCTGGGACACCACCCACCCCTATTTCCTTTACCAACCAATGGGCAAAAGCGGTATCATCAGGAAAACCAAAATCTGAAATATCTGTCATTATATAATATGCACCTTCAGGAGAGAAGCAACTAAAACCTGACTCTGTTAGGGTAGTTAATAGCTGTTGACGATTCTTATCGTACTTTAGTACCAATTCCTCATAATAACTGGTGGGTAAATTTAAGGCTGCAATACCTGCTCGTTGTAAAGGGTGTGGCGCTCCCACCGTCAAGAAATCGTGCATTTTGCGGATGGCATCTGTTAAGGTCTCAGGAGCAACAACATAGCCAAGTCTCCATCCGGTCATAGAATATGTCTTACTTAGTCCAGATATCGTAATTGTCCTGTCTTGCATCTGAGGGAAGCAACCAATACTAATATGTGGTTTGTTATCATAGATCATATGTTCATAGATTTCATCTGTAACTGCGATACAGTCATATTCACAACATAGATCAGCAATCTCTTGAAGTTCCTCTTGTGTAAATACTTTTCCTAACGGGTTATTTGGCGTATTGATTATGATTGCTTTTGTTTTAGGAGAAAAGGCATTCCTAAGTTCTGTAGAATCGTATGTGAACTGCACTTTTCCGTCTATAGATTGTGATTCTACTAAGGCAACATACACCGGTTTTGCTCCTGATATAATGGTGTCTGGACCGTAATTCTCATAGAACGGTTCAAAAATGATAACTTCATCACCAGGATTAATAATTGCAAGCAGCGATGATAACATTCCTTCAGTTGAACCACATGTAACTGTAACGTTCTTGGTAGAATCTGTAGGAATATTGTTAAATGTCGTCATTTTATGTGCAATTACATCACGAAAATCCGGAGCTCCCCATGTGATACTGTATTGGTTATATCCTTCTTGTATAGCTTCAATTGCTGCATATTTTACTTCATCTGGAGGTTGATACGCAGGTGTCCCTTGAGACAGGTTAATGGCATTATGCTGCAAACATAACTGTGTCATACCACGAATAACAGATTCAGTGAAACGGGTGGATTTATTGGATAATTTTGAGTGGAGGGACATATATATAGATTATTAAAGTACTTTACAGAATCTTATGACTTAATATGATGCCATCATCAAGAGGGATATCCACAGAGTTTAATATTGGTGAATTAAATACATATTCAATGTAATCAGGCATATCATTACGCATGGTGATGGTATCATCGGCTACAATTAAACCACCTATACGTATATTGGGTAGAGCCAATTCAAGATACTTCTTATATTCATCTTTTTCTGCATCTAAAAAAACAAGGTCAAAGGATACATCACATTTTGAGATCTCATTAAGTGCGTTTCCGATTCGAATATCAACGATTCTGTCAAGTCCAACTTCAATAAGATGTGACAGTGCCTCTTCAGCACGTTTTGGGTCAAATTCAATTGTAATAAGTTGACCACCTGTCAAGTTTAGCGCAGCAGCAATCCAGAGAGTAGAATAACCATTACTCGTTCCTACTTCAAGTACATTCTGAGCATTAATGGATTGGATCAGAATTGAGAGAAATTGTCCGTTTTCTGGTGCTATATTTGTATATTCTGTTGCGGTTTGTTCAAGTCGTTTTAATACAGATTCATACTGATCCATATTCTACTCCATTATGTTATATCCGATTCTATCACAGCTGAGTACATCTGTCAACGATAGACAAACGGGATTCAGCACAGACTATTGGAATAATTTCCAACTACGTCCAGGTTTGTCTACGCGAAACACCTCTACATTGCCTCTATCAGCTAAGGTTACATAACAAGTTCTACCATCTGGACCACCAAAAGCAATATTGGTACAACTTTTCCCTGTCAGTTCTACCTCTAATAACTCCTCTCCTGAAGGTGATAGTTTCGCTATCGTACCTTTTCCATGACGTGTAATATATAGATTCCCTTCAATATCGCAACGCATCCCATCCATACCAAAATCTGGAAATTGGATTAATAGCGACTTATTGCTAATTTCACCGTCTGATGACAAATCGTATCTCCACACATTTCTTTGTACAGACTCATTTACATATAACACACTTTCATCTGGACTTACCTCTATTCCATTTGTTGTACCCATATCGGACTCTAATAGTGTTACACTTCCATCTGTATCCACACGCCATATTTGTCCTTTAGACTCTCCCCAATTAGGATCGCTTGCATATATTATATCATTTGCACCGATTGCCAAATCATTGGGTTGATTCATGGTCGGTTCGTGTGCATGAACTGTAATTTCTCGCGTATCCATATCCACCTTGAGGACATTATGGTTCGTATAGTCAGCGATAAACATATAACCTTCACTGTTAAATCGTATTCCGTTACCAATACTACCAGGTGGTAATTCGACAAACACACTTTGTTCCCCATCCGGTGTTACCTTCCCAATAGTATGTTGTCTTTCATAATTCACCGCATATAGATTGCCGTCTGCATCACAGGCAGGTCCTTCAATTCCAGATGTAAAACCGTTCTCAGGTGTAAATTCACTACTAACAAAAAGCTCTTCGTTCATAATTAATTCCTCAGCATTATCTTTTGATAGAATTATTTGTGTATATTTTATCATATATATAGATAAGTGTCAGTATTTGAGATTATGAGTGTAAAACTGAATACACATAATTGACATTATCCAGAGACTCTGTAATAATGTAATTGTTTTTTGCTAATTTTGACACAAAATTTGGGGAAATATGTTCGGTGCAATAATTGGTGACATTGTAGGCTCAATTTACGAGCATAATGTAATAAAAACGAAGGACTTTCCACTTTTTGGTGAGAACAATCGTCTAACAGATGATACAGTCTGTACAGCTGCCGTTGCTGACATCCTGCTTAACGATCTTCCTCCAGCTACAACTATGCAGGAATGGTGCCAACGATACCCTGGTGCTGGTTATGGTGGTAATTTTGGGAATTGGATCTATAAGAATCCTCCTTTACCTTATAATAGTTACGGAAATGGATCGGCGATGCGTGTATCTCCGGCAGCATTTCTAAATCAGGATAATTTGGAGAATGCGTTGAATGCCTCAGACAAGGTAACTGAAATAACACATAATCATCCTGAAGGTATGAAGGGTGCACGAGCAACAACCCATGCTATCTGGTTAGCATTTCAAAATGAAAATCCTGATGCCATCCGAGATATTATTAGTCGTGAATACGGATATGATTTTTCTAAGTCTGTTGATGAGATCCGTCCAGATTACTCATTTGATGTGACTTGTCAAGGTTCGGTACCACAGGCGATTACATGTGCTTTGGAATCTAATAGTTTTGAAGATGCCATCCGAAATGCAATTTCACTTGGTGGTGATTCTGACACGCTTGCTGCCATTGCAGGTCCCATTGCAGAAGCAATGCATCGTATTCCTGAAGAGTATATTGAAAAGGTAAGAATCGATTTCCTATCTAACTCCTCAGACATTTGTGAAATTATTGACAGTATTTATCAATAATAACGACTTGTGTTGGTTAACATAATGTAAATCTATCAATTGAAAATGGAATAATATAATTAGAAATTAGATCTCCAATCATCTGCAATTCGATCAGAATTAATAAAAACTAAAAAATTAAATGCTTCAGTTGATAAACAACTGAAGCATTTTTATTTGTGTAATTAGAAATGAGACTTATTTCAAGGATTTCAGACTTCCCCATGTCGTAGAAATCTTATCTTTTGGATCCACAGGGGTAGCATTTGCTCCTAAATCCATCAATACTGCGATATCGTCTCCACTTAAAGCACGATTCCAAAGACGTACCTCGTCAATCATACCAGCAAACACATTATTCGCTCTATCACAATCTTGGGCAATTCGTAAAGGATCGTCAATTGACCTTAGTACGCCAGGAACATCACCCTCAGAGACGACTTCAGCATTAACATAGAGTTTTGCCATTTCACCGTCATTCGTAAAGGCTACATGAAGCCATTCATTAGTTGCTGGTAAATCAGCGTTAATATCGTTTCTTCCACTTTCAGTTTCAAATCGAAGTTTGAATGTGCCACCTTCACTGAATAAACCATATTGTGCTCTTCCGCTACAACCACCGTGTACTGATTTTCCAACGATCTGACGTGTTCCATCCCAAGTTTCAGCATTAATCCATGCCATAAAGGTACATTCATTAACATTCAGTGCATCAGTACTTTCCACAGTAACCCATGTTCCACTTCCTGCTCCACCAAATTTCAATGCACCACCAATTTTTCCATCAACCCAAGATGGATTATCTATTTTCCCATCATGACCGTTGCCACTTAAATCCATTGCAACATCACCAGATCCTTCATCAAAAGAGAAATTTAGGACAAGACCAGCCGAATAATCTGCAGATGAAAGTAAAGGGAATAACACAAAAAGGGATAATGTGACTACCATTATAACTCTATTCATTTTTAAAACTCCTTTCAGGTCTAAGTTTAAACTAATTCTATCTATTTAATTTAAAGTTATCAAGTATAAATAACTAAAGTTCTGAAAAACATGGGTTTCCATCCAGAGATGGATTGCTTCTCAGTTGAGAACTTTATGGAAATTCACATTTGTTATGAATTGGAGGACGGATCGTATAGATATAAATCCATCCTAACAAGAGAAATTACTATAACCTCAATAAAAATTATTGAAACCGCTTAAGGTTTGCCCAAGTTGTTGACAGTTTACCTGAGGGTGAAACAGCAAGTGCATCATTTACCCCTTGGTCCATATAATTACTTATCTCTCTCTCAGATAGAGCACGATCCCATAAGCGTACTTCGTCAATCATCCCAGCAAAAACATTATTTGCTCTATCACAATCCTGTGCGATTCGCAGTGGATCTTCGTTGGCTTTTAGTTTACCGGGTACATTCCCTGCTTTTGCTTCTTTACCATCAATATAGATAATACCGTTGGTACCATCGTTAGTAAAGGCAACATGTACCCATTTTTTAGTATCCGGTAGATCCATCACGATATCTGATCTTCCGCCTTCAGTCTCAAACCTGAGTTTGAAGGCACCACCCTCACTAAACAAGCCGTATTGACCTCTTCCACTACATCCTCCATGGACAGATTTTCCAACAATTTGGCGTGTAGCATTCCAGTGTTCAGCAAAAACCCAAGCCATAAAAGTACATGTATCAACATTTAATGCGTCTGTACTTTCAACGGTTACCCATGTACCACTTCCAGCACCGCTAAAATTTAATGCCTTATTAAATTTCCCATCTACCCATTCAGGTTTATCTATTTTACCATCATGACCATTTCCGCTTATATCTTCGGCAACATCACCATCACCTTTATCGTAAGAATGATATAAGACTAATCCATCTGTAAATTCTGCTAATAGAGTGTCTGTAATTGTAAATACAGTAAAGACACACAATAATATCAATATCATTATTTTGTGAACATGTCGATACAATGTGGAACAACAGTAACAATTAATCCCAAATTTTGTGATCGATTTCACGACAAAATACCTCCTTATGTATTAGATAATTTATATTATCAATTTGCAATTAATTTGTCAAGATATATCTAATATGTAATAGCAACAATTATTTTTTACAACAAATGAATTATTATTGTCTATAAATGTATTTGACATGTTTATGGATTATTAGAATGTGATATGATTATTGGTTAATTTGGTTTCTATTCTTTTCAATCTTTGCTTTTGCCCAAGGACAAGTGTTAAAGCTTCACAATCTGGAAAGCATCTTACAACATTAGATGGACATGTGGGTGCTATAACAAAAAGTCTGTTTTCTTCTGTTGATGAGATTTTAGCTACTGGTAGGTAGGAGGAATGATACTATACGGATATGGGATATTTCAAAGTAGTATTTCTGTCAATTTATCAAATAAATATCTTATATGTACGTAATCCTGAAAGTGGTCCTATAATTGCCCAGGTACTCCCTATCACATAATCACCCAAGATGAGACCTAAAAATAGTGGCGCAACCCGACGATGTAATCTTAATCCTCCATGTCGTAGGATCATATATTTTAAAAACCATGCTACGAAGAAAGCAAACCAGAAATAATCCATTGCGAAACTAATAGCAAGAGCATAACCGGCTGGATGGAAGGGCCACCACAAGAAATGCATTCGCATATACATCATTACAAATGTTAACAAAGCCCCAATTCCCATAAATCCAATACCCACCATATTAGGTTCAGTCGGATTATGTAACCATCTTTGAAGTCTACCAAACGATTCTCTGCCAACCCAACCTTTAAACCCCCCTGCTTTCGCTATTGCCCCGTTTCTAAAGGTGATATCAAGGTTTGCCCAAAATGTTGCAATAATACCCACTACAATTGCTATTAACATTGCCATCCATAAACGTCTGTTACTCATACCTGTGGATTCTGCTAACTTAAACGCTTCAATTTGGTTTGGCATCGGATGATTTCTATAACCACGATTAAACCAATAGAACAGTGACATTATTGTAAGACTACTAGTGTCAAATTGACGTGTTCCACCTACCATAGCCACCATATCATGTGGATTAACAAAATAGATTTCATGGGGTGTACCAAGCTCAGCACGTACACGTGTAATGGCAAAAGAGAGTAGGAAATATATCCCGAAGAAGATTCCTGCCACCCATAATGCCATACCTGCGATATTCGAAAAGATACCCAAAGCAATGATGGATCCAATTATACCTAAGACAGCAGTACGATACGGCATCGGTTCATTGGAATCATCCAATTCTGATTTAAGTCCGATAACTTTTTTAACTACCTCTATCAAATGACGTCGAGTAACCCAAATTGCTAAAAAGAACAGTGCCACCCAGGCACCATAAGCTTGCTCATTTAATGCAGGGAAATATCGTGTGCCGAGAGCAGCAGCAATCACATATTCTGCTAAGCGTACGACAAAGAAAAACCAACATGAAAATGAGAGATCTAACGGAAGGAAAAAGGCTAACCCTACTGCAAACGGATATACTGATAATCGTGTTCCACGAATCGCGCTCCATGGTCTGTCTGTAAATATATTTTGGAATGCAGCGGTACGTTTGATATAAGGTATTTGAGGAAATTGAGGATAAAGATAATTAATGCCATTGATAACACCTATAGTGACAGCAATTGAAAACCCCACCCACATCATCCGATTCTTCAGGAGTCGATTACCACCATCCTCTGACAATCTCAAGGGTAATTGTATAATTGGATAAGCCAACTTCTCCTGTTCTGCCCACCGTTTTCGTACAAGCGTATTGATGCATAACATCATAAACATCATGATGAGGAAGAACAAACCCCAGAATAGTAATGGTTTTAACCATACGAAGAAGTTGTGCTTTGTATAGAATGTGGCTTCCCCTTCATAGAATCCTCTTAAGCTCTGCGTATCTGATATGGTTAACCACGATGGTAAATACCGAAAGAATAGTGTTTGCCACTCATTTTCTTCTGTTGCGAACCGAAAAGGATGCGCGATACTACCAAACATATTCTGCATTGTGTCGTGTCCGGCAAAAGTACACGAAATTGCCACCATGATGTAAACTGTTAACAGTTCACCTTGTTGTAGCATTCTTTGGGGGGCAATACGTTTTAAAAATATGTTTGCAACTATACAGACAAACATTATAAAAACAGGCTGGATAAATAAAGGGAGACACGATCCATCAAGTGAGTAATATTTCACCTCAACAATCGTCATCCAGTATACATTGACAGGAATGAGTAAAATGCCTAAGAGAAGTGCACGTCCTGTAACACGGGTGGATGATTTTCTACTTACATGAGTGTTCATAGTATCCAAGATGGATCAGTTGAAAATTGCTAACGATACGTTTTTACTATTTCTGAAATGACAGAACGTCTGTTTTTCCAATTCAAACGTGCAGGTGGGATTAGGTAAATTCCATCAATAGGGATGTGATTCTGATTTCTGATTTCTTTAACAAGGTCTAAGGTCAACTGCATACCCAGTTCATTTCCTGCTGTATCTCCAAGGTCACGATATTTATCTACTATCAACTGTGGAATGTATAGACCTAAATTATCCCGCAAATAGGAGGCACTACGATAACTTGTAAGGGGAAGAATACCATAAAGAAATTTTATATTAAGATGATTTGTTGCATTATGTGTACGGACAATATCCTCAAATGTCCAGACAGGTTGTGTATATGCAAATTTTGCACCTTCTGCCACTTTATTTTTTAGATGTTTAACATGTGGTTCAAGATTCTCAGCGATAGTGAAACCACCACCATAATAGAATCCACACGGTTCACCAATTGAAGAGCCATCTGCAAGTTCACCTTGGTTCAATCGACCAATAAGTTTCATCAGTTGTACGGCACCACGTACATCAGGTACAAGACTCGCTGCCTCATAAGGTCCTGCTTTTGGATGATCTCCAGACAAGGCAACAATGCCTCGTATACCCAAAGCTTCTGCTTCTAATAGATGTGACTGAATGCTTATGAGATTACGGGAGCGTGTTGTCCAATGTATTAATGTAGGAATGTTCGTCGTCTGTTGGAGACGAAACGCAGTTGCAACTGCTCCTATATTTACAGCTGCACCAGAGTTATCGGTGACATCAAATAGATCAACACCAGTTGCAGCCATTACTTGTGCTTCCTTCAACAATGCGCGGTAACTGTGGAAATGTATTTGCACGCGTTTCTACACTAACTATTCTTTCCCGTGTTTTAAACACCTCTTCTACAGGATTATCTCTAAATGATTGACGTGATGGAGTACTTTTTGGAAGAATAAAAATCCGAGGTTGTCGTCTAACGGGTTGTCTACCAGCAACCACAGCTTTGATTTTTGCTGTGTATTCGGGTGTAGTACCACAACAACCCCCTATCATGTTTGCGCCAAGGTTAATTAATTTCTGAACATAATCACTAAACGCATCTGCATCTACCGTATAGGAAACTGCAATTTCACCTTGTTCCACCCTTGGGTTACCTGCATTCGGTTGCACAACCAACGGACATTTAATGACAGGTGCGAGTAGTTCCATGGCTTGTACAAGATCGTGTGGTCCTCTACAGTTAATACCAACAGCATGTGCCCCAAGTTGTTCTATTTCTTGGGCAAATACCCTAACATCCACACCTGTCCCAAGAGTTCCACCTGAAATTCCACTAATCTCGACTATTACTGGTATACCGTAGCTTAAAGCCTGCTTTGTAGCAATTTCAGTTTGTTTCTGAAGAACAAATGTTTCTAAGATGAGTAGATCAACCCCTTCATCTACAAGGGTGTCCATCTGTTCTTGAAAAAGTCGACGAATGGTTTTACTTGATGGAATAACAGTTGATTCTGTTACATCTTGAGTATGAAATGGAATTTGTCCAATAGATCCAGCAACAAAAGATTTCGTAGATGCAGCACTCCGTGCTAATTTTACCCCCATACGGTTGATCTCTTCTAATTCATCTTCATATCCATGGGGAGTCAATGCTTCCCTATTCGCTTGATATGTATTGGTCTGAATAACATCAGAACCAGCATTCAGATATGCTTGATGAATCTCGATTACTTTATGAGCATGTTCCTCCATAATGTTACATGCATCAACACAAGGTAGGGGTGAAGAAATACGTTTTCGGAGTTCTGTTCCAATGGCACCATCACACACGAGTATACGTTCTGTGATTGCATCCATGAAATCAGGTTTTTTAGTTGGCTGCGTTGTCATGTTTCTATACTGAGTAGTAAACCATAATTTAATCCCGTGCCTGCAGAAGCAGATACGGGATTAAAATAGGTTAGTCATTTATCTATAAAACGTCAAAAGCCATTTATTGTATTAGATCTCCAGCTTTTTCTACGGGTATATAATAATACCCATAAATGATGCACATCTCATCCTCGGAGGTAAGTCCAAATTGGAGAGGCACATTCTTATCGTAATTATTAAATGTACACTGGAAAGATATACCATCATCTGGACTAAGTATAATAGGAGAATGGAAGAGAGTAATTGGAGCATCATCGTATGCTATACTTCTGTGCAGTAATTCTCCAGTTGACTTTTGGAATATTTCAAATAACTCTCCATGTCTATGCATATGTGATGTTAGTAAGAATACATACAATTCTGAATCTGGATCATGTCCCCGTGTAGTAATCTCATCTTCAACATACCACGTCATTTTTGCGACTCGTGTCAAAGATGGGGGTACATTAATAGATCTATTTGAAACGAAGATCTCTATTGCTTCATACTTAAGCTCTTCCTCAGGTATCGTATAAATGTTTATATAAGTTTCACCAATTAATGTTTCATCCCCTAAGAGATTAATGTAATGAGAATTAAGATCGAAAATGGTATCCCCAGGTACTCGTAAACCTACACCTTCAGGAAATTGAAATATTGTATCATCGGTCTGTGTAGCCACAACGAATAAACGGTCTACCCCAAAATTACCAAGTGCTTGTGGATCATCAGGATCAAGTTCACGAAATTCATCTTCTGGATTAACACCAATACTCGGATCTATCGCCCTCTTATGGATTCCATTTGCCAAACCTTCATCAGTTAAACGATATAGGATGAAGTGGTGACTACCAGATGGATAGAATATCTCAACTCTGTTGATGTAGATATCACCTTCAATTGGATTACCTTCATGATCTAATAACTGCTTTGCATAGAAAACTTCACGTTCGGTACCAGGTTCAATTTTAAAAGGTGGTAGCTGTAATTGATATCCTTCTCCTTGAGCAGGTGGAGGTGGAGGATTAAATATTTCTTCTGGATCGCGAAGTACACCAAGATCTCCAATGCCGGGAACCTTTCCTTCTTGGGGTGCTCCAGCTTCAATCCAGGTCCTTATTGCTTCTATTTTACCGTTATGTAATGTACCTCCACCGAAAGGCATACGCCCTCCAAAATTTGGGTTTTCAGGTCCCATTAACTTTGTTAGTAGAAAACTATTGTCAGGGTTTTCAGGATCAATCAACTTCATTCCTGCAGCAGCTGCTGCTCTATTCCTTGGTATACGACCAACTAAATCAGGATAGGATTGACCATAGGTAAGATTCAAATCTGCTGAATTTTGAGGTGGTGCATGGCAGGCACTATTCGCACAACTCTTGTCGAAGATATTATCTTGGATTTCATGATAAGTCGAATTATCTTCCTGTTCAGTTGCCCCAAAATTATTAGCTACTCTAACAAGGTCAAGTATATTTACGCTACCATCACGATTAACATCAGGATTCTGAACAGCATTACGATCCCCTGGTTGACCGATAGAATTGGCTACCAGAACAAGATCCTGAATATTTACGGTACCATCTTTATTTACATCCTCTAATAAGGTGGAATCTTCTCCATGACCAAATACTGAGAATGTCATGATACAAACAAAAAACACACTTAATGTAGTGAGTGAGATATACTTATTCATAAGATATAATTCCCTTTTTATAAAATGCTATACATTAACGTCAGTTTGATAATAAAAATGTCAGTTCGATAAACAGAATTTTGTCCTGAAGATAGTCTTTGTAGCACAAACTTTCCAGTTTGTGCACTCTGGTGTTAACTAAAAGTTCGGGTTACAATCTGTCTTATCAAACTCACGTTATACACTAAAACTATAATTATTTATCTCTGAAAATCTGTCCCTTAGATATAAATCTATATTTTAATAAAGTCCATGCTGCAAAAATACCATCTGACCAAAAACGAAGTTTCTTACCTTCTTTTTTTGTACGAGGGAAGTAAGATACGGGGACTTCAAGGATATTATGTCCAGCGCGTAATATTTTTGCTGTAACTTCAGGACAAAATTCAAATCCTTCACAGGTTAAATTCAAATCTTTTAATAATTTCTGCTGTGAAGATTTTATAACCTGTTGATTCGTCCGTTATCCTACATCCATATAGAAGGTTTGTATAAAATGCCAGTATTCTATTGGCTATATAATTATGTAGACTTGCATTCCCTCTGCCTTTTAAGAAGCGTGAACCGTATACAACTTGAACACCGTCGTTCTTTAATGGTTCAACTAAATTCACAAGATCGTTAGGAGAAAGTTCCATATCTGCATCCTGTATTACAACTATATCTCCCTTAACATGCTGAATTCCACTCCGAATAGCAAATCCCTTTCCTCGATTTACTTCATTCTGAACAATTGTCAGTTTAGAATCTGTTTTTAATTCCTCAAGTATATGGAATGTATTGTCTGTTGAACCGTCATTGACAACTATAATTTGAATTTCAAGGGGTAATGACTGTACTGTTTCAAGTACCTGGCGAATTGTATTCTCCTCATTATACGCAGGTATGATAACAGATACTAACATGTGCAATATACTCTATTTGGAGGTTGATTTTAAGCTTGTTGTCAACAAACTTAATACTATAAGGTATAGGCATTATTTTAATGTTTTTACACTATATAATCTTTTAGTTGGTTTAGTTAATATATATCCTCATAGTTGTAGTACTTCAACTCAGTCATCTCAATTCAAACATTAGTGAACCTATAGGAGTGATCGAACCATACCACCATCTACCTGTACCGTTGTACCTGTCATGTAGCTTGCTTTTTTTCCGATGCAAGAAAAACCACCATATTAGCGAATTCCTCTGGATCCCCAATCCTTCCAAGTGGAATGTCTCCAGTCATCTTCTCTATTGCTTCATCAAATGTGATACCTGCTTCTTCTGCTCTTACCGTGGCTAACTGTTTAATCCTATCTGTAAAAATAATTCCTGGGCAGACATTGTTAACTAATATCTTATCTGAAGCAAGTTCGGTAGCCAATGTCTTAGCGAAACCGATTACACCAGTACGAGCCATATTTGATAACATCAATCCATCAACCGGTTGTTTTACAGAAACAGAAGTTAGGTTGATAATTCTTCCACCACCGCGTGACCGCATAGATGGAACAGCAGCACGGCATAAATTAATAGTACTCATTAAGTTCAAATGTACTGCAGTCTCATAATCCTCAGCTGACAAATCATCAAAACGTCCTGCTCTTGGACCCCCTGCATTGTTGACCAAGATATCAATTCCACCAAAGTGTGAAATCGTAGTATCAATCAAAGCTTCAACTTGTTCTGGTTGACTGACATCTGTTGGAATGGCTAATACTTCA
The DNA here is from genome assembly GCA_965205025.1 of Candidatus Poribacteria bacterium. Lineage (GTDB taxonomy): Bacteria > Poribacteria > WGA-4E > WGA-4E > WGA-3G > MSPOR6. The sequence goes on from CBDBFU010000015.1 coordinate 164,088, forward strand.
CTGCCGGTTTGACTCTGAATATCATCTGCTGTCTCTTCTAAAACATCTTCACTTCTGGCACAAATTGTCACTTTTGCTCCTTCTTGAGCCAATCCTAATGCAATTGCCCTCCCAAGTCCTTTACTTGATGCTCCAACAACAGCAATCTTATCTTTTAGTCCAAGATCCATAGTTAATTCTTAGGTATTAAACTACCTTGATTACCTTTCTAATTGTTGTATTTCAATATCGAAAAGTATACTATGATTGCTTTCCATTGTCAAGAATTATGTAATTCAGTCAAGAATAGTTTTCTTTCTTTTTTTAAATGTGTTATATTTCGATTAATTAATATATAATGTGGAATCAACAATTGTATTACGCGAATTTCTGAGTCTGGCACCATTATTTACTTAACTCTCACATATTTAAAAACTACATAAGTCCGGGTAAAATTTGAAACAGTGTCGGTTTAAAGTAATGATTAAAAAGTTAGCAACAGTTTGTGAGTTGGATTGAGTGCTATCAATACCTATAAGCATCAATTAGGGGATAAATATGAAAAGATGGAAATATATCATAACGATTAGTTGTCTATTAATATTCAATTTCGTTTATCAAAATGTTCAAGCACAACAGAATATTGCACAAGAGGCTTATGCTATTTTTGAGCAGTCGTGCTTGGTATGCCACGGGGAAAACGGTGCTTATACAGAGGCACTCATTATTGAACATACGGCACTCATTGAGGAGGGAAAAGTTATTCCCGGTGATCCAGACGGTTCTGTGTTCTATCAACGGCTCATTGAAACAAACGTTGCTAAACGGATGCCACAAGGACAACCAGCGCTTGATCCCGTTGCGATTGAGACGATTCGGCAATGGATTTTGGCAGGTGCACCGGATTGGGATGCCGTGCCAAGACCAAAAACCGACTTCATTACAACTGATACTATGCTTGAATCAATTGAGAACCATGTTAACTCTCTTTCGTCAAGTGACAGATCGTTTGCTCGCTATTTTACGTTAACACATCTGTATAATGCAGGTGAGACGACTGAAGCACTCAACGCTTATCGGCGTGCACTCTCAAAACTGATTAATAGCCTCTCTTGGGGACGCGAAGTTGTTAAACCACAACCTATTGATACAGAACAAACCGTTTTCTACATTGACCTACGCGATTATGAATGGGATGTGAGAAACGATGCATGGACACAAATTGAACAAGCATATCCCTATCAAATGACGTTTGATGCTCCTACACAGACACATCTACATGAAAAACTGACGACCTTACAACAAGAGATGAACTGTGAAGTGCCGTTTGTTCATGTGGATTGGTTTCTTGCAACTGCATCGTTGCCACCGCTATATCACGATATTCTCGCGTTGCCCGATACAGATCGTGAGTTAGAGGCATTACTTGAAGTGTTTGTTGCAGAAAACCTCCAAAATGCTCCTGGGAAACGCGTTTGGCGGGCGGGTTTCAACGAATCCGGTGTTTCACGACATAATCGCGTTGTTGAACGTCATACGTCCTCGTATGGTGCCTATTGGAAAAGCTACGACTTTGCAGGGAGCGCAGAATCGCAGAATATCTTTACACACCCACTTGATTTTACACACGACGGTGGTGAGATTATCTTTAACCTACCGAACGGTTTACAGGCATACTTTCTTGTAGATGCTATAGGTGGCAGACTGGATGTAGCACCGACAGAGATCGTTTCTAATCCTGCTGCAAGTGATCCTGCTGTGCGGAATGGTCTATCTTGTATCGGTTGCCATACGCAAGGTATGAAGACATTTGAAGACGAGGTGCGTGCTGTTGTTGACAAGGCTGCTAACCCACCTTTTGACAAGGCGCGTGCGTTAGAACTCTATGTGAAAAAAGAGGTGATGGATGGACTTATTGAAGAGGATACGGAACGTTATAGGGAGGCACTTGAAGCAGCGGGTGGTGTATTCGGTGGTATTGAACAGATACAACGATTCCATGAGGCGTTTCAAGGAACTCTGAGTGTGGCGCATGCTGCAGCTGCTGTTGGGTTAGAGACCGAGGTGTTCCTTGAAAAAACAAGTAAAAATACGACTTTACAGAACTTGTTAGGTGCATTGGTGTTAGAAAACGGTGCCATTAAACGAGATGCGTGGACATCAAATTTTTACGATGTGATTTCTGCGCTGAATACGCCTGACAGTATGCTGCCGATTGTTGAGCGTCCGGAGCGTATTCCTGGTGCTGGTGTTTATATTCCTGATGCGAACCTTCGCACAGCAATTGAGGAAGCACTCGGTAAAGCTGCTGGTGAGGTGATTACGGTAGAGGATATGGAGAAATTGAAATCCTTTAAATCTGTGAATAACGGAATTCACGATTTAACAGGACTTCAGTTTGCGGCAAATCTGCAAAGCCTTGAAGTTTGGGATAATCAAATCACCGATTTAACACCTTTGCGAGGGTTAACAGGTTTGTATGGACTAAATCTTAAGCATAATGCGGTATCAGACCTATCGCCAATATCGGAACTGATAAACTTAACTGAGATCAATTTAGAAGGTAATTTGGTGTCCGACCTATCCCCTTTAAAAAACCTGAAAAAGTTGAGATATCTGCAATTATGGGATTGCCCAGTTTCCGACTTGTCGCCACTTGCTGGATTGACTGAACTAACAGAATTAAACTTGGCGGATCAAAGGTGGTATGATTTAGGACTTATAGATTTATCACCACTAACAGGGTTAACAAATATGGAGTATTTAACCGTTCATAATCTAAAATTATCTTCTGGTTTAACACCTTTAGCAGGTTTGATCAATCTGAAGTCTTTAAAATTTGATGATAATAATGTAACTGATGTGACCCCTTTGGCAAATTTAAATAATTTGGAACACATTATAACTTGGGGCAATCCCATATCGGATTTTTCACCTTTGACAAAATTGACTAAACTGAAAAAGGTAGATATCTGCGGCGCGAATATAACAGACCTCTCATTCTTAGCAGGGAAACCAGAGTTGACAGAACTGTATCTTGTCAAAAACGAAATCACAGATATTACACCTTTGGCTGAATTACATGGATTAACACGTCTGAATCTTGAAGGCAACAACATATCAGATGTATCATCGATTGCAGGATTAACCAATCTAAAATGGCTAAAACTCACAAATAACCCGATAACTGATTTTTTACCTTTAACGGAGCTCTTCGAAAATACAAATATTGTTTTTGATGTTGTAATTCCTGATGTGAACCTACGGTCTGCAATTGCCGAAGTTCTTGGGAAAGAAGATATGACTGCTCCGATTACGCTTGCAGAGATAACATCTTTGACAACTCTAATAGCAAGCAATAAGGACATTCATGATTTGACAGGACTTGAGCAGGCTGTAAATCTTGAAGAGTTATGGATTTCAAAGAATCCTACATTCGATCTATCACCGCTTGCCAACTTGAAAAACCTTATCGGTTTAGGTGCTTGGGAAACCCCTATATCGGATCTCTCACCTCTTGCAGATTTACCAAAACTGAGATGGTTAGACTTTGGGCGCACTCCAACAGATGCAAATAGAGATTTAATTGGAAACTTGGATCTGGCACCACTTGCAGGCATAACAAGTCTGAGAAAACTGACATTTTATGCATGCGGCATAATAGATATTTCACCGTTGGCAAACTTAACAGAGTTGACGCATCTGAGAGTTGGTGGCAACAGAGAAATATGGGATGCTTCGCCTGTTGCGGAACTAATCAACTTGGAACATCTGGACTTTCACCACGATTCAATATCCGATTTACGGCCGCTCGCAGGTTTAACTAAATTAAAACATCTAAACCTTTATGACAATAGATTGGTATCTGATTTATCTCCGTTAGCAGGATTAACAAATTTGACAGAACTTCGACTTCACCGAAATATGATATCAGATGTATCGCCCCTAAGTGGACTGATCAACTTGGAAATATTAATCCTTCGCAATAATCTTATTTCTGACATATCTCCCTTGGAAGGGTTACCTGAACATACACATATAGATTGGTTAAATAACCCAGGTGCTTCGGTCGGAGGACCGAAAATTGAGGGCCCCTGGTTATGGCTGTCGATCCCAAGAAAACGGCTTGAAAGCAAGACAGATTTGTTAGCAGAAATTAGCCACGGTTCTGTAACGGAAAATGAGATCGCTACCAAAGGTGCGTCGGAAGGGATGGTAGTCGGGGATAACTCATGGATAGCTCATAGTATTTCTTCCACGAATAGAGGTAATGTCGCAGAAATGTTAAACGCACTTGGTCAACCCGAAGTTCGTTATACTGTTGTCTACGGTTCTATAACTATTTATTCACAACAGGAACAAAACACAAATATGTTTGTTGGAGCTGAGGGGAATCACAAAATATGGCTAAATGGGGAATTGATCCGAGAGGATCTAAGCTACAATGGGAGTGATATACATGATTATGAACTTTTTTTCCCTGTCACCTTGAAGCAAGGATCCAATATTTTATTAGTGGCAATAGACAATTACCCATATCCAGAACGGTTTGAAGCCTATTTTGGATTTAAAAAAAGTACAGAATATATAGCATTCCAACCTTCGGATATTCATATTCCTGACCCCAACCTGCGCGCAACAATTGCAGAGACACTTAGTAAAGAAGAAACTGCTCCGATTACACTTCAAGAGATAACATCTTTGACAACTCTAATAGCAAGTAACAAGGATATTAAAGATTTGACAGGGCTTGAGTTTGCAACAAATCTGACTGAATTTAGAATCGATCACAATCCAATATCTAATCTGTCGCCAATCGCAGCGTTGACAAAGATGCGTGAGATATATTTTAACGATACACAGATTACTGACCTTTCGCCACTTGCATCCTTGCGTGATCTTGAGGTGATAAATGCTGCACATACCCGCATATCAAATCTCGAACCGTTGGCAGACTTGAAAAATCTGAAAAAGTTAGACACAGTTCATTCTGATATTTCCGACCTCTCGCCCCTGGCAGGATTGACAAACTTAACAAGATTGTACTTATATGACTGCAAAGCAACCGATCTTTCACCTTTAAAGGGATTAACAAAACTTACTTGGTTGGGTCTTACGCACACCGATAACATCTCGGATTTCTCACCTTTGTCGGGATTAACAAACTTGGAGCATCTCGACCTGTCCGATACAGAGATTTCGGATCTTACTCCGTTAGCAGGATTGATTAATTTAGAAACGTTGATACTCAATGAAAACCGAATCGTAGATGTCTCGCCACTTGCCTCTCTGCGTAACTTGAAAGATTTACAACTTCACAAGAATAACATCTCCGATCTCTCCCCCTTGGCTCGCATACGCGAGAGTATAGAAGTATTCACTTGGTTTGGTAACCCTGCCTTTCCACAAGGCGGTCCAAATATTGAGGGACCTTGGCTATGGTTGACTTTTCCCGGAAAAGCAGACAAAGATGTCGATTATTTAGCAACAGCATCTAATAATAAGATTACAGAAGAACAGATTGCTAATCTCGGTGCTTCAGAGGGTAATGTGATAGGAAATAGGGCATGGTCAGTCGGGATGCTTGAACCTTACCATCCGAATGACTTCAAGGCCAATAAGACGAATCTTAGAAGATTATTAGACTCTCAAGACGCTATTACACCCAATACTTACGGACAGACGTTTGTTGTTTACGGTTCTATGACTTTGTATTCTCCCAGAATACAGCAGACGAAAATATTTATAGGTGCTAGTGCGGGTCAGAAAATTTATCTTAATGGCAAGTTAGTGCATCAAGACTATATAGACTATGCGTTTGGAGCACACAATGTTGGTTACCGAACATTTTTTCCTGTGACGTTACAAAAAGGGAAAAATGTATTGTTGGTAAGGCTTGACAATTTGAAAGCACATTATGATCTATGGTCTCTCTTTTTCGGGCTTGATGAAATCACAGAGTATATGGTGTTAACTCCAGGTGTAGGTTTCTCATTTTCAGTAATTGAAAAAGACTTTCTTGCCGGTGATACGTTCACACTAAATCTCAATGCAGAAAACATAACAGACTTAGCAGGATGGGAAGGAGATATTTCGTATGACCCAAATGTGCTTGAAGCAATTGAAGTTACGGAAGGTGGCTTTCTAAAAACTCACGATGCAACAACCTTCTTTCAACGTGGCACAATTGATAACACAACAGGCAAGATAACCGGCATCAATATAGCGAGGATTGCTGAAGGCGGAGTGAACGGTTCGGGAACTCTGCTATCTGTAAAATTCAGAGCAAAAGTAGGCGGCGATACATACATAACGTTAGAAAATTTTGAATTCGGTTCAAGTAGTGGAGACATTATTCCTGCTGTTCCACCGAATATTACCATCACTGTTGGAGAATATCCTGCTTGGGATGTGAATCAAGATGGACGTGTGAGCATTCTGGATCTAATCCTTGTCGCACAAGATTTAGGTTCAGGCACACCCGCTAACTTGCGGACCGATGTAAATCGTGATGGAGTTATCAATATCCAAGACCTTATTCTTGTGGCACAAAACTTTGGTGCATCAGTGGATTCCGCTACTGCGTCTCCTTTATTTACAATAGACAATAAGGAACTCATGCCTGCAATGGTGCAAGCATGGATAGATCAAGCATCCGCTGAAAACGATGGTTCTATTGTTTTCCAACAAGGGATAGAGAATCTCGAACGGTTATTAGCATCGCTGATTCCTGAAAAAACAGCACTGCTGGCAAACTACCCAAATCCTTTCAATCCAGAGACGTGGATACCGTATCACCTGGCAAAACCTGCGGATGTGGTTTTGACTATTTACGCAGCGGATGGTGCGGTTGTTCACACAATAGCGTTAGGACATCAAAATGTCGGTAGGTATCAGAGTCGGAGTCGCGCTGCGCATTGGGATGGTAAAAACGCACTTGGTGAGTCTGTGGCAAGTGGTGTATATTTTTATACATTAACAGTAGGCGATTTTTCTGCTACACGCAAGATGTTAATAATGAAATAGTATCATAAGACCTTATGATAGTTGGAATGCTGATTTTTATTGACTTCGCAACCATCGTTGATGAGTTGGGTTGAGAATGATGATTTACTGTAGTTTGGACACTTTTCAGCGTGAACTCAATATATAAAATCGGTTTACTTCATCTGTTCTAAATTCTGACTCAACACATAAAATGAAACCCTCATTGCTCCAACGGAACGGTATATAGTGAATCGATACATAGCACTCCGCTGGAGTGCAAGAATTTACCGAGCATGTTTTCTATAGACATAGCACTCCGCTGGAGTAGGGAGTCCATAAGCTGTTGTTATCAAACTACCCCGGAACCCAAAGAAGGTATCAAGTCCCTTTGTAGCACACTTCCCGAAAGTTGCCAAAGCGCCATTACCATCAGCACATTTCAAAGGTGAAGCAGAAGAGTGATCTTTTCATTTTTTATTCTATTTTAAATTAATATTCAGATGCACCTGATTCAGATACAATTCAAAGCCTGGATTGATATCCTACATCAAACTTCTAAAAGTTATTGAAACTCTTCGTCCCCGTTCATATTTTCGCCCTTCCCATACATCCGTTTTTCTGGAAGGTATACCGTGCATCCATTGTGTTTTGGCATCTTCACTTAATACTGCAATACTTCTGGGTGCCAACCAGATTGGAACCTTTTGGCTTTCATCATCTTGGTTTGTCAACTCCATTACACAACTTGACCCTAAACTCAATGATATTATGGTATCCATATGACATGCCTCCTTATCAATATGATTACCAATACCTTGCCCAGGTTCGTATTCACTAACAAGTGCTTGGTTTGCTACTACCGGCATATATCCATCTGTGTGCAATTTCAGACAAAGTCGTTTTAACCATTCAGGCATCTCTGTAACAGATCTTTCATCGTCGGATTCATCATCGTCCCGGTAATACGATTCACCATAATGTTGAATTCGACGCTGGTAAAAATCACCCCATTCGTGTTTCTCAATCTCATTCAACAACCATTCATGTTGAAACTCAGTGATATAGTTAGGAACATACCTAAGTCCTCTGATTACCTCTACTGCATGTTGATTTGTTGGAGGAGGGTGAGGTTGAAAAAACTGATGGTCTATTATTGGAAAGAGAGATTGTTGTTCCATTAGTCTTATTACTCTTGACTATATGCTGGATTCGGTTCCAATTCACTGTGATATGCAAAAAGAATTGCGATTGCAATACATGCTCCAACAATACCTACTGGTGAAAAATTACCAACCAGATCAACCAACAAACCGAGTAATGGTGCCAATATAATAGTTGCTAAAGATTTAGATTGAGCTTCAATAGATAAAATCGTTGCACTCATTTCAGGTGTTGATTGTTCATTGAAACGGCTAATCAATCCGGGTCTCCAGAAGTTTTGTAGAATTGCTAACGCAACGAAAAGGGGTATAATCGCTGGATACAGATTATACCAAAGTGCTGGTATCAAAAGAGCAAAAAGCGTGAGATTGATCCACCACATTAATTGTGCTGCTCCTTCATCACCCCCCTTCCAATCTGAAACCTTATGTGAATTTCGTGAGGCAAAGGAGGCTATGAAGTACAATATAAAATATACCCCACCGACGAGTAATGTTGACCTCTTAAAGTCATCCATTGCAATAAGAAATGGTAATGCAATTGCTGTCTGTTTCAGTATGGGTTGTAGAAAATCTTTACTTGCTTTATACATCCCTTCAAAACCCATGCCTTCGAACACTAATCGACGGAGCGGTGGAAATTGAACAGACTGTTTCAGAGCCGTACCAAGGAAGACAGCAACAACTTTCAGAGAAAACTCGCTTTGTCTATCACCATCCAACTTAGCAGGATAACCGAGGAAGTTAATAATGTTCAGAACGCATGGAAGGATTGAGAACCAGAATATGTCTGTGAAATTACCAGTAAAAAAAACCAATACCGCTGCGATGAGGACAGAAAGAGCGGAACCCATTTGAGACCACGATCTTGTAAATCCATATACTTTTGTTTTTTCATCTGATCGTCCCATTATACTCAGCCAGTCAAAGATCATTGCTTTGTGTGTTCCACTGCGGAAGGCATCTCCTAAACCAAAGAAAAACATACCACCAAACAATAAAAACAGAGATTCACTCACTGCAAAAGTTGCAAAAGAGGCTATATAGGCACAGAATGAAAAAATCATAGCTCTTCGTCTGCCGTATAGGTCTGCTAATGCCCCAGATGGTATTTCAAATATGTTTGTGCATACCTCTCGAAACCCAATTAGGATACCAATCTGGAAGAAGGATAACCCCTTCTCCCGAAATGCTAAAATCAGGAATGGATCATAATAACGTTGGTTTTTTAAGAATCCGTAGAGCGAAAAACGGAAGAGCATTGGGATACGCATAGATTAGAGATATAGACTAATTACTGTTTCTCCCATATTTGGACGTTATATCTTGGTAAATCAAAAGGATATTCCCCATATTCAAGAATAGGCATTCCGTGATCATCAACAGTTACGACGGCATAGAGTTGATGAGGGGTAACACTTGTATCTATCCTTTCAAGGAATTGCCACCGATCTCCATCAGCGGTTATAAGTCTTATTTTTGTCCAAAGAATACCTTCTCCATCACTATAAGTTCCATCAGACACCTGTAATTGGGGTTGTGGATCAGCAGGTAACGTGAAACTTTCTCCAATTGTGGATGTGGAATTTAGATGGGTATGTGAAACCAAAACCCATGTACCCGGTACAGGCACTTCAACACCGTTCTGGTCAACTGGCCATACATGGTCACGTTCTTCTATTGGGGTTGAACTTTCTGCTTGAGAATCCACTACTTGCAGGATGTGTTCACAGCCGGAAAATCCGATAACTAAAACAACAATAGTCAATATAAAAGTCAATTTTGTGATTGTTTTTGTATGCACATTGAATTCCTTTGTTTTCAAATAACTGTAGCGGTTGGTAAGATATGTCTATTGAGAATTTATAAACTTACTGTATAAAGTTCATTTTTATCCAACAGTCTTATCCTTTCGTTGATGAATGAGAATACGATTCTGATCTGGGTCTTCAATAACTGCCCAATAACATACCGAGGATTCCCCAATAGGTAATACTATAGGAATTCCTGCTTGTTCTAATTCTCCTACCGCAGACTCCACATTTTCAACAGCAAGTGCGACCATCCCACCACCGGGTTGTATGAAATCATCACCTTCACCCAATGCTAATGTACCGGGATTAATTTCAAATTCTGCCCATTTTCCTTCATAAACCAAACATGACAATGGCATACCCAGTGTATCACGATAGAATACCAAAGCTTTATCCATGTCACTCACTGCAAAGAAAGTAAAGTCTATACCTAATACATTCATAGAAACAATCTCCTATACTCCCTAATTCAGTACCATGCTAAGGGGTAAGTGTTTTGATCGGATATTCCTGATCACAATCTGGTGCTGTCCAGAATGGACTCCAATCTGCAGCGCAATCTTTACCTTTGTATAGAGTCTTACCTATAACTGCCCACGCCGTTCCTTCTGATGAAAACGTAATAAATCCCGTGCTAATCCGATCAGTGGATTCATTAAATTGATCATTGAGTTCAGTCCATATGCCACCACCATCCTCTGATCGACAAAGCCATGCCCCACCACCTCTTGGTCCCTTTTGGACAGCGGCAATCATTAAATCTGGATCTTCTGGATGTACAGCAATAGCGGTACCGTACCGAACCGGTAACCCTTCAAGGTAATTTTCCCATGAGACACCTCTGTCTTTACTGACATAAACACCGTTCTGTGTGTTTGCATAAACTCTATTATCGTCTGCAGGACACGTAGCAACCTGATGGACATCTTTATTAAGGTCTGGTGTGACGGGTTCCCAAGAAATCCCTTCATCGTTGGAACGCATGATACTTCCGACATGGATATCTGCGTAGCAAAATCCATCTTTAGTTTTCGCTAAAGTCCGGACAGCTGGTGGACCGCCCCACGGTGTGTACCAATCTTTTCGACATTCTAATTCGTCAAATGAGGCAATCCGTTCAGCCGGTCCCTCTTCTCCAACGAGACGATAAACATAAGCCCCCTCATCTGTTCCAATCAGTATAGTCAATGGATTCTCACGAACAACAAGCAACGAAGCAATTGGATCGTCTATACCTGTTGGAATTCGTTTCTCTTCATCATCAGATAAAACCAGTAGTGTTCCATCAGACATGGCAGTTACTACGGATTGATTGTTCGATAGGGACACCATTGCACCGTGAGTGTTACTTCCGTTATCATCCTTTTGGTCAGTGCCATCGTAGAGCAAGGTGGGTTCACCATTTCCATTATCCTCAACGGCATAAATTGCGTTGTATGTAGCAAAAAACATAATATATTCTCCTTTGTTGTGTATCGGGGAAGATCTTTGTGCCAAAGCGAAAATATCGGTCAAGTTGTGATGCTTTTTCTACAGCATCCTGATCAGAATAGGAAGTTGTTGAATAATCACGATCCACTCCATTCATAAAATTATAGAAAAAGATAATAAAGAATACTAATGATGAATCAATATCAAACTATCAATCTCTATTATTCTTCGTCCTTAGGCAATTCTTCAACAACCTTATAGTGTTTTAACAGGTCTCCAGACTTATACGTTTCAGTTTTAACTGGGGTAATTTCATCCTCGGTCACAGCAATTTGCCATGGATCAATATGTACTTTCTTTTCTTCTGGTATAACTTCTGGGTCCACGAAATAGATATAAATCGTCTCGTCTGGTTTAAACTGATCTGGATATTGAAAGGAAATGATTCGTCTAACCAGATCTATATTTGACGTGCCGGGTGGTCTGGCAGCACAAGCCAATGCGAATAGAAAGTCCGGTGTAAGGTAGATTGCTTCTAATGCCTCTTCAGGGGGTCTCCCAGGCGGGGCAATCGCTTTACGTTTTTTTAATTTTGTAAGAGATTGTTTGCTTCCGTGATATAAATACGTTGTTTGTTTCTCCATAGGTCCGCCCATAAATAGCACAGTTTTCTTATTAGGTATGCAACATCTTCATAAATGTATCCTTGCTCGAAAAGTCTTCGACCCAATATTCGCATTTTCCCTTTAATCGCGCGCCGATTCCTATGAAGTGCCATCCGAGTTCTTGGGTCGCCTGCATATCCCATTCAGCATCGCCTATGTAGACGACACGCTGGAAACAATGACCTAACTGCAATAGGCATTTCTTCATAATCGTTACGCGCTCATCACCATCGTCACTGGAAGTTAAGACTATATTCTTCAAGTCAAATCCTGCATGCCGAAGTTTCATTTTCGCTGTATGTTCCCAACCACCTGTCGCGAATCCAACTTCGTAGTCCTCTGCAGCGAGAAGTTTATCAATCAGGTGAATAGCACCTCCTTTTGGGAGGCATTTGCCACCGTTTTGAAGATACTGCCGAATCAATTCGCCGAATTTTGTGCGAACTTCCTCAACTTGTCCCACTTCCTGAATCTTATTCTCTTCCATAATTTGTCGCAAACTACCTGTGTCGGTGACATTTTTGTATTTGCTCCAATCATTATGGATATAAACTTCACCCAGGACTGCTCTTATCGCAGAAATGTAACAAGCAACATCGAAACCGAAACTGTCGACAAGTGTGCCATCAATATCAAATACCGTAGCGATCATTTATTACTTTTTCCTGATTTTTTCGGTTGTTATGTTCAGGAAGGTTACTCCGTATGCCTGGGGCAGTTCATGTTCTATCCGTGTAACATAGCAGCGTTCAAATGCTCCGTTTTCTCGGAGTATTTCAGTGAGGCGTTTGGGAGTCAGTTACTCGTCTCCGGTGAAATTCACGAGCAGTCTTCGTCCATTTAAGGGTTGTACCGGCCTGTTGTTATCATGCATAATCGCTTTGAACGCTGCGATTTGTGCTTCAGACATCTCGATCGGCGTTGTCAGCATAATCCATTTGACACCTTCCGTACAAGGCGGGGTCGTCAACGAACCGTCATAACGATAGTAGTTCCAAAAACGCGACGGTGCTTCGTCGGTTATCTGGTCATTTGGTGAAAACATAAAGCGAGGATCGATTATCAAGCTGCCATCTTCAGTAACATTCTCAATACGTTGCGTTTCACCTGGAACTGTGGGTAGATGGGACCAGATAGGGTCAAATGCGAACTTGTGACGACCGCGCTCAATTAGCAATCCAACGACTGCCAACGTGCCATCCTCGCTTTTATGAACGAAGTGCACCTCTATATCAAAGGATTTACCTACCACCGTATGTTCGCTTGGCGCATGGAAATGGAATTGGAGCAGCTGATACCGCGTGCCATCAACCTCAATCCAGTTTCCTTCTGGACACGCAACTTCAATTGTATGGCCAGTGTTGCGGACATTCATACTTGTTGGGCGGTAGTTGTAAGGAATAGGCGGAAGTTTCGCTGGTGTGGCGTTCACAAGATCAATTGGTGATTGGTGTTTCCCCACAGCGCAGAGGAAATATTCCGGACTGAGCCGCGCCCAAACATCCGGCCCATTCTCCGCTTCGTAGCCCCAGGATACCGTCTCAGTATGCTGCGTAATCTGCTTTGCTTTTTCCTGATAGTTCATATTAATATGTGTACAAGAGATGAGACTGTGAGTGATGAAAGTGAATACAAATAGTAGTTCAAGATTGAGTGCTGTGAATTTATTCAACATGATTTTGCACCTTCATTCCCGACCAAAGACCTTTCTGACAATGACCGGGGTATAAAAATAAATGTGTCAGTTACGGATAATTGCTGATAGGTTTTCAATACTTCTTGGAACTGATGGTAGAATTGCTCGCACTCCCCTTTTGTATCGATCAACTCTATACTGGGCGAATTTGACAGATTAATATGCAACTCTTATGAACGATGTTTCCCTTTGATTATCAGAATCTGGTGTACATACTGAATATTCGTCATCCCTTGATAAGAAGAATTATATTTCCCATTTTGGTTGATGATTTCAATAAACCTGATGAATCTCTTTTAGATTTTCATAAGGTAGGTCAACCGCAATCCTTCAAGACAGTAGTCAAGGTCTCTGAAGATAAAGGTTCAGCGGGGAGTGGTTTTTCTGTTGTCATGGTAATGTGTAGGTTAAATGACACCCTATATCCTATGCGTATTCGCGAACAATCAGCGGAAGTTTCTCACGTTCTTTACCCAACTCTGTGCGGACACCATTTTGATTTAATACTATAATATCCCCAGTAATATCGTGTAGTGGAAAATCGCTCTTCGGTTGGGTGAATTCGACAGCGGGACGGTCGCGGTTGTCTTCAACAAAGCAATTGATGAAATCAATACCTCCCATTATCTCGACTAAGTCTGGTTGTGGTAAGGATAACGATATGGGTGACCATTCTCCACCAAACTGCTGATCTTGAGCAGCGTTTATCACACTACAATTGGTAAAGGTTACCCGTGCACCTTTTAAAGACTTCTCCTGAACCTTGATACCATAACCTATTGTGGTGTCAACAGTGCAGTTCTCGAATTCGATATTCCCCGCCGGACCATTATCGCTAATTTTTGTGACACGTATACCTGTTCCGTGTTGACTACTCACATAACAATCTTCAAACCGGAGTGTTACATCTTCAGTTTCGCTGGAAGTGTGTGCCAAAAACACCTCTATTCCGTCACCGACATTATCAATAAATTTACATCCAGAGAAAACAACATTCTTTATCCTTTGGTCGGCTAAGTCAGGTTCAATGTCTACCCCTGATGCTGGTGGTGTACCCCATGTATTTGAAAATTCACAGTTCTCAACTGTAAGGTTTTCAGCACTAATTACACTGATGCCTTGTCGATAATGGTTATCACAGACAATGTCTCGGAGATGTATGTTTTCAGAATATCTCCTATCCTTACCACCATCAACATATATGCCATCTCCACCGCTATCCTTTAATGTTAACCCGAATATATCTACATTTTTGGATCCTCGAATAGAAAGCGTCATACGCCACTCGGCTTTAGGGTATTGTCCATACCAACGGTGCCAATCAAGTTGTTCAAGGACAAGTCCATTTATATAATCCTGTTTCCACATACGGAAGGTTGCTCCGTATCCGCGTATGGTAAGATTCTCAACATCTTGTGCTGTAAACAGCGAATCACCACCTCCACGGTATTCACCCCTTTTAGCAGAGATGACGGTGCCGCGTTCAAAAATAATTTCTTGATTACTTGCAAGTTTTATCGGACGAACCACCCAGTCTGAACGCATATTTGGCACGATTAATCTACGCGCACCAGAATCAATAGCGGATTGCAAACCATCTGTCGCATCTTCTGGGTCAAATCCCCACCACGCAGCATTTGCAACGGTAGTCTTCCCTGACTGGACATCTGCGATAGCCTCAATATTCTTCATGTATTTTCCATAATACTAAAATAGTGTATTATTTAAAAACGGCAACAGTAACAAGTCGTTTTGTCGCAAGAGTTTTTGGAGAACTTTTTATACGTTCAATATGATCCAGTGTTTCTGTGGTCATGTATCTCTCACCACAATTTGGACAACAAATTACTGGCACATCTTCAATGACCAGGAGCGATTCATTCTTGCCATAGCTTCTTGTGAGAAGACGCTGACGTGCACCATCCTTGCCACACATTTCACAAATCATGACTTTACTCTTATGGATGTAGATAATTTCTGATGAATTTATACTGCATATACGGTAATACCACTATACTGCTAACGGTTAATGGAGAAGAGATAAAAATGTATTTAACATTATTATCTTCGAATAAAATACCTACAGAGCAAACGTCATTTCATCATCAAGATCCATCAAAGCAAACCAAGTATTGATATCGGTGCGATCCGTGCCAAGTTTTCGTAGCATTTTAGCCATCATCGCTTTATACCGATCATTTTCTGGTCCCATGCCTGTCATCTTTTCATTAAATTCTTGAATCTCCTCTTCGCTCTTTGGATGATTCTCCTTCAACCACGCTTCAATCTCTTCATCAGTCGTATATTTCTTCAATCCCTCAGTGAAATCAGCAGGTGAAACACCAAGAAAACCGAGTGTTGCGCGATCAATACCGGAATCCTCAGCATAGAAGTATTCTCCTAATGTGTTACCAATAAATGCTCTACCTTTATCAATCAACCGGGCAAGGTGTACCATACCATTTACATCGGTGTTGTATGGACTGCGTGGAGCACGTCGTTGCAGGTCGACAATACCAAAACTTTGTTCATCATCTAAATCTTGAAGTGCAACCCATGTATTTATATCTGTTCTTGAAGGTGCGACTTCTTGCCGTCGGGCTTCAAATCGTTCACGTGTAGTTTCATCCGGTCCCCGATTTACCATTGCTTGATTATAGGCATCTATTTCATCCTGTGTCTTACTGCAATTTTCCTGTACCCATTCACCAATCTCAATATCGTTAGGATTATTCACTGCGGCTTCCTGAAATGCATCTGCTGAAACACCTAAGAATTCCAAAATTCGGACATCTTGCCCAGATATATCACCAAATTTGTAGTCACCTACTTGTCCAGCACGTTCCGCCCGTGCCTTATCTGCCATGCGTGCTACACCACATATACCCGCAATGTCTCTTGAACGAGCACTACGCGGCGGACGTTTTGTGAGATCCACCTGCCAATAACAACCCCAGTCATCCAATTCGATTGACTGTAAGACAGTTGTTATGTCTGTGCGTCCAGGGGCATATTTAGCGAGTCGTTCCTCCAACATTCGCTTATGTTTTCTATCAGCAGGAATTCTCTCCAATTCTTTTCGGTTGAATTCATCAATTTCTTCGGAAGATTTATTTCCCTGTTCAAGCATCCATTTGCTAAGAGTCACATCATCGTTTTCGTCCGCTGCTTCCGCGAAATCGTCCGCTGAAATACCTAAAAACTTAAGAATACGCATATCTAATCCTGATTCTTTTCCGTAAACAAAGTCATCAAGAGTTTCTGCGTTATATGCACGAGCTTTGTCAGTCATACGTGCTGCACCGACAATCCCTGCAACACCTAAATTAGTCGGTCTACGTGGTGGTTGGCGTCTTAAATCCATAATTCGTATCCTTTCAATTTGTTTGATAATATGGTATCCTGTTGCTAAATGGTATTGTACCATATTCAATAAGGGTGTCAATAGAAAACTCTACCTTGAGAATATCAGGGTACAATGAAAATTGTAAGCATTCAAAGATTGTTTTCAGAATAATCGAGGGGTGATCTATGTCAATTGAAGAGGGAATATCCAATATGACAGCAGAACCATTATTATTAGCAATGATAGAAGAATACTCGCGCCTTCCTGGTAAAAAACATGATCGCTATTGGTGGTTACGAAATAAACGTGAAGAGGAAAATCTCACTGACGACGAAACTAAAGAATACGAAGCATTAATTAAAGAATGGGAAGTAAGAAATATTGAACGAATCCGCGCACTCATTGCTTTAGCCGAAAAACGCGGAACAACTTTACAAGGCATCATGGCACAATTAGGGTTAAAAGGAACTGAAGATGATTTCAGACCGGTTACGGTCAAGTATCCGTTAAGCGAATCTGTAGCAAATCAAGGAAACAAAGCGCATTCACGACAACTCATTAGGTTAGCCAAAAGAGACTTTAAAAGGGCAAAAGAACTGGAATCCGAGAAATGATACCACACCTGACTGTCTATGATCAGGTATTAATTTACAAAATGGAATTTACATCTTATGAAATCTCGTATTGAATCTTTCTTGATATTACTGGTAACCTTTGGGTTTACCCTCTCATGCGCACAAGCACCCCAGCAAATTGCTGAAAAAACCTTAGTACCAACAGAAAACTTAGCAAAAGAAAAAGCAGAAGGATCTACAGTCCTCTTGTTGAGCAGAAATGGTAAAACAGAACCGCTTGGTATGGGGTTCTTTGTAGATAAGGACAAGATTGCAACAGGTATTCATGTTGTCGCACAACCCGGTCCTGTTTTTGCTAAACTTAGCGATAAAGAGAAAATTTTATCAATTGATGGTGTTGCTGCGTTTGATGTAAAAAACAATCTCGTCATTTTACAACTTTCTGGTGAATGTAAACCTTTGTCTATAGGTGACAGTGATGCCGTTCAAATAGGTGAAACTGTATCTATTGCGGGATACCTTGATGGCAAATACAAAACCACCACTGGAACTATAGATACCATCCAGAAAAGCGATAAGTGGTTCGGGATGAAAGGCACTATTTCTAAGGAGAGTAGTGGCGGTCCTGTGCTGAACAGTAAAGGACAAGTTATTGGAATTACTGTCGGGTATGGTGATGACTCTGAAAACTACGCTATACCTTCGAACGCGCTCAAGGCATTGCTTGCCCAATCAGGACCATTGGAACCTTTAGTAGAATGGCGAAAACGGGAAACTGTCCATGCTGAGATGCACTACAGTCGAGGAGAACAAAAATCCGCTGCCAAAAAATATAAAAACGCTATAGTTGACTTTGATAAAGCTATTTCACTAAACCCTGAGCATGTTCGTGCTTATTACAAACGCGCAAGAACGAAGTTTTACATAAATGACTATGCGGGAGCGATAGATGACTGCACACACGCTATAAAACTCAACCCTGAACATGCCAGAGCTTATAGTGGTCGGGGAGTAGCAAAATCAATACTCGGCGAATCTAAATCTGATGATGGTAACGCAGAAAAAGTACAATACCTCTATCAGGAAGCAATTGAGGACTTTACGCAAGCCATAAAGATTGATCCTGAAGATTCTCGTTATTATATCAATCGAGGCATTTCAAAGTGTGAATTGGGGGATATCGAATCGCGGCGCGGCGATGCTGAGAATGCAAAACTGTTGAACTACGAAGGCATTGTTGACGCTGGGAAATCTATCCAACTGAAATATATGCAGGACACCAATGCTTCTATAGCACGTATAGAATCCAAAAGGGGCATAGCGTCTATAGTCAGCGTGATGTGCTGGACAGGTAGGCTTTTTAATGGGAGCGGCTTTTTCGTGGACACGGATAAGATAGCGACGAATATACACGTTGTTTCCCGCCCCGGGCCTGTTTTCGTTAAACTCCTTAACAACGACAATATCTGGGAAGTTGAAGAAGTTACTGCGTTTGATATAAAAAACGATCTTGTTGTCCTAAAGATTTCCGGTGCAGGCAAGCCACTGCCTTTGGGAGACAGCGATAAAGTACAAAGCAGAGAACCTGTTGTTGCCGTGGGATATCCTGGAGGAAGATATAAGGTCACTACCGGAAATGTACAAGGCATTGGAAATAACGATAATTTGATCAGAACAACAGTTGAAACTTCTGAAGGGAACAGTGGTGGGCCCCTCCTAAACAACAAAGGGGAAGTCATCGGGATTAACACCACATTAGAAAAATACAGTATTGCTGTTCCATCAAACATCCTTAAAGCATTACTTACCCATTCTGTGTCACCAGAACCTTTGGCACAGTGGCAGAGGCGCGATCAAATTCGCACCTACGCCTATTTCGGTGAGGGAGAAGACAGATTTAATGCTGAGGAGTATGTGAAGGCGATAATCAACTTTGATAACGCTATTTTACATAACCCTAAATATATTCGTGCTTATAACTGGCGCGGACGAGCAAACTTTCATCTTGGTCAATCTAAAGCAGAACAAGGAGATGTAGCTGAAGCACAACAACTCTATAAAGCAGCCGTTGAAGACTATACCCAAGCCATCAAGATTAACCCTGAATTTGCAATCGCACTTAACAATCGCGGAGCAGCAAAGTTTGAACTTGGTCAATCAAAAGCAAATCAAGGAAATATAACTGAAGCACAACATCTTCATGAAGCTGCAATTAATGATTTTTCGCTCTCAATTAAGATTGAGCCGAAGTATACCTTTCCTTATTTCCATAGAGGAGTAGCGAGATTTATCCTTGGTCAATCAAAAGCAAATCAAGGAAATATAACTGAAGCACAACAACTATTCCAAGCAGTGATTGAAGACTGCACACAAGCCGTCAAAATTGACCCTGAGCATGCCAATGCATACAGCAATCGCGGAGCAGCAAAGTTTGAACTTGGTCAATCAAAAGCAAATCAAGGAAATATAACTGAAGCACAACAACTTTTCCAAGCAGCGATTGAAGACTGGACGCGCGCTATCAAGATCGCCCCTGAGTATACCGAGGCATACTACAATCGCGGGGCGGTGAGAGAAGCACTTGGACAGCATAAGGAAGCTGAAAAGGATTTTGCGAAGGCAAAAGAACTGGAATCCGAGAAATGATACCACACCTGACTGTCTATGATCAGGTATTAATTTACAAAATGGAATTTACATCTTATGAAATCTCGTATTGAATCTTTCTTGATATTACTGGTAACCTTTGGGTTTACCCTCTCATGTGCACAAGCACCCCAGCAAGTTGCTGAAAAAACCTTAGTACCAACAGAAAACTTAGTAACAGAAAAAGCAGAAGGATCTACAGTCCTCTTGTTGAGCAGAAATGGTAAAACAGAACCGCTTGGTATGGGGTTCTTTGTAGATAAGGACAAGATTGCAACAAGTATACATGTTGTCGCACAACCCGGTCCTGTTTTTGCTAAACTTAGCGATAAAGAGAAAATTTTATCAATTGAAGGTGTTGCCGCGTATGATGTTAAAAACAATCTCGTCATTCTAAAACTTGCCGGTGAAAGCACGCCGCTGCCAATAGGTGACAGTAATGCGGCTCAAAAAGGTGATTCTGTATCTGTATTCGGATATACCGATGGGAAATACAGAGTTACAACAGGCACTATAGAAAACATCCTAAAGAGCAATAAATGGTTCTGGATGAAAGTCGCTACTTCTAAAGAGATCAGTGGCAGTCCCGTGCTAAATGATAAAGGACAAGTTATTGGGGCTACTGTGGGATATGGGGACGGTTCTCATAACTACGTAATTCCTTCAAACGCACTCAAGGCATTACTTACAAAATCCGAGCCACTGGAGCCTTTGACAGCGTGGCAGAAACGAGAACATATCCGTGCTGAGGTGCACCACAATCAAGCTGAACAAAAATACGCTGCTAAAAAGTATAAGAAGGCGATAGTTGACTTTGACAGAGCCATTGAACTAAACCCTGAACATGTTCGGGCTTACTACAAACGTGGTAATACGAAGTTTCAACTTGAAAATTATACTGATGCGATAGAGGACTATACACACGCAATAAAACTAAATCCTGAACATGCCAGAGCATTTAATAACCGTGGTAATGCGAAGTTTGAACTTGAAAACTATTATGATGCCATAGAGGATTATACACACGCAATAAAACTAAATCCTGAACATGCCAGAGCATTTAATAACCGTGGTAATACGAAGTTTAAGCTTGAAAACTATGCTGATGCCATAGATGACCATACACACGCAATAAAACTAAATCCTGAATATGCCAGTGCCTACAGCAATCGTGGTATAGTGAAGTGTAAATTGGGGGATATCAATTCGGAGCGAGGTGATGCAGAGAATGCAAAACGGTTGTACCACGAAGGTATTGTTGACGTCGGTAAATCTATCCAACTGAAATATATGGCGGATGCTGACGCTCCGGCTACATCTATAGAATCCAAAAAAGGTATTATGTCTACAGTCAGCGTGATAAACTGGAGCGGCAGTCTTTACACTGGAAGCGGTTTCTTCATAGGCACGGATAAGATTGCTACGAATATACACAATATTAACAACCAAGGACCTGTTTACGCTAAACTCCTCAACAACGAGACAATTTGGAAAGTAGAAGAAGTTACTGCGTTTGACGTGAAAAACGATCTCGTTACCCTAAAGCTTTCCGGTGAAGGCACACCACTACCTTTAGGAGACAGTAATGCGGTCCAAATTGGAGACTCTGTAGTTACCGTGGGATATCCCAGCAAGAAATACAAAGTCACAAAAGGGAAAGTACACAACATCCGGAATAGGGACAAATGGATAGTGACTACAGCCAATGTTTTTCGGGGAAATAGTGGTGGACCTTTGCTAAACAGTAAAGGAGAAGTTATTGGGATTAACACACAAGGAACTGAATCAGGGAATCACTGTATTTCTGTTCCATCAAATATACTCAAGGCATTGCTCAATCAATCAATGTCCCCGGAACCTTTGGCACAGTGGCAGAAGCGCGATCAAATCCGTGCCTATGCTTACTACAATATAGGACAATCGAATTGTATTGCTGGGAACTACAACAAGGCACTAATTAACTTTGAAAAAGCTATCTTACATTATCCTATACATTTTGATATATACGATTGGCGCGGACGGACCAAGCACAATCTTGGTAAATCCAAAAAGAGTCAAGGGGATGGAGTTGAAGCACAAAAACTCTATAAAGCAGCTATTGAAGACTATACGCAAACTATCAAGATCGACCCTAAGGATGCGAATACTTTTTACAATCGTGGAAATGTAAGGGATGACCTTGCACAGTCTAAAGCAGAACAGAATAATATAGATGAGGCACAAGATTTATATGAAGCAGCTATAAATGATTTTACACAAGCAATCAAGATCAACCCTAAGTACACCGATGCCTACAACAATCGGGGAGGGACAAAATCTAACTTTGGTAAATCTAAAGCAGAACAAGGGGATATCACAGTAGCACAACGACTCCATCAAGACGCAATAGACGACTATACAAACGCTATAAATCTAAATCCTAAGGACGCAGATACTTACTACAATCGCGGGATGGCAAAGCGTGATCTTGGTGAATCAAAAGAAAAACAAGGCGATGCAATAGAAGTAGAAAAACTTTATAAAGAAGCAATGAACGATTATACAGATGCAATCAATCTAAATCCTGAGGATGCCGATATTTTTTTTAGTCGTGGGCTGATAAAATATCTCCTCGGTCAATCTAAAGAAGAACAAGGCGATATACCAGAGGCACAGCAATTCTATAAAGCATCTATTGAAGACTATACACATGCTATAAAACTAAACCCAAAAGATTTAGATACATACAATAATCGCGGGGTGTCAAAACACGAGCTTGGTAAGTCTAAAGAAGAACAGGGCGATATACCAGAGGCACAGCAATTCTATAAAGCAGCTATTGAAGATTATACACACGCAATAAAACTAAACCCAAAAGATACAGATACATACAACAATCGTGGGAACACGAACCATGACCTTGGGGAGTCTAAAGAAGAACAAGGCGATATACCAGAGGCACAAAAACTCTATATAGCAGCTATTGAAGATTATACAGAAGCAATCAAACTAAATCCTAAGGACGCGAAAACTTTCCACATCCGTGGGGTGGTGAAGCATAGCCTCGGAGAATCTAAAGAAGAACAAGGCGATATACCAGAGGCGCAAAAACTCTATCAAGAGGCAATAGATGATTATACACACGCTATAAAACTGAACCCAAAAGATTCAGATACATACAACAATCGTGGGATAGTAAAGAAAGCACTTGGACTGCATAAGGAAGCAGAAAAGGATTTTGCAAAGGCAAAAGAACTGGAATCCAAAAAATAATTATGAAAAACAAACCTATTCTTATTATCTCCATACTCGGTGTACTTCTTTCTATTATCCTAAGTGGCATCTATCTCAACTTTTCCTATTTTGAACCCGATACCGTATCATATCTATTTCAGGCGAAGTTGTTTGCAAAGGGTAAAATATCTGTACCGGTACCACCACAAACAATAGATGGTGAGGTGACTCTGGAACCAAACGGTACACCGATGCCAGAATATGGACTCTCATCTTCACCCCATATTAACATGCTAAACGGTAAATGGTATTCCAAATATCCGTTTGGCAATGCCTTAATGCTGATGTTTGGCGTTTTTATAAATGCCCCCTGGTTGATTCCAGCACTCGCAACGGGTGGTGCACTGTTCCTACTATTCCTACTTCTCAGAGAAACTTATGGAAAACCGATTGCATTAATCGCTGCAGTGATTGCGCTCATTTCACCGGCAACTGCTGGGATGGGTTCAACATGGTTTAGCGAACCCGTCAGTCGATTCTACTTAACACTGTTCCTATTCACACTTGTACGTACTTTGAAAGGATCTGGCAAGGTTGTTTATCCACTCATATCAGGATTTGCATTGGGGTACGCTTTCAATACACGTCCACTCTCTGCCATTGTGTTCGGTATTGTCGGAGGAGGATTTGTTCTCTATCATCTATATAAACCAAAAGTAATAGGCAAGTTATCATCTGAAGTTGATACGGAAGATCAGAAAGATTTACCAGAACGAGGACAGTTAATTGCTCGATTGGGGATATTCTTTATACCATTTGTCTTTATGGTTTTCGTGTGTATGGCTTGGAATTCTCACTTTACAGACAATCCATTCACGTTCACCCACACAGCAGCACAACCGTATGACAAAATTGGGTTTGGGAAACGTACAGAAGGATACTATCCAAACATAGAAAATACAGGGGAATTCAAACCAGAGTGGGCTGTTGAGAGAACATGGCGACACATTCTTCCGTGTATCAGTTTCAATGCACTCGGATGGGGAAATTATCACGACAATTTGTTAAAGGATGTCAAATTGTCATTGAAGTGGATTATAGCCTTTGTACCGTTAATTCTGCCGTGGTTACTGTTGCTTATCCCCTTCTTCCACCACTCGCGTAACAGATACGATGTGTTCTGCCTTGCATTACTCGTTGGTAATCTGCTGCTTTATGCATTTTTCTATTTTGAAGGTTCAACGTGGGGATTCACACCCGTAAACGCACGCTATTACACTGAGTCGACGTTTCTCGCATTCATTCCGTTGGTTGCACGTGGGATGTTTATCCTATCAGAGCGGTTCAGATTACCTCAAAGGCGCGGACTTGCGTTTGCCGTTGGAGTTTGCATACTGTTACTAAGTATCAACACCGTATGGACTTATGTTCGAATTGGCGAAAAATACCAGAATTGGGGTCATGTCTATCAGAAGTTACCACCGATGGTCGCGGAGCAAGACATTCACAACGCCGTTATTTTTGTATCTCGACACCGAGGTGCACCGATAGGTGATTATCCGTTAAAGAGCCTCCAAGAAGCAGATATTGTCTATTTTATAGTTAAAAGCAAAAACACCTTTACATTTTTTCTGATTTTGTGATAATAGTTATATTATGAGATATTCACCAGACTTACGAAAACGCGTTCTTGATTTCATAGCAGCAGGTGGTAGTAAAGCAGAAGCTTCCCGTAGATTTCAAGTTTCACGCAGATCTATCTACAACTGGTTAGACGCAGTAGATCCTTTTACTTATGAAAAACCGGGGCCTCGTAAACCTTATCGGCTTGACCCAGAAGCACTCGCTGAACATGTCAAAGAATTCCCAGACAGCACGCAGAAGGAACGTGCTGCACATTTTGGCGTGTCACAGCGGTGTATCTGTTATGGTCTGAAGCGGATCGGATGCACGCGAAAAAAAGACATTTACCTATAAAGAACAATGCCCAGTCAAACAGGAGGCCTATCTCACCCAACTTCAGACAGCACTTGTGAACGGAAAAACACCTGTTTTTGTTGATGAAAGCGGTTTTAGCACAGAAAGTGTTCGTCAGTTCGCTTATGCGCCAAGAGGGGTTTGCGTATCGGATAAAATCTCAAGCAATCGGTATAGATGCACTACGCTGATTGCTGCACAAATACAAGGGCGTTTCACGGCTCCTGTACTTTTTGAAGGTGCTTGTGATGCGCTTGCCTTCAATGCGTGGCTTGAGAGCGTGCTGTGTCCACTACTTGACGCATCACACGTTGTCATATTGGATAATGCGTCTTTCCATAAAAGCCAGCAAACAGAGGCATTGATTGCTGCCTGTGGTGCGAGTTTACTTTTTTTACCTCCGTATTCGCCTGAACTCAATCCTATTGAAAGAGATTTCGCGAACATAAAACGTAAATGGGAATACAATGCTGAAGCGTCAATCGATGAAATCGTAAAAATGTACAAATAATTATGATTTCCACTATAAACTGGGTCCTGCTCCACGGTGGGGATTAACGAATAGCGATTGGAGGAAGGTTTACGCACAATATTTCGATGGAAGAAAGGCATACATGTATGAACAAGGTCATAACGAATTAAAGCCTTTATCTCTTGATCAGTAAAGTAGAATTAGTGTTTTTATCTCTTGATCAGTAAAGTAGAATTAGTGTTTTAATACCTATTTCAAGGATTGGATAACTTTTGATTCTACCGAATTGTGATCTGTTTCATGGAGCAAGTATAGGGTTCATCATTATCAGAGAAATAGTAATAGCTACAGCGACAATCGGTCTTATTCTACAAACTCCTTATGATTGTATCATCTCTCTGAATTTCTTTGTAAAATCACAACTCCGCCTTATACTCGCTACATCTTCCATCTTATATTGAATAACCAACGGACCAGAAAAACGAATCTCTTTCAGACCCTTTGCAAAAGTTTCGAAATCAAATATACCTCCACCCGGTTCACCTCGATCACTTCCCGACATATGCACGTCCCCTAAACAGGTCTTCATAGCCAGTGCCGCTGCGTACGGATCTGCACTATCATTGTTTAGGTGATAGGTGTCACAGGTTAGATACACAGATAATCCAGTATCCGATATAAACTCTACACCTTCACGATAGTTATCAAGCGGACATCCTTTCTCAAACTCAAGGGCAATTTTGATATCGTGTTCCTCACAGACAGGAATCATCTTGCCGAGGTTATCAGCAAGCGCGTCAAGGGAATCTTGCCTTGAAACATCTTGAGACGGATTCACCCAGACGCCAATATACTCCGCGTCAAACCTCCGTGCAACATTATGCACAATCTCAAAGTGCTGTAATGCTTCATCTTTTCTGGATGGGGTGGTTAATATATGATTACCAAAACCGATTGTGGGTACAACAAGGTTGTGTTTCTCAGCAAGACTAACTGCATCCTCAATCTCTGAGTTTGTTAGTTCACCGAGAAAAGCGGAATTTACAGGTATATTGATGCCTTCATATCCTGCATCAGCAACAAGATCAAAAATCTCTGCCCGTTGGAATCTACCCAATGTTCCAGAATAGGGATCATAACAGATCTTTAACATAGCGTCTCCATTTTCTTAAATAATTAAACAGCAATACCAATCTCTTCACGCCAAGTATCCAACAGCTGCATATTTCCTAATGTATCATCCCATGACATTGCGGGTGCTTGACGATCCGCTATATGATTAGCGACCATATCGGCTTCATAAGTAAACAGATCACGATCCACTTCAACGGTTATTTCGGTTGGTTCACCACGTTGAGATGAGTTAAGGACAATTGTACTTGGTGGGAAAAGTGTGTCTAAGGGGAGCGGACTTCTCGTACCTCTACATGGTGAAGAAGGAAGCCAAGGTTGAGGAATATCTATTGTACCCCCGGATCCGTAAACAGTTGCTCTACTTCCTATATTACACTCAACAGCAGTTGCTATTTCTGCGACGATTTCGTTTTCAAATTTTAGGGTTGCAGCGGCAATATGGTCAACTCCCGTTGGTCCTACTTTTCCATGTGCTTTGACAGAAATTGGATTCAAAAAGGGTTTGTTTTCTGCTGCACCTGCAACCTTACGTGCAAAAGAGGCAGCATAACATCCTACATCAAGGATACCTCCACCACCCATTTCACGATTGAAGAGTCTACCTTCAGGATTAAAGCCTGCTTGAAAACCGAAGGATGAACGAATAAACAGTACTTCACCGATTTCTCCCTCCTGTATCAACTCTACCATTCGCTGGATTTGTGGGTGACACCGATACATAAATGCTTCCATTAAGAACACATCATTTTTTCGGGCTGCTTCAACCATCGTTGCAGCAGTTGCATGGTTTACACTAATTGGTTTCTCAACCAGAACGTGTTTCTTTGCTTCTGCAGCCTTTATCATCCATTCTGCATGGTGTGGATGTATTGTAGCAATATAAACAGCGTCAATTTCATCATCGGCTAAGAGATCTTCATAGGTGCCATAGTGACGTGGTATATCAAAGTTTTGAGCAAATTCTTCTGCCTTGGTTTTCGTACGACTGGCAACTGCAAGGATCTGTCCTGTATCGGTAAAACGCATCCCATTACAAAAAACATGTGCAATTCCTCCAGGTCCAATAACTCCCCAATTTAACATATAATTCTCCATCTAATGTGTAGGTATTGATGTTCCAATATATCATATAACATCTTTTTTAGCAATAAATGGGAACGATCGGGTGCGTAAATAATTTGTCACTATAGACGTCAATTTAAGCATTAGACTCGTGGTAGGAGTGCATTCCTTTCATACTTAAGTTATACAATTATTAACGCATGTGATTCACGAAGAATTGATCTACTTTAAATTATAAACCCTTATAGAATACGGGTTCGTGGAATTGCTCCGTGAAGGTTTCCGTGAAAGTGTAATCATCTCAGAACAATAAACATTAACACTTTCCATTCACATTATCCATACATCTAACGAAACACGGAAATACATCCTGTATTTCCCTGATTTCAGATATATATGATGTTTTCTAAAGAATTATACATCAAGTTCTGTGCCACACCGCGGACATTCAGCACCCCATGTTGACCTTCTACCTTCTCCACAGCCATGACATTCACCGAACGGATGCTCATCTGGTTTTGCTCGTGCACCACCTTTTTTATAAGTAATTATACGCCAAACCGTTTCCCCATCCTCTTCCCAACAGTGCCATACACCCTCTTTTCTTCCGTCGGAAGATGTTCCATCATGGATTTTGTAAGGACCACCCCATTTGCGATTCCCATTTTCATGGTAACATATATACTCCCCTTCGTACTTATCATCGCGGAAGTAGGCTACGCTGGAAATGTTCCCATTCTTGTGGTATAGTATCCACTTCCCATCCTTTTTACCATGGACGAAGTTCCCTTCGCTTCGCTTTAATCCGCTCGCGAAATAGGTAATCCAATATCCATGCTTTTTACCATCAACCATCTCGCCTGTATCTCGTGAACTTGCCATAATTTCATCCTCTGGTGTAGTAGTATAAATGTCTACCCGTTTTATTAGGAATACCTATTACAAGTTTAATCAAGGTATTCTCCAAGATTTTTCAACGTTCTTACCAACTTTGTAAAAAAGGGTGTTGTAACGCATGCAGAAGACATATAATTGAAAGGCTGCGGACATCTTTGTATAGTTTATTTTACAATATCTGGATCAAGTTCCATTGCTTTTTCAAAATCTGCCTTTGCCGCATCCTGTTGTCCAAGTGCCTTTTTTGCAAGGGAGCGATTCAGGTAAGCCACTGCTGCGTACTCTGAATTTAGTTCGATAGCATTATCATAATCACTTATCGCACCTTTATAGTCTCCAAGTTTCTGTTTCGCATTCCCTCGGTTTATGTATGCTGCTACCTCCTGTGAGTTTATTTTGATGACTTTATCATAATCATTTATCGCACCTTTATGATCACCAAGATTATTCCTTGATAACCCTCGACTGATGTAGTTTAGGACATTTTCTGGATTTAGTTCGATAGCTTTATCATAATCACTTATCGCATCTATATTGTCACCAAGATTACTTTTCGCTTTTCCGCGCTTAAAGTAGGCATAAATAGACTCAGGGTCCAACCGAATAGCTTCATCTAAATTGGCTATTGCCTTGTCATATTGTTCTTTATCGTAATTCATTTCTCCTTTAACGTAGTAGGCGTAGGAACGAATTGGTTTTCGTTTATGCCACTGTTTCAAAGACTCATTTGATTCTGACTGCATAAGCAATACCTTGACTGTATTGGAGGGAATAGCATGGCTAAAAAAATTACTATCAAAGGACTGAATTCCTACGACTTGTCCCTTACTGTTAAGCACGGGACCTCCGCTACTTCCACTGGTAATATGAACGATCATCCTGAGCCACTTATCGCTATCCCGTATGCTGTGGAGTGTTCCCTCAGCAACCTTGTACTTCCCCTTAGGAAATCCTACAGCAGAAATAGGTTCGTTACCTCTTACAACATCGCTATTCCCAAAAGGAGGTGCCTCACCTTCACCCACAACATTTAAAATAACAAGGTCATTTTTTACATCAAACGCAGCAACACCTTTGACTTTCCAAGTCGTCTTTTTATCTGCTGATTTCATGGAGACAGGTCCTGGATGTGCGATAACATGAATGTTAGTCACAACCTTGTTACGATCCACGAAAAATCCGCTCCCATTATACGTTGAAAAAAAACCGAGTTTGCTTTCTACCCTGACAATAGAATTTCTGTATTTTTGGAATTCTGCGGTATTTTCAATAATCTGTTGGGGAGCTATCGCACAAGAAAAGAGAATCTCCAACATGAGAACACCTAAAAAATAATTTAAAGTACTCATTCAAAACGTATCTACAAATTGGTTTCAACATAATTTCATAAATCACCTTCATGTTTTCCATTACAAAATGATTCTTCACCAGACTGATTCCCGATTTTGTGATAATATATCCACAGACCGTTCTTGTTTCCTTTAACGTAGTTCCCCCTCACTTCGTTTTAATCCACTTGCATAATAAGTAATCCAATTTCCAGGTATTTTACTATTAACCATTTCACTAAATCTTTATTACTTGCCATAATTTACCTCCCAGACAGGATAGAATTATCAGCCTTTATTCATAAATACTTTAGATATTATATTCCGAACCAATATCGACATTTAATCAGTAAGATGTTCTCTCCTTTGTCTGTGAGACTGCTGCCCAAGCGATGTAACGGACGGAGATTAAGGTCTGCTTCCTGAACTGATTCCAAGACAGCTTCACGCGATTGAGACCAGACGAAAAACAGCGTACTTCCAGGACGAAATTCCCAGCGGAGAACAGTATTACCACGCAACGAACGTCTATGGAAGTCCCGATTCTCATTTAGCGGATATGGTTCAAACTGATAAGACTTCGGTTCTACTAATTCTTTAAAGTTCGTAAAATCACCGATAGTAATGAAAGGTTGCACATAGAATTGGAGGCTCAGCGTTGGGGTGAAACTAATGTTCGCCCGTGTTGTGAAATCAAGTGTACGGTTCTCCAGTTCCCCATAAACGTAATGTTGCTGCGTTTTCCCATTGATATGCTTTTCAACGATATCCACCCATTGTGCATCCCGCTTCTGATAGTTATATCGTGGACCAACGGTAAACTCAACGTTAGATGCGATCCGAATGCGTAAGCTGAATCGGACATCGTACCCATACGAACTTTTATCGTCAGTCCATGAGAAGATTGGATTCAGCTCTAATTGAAGCATTTTACGAGTGTCAGTTGCCAACCGGGTGGCAACCCACCAACCCGATGGATTCTTAATCAACGTCCCGCCACGTCGAACATCTTCATCACTAAAGGATTCAAAGTTACGTCCAATCCAGAATTCGTAATCCCAATAGTTTTTAAAACGGCCAATTGTCCAAATTTCCGAGAAACTATTGATATTCACCCTGTCATAATTCCAAGTGCGCCAGCCATAAAGCCCAAATCTGACACGTCGGAAGATGCTAAATGGATTCTCTTTGCGTATCGTGAAGTCGTAATTCCAATCTAATTTGTCACCACGTTGACTAAAACCGAGGTCATTTGTCTCAAAAGCCGGGGAGAGTGCTTTAAAATCGGTATCAAATCTCAACCATCCACCGCGTTTAGCAAAGTTGAAGTGGGTAAGGTAGCCTGATTTGCGGGTATCGAGTTTTCCTGCCTGACTTCCGGCTAAAGTGCCCCTTATTAGGTATCGCTCTTTGGCAAATTTCAAATCCCAATCAAGTCCACCCACATAAGCAGCATTGGAGTTTTGACGGTTAACTGCTGTGGTTATCAACCCAACACGCGAATTCCCTTTTAGCACGTCTTGAGTGATGCGCCCTACAAAGTGGTTCGTCAAGGGTTCAACGAGATGTTCACTACGATTGCCGTTTTTCGTGATTTGGGCATATTCGGGTGCGGTAACTGCCTCCATGATGCCAAAAGAAGTGTTACTATCAGTTCTACCGACAATCTTGGCGGCACCAAGTATCGTGGTCGATTCAGGACGGCTCAGTTCCTCGGCACCAGTGGGAATATCAAAATGTCCCGGGCGTCGGCCAATACGTCGGGAATAAAAGAATCGATGTCCACTGGTTTGAAAGATAGACGCTCCCTCAACAAAGAAGGGACGACGTTCTTCAAAAAACTCCTCATAAGCGGATAAGTTTAAACTGGCAGGATCTGCTTCTACCTGCCCAAAATCGGGGTTGATTGTGGCATTGAGGGTGGTTCCGGTGCTAATTCCATATTGGATATCAGTACCAACATTTCCACTCAAATCAGTTTCGCTATTGAAGATCGCTCTGCCCATTGCATAAGGAACGATTTCAACATGTTGGGATGGACGGATATCTTTTATGCCAGTTAGATCACCCAAACGGGCAACCCAGCCTGGTTCATCCTTCTTAATTAACCGCCAATGTGCATCTTCTTTTTTTCTGCTAATATACCGATTAACTTGGAGACCCCAAACATATTCATCCTTTGGAGAAAAGCGCAGTACATAAAACGGGATTTTATACTCGACAGACCAACCGTCCGCGTGAATTCGCGTCTTAGCATCCCACACACCATCCCATGTCCTGTCGGGATATTTATTATCGGATATAATACCGTCTGTCACAGACCCTGAAGGATGCACAGTAAACCAGAAAGCACTCTGTCTGTTGTAGTGTGGATCAATGTTAATATTGACTTTATCTACGTCAACAAAAACATTATCCCGTCTAATCAATTGCTTATCTATTTTTTTCGGTTCACTGTCATAGCACATGATTCCAAAGTAGAGTGCCTCGTCATCGTAGGCGACTTGGAACGTAGTGCGTTCTGTTGCAGGTTTTCCTTCATCGGGATCACGCTGGCGAAAACCTTCGTGGAGTGGGGCAACCTTCCAGATCGCATCATCCAAAATACCATCCAATTTTGGTTGGGATCCTTTAAGGCGAATAGCAGTGGCGGAACGGTGTGGTGAGACTTCTTCGACTTCAGCTTTTAGGCCGCCTGAGAATTGAAACACAAACAAAATCAAGACAAATTCCCAGACTATGCAATTGCCTAAATCAATTTTCATATTGCTTCCGTTCTCCTACGCGTGTCGTTGTTTAATCTTAACGCTTCAACGGATGCATTTTGTAGTAAAACCTTCCTCCAAAAAGAAGTTGTGAATGTTTTTAGGCGTAGGTTCACTAAAGCACTGCTTTACCTTTCTTGATGCTACCCCAAGTTGTTGTTAATCTGCCAGCGGGAGAGACAGCAAGTGCATCCTCCAATCCTTTTGTCATAATATCATTGATGTCGTCTACATCCCAGCGGGGTTGTTGAAAATAGCTACCTCGTCGAGAACACCCGAAAAATCCCAACCTGCTCCACCTTTCCATCGTGCTAACCAGATAGAACCGCTTTCATTGTTTTTGGTAAGATCGGGTTGTCCAACGTTGATGTCTGCGGCTTTTTCACCGTCGCCATATAATATAAGCGTCTTGCCATCATTTCCTTTTCCTGAAGAGTCCTAAACTTCTGCCCCTTTTCCTAAATCAAAGAGCCACACACCCATTACAGATTCTGCGTCAATTGCCGCAAAACTTTCATGAACCCATAATCCAGTAACAAATAGGACCGATATAATCATCAAAATATTAAAAACTTTCATTTTCAGCCTCCTATTATTTTATTATCCTGTACGACAAACTATAAGTCAAGCTCTGTACCGCATCAAGTGTGTAAATATTTTGTCCCTTGTTGTTCACAGAAGAAATCCAAGTTAATCTCCAATATGCTTGTGGCAATCAAGAAATCAGGTTAAAACCCTCCCACAAGAAAAAGCAAGGTTAGTGACAAAAACTTTACACACCCGACCGCATCGTGTGATTCTTAGAAATACATACTAATACCATTTCTATTTAAATAGTTCACATTACGATCACTCTTAGAAGTCCCCCTGATAAGGGGGATTTAGGGGGTTTCTTCAATTAGTAATGAGTAATCATCAATTAGAAATGGTATAATACATAAAAAGTGTTAACCATACCACAATGACAAGACTTACGTAAATTGATCAAATATCGGAAATTTAGATATCAAAAGTGGTAATTTTCGTATTTTTAACCTCCTTCCGGTTATCAGTGGACTTTAAGAGAAAAGCGTAAGTCCTGAATAATTATTTTTCTTGCAACTTTTTTGGATATTGGTTTAAACTATATTATAATGTTATTTCATTGACTATCGTTCTCAGAACATGTAGTGATTATAGTAAATCCTATATTTACTACACTGCTGTAGTGTAAACTTTCAGTTTGCATAGATACGAAGACAGAAACCCATAAGTTTACGCTGCGGTACATACGGTAGGCAAGGTTCCTAACCTCGCAGTTGCAGAGCATCCAAATGATTCTTAAAATAGTATCTGTTTCTAAATGATTCAATGTGTGACATTTCTTATTCAAGTCTCTTGATAGGCTAGAATAGCCTTCTTATACTATAAACAAAGACATACCGTATGATAAAGAAACACGCGTTTATCTTTTCTCTATTTTTAACGTTTCATGTATTTTTTTCAACGGTCGCATCCGCACAAGAAGATGTGCAACAATGGGGTTTACCGGAAGGTGCTATCAGACGTATCGGTAAAGGTACCATCAGTGAAGTTGTCTATTCTCCAGATGGTCAGCGACTTGCTGTTGCAAGCACCGTTGGTATATGGATTTACGATGTACACACCACTCATCCCTTGAACCTACTTACGGAACATACAAATAGTGTTAAAAGTGTGTGTTTCTCCCCGGATGGTAGCACAATCGCAAGTGGGAGTCGTGACAAAACCGTTCGTTTATGGGAGGTAAACACTGGTAAGAATATAAAAACGCTCAAAGCACATACAGATAGTGTTGAGAGTGTGAGTTTCTCTCCAGATGGTAACACAATCGCAACCGGGAGTGCAAGTCTGTTTAGGGACAGCACTGTCCGTTTATGGGACGTAAATACAGGTAGAAATATAAAAACGCTCAAAGCACATACAGATAGTGTTGAGAGTGTGAGTTTCTCTCCAGATGGTAACACAATCGCAAGTGGTGGTGGTGGTGGACGTTTTGACAACACCATTCGTTTATGGGACGTAAATACAGGTAGAAATATAAAAACGCTCAAAGCACATACAGATAGTGTTGAGAGTGTAAGTTTCTCTCCAGATGGTAGCACAATCACAAGTGGGAGTCGTGACAAATCCGTTCGTCTATGGGACGTAAATACAGGCGAACTTCTCAAAACACTCATAGGACATTCAGGTGGTGTTGCGAGTGTGAGTTTCTCCCCGGATGGAAGCACCCTCGCAAGTGGGAGTTTGGACAGAACCGTTCGTATATGGGACGCAAAAACAGGTAGAAACATCAATACGCTCAAAGGACATACAAGTTATGTCTTGAGTGTGAGTTTCTCACCAGATATTAGAACCATTGCAAGTGGAAGTATAGACAGCACTGTTCGTATCTGGGAAGTTACCACAGGTAGAAAAATTAAAACACTCACAGGACATACTGATCTGCTTACCAGTGTGAGTTTCTCCCCGGATGGTAGCACAATCGCAAGTGGGAGTCGGTTTGGGGACAGAACCGTTCGTTTATGGAACGCAAAAACAGGTAGAAACATTAATACGCTCTCTGACCATACGGATTGGGTCAGTAGCATGAGTTTCTCTCCTGATAGTAGTACCATCGCAATTGGGGTTCAGGACAGAACCGTTCGTTTATGGGGCGTAAAAACAGGCAGAATCGTAAATACGTACAAAGGACATTTGGGTTGGGTTGAGAGTGTGAACTTCTCCCCGGATGGTAGCATACTCGCAACCGGGAGTCGGGACAGAACCGTTCGTTTATGGGACGTAAAAACAGGAAGAAATATCCACATACTCACAGGACATGCAAGTTATGTTGTGAGTGTGAGTTTCTCCCCGGATGGTAGCATACTCGCAACCGGGAGTGATTTTAATGACAACACTGCTCGTCTATGGGACGTGAAAACAGGTAGAAATATCAACACGCTCACTGGACATAATAGTGTGAGTTTCTCACCAGATGGTACCATCCTCGCAAGTGGCGGTTCAAACACCGTTCATTTATGGGACCCAAAAACAGGTAAAAATCTAAAATCACTTAGAGGACATACATATTCGGTCAGTTGTATGAGTTTCTCCCTGGATGGTAACGTCCTTGCAAGTGGGAGTTTAGACGGCACAATTCTACTGTGGGATGTCAGCTCGTTATTGTTGGAGTTACACACACCTGCTCAACGTCAAACACGATAGACAACTGTACAACTACACACCTAACAAATCCTGTAGCAGATTACTAAACCGGGTTAGTCTTCACGCTCTTTATCGTCATGGAAAACGCTGATTAGGAGTTATCTTAGTCAAGTTCTGAGCCACACATTGGACAGTTATCTTTCCAATTGGAACGTCTACCTTCACCGCAACCGTGACATTCACCGAACGGATGTTCATCTGGTTTCGCGCGCGCACCACCTTTTTTATAGGTGATGATACGCCAGACCGTTTCGCCATCCTCTTCCCAGCAGAGCCAGATACCTTCTTTTCTACCATCGGAAGAAGTGCCATCATGTTTTTTGTAGGGACCACCCCATTTGCGATTCCCATTTTCATGGTAGCATATATAATCGCCTTCGTACTTATCATCACGGAAGTAGGCTACGCTGGAAATGTTTCCATTCTTGTGATAGAGAATCCATTTCCCATCCTTTTTACCATGGGCGAAGTTCCATTCGCTACGTTTTAATCCATTCGCGTAATAGGTGATCCAATACCCGTGTTTTTTACCGTTGACCATCTCACCTGTATCTCGTGAACTTGACATAATTCACCTCTTGACTTATAACTTCTCAATCTCAGCATCACACTTTGGACAACTATCCACCCAACTTAAACGACGCCCTTCACCACAAACATCGCACGTGCCGAGAGGATACTCATCCGGTTTTGCACGACTGCCACCTTTTTTATAGGTTACGATTAACCACACAGTTTCTCCATCATCCTCGTAATTAAACCATACCCCTTCCTTTTTTCCATCGTATGATTTACCTACGTGTTGAGGGTAGACTCCTTTGGATCTCAGATTTCCATTTTCGTAATAAGTGATACAATCACCCTCATATTTTCCATTGCGGAATGAAGCCTCACCAGACTTATTCCCGTTTTTGTGATAATTTATCCACAGACCATCCTTTTTACCGTGAATGTAGCCCCCTTCACTCCGCTTTACTCCACTCGCATAATAGGTAACCCAATACCCATGTTTTTTGCCATTAACCGTTTCACCTGTGTCTCGTGAACTTGCCATAATTTCACATCTTTTGCTGTGGAGCAGAATATCCGCCCGTTTTATTGAAATTTCTATCACAAATGTAATTCAAGGTACACGTATTGCCTAGTGGTCTGTCCTTACTCAAATTGTAGGTCGGGTAGAGCGAAGCGAAACCCGAAATTACTCCTGAAATGTTGTTTTATATAGGATTTCGTTACTTAAGCTACAATTTTAACATGGACTCTCCACTAGTTTATTTTACGATATCTGGATCAAGTTCCTTCGCTTTTTCAAAATCTGCTTTTGCCGCCTCCTGTTGTCCAAGTGCCTTTCTTGCAAGGGAGCGATTCCTGTAAGCCACTGCTGCGTACTCTGAATTTTGTTTGATAGCTTTATTATAGTCTTTGATCGCATCTTTATGATTGCCAAGTTTGAACTTTGCATATCCTCGGTTAATGTATGCAGCTGCATGCTGCGGGTTTAGTTCGATAGCTTTATCATAATCACTTATCGCACCTTTATAGTCGCCAAGTTTTAACTTTGCATATCCTCGATTGATGTAGTTTACGACTCTTTCTGGATTTAGTTCG
Organism: Candidatus Poribacteria bacterium; assembly: GCA_965205025.1. Classification (GTDB taxonomy): domain Bacteria; phylum Poribacteria; class WGA-4E; order WGA-4E; family WGA-3G; genus MSPOR6. Next base: position 202,068 of record CBDBFU010000015.1, read on the forward strand.
ATAGCTTTATCATAATCACTTATCGCATCTTTATGATCGCCAAGATGATCGCTTGATAACCCTCGATTGATGTAGTTTATGACATTTTCTGGATTTAGTTCAATGGCTTTATCATAATCACTTATCGCACCTTTATAGTCGCCAAGATTACTTTTCGCTTTTCCGCGCTTGAAGTAGGCATAAATAGACTCAGGGTCTAACCGAATAGCTTCATCTAAATTGGCTATTGCCTTGTCATAGTGTTCTTTATCGTAATTCATTTCTCCTTTAACGTAGTAGGCGTAGGAACGAATTGGTTTTCGTTTATGCCACTGTTTCAAAGACTCATTTGATTCTGACTGCATAAGCAATACCTTGACTGTATTGGAGGGAATAGCATGGCTAAAAAGACCACTTTGACAAGCATGAATTCCAATGACTTGTCCTTTAATGTTTAGTACGGGACCTCCGCTACTTCCACTGGTAATATGAACGATCATCCTGAGCCACTTATCACTATCCCGTATGCTGTGTAGTGTACCCTCCGCAACATTGTACTTCCTCTCAGGAAATCCCACAACAGAGATAGGTTCGTTACCTCGTACAACATCACTATTCCCAAAAGGAAGTGCCTCACCTTCACCCACAACATTTAAAATAACAATGTCATTTTTTACATCAAACGCAGCAACACCTTCGACTTTCCAAGTCGTCTTTTTGTCTGCTGATTTCACGGAGACAGGTCCTGGATGTGCGATAACATGTATGTTAGTCACAACCTTGTTACGTTCCACGAAAAATCCGCTCCCTCTATACCGTTGAAAAAAACCGGGTTTGCTTTCTACCCTGACAATAGAATTTCTGTATTTTTGGAATTCTGGGGTATTTTCAATAACCTGTTGGGAAGCCTTCGCGCAAGAAAAGAGAATCCCCAAGATGAGAACTCCAAAAAATAATTTAAAGTACTCTTTCAAAACGTTTCTACAAGTATGTATCAACATATTTTTATAAATCTACTTAAATACCATAATATATCTGTATCATGATACCTGATTTTATACAAATTGTTGAGTCTATTCGTAGTGTAGCATGAAAGTTTAGTTTTCAATTTTGTTAAAATGGAGGAGGAAATTCAAAGATTGGAAAGGAAATTGCGTGAATAGTGAGTTAGCGAAACATCACTATTGTTAATCATTCATCGATTTTTACGCCGCTCGCATAGTAGGTAATCCAATACCCATGTTTTTTGCCATTAACCGTTTCACCTGTATCTCGTAAACTTGCCATAGTTCAATTTCCTTATCAGTTTACAGGTTTTTATTTAGGTATTCATCTAAATTCTCAATCGTCTTTTTACCGATACCCTTTACACCATTGAACTTACCTTCATCTATTGCGGTTCGGAGTGATGCAAGACTGTCAATTCCAAGTTCGTCATAGAAACGTTTTATTGTTTTAGCTCCAAGTCCTGGAACAGGAATTAGTTCTACTATTGTCTGTGGTATATCACTTGCATATTCGTCTAACTTGGAGCATGTTCCAGTTTCAACATACTCGGTAATGATTGTTGCGACTATATCCCCAACTCCTTGTATCTCTTCTTCTAAACGACCTTGTTCAACCAAATCTGCCACGGACTCCTCCATGCGAGAAATTGTATAGGCTAAGCGTGGATAGCGTCCAGCATGTAGTTCTGGATAGTCGGCTACAATTAGAATAGTATGAAGTTCTATGAGTTTCTGTGCGATATCTTCGTTAGTAGGACGTTCGTTGTTTTTCCTTTCATCCATACGATTTATTCCTTTCTAATTTACGTGAACTCCCATAAGCCATATTAGATTTGTTATGCGGAATCTTCCTGTAGTTGTATATGGGAAGATTCAACGAACTCACGTTGTTTACAGATTTGCGTCAAGGTGTTCCTCAATCTTCTCTAAGGTTTTTTTACCGATTCCTTTGAACCCCTTAAGTTTACCTTCATCAATTGCACTCCTGAGTGAAGCAAGGCTATCCACCCCTATGTCTTCATATAGACGTTTGATGGTTTTTCCACCAAGTCCTGGAATAGGAACAAGTTCAGCAACAGTCTCAGGAATATCTCCAGCGTATTCTTTTATTTTCGAGCAAGTTCCAGTTTGCAGATATTCTGTAATTATAATTGAGACTATATCTCCCACACCCCCAATTTCCTCAATCAACCGATCCTGCTCTACAAGATCAGCAACGGATTCTGAATGACGAGATATTATATGTGCCAAACGGGGATAACGCGTTATGTGACCTTCTGGATAGTCAATCATAATCAAAAATGTATACAGTTCCTGTAATTTCAGTGCGATTTCATCATTAACATGCCAACGAGTACGTCCTTTTTCATCCACATAAGATTCATTCTTATTATTCATTTCTATTCCACCTTAATATCTGTATTGTTGTATCCCATAATGCGACTGCTAAATACTTACCATTTGGTGAGAAGGTTAATGCCTGAATACCGGTTGGATATGTCTCCCATATTAGTGATTCACCCCCAGGTATTTTCCAAATACGTAGATAACCTTTTTCATCTCCTGATGCCAGATAATCCATATCTGTATACTGTTCTTTAGGTGCGAATGCCAGTGCGCGTGTCCAATACGCCTCAAATCCAGACTTGTTAAGAAGTTGTCTACCAGTTCTTACATCCCATACACGAATACCTGATTTAGAATTGTTTTGTGTATCAACTGCAAGGAGTGATTCATCTTGAGAAAACACCAGATTCCAAACACCAAGAATTTCCCCAGTATTGAAAACACGTAAAGGTTGTCTTTCGTTTTTTGAATTCCATACTTCAACAATCGTTTTGTGCCCTTCTTCATCTTTATATGTACCTTCAGCGGTGGCGATATATTTACCATTGTTTGATAGTGTCAAACCGTTCCTTATTGGCATAGATGTCTGAAAAGATTTCTGCGTTGAAATGTTATGATTATGAAGTTGCCAATATTGAAAGGTTTTCCCACCTTCTGATAGAACTACATGAAAACCCTTAATTGAAAGGCTTCCGGTATCATATTTTCCGTTTGTTATTAAGAATTCATTATCATAGTCAAGATTACGGAGAGTGATATCGTCATTTGATTTTTGGATTAAGAGCCAATTTACATCTGAAGAATATGCAAAAAACCGTTTAGATTCAAGATGTCCTATTTCCCGTTTTTCTTTTGTCTTTAAGTCCCATTCTACTAATTTCCCACCCATTTCTTTCGTAATCAATTTATCACTGTTTTTATTGAACACGATATAACGTGGAACATCAGGGAGTAATCTATCAAGAGTTGGTTGCTGTTTTTCACCCAGTTGAAACTCGGTTTCTAAGGTTACGCCATGAACCGGCAAACAGAACAGAAGAAATAGGATAGATAGGATGAAATATCTCATGGGATAAAAAGTAGGGCAAGTGTCAGAAGACCTTGCCCTACGATATTAGTTTATAGTGCTACTCGTAAAGTTCGGTTGCGGTTTCACCTTTAGCAAAACGATGTGCAGTTTGTACAGCGGAGTCGTTTCCAGAATTCCTTCGTACATCTGTTGCCCATCGTGCTAAACCAACAATCATCTGATTTCTGGCAGGATGATCTTCACAGTAATGCCATTCTCTATCCACAATGTGAATAGTACTGAGTAGTTCTTCACCATTATCATCCTTAAGGATACATTGTCCCATTTCAGCCAGTAACCGTTCAGCATTGCATCCAGAGTTAAGATATTCACGTGTCTGACGTCCAATTTCCTGGATACGAACAGATTCAATACCATCAATAATTGCATCAAGTGCGATATCTTCATCAAGGACTTTAGTAGATGAACCCTCTTTTGCTTCAGATATCGGTTGATGGCGAATGTTTAACCAACGATTAGAATAGAATCTCCAACCACAATGTATAAGTGCCTTCGCTGCGACTTTGGTACCACCGAATCGGAGAACTTTTCTGATGTTGGCAGCCAATTCCATCTCTTCTTGTAAATCCCACCAACCCGGACTCATGTTTACAGGTGTTCTTGCCATTCTATCAGCAGATGTCATGACCATGGTAGTAGCAATTTTATCGATTGATACACCCGCTGTCAGTACATCCTTAATAGCATCAAAGATTGTATCTATGTCACCGCTAACGAGATCAGCAGATAGTTGATCTTCGTCGAATTCGACATCTGCATCAGGATTTTTCTCTTGTGGTAGATCATCAAAAATATGTTCAAGTTCTTCTGCTTTTTGTATAGCTTCTCTGAGACGTTCACCCGGTCTACCTCGACCTTGTCCAAGAATCTTTGCTCCGAGGTTACAGACCAACTCTTCTGTTATCTCCCATCCCCACTTTTCAAGCACTTCTGCTAAATGGCAAAGGTTAATTAGGTTTCGAGAGTGGCTGAGGAAAAACCATTGAGAAGCACATTCTAAGAATAGTGGTATGAATTTATCTTCATGTCCACCTAATTGTCTTGCAGTGATAAGACATTTTTCAATACCTTCCCATTCTTTATCTGCAGTAAAAACCTTAATCCAATCTTCAAGTCTATCCCAGTCTACAGGTGGCGGTAATGGTCTGCGTTGTGGACGATCATTATGCCCACCAGCGGCATTTCTTGCAGCCATCATCAAGGGGATAAGTCTATCTTCCACATCATACATGTGGGCAACCTTAATTCCGTGCATGAGCGTTGCTATACGTCCCCCTCCACTTTCGGATGTCGTAATATGTCGTACCATGTGCCGTACCATGATTTCAAGCGTCTCATCTTCTGACACACCTTTGGCTAACATAATTGCAATAGCCTTTGAAAGTGTCCATCCATCCTGTGAGAATAAACCTTCTTTCAATAACAGGTAGTGCGCATCATCACGTTTCTTACCACCACTACCAACATCAACATAGATATCACCATTGCGAACTTCGACAGGGAATGTAGCCAAGTCATCACAACCACCTGTGAAACAACCACCACCTTCCATATCATAACTCCAACCGTGCCAATCACACGCCAATACTCCTCTTTTAACATGTCCTCTAACTAAAGGATACCCCATGTGCGGACACTGATTATCCGTTGCATAAATAGAACCTTCATGGTTAAAGAGGGCAATACTATGTCCTTCGACTCTAACCGCCTTCGGTTTCCCATCTTCCACCTCACTGGCGGCAGCGACTTTTACGAAATTTCCATTTTCTGATAACACTTTATTCTTCTCCTTTTTTGCAAGAGGTTTCTACTCTCACAGTAAACTTATTTCGAACACACATATTTATTTGTTATGTCTTCACTCAATTCAATTACAACCTATATTACTGGAAGAAATATGCCAATACGAACACTGGGTGGTTTATCCTATCTATGTTTCTGCAGCACCAATTCCACGTAAATACCTAATCGCACCACTGTTACCACTTTTTGAAGCAATACCAAGAGGTGTTTGATTCTGATAATGGCGTCGATCATTCATATCAGCACCCGCTTCAATCAGAATCTGTAACGTTTCAGCGTATTCCTGTTCTCTCCCTTCACCACATGAAGAACCACCAAATGCCGCTGCGTGCATCGCATCTAATGAAGTTGGATCAACTCCATTAGCAATGAGTAATTGGATAGTTGAAATCTGTGCATTATTTGCCGCCCAAGATAAAACCGAGCGATACCAGTTTGCCCCAAAGGCATTTATATCTGCCCCATGCTCAAGCAACTTCAGCACCAATTGATCCTTTCCATCATTCGCAGCGTAATGCAACGCTGTACTCCCTTTAACAAAAGGTTGTCCTTGTTTATCTGGACCCTCCCAGGTCAACTTAGCAATCTCTGGATGTGCATCAACGATGGAAATACCAAGTGATTCCTCTTCATGTTTATATTTTGTAGAAAGCAATCTATAGAACGGTGATTTTTCATCGTATAACATATTCATATCCTATAGCATTTGATAAATTGTAAAAAAACTGGATTTGCCAATACAACAGGTGTTGATTACTTGTCACTGGATTCTAAATTTGACAAGTAATCAGCAACCGTTTTCCGCTTTGCTTTCTTGGCATAATCAAGGGGTGTTTTCCCTTCATTATCTTGAACATCCAAATTCGCACCATTTTCAAGCAACAACTGTATCTGGTTTTTACCAACACCTTTCTGAGCAATGAAGTGTAAAGGCGTCTGTCCCTTGTCGGTTATTACATTCGGATCCGCTCCGTTTGCTAATAAACAGGCAATACCTTCGGTTAAACCACGTTGTGCGACCCAATGGAGTGGTGACCACATACTACGCTTATGCTTTTGAAGAACATTTATATCCCTACCCTTCGCAATAAACCCTTTTAGGAGTTTATCGAATCGCTTAGGTCCCTGACCAACAAGTACGTACCAATCTCGAAGATTGATTTCATAACCTAAGTCAATTAGTAGATCAACAATCTTCATTTGCTTAGACTGGAGTGCCACCTCAAGAAGTGGCATAGTAGGACCAATTTGATAAACATATACATGTCCACCGGGCACACTATATTCTTGTGTTCCATTAGAACTTGACCGAGCAGGCTTATCGGATGGAATGATGTAACCTTCAGCAGCTTTCATATTAATCCTTAGTCTTAGGAGATCAGGATTTTTTTGGAATTCTGCTTTTGCTTTATCAACATCACCCATCACACAATAGAGTACTACATCCCCCTCTGCACCATTTTCAAGTAAGTAGCGACAGACTTCAGGACGTCTTCGCATCGTCCATTGCACAGGAGTGCCATTATGGTCACGATCCCGTAAGTTGATATCTGCCCCGTGCTCAATTAGCAATTCAGCAATTCTGGGGGTAGCAGCAAAATGAAGCGGTGTCATGCCATCGCATCCTGGAGCATTTACAACATCCGGATTTGACAGAATCAATTCTTCAAGGGTATCAACCATATTTAATCCCGCTGCAGCATGAGCATCTATCGTTGCGCCACGGTCAATTAGATATTCAGCAAATTCCTTGTTATATGCAAGCATAGACCCAGCTGCATGTTGTAAAGCTGAAGTTCCACCTGCCCACCAACTGCTTTTTACATCTATATCAGCACCAGCAGCAAGCAATACATCCACAAGAGGTCGATTGACGATTGAAGCTGCAAATACAATCGCAGGAGCGTCAAAACTGAACCAGGGTTCATTGATATACTCATGCAGTTCCTTGTTATCAGATAACAAGGATTTTACACGATTTGCATCACCTTTATTTACAGCTTCAATGTATTCCGTACGAGGAAACAGTTGACCGTTTAGATTCATTCGTAATTACTCTTCAAAAACCTCTATGGTTGTTCTGCCTTCAGCGAAATTCATCGCGGTGGTAGCGGCAGATTTGTTATCCGTGTTAGAACGAATATCTGTAACATACCGAGCCAATCCAACCAACAGTTGTGCTTGTGCAGGATGTCCTTCTGCATTGTCCCACTCTTCAAATACTGTACGTAATGTTGGTAGCACTTCACTACCGGTGTCATCCCATAAGACAGAATGACCAATCGCTAAGAGCAGCTTCTCTGCTGAATAACCAGCATTGAGATATCCAAGGACTTGAGATCCTACATCTTGAACATTGAGTGATTCAATTGTAGAAATAACTGTTTCAATACCCTCTTCTTGATTAGCAACATCCAACTTTTCTTGGCTTAACTCTTCACTAAGAAGTCTTGTGGGTATATTTATCCAACGATCTGCGAAGATTTGCCATGCAACATGGAAAAGACCTTTCGCTGCCATAAGATCTCCACCCACTTCTTTAGCACTTCTTAAGGATGACGCAAGATTGAGTTCCATTGTTAAGTTCCACCACCCTGCATCCACATTCACCGGTGTGTTTGCCATTCTGTCAGCTGCCAGTAACACAAGTGTGGTAATTACTTTATCTAAGTAAACTCCATCACATATTATAGCTTGTACTTCCTCAAACGAACGCGGTAGATCGACACTTGTGAGTGCTTCAACAAAAGAATCTTCATCAAACTTATTCGTTCTCTCTAACGCAGCACCATCAATTGTCGGCATCATTTCTTTCAGAATGTTAATGGCATCTCTACGATACCTTTCTGGATCTTCTGGACGATGTCCAACAAGGTCAGCACCGAGATAGAAGAACAGATCTGCTGTTCTATCCCATCCAAATTCATCTACTACTTCTGAAAGATAACTGACATAAAGGGGTATCTGTGGTTCGTCAATAAAATGTGGTTCAACTGCACATTCAAAAAGCAACGGACGTAATTTATTTGCATCACCTTTATGGTATGCGGTGAAGAGACATCTTTCAATCCGTCCTGCTTGTCCTTCAAACGAGAAAATACGTATCCAACGACTTAATTTTTCCCATGAAACTGGTTCAGGAAGAGGGATAACTTCAAGTCTTTGTCGTGCTTCTCCAGAAGCTGAACAGGCAGAGGTGGTTACAGCAATAAGTCTATCTTCTCCCTCATACCTACTTCCAACTCGAAGTCCGTTGATGAGTTTAGATACATCACCACCACCTTCAGAGCCGTGAGCAGAAGGAATGTGTCGTGCGACGTGTTCAAGTATCGATCCCATCACCTCTTCTTCAGGCACACCACCTTTTAATAGAAGGGCAATTGCTTTAGACATCGTCCACCGATCTTCACTTAACAAACCTTCACGGAGTAATTGTTTATGTTCTTCTGCTCTACGATAGGTCATATCTCCCGGTTCAATCCAGATTTCCTCACCACGTATTTCAACTGGAAAAACACGGAGATCATCACATTCCACATGAAAACATCCACCACCTTCTAAGTCGAAACTGCGACGGTGCCAGTCACATGTCAAAATACCATTTCGAATTGTACCTCGAGTTAGGGGATATCCCATGTGTGGACATTGGTTATCGGTTGCGAATATCTTCCCACCTTCATTAAAGAGGGCAATACTCCGTCCTTCTCCCATTTGAATTGCCTTCGGTTGTCCCTCTGGCACTTCACTCAACTCGGCAACTTTCACCCAACCGGGTGTACCATTTTGCATAGTCTTATTCCTTTTTATGTTATTATCCGTACTTTATAGTACACCTAAATAACGTTTATATTTGGTAAAACCAACATTTAACAACAGCAACATTAATTAAAACAAGTATTATACTATTAACAATCTATACAGAAAACTGAAGTGTGTTAAACCTTCCAGCTACTTTCTCAACTTTGGGTTTTATCATCTCAGGTGAATTGCCTGAAAGTGCATGAACGATACATTCAGCGATATCGGGGGCATCTTCAGGTGTCATTCCCCACCGCGTAACTTCTTGGACACCAAACCTTAATCCTGATGTTCCTATATCAGGTGTCAACGGTGCAGCACCTGCGATGATATGACAATCCTCTAATTGATTTGCCAGTTCACTACCATCCCCATATTCATCGACAATTGGAATCAATGTATGCGACTCAGTATATCCGAGGTCTTCGCCTAACATTGGCACACCATGATCCGTTAATGCCTGCCCTAATGCCTTTGCGTTGGCAACTATTGCATCTGCATGTACTGAACCGCATGCCATCCACTCTATAAACGTACCCGCCAAGGCAGGTAGACGGCTTAGATGGTGATTACTCATAAGCAATGGATATAGTGTCTTTCCAATTCGTTCTGCAATTGATTCATCATTTGTTAGGACGATTCCACCCTGTGGTCCTGCTAAGGTTTTATGCGTGCTGGAAATAATGACATCCGCACCTTCTTCAAATGGTGATTGAAATCTCTTTGCAGCGATAAATCCAATCACATGTGCAGCATCGTAGATAAGGTATGAATTTGGATTCGCTTTTTGCAATGCACGTTTCAGTTCAGCAACAGGTTGTGGAAATAGAAAAATCCCGGAACCGATGTTTAGAATTCTTGGTTTATGTTTCTCAATCAATGCAATGGTGGCTTCAAGATCAATGTTTGATTTGGGACCATCCCACGGAATAGGAATTGATTGTAGTTCTACCTCAAGTGGTGATGACAAGAGTTTCAGGGCATAACGATGTCCGTTATGCACTTCTAAGGCAATATCTCCAGGTTCAGCTAATGCGAATGTAGTTGCAATCCCTGCAATGTTACCAGATAAAGGACGTAGATCAACATATGCAGCATCAAAAAGTTCCTTCGCTAATTCTTGTGTATACTCCTCTATTTTTGCAATATAACGATTACCCTTATAATTTCGTTGAAATAGGTCAATACCAGCATAATTCCCGTATCTGCGTGCTAATCTTTCGTCAAAGAGTTCTTCAACCAAAGGTGACGGTGTATTCTCTGATGCAATAAGGTTCAGACATGTTTCGCGGTATTGGTGGTGATCATTCAGGAGTGAATTAAGCTTATCAACTTTCTGAGTGGCATTCATTCAGAAGCATCTCCTAAGAAATGAATAGAAGTGGTTCGATTAATTGACAGTATACTATTTTGGAAAGACAGGTTTATATTAGAGGAAAGCGACTAAAAAACCCGTATATGTTAACGAAATAATTAACGCTACATATTCATATATGGTTTCTTAATTTCAGAAACATTGAGGGTTAAGGATTCAGATTTGGAGAGAAATCTTTTGTATTATCTAAGGTAGGGATTAGATTAAATGGAAATTGTTGAAATTATTCTTAAACAAGTATGAATCATTCAACAGTATATGCATCAAGTAAGGTATCATCAATATCAACACCAAAACCTGGCGCATCGTTTAGAGTGAAAAACCCGTTGTGAGGAGTTGGTCGTAAACGGTTATAAAGTTCGTTTTCAATTCCATTACGTGAAGGACCGAAAGTTTCTGCCATACATGGCATCGGTAAACATGCGGTAAGATGTAACCCCCACGGTGTACCTGCTTGATGAAGCCATGTGGGAATACCGAGATTGGCTGCTTCTTGGGCAATACGTAGACATTCTGTAAATCCTCCTGCCCAACTCACATCCGGTTGAATCATATCTGCAGCCTTCCATCGTAGAAGTTCACGAAAACCGTATCGTGTGAATTCATGTTCACCAGAAACAATCCAGGTTGATTCAATCTCCTCTACCAATTGTGCCATACCGGCATAGTCGTCAAGTGGTATCGGTTCTTCTATCCATTTTAAGTTAATATCGCTGACTGCATCTGCAAACCGCATGGTATAACCAACATCCCAACGGAGATAAATATCTGCCATTAGTTCTACATTATTACCGATAACATCGCGTGCAGAATGCATCATCTCAAGGTTTTCAGCAAAACCCTCTTCACCCTCTTTCAATCCATTTTTCAATGGAATTTTGCATGCAGTGAATCCATTTTCTACATAATACCCAACATCTGTTCCGGTTGCATACGCTGGAATTTGTAATTGTGGTGCATCTGTAAATAGACTATACACGGGTGCATCCAGAATCTTACCACACAGATCCACAAGGGCAAGTTCTATACCACTTAGTGCATAGATGACCAGTCCACGGCGACCATAAATTGATGTAATGTGGTAGAGATTGTCCCATATTTCTTCAATATCAAGTGGGTCGCGTCCAAGGACAAAGTGTTGAAGATGTTTATCAATTATCATTGCACCTGCAGCCCCACCACCACCGAGTCCATACCCCTTCAATCCGTTATCTGTGGTAATTTCAACAATTAATGCACCTGCTTGTGTTGCGAATGGACCTCGCCAATCTACATGAACTATATTTCCTTTGGAATCTGAAGGGGTTTTTAATTGATCCGGTATCTGTTCTTTTGCAAAACCGAGAGACGGCATAGCGCGTGGGTTTAGATTCACATGCCATGTGCGGATACCAATAACCGTGTGTTGGGATATGGCATTATCTTCTAATTCGGTTGAGAAGAGGGACTTATTCATTGGCACGGTAAGAATTGTTCAATTTGTAAATGAGGAAAATTGATATGTTTACAAATCAAATTTAACTGTTAATTTTGCAACCATCATTAAATCTCTTGTTGCTTGTTGCGTATCACCAAGTTCATCATATGCCATGGATCTTGCCATATATCCTTTTGGGTTTTCAGGATCTAATTCTATTACTTTATTCAAGAACTTAATTGCCTCCTCGAAGAGTTCAAGAGACATTTCTGTTAAACCTTTATTATAATATGTCATTGGGTTTTTATCATCTAATTGTAAGGCTCTTTCAAAAGCTTGATTTGCCTCTTCGTGCATTCCAATTTCACTATGAGCCACACCTATTCCATTGAGGGCATCAATGTTATCAGGTTGAGATTGTAAGACTTTCTCAAAATCAGGTAGTGCTGCTTCCCAATCAAACACCTTGTTTTTAGCGATTCCTCGCATAAGGAATGCATCAAGATTTTCTGGATTATCTTGAATCATTTGATCTGCTGCTTTTATCTCCGCCATAATTTCTTCATTCTCAATATCTACTACACCCCCAAACCATCCTGCGTCATCATCCCCAAACCATTCAGCGTCGTCATCATCAACCAAATCATCAAAGTATATTATTGGTTTACTTGAAGATTTCTGAGAGTCTAAGGCAGATATTTCCTCAACAGGATCTCCAACATATTCGATACCCTCCTGTTCAAGTGACTCAACATCATCCCTTAACATTGCCATTGCATAATTTCTTCTTTCCTGTACTCTATAATCATTAGGATTTAGTCGCAATGCCTCATCGTAGTCTTTTATCGCAATTTCATATTGTTCTAACTCCATGAATGCGTTGCCACGGTGAAAATATGAATCATGATTCTTTGGATCAAGCTTTAATACTATATCATAATCTTCTATGGCCTCCTCATATCGTTCTAAATGGAATTTAGAAACTCCCCGAACAAAGTATCCTTGAAAAAGATCCGGATTTAGGTTTATACCGATATTGCAATCTGAGATAGCATCTTCCTCTTCATCACATAGGAAATTTGCCCAACCCCGGCTGATGTAAGCTTGGGAGTTTTTAGGATCATAGTCAATAATGACAGTATAGTCAAGTATTGCATCTTCAGGTCTTTGTAACTGTATATATAATTCTGCTCGGTTCATATAAGCATCCGTGTAATCTGGTTTAAGCTGGATTGCTTTTTCATAATTCTCAAAAGCAGCTTTTGGATTTCCTTCATTGGCTTTTGCCATCCCTTGACTATTGTAAAACTCTGGTTTACCTTCAGGTTTCTTTTTGACTCTTCTCTTCCGTCTGTTTGCTGGTTTTTTTGCCATAATAAACTCTTTATCAAATTTAGAATTGTTGCATAGAATTTATGTGTGATTTACTATCATACCATTTTATGGTATTTTTTGCTATAATGATTTGGATTGTAATGAAAGGAGAACTTTGTGTGAAATCAGCAGTAAAAGAATGGCTTGATAATTGTATTGAAAAACACAAATCAGGTGAACTGACATCCGATGATCTATATGGTGTAGAAAATGCCTTAAGATCGGAAAAACAGATTATACTGTATTTGTATTCTAAATCCACCAATCCGCGTTCACCTATTGGTGCATGGGCAATTTTTGATGCAACAGTTCCAGATGAACCCGTTCTACCATCCCAGGATGCCCCTTATGATTCAGTGCTTGATGCCGTCCGGGATGGATGGCGAATTGTGCATTTTCCACGACCTGAACTTTATACCTTTACAGATGTTGAAAATGCATACCTCAGTTATGAATTTATCTTAGAGAAGATTGTTTGAGGAGGATAACTTGTGATAAATGTTAAACCCACATTAGATGATAACCAAGTGATGGAATTTATTCATAACGGTTATATCACCCTTGAGAGTATTGTTGACACCGATTTCAATATGGAGTGTCAATCCGTTCATGCAGGTCACATGACAGAATTTGTTCAATCTGATGAATTCTTAAAGAATGTCCTTCTTCATCCGGAGGTTGCTGGGGTTGCGAGATCATTATTGGGTGAGAATTTTCTTGTACCGACGAGTGCACATCACCACCTATTTGAAAACCCACATCGTGGACAGACATGGCATTCGGATGGTCTTACGGAATATGGATATGGCATTACACATCTTCAATGTTATTATTATCCGAAAGAGGTGACAATTGAAGATGGTCCAACGATGATTTTACCCGGTTCACATTTTCGACTTGTGGATCGGGAAGCGATTGCACATTACGGAGATATTTTGGGGCAACTTTCTCTAACCGTACCTGCTGGAACTGTAGCAATGACACGGTACGGTATTTGGCATAAAGCGGGGCCGAAACTAAACGCTGATAGACGTGGTATGATTAAATTTTCTTATTTGAGAACAGAGATGCCAAAAAGGGATTGGGTGCGTGAATCCGATGATATTCCTTCCTATCAGCACAAAGGAAGACATCCTTACGTTACTGAAGTAGAATCCTACAGAGATCGAAGAAAAGGTGAATTGACTTGGAATTGGTTATGCGGATTAACGGAAGTAGAAGAGACTATACCGCCTGTGAAGATGTTTCATTCTGGTATCCCATTGTCAGAAATCCATCTGTAGATGTCTTGATTATTTATACTATAGATAACGTGAGTTTGATAAATGTTTTTAGAAGTTCATATCTTTGACAATAGAATCTTTGACAATTGAAAGTCTTTTCATGTAGTTCTCTATGTTTGAGTGAAGGTTTCTTCTTCAGATTTGTATAAGCAATTGATGTTTGTTTCTATTCGAATTGGTACGATTAGGTATGGTTGTCAGCTTTCGGCTGTTAGTTGTCAGTAGGATTAATATTCGATATGAAGACAGATTGAACTGAATCATTACATAAAGTATTCCAAACAATACTAGCATATAATGAAAATCAACCGAAAACTGAGTGCTGATGGCTGAAAACTGACGGCTATACCCGTTTCTATTCCAAATTGGTACTATTAAAAGAGTACTCTTTGAACTTTTCAATGTGTGCGTATTTTTAATTGACAGAATCTCTTGTCCGCGTCATTTGTATATTCCGACATTCAGACAGAGGATGATATCTTCATATCAAGAATTATCATCCATATCTATCTGTTTCAGGTTTATATCTCCGTTAATGGAACGTAATTTTACAATGGGACCCCCGTCCTTTATTTGTCCCTGTAATTCGCCTACTTTAATCGTTCCATGTACAATAGCAGCCACTGGAAACTCAGTTGCAATCTTCCCATTGCTACTCTGTGCATCAATATTGACATCAATCTCTGGAATAAACTCTGCAGTAATTCCACCCCCTGTAGCATCTAATACAGAATCGTGTTGAGGTTGTCCAGTGTATCTGGCAATGATTTCACCTATAGTGGTTTTGGCAGTTATAGGTCCTTTATTCTCAACTTCAATTGTTCCATTGGTTGATTTGAGATTGACACCACCATTACAATTGCTTAGTACGATATTCCCTTTATCCGTTTTTCCGTCAATATTTCCAGTAACATCAACACAATGAATATCCCCTTTAGAAGTCATCACATCAACAACGCCAGAATTATCAGATACCTCTATATTCCCGTGTGTAGATCGTAGATATACGTCTCCTTTACAACGATTCAACCCAACGCTGCCCTTTGATGTATGTCCAATGATTGTGCCAGTGATGTTTTCAAACGAGAGATCCCCTTCAAGAGAGTTAGCATTGGTATTCCCGTCTACATCCTGTATTGAAATATCACCTTGACCTGTCTTTAGATTGACTCCAAAACATTGGGGTACCGTAATATCAAAGTGTATATCAAAACGTTTTGCCATTTTCTCCCAATATCTTTTGCTGCTCTTAAACTTCGCTTCAATATGTAGATTCTGGTCTTGTTCGTCAAAATCCACTTCAAGCTCATTTAGAATTTCAAGTATCCCCTTGTCGATTTTCAATTGAGCTGAACGACGTACGACCACATCAATAACATTGGTTTGGGAAGTGTGTATATCAATGTTACCGAGATCCGTTTGAAGTATCAAATTCCCACCATCACTGACATTGAAAGTTCTTTTTATATCCTCCAACTTTGTTTGAACAAAGAATTCCGGCATTGATTTACGAATAAGAACATCTATGGATGCATTTTTCATATCTTCACTAGAATTTGGATCTAATCTTTTACCAAGAAAATTGGCAAATATACTCTTCAAATCGGGGGATGTATCTACCCCCTCGCTAAGATAAGCAGCGAGATGATGACATGCAATACTTATCTCAGAGAATGTAGCTTCATCTGGTAACGGATCAAAAAGATCGGTTGGAATTGCATCCATCTCATTTAGCCGTTCCAATACGTTATTAAATTGGGTGATACACCGTCGTTCTCCTTCTTTAAAGGATTGTGTTAACGTTGAATCTTCAGCAATTTCAGCTGTTTGTTCTACGATATGAAATAATCCACGAATTTCTTGTTGTTCCTGATTCATTCTCACACCTCATCTATAATTATATGCTCAGGGAGAAAATCAGTGTAACCCTCTACATACAATTTCCTTTTCATCCAAATAGTTCTTGCATTTGTAATTCTTCAAGCATACAAGACCTAACCGATCTCGCCGTATCCTTGTCTTTCCAGAATATCTTTTAATAGTTCCTTTGCTTTGTGCAATCTCCATTTAACAGTTGTTAGGGGTAGTGATAAGAATTCAGCTATTCTCTTCTGTGGCATATCTACCCAATAATAGAGTTTAACCACCTCCTGAAATTCTTCTGGTAACGACATAATACATTTTCTCACTCCCTCATGTATTGACTGTTGTAGGATAAGTCTTGCTGGATCCGAAGAATCTGGGTTAGCCTCAACTCTCAATTCATCATCTATATCTTCATGATATTGAAAACGACTTGCCTTTTTCGTGTAACGTAATGCGCGGTGCCGTGTAATCGAATAGAGCCAAGAACCGAAGCGATTTAGATTTTCCAGCTGGGTTAGAGATTCAAAAGCCAAAATAAAAGCATCTTGTACGATATCTTCTGCTTCTATCGGATCACGTACGATCTGCTGTGCCACAATCAACATTGCTTTCTGATATCTAAGAACTAATTCATCAAATGCTTGGAGATTACCCGAAAGCACAGCAATTATCAGTTCTGCATCTTCAAGGTCTTTTAATTCATCTGTGCTCATACGAAACTCCAATTCTGATTAAATAGATACATCAACGATGAAAAGGATAGATTAATTTATTTGTACTAACGCACACAAATACCCGTAGACGTCAATTTCGGTATTTAACTCTTTATAGAATGGATTTCGAACCCCGATCTTCTCATCTTCTGTAGGAGAGAATTCCAATTCCCGACTCTTCTGTATAGGGATTCCGATACCCCGATCCCTCAAGATCCTATTCCCAACCCTTGATCTAAAAACATTCCGTCCCTACAGGACTCAGGATAAGTGGGGAATCGTTTTGTTATAAACATTCCGTCCCTACAGGACTCCATTTAGTGTTTGATAACTTGTTATGCTAATACAATGGTAGGTGGTTTGAAGACATATCCAATCAAGAAATAGATTCTAAAATTGACGTTAATGATTCCCGGGGAACTGCACTTACCGGGTTTATAAGATCAAATCATTGGAAAAATGAAGTACATATTTCTATTATCAAACTCACGTTTATATAATGAAACAGGATTTACAATAATCTGTAAATCCTGTTTATATTTAATCATCTATATTGAATTCATTGATGATCTATTATGTCATACAACTTAGAGATAATGTGTTATTTAATTCGGAGTGAGGACATATTATACAAAGTATACATCAATTAAGAACCAGGTTTAAAGAATGTAACTAAACATCCTCCAAGGGCTGCCAACAGAATACCGAGAACAAATTGCCACCGAATAGCGCCCCACCCACCTTCTGGTGGATGTGATAGTGTGGCTACAATTGCATTTACAATTGGTGCCCCCGCAAATACGATGGACATCACAACTGCAGGCTTCCCTTTAGCACCAAATGCGAGTAATACACCGAAAGCACCAACCGCACCAACGACTCCTGCGATAAATGACCATGTAACACCTTTTCCAGAAAATGACCACGTTGCTCCGCTCTGCCACAACATAATTAATGATCCTACTACGGCTACTAATAAATAGGCAAGACCAACGAAAAGGAAGGCTTTGAATCCCGCACCTGTTTCTTCACCCATTGATATTTTACCTTTATGTAGAAAAACGCCATAAAGTCCCCATGATGCAACTGTCATGATTACAAAAATTAACCATGTTCTTGTCATTATCTATCACCTCCATTAATTGAATGACATCAATTAGATATTTGAAATTAATATGAAAATCCACACAAGTCATTGCCTGTAAATTTCTAAATATATTTTTGGAAGACATCCATTAACTGCTGTGCGATGACTCCGTCATTAAACTTTTCATGTACATTCCTTTTTCCATCAATTCCTAACTGCTTTCTTTTAACAGGATCACGGAAGAGTTGTAGAATACCTTCAGCCAGTGCATCAGAAGAATCAGGTTCGACTAAGATTCCTCCATGTGTAGCTTTTATCATCTCAGGAAACGATCCGTGCTGAGGTTGAACAACTGGCACTCCATTTGCTAGTGCTTCTAAGATAGATAAACCTTTTGATTCACGATATACAGTTGGTACAGAGAAAATATGCAAACGGTTAAAAAACTCAATCTTTTCTGTTCTATTCACTTCCCCAAAATGCACAAATCTCTCCCGTAACCCCCAAGAATTTATCTGATTCACTAATTCTTCAAAATAGGGTTCATCTTTTTTTCCCAGATATCCAGCGACATGTAACTCAACTGTATCGGATCCAATTTCTTTTGTGAGTGTATAGAATGCATTGACCAAATGGTGTAACCCTTTTTCTGGACAGATACGAGCTAAATATCCGATAACAAGGGGTGGAGGAGCAGTTTTCTCATTAACCATGCCGTGTCCATCCAAATTCACACCTAAAGGAACAACATCAACCATATTGGTTGGAACTTTTAAGTATTCTTCAGCCATAAATTCTGCATAATAGTAGCAGGGTGCAACAAATCCATCTGCATCTTTGGCTCGTTCAGCGAGGATTGCCAACGCCATATCCTTGTAAGGATCAATTAAATCTCTAAGAAAGATGTCTTCCCCTTGTAGAGCACAGACTACAGGTACATCTAATGCATTCTTAATTTCCCTGGTCATACCTACAAGCATAGAATTGGTCAGATAAACGATATCCGGTTTGTCATTTTCTTTGAGCCATTTGACTAATTTATCCAATTCTTTCTTCTGTTTTCCATTTTCTGCTTTGAGCATAGACACCGTCAACTTACCTAAGTCTCGTGCATCCGTAGAAGCACTAAACCGTCCTAAGCTGTTTAACAGTGATGGATTGTCAAGAATCCTATCAAATATCCATGGTGTATAACGAAAGATGGCTAATTTTTGCTGTAGATATACATTAATTCCTCCATAGAAAATACGATTCATACTCACATTCTCTTCATCTGTTCGAGTTGGAGTATATGTTGGAATTAATGAAACGTCATGTCCCTGCTTTTTAAGAACATTTGCCACAGTATTGTCATGTATACAAGTACCACAGTACATACCTGCTGCACCTGCGGTAATATAAGCAACTTTCATAAACTTTTCTCACCAATGATGGAATAGCATCTATTGGCTATGTATCGTCAACCTTTCCCATAGTAATAAATTTGTTTACTGTCTCTAAAGATGGAGGTTTCGTTATTACAGACACGAAGACCAAAGTCAGAGAAGATACTACTATGATTAGGGCTACAGGCATGATACCAGTTCCTCCGATTGTGTATCCGGGTGTCTTCCAGAAACTAAGAAAAAAATAAAGCCATAGTAAAATTACAACTATAATTGCAGTATAAACACCCGATTTTGTACTACGTTTCCAAAATAATGCAGCGACTACAATTGGAAATAAGCCAGAAAAACCGGTAAAGGACCAGATAGCCAGTTTAAATATACTTGGTGTAGCTATAAGCGAAATAATATATGTAATGCTAATGATAAATATAACAAATAACCGCCCAAGCCACACCTGCTGATATTCAGACATCTGTTCCTGTCCTTTTGTTCGAAGATAAGGACGGACGATGTCGTGGGTAAACATACTACCGAGAGATAGTGATTGTGAATCAAGAGACGACATAATTGCAGCAAAAACACCTGCCGCTAAAAAACCTGATAGTATACCTGGAGCATACTGACGAATCATAAGAATCAATACATCGTTAGCTGCAGGTCCCTTTAATCCACCAAAGTCAATATTACCTAAAATACCCAATAGGACACTTGGAATCCATACTATAGCAATACAGATCGGGTATAGGATAATTGGATAACGAAATGTACCAACATTTTTCGCTGTTAAACAATGTGAAAAGATGTGTGGAAACATGCCAACTGATAACGGGATGCATGTATAGGTTAATAACTCTAAAGGTTTAATATTTCCTTCTTGCATTAATAGGTTGGAATCAATAGTTTTTAAGGCATTTGAAAACCCACCCATGCCTTTCATAATGACGATAAACGTTAATGCACCGAGTGTCATGAAAACCAGAGTTTGGAATGTGTTTACCCATGCAGTTCCGCGCATTCCACTATATGTAACATAACAAAGAACGACTGCACATATGAGTAGTCCTCCTAACCATTGCGGTATAGTGTTTTCTGTGATAGTGGATAGAGTACGTCCACCCCCTACTACTCCAATAAGTAGATAAGGTATTAAAAGCAAGACAAGAACTGTAAACAACAGTAAACCCAATCCGTTTGATTCCCATCTGTCACGGAAGAATTGTACTTGTGTTATATACCCAAATTGTTTCCCTATTTTCCATAGACGTGTGCCAATAAATAGAAAAACACAAGGCACAATAATAGCGGAAGATGATGCCATTAACGCGAATACACCGATTCCTCTATGATATGCTTCTCCTGATGCTCCCAATATTGAAAAAGCAGTCATGTTTGTACCAAACAATGACATCAATAACATGAACCAATTTATGTTTCGACTTGCAACAAAATAGTCTTCTCCAGTCTTTCTGAAGAACTTATGGCTTATGATCCCTAAGCTAAGTACTAAAGCAAGATATATAAATATGATAGCCAGGATCATTTGTCACTCCAAGCATATTTAACTATAAAAAACATAAGTAAAGATGTACCGAGACAAAACAGTATATGGTAAAGTAGACCGACAGGTAATCCTAAGACAATCTGGGGAGACTTCCAGAACCAAAAATCGTTATGAAAAAATAAGAATAGTATTATTAAGCTATATAGAATCCATTTAAATGTATTCTTCATCATATCTCCTCTCCTTACTTCTATTATAATAAATGATTCCAGCACTTGCAAGTATTGCAATAGCATGAATCCAAATTACACTCAATTCTGTCGGTATAAAAAATAGAAATATAGCTGATATCAACAGAATAGCACGTTCCCATAGCGAAAATTTGGTATATACATATCCGGATATAGAAGCTGCGAAAATAATTGTTCCCAACAATGTTAATAAGAGATTGATTGACACAACCCATATTTCAGGATTGCCACCATCAGAATTTAACCAAAGTAATTCTGGTCGGAGGACAAAAGCATAGGGAAGTGCAAAACCAACGATTGCAAAACGAAAAGCAGCTAAAGCTGTTTTCATAATACCTGCATCCGCAATAGCAGCAGCAGTGTAGGCAGCTAAAGCAACAGGAGGAGTCACCATTGACATCATACCAAAATAGAATATGAAAAAATGTGCAGCCAAAGGTACGACCCCTAAATCAACAAGTACAGGACCAAGTAGAATAGCCATCAAGAGGTAACACACAGATGATGGTAAGCCCATACCTAATATAATGGTTGATACCATAAGTAGTAATAACGCTAAAATTAGATTGGTTTGAGCTAAAGGGAATATAGCTGCGGGTAATTTTGAACCGACACCCGTTAGTGTGACGACACCTAAGATAATCCCCACACACGAAGCAGCTGCTATGAGGGATACACCACTATGTGCTGCACCTTCCATACTCTTCAGAATGCCAGTAATTCCGATACGAGTCTGCCTATCAAATAAACTTAATATCAAGACAACAAGTAGACTCCAACTAACAGCTCGAAACGGTGTTGAACCTAATAATAGAAATCCAATTAATGTCAGAAAGGCAGCAATGAAAACTATTCCCTGCATCAACGGTAGTTTTTCAGTCTGTGTTTCAGATTGTATATTTCCGTCTGTTTCATTATCTGCATGTGTCAAATCATTTGGTTGCTTTCGGATCTGTTTTGCATAGAAATGAACAATTAGTAATAGGGCAGTATAATACAGGATTGCTGGTAATAAGGCAGCCTGAATAATCTGAAGATACGTGACAGAGGGTTCGACAATTTCTAACATCATATACGCGCCTGCTCCCATAATCGGAGGAACTAAGGCACCACCAGAACTTGCTGCAGCTTCAACCCCTCCAGCTATTGGAGGTTTAAAACCTACACCCCGCATCAATGGAATTGTGAAAGTACCTGTTGTTGCAGTATTTGCAACTGCTGACCCTGAGAGTGAACCCATCAGACCACTTGCGATGACAGCAACTTTTGCCGGACTACCTACACTATCACCAAATATCCTTCTGACAAAGCTTAGGATGTAATTTGTAGCACCTGTGCGTTCCAGAAATGCACCAAACAGAACAAATAGAAACACATAGGTAAACATCACTCGAAGTGCTATACCGAAAGTTCCAGCATGAAGGAAGGTATGACTGATAATTCGTTGCAGTGAGAATCCTCGATGCGGAAATAACCAATGTGGCATATACTGTCCAAATCCCGCATAGATGAGGAATACAGAAGAGAGAAGTGCAAGTGTAATCCCAACTGAACGACGAGTGGCTTCAAGGATTAATAGAATACCTACGCCACCTACCACAAAGTCAATAGGGTGTTCGTTAGAAACCCTATCCCCAAGGTAAATCCCTTTCAACCATAATGATTTGAAAAATGGTTCAGTTTGAATTACTACATACCCGAAACAAACAATTACACATCCTACGAATACATAATCAAGGATTAGAAGTAATGATTTATCTTCCAATTTCTTATGTATCGGATATTTCAGAAATACGACGATTAGACCCAACATGGCAAACAGAGCTAAAGCAGATTGAGGTCTCAATATAGGATAATTAACTTCGGATAATATGAACAGACTTAGGAGAACTGCTACCGGTAAAATTAAGAGTTTTTTTATCTGTTTCAAGTGTGGAACGAACCTGTGTTTCAATGACGAGTTTCGTTGGATTAAGGTATGGATTGGGAATTTTTGAATTACTAAATCCCACTGAGGGTTCAAGTAAGTTTAATAGAAACAAGGTATCATGTCAAATTAAATGGGTTATCTGAAATATAAAATAACCTGAGTTCAATGCAAGATAAATGTAGTTTTAACTCCTTAAATCCTGCCTTGAAAACAGCGTGTGAGATGAATTTGTTAATCAAAGTATTCTGCGTGGATGTTGGGGTTCGGAACCCATTCCTACCAAGAGTTTAATGTTATTCAGTCAACGATCTACCTTTGAATACAGAATATAGATACCAGAAAGCGGGGATTAACAAGATCCCACCAATTATGATTATTATTAATACTGGTCTTAATACTGATTCAGGTGCTGCAGTATTTGAAAAAGTCAGATCGGGTGTAACCAGATATGGATACTGCGACAATCCCCAACCGAGTATGATGAGTGCAACCTGAATAGGAACTACAATACGTGCGAGTTGAAAATGACGGTTCCAAATAGACCATATTCCAAGAATAGCGACAAGACCTGTGACAATATGAAATGGTATCGACCATTTCATATTGCCTAATCCTGCTCGTATAGCCGGAGCACCTTTGGTAGAAAGTAGGAAACTGATACCTGCCATGACACCTACACTGATTGTTGCGATCAGTGCACGTAAACGGAAGTCATCTTGTATAGATGAATCTTCAGTTTCAAGTGTAAGATATACTGCAGCAAGCATAGCACAGATAGTTAGTGTAAACAAACCGATTGCAAACGGAAATGGTGCAAACCACGAAGAAATGAAGTCTGTCTGAATTTCAGCAGTTTCAGGATTGGCATGTATAGTTCCTGAAGCAATTGCTCCTAAAGTGATACCTAACATGATAGGTGTGATGATACTCCCAATCGCAAAGAGCCGACTCCATCGAAGATGAACTCTGTCTGATTGATCGTCGTATGTTCGGAAGACAAATGCAGTCCCCCGTAATACAATTCCGATTAACATGAGCGTGAGTGGGATATGTAATGCTGTCCCAATAGTAGCAAATGCAACTGGGAACGCTACAAAAAGCAACACGACGATAACAATTAACCACACATGGTTTGCCTCCCAAATTGGAGCGAGAGCATGATGTATGATGTCACGTTGAGTTTTCCCACGCTCTCCAATTGCAAACAGATCCCATACGCCTCCACCGAAGTCAGCACCTCCGGTTAGCATGTATAGGATGAGTGAAATCAACATGATGATTGCAAGATATAATTCAAGACCCATCATAGAATCCTATTCACCACTCAGGAAATTGATATTAGAACATTGGATACTTACTTATTCACTCATGGAACATCTGTCGGCGTAAGAGTATGACAACTACGATTGATAGGAATATGTAGAGTATTGTGAAACCGATGAAAGGTATAATCAGGTTTGGCATGGATGTAACAGCATCTTTAGTTTTCATAATGTTATATATTATCCAGGGTTGTCTTCCTACCTCAGTGACTGTCCACCCAGCTTCTATAGCGATAAAACCGAGTGGAGAGCAAATTGTGACAAATCTGAGATACCAAGTTTGTGTTGGTAGTCCTTTCTTTTTCCATGCTAACCAACCCCCAAGAATACCAGCAATAATCATGACTATTCCACATGCTACCATAATCTGAAATGCAAAATGGACAATTACGACAGGAGGACGATTTTCTTTCGGAACATCTTTGAGACCCATTATTTCAGAATTGGGATCAAAGTTCGCAAGAAAACTTAAGGCTTTTGGAATTTCTAAAGCATATCTTGTTTCTTCAGCGTCTTCATCCGGTATACCACCTATGCGAAGTGGTGCACCCCGTTCTGTTTCCCACTGTCCTTCCATTGCAGCAAGTTTTATGGGTTGGTATTTTGCAAGACGTTTTGCACTAATATCACCTGAAATCGGTTGAAGAATTGCTACTACCCCTCCTACACTCAAGGCGATTGCAAATGCTTTACGATGAAATTGATTGTCTGGGTCACGTCTTAGAAAATATGCATGTATCCCTGCTACTGCAAATGCGACAGCAAGGAATGCCGCCAGTGTCATATGCAATGCTTGGGAAAATGAAGAAGGATTCAACATAGCAGCAATAGGATCAATATTAGTCACTTTACCGTCAATGATAGAGAAACCTGTAGGAGTATTCATCCATGCGTTAGCAGTAACAACGAATATGCCTGAAAACATACCACCTAATAAAACCATTATACCAGACAACCAATGGATTTTCCGCGGCACACGTTCCCAACCATATAAGTATATACCAAGGAAAATTGCTTCAATAAAGAATGCTAATCCTTCAAGCGAAAATGGCATCCCAATAATTGGACCAGCATAAGCCATAAAGGTTGGCCACAGTAGACCTAATTCAAAGGAAAGTACTGTCCCAGATACTGCCCCCACAGCAAACATAATTGCCGTACCTTTGGACCAGCGTTTCGCTAAGGTGAGATAGGTATTGTCACCTGTTCTCAACCATAATCCTTCAGCAATCACCATCAGCAAAGGCATTGCAATGCCGACACAAGCAAAGATAATGTGAAATCCGAGGGACATTGCCATTTGAAAACGAGCTGCTAATAGATCTTCCATAATATACCCATCGATTATCTAAATATATTGTGAGTTCAATGTTAGAAAATGAAGTTTTAATATATCATAAGTCAAACTCACAATATAGTAGAATACTTGTATATCAATTACACCATGTACTATAAACAAACTCCAATAAAAAAGGCGGGTTATGAACCCGCCTGATAGTTTAGGATAGATTACGCTACCCACGGTTCGAGACCGAGAAGTTTCTTACCTAAAGGAGTCAATACTGCAGTTGTACCTTCATGGTGTTCTTTCTCTTTCTGATTCTTTCCAAGTCCTGTCAACCGTTCACGCCAACCTTGGACTCTACCTTCATGAGTATCTCTACCTTCATTTGGTGCAGGTGACATTGTGATATATTGTGCCATTCGTGGACGAACTGCTGAATTTGGACTGCTACCATGTGGTAAGGCACTATGCCATATAACAAGATCTCCTGCTTTTCCGGCTACTGGAACAGCTTTATCTTGAAATTGTTCTCGGACGCTCTGTCCAGGGTTAGCATCTGAAGGCAGGTTGTTTAGCCAATCTTCCAATGTGAGATGAAATCCTGGAACACAGGTAAATGCTCCTTGATTACCTGGTGTATCTGCCAAATATAAAACACCTTGCACTCTCAGTGTTACAGGCATGCTGTCTAAGGACATATCCCAATGTAAATAGGGTCCAGTAAACTTCCAATCATCTCGTTCAGGAGGGTTCATACTTGCTCTATCAAAGCTGACCAAGAGTTTTTCAGTTCCCCATATTTCTGAAAAAGCCTGATGAACACGAGGATATTGGCGGTTATCCCATAAAGTTTGATGTTGATATATCTCGACCATGATGCTTCTTCTTGGAGGGTCTGGATACCAACTATCCGTATTATCACGGTCCATTTCGAGGAAATCCCAAACTGCTTGTTCCGCAGCACGACAATTCTCGGGTGGTACTGCTTCTCGAACAACTACGTAACCATTTTCTTCCCAAAATTCAAGATCTTCTTTACTTAATACAGGCATACAAATCTCCAATTATGAAAGATAGTTTGAATCTAATTACAGACAGATTATTATGTTATCTGAGTAATCTTTACATTTAGATGTGAATGCTATTCTATGAAATGCTTGCGTGCATATTTAAGTCGTTCAGGGACTCCTATATCTATCCACTCAGTATCCACTTTGTAGACGTAGAGGTTTTGCAAGTTTGGAAACACATCGCGTTCAATTGAGAACACTTCTTTATCGGGAAATGCATCAATAATACTGTGATTAAACAAGAAGATAGCACCATTTGCACACCCGGGACGATTAACCTGCTGTTTTTCACGAAACTGAGTTATACGTCCTTTGTTATCGGCAACTATTTCTCCATAGGATGAAAGGTCAGAGACAGATATACCAAGTAATAATCCGTCCATCTCTGGAAGTAGGTAAGATACCATGTTTTTTAGGGAAAAACCTTTTAATAGAATATCACCGTGTAGAACAAAAACAGGAAAATCTTCGACGAATTGGAAGGCGTTCTGAATTGCCCCACCTGTCCCAAGTGGTTTATCCTCTTTTGCGTACCGAATTTTTATACCATCCAGATTCTCCCCAACTCGTGAATATATTACATCATGTAAATGTCCAGAAGCAAGGATGACTTCACTAACACCAGCCTTTGATAATAGATCTATCTGCCAGTTTAATACAGTTCGGTTTCCTATTGTCAGTAAGATTTTAGGTGTTTTCTTAGTAGCTTTACCCAGTCTTGTTGGAGAGTCCTCCACAAAGGATAATCGCTTGCATTACAGAATTCCTTGATAGAGAATAGTGTGGTTTCCTTCAATTGATATATGTAGATCTGTGTAGTTAGTACAACATGCTGACTAACACGATGTTCAGTTCTGCAGTAAACTGAACAGTCAACATTTTAAAATATCAATATTAAACCACACTATGTGAGGTTAACTTCAGGGATAATTAAATTCAAATGCGCTTTTAATCTGTTCAAGACGAAGTAGTTCGAGATCTCGGGTTAACTGTATCGCAATAACATCAAAACGACAAGACGTATCTATTAGGTTATGTTTTTGTAAATAGGCTAATGCAATTTTTGAAATTTGTCTTTGTTTCTGTTCAGTCACAGCAGATTGTGGTAACCCATACTTCAGGCTGCGACGCGTCTTGACTTCAACAAAAACTATCCGTTCTTCATGCTTAGCGATAATATCAATTTCACCACGTTGAAATCGATAATTCTCTGCAAGTATCTGATATCCTTGTGTCTTTAGATGTTGTACAGCAAGTTTCTCACCAATTTTAGCAATGTTCTGTAATGAAGGATGCATCCATCTTCCTAAATCATAGATATTACATTCGGGAGGGTCTACTATTCTACATATAATTTGAATGATTTTCTGTGAATATCTGTTGGACCGAATTTGACAATTGCACGCCGGTGCAGGACAGTAGGATATCCTTTATGTTGTGGGAAACAGTATTCTGGATAAATACTATCAAATTCAATCATGAGTCTATCACGTGTTGTTTTTGCCACAATAGAAGCAGCTGCAATAGACACACTAAGATTATCACCTTTTGGAATAGCTTCTCCAGAAATATGGGAATCTGGCATTTTTGAACCATCAACAAGTAGATAGTCTGGTTGATGAGCAAGTTGTGCTACTGCCTTATTCATTGCTTGAAGTGTTGCCTGTAGGATATTTATCTCGTCAATTGTATGATTATCTGTTATACCTACTCCCACTGAAATTGCTTTAGATTTTATTACATCTACCAGAACGTTTCGCTGTTTAGCTGTCAATTGTTTAGAATCTTTTAAACCCTCAAATTGACATTCAGCAGGTAATATAACTGCTGCAGCAACTACAGGTCCCGCTAACGCTCCTCTACCTGCTTCATCAATTCCGGCTATGTTCTTATAACCTTTATTTAGACATGCACGTTCGTATGCATACATTCATATTCCATGTGATTATCTTCTTTCTTCTCTGACGCGAGCAGACCTACCTGTACGATCTCGTAAATAGTATAATTTCGCACGGCGAACAGAACCATATCTGACTACACTGATACTTTCAATATTCGGTGAATGTAAAGGAAATGTCCTTTCACTTCCGGTTCCGAAAGCTACTCTTCGTACAGTAAAAGACGCTCGAGTACCACTATGGGCACGACGAATTACCGTTCCTTCATAAGCCTGAATTCGTTCTTTTTGTCCTTCTCGTATTCGGGTATTCACCCGTACAATGTCCCCTGGACCAAAGTTTGGAATATTATCTTTTACATATTGGTTTTCAACAGACTGAATCAAGTTCATTGTTCTCTCCTCCTTTCAATTCTTATCATATATCAAGACTATGATAAGGTATTTGATTCCTCTTCTAAATGAATGTTATTAACAGTGCTCGTTTTCCTTAAGGATATCAAGCTCCTCATCAGTCAATTCAAGATTTTTTATTATATCTGGACGCCGCTCAGCAGTCCGTTTTACTGACTGGGAATAACGCCATTTTTTTATGTTCTCGTGATGACCACTTAATAGAACATTGGGAACTTTCATACCTTCAATTTCAATTGGCCGTGTGTAATGGGGGTGATCAAGAAAATCCTTACTGAAAGAATCTTCGTGGGCAGATTCAAAGTCCCCTAATGCTCCAGGTAATACGCGACCGATAGCATCAATAAGAACAAGAGCAGCTATTTCTCCACCACTCAAGACATAATCCCCAATTGATATTTCTTTAGTGACTATTTTCTCTCGTATTCGCTCATCTATTCCTTTATAACGACCACAGATGAAAATCAAATGGGTTTTTATAGATAATCCTTCAACCACAGATTGAGTCAACGGAACACCCTGAGGCGTTAAATAGATAATATCAGTATCCTCAGTAGGGTGCATCGCTGAAACAGCTGAAAAGATAGGTTCAGGTTTCAGTATCATTCCTGCCCCACCACCATAAGGATAATCATCAACAGTTCTGTGACGATCCGTTGCCCAATCTCTTATGTTGTATATGTTTACAACGAGTTCTCCAGACTCCAGTATACGTTTTAAAATACCGGCTTGAAGTGCAGGTGTGATTATCTCTGGAAATAGCGTAAGTACATCCATTTTCATTACGCTATCCTGTTATTCATTATCTATAGATCTTTGTTCTTCAATTAGTTCAAGAATTACCTTCTTGTTTGCTTTTAAACCCGCGGTGTATAGAATATTTCTAATTGCCTTTAGTGTCCTTCCATATCTTCCAATAATCTTACCTAATTCAGAATCTGGAACACTCAATTCAACAACGACAACCTTTTCCCCAATCACTTCGCGTACTTCTACATTCTCAGGATTATCTACTAAAGCCTTTACGATGTATTCAATAAGATCTTTGAACATAACATACTTTCTGGAATGTAAAAGTGGATTGATGTGTGAAGATTAGATGCTTGACAGATACAGTAGATTACACTCATCAGACTGATCAACATACAGGAATTCAAAAATCTTATAGATGCTATATTTGGATTATAGATTATTCTTCTTCAGAAACATCAGGAGAATCCTCATTTTCAGATTCAACTATTTCATCATTAACGGCTTCTTCTACTGGTTCTGTTTCATCTTCAGGCAATGGACGTCCAAGTTTCTCATAGGTAAATTTCTTCCAAATACCACTCTGAGATAGTAGCCTTTTAGCTGTATCGGTCGGTTGAGCACCATTTCTCAACCATTTTAGTGCTTTTTCTTCATCTATAACTACATCAGCAGGTTCGGTTAATGGGTTATAATGACCTAACCGTTCTAAAAAAACGCCATCTCTTGATGCTCTAACATCAGCAGCAACAAGTCGATAAAATGGACGTTTCTTCCTGCCATGTCGCTGTAATCTAATTTTAACTGCCAAAAAATACCTCCAGGTATATCAATTCAATTTTCACTCCAACTTAGAGTGATAGAGTAGTCATCCTTTAAAATTATTTCCGTTTTCTTCGTTTTCGTGGTTTTCTTGATTTTTTCTGAATGCGGGAACTCATACCTATCTTCTGACCCATCTGTGGTATACCCATTGATGTTTGTTGACTCAACATGTTATTCATCATTCTTAATTGAGAAACCAATTGATTGACTTGATTTACTGTTGTGCCACTCCCTCTTGATATGCGTGCTTTACGGCTTCGATCCAAGAGTTGTGGGTTATTTCGTTCTGCAGGAGTCATGGATTGAATCATGGCTTTTGCATATTTCAGATGGTCTTCATCAGGTTTTAAATCTTTTACAGGTAATTGATTCTTAAAAGGCACAAGATCTAACAATTGGTCAAGGGGTCCCATATTTTTTATTTGTTCAAGTTGTGTAAGAAAATCGTTAAAATTTAACCCCTTTTTCTCTGTAAGTTTGCGTTCTAATTCCTTGGCTTGATCTTCATTGAAGACAGCTTCAGCCTTTTCCATCAGAGTTTGGACATCCCCTTGTCCTATTATCCGAGAAGCCATTCGCTCAGGGTGAAATTCTTCAAGAGCTGATGCCTCAATTTTTTCTCCAACCCCAATGTATTTGATAGGCTTTTCAGTAACCGAACGAATGGAAAGATGCTGCACCCCCTCGAGCATCCCCATCCATTTTTGTGAGGATTACACCGTCTATATCCAAATCAGAATTAAAATTCTCAGCCACATTCACTGCATCTTGACCTGTCATAGCATCAACAACAAGCAAGATCTCTGTTGGATTAACTGCTTCCTTGATAGATCGGAGTTCTCCCATGAGAGTATCATCAATATGGAGACGTCCTGCTGTATCAATGATGACAAAGTCATTTCCTTGTGACATTGCATCTTTAACAGCATCCTTGGCAATTTCGACTGGTGAAACATCGGTACCACGTGAGAAGATAGGTGTATCAATCTGCTCCCCAAGTAATTCAAGCTGCTTGATTGCTGCCGGTCTGTATACATCGGCTGCAACCAGTATAGGATTTCGACCATCTTTACGGAACTTTAGTGCTAATTTTGCAGCTACAGTTGTCTTACCGGCACCCTGTAAACCGGATAGCATGACTATCGTAGGACCATTAGATGCTATCTGAATCTTCTCAGATTCCACACCCATTAAAGCAGTCAATTCTTCCTTGATTATCTTAGCTATTTGAAGTTCTGGGGTTAGACTCCCCATCACCTCTTGACCGAGTGCTCTTTCTTTTATACTATCAATAAAGTCACGTGTGACTTTATAGTTGACATCAGCTTCTAAGAAAGCGCGGCGCACATCACGTAGAGAATCCGAGATATTATTCTCAGTTAATTTTCCCTTGTCCCTTTATCTTTTTAAAGGTGTTCTGTAATCGGTCACTTAAGCTCTCAAACATGTCTTTGCGTCCTTTAGCGGTGTGAAATTAATTAAAGTATTATAGCAAGAATTATAGTCTCTGTCAAGTTTTTTTGGACTTGACAGAGACCGTTTTCTGTGGTAAAAACATGGTATGAGTAAAGCAATATTTTAAACACTTCTTACTTTTATTTACATCCTTAATTTATCTTGGTTGTCAAGGTGGAATCTTCAATGTAAATAATGGTGGAACAGGTAACGGAATTATTGAAAAATCTGGTGAATTGACTCAGGATGAAGTCTGGGATGGACGGATATATATTACCAGTACTGTAATTGTTCCAGCAGATATAACTCTCACAATCCGTTCAGGAACAATAGTAGGATTTGAACCCAAAGATGAACCGAGTGGGATTATAGTCCACGGTGAGCTTTATGCTGAAGGTGCCCCAGATCGTATGATTGTTTTCGGATCATTAGGTGAACCCCCAAACAATACCAGATGAAGAAACTGAAGAGATATCAGAAACCAATATTATTGTACAGAATTCCTTAACACCTGCAACCCAGAAATCCAGAGCATCTCCTCCACAAACAGGTGACTGGAAAGGGATTACAATAGAAACACAGAGTCCAAATAGTAGACTAACCTATTTGTCGAATACAACACGCGACTAATGCAATTCTATGTAAAACCGACACTGTACAAATAGAAAGATGTCTATTAACTGAAAACAATATAGGAGTTCTCTGTGAAAACACCAATCCAACTATTTCATCAAACGAATTTTAATAGAAATGGGAGTGGTGCTCAATTTCGTGGATCATCTGCTCCTGAGGTAGAATACAATGAGTTCGGCTGCTAATCGATATGGATTAGTATGCGAAGATGATTCCAGACCACGAATACACCATAACAATATACGTTCAAACTACGAATATGCAATCATCTGTTATTCTACATCTTCACCTGAGATTGTATCAAACAATATTACTCTTAACAACGGTTGGGCAGTATATGATGGAGGAAGGACTAAGAGACAATTACATCAGTGGAAATAAACAGGTCGGACCAAATGTCACAGAACTGGGTATAGGTACACAAAGTGATCAATTCTATAGTGTTGAGGAAGTATTCGATCCAAGATCTACTCCTGTTTCAGATGCAGGTCTTCCTCGAGACAAATTTTAGACTAATGAATACCGTTAAAGCCTACCTTGAATTAATCCGCTATCCATTATTTGCAATTCCTATTGTTGCGACACTACCAGGGGCATTAATTGCAAGTGAGGGAAAGATATCATGGCGTGTTGTCGCAGCAGTAGTAATTGCCATGTTTGGCTACTTTGCTGGAATGATAAAGAACGATTATTTCCACAAAGAAACGGATTCTATAACCAATCCTAATCGTCCGTTACCGTCCCAAAGATTGACACCTAAACAAGCTTTAATACCTGCCAGTATTATTTATGCGATCTGCGTAATCTGTGGGTTTCTGTTAAATATTAAAGCGGGTCTTTTGGTTATAGCATTAGTAGCAATATCACATTTGTATAACGCCATCTTTAAGTCGCGTGGAATCTTAGGAAGTCTAACATTGCCATTGGGAATAGGTTTATTAAGTATTTTTGGGTCATTGGTAGTTAGTGGATATGTTCCCCGTTTAGTATGGTACGTTTTCGGCGCAATTACTCTCTACGATTTAGGAACACATATTACTACTACTTTCAAGGATATAACACGTGATTCAAAAGTAGGAATTGTTACTACACCTCAACAACTTGGGATACGGACAGCCTTATTATTATCTGCTGTTTCTACTTTTTTAGCTTTTTTTATCTTACTACTCCCATTTTGGACGGAAAATTCTATTGATATTACATCTTATATTATCTGGGGCATTTTGGGGGTTCTTGCAGCAGTGGTTACACGTATTCCACTCTATCTTCAACCTAAAGAGAAAAACGGTTATTTTGCTTTACAAGGATCAATGTTTGGTTCGATACTTTTCTTCCCATGTTTCATTGGAACAATTGTCTCCGTAGAATCAACAATATTGATTATTGTACCCTTATTACTTATAACCATAGTGTTAATAAAAACAACTCCTCAAGAAGTGTAAGCACAAGATAAATTTACGCATAAATTAATTTCTTAAGGACAAGTCAAATATGAAGAATATCATTCTCTTAATTACAGATACATTCCGTTATGATAACCTGGGTGAAAGGGCAACACGGTCTATTCGGACACCTATGCTCGATAGTTTTGCTGCCAACCGTGCATCAGCCATTGAAAAATTCTATATGAATAGTTTCCCGACTATTCCTCATAGAACAGATGTAGCAACAAGTACAGTTGGATGGCCACATTATCCCTGGCAGCCAATTGATCAAAGCGGACCAAACCATGTTGCGAAATTATTGGCAGGTGAAGGCTATGCAACGCAGTTAATCTGTGACTGTCCACATCTGTTTAATGCACGTTTTCAACAAGGATTTCAGGCAGCCTTTCAACATCGTGGACAAGAAGGTGACAAGCCACTGCTTCACCTTAATGATGACATTGAAATTGTCATGCCGGATGATAAAACCCGTCCGAATCCATCCTTCCGTGGACATACTTTAGCCAATACCCATCGTTGGACAAACCGCTACTACCAATATGAATCAGAGACATTCTCTGGAAGAACATCTCAAAGTGCGATACGATTCCTTGAAGAAAACTATCGTTCAGGACCGTTCTTTTTATGGGTTGATTTTTTTGATCCACATGAACCATGGGATCCACCGGAATATATCGTTAAGAGATATGATCCAACCTATTCAGGCCCCCCTATGATTCATCCAAATTATGGACGATCATCAATCTATACGGATGCAGAATTGCATAATTTATGGGCACATTATGCGGGTGAATCCGAAATGGTAGATCGTCATATTGGACGGATACTTGAAAAAGTTGAGGATCTCGAATTATGGGATGATTCTATTGTAGTAGTAATGTCCGACCATGGAATGTCTATTGGGGAACATGGTAAAACAGGTAAATCAAATATAGATCCGGATGATCCACGCTTTTGGCCTACCTATCCTGAGATAAATCATGAGATGTTTCTAATCGGTGGTGGTGATATTCCACAGGGACAAAGTCTTGAACTTATCGCCCAACCTGTTGACATTCTTCCAACACTTTGTGATTTGGCAGGCGTCCGTCTTGAGCCACCTAAACCTTTTGAGGGAAGGTCTTTCGCGGAATCACTTCTGAGCGGTGATACACACCATAGAGAGTATGCAATCACTGCGACTCACATTAGTTCACAAAATAACATTGTCCCCCGTCGTGCAGTAACACCTTTCCTTGTCACAGAACGTTGGGGATATGCTCCGGTCGGTTCACTTGGTCTCCCAGAGTTATTTGATCTCAGTGAAGATCCCCTTGCATCCAATAATCTGGCAGAGGATAATGGGGCATTGTTAACTGAATTACATCAACTATTTATGGCATATCTATTAGAACATAATGCTCCAGAGAAATGCATCTCATTGTGGCAAGATTCACTGACAGGAGATGGTGAAGGTAAATGGACAATAGACTATTCGGACAAAGCTGACGAGTAATCTATATGAGTTCACTGACTGTGATGTGAGCTTAGCTTGATTTATAACTGGTGAATAAGGTATGACATCTAAAAGTTCAATAAGCGGTAAGCTGAGAAAAATCATTGGACATGATTCTCTTATTACAGAGGAAGATATTTCATTATATTCCTACGATGGTATTACACCTGATATGGGTGTTATTCCCTCCTCAATACAAGAATTGCAGAGTATTTTATGTTATGCCTCAGAACACAACCTATCTGTAATACCATCGGGTTCTGGTACGAAACTGGGAATCGGGAACTTGGCTAAAAAGACTGATTTAGTTCTTTCAACAAATCGACTTAACAAGGTATTAGAATATGAACCTGCAGACTTAACTGTTACAGTAGAGGCTGGTATCCGTTTAACAGACCTTCAGATAGTTTTAGCAGAA
The DNA here is from genome assembly GCA_965205025.1 of Candidatus Poribacteria bacterium. Classification (GTDB taxonomy): domain Bacteria; phylum Poribacteria; class WGA-4E; order WGA-4E; family WGA-3G; genus MSPOR6. The sequence continues at coordinate 238,286 of CBDBFU010000015.1, forward strand.
CATAGGCAATTTCTCCCAATAGACCCACCATACGGAAGTAGATGTACAATAGGAGGTATAATATCCTCCAACTCGAGCGGTTCATTACGTTATCAATATGGTACAGTTAGGAATTTGGTTTTAGGTATGAAAGTGATGAATCCAAAAGGCATAGTTGTAAAAAGTGGCGGGAAAGTTGTTAAGAATGTTGCTGGGTACGATATCAATAAACTCTATATTGGAGCCTTTGGAACTCTTGGTATAATTACGGAAGTTACTCTCAAATTAGCCCCTTTGCCACCAAAAACAGCAATTTTGGTTTCTCAATTTGAGCACATAGGTGATGCTGTAACTTCTGGTCTAAAGATTGCCAGTTCACAGATACTACCGAATTATGTTAACCTTAGATCTAAATTCTCATATCAAGATATATCAGATAATAACCCAACATTACTCATTGGATTCGGAGGAGATCCTGAAGCTGTATCTTGGCAGCTGGAATCCACAAAGTCTCTGATGGAACAATATGGGTCATTAGGGGTGTATATAATTGATGGAGAAAACCAAACTGACATACAACAGTTGATTCAAGAATTTCCAGCAGTTAATCCAAATTCTGATACTGTATTGGTGAAGTTGAATCTAAAACGGACGGATCTGGCAGTATTTGCTGAGAAAGCACTGGATATAACAGATGATGTTATGGCAATTGTTGGTAATGGAGTGTTATACCTTAGAATCAACAATCTATCTGGTATGGATGTAAAATCACTATCTCACACACTTGATCAACTACGAGAGAATGCAGTGAAGGCACAGGGTAATCTAATTATTGAAGCTGCTCCACCAGAATTAAAACAACAGATTGATGTTTGGGGTTCAATTGATAGGACTTTAATATTGATGAAACAGATCAAGGAAAGATTTGATGAGGGTAATATATTGAATCCAGGACGTTATGTTTCGGCAATATAGACAGAAAAACTTCTGTTTATTCCCTGTTAGCTATAGTTCTCTAATTTTCACAACCACCCGATTGTATTCTATACATTCATCTGGGTACAACTTATATGGAGAAGGGAACATATGAAAGATATAAAAGGGAGGATTCTGTGGATTGATGGCACATTGAGAGCGTTAACTTCGAACACATTGTTAAAATCTGAATTAAAACCCTATATTCGATTCTTAGAGTATAATAATTATGATCTTTCTTTTGCAGAAAATCCTGAGGAGGGAATTGACTTACTTAGAGAATGGAATTTCCACGGTTTATTACTGAGTAATGATAATCCATCCGAAAGTCGAGATTTACTATATCAAATACGTAAATTAGATGGGCATATTCCTATAATTATACTTACAGAATCTGCCAATCAAGAATTAATGGAGTATGTAAACCTTTTCAATGTAAGTGATGTTCTAATTATGCCGACGAACCCAAGACAGTTGGTTACATCTCTTACCTTATTACTCGAAAGGCAGATAATTCTTAATAAGTATATTCCACAAGCATATGTGGAGGAATTTAACCAAAACTATTCAGATAGGAAGCAGCAACTAAAATCATCGTTAAATAACATCTCTGAGACAACACAAACATCTGAATGGCAGACATGGATAGACACCTACACTAATCTGCTTGAATGGGATATTAGATTTGATGATTTAACACAGACAGATGAACTTCAGGAAATACATGCTATAGAAAAGCGAGAAGCTAATTTAGCATTTACAAATTACATAAAGGAATCTTATAGTACATGGTTGGAAGGTGAAGAATCTCCAACACTTTCAGTAGATCTACTTGATAAATTCGTAATACCTGAAATCCAAATTGGAAAGTCCATTTTATTTGTAATTATAGATTGTCTACGACTGGACCATTGGCTGAAAATTGAACCATTACTCTATAATGACTTCCAAGTAACAAGACATTATTATCTCTCTATTTTACCTACTACGACTGGATATGCACGGAATGCGATTTTTAGTGGTCTTTTTCCCAGAGATTTATCTGAACGTTACCCTGAATTGTATGCTGAACCAGACGAGGGACATACAAGCATCAATCGATATGAAAAAGATTTGATGCTTTTACAACTTGAACGGTATGGAATTGCTCTTAAACCAACCCCTCATTACTTTAAGATTTTTGATGAACGCGGGGAGATACAATATCTACAATGGTTTTCTGAGACGAAGCGGATAAGTTTTGCAGCAGTTGTTGTTGATTTTATTGACATGTTAACCCATATGTATTCAGATGAATCTATTCTTCAACAACTTATTCCAAATGAAACAGCCTTTCGAGGAGTTGCTCAAACGTGGTTTAAGAACTCAAGATTATATAATATCATACAACTTGCCGCAGACCGGGGTATTACCGTTATTCTCACTACTGACCATGGGTCGGTACAATGCAATAATGCTGCCAAGGTCTCAAGTCAACACGAACTTACCAGTGGACTACGATTAAAAGAAGGTAGGAATATAACGTATAACCCAGAGACAAGTTTTATCATAAATGATCCTGAAATATATCGTTTACCTTCAGATGACAATAACAAGAACTATATCCTTGCCATTGAAGATTATTATTTCGTATACGATAGGCAATTGACCAACCACAGCGATTTATTTCAAGGCAGCTTCCAACATGGTGGAATCTCATTTGAAGAAATGATACTTCCATGTATTGTTCTCGATCCACGATGAATTGTTGTTATCCTTGTGATTTGTCATGCCACGAAATATGGCATGACTGCATTACAATTATCTTCTCTTAGGAGAACTGACTGATGCTAAATAAAACCGAAATTAAGAAAGCATATTTCACCATCCTTATATTTGTTATTACAGTAATTCTACCATTGAGTTCACTCACCCAGTTTCCAGACTTTGGTCTATCTGATAATGGAGTTGTTGATAAGATAATTGCAGAAGGATTTATCTCATTGGACAAAGTCCAACCGGGAAGTCAATTTCAAATAGCAATTGTAGTAGATATTACCAATGGGTGGCATATCAACGCAAATCCTACTCGAGAAGGACTTTTTCCTACCGAAATATCACTACCAGAAATACCAAATTTGACATTTGGTGAGATTGCATATCCAAAAGGAGATACACTTGATATAGCCTCTATTGGTACAGCATCTGTCTATCACGACACAATCAAAATAGGAATTCCAGCAGCTTTATCCAATAGTGCACCAATTGCACCGATGACTTTAAACCTTGAGTTACGTTATCAAGCTTGCAGTGATGAACAATGTCTATTACCTGAAACACAAAACATCTCTATTCCAATAGATATTGTCAGTACAGAAAAGATTATACAACGAGTGAATCAGGATATTTTTACTGGCATTGATTTTGGAACAGTTTCAGGGACCAATCCCACCAACAATGAGAATAAAGGTGGAATCGCTGGAGCATTATCAGGTGGTAAGTTGTGGTTAGCATTTCTGCTTGTTTTTGCCGGTGGAATTGTTACAAGTCTCACACCTTGTGTGTATCCCTTAATTCCAATTACAGTATCAGTTTTTGGAGCTAACGAATCAACAGGTATCTTCAAATCATTTTTACTCTCTCTGGTATATGTTTTTGGTATAGTACTCACTTATTCGATATTAGGAGTGGCTGTAGCATCAACTGGAGCAGTATTTGGTCAGATAATGGCAAACCCTTGGGTAATTGGATTCATTAGTGTAATTCTTTTCTCTTTAGGATTATCAATGTTTGGTGTATTTGAAATTAGACTTCCAAGTTCAGTACAAAACAAACTCAATACTGTAGGTGGCACAGGATTTATCGGTGCATTTGCAATGGGAACTGTTGCTGGTGTGATCGCAGCACCTTGTACAGGTCCAGCCCTGGCAGCAGTATTAGCCTATATTGCAACTACTCAAAGTGTCTTAATCGGTTTTTGGCTTATGTTTACCTATGCTCTTGGAATGGGTTTACTTTTTATCTGTATCGGTACATTTTCTGGATTAATTTCGTCATTACCTCGTTCTGGTGGATGGATGTATGTATTAGAAAATATATTTGGTATTGCGATAATCACAATGGCTCTCTTTTTCCTGAAGGATGTAGAGGTGTTTTCTGGATTAAAAAGTTTTCTTCAGAATTCATACCCGTTTTTTGCTTTTGCCGGTGCGCTTGTGTTGATTGGACTATGGTTAGGTAAATTGAAAGAACGTTATAGTGGTATTTCTTCAAAGTTGCGGGTCCAAAAAACTTTTGGTTTAGCACTCGCTATTTTGGGTGCATATATGATCCTTGGTGGAATTCAGCAACCTGCAGCTGGACCACATTTGGATTGGGAATATGATGAACCGACTGCATTGGCAAACGCAAAACAGAATGACAAATTGGTTATGCTTGACTTCTACGCGACTTGGTGTGGTGCATGTAATGAATTAGATCATAAAACATTTTCAAATCAAGAAGTTGTTGATAGATTGAAGAACTATATCACAGTAAAACTGGACTTTAGTGCTGAATCAGACAAGGTTTTAACAGAGAAGTATAAAATCCGTGGTTTACCAGTTGTCTTATTTCTGAATTCTTCAGGAATAGTATTAGAACGGGTTGAAAAATTCGTAAATGCGGAGAATATGCTTAAAATAATCGATGAAGTTGAAAAGAAAACAGATACATCAACACAATAAAATAGGAGAACCTTATGGAAAATAGATTACTCTTTTCATCTCGATATTGGTTAGTGTATACAGAGATCTTCGCAATAATAGTTTTCATAGCAATCGCCACAATCCTTATACAGAAAAGTAGCAGTGAACAGGAGGCACACCCTCTATCCGAAGTAGAAGTACTAATTACGGAAGCAGATACACTATTTGAGAAGCAGGATTTTGGGGATGCCATTTTACTGTATTGGCAAGCATTAATTGCAATGAATAAATCAAAATCTGATACTAATGCAGATACACGTTTACATGCTAACCTACGTATAGCTGAGATTTACTCACAAAGTAGTTGGGTTAAAGATGCGTGGTCTCGTCTGAAGAATGCCTCAATCATAAATCCTGAAGATGAGCAAGTATTACTCCTAAGTGGTAAGCTACATAGAGATTTAGGTGATCAAGAAGAAGCCGTTAATCATTTTATATCCGTTATTGATAAGAACAATGGTAATGCTGAAGCCCACTACCTTCTGGGTGTGCTTTATCAAGGTAGAAAACAATACTCTGATGCATCAGAACATTACTTAGAAGCAATAAACAATGATACGGAACTAAAGAATATATCATCTGAAAAGGCACCAATTGGAATACTATCAAGATTACAGTTATCCCGAACCTACAATAAGATGCTCCAAGGATATCGATTCGTAGATCGTGAACTCACAAATGCAGATTATGATGAAATGTCTCGACTTGAATCACAATCTATAATACTCTTGAAGGAAGCTAACCAGTTATATCCAGGAATGCAGGAAGTTGTAAACGATCTAATTGGTTTACTGTATTATCGAGCAAGTGCGCTTAAACGTGAAGCAGCCACTCGACCCTATGCTGATGCTTTAGATGTATATGAAGAAATTGTAGAACTTGACCCTATGGAAGTACAAGCTTGGCAGGAGATGGCAGAAATATATGAGAGTTATCTTCGTGATAAAGAAAAAGCACTTGAGATGTATCAGAAGGTTCACAAACTTGAACCCCATCCAACCTTCTTAGCAATAATCAAATCTTTAGAAGAAGATATAGCAGCCGAAAAAGAACAAAGTAAGTAAATCCATCTACCTAACTCTCTAAATTCCCACCCCATAGAGTCTACACAAACTGAAGTATATAAATAAGTCTGTCAGGTGTGCCTTATATATAGAAATAATGTTATTGATAAGTGTGAAGGGAAGGTTTTACTAAGAAGCCGATGAGAGGATTTGAACCTCCGACCTACTGATTACGAATCAGTTGCTCTTCCACTGAGCTACACCGGCTTGTAAATGCTTAAATAGCAAAATGCCGAGAGGCAGAATCGAACTGCCGACACATAGATTTTCAGTCTACTGCTCTACCGACTGAGCTATCTCGGCATCAGGTAGATTATAATACCATTAAATGTAATTTCTGTCAATTCTTTTTAGATTGTTATTCCTTCCAAATACCAATCTCTTTATAGAAACGTATCGCCCCAGGATGAAAGGGTGTACCCGTATCTTTTATGACATTCTTAGGGTTAATTGCATTACCTGCTTTGTGTGCTTTTACAACTTCAGCACGATTGTTATATAGTGTTTTTGTAAATTCATATACGGTGTTTTCATCAACCGACTCAGCAGTAATTAGATGCATGGATCCCACATTCATAGTTTCAAATGGTTCGGTTAACACCTTCTCATAAGCAGTAGCAGGAATAGTGATCGACGAAAAGAAAGGATACTTTTTAACAAGAGCTTCCTTGGCCATTTTGTCAAAAGGAATAAACATAATATCTTGTGATGCGGAAGCTTGCTTCACGGCAGGTGTTGGCACTGCTCCACCAATAAAAGCAGCTGTAGCTGCCCCGTCTGCTAATAAATTCACGGCAGCGCTATAAGTATCATTGAGAGGAGTGAAATCATCATAGGTAACACCATGTTCCTCTAATACTGGTCTCAAGAAATATTCAAATCCAGCACCGGCTGGACCAACAACGACTCGTTTTCCTTTTAGATCCGGGATTGAATTAATCTCTGAAGATTTCTTTGCTACAAACAGAGCCACATTTGGAGCGAGTGTCATGACTGAACGGATTGGATGTTTCGTTCCCCATGCACCTTCACCACGTACAGCAAAATATGAGATTGCAGCATTTGCAAGTGCAAATTCTATTCTTCTATCATCCTCTACCAAAAGACGGATGTTCTCTTGAGTTCCTTTTGTTCCTTGGGCGGTAACTTCCCAGTTCATTTCTGTTGAATTACGATTTACAACATCTGCAATCGCCCCACCAACAGCATTAAACGCTCCCCCTATAGGGGCAGTACCAATACTGATAAACTTCATCTTAGATGTATTATCACATCCAATATATATCAACAATGCAAGAATAACAGGTATTATGATTGTATATTTCCTGATAGTTTTCATGTTTTCTCCATTATTTTCATATCTTATTTTAATAGAAATATTTGATAGATTTCTATTTATACATTTCTATTTACACCCATCTTATTTATCAAAGCTTAATGGAACTTCTGGTGGGAAATAACACATCTTGGACATATCTGGAAAGATATGAGTTACATCTCTTCTATAAACATCCCCACTTAGTATGTCAACGATTCCTCCAAGATGCTCTGGGTATTCTGACAGAAAACGAGCAAAGCTGAATTCCTTTGTATAGAAGGCGTATACTAATTTCCTAAATGCTTCCATACCATTTACAAAAGTCTGTCCGAAACTCCCCAACTGATTTCCAGAAAAATCATTCTCTCTAAATGCCTCAACAATTACATCTGCAGCCATTTCACCGGATTTAAGTGCTAAGAATAAACCTGTCGAATATACTGGATCCAAGAAACCAAATGCATCTCCGATAAGCAACCAATTCTGTCCTGAAATTCGACTCGCTCTATACGAGAAGTCTTTGGTTGTTTGAACAGGAAACAGTTGTTTAGCACCGTCCAATCGTTCCTTTAATGGTTGGCACTTCACCAATTCTTCCTCGAAGATCTTTTGTGTGTCCAGTTTTCCATCTGAATCTCTTCGGTTTTGTAGAAGATAATCTAATTCTCCTACAACCCCTACACTTGTCCGGTTGTATGGTAGTGGAATAGACCAAAACCATGAATCCTTTTCCTCTGTATGCAGTATAAGGGTTGCCCCTTCGTCAATTCCTGGATCTCGGTATCCACCTTCAAAATGTGTGAAAAGAGATGCTTTTTTCAGGTTAGGATCCACAGTATTTAGATTTAATTGTCTACCAATAAGAGATCGCTGTCCTGTAGAATCAACAATTACTGTGCCATGAATCGTCTGTTGTTGTGTTTCCTGAATGTTACCATTGACTGTCGTCTGTGTATTAACACCAATTGCTTTATCTCCATCAAAAAGCACTTTTCTTACACTTACACCCCTTCGTACCTGAACACCTTTTTCAACGGCGTTATTTAATAACATCTGGTCGAATTCACTCCGCAAGACCTGCCATGTCACGGAACTCTCATGTGGATTTGTTTCAAAGAAGTAAAATGGATTCGTAGCTTTACCAGTCCGTGTGAAAAACTGAACACTATATTTCTGGGGAAAATGGCTCGCTCTTAGTTTCTCAAGCATTCCAAGACGTTTGAATGTCCAGTATGTTGAAGGAATCAGGGATTCACCAATTTTAAACGATGGTTCAGATTCACGTTCCAAGAGCAGCACACGATATCCTTGTTGTGCTATAAGGGTTGCGGCAGTACTACCTGCGGGACCTCCACCGATAATTATTGTATCATATGTTGAGTGCTGATTCATGGTAATTGTTGTAGTTACTATTAAATGTTATATTTTATATTCGTTCATCAGTAAATCGTCTTGATTTCAATTCATATCGTGGTAAAGTACCATTTGGTACTGTTTTAACAATTGTTCTTAATCCTAATTCATCTCGGATGGCTGCAGTGACCTTGGATATTGTTTCATCTGAGTTTGGATTAATCGTCTCAATTTGGATTTCAAGCTCATCAAATGTATCTCCAGAATAAGCACGAACAGCAAACTCACGAACATCTTGTACCTTTAAGATGATATTTTCAATTGTTGCTGGATATACATTTAATCCTCGTATAATTATTGCGTTATCTAACCTTCCCACAACACCACCATCAAGGATACGATGTTCACTTCCACAAGAACACTGTACTGATTTTAGTCTGACAAAATCTCCTGTCCTGTACCGTATTACTGGCATCCCAACCCGTCCTAAATTAGTAATGACTAACTCTCCCTCATCTGCATGCTTGCCAGAATCTGGATCTATTACCTCACAAATAAATTCGTCCTCATTGAGATGCACTCCGTTTTGTGTTCTACACATTACACCCCAGGCACCAACTTCGGTTGCACCAACATGGTCGTAAGCCTTTGCTCCCCATCCGTCTTCAATTCGTTGTTTTGTAGATTGTAGACTTGCCCCCGGTTCACCTGCATGGATCGTAACCCTTACCTTAGATTTAGTACTTAAATCCACACCTTCTTGTTTTGCCACTTCTGCCAGTCGTAAAGCATAGGTAGGTGTACATATGACCACTGTCACATCATTCGTAAGGATAGCACGTATACGTTGATCAGATGTCATCCCTCCATTTGCTATGGTGAATGTTCCAAGTTGTTGAGCGCCATGATATGCGCTCCAAAAACCAATAAAGGGTCCAAATGAGAAAGCAATCATTAACCTGTCAGAGGAGGTCACCCCTGCAGCATTATAAATATCACGCCAACATTTACCCCACCAATCCCAAGATTCTCTTGTATCTAACCAACGGATTGGTGAACCTGTTGTACCAGAGGTCTGATGTATGCAGGTATACTGTTCTTGTGGATAGGTTAAATTCGTACCGTATGGTGGATGGGAAACCTGATCTGTACTAAGTTCATCCTTCGTCGTAAATGGAAGATTCTGATAATCTGAAAGCGTTTGAATTTCATCAGGATTGGAAAAGCCAGAATCACCTAACTTCTTTTTATAGAAGTCATTTGACTTACAAACCGGTATTAACATTTCTCTCAACCGGTTTAATTGTATATCTATCATATATCTATCAGATCCTTGCTTAGGATTCCAACCTGGTAAACATTATGTATACCGTGTATTCTGGTATTCTGGAGCATAGAACGCTGGAAGAAGACCATCAACCTGGAGTAAACCCCGTTGGGTTAGTTGGATTTCATCTTGATCTGATTGAATTCGTAACATACCTTCGTTCTGTAGTTTCTCAAATTCCTCACTATAGAGTGTCAAGATATCCTCATCGAACTTAGATTTGAAATAGGATGGATTAATCTTACCAAGTTTAAGTTGTAAAATCATTTCTCGTGTGAGTTTTTCATCCTCTGTAGGTTTAAAAGCGCGATAGATGGGTAGTTCACCTTCTTCAAGAGTATTGAGATAGTCCCCCCAAGATGGTGCATTTTGAAAATGAATTCCGCTCAGATGTGAAAAAGATGCTACCCCCGTACCGATCATATCACTTCCTTGCCATACTGCATCACGATATACAAACTTACAAGGTTTGTCTTTTTTCAAAACCGTATAGGCACTTGATTGTTCATATCCGGCTTGAGCGAATTGCTCAAAAGCATATTGGTGCCATTCCCTTTTTAGTTTCCAATCAGCAACAGGTAATGCATCTCCCCCGAGGATATCTTTTGAATAAACAGTATTAAAAGGCAGCTCAAGTTGATAAACAGTAATACTATCAGGATCAAGTTCTATAGTCTTTTGAACAGTATCCCGCCAACTTTCCCACGTTTCACCAATCATACCAGATATAAGGTCAATGTTAACCTGATCAAAGTCTAATTCCTTTATCCATGGATCAATTCTGTACACCTCTTTTGAGAGATGTGCACGACCGTTTTCTTCGAGGATGTCGTCATTCAAGTTCTCAACACCGAGACTTAAACGGGTAACACCTATGCCTTTTATAGCTTCTAATTTTTTTTGTGTCAACGTACCCGGTTCACATTCGAATGCAACTTCTTCGGCATCATCCCAAGGAAACACTTTCTTGACTCTTTCAACGAGTGTGTTTAGATGTTTTACACTGATGTATGATGGAGTACCACCACCGAAGTATACAAATCTCAATGGACGGTTGACTAATGCAGGTTGTCTGCCATATAGTTCGATTTCTTCAGCAAGAGCATTGAGATATGTATCTATTTCAGAGCTGTTTTTATCCGTATAAACTCGAAAATAACAGAATTTACAACGTTTACGGCAGAAAGGAATGTGTAGATATAGACCTAACGTTGCATCGTCCGATGGTTCTTCGTTTAATGCATTATATACATCCGGAACTGCTGATTCATTCCATACAGAATAGGGAGGATAATTAGAAACAAAAACGCTCCCTACGGATGTCTTTTCAGAATCTATTCCTGCTGTCGCTGGTTCCGGCTTTGTTTGGTTCATTTCTATATTCCTTATAGTAAAATCAATTATACATACTATATATATGTATAGACTTAAATTATAAATCTATTTTAATTATTTCTTTCCAAAACAGAAAAGTATTCCATCCTCATTCCCAATGTAAATTCTACCATCAGACACACTCGGTGATGCGATAATAGATGAACCGGTTTCATATTCCCAAACAGACTCTCCTGAAGATAAATCTAATGCAATAAATAATCCGCGAGTTGTACCGACAAATACGCGTTTTCCTACAACAATAGGAGAAGATTCAATACGCGATTTTGCTGTATAGGTCCAGATAGGATCACCCGTATTATGTGATAGTGCATGTACCATCTTATCACGTCCACCGATAATAACTTCATCTCCTGTGAGGGCAGCAGAAGCGATAAAAGGATATTTAAGATCTGGGTGTTGATATCGCCAGGTAATATCTCCTGCATCCAAAGACACACTTAGGATTTCACTGCCATAAGTACCACAGAAGACATGATTATCTAATATTGCTGGACTTGCCCCCACATAAGTTCCAAGATTTACCATGTGTACTTGTGTTCCATCCGTGACATTAATTACACGAAGATAACCATCACATCCTGTTGCAATTGCATAATTTTCTATAGTGGATGCATCATCAGTTTTATGGAGCCAAACACTGGGTGTTGCATGAACATATCCTTCAGTTTCAAATTTCCATATTAGATTACCATTATTGATGTCTAAACAGTATAAAAACCCATCATACGAACCGAATAACACCCGGTTATCTATGAAATTTGCTGAAGATACAATCTCACCCTCGGTGGTATACATCCATTTCTTTTCATGCGTGTTAATATCCACTGCATGAAATATACCTGTGTCATCTCCAAAGTAAATGACACCATCAGAAATTGATGGGGATGACTTTATTGGTGCCTTGGCATTATAGTTCCATTTACTCTCTCCTGTCTGAGCATTTAGTGCATATAAATACCCATCTAATGCCCCAACATATACAGTACCTTCATAGATAGTTGCAGTAGACTCTATCATGTCATCTACTTTAAATGTCCATAATAAATCAAGCTTATCGGGGAGTTGTGCCTTAACCACTCCTGTAAGCTGCTGATTACCTCTGAAACTAACCCAATTACCAAAAGAAATCTGTATGTTTATAAAAAATAAGACCAAAATATAAGATAAGATCACTATGATATATCGTATGATTTCTTTTAAATTGGTGAGTTTGATAGGTAAAAACTCAAAATACTTTTTCATATAATCTCTCAAAATCATCTATTCCCACAGGCCGTGGGTTAAACTGCGCTGTCCATTGAACCGATGCCTCCTTTGCTAAGTTAGCAAGGTCTGTTGACCTGATGGGATATTGGACAGAACACTCTTGTAGTGTGTTCGGTAAATCACTACATTCAATTAAAGACTCAATTCTATCAGCTAAATTCCCTTTAGAATAAAGTTCTTGATAGAAACCTCCAACGATTTGTTCATTATATCGTATAACATGCGGTAGCATTAGACTGACCGCGATACCATGTGTAATTCCATATCTTGCTGTTAATGGATTTGCACATGCATGTGCGGCACCAAGCATAGAATTCTCTATTGCCAATCCAGCAAGATATGCACCAAATAACATCTTTCCACGCGCGTCAAGATGTTCTTCATCAATAGCTATTTGGAAATTAGATTCTAACATTTTCCACGCCTGTATTGAAAACATCTGGGAAAGCGGGTTACGTCTTGTTGAAACAAAACTTTCAACTGCGTGTGCTATGGCATCTATACCTGTGATCGCTGCAACCAATTTAGGTAAGGTATCAGTCACAGTTGGATCTAAAATGACAGTGTCAAATTTTGCTTTTTTGTCTCCACAAGCCATTTTAATATGTGTATCATCTTGTGCAATCAATGCATAAGATTGCGCCTCACTTCCAGTACCAATTGTTGTCGGTATACCTATTGAGGGAAGCATAGGTCTTGTAGCTTTGTTAGTTCCCCAATAGTCCTCCATTTCACCTCCATTTGTTAGAATGAAATTCGTTCCTTTTGCACAATCCATTGCACTTCCACCCCCGAGTCCAATAATTAGATCAATTGGGTTGTTTTTTTGTGCAAATTGGACTGCCTTATAAACATGTTTTGTTGTTGGGTTCGGATCAACATCCGTGAAAACGGAACAGTGTATATTCTCGTTATTTAGTGCCGAATATGCTCTCTTCAGAATACCCGCTTCCTTGATCCCAGTATCAGTAATGATGAGCACACGACTACCACCCAATGTTATAGTGGCTTTTGCGAGTTTCTCAATACTGTTATCTCCAAATAAAACACGTTGTGCTAAATTAGAATCGAAGGATACCATGTAAACTCTTTGAATAATTCCAAGATTTCAGTATTTTGTTCAGTTTGTTGTAGGATATTCAGTAAGATGTGCCTGTGGTGTCCCATGCAGATAATCTCCATCACATGCATTGAATAACCAACCACTCAACCGTTCTACAAGATCAGGATAGTCTGATGACAGATCATGTTCCTCCCGATAATCTTCCTTGAGATTATATAACTGGAAGTTTTTGTTCTTGTTAATATATCGACATTTCCATCCATCAGATGTTACCAAGGCAGGACCGAGTCGAGAAGCATAGACAACCCATTCCCTACTTTGTTGGTCTGTCCGTTCATACAGCGTCGGTAAGAATGAGACACCATCCTTTCCATTTGGTGAATTCACATTAATTAGGTCAGCAAGGGTTGGCATGACATCGTAGTTTGTTATCATCTGATTAGATTCTGTATCTTCTGGAACGTATCCCGGATATCGTACAATGTATGGAATACGTGTCCCACCTTCCCAACTTGAGAATTTCAGACCACCCATACCATCATTTCCGTTGAACACATCACCACCTGTCTCTGAGTAGAATTTAGTTGTAATTTCATCGAATTGTTCGTTATCCAAGTTCTTATTTCGTCCAGTAGTTCGTCCTTCCTGTTTAGCATATACTTCATGTCCATTATCTGAACAGAAGATAATCATAGTGCGTTCATCAATCCCAAGTCGTTCAAGTTCATCCAAGATAATACCTACGGTTTCATCCAGTTTCAATATCATAGATGCGTATTCTTTTTCATAGGTTGTCAATTCTGATGATTGTTTAACTGCAGGATGTATTTCAGGTATTGCAATTGGTCCGTGTGGTAGTTGGGAAGGATGATAGAGAAAGAAGGGTTTATCCTTGTTTTTTCGCAGGAATTGAATAATCTTTTCGTTGAAAATATCCTGAGAGTATACTGCTTTGCCTTCTTGATTTCTTCGTTGTTCTAAATTTTCTTCGGATTCTATATTTTGGTGTTTTCCACAGTCTGGATGTGTGTTTCCTTTAATCTCTGTAATATCCCCATTATCAAACAAGAAGGGAGGATAAAATCCGTGACACCGTTGATGGTCATAGTATCCGTAGTGATACTGCCACCCATGTCTTCGTATACGATCTCCTGTAGTTGCAAACCCCCATTCCAGTTTTCCAATCTGTCCTGTCGTATATCCTGCTTCCTCAGGTATTTGTGCTAAGAAGACATCATCAGAAGTGGCTTGAAGTCCAGTTGTATGGATGAGTTCGGTAATCTCACTATATTCCATTTCACCTGAACTGATATTATTATATATTCCACCTTTTGTATATGTCCATGTACCTTGATGGCAATCGTGTAGGCCTGTTAGCATACTTGCCCGGGATGGAGCACAAAAAGCACATCCGTATGCATGGTTAAATCGCATACCTTCATTGGCAAGACGGTCAATACTTGGTGTCTCAAAGTGCCGTTGTCCATAGCAACTTAGCATACCACGACCAAGATCGTCTGCATAAATGAAAATGATATTTGGATTATTGGTCATAACAAAGAAACCTTATGAATAAGAATTGTCCAAACTATAGTTATTTATGAAAAGCGCGATTAAATTGTTGTTTAATTAAAATCCCTATAATTTATAGATACATTTAGGTGATTTGTCTTGTTGAAAAGCACGTTGTCGATATAAATGTTCAAACAAATTCCCTTCGTGAGGACTATCCCATGAAATCTGATTTGTTGGAATTGGACCTATATTCAATCTGTCAATTAATGGTGTCTCTAACAGTTCTTGTGTTAGTTTTGAATCATCAGTAATTACTGTTGCTACCAACGTTTCAGCAATTGAATCCACAAGTTGTGATGGTGAAACTTCAGTTACACTAACAAATGGGAATGGAAATTCAATATTTGCTAATGGATGTTCAGAATCTTCACACCATATAACAGTTGGTCTGAGGAAAGTACATCCATCTAATTCAACAACCCGATCACCGGAAGTTAACTCTATCGCGCCGGGTTGTTTTAGATGTCGGTCAATAAGTGATGAAATACCGTGTGCAGCTTTTGGGTTTGCCCATGCAGCAATACCCGCTTCAGGATGATCGAGTGGTTTCGGTTGCATTTGAGATAGCCGTTCTGTAATGGCTTCAGCGGTATTTCTACCCTGTGCTGTTACCCATACACCAGATGCATTAATGCAGGATCTGCCACCGTTTTTAGATACCGATTCAACAATGAGATCAAGATAGTCTTCCATTTCTGACTTTATATCTTGATGAATGACAATTTTACTTCTTCCAGGTCCATGTATTTCGACACGAGGATCATTTACCCAAGGTGCAACAGTAGACCCACCGCCAAATAACATTGCCCTACCACATCTAACAAGGATTTCATTTGCCCCAGAATAATCTGTTGGATAAAAGCTAAATGCTTCCATAGGTGCACCAGCTTCTATAAAGGCTTGTGCAATACGATACGGTGTCCATGGTTCTTCACGGCCAGGTTTCAATACAAGTGGAACTTTCAACACAAAAGCAGGAATCCAGAGTGAATGGACACCTGGTGAATTGCTGGGTAAAATTGCTCCAAGGGAGTTTGTCTCACACACATAACTAAGGATTCGTCCATTTTGTTCTCCCCAACCATCATCAAGTATTTCCTGATTTAATCCGCGAGTTAATCCATCAAATACTTCATCTATGTTTTCTAAGACACCGCGAATTTTCTCCATATTCTGTTGACAAAGTGCCTCTGGCATACCCGTTGTTCCCGATACCTGTTTGATATAACCATCAGGGGATTGAGTATTATCATCAAGTGGTAAATTGGAGGATGTGAAATGACGTGCAGCGTCTTTGCAGATAGACACCAATTCCTTCACAGAATATTGTTTTAGGGTTTGCTGATGAATGGGTATATCGATTAAATCCTTCGCGATTAGACCGCGATTCGCTTGACTAACATCAACTAACGGTTCGCCAGTTTTGATATGAGAAACCGTTACCATATTTAGACTTCTGTATGTCCGTCCTGCGCGTAATATTGGGATATGTTGCATCGATTTGGACTCCAGGTTCAAAAAGAGTATTTATGATTGACTTATCTGTGCAACCCATCCAGAGGATGCATCACAATAGAGGAAATCTTCACCGTAAATAGATAGTCCGTGTGGTTCAGGATATTCTTCTGCCACCTCAATCTTATTAAGGATTTTCCCATCATTCAGATCAAGTTTGACGATTACCCGTTCAGAAGTATGGACAACCCAGAGTCCATCTTCTACGCGAACTGTTCCATGTGCTCTACCGTAAGGTAATGGTAAGGTGTGTTGAATTGACCAGTCAGAAATTTTCACCTTATGGATTTCTTGGTTTTTTAGTGTTTGTACCCAGAGGTGTCCTTCATCGAAATTGTCATATTCGACTCCGTGTGTGCCACCCCCTTCTGGTACAGGAAAACGCTCCAATGTTTCACCCGTATTTGGATCTACTTGGAAAATCTCACCGTCCCCTGGTTTTGCATCAGTTTCTCGGATTTCTCGCCACCGATCTCCTGAACCGTTGGCAGCTAACCAGAGTGTCCCATCACCATAAGCCATGCCGCTTGTATTTGAGGATTCGCTTGGAATATCTCTTATATGTTTTGGGACATGGTATTCGTGATCACATGTGATTTCTACTAACATGACTCTATCTGTGATTTGGTCGACTAACCATAAACCTTCAGTAGTGACCTGTAACCCATTTGGTACAGCATAAGGTGAGCGAAAAACTTTCTCTATTTTTATTTCCATGTTAAAATAATTCCTTTTCGTATAACTTCGGTATTCCTTCAAGGATAACGTCTCATCTAATAATGAGTAAATGAGAAATGGGTATGCCCGTATTATACTCCTTCCGACGCGAATCACCACCGAATCGTGTGTGGCATTTATCAGGCTTGAGTTCTGTCTGAATCAGGGATTAGACAGATTACACATAGATTAAGGGCATATTTTAACAACTATCCATAGACATTCCGTCCCTACGGGACTCGGTTAGTTAGATAATCCATTTTCTATAGACATTTCGTCCCTATGGGACTCAAACCAAAGAGTGATATTCAAAATTGATGTCCCTCCAAGCAATACCATTCTTTTCGATATGTGCAGTATATGTCTCATCATATACTGTATCTTCTATTTCAATAGTATGAATATTGTCCATAGTAATCTCCTGGGAACATGGATTTTAGTATACACCTACAACCACACTTTCCTGTAGTTCTGTGAGTAAACGTAGGTTTTCAACACCATCCCATGGATATTCAGGTATAGGTTTTGCGCGTTCTGCCTCATCCCTTTCAAGGAAACGCGGCACAAAGAATTCTTTTGTCAAAGTAGTCAGCATTACACGACCTGTTTCTCCATATTCAACTTTCTGATCTGGATTTTCAGGATTCACCAGTTCTATGACAGCACGTGGTTGTGGTGGATAGTAAACAATGGCATAGTTATCTGCAGGATCAAATGGTTTACATGTTGCCAATCCCATAAGTGTATTACCATAGGTCGGAATGAAGTCTATTCCAGGAACAAGTTCCTCACGTGCGAAACGATGAAACTGTGCGTCCATCTCAGTTCCACCACAAAAAATCCCCTTTATACCAACTTTTTGTAAAGATATTTTTTCACACAATGCCTCAAGAAGTTTAGGAGTTGTAAAAAGACATTGGACATTATCATGTGCTTTGAGTACATTTAATGCTTGGGATATAACGTGGTTTTTATATGCATCTAATTCTTCATTCTTTCCATAACGAACAAGTTGGTTTACCCAACGCGGATCAAGATCAACGAGAAAGCAGATTCCACCGCGATGTTGAGCAAGATGTTCGACCGCTAAACGTAGACGTCTTGGACCTGTGGGGCCTAACATCAACCAATCACTTCCCTTTGGAAAACTCTCATCAGAAAGTGTTTGACTAAAGATTTCATAGTCAATTTGAAAATCATTGACACTAATCCGTGATTTTGGAATTCCTGTAGATCCCCCAGTTTCAAAGACGTATACTGGATCGTTTTCATAGGCTTTCGGTACCCATCTTCGGATTGGACCACCACGAAGCCATTCGTCCTCAAAATGTCCAAGACATTTTAGGTCATCATACCCACCAATCTCTTTACGTGGGTCAAAATCTAAGTTGTCTGCATATTCTAACCAGAATGGACATCCTGTTTCTGGACTAAAATGCCAGTCAACAATTTCGCGAACATGTTCGTCCAGTGTGGTACGTGCCTTTTTTATTTTTTCTGTAATCTTCATCTATAAACTTATATAAATTAAATCCTTATCTCAAGCATAACCAATTAGGTTTTCATTTCTAATAGAGTCAATATTTAGTTAACTCTAAATCAACGCCGAATGCATGTAATGCATTCGGCAGATTTCAGGGATAATTCTATCAATAGGATTCAGTTAAAATTACCAATAATTTGTACTTAGAAATTAGTTAATCTATTCAGCAATAGCGAACAATCGATTACGTGTTACGATGTATAACACACCATCTTTGGCTACGGGTGTTGTATACACTGCACTCCCCATATTGATCTGATTTATTACTTCCTTTGTCTTACCTGTCTTTAAGATGACTACATCCCCATCCTCAGTACCCAGGTAAACTTTCCCATCAACAACATAAGGTGATCCCCAGATAGCTGCGAAGGTATCATGTGTCCAGTATAGGTCTCCAGTTTTTACATCTAAACAGTAGAGAAATCCGCTCAGATCAGAAATGTAAAGTAGTCCTTCATGGATTGCAACTGTTGACATAGTGCGATTAAATTGCTCATTTCCGAAGTGCCATACTGCTGCAGTTGAGGTAACATCACCTTTTTGAGAAGCATCAATACACCAAAGATGTCCGACGCCTTCACCATGCTCAGGATCTTGTCCGACTGCTAAGAAAACTTTATCATCAAATACAACAGGTGTAGAGATGATATTATTGCGTGTTCCACGACCGCCCAGTTCCCATTCAGAATCTTTCGGATTGCAATCAAACTTCCAGATAATGTTACCAGTTTCAGGTTCAAAGGAATATACCCATCCATCACCACCAGGGATAATAACTTGTGGTACACCTTTTATTACACCGTATGCAGGATTTGACCATTGACCGTGTAATATATTTTCCCCGGGGGAAGCATCTTCCCACACAAGTTCCCCTGTATTTTTATTCAAGGCAATAAAACTGGGAGCATCAGGTACAGGAATATGGATATGTGTTTCATCTACGCCATTACTTGTCTCTAAAAACAAGAGATCGCCAACAGCAAGTGGTGAACAGGTTGCCAGGTTATGCGGAAAGACATCTAACTCATCCATCATATCATAAATCCAGATGATATCTCCATCAATATTAGTATTTTCTGATTCCTCAGTATAAGGACCGTCATTTTCTCCATCAAGGAAACCTTCAGTATCAATACAAACCACTTCACATCGATTAGAGATATAGTAGAGTCTGTCCCCTTCAATATATGGCGTTGAACAGATGCCTTGCAGTGGCCAATCATTAACCCTTCCTGCAGGTAGTTTAGTGTGAGTGATCTGCCATAAAAATTCACCATCGGTTTCATTAAACGCTACGATATTCCCACGATCACCAGTGAGTTTTGGATTTAGCAGTGCCTCATTATTAGTTCCAACAAATACCTTTCCACCTATAATAAGTGGACCTGCATAACTCTGTGACCCGAGTTCTGCTGTCCATTTGATATTCTCGCCTGTTTCATAATTCCAAGTTGAGAGGATGTTTTTCTCGTCAGAAACCATATTACGACTTAGTGTGCCACCCCATAATGCTATCTCTTTCTCTTCTGCTGAATGAGCATCGGCCTGACTATTTTGTGGAGAAAAACTTATAATGAGACCAAATAAAAATACTATCATGTATTTAACTGAATGAACTATATTCTTTATGTTAGTTGTAAATTGTGCGGTATTTCTTTTACCGCTTCTGAATTCTAAAATCATTTATCACCATACCTTTAGATTATCATAATAGATTTCGGAAACGGAATAAGCGTATATACCGGGACTTCCCTCTCTATTCGGCAAGGGGTCTTCGGTTTTAATCGTCCATTCATTGGGTTCATCGTCCCCTGTCCGCCAAACTTTTCCATAAATCAAAGCTTTATCGTCGTTTATTTCAACCTTCATTTTCATTGTATACCAGACATCGGTCTCCCATGAGAAGGGGATTGTTTTTGCCATCCGCAGATCAGACGCCCAAGACCGAATCTGCAGCCGTTGTTGTCTACCCTGCATATCTAATGTATATCGATTGGCTATTAACCCCATATCTGGCACTCTACGTTTATCTCTTGTTCCCATCACATCGACTTGTATCTGGTAGTCACTCATTTTAGGTGGACCGATATATACATTTGACTTATCTAATCCGCGTTGTACAGGTATTTTGACCAATACTTTGTTACCATCTTTCTCTTTTACAAAATACTTTCCAGTAGCACTGATCCAATGTGTGGGAACTTTATTGAGTTCGATATTTTCAAAATCTTCACTCCATGGTAAAGGTGGAATGACACGAATTCGTGCTTCTGCCTTCATTTCACCTGATTGGATGGAGACAGTTCCTGCTTGTGCTCCATGACTAATATTCGGAGTGAATATATTGTCTGTGAGACTACCCATTAACCCATTTAAACCCCACTCTACAGAGCCAATTGCACTTGTCTGATTCCCGTTTTCATCATAACCGATAACTGTAAGTTCAACCGGTTCACCAGATGTTGTCGTTTCAGCAGGAGTAAGAAGTAGATCAACGACTGGTTCTGTACTCAATTTTGTTACTACTATCTCTTTGCTTGCACATCCAATCACAAGAAAACTGATAGCTAAGGTAATGCACAGCAGAAAGGGTAATCTCACAAGATTCTTCTTACTGATTCCAAAGTTTATACTTTTCATTATTCTCTCCCTATGCAGTAGATATGCTCTTCCGTGGTGAAATAGATGCGTCCATCTGATATTGCTGGTGATCCGAAGATTTCAACATAGTGCTCATCTTCTTCTCGAGTGATTTCCTGTATATTGAGAGATTCACACTCGTCTGCACCGGGTTGTAGAATATGAAACTTCCCATTAACCTCTGTAACGAATAACTTTCCATCCGCCCAAACAGGTGAACCTTTACCAACTGTACCGATACTATGTTCCCATATAACCTTGCCGGTATCAGCATTCAAACAATACATATTAGCAGAATTATCTACAACATATAGTTTTCCATCTTTAACGGTTGGGGATGCATATCCTACATTAACAGCATCATAACGCCATACCTCATGGGTTTTCGTAATATCTCCAGTTCCAGTTGCATCGATACAGACAACGCGTCCCATTTCAGTGCTATCAAAGTTTTCTTCACTATGTGTAGCATACACCTTTGTACCAGAAACTATAACAGAGGTATTGATTCCGCGTTTACTCAGTTTAAAACCCCATACCATTTCACCGGTAGTCTGTTTCATTGCATAGATACTACCATCAGCATTCCCACCGATGATAAGCATTTGACCGTTGATATCAACAACTACTGGTGTTGAGTAAGTTGTATCAAGGGGTCTGCCACCCGGTGTTGATACCCAGATGAGATCTCCTGATTTTTTATCAAATGCAAAATAGCGATGCCTTGGTATAGATTGATTCCCCCATCCTACATTTAGGTAACTAACAACCACAAGATTTCCAGCAATTATCGGTGTATGAATACGACCACCATAACCAGAAATGCGTCCATACTCTTCTGTGAGTGAACGGGACCAGACAATGTTACCATCTTTATCAAAACAGAAAAAGAGTCCTTGCACACCATGTATGTATATATTTCCTGTTTCGGGATCTCCTACAGGACTTGTCCATCCAACCCTATTGAAAGTGATAGTGGTATGAAAGACATTAAACTGGTAATTCCAAATTTCATCGCCTGTTTTAGCATCAAAGCATGTAATACGTTCTTGTTGTGTTATGTCTTTACCAATACGTCCAATTACATAGACTCTGTCATTCAATATAACTGGTGTTGAACGACCAATAAAATCAGCTTTCCAGAGAAGGTTTTCCCCATCTATAGACCAATTTGAAACAAGTCCAGTTTCTGATGATGTTCCATCTTGATTTGGACCTCTCCAACTTGGCCAATCGCTTGCATTGGCATATATTTGGGTAAATAGTATTAGAGAAAAAATAGATATCCGATATATAATCGGTTTTAGATTATGCAAATTTATAGCCTCCTACCGTTTGTATATACTATAAGTATAAGACGTGAAAGGGTATGATTTGTTTATTGGAAGTCTTTCCATTCTATTGTGAATATCTGATAGTCTACATTATAACATTAAAAGTGCTTAACCTGAATGAAATTGTGATAGAGGAATGGGTAATTCGGAGAATGGATAGGCAGCGAATTATTAGAGGATACCAGATTTGTCGTATTGGAATCTGTAAATTCTAATGATAAGAATAGGTGTAGAAATACGGTCTGCTTATTAATTATTCATCTTCAGGGATCCCCATACTGTTGATAATTTTTGAATTGGATCAACAGCAAGACCTACTTTAGACTTAAAGTTCTGTGTTACTTCACCTGCTGTTAGGGGTCGATCGTAAATACGTACTTCATCGATTAACCCTGGGAAATGCCGTTCAACTTTACCACGATTATTTGCTGCACCGATATAAACAGGTCTTACAAACGGGATAAATTCTTCTAAATTCTTCTCTTTACCAACAATTATTTCTCGAGATTCACCGTCTATATATGCGCTGATTTTTGCTTCCGCTGCATCCTCAACTGCAAAGACAATGTGATGCCATTTTCCATCCGATAAAGCATATTCAATTTCAACAGCAATATCATTACACCCAGCAGCAGCATTCTGACGAATATAGAAATGAACAATGTCTTTTGCAAGTGGAAATCCTGCTTTAGCACTTCGGTTCACATCAATAGCCCAGGCCATATTGCATCCATCATCAAGGACTTTGAAAAGAGATGTCCAATCATTCCTAAAACTTGTTTTGACCCATGCTTCAAAAGTAGATTTTCCAAGTTTTTCACCGAAATCTCCAAGATTCGTTAGATTGACATAGTCATCTGAGCCATCGAATTCCAAGGCATCCCCAACTTTTCCCGCTACTACATTAGGATTTCCAACTATTGTACCGTTGTTTTTACCCCACACATCTTTAACAGACTTATCTTCAATATCCTTTTGATCGAATGTCCAATAACTCACAAGACCTTCAGTCACGACATTTGCAGAATGTACGATATTACACAATATCAAACTCACGATAGAGATTAACAGGATACTCATAAACCTTTTCATACTAATTTCTCCTTACATAATATCACGGAGTGAATAAATAAATGGGTATGTATTGGTGATTTCACTGATTTATAGTGGTTGATATATATAGTATGAATTGTAGCATAAACAAAAAGATTGTGCATATAGAAAATGGCTATGGGGTGTGTAAAGTTCAAACTCACGTTAGATGTATTATGGATACGGTATATTGTAGAAACTGTTAATTTTTGTCGTCTTGAAAAGTCTACACTTTCACGGAAACCTTCACGGAGCAATTCTACGACCCCTTATTCTATAAGGGTTTATAATTTTACTTAGACCGATTCTCCGTGAATCACATATGTTAATTTTACTATAACTATTGCATGAGCGAAAGGCATCTTTGGTTTTCATCTGATACCATTTCTATAAATGTTTATCCCATAAATAATTGTTATACGTGGCTTGAAAAACTGCACAAACTGAAAGTTTATGCTACATTAAAGAGATTCTATTAATGTGACTTTTATTAACAGAAATGGTATAACTATCTTTTCTTAAGTGTACCCCAGACAGTTGGTAACTTATGTGTTGGTTCTACACCTAACCCTATTCTGGATTGATAATTTTGAAGTACTTCTTCATAGGAGAGAACACGATCATAGACACGCACTTCATCAATTATTCCTCTAAAAAACTTAGTTGCTTTCCCATTCGTATTGACAGCACCAAGATAGATAGGTTCCGTATAGGGGAGAATGTTATCACGGTTTGGAACATTACGTCTACCCCTACTTTTTTGTTCTCCATCTACATAGAAGGCTCTCTCTCTCCACCCATTATCTGGTTCATCATTCAATGGTCCTCCATCCACGTAGACAATATGGTGCCACTTTCCATCAGAAATTTGTGATGGAAATCCTGAAGTACGAGAACGACACCCATTCTGTTGTCTGTCACTCTGTTGTAAATGAATTGAATCCTCTTTGGTAACTATATTATTTAGTGGGAAGAAAGGTCTATTTTGAAAATCTAATGAAGCATTAATTGATATTCCATATCCACGCTTCCTCTCGTCACAGTGAGGTGCTTCTATCACCCTATAAATTGGCATCCAACTGATTTTATAACTGGTTTTGACTATAATTTCGAATGTGAATGGGCCTAATTGACTCCCAAAATTACCGAAGTTTGGTATGACAACATAATTTCTTAGACCCTTTAATTCCAATCCTTGTCTTATGTATCCATCAGAGATATTCTTGTGACCGACAATTTCTGCGTGGTTTTCACCCCACACATCTTCAACTATATTTCCATCAATATTATTCAGGTCGAATGTCCAATAACTTACCAACCCATCTGTTACGATTGGTGCAGCAACTATTGGTATGGTTAATGAAAAGTTAATTGCAATTGATAAATAAAGTAGACAACATTTCTTCATATCAAATAACCTGCATACTAAGATACGTATTTTCTGACTCATAGAATTATGGTTATCTTTTCTTGAGTGTACCCCAAACAGTTGGTAACTTTTGGGTTGGTTCTACACTTAACCCTATTCTGGATTGATAATTCTGAAGTACTTCTTCATAGGAGAGACCACGATCATAGACACGCACTTCATCAATTATACCTCTAAAGAACTTACTTGCTTTACCATTCTTATTAACAGCACCAAGATAGATAGATTCCGTATAGGGAAGAATGTTATCACGGCTTGAAGTATTGTATCTCCCCCTACTTCTCTGTTCGCCGTCTACATAGAGAGACCTCTGTTTCCACTCCTTGCCTGATTCATCAGTATATGGTTCTCCGTACGCATAGACAATATGATGCCACTTTCCATCAGAAATTTGTGATGGAAATCCTGAAGTACCAGAACTACACCCATTCTGATATCTGTAACTCCGTTGTAAATGAATTGAATCTTCTTTGGTAACTATATTATTTTCTCGTAGTCGTATGAAAGGTCTAATTTGAAAATCCATAGAAGCATTTATTGAAATCCCATGTCCGCTGTCCCTCTCGTCACAGTTCGGTTCTTCTATCACTCTATAAATTGGCGTCCAACTTTTTTTATAACTGGTTTTGACTATAATTTCGAATGTGAATGGGCCTAATTGACTCCCAAAATTACCGAAATTTGGGATGACAAGGTAATTTTTAAAACCGTTTAATTCAAGACCTTGCCTGATGTATCCATCAGAGATATTCGTCTGTCCAACAATTTCTGCGTGGTTTTCACCCCACACATCTTCAACTAAATTTCCATCAATATTATTCAGGTCGAATGTCCAATAACTTACCAACCCATCTGTTACGATTGTATTAGCGAATAAATAACCAGACATACTTAAAATACACAATATAGTGATAAGGACAAAAATGGTAGTCTTCATATTTATCTCCTTGAAATCGAACAATTAGTAATGCCTATATTCAGTTTCTTAGCTCCTGTTGAGTGTCTCTTGTTTCATCTACTTACTGATTTAATTATACCCGTGATACTGATCCGAAGTCAACTCTGAATCATCGGTCGGGTTTGTAAAGTTTTTGGCATGAATATTACGGAATCATAAGCTTCTTTTTTCCATGTATTATATTGAACCGAGGGTAATTTTACTGTAGTTTTGCTGTTTTTTATATTCACAATAGTAATATATTAGTTATTTATATGTTGAATAAAGTTACACTTTTTGTCACATGGTGTGACATTGGTAAAACCCCTCTCCCGTCAGTACTACAGTGGGTTTAGAACCACTTTTTTAAGGTTACAAAAATTTCGAAAAAGATGAATTTTGTGTCTTTTACTTTTCTTTTAATCCATTGATTTAGGATTGTTTGAATGTGAAGTTTTTTATCCATCCAATTTGACATGGTATTAGAATATATTCGATAAATCATAGATTTGGAGGATTCATTAGTCTTACCATTTGCTATATTTTGAACCAACGGACGGGGAAACACCAATTCTATGAAGAGAATTATATCTGTATGGACAATTCGTAGTAATGAGATACACTGTAATTTACTGTTGTGCATGATAGTCTGTTTTGTTTGAAGTCGGTCTAATTTTTAGTTTTTTTAGTTGTTTTAGTTTTTCAAGTTTTTTGAGTTGCTTTTTAAGAAATGATTTTTTAATGAGCCGAAAACCCTGTTGGGGGTTGGGATAACAAAGGATTTGATTAATAGATGTAAAATTTTAAAATTAGAAAAACTAAAAAAATATTCGGTTGAATTCGCATTGATTTTCCTCTGTATCTGTTTATATGGTGATAATTCTGAATGTTTTCGTTGTAATTCTAACATGGATATTCCTATTTCCCAGATAGTGGATTTGGTTGAATTTGGCATAAAGTTTAGAAGCCTAAATAATTAGCCAAAATAATTAGAAGAGAGTTACACTTTCACGGCATAAATAATATTTCGTATCTTCCAAGTAATGTGTTAGTTTTAGTTTACAATTAGTGAACGATATGGTATTATAACATTTTGTTTATATTTTGACAAATATATTTAATTTATTTTATATTATTGTGATATATGTGTGTTATACCATTTTCAGTTAATATTTTCGCTTTTAATATTTTTTGTTTTCTGTTATATTTTATTACAAATTTATAGTTGATAGGATGAATATTAATTATGTTAAAACCCTCACAGATTACAGAAAGTGTTTCTGACTTGAAAAAAATGATGAAAAAAACATCAATCAGTTACCAAAAGAAAAGACTGAAAGCCCTATACCTATTTTGTAGTGAGAAAAGGCTAAATCGTAAGGAAATCGCTGCGAAAATAGGGGTTGATAGGAAAACCGTTGGGCATTGGTTCCAAACATACGCATCGGGTGGACTTGAAGCACTTTTAGCACGGGATTATTCCCCCGGGCGTCCAGCTCAACTTACCGAAGAACAACAAGAAATCTTGCTTGCTGAACTCAAAAAACCTGATGCTTTTTCCAGTTATCAGCAGATAGTAGACTATATTGAAAAAACATTTGATGTCAAAATGAAATATACTGCTGTTCATTCGATGGTTCGGTATAAGTGGAAAGCAAAACCCAAAGTGCCCCGCAAGAGTCATATAAAAAAAACGAAACAGCCGGTGAAACCTTCAAGTTAGACTTACCAAAAAAAGTCAAGGAAACGATTTCGGAGAACGATCCTGAGTCTGAAAAAGTTCGTCTGTTTTTTCAAGATGAGTCAAGATTTGGTCTTCATCCTGTTTCATACCGTCGTATTACAGTCCCCGGTGTCAAACCGATTGCTAATATCAGGTATACCTATGAAAACCTTTATCTATATGGTGCTGTGGAACCGATAACAGGAGAAAGTTTTTTCCTTGAAATGCCTTATCTGAATAGTACCTGTTTCCAAATATTTCTTGATGAGTTTGCTAAGGTTTATCCGGGGACTCTGAATATCCTTGTCCTTGATAATGGGCGTTTTCATCAAGCGAAATCACTACAAGTTCCTGAGAATATAGTATTCCTCTTTCTACCGCCTTATAGTCCAGAGTTGAACCCTATTGAAAGATTATGGCAAGACATCAAAGCAAAGTTATTTCAAAATGTGCTGACTTCATTACAAGAGATGCAGGATAAACTTACTGAGATCATACGAAGTTACACTAAAATCGCTATTGAGAGCATAACAAAGTATGATTATATAAATAAGATCGAAAATGTGATATAATTTATTAGAAATGGTATTAGTTGTTAGATGTTTATGTTTTCTTCATTTATTCAGGACTTACGCAACTTAATCAAAAAAAGGTAAAATTTGACTTAAAAAGCCGTCATTTCAGTGTTTTAACCCCCTAAAGAATCAACGGTATGAATGCCTTAGGGCATTCCCCGCCCCTTATCAGGGGGACTTTAAGATGAAATGCGTAAGTCCTGTTATTTTAATTTCTTCAATGTATATTTTATGGGAAAGTCAGCAAGGGATATTTAAGTGCAGTGATGTAGTTAAAAATTTCTTTTAATCGGTAAATTCTGATTGGATGTCACGCCATTTATCTCTTGATATTTAGCGCGTTGTTTTTCTTCTAATTTCTCTTTTTACGTTTTGTCTTTCCACTAATACCATTTCTACAGATGTTTATTCCATGAATAGTTGTTAAGCATTTTTGAAATAACGCACAAACTGGAAGTTTATGCAATATTAAAGAGACTTTAATTATCAGAAATGGTATTCGTTATAATGATTAGGAAGTTGGATCTGATTTTGGTTTTAAGACAAATAGGTAGATGAAGAGTAATACACCTGTGATTGCACCAAAAGCAATTTTGAATCCGTTAGGTAAATTAGACGGGGATATAAAACCTTCAATTATACCTGAAAGAACAAGTAAAATCACACATCCTCCAAGCATTTGAATTGCTGTTTTTGCTGCATTGATTAGTGTGCGTTTTCGTGTGAGAACAGTTGGGGAAATGAGAGCATATCCCAATCTCATACCAGCACCACCCGCTATAAAGATCATAGTCAGTTCAATATATCCGTGGGGAGATGCAAAAGACCATAATGCTAATGATACCCCATGCACATGACATAAACCCCCAATTGTTCCGAGGAATATGCCATTATAGATGAGAATATATACAGAGCCTACCATGAATATTATTCCCCAAGCGAACGCCAGAAAAGCCACTTTAATATTATTGGTCATGACTTGAGATGCCAATAGATTTCTATCTTCTGCTTCAGTGTTATTCCAATCTTTTGCCCCTAATTCTTTTATGTGTGACACGATTTGTTCAGGAATCAAATCCTCAGTTAATTCTGGCATTTTCAATGCACTCCAATATGCCCCAGCAAAAGCTAATCCAAACAGAAGAAAAGCAATAGCAACAAATACAATGTTATCTCTTATAACCTTAGGGAAACCTTCTCGGAGAAAATGCCAAAGTGATCCGCGCTTGAATGGTGAGGATTGATATACTTTGGAATGAGCGCGGGATGCTAATTCATTGAGATAGGTTACACACCTGTCTTGTGGAAAGTCCCGTCGTGCTACGGCTAAATCTGATGTGATACGTCGGTATAAATATCCGAGTCTATTCAGATCTTTTGCAGCAACTTTCTGATTGTTTTGGAGTAGACTCTCTAATTCGTTCCAAATCGGTTGTTTCTTTTCGACAAAATCTGTTACAGTCATCTGTGTTTCCTATTTTAGACTGACTAAGTGTAAGTTCTATTGTTGGTATATTATACCATTTCTTTATCTTTGGTGTTATTAGTAAATGGTAGTTTAATCATGAGTTTGTTTGAATCACGGATTACACGGATATGAAGGTATCGTATGAAGAATTTGGCAAATCCTCGTATGGAATTTCGTGGATCTAAAAGATAATATGTATGAATCAAGTATAGGATATGGTATTATATTCAGTAGGTCAGTGTATATGAAAGGAGTAGTCACATTTTAGATGAAAAAACCTAATAATTGGGCAGAATCCTATATTAATGATGGATATCTATTGATTCCAGATTTGATTACATCTGATGAATGTGAAGAGTTAAAAGCAGAAATGTTGAAGATATTCCGTGGTGATTATGGATGTGAAGCGATTCCATCAATGCCTGCAGACGCTACAGAAACTGAGATATTGAATCGTATCATGTGTGTGGGTGAACCGCATACATACAGTCCGATCATAAGTCGGTATGTCGAACATCCCAAAATTTGTGATGTCCTTAAGGAAATAGTTGGTGCACATATCCCTTTCTGGGATGGTGGTGTAAAATGTATGCAGTCTATGATGTTGGGGAAAGTTCCCGGTCATACTGGTAATCCTTGGCATCAGGATGAACATCCAATACCAACTCGTGACCGATCATTGGTAGGTGCTTGGATTACACTGGATGAGGCGACTGTTGATAATGGGTGTTTGTGGGTTTTACCGAATAGTCATCGTTCAGGTATAATTTATGATAGACATCCTCACAATAAGCGTGATGAATTTGACAGTTGTCATGAAGCGATGGGATTCGATGATTCTTCCGAAATACCGATTGAAATGACTGCAGGAAGTGTACTCTTCTTTAATGGTTACCTCTTACACCGTTCTAAGAAGAATCGGAGTGAATCTTATCGTCGTGTTCTTGTGAGTCATTATTGTTCTACTGCTTCGTGGCTTGGTTGGAAGGGACAGCGGAATTATCGTGGTGTTATAGTGGTTTCTGGGGATGATCCATATTCTGATGAGGGATATACGACGCCAAATGCATGGGCGCGGTGGGAGTGAATATGATCATAGGTTTAATTAGGTCCTTGAATTTTCATTAGATTGCGTTGGTTATGTTTGAACAATTATCAGTTGAAACCCCTGAACAGATCTCTATAAATTATCAGAAAGCCGGTATAGGTTCCCGTTTTTATGCTGCTTTACTTGATACAATAATCTTGGTTCTGATACTCTTTTTTGGGTTTTATGTGAATCAAGGAATGATTGAATACCTCTCCCAAATATTTGGCAATTGGTTGGGGGCAATTGGAGGTATTATTGTATTTGCTATGTTCTGGGGATATTACATGATCTTTGAGATGGTTACAAATGGTCAATCCCCTGGGAAGTATGCATTGGGTTTACGTGTCATCAAAGATGGGGGTTATCCAATTAATTTTTCAGATTCAGCTATTCGTAACTTAGTGCGACTTGCGGATTTCTTACCCTCATTTTACGGTGTAGGGTTGATAGTCATGTTGTTTAGTCCGAATTGGCAAAGGTTAGGGGATTTGGCAGCAGGCACTCTGGTAGTGAAAACACCGCGTAATCAACCATTATCATCTGATAATTCTCTGACTCCTAATGTTCCAACGTATGATGTCCCAATAAAGGAATTTCAATATAAAGATTGGATACAATTAGATATTGTCACTGATTCTGATTTTAGAAGAATTGGGGAATATCTATCACGTCGTTCCTCGTTATTAATTCCCCGTCGTAATGAACTTGCGCGTGCGATTGGAGCACCGCTTGTAAATAAGATGGGAGGGTATGAGAATGTTCGTTATGATATTTTCTTGAGGGAGTTATATAAACTGAAAACTATAGAAGCAATCCAGAAAGAAGTAGAAGATAGTTCATAGATAGATGGATTAAAGGGAATTTGTAAATAGTTAGATCAATAAAGAATGAGAATGTGCTGATCCAGTAGGATTTTCTATGGGTAAGAAATCTTACTCAGTTGGCTATGAATTGTAGTGCATCCCTAATTTCAGAGATAACCTCAGGATCATTTTCGTACTTTAATTGATTCTCTAATGCTATTGTAGCGTTTTTCCCTCCAATTTGTCCTAATGCCCATGCAGCATGTCCGCGTATCATCGGTTCATCATTCATTAATGCTTTTTTCAATGCGGGGACAGCAGTGGGTGAACCCCAGTTGCCAACAGCTACGATTACATTTCGTAGGAACCCCTTCCACTTTGTGCGTTTGATTGGACTTCCTTTGTATTTATTATTAAAATCAGATTGTGTTATCTCCATTAGTGGTAGTAATTCTGGTGTAAGATTATCTTTTCGGGGATGGAATGCTGGTTCTGATGTTGGGACAGCCTTACTATTCCATGGACAGACTTCCTGACAGATATCACATCCAAATATTAGGTTTCCTATTTGTGGACGTAGTTCCATTGGTATACTGTCTTTCAATTCTATAGTTAGATAGGAGATACACAATCGAGAGTCAAGTATATTCGGTTCAAGAATAGCATCTGTAGGACATTCCTCAATACATTTTGTACAGGTACCACAACTACCCCGAATAGGTTGGTTATCGTATTCTAATTCGAGACTGATTAGTATTTCAGCAAGAAAATACCAAGAACCCGTTTGCCAATTTATCAGGTTTGTATTCTTACCAATCCATCCGAGTCCCGATTTCTCTGCATATTCTCTTTCAAGTATAGGTCCTGAATCTACAAAAACGCGACTTTTCAATTCTGATTCAGTCATAGTTTTAATGTAATCAACAAGTTGTTGAAGTCTATCCCGTATGACGTCATGGTAATCCTCACCCCATGCATAACGTGAGATCTGTCCGCGGCTGGGATCCTCAGATAAATCTTTGGGAGGGTCAACTGTGTAATAGTTCATGCCGAGACTTATCACCGACTTTGTCTCTTTAAGAAGTGTTCTGGGATCTTCTTTGAGTGGTAAGTGTCTTTCAAGATATCCCATTTTACCTGCATACCCGTTTTCAATCCATTTTCTATACAGTTCTATTGTTTCACTCTCTTTGACAGGTGAAATGCCAACGAGTTCAAATCCGAGTTCTTTTGAACGGGTATGTATTTTCTGCGTTAATGTGCTCTTCATACTTCAATATAGACAATGGGGTGTACAATGTGTATAAGCGAAATTTAAGAATTTTGTAGAAATATACGCTTTGATTCCATATAGATAATTAGAAGTCTATTTGAATGGTGTAAAATTGTTAGGAATGAGGAGTGTTATGATTGGAGAAAATTATTTAGTGCCACGTGGATAAGAACCGAGTATTTTTACATCATGGCATAGTTCCCAAAGTTGATCAAGGGCATCGCGTACATGCTTATCGTCAGTATGTCCATCTATATCAGCGAAAAATATGTAATCCCAAGGCTTTGAACGTGATGGTAGTGATTCAATATAACTAAGATTTAGTTGATGTGTTTCTAATACACCTAATATCTGATATAGTGCCCCGACTTTGTCTTTAATAGCAAAGAAAATAGAAGTGCAGTCATGACCACTCTTACCAACTATTTGAGAACCAATGATAAGGAACCGTGTTGTATTATTTGAGTCATCCATGATTGAATCTGCTATTATAGGCACATCATACATCTCACTTGCCAGTTGACTTGCGATAGCAGCAGTGTTTGGTTCATCGGCAGCACGTTTTGCTGCATCTGATGTGCTAACGACTTCAATTTGTTCTACTGACTTCAGATTTCTGTTTAACCACATTCTACATTGTGAGAATGGATGTCTGTGCGAGTATATTCGTTGTATCTCATTTAGTGGTACCTTAGAGATGAGATGATGTCTAATAGATAGGTATATTTCAGCACAGATATTTAATTGTGTATGTAAGAAACGTTCTAATACATCACGAACAGTTCCATAAACAGAGTTTTCGATTGCCACGACACCAAAGTCTGCGCGTCCTGTTTCAACTTCGGTAAAGATATCAATTTGTGGCGTGATAGGAATCATTTCAACATTTGGACCAAAAAAAGCTAAACATGCAGTGTGTCCAAAACTTCCTTCTGGACCAAGGAATGCCACTCGATTTTTAGTTTGTGTTGTCCGTGAAGTATAGAAAATCTCGTTCCATATCTTGTCAATGGCAGTGTGAGGATATATACCCTGATTCCTTTTTTTCAGACGATTCAGAATTTCATTTTCCCGATGTGGCACATAGATTTCTTCCCCCGAATCAGCCTTTAGATTGCCCACCCTTTTTGATATATCCAGACGTTGATGTAGCAGATCTAAGATCTCGTTATCTATGTTATTGATTTGGTCGCGTAAGTCTTTTAATGCCAAGGAAATGGTCTCCTAACCAACCCTTATTAATAAAATATAGTTGATTATGAGTAATCTCTGTTAGGTAAAACCAACAGAGATTACACTATTAATAGTTGAATGATTACTCACTCAATTTCTTCATGGCAGCAATCATTTCATCGTCTGAGGGATTGTTTTTCACCATATCAACAAATTCCTCAGCAGTAATGTTGTGTTCCTCCAGGAACATTTTGTCCTGCGGTCAGGGGTATATATATTCCCCAATAATACCTTGTAATTTAGCATTGGCTTTATCTGATATTCTTGCTAACCAAGGAATACCTCCGATGATCATATCTCTATGGCGTGGTTTCCAATCAAGAGACATATTCTTCACCTCCTTTATTGATTTATCGTAATATTCAATTATTATTGGCTTTTTCTTGAAGTTGTTTTAAGATAATTTCTAACTTCCCGAGTAATCGACCATACTCAGTCCAGTTTCCATTTCGTAATGCATTTTGCGCGCTATTGTAGTTGTCATTCGCTTGTTGAATGAGCGTACTTATAGAGACGTCTTCATTTGAAAGGTTAGAGCTTTCAACGGTTTCGTCAGTTGAACTAACCAACGTAGTCTCTTGTATTTCTGTTCCATCTGCGAACATCTTAATGAGAGCTTCGTTTAGAGTTTCTCCCCAGACGACCT
This sequence comes from Candidatus Poribacteria bacterium, assembly GCA_965205025.1. Taxonomy (GTDB): domain Bacteria; phylum Poribacteria; class WGA-4E; order WGA-4E; family WGA-3G; genus MSPOR6. The sequence goes on from CBDBFU010000015.1 coordinate 273,347, forward strand.
TGTTCTCATATCCAATAACAACCCGTCGTAACTCAGGTATGGCAGTTTCTTCATCTTCAGACTGGATATAAATAGGTTCAACATAGAGTAGTGAATTGTTCATCGGAAGTATCAGTAGATTACCGCGTAAAACTCGTGATCCTTCTGTATTCCACAGACTTATCTGTTGTGAAATCTCAGGTTCTTGACTAATGAAGTTTTCAACCTGCATTGGACCGGCAACTTGTTTGCCTTTTGGGAAACGGTATACTAATAATTGTCCATATTGTGGTAAATCACAACGTGCAGCCAGCCATGCTGTAAGATTGGGTTTATTTAACGGAGTATAGGGTAACATCAGCATAAACTCAGCTCTATCCTGACCGGGTAACTTTATTACCACATAATACGGTTCAACTGGTTGTCCATTTGATGGTGCTTTTCTAACAGGTTGTTGCTGTTGAGCAAAGGGTGATCTCTGTTGTTGAGGTGCAACTTGTTGTACTTGTGCATCTGTATTATCATAGAGTTCCCATCCAATTTCCCATCTATCTTCACCTGCATAAAAGGTATCAGGATTCTTCATGTGATAATCTTGATATACCCTGGATTGGATAAGAAACATAGATGTGGGATAACGAATATGATTCTTAAGTTCTTCTGGCATTTCGGCAAAGGGTTTGAATAGATCTGGAAATATCTTTCTGTAACACTCAGCAATAGGGTCTTTCTCTCTTTCCATTATATAGAAATTTACAGTACCATCATAAGCATCAACAAGAACTTTAACAGAATTCCTTATGTAATTCCCCCATGGTTCACCATCCTGTTGTGTGCCTGTAACTTGTCGTCTTCTATCTCTAAGAAATTCATTCATAGAGACAGAATATGGGTATCTATGTGTGATAGTATAAGCATCTATCATCCATACGATTCTTCCATTGTGTAGGACTATATAAGGGTCTCCATCGTATCTTAAGAAAGGAGCGATTTTCTGAATCCGTCTTTTTATATTTCGGTCATATAGGATACGACTTGTAGATGAAATTTCCCCTGGCAATACAAACTTTATCTCTTTATCAAACTTCAACATATACACCAGTTTTCGCCAGAATGAGTTCAGTTCAACACCGCCATCACCTTGATATGCATATTCAGCATATTGTTGACCTTCAATAGGATAATCAAATTCTAATGGTTGAGTTCTGTCAGGATGAATAATCACATAACGGTCGGTTCTTTCACCATAGTAGATACGCGGTCCTGGAGAATCATTGAATCTATACGGCCATTGTTCATTGTATTGAATAGGTGGCAATTCTTGAATGTACATGTTTGGTTTGCCTTCTATGATTTCATTTACAGGACTTACAACAGCCCCATACCCGTGAGTGTAAGTATAGGTTTGTTTGTACCAGTCATTTCTGATTTCTACTGGTAAATCGTTAATGTTTAACTCACGTGCTGATAGCATTACCTGTCTGACTTCATTGTTAATTATATACCTATCAATATCAACATCAAAGAAATCGTATTGTGAACGCAATTCCTGTAACTGCCTAAATGTCCTACGTAAAGGACGCCAATCCCATAATCGTATGCTATTGAATACTGGAGCGTTTTCTTCACTTGTAATATCTTCGTAGTTAAGGACTTCTGTCAGAGGATATTCTTCTTCTACAACCTTATTCTCTGATAGGCCGTATGCCTCTAAGGTTGATTTTATGTTGTAATTAATGTAATCTGCTTCTAATACTTGCTTGAGTGGATCGACCCTTAAAACTTGTACCATCTGCGGATAGAATTGCCCTAATATACCGGCAATAATAAACACAATTAGACTTCCAAAAGCAAATTTATTGCTTCGTAAGAAGATACTAACGATAAAAATCACAGCACATATTGCTGTGAGAGCAATCATGATATAGAGAATTGGAAGTCGCGCCTTGATTGCAGCATAGCCACCACCACCACGGACGATTTCGTTTGATGTATATAATAAATCATACATTACAAAACGGTAGTTCCAAGCACGGAATAGAAGTGTTAACCCAACGAGTGTAAAAATGTGTGCTTTGACTTTGAAAGGGGGTCGAAAGCGGAGTTGATTCGTATCTCCCGTAATTAATCCGTGGAAAAAGTAGATGATTATTGAGAAAACAGTAACAAGGAAGAAGATACCAAACAGAGTACCACAGATATAACGCCACATAGGCATTTCAAACACATAATAGGAGACATCTTTTTTGAAGATCGGGTCGCGTGCAAGAGAGGTAAAATATGCTCTCTGACCGTCATTAACTTGGATGGATGTGTTTAACTTTAAACCGATTGGCAGGTTAATTGTCTTATTATTTTGCGTTATAGGTTCAGTGATTACCTGATTAACTGTCGCACTAACCGGTTCATTTTGGTCAACATACACCTTTATTTCATCACCAATTTGGATTTTTTTGGCTTGTAATTCTAATGTTGAAACCGAAATTGTATCTGAATCAATTCCATCATTTACAGTAATAGGTGTTGCTGACTGAAAATCCAATTCTCCTGCATGTGTATACCGTAGATATATTTCCCACCGATCCGTTGCTGAATACCCCATTAAGATACTGAATAGGACAGCCATAATGGTGAGTCCGCCATAAATCATTTTCCGTGTGTTTGTTTCTCCACCTGTAAATTCTGTACCTCCTAAGAATGCGGGACTGAGTTGTGCAGGAGTGTATTTATAGACAATAAACAGATTAATTAGGAGTATGACCAGGTAGGTTAAACCAACAATAATCCCAACGAGTATTTTATTGTATAGAATTTCGGTATAAACAGAGAGATAATTTAGCATTTTGAACCATAGTATATCGGGATATATATTAATCCAAGCTGTGATTATACCCCCCAAAACCGCTATGATTCCAACTGTGAGAATAAGACGTTTTACTCGTGGTTCCATTATTGCTCCTTATAGATAATATTCCTAAACAGTAGTTCCTAAAATTAATATATGAATAGATGGGTTAAAATGCTTGCCCTAAACCGAAATGGTATTTAACTCCAGGTTCAATACTTCTTAAATCCGTGTGTCGTGCAGCGGCGAAATCTAATGAGAAAACACCCAGTCTTAGTCTAAGACCAACCCCCAATGATCCTTTTAAGTCTATGAGACGAATCTTAAAACCGTTCCGTTGAACTAATTTAAGAGGGTTATCTGGACCGTATTTCCAATCTGCCCATGTTGTACCAAAATCTGCAAAGACAATTCCTCTGATGCCACCAATAGACCAACGAATGGGCCATGCGAAATATAATGCATCAATAAAGGGTATGCGTAGTTCGACATTGAATAGACCGAGACGCGAACCTACCAAGTCCTGATAATTGTATCCGCGGAGCGTATCAATCCCACCGAGATAATAGAGAGATTTATCCTTTCCAAAACTTGCTCCTAACAATAATCTTGATGCAATAGTGGTCCGTCTACCTATACCGATATAATTCCTAAAATCAAACACAGTGTTTGTAAGTGATAACTCGCTACCAATACTTGGAAATGAACGTTCGATTTCTAACCTATACCGTGTACCTTTGAATGGAGCCCATTCCCGCCACATTGTGTTGTCTCCTACAAGTGCCATAGAACCGATGGATAATAATCCGCGATCATAATAGTTAAATGGATCCCTCGTTTGGAAGTTATGAGCGAAAGGTGTAGTATACATTGCAAATTGAGTGTCTAATCTTAAATATCTATTGAATGGATAGCTTATGTATCCACCAGCACCTGTAATCCGTTGTAATACCCCTCGTTGACTTCTGTATGAACCGAGAAGATGGTATTGATGATAGTTATAGATTACAGCTCCGACATCAGCACGATGTGTTAAGAAACCGTACTGAGCGATAAAGTCTGGTAGTAGATAGCCTCTTGATTGATTAATTACACTTACCTCAACACGATGATTTCCTAACATATCACTTGCACTCATCCGAATTTGACTTCGTAGTAATCCGTCTGCCCCATAACTGAACTCAGGAATAATAGCATCAAACCGAAAAGATGATCTTGTGCTGTATTTTCTTTTCGCGATTCTATAGTTTTTTATACCGGGTTCAGAATCTATCAGCGCAGGAATTGTTTGTGATGCCATTTTAGACTCTTCAATTTTCTCAGCAAGTAATTTATCCGAATCCATTATACAAACATCATATTTTCCTTTTTGATAGGCACTAAATAGTATTTTCTTTTGATCTGGTGAAAAACTGGGATTAAAAGAACCGGTAATTAAGTTTGTTAGACGAGTTCTTTCCAAAGATGCTATATTTAGTTTGTAAGCATCATATACACCTGTTCGATCAGAACAATATAACACCGATTCACCATCAGGCATCCATATTGGACTTATGGCATTTGATAGGTTATCAGTTAGGATCTGTTGTGTGCGTTTTTCAAAATCAATGATAACAAGTTTATTTCTTCTATCTCTCTCAGAAACATAAATGATTTTATTCTCTGTTGGGTGCCAAGAAGGATGGGAATCGTGAAATGTATCCCGTGTTATACGATATATCTTTTCAACATCCAAATCAACAGTATATAGATCTGTTTGTCCTTCTTTTAGCGCGGTAAAGGCTATTCTCTTACCAGTGTTATCATAATTGGGTGAATACGCTGCATCAAATTCCAACTTAATGTATTGGGTTAATTTATGCGTAAGTATATTAACTTCATAAAGATAATTTGCAGCATGATGTTTACCTATAAATGCGATATGATCACCATCTGGTGACCAAGTTATACTTCTATCGACTCCAGTTGAATCTGAGCGTATTTCTTCATATTTCTCTCTAAAGAGATTTTTTGTAATTCGATCAATCAGTTCCCCTGTTTTTGCGGACATTAGGACAATTTCCATGAATCCTTCATTGCCTGTTATATATGCGATAATATCACCGCTGGGGGACCATACAGGTTTGATATTATGAGAGTATTTTGCTTTCTTTGTAAGTTGTTTTGTTGCGGAATCGGGTAGTTCCTTATCTTGGATGAGGGGCCAGTAACGTTTCTTCATCATCTGTTGCCACTCTTTATCGAAGTCTTCTAAGGAAATACCGAGTACGTCTTTAAAGACGTTGTCAATATTTTTTGTTCTGCTTTGTCTGAGACCCTGCATGATTTCAGCTATTTTTTCTTGTCCATAGGTTTGTACAAGGTATCCGACAGCTAATTGTCCCATTTTATATCCAATATAAGGAGATGTCAGTCGGTTGAAGTTCTGTAATTCTGTTAGCGGCGGTATATTATTGTTGATACTTGCATCTCTAAGGACCATTTCACCGATAGCATCGTTATCTTCAGCGAAGTAATCCGCCATACCTTCCATGAACCATATTGGGGGAGAATATAGAAACTCTCCACTATAAATACTTGCATGGGGTTTCTGATAGAGAATATCGTACTGAAATATGTGTATTAGTTCATGATAAATAACTTCCCGAAAAGCCTCTGCTGAACCCGTGAATGGTATAACCATACGGTGTTTAAATAGTTCAGCAAAACCACCGATGCCTTCATGTAATTCTTGTAAGATAATATTGGTTTCTTGAAAATCTTTATGAGATTTGTATAGAATCAAAGGAGTTCTGTTCTCAAGTTCGTGTTCAAGAATTTCACTATGTTTTTCATAGGCGTCCTCGGCGATTGATGCCATTACGGGGACCAGTTTAGCTTCACTTGGGTAGTAGTGGATGTCAAAGTGTTCGGTACGATGAATGTGCCAATTAAATCTTTGTCCAGTAATCTTGTTTTTACCAAATCCTTGTGCGTAAACAGAAGGTATAACTACCATCAATAGACACAAAAATATTGTCATGGATAACATTTTATGGAGGTAATTTGTTATCTTTGGTGATATTCTAAGTAGTTTTTTCATGTATCCATGCCTTATGTTTCTTGTTTGTTTAATTGAGATCGTAAGATATATTGTTAGTGTAATTCACTATTCTTATTTAATTAAGAATCTATCTTCTTGCTCATAGTGTGGTGTAATTTCCCTTACAAAATCAGCGATAGCACGTTTACTAAGTTCTTTTAATGTTCTTTCTTGTGGTGCCATCTGTGAGAAGACGAAAGATCCAAGTGTATGTGCTTCTGCCGTCCTTTGGTGGTATGCCTCATCCCAGATTATATCTTTTGTATCAATATCTATGATCATAACCCTAAGGGATAGAATGTATGACTTTTGTAAATAATCGTGGTAATCCATGATATACCGTTGATGTCTTGCTGAATATCGTTCTCCATAATATCGTCTGGGTTGAGTATCTGAAATAAAGCGGTAACTCCCAACAATGATACCTTTGACTTCAAAATACTTACCTAATTCACTTAGATGTTCAGTGTCTTCGAGCCATTCTTCATTAACTTCTTCGCCTGTCATGAGTCGTTTTGTTTCTTGTTTATTGACAATTTCAAATTTCTCTTGTCGTGCTAATCTACTCCTTAATATCTCACCAATATCATCTCCTATTTCAACCGGTAATTCTCCAAGTTTTGAGGAGTGTTCTTCACTAACAAATGGTAGAACTGCGAATTTACTATAGGTGTCTATATCTATTTCTGATTGTACTTTTATGGGAATAGAGACTCGGGAGACATGAGTACTACATGCACTTAGAGATAGAGAGATTAGGAGTAAAGAATATAGTGTAAATACTCTCTTGTTTAGTCGTGGAAATAGCAAGATGATCGGTGTGATATATTTTTGCATGAGCGTTTATAAGTAATGCCTTATTCACTATTTGGCTCATCTACAGATTCTGTTGTTTCTGAACCGCTGCGACGAATATGTAAACGACATCTACGGTAATTTATACGGTAGTATTTGCTGTCTGGGTCAAGTTCTGTTGCACGTTCATAAGAAGCTACAGCATCGGTAATTTTTCCTTGTGCTTCGTAACCTACACCGAGGTTATTATGAGCAGCGGCATTATTAGGATCAATAGTAATCACTTGATTCCAACGGTAGATTGCTTCATTCCAAAGTCCTGCTTCTGCGGCTTTGATGGCAAACTGATTATAGGCATTTATCCCAGTTGAATCACGTGACGCACATCCTGCCACAATAAGTACTAATATAACAACAGTAAAATGCAAGAATCTGTAATAATTGGACATAATAACCGCCTCATTATGTACTCAATTTTATCTTGTAAACAGTGGAAATGTCAAGGAAATTCTATTATATCAAGGGTTAAAGATATGATTAAACGATGATAATTGAAACTCCCAATATGTGAACGTGGATTTTAGAAATGTTGATTACTTAATATCCTCTTTCCATGGAACACATATATAATACTTATAGTAGTTTATTTCTAAGATTCTACACACTCAAAGTATAGTTTTCCATTGGTTTTTGATAGTGAATTTGATAAGATAAAGAAAACGGAATGTAATGGGAGAACGTAATGTCAAATATGACACCAGTTAGAACTGTAATTGTGGGATGTGGGATGATTGCTGCAGGTGGATATCAACCTCGATGTCAGGCATATCCAAAACATATTGAGTTAGTTGGTTTTTATGATCAGGATGAAGCTCGTGCTTCTGCCCTTGCTGAAAGGGATGGTGGGAAGGTCTATACATCGCTTGAAGCGGTATTAGATGATCCTAATGTAGAGGCTATTGTAAATCTGACACTCCATATATCACATTATCCTGTATCGTTAGCTGCTCTTAAGGCTGGTAAGCATGTTTATTCTGAAAAGCCAATTTCAATCAAAACTGATGAGGCGAACGAGTTGGTAGAAACAGCGGAATCCAATGGATTAAAAATGGCATGTGCTCCATCTGCTATACTTGGTTACGTGCAACAGAATGTATGGCAACGGATACGTGAGGGTGAGATTGGAGATGTAATTTCAGCGTTAGGTAATTTTGGTGGTCCTTTGGAACATTGGCACCCGAGTGCAGAGGCATTCCTCCAACATGCAGGACCTTTCAGAGATGTTGCCCCGTATCCATTAACTGCTATGACAACAATGATTGGACCAGTTAAAACTGTCCACGGGTTTGCCCGGGTTGCGGTACCAAAACGTGTGATGCAGACCGGACCTCGAAAAGGTCAAGAGTTTACAGTTACAGAGAAGGATCATGGGTTCGGTGCCCTTGAATTTGATGTGCCTCAGAAAGGTGGAGCACACGGTTTTATTTATCACAGTTTTACTGTGACATCGCAATTGCCTCCCTATGAAATACATGGGACAAAAGGTGGTTTTTCACTTCAGGCACATGATGATGGTCGAGGTATAAAGAAATTTACACCGCAAGGTGGCTGGCAAGATGAACCGTCTCCTGAGAAATCCTTCACAGGTTTAGATTGGGGTAAAGGTGTAGCAGATTTTGCTGAGGCAATCAGAATGGACAGAAATCCCCGTTGCAATGGTGCTCAAGCGAGACATGTGTTAGAAGTCTGTGAACGTATCCTTGAATCATCTGATTTGGGTAGACCCGTTGATGTGGTGAGTCGTTTTCCGGATCCACCACCTGTCGGTAATGTAGCACCTTGGGAATAACTTTAATAAAACCTAAAACTATTATTATATTACGATAGGTTCGGTTTTATAACCGAACCTAAAAATAATGGGATTAATATATGATGACTACAGAGGTGGGTAAAAATCCAGAATGCGACAAATATAGAATTACCGGATTATTTCTTAAAATTAATACAGTTTGCTATCCATAAATACTCAGGAATTAAAGGTTGATTGCCTTTCGGAGCATCTCCACACTTTGTGGTACACCGGTGTGTGCATCCTCTTTCCCTTCAAATTCAATTGAGATATATCCCTTAAAATCTACTTTTCTTAGTATCTCACCTATCCTTGCATAGTCAAGATCAAGTGTGTACCATTCTCCTTCCCCGTAATATGTCTTGGCATGGACAAGAACAGTTTCTGGTGCGATCTGTTCCAGTTTCTCATACGGATCAGTGAGAAAATTTCCACAATCCATTGTCACTTTTAACCATTCTGAATCAATAGCATTGACAATACGATTAACACCTTCCGGAGTGCATGTTAACCCCCAATGATTCTCAAGTCCCAGAATAACACCATATTTTTCTGCATCAGGGAGACATTTCTCAATAGAACTGATGACCCAATCAAATGCTTCATCTTCAGTGTGATTTGGGAGTGGTGGTTCTTGTCCTTCTACCTTCATCAACTCATCAAATGAACCTACTGTACCCCAACGTCCAGAATTTAGTCTGATTGAAGGGATGCCGAGTTCATGTGCTATACGTAGACAATGAATCGTATGGTTTATGTTCTTTTGTCGTGTATTCTCTTCTGGTGAAACAAATCCTTGATGGATAGAAAGTGCATAGAGATCAAGTCCGTGAATAAACGCATGTCTTTTTAGTTTCTGTAGGTATGGTGTGTCTTCAGATGTCATTTGTTGATGTAATATCTCAATACCATCCAGTTCAAGTTTCGCTGCATCCTCAATAACGTGCTCAATCGGAACGCGTTCAGGTTTGAAATGCCAGTAGGAATATGTTGATACACCCAGTTTCAATTTTTCACCTCTAATAACAAATTTGACTGTCACTACTATAATATCATAACTCTTTATTTTAATGCGTGCAAAAAGCAATCTCCCGAATAATGTCAGAATGACAGAAATCGGGAGATTACATATTCAATCTGTTAACTAAATGGTTAATAGATAACTATTCAGTTGCGTCAATTGTTGCTGCTTGTGGTGCACGTGTTGGAAAATCTTTCTTCGCTAATGTGTCTTCAGGTACATAACCGGAGTAATCGGAAATCTTACCGTGTGTAAGAGCATAAACGACTACGTTAGTCATGAAACGGTAGACACCAGGCGAATAGTGTACACTCCGAGTTGGGAGGCTTACAGCTTCCATTGCGCACATATAATCACGTCTGACAACAATAACGGATAATTTATCACCGACCGAGAATCCTTCAAGGTAATTCCGTTTTGGAGGACGTGTACCCCACCAGAAGATGTCGAAACCAACTGGAGGACCACCCATTTCATAGAAATTATCATAGATCTCGTGTGAGTTATCAATCCGCTCAATTTGATATTCAGGCATGACATAACGCATTTGTGCGATAAACAAACGTACCATTGCTTGTGCAGGAGCATTCACACCGCAGTCATCAAACACGAGGAATCCACCTTTTTCAACAAGGTATTTCCGGAGTCCGGCAGCTTCAGCTTCATTGAAACGGCTATCCATTTTACCGCCACCAAACTGTTTTCCGAGTAGATTCCGTGATCTGGTGAGTGACGGATCGTGACCTGTCATGAACGCGAGAGGCGTTTTAAATAGGTTTGTATCAGTCAACTTTAGTGCTCCACCTTCAACGTTAATATCGGCTTTGATCTTAGTTTTCTCATTTAGCCATTTTGTAAGAGCGTTGAGTGAGGAGGAATCTGCCCACCAATCAGATAGTGTATGTCGAATCCGTGCGAAACGGAGTACACCACGGATGTCTTTACCTTTTCCAATAACCTTTCCACCGGGTTCACCTTTGGGTAGAGGTGGTACTTCAACATTACCCAGTGTGATACTTTCTGCAACATCACCAAGGGCATCACGGGCAACACCAACATTCTCAACCATTGTGAGTCCAGGTGGACGTTGGAATGTCACTTTAACTTGTACGGGACTTCCAGCAATACCGCGTGCAATGTTAGCAGGACCAGCGGATGGTGCTGATGCAGCAGGACCGGCGAATGCTAAAGCACTTGGGGCATCTGATACAGGCAAATCTGTATGTGTAACTACCTCAGGTACAGGAGCGTTCGGGTTAACAACTTTCGGCACATTTGGATTAATCGGTGCATCTACCTTAACGGCTTGGTTAGAAAATTCCAATACCGTCTGTGGAGTTACATTAGGAGTCTTTGGTGCAAAAGCAGTTGTAAGACGTGGTTGAACTTGAACTTGCTCAACGACAACCGTATTTTCCTGTGGAACAATAGGTTTGATTTCGCGTCGGGGTGTAGGTTTACGAACTTTTGGCTTCGGTGGATCCGGTGGATCAAACGTCTCCACTCCAACGAGGTCTTTAAAGGTTTGCGTCTTTGTGACTAAATATAGTCCGGCGATCGCAATTAAGATACCGTGGAGTAGGAGCGAAGTCATCAGTGCGCCTGACGTTCTCTTTGCGCTCATTATTTCACCTCATTAATTTGTAGGTTTTTGAACTTCATAACTAACAATATCATAACTAACAATTTGAATAAAAAAGATTTTTGACTTAACCTTACGCTGTTATGTGCAATTTGTATGCCATTAAATAGCGGTGATAATCGTTGATTCTCTCACTTACTGTTGTAGTAATGCACGTAATTGTACATTATAAAATTTAAGCTGCCCCATTTTGTGCAGCTTAATCAACTTTTGCATCTGGATCAGTAAAATAACTACTAATAAGCGGTTCTCCCCCACGTTTAGCAATGGCGGGTTGTGTCATACTGTCGACTTCTTGGATCTTCCATTCATCTTTTTTCTTTATAAGATATACTAACGTTAGTCCAGGATTTTGTCCTTTATAGCACATTGCTCCTTTTGCGCTCGCCTCTAATTCTCTTGCATTGGTCTTTCTTTTTCTTATCCAGAATTCAGAGAATCGGTCAGTGGGTCCCCATTTAGCACCAGCTGTACCAATTCCTTGCCACAATCCTTCGATGTTTGATTTAATCTTTGGCCAACTTATCACTGGTGGCACCTGTTCATTTTCACCGCCGGCTACCCATACAACAGCAAATTCAGCATTCGTGGATGTTTCCCATGTTTTTTCTACTGCCTTTATATCGTTGGCATTAAAGGCTTTATAGAACTCACTGAAGACTTCTTGAATAGCCTTTTTTTCTGCATCAAAATCGATAGGTTTACTTGATGCAACTATCGGTTCTTCGGTTGGGTCTGTTGAAGTAGTCTCAACCGGTTTCTCAGTTTCTTCTGGATCATCATCACTTCCACATCCAATACAAATAAGACTTGTAATGCTTATAGTGAAGAGGATCACTAAAAACCATGTAAATTTCTTCTGCAATTCTTTGTCTCTCCTTAGTAATATTGTCTAAATACGAATTTAAAATATAACATATTTAACTTGTAATTTTACTATCTGTGATTAATTATGTCAAGAAAAATAGTTAATACGGTTTAGGAAAGTTATAGGTAGTTGGTTAGGAACGATATCCGAACCGAGACCAGCATACCTACATTAGGATTTAGTCCCATCTACAATGTCAACTGTATCGATCACATCTTGTACAGTTATTCTTGCCATACATCCTTCCGAACCCAATTGGCAGACATCCCCACGACACGGTGGACAATCCTGTTTCTTCCAAATATAATGGCACTTATCACCGACAGGTCCAAACCGATTTGGATTTCCTGGCCCGAAAAGACCGATAGTTTGAACACCAACTGCTGCAGCAAGATGCATTGGTCCACTATCATTTCCGATAAACAGTTTGGATAGTTGTAAAACCGATGCTAACTGAGGTATAGTAGTTAACCCCGCAATATTGTGTGATTCCCTATTCATAAGTTCTTGTATATTCTGGATAATTTCGATTTCCTCCTTTACACCGACAAATAGAATCAGCGCCCCTGTATTGTAGATTAACCAATCCCCCAATTCTGCGAAATTCTCAGGTTTCCATCTTTTAATAGCAATAGGTGATCCGGGGTGGATAGCAATAATTGGTAGTTTCGTATTAATCTCATGTTCAGATAGAAAAGCAATTGACCAATCACTATTCTCTTTGGCGATAGTAAACGATGTATTCGTTAGGGGTGTTTGGATACCTGCTTTGGTAAGAACATCAAGATTTCGTGTTGTTTCATGTGTTCCACTAAATTTGTTAAATCCAATCTTGTTGGTAATTTGATAGTAAGCACGACAGAGTCGTTTCGGTGTGAGTCGAAATAGTGCGAACAAAATTGTACGCCAATCTCCTCGTAGGTCTATGAGCAGATCATATTTCTGTTGATGGAGAAATTTGTAGAGACGAATTGCATCTGATAATGAAGTAGGTTGTCCGGTTCTGGTAAATGCGGGTGAATTATACTCTAATACCTGTGTAACATTAGGATTGTTTTCAAGAATTACCTGACTCCATTTTCCTGTGAGTGCATGTATATCGGAATCGGGATAGGTCTTCTTCAAATTTGAAAATACAGGAGTAGAGAGCAGTACATCGCCAATGTGATCAAGTTTTATGACGAGTATACGGTTGGGAATGAAGTCTTTCGGGATACGATTACGATAAAACAGGAATTGGACAGTTGCTGAAGCAATAAGGGTGAGTATTTCTAATATCTGCCTAAACATTTCTGGCAGTTTAACAGATTATGTGTGAACTGTCAAAATAATTTACTGTCCACTTTCTAAGGATCAGACTCATTTCCTCTAACTCCTTTGAAAAATCGCTTATAGACATAAAGTTAAATAATAATTAACGCATGTGATTCACGGAAAATTGATACACTTAAATTATAAACCTTTATAGAATAAGGGTTTGTAAAATTGCTCCGTGAAGGTTTCCGTGAAAGTACAATCATCTCAAGCCACCAAATATTAACACATTTTTCCGATTACATTATCCATACATGTAAAATAATTAGGCATTTTATTTCAATTTGAAAGTATAAGTAGCGTTTGTGGAATCCAGAGTTTAGAGAAAAGGATTATCAGATAGAAAACGGGGGATTGAAGTGAATGTAAACATTGTAACCCAAAGATGTAATCAAACATCTTTGAGATAGTAGGAACAGGTATCACTACAGTACTGAAGTAGCATTGTTTGTCAATATATTTCTTGAGATTAATATTGATATACAGATACAATAGCAGCGTAATGATTAGTGTCAAAACTTTACACACCCCAAGGCAAAAGTCGTCAATTTCACAGAAAAGTGTTAAGATATCCATATCCATTCTACATCCGTTGACATACGTCAATTAAATATGCTATCATTCTCATAAAGGTAGTTAGATGAATCCGAATTGCATCTAACCATGTTATATCGTCCAACATTGAGAGAATACATTTGAAACGTTTCAAGGATATAACCAGTGAGTCCGATAGCACAAAAGACTCTTTTTGATCTAACCCAAGATGGATTGGTCATAGGGAATAAACTTAAACCTTTATATCCTGATTTTGATGTTTCTGCTTTTGTCTCCGATGTACGTAAAGAGATGCAGAATCAGACAATCTACAACGTAACAAATGCCATTGGCAAGGTCTTACGTCAACACCTACCTCAGAATTATCCAGAAGCACTCTCCATTCTTATGGAGTATATAAATATAGAATCCCCCTCAACTCCCTGTAAAAACCTATCACCCGAAGTAGAACTAAGTTTACGACCTATTTCTCATTTCCTAAGTTTATACGGTCTTGAAGATTTTAAAGCATCTTTGCATGCATTCGGTTTGATGTTGTTGCTCCAAATAAATAGATCAATAGTGTAGAATCAATCTAATCCTCAAATAACACTTTATAGGAAATAACAGATATGACAGGTGAAGAAAAGTTTCAAGTGGATCTTGAAGGTTATCTCATTATAAAGAACGTTCTAAATGATGATGAAATTCAAGAGATGAATGCATTTATCGACAAAGGTGAAACAAATGGACCACCCAGTCTATGGGGTGATCCGTTTAAACGACTAATTGACCACCCGATAATTCTCCCTTACCTGATAGAATTATTGGGACCACATGTCCGTCTTGACCACGATTATTCTCTTTTTATGAACGAAGGTGAAAAACGGGGTAGATTACATGGTGGTGAAGATGGGGGACGTGCAGGTGGGACCGTCGGGGATCATTGGTATAAATATAGGGATGGTGTTATGCGAAACGGTCTGTGTGTGATGACCTACAATCTAACAGACGCACCAGAAGGAGCAGGTGGATTTGCATGTATACCAGCAAGTCATAAGAGTAATTTCGCACCGGAGATCCCTGCTGACGTACGTCAATTTGAACGTCCAGCACATTACGTCGTCCAACCACCACTCAAAGCAGGTGATGTACTATTTTTTACCGAAGCACTGATTCACGGAACTATGCCGTGGAAAGCAAAACATCAAAGACGTGCATTACTCTATAAATATAGTCCTGGACATTCAGCATGGTCTGGGAATTATTATGACATCAGTAAATATGACAGTCTCACAGAACAACAGAAACGGTTGATGATGGCACCATCAATTGGTAGAAGACCGAGTGTTTTAGAATAACCAAGACTTACGCACATCCGAGGTAGGAGCGGTTTCTAACCGCTCTGGATGTGCGTACCAAACTTGCGTAAATCCTTCGCACATCCGAGGTAGGAGCGGTTTCTAACCGCTCTGGATGCGCATACAAAACTTATGTAAATCCTTATAACTATTATTAGAAAAAGGAATGAATTCTCATGACAGGTGAAGAAAAATTTCAGGTTGACCTTGAGGGTTATCTTATAATTAAGAATGTATTGACATCCGATGAATTAGACGAGATGAACGCATTCATTGATAAAGGGGGTATGCAGGGACCGCCAAGTCTCTGGGGTGAACCGTTTAAAAGATTGATAGATCATCCAACAATATTACCTTATCTAATAGATCTTTTAGGACCGAATGTTCGACTTGATCACGATTACCCAATTTTTCTGAACGATGGTGAAGGTCGCGGTGGACTACACGGTGGTGAAGACGGTGGAAGACCAGGTGGACCTGAAGGTGATCATTGGTATAAATATCGTGATGGTATCATGCGGAATGGTCTATGTGTCATGACATATAATTTAGCCGATGCGCCCGAAGGAGCAGGTGGATTTGCATGTATTCCTGGCAGTCATAAAAGTCATTTCTTGCGTGAAATACCTTCAGAAGTACGGAGTTTTGACCGGCCAACACACTATGTAATTCAACCTGCTCTTGAAGCGGGAGATGTTCTATTCTTCACTGAAGCACTTATTCATGGCACCATGCAGTGGAAAGCGAAACACCAACGACGGGCACTATTGTATAAATACAGTCCTGGACATTCAGCTTGGTCAGGTAATTATTATGATATCAGCAAATACGGAGAATTGACCGAGCAACAGCAACGGATGCTCTTGCCGCCATCTATCGGTGGCAGACCCCGTGTCGTAGAGAACAATTAAGTTCATTGTATGAGGGATTCCGATCCCCGATATCCACATATAATGTTTTGATCAACGAATTGTCTCATACTTTGTTGTAAAGTAAGAATTTTAGATATCAAGACTCCATTCTCCTACATTATGGGATTGTTAAATCTACGATTGTTTTATGGTTATAAGAATGTTTTTATAGTCTAACCAAGGATTTTATATGTCCAAGATAGAATTAACTGGAAAAGAGAGTGATTTTTTAAAGATAGTTGTTGCTGCAGCAGGACGCGGTGATATTGAAGGAGTCAGCCAATTATTGGTTGATAAACCTGAATGGATACACACCATCGGTTCACACGGTAGAACAATGCTTTGGGAAGCAGCCTATCGTGGAAAGTTGGAGATGGTAGAATTTCTGTTGTCCCACGGGGCAGACATTAATTTGCCAGGATGTCATCTAAGCCAACATGATATTGAGATAACACCATACTGTGTAGCACGGTATGAAGGCCGAGATGCTGTTGCGGATTACCTATTGGAAATGGGGGCTAATGTTGACATACAAACAGCAGCCTATTTGGGAGATTTTGACACTGTGAAAACACTAATTGAGGATGATCCCGATATCGTTAATAGCGGATACCTACAATCAGTCTGGTTGCCATCGGGTAATCCTCATTCTGTTGAACATCGTTATGCAGAATGGGCAACACCATTGTGTTATGCCATCATAGGTGGGAATATAGAGATAGTGAAATTGCTGATTTCCAAAGGGGCAAAAATTGAATCCCAAAGTGAACTTCTGCTTGATCAGGCAGTCTCAGATGATCGTGTTGATATTGTAAAATTGTTAGTTGAAAATGGAGCAGCTCCAAGTAAAGCCCCAAAGAAAGTCGAAGATAATTCTGAAATGAGTCAGCTACTAAAGTCATACGGGAATCCCGCAGCAGACATCAATGCCTTAGATAATATGGGGTGGCCACGGATCGTATATGTCTGCCGCGGAGATAAGGGGGAACATCCAGAGGAGGTTATAAGGCTTTTAGGACTTGGGGCTGATATTGACGCACGAAGTAGTAAAGGAAAATCTGCATTACACTGTGCGGCAAAGGCAGGTTTTCTCAAAGTCATTGATCTACTTATTGAGAAAGGCGCAAACATAGATGCCACTGACAATAAAGGAGAAACTCCATTATTTGAAGCAATTCGTTCAACTATAAAAAAGCGAGAAAAACTATACGGTGCAATGGAATCGTTACTTGAGAAAGGGGCAGACCCGAATATAAAAAATAATAGAGGTATGTCCCCATTACAGGTTGCACGACAGAAGAGAAGAGAAGATTCTGATAAAATTGTTTCTCTATTAGAAAAGCATGGTGCGGTTTAATGTACTCTACTACTCCGAAATAGAATTGTCCATTCGCCTATAACATTAAAACATGACTACTCCACATTCCCGTATAAAACTCATTCATGATTTCACAAAACTCGGATTAGATAATGCAGATATTGTATTCATACACTCCTCTTTTAAGAGTTTAGGAGAAGTAGAAGGTGGTGCAGGGACAGTTATTTCTGCATTAGAGCATGTTCTGGAACAGGATGGTCTGATATTAATGCCATCTTTCAATTTACTACCAGATCATCAGAAACGTACCAGTTCATGGAATATTGAAAACACACCCTCTACTGTTGGATGGTTAACGGAGTATTTCCGATTAATGCCGAAAACATTCCGGTCCGATCACTATTCACACTCTGTAGCTGCTCGTGGACACAATGCCAAAGAATTTGTTGCCGACCATCTTTCCAAAGAAGGATATAAGTCACCTTGGGATCATCCACCGTGGGGTAAGACATACGGTACAAATTCTCCAATGTTTCGGGCATATAAGTCAAATGGAAAGCTGCTGATGCTTGGCGTAGATTACAATACCTCTACCTATATCCATCTTGTTGAGGTTATTTACTGGAATAAACGTCTTGAACAAAACGGAGAAGCAAATTTCATTGGACTCAACCGTCCAAAACTCGGGGAATTTTGGGATTCATTGGGTGAATTAAATCGAGATTTTGTTGGTAATTCAGAGTGCCGTCTCTTCAGCATTAAATCTTATGTAGATACCCTTTTAAAAGAAGTAGAAGAGAATCCAAATCCCTATACTTCATAACCGAAAGATTACTGAAGTTGTTTAATTTATCGAATTTAGAAATGACAGATAAAGATCTCATTACCCATTCAAATCAATTGCATCAAGAAGCGAGTTCGATATTAA
Organism: Candidatus Poribacteria bacterium; assembly: GCA_965205025.1. GTDB lineage: Bacteria > Poribacteria > WGA-4E > WGA-4E > WGA-3G > MSPOR6. The sequence continues at coordinate 291,794 of CBDBFU010000015.1, forward strand.
ATAAGGAAGGTTTACTTCCTCTACTTTGCAGTTATGGAACGACTCGTGTTATAGGAAGTTATGCACTCAATACTATGACATGGCCTGATATTGACATAAGTATGGAACTACCTAACGCACAAGATATTGATTTATTCTTTGAGATTGGGAAGACAATAGCTTCCAAATTTCAAATCCTGAAGATGTCATATTCAAACCACTTCATACGAAACTTTCCCGGTTTCGACCACGGACTCTATTGGGGGATACAACTCCTACACGCAGACAAACAATGGAAAGTCGACTTATGGGGTTATGACAAACAATCCTATAAAACCCACATGTCAGACTTTGATGAATTACAAAACAAACTGCTTCAAATAGATAGAACTATAATACTCCGAATTAAACACCCCATATCACATCGTCCTGATTACCGTGGGGATGTTTACAATAGCATGACAATCTATAACGCAATATTGAAAGATAAGGTTAAATCCTTAGAGGAATTTGAAACATGGATGGAAAGGAATTCTAATGTTAAGACCTGAAGAAAAATGGCACTTCGATCATCACGGGTTTATTATACTAAGACAAGTTGTTTCACCTGAAGATGTTAAGTTGATGATAGATTATGGGAACCTTTGGCATAGTATGGCTCTTGAGGAATTACCTCCTCCACTAACCTCTACATCAAAACGTAGTCCGTACTCAGAAACGATTGCACATTGGATAAATCACATTCACTACGGAGATGAAGTTTTCCAACGTTTAGTCCTTAATACAGAGATAATGAGGGTTATAATTTCACTAACACGTGGAGCACCCTGTCTCGTTGATACTGCTCTAACAAAGAACTACAAAACCTCAGACGATATTCACTTTCATGCATCAGGACAGGATTACGGTGTAGAAAACGACGAACCCCATGCAGGTTTTCTGAATGCAGGCATCTCATTAGTTGATGTCCCTGAAGGAACTGGGTTTGTATGTCTTCCTGGGAGTCATAAACGAAATTTTGATCCACCAAAATACATATCAATATACGATGGTCCTCCAACGGTGATTAATGTTCCTGTAAATGCTGGGGATTGTGTAGTATTTACTGAAGCACTCTACCATGGTGCCAGACGTTGGACAGAAGAATACCCACGTTTTACCATTTTTAATCGTTATATTGACAATGGTTCACACGGTGCTTTACCAATTGAAGACTATAAACACTTGGTGTCTGACGAAGTTTATGAATTGGAACAACCTGCTGTTCAAGGTGAACAAAAACGAGCAGTTAAAAGAATCATAGATGAAATAAACGAAAATCAACACAGACTATGAATCCTTACTATACCTTACCTCAAACGAACTTATTCGGACACCGATAACAAAAACTTTACACACCCAACTCTATAAAAACTTGACAATTTATAGAGTTGTCTTTAAAATGCGACATATTATCTATCATCATAAGGAAAACTTGTGAAATTACATAAAAGAGAGTATGGAACAGTTGTTGGTCCACACCCAAGAACCGCACATGCAGGTATGGAAATGCTTCTCGCAGGTGGCAATGCTGTGGATGCCGCAGTTGCTGCTGCCTTTGCAGAAGGTGTCGTAGAACCCTCACACAACGGTATCGCAGGCTACGGCGGTTGCGTCCTAATATATCGAAAAAAAACTAAGGATGTAGTCGCAATCGACTATAATTCTGCCGCTCCCGCTGCTGCTTCGGAGGATATGTTCACTATCGAAGATGCACCAGATACTGCTGCTGGATACCGTGTACCCGGACGTGTCAACGTACACGGACCGCTTGCTATCGGTGTTCCAGGTATTGTCGCAGGTTTGTGCTTAACTCTAAAGGAGTATGGTAGTCTTCCACTTAATGACACATTAAAACCAGCAATTAATTCTGCACGTTACGGATACGCCCCAAATGGAGCAAACCGTGGAGGCATCGCTGGGAATGCTGAAAGATGGAAGAAAGAATTTCCTGAAACTGCACGTGTTTTTCTGAAAAATGGTGAACCACCAAAAAAGGGTGAAGTGCTAACAAATCCTGATCTGGCACGAACGTTAGATGCTGTTGCGGAAGGTGGACATGAAGCCTTCTATGAAGGGAAAATCGCTCAGAAAATTGCAGATCACATACAGGAATTAGGGGGTTGTATAACTTATGATGATATGAAGAATTATCGGGCATTTATCACCGATCCTTATGAGATAAACTACCGTGGTTATGCTGTATATACATCTCCTCTTGGAGCAGGTGGATTAACAACCCTTCAAATGCTACGATTAGTCGAACCTTATGATATTGCCGAGATGTCACCCGCAGAACGTTTCCATCTATTTGCTGAAGCAATGAAGATATGTTGGTTTGAAAGACTCAGTCGTTTCGGAGATCCAGAATTTGTAGACATTGATATTGATAAAGAACTATCAGATTCTTTCACTGCAACCCTCGCGGAAAAATTAAAATCTGGACTTGAATCTCCACAGCCGGGTGAAGTCGTCTATCAAGAACCGATGAGTTGTACGAGTCACATCTCTACAGCCGATGTTGAAGGAAACATGGTGTCTCTAACACAGACACACGGTGGTGGATTTGGTTCAATGGTAACTGTTCCCGGTACAGGATTACTCTTTGGACACGGTGTAGGTCGATTCGATCCCAGACCAGGACTTGCAAACTCTGTCGGACCGAGAAAACGTCCATTACATAATATGGGACCGTGTATGGCTACCATTGATGGAAAACCCTTTGCAACATACGGGATTCCTGGTGGTCGCACAATACCGAACAATCAACTAAATATCAGTGTTGGTCTGATAGATCTACAATTGTCTGCACAAGAATCTCTGGATGCAGCAAGGTTTTTCAGTGATGGTGCTGAACCAATTCAGATTGAGTCAAGGGCAGGGGATGACGTCATTGAAAAAGTAAGAGAATTCGGACATGAAGTCTCACCAAGTGGTGGAATTGGTGGTCCTGGACACGTAATTCGAGTATCTGAGGATGGAAAACACCACGATGGTGGCACAGACACTCGGGGTGAAGGTAAGGTAGTCAGCAAATAACATTTAGATTCAATGTGTATATTTGTGATATAAACAATAGCAAGAATAATCCATTTTTCAATAGTTATGGAGTTATAATTCAAATATGGCAGAATATTTTAAAGCCGCGACAACCGATCAAATCCAACCTGGAACTTGTATCGGTGTTAAAGTCGAGGGTGTTTTTATCGGTATCTACAATGTAGAGGGTGAGTATTATGCTATGAATAATATTTGTCCACATCTCGGTGGCGTTTTAACCTACGGTTTCTTGGATAAGAATTGTGTTACCTGTCCAATGCACATGTGGGAATTCGATGTAAAAACTGGTGAATGTGTATGGCCCGGTGAAGAGAGTATACCTACCTATGCAGTTAAAGTTGAAGGTGAGGATATTCTTGTAAATGTTGACGAACCACTTAATAAGGGTGAAACACAATAAGAAAAAATAGACGTTATACGTAATATATCTATTGAAAGGAAAAATTTATATGTCATATCTACTCACCGGTGGCATGGGATGTATTGGAACTTATGTCATTCGAGATCTATTGGCTGCCGGTGAAAAGGTCATCGTTTACGATTTTGCTTACGATCTCACTATTCCAAAGATGGTGTTGTCTGATGAACAAATTGAGAGTATTACATTTGTTCAAGGAGATATCACCGACCTACCTCATATCCTACGCACAATTCAAGAATATGAAATTGACCGCGTTATTCATCTTGCATCTTGGCAGGTGCCAGCCTGCAACGCGAACCCTCCACAAGCGATAAAAGTTGTATGTGAAGGCACTATAAATATACTGGAAGCTGCACGGATATTTGACATAAAACGGGTTGTCTGGGCAAGTAGTGTGGCAGTGTTCGGTTCACCTGAAGATTACAATCACCAGCAAATACGCAACGATGCACCCCATTATCCAAAGTTCATATATGGTGCGTGTAAATCCTTATGTGAAAGATATGCTATGCACTATTTTGATGAATATGGAGTGGATTCTATAGGTCTACGGTTTACTGCAGTGTATGGTGTCGGTAGAACACGGGGTATGAGTTCATTTACAACGAAGATGATCGAGGATGTTGCGTTAGGGAAGCCACATGTATGTCCTTTCGGTGATGACTCCGTAGATTGGCAGTTTGTAGAAGATGTATCCCGTTCAATTGTCATGTCGTGTACCTGTCCCACAACGAAGACCCGTGTATTTAATGTAAAGGGAGGGATTCGACCTGTAAAAGAAGGTGTAGCGTATCTGAAATCTTTAGTTCCGGATGCGGAAATCACAGTTGAACCGGGTGTGTTTGGAATTTCATGGGATTATGACGCTACACCTATCAAAGAAGAGATGGGATTCACACCAGAATATACTATGGAGCAAGGCATCTTAAAAACATACAACAAGTTTCGTGAACGCGCTGGGTTACAAACAATATAATATGCTTTAATAATACTTTTTCATCTGTGCCCAACTGACAGCTAACTTACCTTTTGCTTGAACTACAAGCACTCTATCCCAAGGTATGTTCTCACCAGCAGCATTCGCTTGGTGAATATCATCAAAGTTTGGATGTCCCCAACCACCACTGTTTTTGTCAATTACCACAAGTTTAGCCATTTTATTCTTTAAATCTGAAACATCCCACTCTCTACGGGTCATTGTTTCAGTATTACTGCCGGTCATTGTCCGTTCAACTTTTCCATTTATCACAAGGTTAACACAACACGGTCCAGGATCAACTTCCCAAGGATGATTACCACCACCCATCAGAAAATTCATTGATTCTCCAATTATCTTAAACTCAATCGAAGTTAATGTACCTTGGGGAAGGTCAGGTGCGTTACCCCCAGCAGCATTCTTATTCATATCCCCAGCTTTCTGCCCAAGTTTTGCTCCCTTATCTGGTCCTTGATACTTCTCAGCCAAACCGAGCCACCAATCTCCTTGATGGTTAGAGGGTTGTCCACGGTTGCGTGCTGTAGGATTATCTCCCCAAGTGGGTTGAAAATCAAATGCATCTCCGGTTTTCTCTTCCCAATCGGTCAAGTCACCCGTCTCAAAGTCGTTATTAAAAGAACGCGCAGAAACGAAATTAATAAGTACAAAAGTCAGTATAACCAGAAAAGAAGTAATTATTAAAAACATAGATTTCTTCATCTATCTCATCTCCATGTGTCATAGATATAATTAATCTGTTATGATGGTCAATAATAGGAATCGGGATTGAAAGATAGAAAATTGATATAATTCTTTCAATCCCCAATATTTATCTGTAGTACTTTTTCATCTGTGCCCAACTGACGGCTAACTTACCCTTGGCTTCAACAGCAAGCACTCTATCCCAAGGTATGTTATCCCCAGCAGCATTCGCTTGATGAACATCATCAAAGTTTGGATGTCCCCAACCACCACTGTTTTGATCAACAACAACAAGTTTAGCAGTTTTTCCCTTCAATTCGGCAACATCCCATTCCTTACGACTCATAGTTTCATTGGCATTCCCAGTGGATGTTCGTTCAACATTTCCATTAATCACAAGGTTAACACAGCAAGGTGCTGCAGTACCCCATGCATGGTTTCCTCCACCAATTAGGAAATTCATTGACGCGCCTATAATCTTGAATTCAATTGAGGTAAGTGTACCTTGAGGAGCATCATGTTGAACATCTCCAGCTTTCTGTCCAAGTGCTTTTCCCTTATTAGGTCCTTGATATTTTTCGAATAAACCGAGCCACCAATCGCCTTGATGTTTAGAAGGCTGACCACGGTTGCGTGCTGTTGGATTATCTCCCCATGTAGGTTGAAAATCAAATGCTGTTCCTGCTTTTTCCCAATCTGTGAGATCGCCTGTCTCGAAATCGTTGTTAAAAGCACGGGCAAAAACAAGATCAATAGACATAACAAACATAATTACGAGAATACAGGAAATTAGTAGTGGTAAATAGTTAGCATGTTTCATGTTTATCTCCTTATGTTTAGTGGTTGTGTTTAGTTAGACCATATCTGATTAGACAATGATTAATGTATTAGTTTAAGGGTAATCGTTTCACATGTTTAAACACGAATAGGTAGGTAATGGAGTTGAATCCATTTCATAGTTTATAGACTATCTTACATATATTTTACCAGATTTCAGTAGTCGTAGCAATATAAACTGGCAACATTAGCGTCAATTTTAGGAAATGAGGCTCTTGGTTTTGGTAAATCGAGTCCCATAGGGACTCAATTATCGGGATATACACTATGGTCATTTGATACTATTTCATAATTAGCATTTTGCGTGTAGCAGTGAATTCATCTGCATTCAACGTATAGAAATACACACCACTCGCGACGGGTTCACCCATAGCATTGCGTCCATCCCAAAATGCAGCACGGTTTCTGTTCGTGTAGATGCCGACAGGTTGATGCCCTAATGCCAATTTTCGCACCAGAAGTCCATCCGCAGCATAAATGGATATACTCACATCTGAGGGGGTTGCCAACTGATAAGGTATCCAGGTCTCAGGGTTGAACGGATTCGGATAGTTCGCCAGCAGTGCGTTTTTGTCGGGTAAGGTAACAGTGACGGTGGGTGCTGCTTGTGTTTCGATAACTTCAAAGCGCGTGATTTCGGTAAAATCATGGTAAATGGTATTCCCTGCTTTGTCAGTAACCGATATACCGATAACCCCCCAAATACCGGGAACACTACCTTCCGGTAAGTAGATATACCCAGTATATTTACGATAAACCTTTGGGTCATCTTGAAAATAGATTCCTCCCCATCCCGCTCCATAATAATAGGGTCCCAAAATAGTATGGTCTCGTTCACCCCCCAACGGATCTCTGATAACGATAGACCCTTTTTCAAACCCACTTATATCGTCTTTCACATAATATTCTACAGTGACGGATGTCTCACCATTGGGATTTTTCGGATTTGCAGGTTCGGCATCAACAGTGATCCTGTTAACATCGAGTGTAGGCGGTTTAGTATCTGGGTTCTTCGTTTCTATTGTTACTTTTTGTATCTGGTCATCAATGTTAGGTAACCAAGCATTCTCCCGATTTATATCATCCGAAAAGTAGAGTCTTTTTAATTCATACACCCCTCCGGGCATATAATGCGGAATGAAAAAAGTTGATTTCAATGTCCAAATATCTTCCTCTCGACTGACGATAGAAGCATACACCAGTTTGCCAATACGATAATTATATGTCTGGCCGTATGGAGGTAGGTAGCCATATTCGCCAGTGTTCTGTTCTTCTGGTTGTATATAGGTGTATCCGCTGAGTGTCCTATCCTCTTTTACTTGCCATGTTGCGGTTACGGCGTAGAAATGCTCGTTTTTATCGGTATATGCGTCTGCTACTGACAACTTTGCGGAATTCGGCACATATTCCGGTGGGTATAAATCTTCGTATACGTTATTGATATAGATTTGTAAGCCGAATGCACCCGAGTTATATCTTGTGAGTCGATTCACATCGTATGTATACACCTGTGTTAGTGTGTAATTCCCTTTAGCGTAATACGGAGGCACCCTTGTGTTTCCACGCAATATATTGCTCTGCCTTTGACGAAAAGAAGTTCTACCCTCTGCATCGACAGGACGTAAATTAACATAGAAGTTATTGAGATGATTTCGATAGTCATCTATCAATCTGAAGAACACACGTCCCCCTGTTGAGTAATCCAATTCGTTTTCTGTATGTGTTTCTATTTCAATTTTAACCCACCAAACCGATTCTGGTTCACCTTCCACTGTTGCATCCACCCGTATGACTTGACCGGGGTACACATAATCAGGATATAGATTATAGACAACAAAGGTGAGATCTTCGCGTATTTGCGACATATAACGTGTGCCGTGCATAATCCTGTTCTGTATGAATTCATACTTAGCAGGTGATCTTGACCTGAGTTTATCCGGGGTGACAATATAGTAAGCGATACTTTCTGCCATATCTTCATTTGGATTGACGCCATGTGCGTAGTCGGATACAAACTCGGTCTGATTGGTTGTCAACCACCTTCCATCTTCATAATACCACCCACCCAGTTCTATCCAGTCTGCTTTGAGATGCTCATCAAATAGATAGGTCCACAAGAAATGTGCTTTTTCATGGAGAATAATCCGTTGTGTGTCGTGTGTGATACCATCTATAAAAGCAGCATCTGTAAACTCTATATAGCCTGCCCCCGTATTTGCGAGTGCTGCGTATTCAACATACGGATCTGGTGCCCGTCTGATAAGATATTTCAATCCCGGTGTTACATGCATGCCTGATGGATATTCTTCAAACATTATCATGATACCCATTATTTCTTCATAGTTAAATTTGTCAAACTTATGGTCAGGTTCATCTGTTAAAGCTTCATAGTCGGAGACATGCACTGTAACGCCATATTTATATTGGAGCATGTTGTCTATTGCCTGGTGTTGGATTCCCATTCCCGGTATGTATGTAGCAAATCTGAGAACGGCTCGCCAAAGTCGCTTGGAAAAATATCGTCCTCGAATACCATCTATTTTTGCGACAAACGGATGTGCATTCGTGAAAGCCTCTGATGCAATTGTTATCGTCCGAAGACTACTGTCTCCCACATCAGGTCCCAGGTCGATATCCTGTGCCACATGAGCATCACTCAATATCCAATAACTTGGGTTAGATCCCCAAGTTCTACCATACCCTTCCGTCATATCTTCTAATGTCTGTAGAAGCAGATATGCTTTATCCGTATCCCATTCTGGCGATAAATACACTCTATACTGATCTGCTAATCTCATACTTGCACTATCTGATATAAACGTTTTGATGCCGGTATCTTCGATTTCCACCTCTATCGGTTGGGGAACAAAGACTGTTTCTTGTCCTGAAGGAACTTCATCAATTGACCAGTGATATGTAGTCGTTTCCCATTCTGCAATTGCCAGTCCAGAAAATAGGCTAATTATCAAAAGAGTGATCGTAGAATAGATTAACAATTGCTGTCTTACCAGAGTCTCACGCATTGCACTGTTCCTCCGTAATTATCAAGTTGGTTTTATGTGTTGCCATCAAAGTCATATAATACCATTTCTATAAATGTCTATTCCATGAAGAGTTGTTAAAGCAGGTCTTTAAATACCGCACAAACTAAAAGTTTATGCTACATTAAAAAGACTATAATTATCAGAAATGGCATTACTTATAGTCTGTATCAATGACCCCATGAGTTATACTAATAGTATGAGTTACCCTATCAGATAGATGTATTTGCATCACCGCCGATCTATTCTTTGCTCCAGCGGAGCAATATGTCTATAGAAAAAACACCACACCTTTAATGCACTCCAGCGGAGTGCTATGTCTATAAGAGTAAAATTCTGGTTCCTTAGTCTGCAGTCCCCGTTCCTTTGTCTAATAGCCTGTTCTTACGCATCTAAGAGATTTGAGATACATTGCACTCCGCTGGAGTGCATGCTCTGTGTGTATCGGTTTTCTATAGACATATCACACCGCTGGTGTGAAGAACTCTCAGCCGGTAGCGTCTCATTTCTTAAAGAAAATGCCAGTGAATTCAACTTAACCCACTCATTAACAATCACTGGGAAGCTAATAAACATCAACATTCCAGCTATCCTATGGTCATTTGATACTATTTCATAATTAACATTTTGCGTGTCGCTGTGAATTCACCTGCATTCAGCGTATAGAAATACACACCACTCGCGACAGATTCACCCAACACATTTTTTCCATCCCAATATGCAGCACGGTTTCTGTTCGTGTAGATGCCGTCAGGTTGATGGCCTAACGCCAATTTTCGCACCAAAAGTCCATCCGCAGCATAAATCTTCAGCGTTACATCTGTGGACTTTGCCAGTTGATAAGGTATCCACGTCTCAGGATTGAACGGGTTTGGATAGTTTGCCAAGAGTGCCGTTGTTTTCGGCACCGTTTCTGTCTCTCTCAGTATCGTTAGGAGATTTTGCAGCACAGCAATTCCTTCTTGAAAACCCGCATCTGTCAGGTTAATTTGCTTGGCGTGGTCAATCCATCCTTGGAGACTCTCAGTTATGGATACAGCAGCAGGTGCTGCGGCGGATTCCTCAAGTGTGTCTAAAACTACGTTAATGTCTTCACGGTTTACTTCACCGTCGCCGTTGACATCCCCCTGTGCAGGGGTTGCATCGGTTCTTCCATAGTTCTCTGCAACTAATACTAAATCTATCACATCCACGACACCATCCCCATTGACATCCTTTGCAGGTGCAAACGCTGCGTAAATGGTATAGTCGCCAGTCATTTGTGCATAACTTTGGACTTTGATGTAATATGTCCCCGGGTACATATACCTTTCTATTCTGAAATTTAATTCTTCATTCACAGTTTCATCGGCATTCGTTGCTAATGTGATGCCTTCACTATCTTGCAATGTGCCTATCGTATCCAGGGTCCCTGTCGTCCAAAGTGTGAGTTGACCAAACTCCTCTATTTGCACATTGAAGTAATCCACATCATTGCCGGGGTCTATCTTTGCTGTGATTGAGTCCCCCAGAAGCAGCGAGGTTGCTTCAATTTCTGCGATGTCCCACAACAACACCGTGCCGTCATCACTCCCACTTGCGAGGATGCGTCCATCCGGACTGAAATCAACACTATTGACAGCAGCGGTATGTCCTTCAAGTCTACCTATTTCTACCCGTGTATCCCACAAACGCACGGTGTTGTCAGAACTCCCACTTGCAAGGATGTGTCCATCCGGACTGAACGATACACTATTGACTTTTTCGGTATGCCCTTCAAGTGTACTTATTTCTGTCCGTGTACCCACATCCCATAAACGCACGGTGCGGTCATTACTTCCACTGACGATTGTTTTACCATCCGGACTGAACGAAACACTATTGACCCAACCGGTATGTCCCCGGAGTATAGCGATTTCAGTCCATGTATCCACATCCCACAGACGTACAGTGGCGTCAATACTCCCTGCACTTGCGAGGATGCGGCCATCTGGACTGAAGACAACACTGTTGACAGCCCCGATATGTTCCCAATGTCTGCCTATTTCTGTCTGCGTAGCAACATCCCACAGACTCACAAGAACATTGTAGAAATAACTCCCACTGGCACTTGCGAGGGTGCGTCCGTCCGGACTGAAGACAACACTATTGACAGCCCCAATATCAAGTGTGCCTGTTTTCGTTTGCGTAGCAACATCCCATAGACGAGTGCCGCCATGCTTCCCCGCACTGGCGATTGTTTTGCTATCCGAACTGAATGATACACTATAAGAATTATATATACCAAGTGTGCCTATTTTTGTCTGTGTATCCACATCCCACAAAAAGATGCCGTCCTGCCGCCCACCACTTGCGAGTGTTTTGCCATCTGGACTGAACGATACACTATTGATACCACCCCCATACCTGTCACCCGTATGATCCTCAAGCATGGTGCGGAACCAGGAAAATCCCTTTTTTTCTACTTGCGGAGCAATAACCCATAGGACTTCCCAGGTATGTTCAGGTCCTCCGATGGATCCAGGGAGGGTATATCCAACTATTTTTGTCTGCGTAGCAACATCCAAAAAACGCGCACTGCCCACCCCAGTCCTATATGCGATTGTCTGACCATCGGGACTAAACGATACACCCGTGACAATGCCATTAGTCACCTCAAATGTAGTTATTTCTGTTTGCGTAGCAACATCCCACAAACGCACATCGCCGTCATTACTTCCAGTTGCGAGGGTTTTGCCATCCGGACTGAAAACAAGACTATTGACCCGACCGGTATGCCCTTCAAGGGTGCCTATTTCTGTCCATGTATCCACATTCCATAAACGCGCGTTATAGTCATTACTTCCACTTGCGAGGGTTTTGCCATCCGGACTGAAAGATACACCACTGACGTAACCGGTATGCCCTACAAGTGTGCCTATTTCTGTCCGCATAGCAACATCCCATAGGCGCACAATGTCGTCTTTACCTCCAATTGCGATTGTCTGACCATCCGGACTGAACGATACGCTATTGCTATCTCCCCACTGTCCCTCAAGTGTGTATATTTGTGTCTGTGTAGCAACATCCCATAGACGTAGGGTGTTGTCATCACCCCGACTTACGATAGTTTTTCCATCGGGACTGAATGATAAACTTTTAACAGTATCGGTATGTCCTTCAAAGGTGCCTATCTCCGACCATGTATTCATATTCCACAGACGGACAGTGCCGTCAATACTCCCACTTGCGAAGGTGCTGTCATCTGGACTGAAAATAACAGTATTGATATTCTCCGTATGTTCCGTGAGTAGGGTAAGTTCTTCGCCTGTCTGTATATCATAAATCCATATACCGATTTTACTCGCCACAGCAAGCAACGTTCCATCTTGTGTGCACGTTATATCATTTATCCCGCCTTTGCCAAGTCGTGCTTTTGCCCCTTCGGGTAAACTCCATTGCGTATAATCTTGTGCAAAGGTGCTGGGTAGAAAAAAGGCTAAACCAAAAAATAGTGTCAAAATAATCGTAAACAGTTTTCTTTTCATTATGAAAACTCTCTCCTTAGTATTAGCCGTGTCATAATGCTCATAGTGTTACCCAGTTGCGTTTACATATTCTTTTATGGATGTGAAAACATAGAAAAAAGGCAGGATCACTATGAATATCCGCCAAAATAATACCAATTCTATTTAAATAGTTCACATTACGAATACTCTTAGAAGTCCCCCTGACAAGGGGGATTTAGGGGGTTTCTCCAATTAATAATGGGCAATCATTATTTAGAAATGGTATAAGATAAAACCGTATTTCTGTTGATGTCGTAGAATGCCGCTTGCTAAATCGGGGATAGGCACCCTACACATAGTTGACCAAAGTATTAGCATACGGATACTTGCAATGGTTAGTTACGTGCTATCCAATTATAATCATAGGGATTGTGTTGGGAAGTATTGTAAGGTATCGCACTGAAAGTGTCAACACGATTTCTTTAGGGGCATACAAACGGAAGGAAATGTTGATGACTGTACTTTGGGGAAGGCTAACGCTTTAATGCACCATTGACCCGCCAGCTACAGGTATAGACAAACCTGTTAAAAAGTTTGATTGTTCTGATGCTAAAAAGGCTACTGTATTAGCAACGTCTGTTCTGGTTGCGAGTCTGCCGAGTGGAACTATGCCGGATCTGTTTTGTATAAGTTCCTCATACTTATCTTTAAATTGCTCGTTATTTTCCGTGAGAGAATTCACAAGTTGGGTCACGCGCTCTGTATCCACTAAGCTTGGGCAAACTGCGTTTACGTTTATCTGATGTGGCGCGAGTTCAAGTGCGAGTGCTTGCGTAAATCCAATAATAGCAAACTTTGAGGCACTATACGCGGCGTATCTCGGCATAGCCTCTTTTCCCACTACAGACGATATATTTATTATTTTACCGTGTATTTTTTTCTCTATAAAATGACGGGCTACCGCTTGGGAGCAAAGGAATGTTCCTTTTGCATTTACTTTGAGAACTCTATCCCATTCTTTATCGTCCAAATCGACAGTGAGAACACGGTCTTTGTCCGGTTTAGACCCTGCATTGTTAACGAGTATATCTATCTGCCTAAACTCACGGACTACATTTTTTACCATGTCAGAGACTTTATCTGGATTCGTAATATTTACGACAACCCCATAGGAGCGTCTACCAATGGATTTTATTTCTCTAACGACATCCTGTAAGCCAACCCATTCAGATTCTTCCGAACTATACGGTTTTTCTACAACGTCATTAACGACGACATCCGCGCCGTCCTTTGCTAACCTGACTGCAATAGCCCGTCCTAAGCCATACTCGCCGGCGGCACCTGTTACAAGAGCAATCTTCCCATTTAAATTCCCCATATTACCTCTCCAGTAGTTTTCACACGCTGCAATTGTGAATCTCCTTGTTAGTATTTAGTAAGTTTAATATTTATCAGTCAATGTCACAAGACTTTGGACAATTTTATGCAATACACATTTCGCCCCGCAAATCAAGGAATCAACGGTATGAATGACATATGAAGATTAATTTTTAAATTCGGTAATTTTGTAAAATTCAGTGCGGTTAGGAAACCGCACCTACCGAGTTTGGGAAATTAGAATTACCGAAATACTTCTTTATTCTTCATTTGAGTATAAAATACCTCATTAAAATTGAAAACTGATTCCAGCCTGCAGATTTAAGGGATTCCCCGGTGTAAAGTGAATTTCAGACACCGGTTCAGGTTCGTAATCTAACCGTGATTCTGTGTCAAACTGCGCTTCGTTCCATTCCACATCAAAGAGGTTTTCAGCAGCGACAAAATATTTGAACGGACCATACGTGTAAGAAAGGCCGAGATTTACCACAGTGTAACCTTCTGCGATTACGCTACCATCCTCATTAGCGGGGCGGTCACCGATATGCCGATAACGTAAACTGGCATCCCAGCCAAAGGGGTGGAAAGCAGTTAAACCACCATTTGAGGTAATACGTGGTGCGAGCGGAATCAGATTAGCATCTTCAGGTTCATCAACGTATTTTCCTTGCGATAAGTTCACGTCTGCGTCTACCCATACCCATGGAAGAATCTTTACCCGTCCTTCAATATCAATACCGATCCGTTGTGATTTACCGCTGATTTCTGTTTCACCAGCATCCCCAACAAAAACTAATTCTTCGTCTAATTCCAACCACCAGCAAGCAACCCCGATATTAAATCGGTCAAAATATCGTTGACGCGTGCCGATTTCAGCACCAATCGCACGAGGAAGCGTCTGAATTCCAGCGTGTTCTCGGTTGAAATTCATCTGTGTTAGACGCTCATCAATTTTGTCTTCACTCAACTCTTGACTTTTGTATGTTTGTTCTAAATCCGAAATTGTCTGTTCAATCACCACATCACGGGCATCGTTGGAGTGGAACCCCGTCCCGATATTTAAGAACATATCAAACGATTGGATAGGACTATAAACCATGTTGAACTTGGGATTGAGCCTGGCTTCCTGTGCATATCCTGAAGCATGCGGTAAAGTAACTGTTTCACCAGACAAGGTGTCAAGATGGTCTTCCACATTAAAAGTAAAGTAGTCCCCGCGCAAACCGAGTTGAAATCGTAGTTTGGTGTTAATGATTAACTCTTCTTGTGCCCAGAGAAATATGTTGCGTTCAATGATGCCTGAATCCACCCTTTGTGTTAATCGTCTCCGATTTGGGCTATGCCAGAGACTAACTGCAATGTCGTCAGAACGAAATCCGCCACCGAACGTTGTATTTGCCTGTATTGAAGAGAGCAATTGCGTAAATTTATATTCGGTATTCAAACCGATAATGGTGCGGTCATCAGTCTGTTCAATCATGTCACCTTTTTCCAAGTCTTCAAGAAAGAAGGTAAAATTTGAGAACAATTTGAAATTATATCTACTGAAATAGGGTTGAAACAAGAATTGGCTGTTATTCTCACCGGCTGCTGTGTAAATCAAATTGAGATTTTGTCTACCTGTTTGTCCACCTTCAAGGTCGTCAATTGTTCCGAACCGTGAAATCAAACCGTTGTCAACAGCGCGTTTCGGAATTTGTCCCGAAGCGTCCCACGCAGAACTAAAGGAGCTTGCAGAAAGAGAAAGTTTGCTTGTTTCGTTTAGATCTGTCCGAAATTTTCCGAATAGATTCAATCTCTGGAAATCCTGTGCACTTTCAACGGGGCCGTCTGTATTATAAAACTGACTAGCAAAATATGCGTTTTGATGTTTGCCGACAGTAGGTACCTGGAACATCCCGGTGAATTTTTGGGTGTTAAACTCGCCTGCTTCGATTTTCAGCATATTTCTATCAATTCTGTCTTTTGTGTGGAACTGTACCGCACCTGCAGTCGAAAAATTGCCATACCTGGCAAAGTATGGACCTTTAAAAACGTCAATTGATTCCACTAATTCAGGTATAGCAAAATGGATATCTGCATAACCCTGTCCGTGCCCGTGTGAGACCATGTTCACTGGAATACCGTCAGATGAGATAGCGACATCTGTACCATGGTCGGCATCAAATCCGCGCAAAAAAATCTGCTCAGCTTTACCACCACCTGCGTGCTGTGCGATAACAAGCCCTGGTGCCAGTCGTAGCATATCTTGTGCTGTACTCACGGGTCGGACGTTTAGATCAAAATCTCGTATAGACCGTGAAGATGCTGTTGAATAGACACGTTCACCTGTAACTAAAATTTTCTCAAGTTCAACTATTTCGTCAGAAGATACAGAATCGCTTTCAGATTTCATGTCTTTATTCTCAGTCGTGTTGTCTTGTGCTTCAGATATTCCAAAGAAAAATAAGAAAATAAGTAATAAGGTTATCGGAAATTGAACGGAAAATAGAACGATTTTTTTCATAATTCCTCTTTTCTGTAACCTCTTGATTGAGGTGTATTTATTAACGTATGAGATAACGTGAGTTTGATAATTAAAAACTGGTAAATAGAGAACCCCTTTGTTATAAGGATGAAAAGAACGCAATACACATCTCTGCTACTTCCTTCGGACGTTCATGGGGTAAATAATGTCCTGCATCTGGAATCCATTTAACGTGAATGTAGGGGTTAGGTGGAATATTCAAGAGATGTTCTGTTTCATCATTTCTCCCCATTTCACCGAATACCTCATAAATAGGAATGGATGCTTCTTTTAAGTAATTGTATCCATTAAAGGTTGCTACTGTATCCCAAAATTCTTGCCAGACACTTGTCCTAAAACAGGATCGAGTTTCATTTGATTTCTTTTTAATCTTAATGATTTCTGTATCGGAAAGCGTCCCGTAAAACCGGTCTGAGTCAAACGCTGTTCCTGCCGATTTAAGATTTGTCCAACCTTCTAACAAAACAAGGCCAATGACATAAGAACATCTGCTCGCTACATTCATTGATACCATGCCACCAAGGCTATGTCCAACAAGGATAACTTCTCTTATGTTTTGACTGTCAAGAAATGCAATGACATCATCAGCGAGATCATGGATAGAAAATGTTTGGGTTGGAACAGCAGTCTTCCCGTGCCCGCGAAAATCGAGAGTAAGGTGACGTTGATGTGATGGAAGGTAATCAATTACGGATGACCAATCTGTTGAATCACAACCTGTACCGTGTAAGAAGAGTAGTGGTCGGGTAGTTCTCCCTGAATCGGTGAATGACATATCTCCCCAACCCAATTTTATTGTATCCATTTTCATTGATTATAGGTCGGATAATAAGATGTTATGGGATTATAAATCCCATATAGTTGCTGCTGTACCTCCAAGGATGTTATCTTTATCATTAGAAGATAAAAATGGAAGTCCATCCTGTATGAGCCGTAGTTCATCTACTAATGTTGGCCAGTTGTGTTTTGTTCTATGATGACCAGGATATCCTGTTCCCCAAACTGTTCGTTCTGATCCGAATGCTAACAGCAGCTTTTTTATGAATGGATGGACATCTGTAAACGGGAATTCCTGACTTGAACGACCAGCAACATCTGATAGTTTAAAATAGATATTAGTGAATTTGGCAAGATCCACAATCGGTTGAAATAAAGTTGCATCCTCATCAACTTGCGGGTATCCCATATGATCCAAGATGAGTTTTATGTGTGGATACTGTTGTGCGATGATAGCAATTTGATCTGCATGTTCAGCACGTAAATGAAATTGGATAACTGCATCTACCGCTGCGATTTCCTCCCACAATGGTTTGTTCTCTTCAGTGATAAGTATCTTTTCATCTGGATAATACATTGGATGGAATCGGAAACCAGCCAATCCTCTATCCTTTATCCAATACCTTACCTGTTCGGCGTTATTAGGATCTTGAGGATCAATCAAACCGTGTCCTATAAACCTATTTGGAAATCGTTCTACAGAATCAGCGATGTACCCGTTATCCCACGTTGACCAACTGGTTTGAACCAATACAGACCAGTCAACATTATGTAAGTCCATCTCCTCAAGGAGTTCATCTGCAGTTCCCGGTTCATCAGGTAATGAAGTCCAGTTTGGTGCTGTTGGTCCTACAGGATATTTCGGTGGATCTATTTCCCAGACATGGACATGTGTATCAACAATCATATAAAATTACATCTCGTTTATCAGGTTAGTAAATGTGCATCGACTGTCTCACCTGCTTTTACGGTAACACCTGAAGGTATAATGATTAATCCGTTGGCTAAAACAAGAGAATGTAAGATTCCTGAACCTTGAGGTCCCGTTGTTTTCGCAATGAATTGTCCGTCTTCTTCTGTCAGTATGGCACGCATATAATTCACGCGACCATCTCTATTGGTGACATCCGTTTGCAGAATAGCTTTGAATGTAGGACGGAATAGATCAGTATGTCCAGCCATTTTCAGAAGTGCTGGACGAACAAATAATTCAAAGACAACAAGTGAAGATACAGGATTACCGGGTAGTCCAAAAACAGGTTTACCTTCAATATTGCCATAAGCCTGCGGTTTTCCAGGTTTCATAGCAACTCGCCAAAAATTCATCTCACCTAACTTCGTCAATACGTTTTTCACTATATCGTGTTCGCCAACCGAAACACCACCACTTGTAATGAGAGCATCAGCCTGAGAAATCGACTCACGGAAGATACGCTCAGTTTCAACTTCATCGTCTGGTGCGATACCCATATCAATAGGAACACATCCAATCTCGTCTACCTGTGCAAAAATACCATACCTGTTACTATCACGAATTTTCCCCGGTTCCAACGGTTCACCGAGGGGTGTTAGTTCATCACCTGTTGAAACAATGGCAACTTTTGGTTTACGATAGACTTTAACATCCGTACAATTCAGTGATGCAAGCATTGAAACTTCTGGAGGACGTAATACTTTTCCAGGAGACATAACGCATTCCCCTTGACTAACACTTTCTCCAGTAAACCGTACATTTTCATTCTCTTCAACTGATTCAAAAATACTAACTGTATTTCCTGTTAGTTCAGTGACCTCCTGCATGACGACTGCATCTGCTCCTTCTGGCATCATAGCCCCTGTCATAATTCGTGCAGCTTGACCACTCTCAACAGTCTGCTTTGGTGCATATCCAGCAGCTATGGTCTCAACAACCGTTAGGGTTGTAGGTTTCTCTTTAGATACACCATTAACATCCTTTGATTGTATAGCAAATCCATCCATCGCAGAATTGTCAAACGGTGGTATATTTTCAGTTGCGTTTAGTGTTTCTGCGAGAACATATCCTGTCGATTCAAGTATTTCTCGAGATTCCGTGGATAACACAGGTATACTCTCTAACATTTTCTGTCGTGCTTCTTCAACACTAAGCATTCTTATTCACTCCATTCATATATCGATTATGTCGCATGTCCAATAAGTAGTACTGCAGCAGGTAATGAGGATTCATCAGACTTGTTAAATGCCCATTCAATATTTTCAATATCTGTATCGTGTTCTAACATCTTATAGGGTAAATTCCATGCATTTAGTGTTGGTTCCAAAAAGGTAGCAACAGAGTCAACCCAGTCTCCATTTTCATCTCGATTATGGTAACCCCGATAGCCGATGAACACAACAACAGGGATCTCCATATTGATAACTGTACCGCGGATTGCATCCCCGGATTCCAAAAAACCTGTGTTTTGTATTATTATGATAGGGTTTTTGCCACCAATATACAAACCAGCTGCGATAGCAAACGCTTCACCTTCGCGTGTTACAGTTATTACATCTATCTGTGATTCATCGCGTAGGAGTTCATATATCTTTGCACTACCATTATCTGGAACACCAACGGCATGCGTAATATTATGCTCTTTTAATACCTTGACAATTTTCTGTGCTGTTGCCACAAATACTCCTTCATTCCAACTAAACTCTTAACCCTTTCTACATCATCAAATATGACACATGAATACGGTGAAGGCAAATTTTCTTACCCAATGATAGTTCAAATATCGTGTATTTATTGCCTACCTTCTACCAATGCATCTACCACTGTCGGATCAGCTAATGTGGAGGTATCTCCCATGTCTGAAACATCTCCTTCAGCAATTTTCCGTAGAATCCTTCTCATAATCTTCCCCGAACGAGTTTTCGGTAATGCTGGTGTGAACTGGATTTTATCAGGTGTTGCTATAGGTCCGATATGTTTGCGTACTTCAAGTTTAATCTCAGCTGCAACATCATCTGATGGAGTCTCACCCGTCATCAGTGTAACATAGGCATAAATTCCCTGACCTTTAATGTCATGGGGGTATCCCACGACTGCAGCTTCAGCAACAGAATCATGTTGTCCGATTGCGCCTTCAACCTCAGCAGTTCCCAATCTATGTCCAGAAACATTGAGTACGTCATCTACTCGACCTGTAATCCAATAATATCCATCTTCGTCACGGAACACTCCATCCCCAGTCATATAGTAACCGGGGAAGCGACTGAAATAGACATCAATAAACCTTTCATGATCACCATAGACGGTCCGCATGATACCTGGCCATGCCCCTTTAATACACAGATATCCTGTTGCAGGATTCCCATGAACTTCGTTACCTTCTTCATCCAGAATAACAGGTTCAATCCCAAAGAATGGATAAGTTGCAGAACCCGGTTTCAATGGAGTAGCTGCAGGTAATGGGGTAATAAGGATTCCTCCTGTTTCCGTCTGCCACCATGTGTCAACTATCGGACAACGTTTATCACCAACAATATTGTAGTACCACAACCATTCCGGCTCTTTGATCGGTTCACCTACTGTTCCAAGAAGTCTAAGCGTAGATCTATCATACTTTTCTACCCATGTATCTCCCTCTTTCATCAATGCACGCAGAGCAGTAGGAGCCGTATAGAAGAGATTGATGTTATGCTTTTCTACCACTTGCCAGAATCGACCATAATCTGGGTAGTTGGGTACACCTTCAAACATAACAGTGATTGCACGATTGGCAAGTGGTCCGTATATAATATAGGAGTGTCCTGTAATCCATCCAATATCAGCAGTACACCAATACACATCCCCTTGATGGTAGTCAAAAATCTGTTCATGTGTATAAGAAGTATATACCAGATATCCGCCAGTCGTATGAAGAACACCTTTCGGTTTTCCAGTTGAGCCAGAGGTGTATAGAATAAAGAGTGGATCTTCAGCATTCATAACTTCAGGTTCACATTCGTCATCTGCAGTTTCCATTGCTTCATGCCACCAAATATCGCGTGTCGAATTAAATTCGACATCATCACCTGTCCTTGCGACAACAACGACCTTTTCAATTGATGGACAATCCACTACTGCTGCATCAGCATTTGCTTTCATAGGTATGTCGCTACGAGGACCTCTCATGGCTGTATCTTGAGTGATAAGCAATTTACAGGAGGAATCATTAATACGATCCCGTAAGGATTCTGCTGAGAATGCCCCAAAAACGATAGAGTGAATAGCCCCGATTCTGGCACATGCTAACATTGCAATTGCTAATTCTGGGACCATCTGTAGGTAGATACACACCCGATCACCTTTTTCAATGCCTTGTGCTTTCAAAACATTCGCGAACTTCTTAACCTCAACTAATAGTTCATTAAAACTGAATGTTTTATCCTCGGATGGATCATTTCCTTCCCAGATAATAGCGGTCTCATTTCCCTGTCCAGCTTCGACATGTCGATCAAGACAATTATAGCAGGCGTTTAATGTTGCACCTTCGAACCACTTAATCTGTGCTTTTACAAAGTCATAATCCCGAACAGTATCCCATTTTTTGTACCATGTCAACCGTTCAGCGATATTTGCCCAAAATGCTTCAGGATCTTTAATTGATTCCGCATATTTTTCCTGGTATGCCTCTAAACTGTTAATGTGTGCTTCACCGATAGGATAATCCGTCTCCACTGGTGGAAAAACATTGTTTGCCATTATAATCTCCTGTATCTAAATTCTCTTCCTAATAATCTGATTAATGAATGAGGGACAATATGGTAAGAAACACCGGTATAGTATTTTATTATATTAAATTTAGAACTTTTCTGTTTAGAATGGTGTCACTTGTCCTCAAATCTCTGTAATTCCATTTTAATGTATAAATGTAAAAGTGTCAACAGATTGGTGATAGTGGGTATTTAAAGTTCTTGGCATGAATTCCTATCTTCTGTATGGATTACGCAGATTACACATAATTCACATAAGTGAATCAACGTAAAATCCATGTAAAGAATTCATCAGGAGAGTATCAAGGTTAATATAAGTAGTAATACGTGATTATATTTGGATATATAGAGTGGATATTAATAGGGGTTGTTCAATACAATTAATGTGTGGAGTTGATTGGTAGAATGTCATAGTCTTTACATTTCTCAATCACTATCTTTTCATTCTTACAGTTATCAAGTATTTCGTAATTCTCTTTAAGTTCTTTGATTTTGTTAATCTAAATACTATCCTGATCTAAGTAATCTTTAACGATGCAATACCAGTGCGTATCAACAAATATCATTATTGATACCAACCCTTAGAATAAAATCCAGCAATAAACACGACTATTTTGGTTAGGAATTCATTATTTATTGACAATTTTGGTTAGATATATTATAATTGTTTTGCCTATTGGTTTAGATCAAGGAGTTATTCATGCATTTATCAGCCAAGTTGAAGTATGCAGTTTGTGCTATGTTAGAACTCGGTTTGCAGTATCGTCAGGAATTCGTTTCGGTCACAGCGTTAGCAGAAAAACGTAGTATTCCCGGTCCTTTCTTAGAAAAACTCCTGCTGGATCTGAAAAAAGCAGGATTAACGATAAGCCGTCGTGGACCAGATGGTGGTTATAGTCTTGCGTTGCCACCTGATGAAATTCGTATTGGAGATATTTTCACCGCTGTTGATGGCCCCGTGAATTTTACAGAAGGATTTGAAACACAAAATTCGTCTGAGATAGCTACTTTTTTTGCAGATATTGAGCAGGAAGTACGGGAGGTATTAAATACAAAGACACTCCATGAATTGTGTTGTCATGCCCGTAAACTAAAACAATTATCTCAGCCATCACATCCTCATCCTTTCTTTATATGAAAATTGCTCAGAATCTTACTAAACTTATCGGGAATACACCTATGGTACGCTTGAATGCGTTACCAAAGACTGAGGATGCAACAATCTATGCTAAATTAGAGTCGTATAATCCAGGTGGAAGTATAAAAGATCGCATAAGCTATGGAATGGTAATTGATGCTGAAGAACGTGGGATTCTAAAACCGGGTGATACGATTGTTGAACCTACTGCGGGTAATACGGGAATTGGTTTATCTATTGTAGGAGTAGCCCGTGGGTACAATGTTACATTAACAATGCCTGAAAATGTTAGTAGTGAAAAATATGCACTGTTATCTGCTTTCGGTGCTAACATCGTACTAACACCTGAGCATGGAGGAATGGCAAGTGCGATTTGGGAGGCAGAAGAAATACTCCGTCTGAATCCGAGACATTATATGCCAAACCAATTTACAAACCTTGCTAATCCAAAAATCCATCGAGAAACAACAGCAGTAGAAATCTTAGATGCAGTAGAAAGGGATATAGATTATTTCGTAACAGGTGTTGGAACAGGTGGAACATTAACAGGTGTTGGCGAAGTACTTAAAGCTAAGAATCCTGATACTAAAGTAATAGCAGTGGAACCTTTGGTATCTTCGGTTTTATCTGGTGGGATTCCTGGACCGACACGGATAGATGGATTAGGAGCAGGCATGGTGCCAGAAGTACTAAACGTAGATATTATTGATGATATTATTGCAGTTTCGGAAGAGGTGGCATATCAGACAATGAAAGAAATTTCGCAAAAAGAAGGTCTTTTAGTTGGAATGTCTTCTGGGGCAAATGTCAATGCTGCCCTACAAGTTGCAAAAGCAAAAGGTCCCGAGAAGACGGTTGTAACCATCCTGCCCGATACGGGTGAACGCTACTTTAGCCTAAGCAGATATTTTGAACTGGAAACCGATATTATGGAGACACTTCCATAAAGAAGGGTATAACAGGATAGGATTGAATGACATTTCAAATTCAGAGTGCTTCAATGGTAGAATTGAAGCAGCAAATTAGTTTAGAAGGTAATCCTCAAGAGATACTATTCTCTCTCTTCAAGCAATTTAACGAAAGCGCAGCTATAGTTACAAGTGGACAGTTATCTGGTATGGTGCAAATACATCTTGCTGCAGAGAACAATCTACCATTTCGAGTATGTACTATTGATACACTCCGTCTTTTTCAAGAAACATATACCTTTTTCGAACAGGTCGAGAAGCGGTACGGTATCCAAATAGAGAGAATTCAACCTGAATCTAATGAAGTAGAGAAAATGGTCAATGAACACGGTGAATTCCTATTCTTTGACAGTAGAGAAAAACAGAGATTCTGTTGTGATATACGAAAAGTCCGTCCCATGCAACGACTATTAGAGACTTTAGATGTATGGATAACAGGAACGCGGAGAGACCAGTCTGAATCACGACAAAATTTCCAGAAAGTGGAGATAATTTCTTCCATGGCACACCCAATCCTTAAGGTAAGTCCATTAATCGACTGGACAGAAGAAGAAATTTGGAGATTTGTCCGAGAAAATGATGTACCAGTGAATCCTTTGTTTGAACCAGATTCTCAAGGTCATTTTTATGAATCACTCGGGTGCAAGATTTGTACGACTCGAATCCGTCCAGGTGAACCCAAACGTGCTGGTCGATGGCGTTGGCAGAATGCTGCAGATACAGAAGAAAACAACAAAGAATGTGGTTTACACTACTCAATCTAATTGATGAGAATTCATCTCGATTTATACACTAATGTTATAAACAAGTCCTGCTAATTTAAGCAATGTCTTATATTAGAGTAATAAGTAATTTAGAACTATAAAATTATAAATTTCGATTTTCAACATTAACTTTGTGTCATTATGCTGACACATATAACATGGAGGATAAACATGTCAGTTACAGTTCGTATACCAACACCTCTGAGACGATTGACGCAAAATCTCGCAGAGGTAGAAACAGAAGGTCCGGATATCAACACTATCATAGAAAATTTGGATACAAGTTATCCAGGTATGAAAGAACGTATTTGCGATGAAGATGGGAATATACGACGGTTTGTTAACATATATCTCAACGACGAAGATATCCGTTTTCTTGATGGCAAATCCACAGAGGTTGAAGACGGTGCTGAAATTTCAATCATCCCTGCAATCGCTGGCGGGAAATAACTACCTATATTACAGTTTACTTGTAAGAGGATAGATATCCTCTTACAAGATAGATTATACAATTTTATTAACGAAATGGTTACATTACTTCCAAATACTCTTGATCAGATATGTAGTCATGCAAAGACAGAATTTCCTGATGAATGCTGTGGTGTCATACTCCAGACAGATTCTCAGGAATTCGTCAGACCTTGCCGTAATATCCAGAATGAGATGCATAAGGAAGATCCAATTACATATCCTCGTGATGCTCGAACAGCATACTTAATGCATCCTGATGACTTAATATCTATACATAAAGAGGTAGATACCAAGAATCGACCAATTAAGGCATTCTACCATTCACATCCAAACCACGAGGCATATTTCTCAGAAAAAGATAAAAAAGACGCAATGGCATGGGGTGAACCGACCTACCCTGGTGTATCCTATCTTGTGATTTCAATTTATGAAGATAATATTCGTGTTATCAAAGCATTTGAATGGGATGAAACGAAGTCCGATTTTATTGAAGTTCCTTTCCAAATCCCTCCATCAGGTGTAACACAGTGGAGATCAATTAAAGTACGCCTTACTTTTCCACCAGAAAAAATTACTGAACCAATTATATTCAATATTGGTAAAGAGTACGGAGTGATAACCAATATCCGTCGCGCAAATGTTACCGAAGAATCTGGTTGGGTCATGTTAGAGATGCAAGGAACTTCAGAAGAATTAGAACGTGCTATAGATTACCTGAAAAATATAAAAGTCCAAGTTGAACCTGTGGAAGGTGATGTGGTACAATAACTACATCACGAATATTTCTCAACACCCTATATCCATACAGAGAGATAGATGCAATTTCTGCAACTTGGCTGGTTCGACCCCTTCCGAAAATTATTTCCTGATTTCAATTTAGTTTACGATACCACTCTCCGTACGTATTTACGTATCATTACAATATCAGCGTTTTCACTTGCTATTGGAATTGGATTCACACTCAAAAACTATCTTGTCTTTGAATTCCATAACACATCTGGTGTAGTGGGTTGGATTAGTCAAAATCAATATCCTAAACAACAAGAAATATTCTATTACCTTCTTGCCCTAATTGGTATTCCAATTACTATTTTCGTATATTGGATTGGATGGTTAATCTATTCCAAATGGGTCGTAAAGGTCACTCAAAAACCAATTAAACATGTACTCAGACAGTCTGCTCTTGCTTCTTTACCATTGTGGTTATGTTGGGTTCAGTTGATAAATTATAATGGTAGTAGTTGGATTTGGTTAATACTACCCATCGGATTATCACTCTTTTTGAAGGCTAGTTTAATTCTCACTAAACCGAGATCTACTCAAGTTGATAGTACTAAGGACACTCTCACACAATCAGACATTTCATCGGATGAATACATACGTCCAAGAACAAGAGGGTTATTGATACTTTATCAATGCTTTGCGTATATCCTTCTGCCTATTTTGATCTACCTACTACTATATAATGGTAATATTAATGGTGGTATAGATATGTTCCATGAAGGGGAAAGGGTTGCACCATTAAACGAAATGTTACATGGTGGTGTAGTTTTCAAAGATATATACGTGCAGCATGGACTCTTTCAAAACGCCTACTTGGCTTGGTTCGGTAGTAAGTTCTTTGGTCCTACATTGATGGGTGTCCGCTCAATGGAACGTGTATTAAATCCACTTGGATATGTGGCTTTGTACTTGCTTGGATTGCAAATCTTTCGTGGTGGCGTAATTACCTCATTCATTTGCTTTCTTATATCTTCAGGGAACAACTTTTCTGTATCTGCCAGACACACACTTGGATTACTTGCCTTTGCCTTCATAGCTAATTATCTCTCCTCTCATCGTGATAATGGGTTATTTATTAGATTAGAGAAGGAATCATCTAACAATAGTGAATGGGTTTCAAGGATAATCTCATCAGGTTGGAAGATTATAGTTGGAGGTATTTTTACCAGTTTAGCATTTTGGTATAGTACTGAAATAGGGTTGTACACACTTGGAGCAATCGGACTTTTTCTTTTTATATATAGTTTGCAGAGAGAAATTCCGTTGAATACGCGTCCATTGCCACTCCTAAGTTATTGTATTGGACTCTTATTAGGATTTCTCCCGATAGGCATCTATTTCTTGTCCCATGGTGCTTTAGATGATGTAATTTGGAATTCGTATATTCAGTGTAAATATCAACTTGCAACGTGGGGTCTTGCTTTTCCAAGTCTATCTGGAACTCTAAATATTCTTAAAGACCAAGGATGGAAAGCATTCATACTGAGTGAGAAATTTCGATGGTATCTTCCAATTTGTGTCTATGTATTGACAGTAGTTTACCTAACATATAAACGCTTATCAAGTAATGAAACTTATCCTATCTATGCGTTGAAATTGTTGCTGGTTTTGTTGGGAGGAATCGCATTTTTCCGTACTGCCCTTGGTAGATCTGATGGTGGACACTTACACTTTGGGGCAACGTTTCTATGGATTCTATGTCTCTTCCCTTTTGACAGAGTATGGTCTGGAATATTTATTGATCTATTTAAGAAGAGGACTGATAACAACTTGGAAATGCCAAGAGATAGAATTAGTAAACAGGTGATTTTGAAAACGGTGTTGATAATTATTCCAACCCTTCTCTGTCTAGGGTATGTTAGTCAAGTACATAATCCATTGCAGAATTTTGAGGGGAGATGGAAACACGTACAGAATAATCCGTTTAATAGAACACTTGCCCCAGAGGAATTTAAACGTGCAGGACAAGTGGATATTCCTGATGACCAAGTTGAACAAATACAGAAGGTTGTATCTTACATACAGGAGAACACTGCCCCAGAGGAGAAGATATTTGATTTTACGAGCCAAGGTGCGTATTTTTTCTTTGCGAATAGACCCAGTGTAACCCGTTATTTCATGGTGTGTTATGCCTCAACTCCAGGAATGCAGCGGGAGGTGGTTGCTGACTTAGAAGAGGACCAGACACGATTAGTAATCTTTAAGACTGGGGGTTGGTTCGATAGAATAGATGGAATTCCTGTAGAAGAAAGACATCCAATTATTGCCAAATATCTTGAGGAAAACTACGAATTGGCTATTGATATTAATAATACGGAGATATTAATACGTAAGTGACGAATGGATTGGATCCTAAAAGTATTTTAGAATAGTAGACACAAACATAGTAAGAACTTAATTCTGTTGCTGGTCAATAAAGATACGATAGATCTCCTCAAATATTCTTACATCTGTTAGTGTGTCTTCTGCTGAGGAACGGAATGGTTCAGGATTTTGAAGGTTTTTGATAAAGTATTCTGCTTCTCTGTGATATGCCCAAGTCCAAGATGGTCTGGGTATTGGTCTTGTAATTTCTTGATCCTCTCCTGCCCGGTATATTTCAACTTCTGCGGGTGTATTCTTCAGCAATAATGGTGGGGCCCATGTGTGTATCCAACCGTGTTGGAAATAAACCTGAGAATGCTCATCCCAACGATAGTGTGAAACATGACCCGTTTCGAGTGTTACACGCACACCCGCCATATCAAAGATTACAACTCCTGTATACCCATTTTCATTTAGATCTACTGCTTTAACGGTTACATCATCCCCTGCGTCCAGTAACCACCGCATTAAATTGACATTGTGTGTATATTGTTGAAGATATCCGATGTAGGATCCCCATCTTTCTTCTGGGAGCCAGTCAGGAAATTTTTGCGGGGCACTGGGTTTAGATTCCTCTGTACTTTCCATTGGTGTATCTAAATTACACACCCAGTCTCCACCAAATGCATGATTTCGTGCATAAGTCAACCGTCCAAGTTCTTCAGTTTCCCGGAATTGTGCGATCTTCTCTTTGACGATTTCGTTTCCAGCATCATATCGTTTCATATATCCGACCATCAACTTCTTACCGGATTCTTTGGATGCGTCTACAATAGCTTGTGCTTGTTCTACTGAAACAGCCATAGGTTTTTCCATAAAGACGTGCTTACCAGCCTTTAATAGATCTTTGGCTATTTCACCTTGTAATGCGAAATCAGCAGAGACAGCTACTGCTTCAATATCTGGATTTTGTGCAAGCTCAATATGATCTTTATATAGATGTGGTATATCAAAACGTCTCTGAACTTTTTTACCAAGTTCTGTCCGTACTTCTGCGAGTCCAACAAGTTCACACTCAGGTATACTTGCGAAATTTGGTATATGGACTTTCTGTCCCATAAAACCGCAACCGATATATCCTAATTGAACTTTCTCCATCTATAGTCTCCTTTACTGATACAGGTATAATCTATGCTCAAATCTGTTTCTGCTCATAACCTGACTGAATCTGCTCAATTGCAGTGATTGCTCCTTGCCGGACAAGGGCTGATGTGTCGTTTTGAGCAAGTTCTTTAAGTTTTGGCAAACTGAGTGTAGCTTCTAATTTCCCAAGTGCGACAGCGACAAAATAGCGTACATCGGAATCCTCATCCTCAAGTGCATTGATTAATATTTCAGTATCCGCTTGTGTTGCTATATGTCTATCCGCATCGCCTATATTTATAAGGGATTGTGCTGCAATCCGTCGTGAATGTATATCACCATGTAGAAGTGATGCAATGAGTTCATCATTATCATTTGATATAGCAGACAAGTTATCCCAATCACAATCCAGACAAAACCAAGAGTTTTCATCCAACTTCTGGATGTTTTTCTTGCCACACTGTGGACATTTATTATATAATTGATAGCTATCCATCAAATATTCATTGCCTCCATTTCTGGTAGGTCTCTCCATATTTCAGGACCTTCTGGTTTGAAGTTTATTGTCGCGATGAACTGCATTCCGTGATAAAAGTTAATTTTGAATTTTCCACCACCGTAATTCTGTTTAAGATATTCCAGTGGAGCATCTATTAATGGTCCCATTTCATCGGCATAGTAAAAGGCGAGTGCTTTGAACTTTACAGTGTTTCCCACAGGTTCCTGTACCAAGAGTTGTGCAGATGTTGCAGGAAATAACACTTGAAATGCATCCCATAAGTCTGCAACCGTGGGATTATCCTTACCGATTCGTTTTTTGAAGTCATTCTCAAGATATTCTGAGAATGTGTTGAATACCCAGTCCATAGATTTTTGTTTTGGTGATACACCATTTAGCCGAGCAAATCAAAGATCAACACGCCTATAGATTTCCTTTAATGATAATTTACAACTGATGGTAGAAAGAATAAGAATATCTGTTGGATCTTCTAATGTGACCAATTCCCATTCTGTTCCTTGCATAACATAATGCTCAAGCGAGATTTTGTCTTGTGCTACGAGGATATACTCTTTTAATGATGGTAACTGCTTATAGTATTCAAATTTCTCACCCCTATCGTATTCCTCAGTAGAAGGTGAAAGCACTTCTATGATTATGACAGGATTTAGAAGAGTATCGAATGAATCATCTTCGAATTCAGGTTCATCACAATAAACAATAACATCTGGATAAAAATAAGAAACATCTGGTGAGGTTTTTACACGCAAATCGTTTGTTACTACTCTACATTCTGATTCCCGTAATTGGATGTTGAGTTCAGTAGCTATATCTACCGTAATAAGACCGTGTGTAAGGCTGGCACCAGACATTGCAAAAATCTCTCCAAGGAAATACTCGCTCTTGTAAGCAGCTTTACGCTCTAATACAAGATATTCGTCTGGTGTAAAATGTGTTCTTGCTCCAATTGATGACATGCTATCTCCAACTCAAGATATTCTGAGAATGTGTTGAATACCCAGTCCATAGTTTTTTGTTTTGGTGATACACCATTTAGCCGAGCAAATCAAAGATCAACACGCCTATAGATGTCCTTTAATGGGAATTTACAGCTGATAGTAGAAAGTATAAGAATATCTGTTGGATCTTCTAAGGTGGCCAATTCCCATTCTGTTCCTTGTATAACATAATGTTCAACTAAGATTTTGTCTTGTGCCACGAGGATATACTCTTTCAAGGTGGATAACTGTTTGTAATACTCAAATTTCTCACCCCTATCGTATTCCTCAGTAGAAGGTGAAAGCACTTCTATGATTATGACGGGATTGATAATTGAATCCATAAAATCATCTTCAAACTTGGGTTCATTACAAGCAACAACTACACCAGGATAGAAATATGCCTCTAAATGATTAATCCATACTCGCATGTCGCTGGAATATACTTCGCAATCTTGTTCCCATAACTGATTGTTTATTTCAGTAGCAATATCAAGGGTTATAAGATTATGGGCACGGCTGGCACCAGACATTGCTACTATCTCTCCACGGAAATACTCGCTCTTGTATGCGGCTTTGCGTTCTAATACAAGATATTCGTCTGGTGTAAAATGTGTTCTTGCTCCAATTGATGACATATTGTCTCTAATATATTGATGGATAGTATTCAACAATCCAATAGGGATACCATATCGGTATAATCCAATGGCTTTTCTTATCAAACCCGATTCAAGCACTAACTTATAGATTAAAATCCTGGTGCCTTCAAGAAGTTCTTCCAGTCGAAATCGGGCAGAGGGAACTCCTCCGTGGCTTTACATTGTCAGAATGTGGATGCCTGTTCAAAGAAATCTATATCAACACGTTCAACTTGTGCTGAACGGGCATTTTCTGCTACACGTTGAACGACCATTTCTCTAACAAAAGGAATAGGAATCCGTTTAACTCTGTGTACGACTTCTTCAGTACAAGGGACATTTGTGTTATCAAGAAATGGACCATCCACCTTTGGAATTTCGGCAGGATGATCACATGTCTCTGGCACCAATTGTTGTAATCGCATTGATACATAATCAGTGACCCATTGTTGGAAATCCTCCGTACCCCCACCATCAGCAACTGCAGTTTGCGATGGTTGTTCCAACTTATCATTTATGCTTGTCAAAAGCGTCTCTAACCGTTCTAATCTATCTTCAACATTTGTGAGTCGTTCTTGAACCTTGTTTTGCCCACTCATATTTACTCCTTAAATAGCCCAGTATTTCCAAAGATCTTCTGGAATTTCGTACCGAATCTCTTCTCGTTGTTTATGGTGGTATCGAGCAAATATACCAACACGAGGTATGTCTCTGATATTACCAGAACCCGTATGACATAAATAAGCGTGCCATAGCACAACATCCCCTGCTGCCCCGATAAACTCGCGTGGTCCCTCTGGTGATGAATCTGAGAAGAGATGCCATCCCCATCCTTCAATATCCCTAAAACTTCCATCTACTTGTTCAGGATACTTAAGGAAGTATTCGTGGGTTGTATGATGACTCTTTGGCCAAAATACGAATGCTCCACCACTGGGTTCAACATCATAGAGATAGGTTGTTGCCCCCATCATAAACGGACTCCAACCACCTGGACCATAGGCATCAATGTGACCACTTCCCGGCATAGACCATTCATCATCTTTATTTGGCCATTTCACTAATGGTGATCCCCCACCACCTGTAAAGTGTCCTCCACCTAATTGCTCAATTATCGTCTGCATTTCAGGTAATTGACCAAATTGTGGTGAGAAACCGAAGTTCTCCACTACATAATTATCGGGCCATGTCTCTGGAGTTTCCAAGCTGGAATCAAAATGCTTCCATATCTGTTCCCGCCATCCGTTAATTATATCTGTATCTATAAGATTTTCAAGTATAAGATATCCATCTTCTTGAAAGGATGTAATTTGTTCTGGTGATAGCATACAATGCACCTCTACTATTTATATCAACGACTGTATGTGATTTGTCCAAATATTTTAACGTCGTGGTCTAAAAGAGGGAATTCCTGTTTTATCAAACCGTTTTTTGACAGTCTGCATGAGTTCAGGTGTAATTTCATGATGTCCGTTTTCCCGTGCATATTTTTCAACACTCTTGACAACCATTCCCCGGGCAAATGAAGGTACGCGTTTTAGTCTTTGTTCTGCAGCCTCATTCCAGGTGAGATCATACTCTGGTTCTGATGCAAAGGCAGTCCGTTTTTCAAATTGAATAGGTTGTTTTTCTTGTCCTGGTTGATATTCACAAGATTCATCCGCAGCAAGGTAATTATTCGTAGTAGCATACGCGCGTGCTCTACAACCTCCACAAACCTCTTTAAATTCACAAGCACCACACTTTCCTTCAAGACGATTTCTATCCCTCAAATCGTGAAAGGTTTCAGAATCATTCCACAGTTTGACGAAACTTTCTTCTTTTAGATTACCGACACTTACTGGAAGATATGGACAAGGTGTAAGCTCCCCTTCAGGACTAATACGACAGTAGTAGATACCACATGGACAAGTTCCACTTGGGTAACCTTGAAGAAATGCGGAATCGGACTGTTGTTCATAGATAACACGTTTGTAATGTGGAGCACATTTCGCTGCTATTAACATTTTCCCACTATATTCTGACTGTAATTGAAACATGGTCTCTAACATTTTCTCATATTGTATAGGAGTGATATCCATAACAGTTTTCCCTCTTCCTGTCCGAACAAGAAAATAGAGATTTAGAACTTTCGCCCCCAACTGATATGCATATTCAACAATCTGTGGAATCTCATCGTAATTCCATTGTGTGACGGATGTTTGTACGAGAAAATCAAGTTTGGCACGTTTTAGTGCTTCTACACCATTCATGGTTGCTTTCCATGCGCCTTCCATTCCACGAAATTTATCGTGACTCGTAGGTTGTATGGAATCAATACTCAAACCTGCGCCTGTAACACCGTTTTGTTGCATTTTCTCAACAACTTCATCATTGAGCAAAACCCCATTTGTTCCCATTACCACAAGGAATCCAGTGTCAGAAGCATATTTTGAAATTTCCAGAATATCTGGTCGTAATAACGGTTCTCCACCTGTGAGGATAAGTAGTATATTTGGATTGATTTCAGCAATTTCATCAATTACATTAAAACATTGTGATTGGGTTAATTCTGTGTCTCTTACGTATCCTTGAGGAAATTCTTCAGTATCAACAAAACCTGCGGGAAGATAGCAGTGTGTACATTTAAGATTACACAACCGGGTTATATTCCAAGAGACTGCCTGAACTTTAGTTTTTTCCATTTAAATTCTTAATAGCAATGCCAGTGCGATAACAATTAATCCTGAAAAGAGTGTTAAATGTCCGAATAGATTGATATGTGTTGGTATGCTGATACTGCTATTGGGTGGTGCTACTTCAAGTTGTTTACGATATAGAGAACTGTATAAACCCCAAAATAGAGCCATCAATCCGAATGCTCCTAATTTTGCAGCAGAGAAAATCATATATTCGGCACTTAATTTCATATCGTTGTTCCAAGCAACAATAAACACAACGATTGCACCAGTTGTATATAGTACATGTATCATCAATGAGATGATACCACGAAATCGATTGTGTATTTTAAGTAGGTCTTGCGTTATCAAGTTCTGTCGAACTATTGGCATTGTAATTAATGTTGTGAAGAAAACACCTCCAAACCAAATTATTGCTGAAGTTAGATGAATAAACCTGATAGAGAGTTCTACTATCGTCCGCATTGTTTATATCAGATTATCCACTGTATTCTAAGATTATTCTGTTTCCAGGTATCCATAAGACTTCAGATAACTAATTAAGATTGCGATTGCATACGAGCGATCTGTTCTCTAAGTTCAACGACTTCTGCTTCAGCAGTATCAGCTCGTTTTGCTTCCTGTTCTGCTCGGGTTTCTGCTGCTTCTGCGGGGGTTTGTAACCACTCACTCGTAGATGGATTATAAATACCTAACCCTTCATCCAATACTTGGAAATCTAAGCCGATTGAGGTAGCATGGATACCGTTCTCACCTTGGGGTAAATTGACATAATTGCCATCTTTTAGCTCAAATCCCATCAATTGCGATGGTAGATATAGATCTTCAGCATCATATAGGAAATAGTTTTGTATTTTTAGTGCTGCATAAATCTCGATCTTGTCAGTTAAGTCTTTATCGTAAGTGTTCTTGCTACTGAACTCCATCACAAATTCTGGTGTCTTCCCTTCTTCCCATACCTTATAAGTTCTGCGTTGTTTCATACCTACACCGAAAGAGACCAAGACATCAGGTGATATAGATTTAGTTGGCAAACCTTCTTCGTAATATATCAGAATATCACCTGATACATAGACAGTTGGATCTGTTGCGTAGAATGCTTCAATAACGTGTAACGTCCTGATTAACTGACTTCTGTGTAGATCGCTTGCAGCCATTGGCTTTCCATCTTCTTCAGGATATAATGAATCTGTAGGGACAAAGGTGAGTTTTTTCTTTTCTCCGTTAGCCACCATTGATAATCCTCCTGACGTTAGAAATATTACACACAAAGGTTAAGAGTTGACATCTTCCAAGTAGGTTAATTATAGTCTTAATAACTTGGACTCATCAAACCAATTTGTGGGTTTAGAACTGTGCAGGGAAGTTCCCACGTGCTTGATCCATTACCTCGGCAGTGATTTCTGTATGTCCATTTTCTTTTGCGAAACTTTCAATCCCCATTTTTGCCATTGGTCGAACAAACGCAGGTATCCGTTCTAAACGATCTAACGCGTCTTGTGTCCATTCAATACCTTCAGTTTTAGGTTCGGATTCCTCTTCGTAAGCTTCAGAAATAACGGAGGTGAAGGGACATTTCCCACCTTCAGTTTCACCTGTATTTGTATCGAATGTTGGGTTTGGCATCGAATCTTCTTTACCTGTTTGCAGTTGGGAACGGACCATCTGCATCGGTTGTGCAGCTTCATTATTGCCACCAAGCTTTAAATCCATCGATTTCAGCATTTGTGTTTCGGATGGATTTAAGAACATTGCTATTTCTGTAAAACAGTCAGGACATTCGAAAACAGCGGTAATAGATCCTTGTTCAGGACGGGTTACATCCTTAAATTTCATTGCAGTTTCACATTCTATACATAGGAATTTCATTTTTTATCTCCATAAATGTTGTAGGAGAAGTTATGTTCAATCACATGTTAAGTTAGTGTGGTAAAGTATTTTTGTATATTATGAGCTGTCTCAACGATAGCTTCACTTGCCGGATTATTGGGGAATTGTTCTAAATAGGGTATTCCACTGTCATTACACTGTGATAGTTTTGGATCAAAGGGTATCTTACCGAGTAAAGTGAATTGGAAAGTATTTTCAACAGAATCTTCATTAGAAAAGAGTGATTCACTCTCACCACAATGATGACAAACATAGTATGACATATTTTCTACAACCCCAATAATTGGCACCTTAAGGACGTCCCTCGCCATCGTCACAGACTTCTTTACAATCAGTTGTGATACATCTGAGGGAATAGTTACAACAACCACACCACTAAGAGAGGGTATCAGTTCAACGACGTTTGCTAAACGTTCTGAACCAGGTGGTAAATCAAGGAGGAGATAATCTAACTCTTCCCATTCTGTATCTCCTATAAATTCTCGTAATGCGCCAACCTCCATTGTACTACGCCAAGTAAATGCATCCTTCTGAGAATGTGCATTCCATAATACTGGTGCATGATCTTCGGATAGGAGTAGATCCATTGAGATGACTTTTACTCCGAGTGAGGTGATTGCTGGCTTGACACCTGTTGAAGTATATTCTAAATTAGTATCTCGTACTCCCATCATTTTCGCAATTGATGGACCGTTTATATCTGCATCAACAACACCTACAGAACAACCTGCTAAAGTAAATGCGGTAGCTATATTGGCGGTGACAGCACTTTTACCGACACCCCCCTTTCCACTCATTATTGCTATAGTATATTTTACAGAGTTTAACCGTTGATTTACTCTGTTTGCTTGTGCTTTAACTTGTCCAACGATGTTAGAGCCAGCATCATCGGGTAGTTCCTTGTAGCTTTTCAATTTTTCTGTCCAATTGCATACAAGGCATCATAACTTCGTAGGTATAGTGTGCCATTTAATATAACAGGAGATGCTGCGATTTCTTCGTCAATATTATTTGTAGCAACTATCTCAAAGTCTCTACCTGCCTTCACAACATTTACAACACCATCTCTTGCGGTTAGGTATATATGTCCGTTTGCATATACTGGAGATGAACGGTGTCTATGTCGATGTGTCTGGTGTCTATAGAGTTGCTCACCTGTTTTTGCGTCAATACAGATCAGATCACCATTCTCACGACACAAATATACTAAACCGTCGTGTATTAGAGGTGAAGGGACATCAGGTGTACCTCTACTTAGTTTCCACTTTTGCCATTGAGTATCGGTAATATCACCACTTCCTGATGGGTCAATTCCTATCACAGGACCATTTTTTGCTGAAGGCACAACTATTAACCCCTCAGTTGAAACTGGTGAAGCGACCAATCGGAAGGATCGGTTGTAATTTTCTGCTGGATTGAATCCACCACATCGCCATATTTCGTTTCCATCATCAAGCTTATGTGCTGTGACATAGTCTGCCCCATGGACAACAAGAAATTCCCGTTCAGCGTCCCTATATAA
This sequence comes from Candidatus Poribacteria bacterium, assembly GCA_965205025.1. Lineage (GTDB taxonomy): Bacteria > Poribacteria > WGA-4E > WGA-4E > WGA-3G > MSPOR6. The sequence continues at coordinate 329,512 of CBDBFU010000015.1, forward strand.
CATAGGTGATGTATATGCCTGTTCAGATTCTTGTATAGCATCACTCTTCCGCTTCTGTTTCCATACCTCTTCACCGTTCATCTTATCAAGTGCAAGAACTAACCATGCATTACTATGAATTAGGTGCAAGTATAACCTATCTTTGTAGAGGAGCGGTGAAGTTGACATTATAAAATATAGGTTGAATTCCCCGTACCGTTCTTGCAGGTTTGTCTTCCATACCTGATTTCCATCATAATCATAACAAACCAGATCCCCATTCCCCAAAAATGCCCATACATGTTTACCATCAGTGGTAGGTGACGGTGCAGCGAAGTTAACTTCATCCCCACGAGATCTTCTATTGCCTGTTGCTAACGTGCGTTTCCAAACTTCATCTCCTTGTGTGTTAACACAAATCAATACCACATTAGCACCATCAGCACAGGTAAGAAAGATTTTATCATCCCAAATTACAGGTGTGGAAGCACCCTCTCCAGGCAGTGGTAGACGCCATTTAACATTTTCTGTTTGACTCCATTTTTTTGGAACTTCGGTGGCATTACTTATTCCATCGTTGTTTGGTCCACGCCACTGATGCCAATTATTACTTACAGCGTTTTCTGTATCAGCAACAACATGTGTCCAACTGGTCTTTAAGAAAAAGAGAATTAAAAGACTTAATACTGTAATTACTCGATTTATAGAAATTTTATTGTTCATTACATCCCTCCTGCATCAGAGTTAATATGTGTGTTATTCATGATTCTTAACACCTTAGAGCCCTACGAATTGTTAATCCTACATGTATTTAAAATAACGTGAGTTCAATATCACCTATTTTCGTCTGTCCACAAACCACGATCCGGACCGTTCCACTGAAATGGAACTATTTTCGACAACTTACCGACGTTGTACTCAGGAAATGTATATCCTGCCTTCAACAACATAACCTTCATTTGTAAAAAGTGGAAATTCAAGATTTTGGAGAGAGGAGGTTGGTTCAATTTCCAACCAAACGTCAAGTTCACCGAGAACGGTCTTATAGAAGAAGTCTGCAGAATGGGATTCATGCTTCAGAATCATGATAACCCCTGATTGTTTCACTTCTCCATTTGATGAGGATACTTTTAAGGCAACTAACAAGTCTTCTTGTGGAGGAGGATCAGATTTTACTTTAAACCAGAGACCTTGTGTGGAACCTTCTGCAGCACCTTCATTTGGACCGAGGATCTGAAAAGTAATAGTGGGTAAATCAGCCATATCGATCCTATTGCTATTAATACTCAGCAGAAACATCTATTGAATACTGGATTAACCTTTTTACTCTTGCGTCTGCTGATAATATTCACCTAATACTTCATTTGCCAGACTTCTTCCATCCTCAATAACGCGTGCGGCAAAATCGAGAGTTATTTCAGTAATTTTTGCTTCATTTGCTCTCTGTTCTATGCGGGTTTGGGTGATATTACGCATGAAACCTTCAGGGACTAAGTTTAACCGGTCAATTGCTTCTTCTGTCCATTGTAAAGAACTTGCAAAGTTGTTGCCGTCTTGAGTGTTTTGTGATTCGGTCTGAGTTTGCATGGCTCTAAGTTCCGGGGCATCTTCACGAACTGCTGCTGCTTCCCCCATGCTTTCGTCAATAATGTGAGTTGCAAAATCATTTGTAATAGTATGTATTTTTTGAGAACGAGCAGATTTTTCAATTCGTGCTTTGACATTTCGACGCATGTAGCCACGTGGAACGGTACGCAACGCCTTTTTCGCTTGTTCGGACCACTGTAGACGTACACCATCGAATGTTTCCTCTTCTTCTGCACCACCTTCATCAATAGCAATATGATCCAGAGAATCCTTATTAACCATCTGAAATCGTTCTGGGGGAGAACTGCATACGGGACAAACGACAGGTTGTTGATTATGTGCAGCATACCCACATTCACCACAGATATATGTCTGGACATCACCTAATTCGATTACTTTCTGTTCAGCGATCTCTTTTGCCACGCGTGTTAATTTCTCTGAAGCGCGTTGTGGCATAATTGCTTCCATAGCCTTTTCAATAACACTCTCTGTAATGACAGAATGTCCGCGTTCGATAGCAAACCGATGCACAGCAGTCTTTGCTATACCGCGTACCAGAGGAGGCGCTTTCTCCATTCGATCCATTGCTTCTTGAGTCCATACTAATGTTTCCTCTGCTTTTACATCTATTTGTGGGAAATATCGTTGACTTGATAGGAGTACATTACATGGTGCAAGACGTAGTAGATTCTCTGCAGTACTTCCAATATCCATTTCTTGTTCGCTATGGACACCGATGCGTCCTAAAACGAGTAACCATGGTTCTGTTTTACGGGTGTATTGTATTATTTTTTCGTAGGCTTTACCATCAAGTAGTGTGATTTTTAGATTATAGTCGTGTTCCTCTTTTGCAATAGAACGAGCGACTTCTAAGTGGGATTGATATATCTTCGCTAATCCAGTATCAATTACCTCTTCATGTAGTTGTTCCTGTTCTTTAAATCTGAATGTTCTTGCGGCGCGTTCAGTAAGTACGTTCACTACAGAGTTAAAAACGATATAGTGTAGATATGGATCGTATACACCGACAGCTTCTACCTGTTTGTTGAACTTTTGTCCGAGTTGGATAGCGGTTTTTAGTCCTGAAAACGATTCAGGACTTCCATCAATACCGACAAGAATGTTACCTTGCTGTTCTTCGATTGGGTCAAGGTTTCGCACTACGAGTGTATCGGTGGTAATCCGTCTAACAACGCGTTCAGTAACTCCACCGATTAGGCTATCTTTTACTGCCCCCATCCCGAGTGCCCCCATAATTACGAGATCATAATCCCCTTCTTGGATATCTTCTACAAGCTTAATGTAGTGTTTCCCTTCAGGCATTTGTGGTTCAAATGGTATATTGAACTTTTCACACTTCTTCTTCATAACCTCAAGGTAGGAGTCAGAAATGAGTTGGAGTCCCATAGTAATAAGTGTGTCATGTATACGTCGCTGTTTTTCGAGTTCAACTTCATCCTGATATTCTTCTGGAAGGGTATACTCCATCTGTTTAAAGCGTACGTCATGCATTTTCGCTGCGTAAACGTGGGATCCTACCAACTGTGAATCGAAGTGTTTGGCGAATTCCACAGCTAAGTCGATACTTGCATCAGAATAATCGGAGTTGTCAACAGGGACGTATATTTTTTTCATCATCTTATCTCATTAATAATTGTAAGGTTATACTACTCTATTTTCATATCATTACACGGTTTATAGTGATAGCCAATCCATGTTCCAATGATATGTGCGAGTAATGTAGCTGGCCATAAATACACTAATGCTGTCTGCCAATGCCATTGAAGAATAAAACGACGTACTACAAAGTTTAGGACTATTGGAATATATAAGCATCTACCCCAGGGACGACTAAATTTTCTATATCGAACCCGATAAAATCCGAAAGGAAAATGTATCAGAAAAGCAAGAATAGAGATTAAAAGGTTCAGTTATTTTCCTCATTCTTGAGTAGTTGCTTTATATCCTTTCGTATTTTCTGCATAGCAGCTTTACTGCGACTGTCATAGTAGTCATGTATTGTTCTATCGGGTTTTATGACCACGAATTTTCTACTATGTGGAAATACACCTTCATGATATGCAGCAGGTAATTTAAAACCATTGTTAGCTAAATTGTAAATCTGTTCCTTATCTCCCGTTAGGAAGTGCCAACTATCTTGTTTTGCTCCATAATCTAATGCATATTGAGAAAGAACTTGCGGTGTATCGCGTTCTGGGTCAACAGTGATAGACACAAAAATGACCTTATCGTTTTCAATTTCTGCCTGTAGTTCTGCCATTTCTTGTGTCATAATTGGACAAATTGTTGGACAATTAGTAAAGATAAAATCGACAACCCATAATTTTCCATCCAAATCAGATATACCAAACGACATACCTTGTTGATTTGTTAGACTGAAATCAGGCACACTTGCCAATGGAGTATGTTCAGGTGCTTTATCATTTGAGTTTACAGATGACCAAAGTGTAATTCCTGCAACACAAAGAATAACTACACCTAATACTATCCAAGGAATAGAACTTTTTTCGATTCTATGTGCCTCCTGATTAGGGTTTTCGTTAGGATTATCCATCATTGCCTACCTATAGAATAGGAACAGGTTTAAATTTGATCTTAGTGATCGGATGTATTTACTACTTCTGTCGGGGGTTTTTCCACACCTTCATGTCGTGAATCTGATGTTAAATCTGGTATTAACATAATCACCAGAAAGACACAGATAAGAAATGGAGTAATTACAATTGCTGCTAAGGTCCGTTTCTCAAGTTTCAAATGCATGAAATAAGCTGCAACCAAGTATGCCTTCCCACATGCTAATCCAATGAGGATTATAGCTTTGAGAACTACTGAGTATTTAGGAATGGCTACTCCAATCTCAATAGCAGTTAGCACAGCCAACCATATAAAAATTAAAAAATATCTTGGATGTTTGTGGTGTCCATCTTGAGCCATATTTGTTTCCTCCTACAATAGATAGATAAAAGTGAAAACCATAATCCAAATTAGGTCAACAAAGTGCCAATACAGACCTACTATTTCAACTTCATGGTTGAAATCCGCAGTATAGCGTCCAGACCAACCATTTCTCAAAATTACAATAAGGTAAATCACTCCACCAGTTACATGTAGACCGTGAAATCCTGTGATTGCATAAAAAGTAGGTCCAAACAATGTTGATCCGCTGATCATAGCACCTGAAATACTGTGTTCAGGTATTCCAGTGAGTGTCAAACCGTGCGTAATCAAATGGTACCATTCATAGGCTTGTAATCCAAGGAATATGATACCTCCAAGGATAGTAAGTCCAAGAAAGTCACACATTCTACCCACATTACCTTTTTGAATTGATTCTAACGCTTTTACCATTGTGACACTACTACAGATAAGTAAGAATGTCATAAAAGCAGTCAGGTTAATACCGAGTATATCACTTGGAGGAACCCATCCAATTATACCTGCTCCAGCACGGATTGCAGCATAGGCTGCAAGTAAAGCTCCAAATGACATGGTATCCCCTATTAAGAAGATCCACATCCCAAGTTTACCGAGACTGTCAGGTGTAAGCGATGGTTCGTATACGTCTTCAGAATGATCTAAAGTGGTAGCTTCTTCCACTATACTTTACTCCTTTTTATTTGTTTCTGTCCGTTATTACAATTTGCTAAATGATTATAAGAACAATCAGTCTGTATGTATTTTGCGATGCCTCTTGCTAATGTGTTCCAACTTCAACTCGAGCATCAGCAATTTCTGCAATTTCAGTATCAATCTCAAATCCGATAAAGTTTCGTCCTTCCATACGTGCTGCGATACCGGTAGAACCTGAACCAGCGAATGGATCACATACGACTGACCCTTCAGCGGAGAATATCCTAACTAAATGTCGTAGTAGCGGAACAGGCTTTGCAGCGATGTGTCCAAATTTCTCCCGTGGTTTAGTTACAGGTATCACAGTACCTGGAAATCTGTCGTTTTCTACAACTGGGTCCGACACATCAATAAGACCTGTTCGATGCTGAAGCCAATTGTCAACGAAAGTGCCTTCTCGTGGAGACTGTGCAAGAATAATAAGCTCCATTTGTGGCTTGAGTTGCGGTGTTTTTCTACCCCCCAAAACCTTAATTATTTTCTCCTTCTCATCCTCTGGCAACTTGCTTTTTCTTACGAAATGATCTTGTGTAAACGCTTTAGCTTGTCCTTCATATCGCCATGCTAACATGTCTCTAATTTCAAAACCTGCCTCTTCTATAGCAAGAGCAGAACGATGTGATAGTCTTGGATGTGAAAAACAGAGAACAAATCCACCTGGTTTAATTATTCGAAACCATTGTTCTGCGACAGGTTTCAAAAACCTGTATAGGTTATGTCCTTGTGCCCGATCAAATTTCATCCCTACTGGGATTCCACCGATTACCCCTTTTTTTAGTCTTGATTTGATTCGGTTTGTATCCCAATTGTCATCCAATCCATCCAGGAAATATGGAGGGTCAGTTAGGATTAGAGACACACTTCGCGATGCCAGCTTAGCCATTCCTTTTCTACAGTCAATATTCTGTACCCAGGAGTCAAAACTATTATTTTTTAAAGCATCGCTTGACATATTCTTCCTTCAATGAAGCTGTTTATACATCCTTATTAGGGTTAGCACGTTTGTAGTGATAGAATACAGTACCCCCTACTACACCGAATACGGTGAATGGCATAGCCATCATAAAAAGAACACTCCAATTAAAACCCTTTGCGATGGGTTCATCTAATTCTTTACAAGCAGGACATGCCTCAAGTGTAATGGGAATTGCTAAAATTACAAACCCAAGAATGATTATCCATAGAAGACTTTTTTGTAACATACATTTATCCTATGCCAGATATACTAATATATAGAGAATTGGCCAAAGAGCGACAACATAAATCCAATATATCGTACAGGTTTCTACACCAGTATGATGTGTGTGAGAGTACTTTAATGCTATAGCCTTTCCTGTAACTACCGCTAACCAGATTACAGCACCGAATACATGGACAGCATGACATCCAATCAGTACATAGAAGATACCGCCATATATACCAGATTGTAATGTCAATCCTTTACCGATTAGTTGAATCCATTCACTTCCTTGAATCCCTAAGAAGAGTAGACCTAATACTCCAGTGAAAATCAACATATTTCGGAGTTGCTTAATTCTATCTTTCTGTATAGCACGCAACGCTTGAAACATTGTATATCCACTTATAATCAACAACACGGTGTTTATCCCTGTGACCAATCGTGGAAGATTAATTTCAGCGTGCGATAAAGGTGGCCAAGTAACACTCCCCATTCTAAATACAAGAAAAGCACCAATCAAACCTACAAACAACATCGTCTCAGCACCGAGTAAGATAAAAATAGCCAATTTTGCATTACTCAATGGTCGACTTTCAGTTATTTCAATGTGAGTATGATTCATCTTTTCGAGTCTGTTCTCTTATCTTCCAGTTAATTGCCTTAATAGTCGAAATAATCGTCCAAATAATTGATGAGTCGCCTTAATAATTGAAGAAATTATCATTATAAGTCCAGGACCAATTAGGAATATCCCAATCCCAGTTGCGACTATTGTCGTAACCCCAGAAACGATAGTTTTAATTAGAGGAGGAACATCAACCTGCAAGATAATCCATAATGTTGCGAAGGCAAATAATACCAGAAACAGTAACCCTAAAAGCATTCCAAGCTTCAAATTTGCTATACGTCTCTCTTGTTGCATAAATTCACCTTTATATATTTACCTATATTTTATCAATTACCATTGCTATAAAAAGAAGTGGTAGATGGATTAACGATGCATATAGGACATAACGTGCTGCCTTCAAAGAATGTGTTTTCTGTAGATAGATTCCACTGACAAGAAACATTCCACCAATGAGTAGTGCTGCAAGAAAATAGAACCCGCCTGCAATGCTGAACATTGTCGGTAGTAATCCTATACCGAATAGAGCGAGACAGTTAACTACTATTTGCCTCCGTGTACTTTTGCCATCAGGATGTATGACAGGTAGCAACTTTAGACCTGCATTTGCATAATCTTCGCGGTAGATATATGCAATGGCGAGTGAATGTGGCAATTGCCATAAAAAGAGTATTGCGAACAATACCCATGCTTGGCCCGATAGACTACCTTGTGCTGCAACCCATCCAACGACGGGGGGTAATGCCCCTGGAAATGCTCCGATAAGTGTACATAGGGATGTTTTTTGTTTTAATGGTGTATATACAAACAGATAACTGACGACTATAAGTGAAATGACAAATCCACTTATTGGATTAACTATGAACGTTAGATATAACATTCCCCCTGCAGTGAGAACGGTACAGAACAGGAGTGCTTGCATAGGAAATATTCTTCCCGCGGGAATAGGTCTCTCCTGTGTTCGCTTCATCTGAGAATCTATATCGCGTTCAAGATATTGATTCAATCCTAAGACACCAGCAGCAGTTAACCCTGATCCGATAAGGGTATGTAGAAACATCAACCAATCCACAGTGTTTTGTGAACCAAGATAGTATCCTGCAGCAGTAGTAATCAGTATCATTACTACCATTCTGGGTTTAATGAGTTCAATATAATCCTCAACTCTTTTAGCAAATACAGAGGATTTCGTTGAGGATTGTATATTATCTGTGTCAGGTAATGGAACTGTTGTATAACGCATATTCACTCTGTGACCAATTTATTGCCAATTGTTGTTTCCACAGGTATTGAGGATAATCTTGACCGAAACAATTTTAATGTCATAACAAAACTACTCACCAACATCAGTGCACCAACAGCGACATGGGTAGTGGTAATTAGATCCGTTAGAACAGTAGATATTGTTTCTCCAATAAATGTCAATCTTGTTAGATAGGCACCAATTCCGAGTATAATCTGTACTCCTACTAATCCAAGTAAGACTAAAGGTAATCTCCCGCTAATTTCATGTGATTCATTTGCTACAGTAAAAAATCGTCTGATAAACAAAAAAATATGAAGCGTAATCAATAGGGCAAAAAGTATATGTATACCTATTAAAATATATAAAAGAAGTGTTGAACTTAGTTTACTCCCAATATGTCGTAACAATGCTCCGAATATCAGTTGAATATATATAAGACATGTTGTTAGTAGACTTAATCTTTGTAATCTCTTTGTATTTTGGCTATTATCTACACCATCTGTTTGTTTAGTGTTTGTATACCATTTGCGTGATGTAAACCAACTAATTCCGCACAATAATGCGAAAAATGCTTGTGCCAAACAGGCATGTAGAATTGCTAAAGTAATGCTGAGTTCAGTTACCCGAAGTCCACCAAGAACCCCTTGAATTATTACTGCGATCAGTGCTACTAATCCAAGCCATTTCAACCACCTTCGGGTGTCTATTGCTAATAACATTACCAACAAGGTAATCGTCAACAATCCAACAAGTGATCCCATCAATCGATGACTGTGTTCATATAATATGCCTCCCACCATTTCTGATAATGGGTAGAGAAACATGTTATACCCAAAGGTTGTTGGCCAATCTGGAACAGCCAAACCTGATTCAGTACTTGTAACAATTCCTCCTATTACAATCAATAGGAAGGTTGCTCCTGCAGTGAGAACTGCAACCCTGTGTAACCAAGGATTATAACGGATTTCGTCATTCATACAGAATCCCGCAGAAGCATCTTCCTATGACTCATGTTCAACTAATCACCACCAGTCGCGGGTGCATGTTCAGGTTGTGCTTGTGGAATCCAATCTGATTCTTCTCCAGGGACACTATATTCATAAGGTCCTCGGTATACAGTAGGAATTTGTGCAAAATTGCCATGTGGTACAGGAGTCGGTGCTTCCCATTCCAATGTAGTTACATTCCATGGATTCTTTTCTGCGACCTTGCCACGCGCCATACTCCAGAAGAAGTTGAATAAAAGGATTAATTGGGCAAAACCGAGTGTAAAAGCACTCATCGTTATAAAGATATTAATACCTTGTAATCCTTGCAAGAACTCGTACTGCATTGGATTTGAAATCCGACGCATATGTCCACCAACGCCGAGTATGTGCATTGGGAAAAATGTGCAATTGAAAGAGATGAATGTTAACCAGAAATGTATTTTTGATAAGGTATCATTCATATATCTTCCATACATTTTTGGGAACCAGTAGATGATTCCGCCAAAGATTGCAAAGAGACTTCCCCCGAAAACAACATAGTGAATATGTGCAACAATGTAGTAGGTATCATGAATATAGATATCTACCGGTGTGTTTGCCATGTAGATACCACTCAATCCACCAATTACGAACATTGAAACGAAGGCGATACCATGTAGCATAGGTGTTGTAAACCGTATAGAACCACGGAACAACGTACCCAACCAGTTGAATGTCTTAATAGCCGAAGGGACAGCAATAAGCATTGTTGTGGTCATGAAAAATGCCCCAAGACCAGGTTGCATACCACTTTGGAACATATGGTGTCCCCAAACAATCCAACCCAAGAATGCGATTGCAATCATAGCATACACCATAGAGCGATAACCGAAGATTGGTTTTCTTGAGAAGACTGGAAGAATCTCAGAGGCGATACCCATTCCGGGTAAAATAAGGATGTATACTTCAGGGTGTCCGAAAAACCAGAACAAGTGTTGCCACAGTAGCGGGTCACCTCCCCCTTCAGCGGTTGAAGTGAAGAATGTTGTTCCGGCAAGTCTATCAAAGATGAGAAGTGCTAATGCTGAGGACAGTACGGGAAATGCCAGTAGCAGAAGGATTGCGACGACAAATAAGGACCATATAACTAATGGTAACCGGAAAAAGGTCATTCCCGGTGCACGCATATTTATTACAGTTGTAATATAGTTAATCGAACCTACTAATGATGAGAATCCTTGAATTAACAGACTGATTGCCCATAGATTTTGTCCCCAATCGACACCTGTCCACTGCGGATCAGCGGATAGCGGGGCATATCCAGTCCAACCGGCTGCAGCGTGTCCTCCCGGTACAAAAAAGCCTGCGGTCATTATAACTGCTGCCAGTACAGCCAGCCAGAAAGAGAGCATATTTAGAACTGGGAACGCCATATCCCGTGTTCCAATCATCAGTGGAATTAGGAAGTTCCCAAATGCCCCCACAAGGATTGGCACAACAACGAAAAAGACCATAATGGTGGCATGCATTGTAAATAGCATGTTGTAGAACGCAGGTTCAATAACACCACTTGGCATGTTAACTTCGATCCATTCTTCCTTATCCGAATCGAAGATCTTTTCCCACATCTTATCAGCCCCGGTGACAACTTCTCCTTCATCAATATACTGTTGAGAAGCCCCGATTATGGGAAGAGGTTTTTCTGGGTAAGCAAGTTGCCATCTAAAGAGTAAGGCAAGTCCACCACCTACAAAGAACATAATCAGACCGTAGATAAGGAATTGCTTCCCAATCATCTTGTGGTCAAGTGAGAAGATATATTTACTTATGAAACTTTCTTCGTGATGATGGTCATGGTCGTGTTCGTGGTCATGGTCGTGATCATGGTCAACATCATGGTCATGTGATTCTGTAGCATTGTCACCATTCGCAGGCAGATGGTGTTCATCATTATCATTTTCATGTGACATATTTTCATTTTCTTGCATAATTATCTTTACTCCTTTCGTAACCTATCAATCCTAAACCTGTTATGTTAGGTCACTCCTATAGAGTTTATTGAGGAGGCCACCTTTCTGCCTTCCAAGCATCGTAATCGGCTTGTGAATGAACAGTTAGATATCCAAGCATACCAGAATGTTGGAATCCACATAGTTCAGCACATGGAATTTCAAATTTACCTGGTTTCGTTGCTTCAAACCAGACAGTGATGAATCTGTTTGGTAATGCATCCTGTTTTAGTCGTAAATTTGGAACAAAAAAACTATGGATTACATCAATGGATGTTAGGTGTATATGTACAACTTTGTCTTCAGGAACATGTAATTGGTTTTCTAATTCGAGGTCATCTTCAGTGCCAAATTCACCATCTGGACCTGGATAAGTCATATCCCAGTTAAATTGTTTGGCACTAACCTGAACTATAACTTCTGGAGGTGGTAAATCTGTTGGTGATTTTATTTTATTCCATTGTGGATAACTAAACAAAGCTAAACCAAAAACAATAACCGTTGTCACAGTTGTCCAAAGAATTTCTAACTTTGTACTACCCTCAATATAGGTTGCCTTATGTCCTGGTCTGTGACGGTATAAGATGAGAAAAGCAATGAGTGTAACCGTCACCGAAATAAAGGCAATCAAAGTAATCCAATAGATTAACATGAAGAGTTCATCAACGCCTTGTCCGAACGTTGAGACGTTTTCAGGGAGCCATTTGTCCATCAAATTCTCCTTAACATGTGCACATTAATTTGTTTTGCCACTTTATTTAAAGTGCACTTTGAATTCTTTTCCGAATCGTTCAAATTCTTTTGGAGGACGCTGTTAACGTAGCCCCCAAATAAGTCAATACACAAAAAATAGATATAATAATTATAGAGAGTGTCAAAGATGGTATGTTCTCCATCTGTTGATATGTGTTTTTATATATACCAGACCTAAAAGCTGCAAGTCCGTATGTCAAAGGATTTAATTTCATAACCCATTCCAACCAGATGGGTGTTCCAACAGTTGGGAAGAATGCCCCTGAGAGCAACCAAATGGGGATGAGTATAAGGTTCATTATTGCATGAAAACCTTGTGTAGAATCCATTCGCCATGCAATGATTAAACCAAGGTTCGTTAAACCAAACGCCAAAAGTGCCATTACACCAACAGTAATTATGATGGATGTAATGCTGAATTTAATACCGATTAGCGGTGCAAGACATAGTAGAAGGATACCTTGAAGAAGTGCTAATGATGTTCCACCTAAAGCCTGTCCGAGCACAATACTTCCGCGTGACACAGGCGATACGAGTACACTTTGAAGGAATCCTTCACGGCGTTCATTTACGACAGAGATTGTAGCGAATATGGCTGTGAAAAGCAATACTAAAACAACTATGCCGGGATAAAAGTATTCAATATATCCTATATCTTCATTGAATCCTGACGGTTGAAATGATGCATTAAGACCGCTACCAATGAGAATCCAAAATACTAAGGGTTGTGCGATAGCACTGAGAAGTCTACTTCGCTGACGATAAAATCTGATGATTTCGCGCCACCAGATAGTTGAAACTGGTACCAGAATGTTAACCACTTTGTGTATTCCTTACACAAATTTGTTTCCTGTCAACTTAATAAAGACATCTTCCAAAGTAGGTTTGCTCAACCGAACACTCAGTATGTCATCAGGAAAAGCTACCATTATATCTTTTACGAATTCATTAGCACGAGTAGATTCAATATGTATGAAATCTTCAGTTATTGTAGTAGAAACACCAAACTTATCCTCAATCGCATTAGATAAGGATCGACTATTTCTTGTCTCTACCGACACCACATCTCCCCCAATTTTTGATTTGAGTTCGTCAGGAGTTCCGAGTGCAACTAATCGTCCTTCATCCAATATAGCAACTCGAGTACATTCATCCGCTTCATCCATGAGATGGGTTGTGAGTAAAATAGAAATATCTTCATTCTCTGCCAAAATAGAAAGATATTCACTCAGTTGTTTTCGAACTCCTATGTCCAACCCACTACTTGGTTCGTCAAGTAATAATACTTGTGGAGAATGAAGTAGTGCTTTTGCTATTTCTACTCGTCTTTGTAATCCTCCAGATAATTCTTCTACAAGATCTTTTTTTCTATCATTTAAATCAAACTGAATTAGAAGTTCATTGATCTTGTGGTTAAGTTGTCTACCTCTAAGTCCGTATAAATGTCCTTGATGTCTTAAATTCTCAATAACAGTTAACTTAACATCCAATGCTGGACGTTGAAAAACAACCCCTAATAGTTTTCTAATTAATTTCTGTTCTGTATATATGTCATGTCCAAATATATTGATAACCCCTGCAGTTGGTGTTATCAATGTAGACAGAATCTTAAAAAGGGTTGTCTTACCACTCCCATTTGGACCGAGAAATCCAAATACTTCGCCACGGGATACGGAGAAATTAACATGATCTAACGCACACCGTGTGTCGTAAGTGTGCGTTAGATTTTCAACCGTAATATGATTACTCACACCATGCTACTTGTTAACTTTTACAGAAAAATCCTGCTTGGTTTCTTCACCAGATTTGACAGTTACGGACATTGGGTCTTTATTATTATTGCCACAGTATTCATGCCAATACCCTAATTTATATGTTCCAGCCGGAACATCTTCGAGTGTGAATTCACCCTTCTCATTTGTCACTGCAAAGTATGGATGTGGTACATAAGCGATCCACGCCTTCATCCAACCGTGTATATCACACTTCACTTCTACGGGACCTTCAGCTTTTTTGACACCGGGGAGTGGCATTCTTCTCCGGGTTTTTGTTTGCTGCTTGTTTACCGGTTTATTGACAGAACTGAATATATGAACGTTATGATTAATTTTATCAGTATTTAACATCGTTATGCGTTCACCTACTGGGACAATTTGGACATGTGGACTGAATTTACATCCCTTTTGGTCAATTTCTATTTTTGCTTCTTTGTCAAAATCTTTTCCTTTGGAAATGTCGATCAAGTAGACAATCGTATTTTTCAATACATTTCCTTCACCGACGACAAGGGATTCATCAAACTTATCTTCAGCACCACAAACCTTTTCGTCCTTAGTAATTTCAAGCTTTTTCTTTTCAGGTATTTCACCGTTGAACTTAACAACACCTGTGATTTTACCACCAGCACTAACTGACATTGTAGTATACTTTTCTGGAAATACAAGTTTATTCATATCTTCATCTTTCTCGTGATGGGATGCGAAAACAATTAGACCAAAACTACACACGAGAAGAACTGCAAGTGAAGTCAACAATTTAGTCTTCATTTTTTATCTCCTTAGTATTCGATGCACATTTGTTTATATGATGCACCATTATTAACTGTATATCTAATTAAGATGTATGATATATCTTATGTTTACTGCTCTATATCTTTTTCAACAGATACAGAGTTTCTTCGTAGAACAAATCCGCGTAAACCGAACAATAAACCAACAGAAAGTAGAGCAACGATGGGTGGATAGATGAATCGTCTGGATGATGGAACAGGTTCCAATACAAAAGAATACCAACTCGACATTACTCTTTTTATGTCTTTATCCCCATTCGCACCATCCCATGCTGAAAATGCGATTGGAACAAAAACACCCGATTCAAGTTGTAGATCTTTTTTGTCATCAGTTGCTAACGTTCGTTTTACCCATAACCTATATTGTCCGTTGTCGTATTCACCCTTGACATTTAGGTCGCCTTGCTTCTCTTGAACAGTTACATTATTGACTCCTTTTACTGTTAGTTCTGTAATCTGATCTTTTGCAGAAGCTTTCCATTGCCAAACATAGACAGCCTTTTTTCCTCCCCATAGGAAATAAGGCTTTTCATCCGTTGGACTTTTGGGAGGTTTTACTGGAAACTGAATTGCAATTCCATCCTCATAGGATGTGCCTGTATCTTCGTTTTCTTCCATTTCAGTATTATGTGTCCGATCATCCCAAATAAAAAGGAAAGCAACTTCTGTATCGTTATAAAAGGACTTTACTCTTACAGAGTCAATCGTTGGATTGAATTGTCGTGGTTCAATAACAACCTGTCCAACAAGAGGATAATAACTTTCTTGAAGTGTATCCCATGCCTCATCACCTAATATTGGAAGATCCTCCGTCCTGTACTGTGATCGTAGGACGTTGTTTCCGATAGCAGTTTCAGGACGTTTTTCAGGTGAAAGAGATTTCACATAGTTTGCGAGATGCCAACTTTTTTCATAGACGATTTTCATTGCATCATCATAAATTTTTTGTGCTTCAGGTGTGAGTTCAGTTCCTTCAGCCAGATCTAATAGTGCCTCTACAGCTACATCCATTTTCTCATATAATTTACCTGACTCTTCCTCCTCTTCAGGTGTCATTTCATCTTTATTTTCCATTTCAGAAAGTCGTTTAGATTCTTCTTTTGTTAATCCGAAATGTTCAAAACTATCCCCTTCAAAAGCTGGCATAGGCGATCCTGCAATTCCACCAATAAACCTTTTAAATATATCCTCGGTATCCGTCCCTCCCCTAAAGTTCCAATTCTCAGCGAGATTTGCAGGCCATGTCCGGAATCCCCATTCATCTGTTAGTGTAGCGGCAGATGTTCCATCACCTCTTCCAACGTTTCCATGACATTCTATACAACCTTGAGCCGTATATAGAACTTTCCCTATTTCAACACTTTCTTCCGAGTAGGGTATCTTATCTTTTAGACTGATCTGTCGAGGTGGAGTTTCACTTTCTTTAAAGCCATCATAGAAGGTCTTAATATAACTGACTACTTCCCATCGTTCATCAGCTTTGAGTTGTGTTTCCCAACCCGGCATTGACGAACCCGGCATACCTTCCGTGATAATATCAAACAGGTCTTGATCTGTTGGAAGTTCTCCACTCTCAGTGGATCTTATTTTATATAATCCACGCGTAAAATCTCTTGGTTTTGGTAGCAGGTTTTCTGCAGCACTACCATCTCCCCGCCCTTCAATACCGTGGCAATGTGCACAACTTTCTTCATATACTTCCTTACCTTCGGCAGAAACTTCTGGAGCGTCTTGTGTATATACCTGTATTGATATAAATAAGGTAAAACCTATTAAAATAGATAGAAGGACAAATACTTTTCTAAACACTTTAGTGTCCCTCCCCAAACGTTCTATATCTATAACCTGTATAGTCAGATAAGAATAGGATTACATCCCAAATTTCTTCTTGTGTGAGATGATCTTCCCAAACTGGCATGGCACTATTCCAAGGTGTTCCTGATGCTGGCAAACCTGGTCCACCTTTACTAATTCTCCAGAAGAAGAATGATTCTTGGAAGTTCGGGATAATACCGGGGTCTTGGAAGTTTGCTGGTAGTGGTTGAAGTCCGTGTGCAAAATGTCCTTGGCCATCTAAGTGATCGCCATGACAATAAAAACAGTTATCATAATAGACTCTTCTCCCATTTTCCACATGCGACTTGAATGTCTCTGGATCGTCCTTTTCATAATGGCGGTAAGGATTTTGTGCCTTCTGCATTGTATCTATGACTTCATCTTTATATTTTAACTCAAGAGGAGGTGTAGGATGTGCATCGCGTGGATCTCCTGGTGGAGGAGTTTTTTGTGCTAAATTTGTATATGTAAATCCTGTGAGAAATAATGGTATTGCTATGACTAAAACAAGTCGTCTGACACGGTATTGATCATTGACAAGTGTTTCATGTATAGGTCTGAGAAATTCCCGAAATCTCGAATCTTCAACCGAAACATGGACTAAAATTGCCACGAGAACTAACGCCATATACATCCCAATAACACTATTCGGAATTGGTTTAGAAATAACACCTCCAATAACAAACTCAAGAAAAACCCAACTTACGATGGATATAACGAAACATATTGTGAATAGTGAAATGCGTTTCATGGGTTATCTCCTATTGTGTTATCTTCTTTGAATTATTCTACTATTCAGCGACTTCTTCGCTTGTATCGTCTGTATCTTCAGATGCTTCAGCGGATTGTGTTTCTTCTGTTGATGTTGAACCGGTCAATGTACTTAGATAAGCCAATAGATTTGCTTGGTCTACAACGGACAATAGAATTGGA
Source organism: Candidatus Poribacteria bacterium (assembly GCA_965205025.1). Taxonomy (GTDB): domain Bacteria; phylum Poribacteria; class WGA-4E; order WGA-4E; family WGA-3G; genus MSPOR6. The sequence goes on from CBDBFU010000015.1 coordinate 346,848, forward strand.
AAGTTATCCGGCATTGGTGATGTGACATGAAGTTTCTTACCTGAACCAAGAATGAACATAGTGCTACCCTCTTCAAAGTCCCAAAACGGGTCGTATGTTTCTTCACTACCATCAACCATTATTACGATTTGCTCACTATCCATATCCCCTGAGATGAGTTCTCCAATGATTTCCTCACGATCAGCTTCCATAATACCGCGGAACTGTTGTTTTACAGCATCTTTAGAAACTGTTTGTGTAGAATCACCTACCTTTAGTGTTACACTCTCAGCAGTTTCTTCAACAATTTCTCCACTGATAGGACCGTCAGCATCAAGTGGAGTTACAGTTAATGTAAGGTAACCTCTTCCTTTAAGATTATCAAGTTCTTCTATTGGTTCTTCATCCAATTCACTCAAAAGTATAGTATGCTCAGTTTCAATCCCGGCATCATCCTTTGTTTTTACAACAATCTGTTCATTATCTTGTGAAACAAGGGTGCCTTGATATGTAATTCCATTAGCGGTTACAGTGACTTTTCCGTAACCACTGACAATCTGTGCATGGGGTAGTAGAATAGATTCTTCTATATAACGCAATTCATTGAATGCTGCGATTTCGGATAGGTCTGGAGCAGTTACAACTTCAAAATCTTCGTTTGCTTCTCCAGCATTAGGATTGACTAATCCTTGAATTTCATGACAAGAAATACATGCTTGCTTGATGAAAACTTTTTTACCTTCTTCTGGATCCCCAGAAAGTAATGGAGGAAGTGCTTCAGCTGCAGTACCGATTTCAGCTCTATCTATCGGTTCAGTGAATGGTTCAGGATCAATATCACCACCCAGACTTTGTAAAAAGGCAATAACAGCTTGAATCTCTAACTTAGAAAGTGCAATAGGGTTTTTCCATACCTCAGGCATGATTTTACCGTACCCAGGCACTAAGTATTTTCCAGGATCATAGAGCGATTCGATGAGATATTCCTTTGCTCCCATACCGGGTACACGAGTGGCGGCATTCATCCCGATATCCGTGAGATCAGGACATCTCCCTTTTGGGGCAGAGGTATCTAATGTGTGACAGGCACTACACTGTCCTTTGGTATTAAAAATAGTTAAGCCGATTTCAGCTACAGCATCCGGATCAGACCAATCTAATGATGTTACATCTCCAGTAGCAGTTGATGTATTTGGCACAAGTGCTGCTACAAAAGCATAAAACCATATCACACCCAGAGAGAAAGACACCAATTTCATAACTGGATACCATAACACCATATTAACCAGTACAGAAATCGTAAACCATACAGACCAAGGTAAAACTTGATCGTTCTCGGTGTTGATCGGAAATGCACCAGCACCTGAAATAAATGCTATGAAACTAATTACCATTATTATCAGAGATACAATTTTAATAAGTGTGTTCTTGGTCATTCTCTTGTCCTCTGTTTAATCGTCGTTCCCTGTAGAAACTTCGGCTTCAAGTTGTACTGAGGTATCTTTTTTCTTTTCACCCCACAGACCTAACCAGAAGATAAAACCTACAAGTGCGAAAAAGATTACCATTATGACGGATACAGTGTTTACGGCACTACTCAATGAAGGGGTAAATGCATCTGGTGATCTATCTTTCATAACTCCAAAGATATGCCATCCTTCTCTTAAACCGGACCTTGCATACCCCATCAATCCCATGAGTGATGTAAAGGTGATAGCAAGGAGAATAAGCACGTATTGGGATCGTTCGCTTATCTGTCCCCATCTGATAGTTCCAGAAGTTGATGCTTTACGGTACATGAATATGTCAAGCACTGTGACAGCAAACATTACAGTAAGCGCAATCACAACCTGCCAAGGGGTCAATATATTCACACGAATATCTGTATCAACTGTGAATCCAACTATTCCAATTACTACAATAGACACGACACCTAAGAAGAAGATAACCGATATTATGATGTTACCGATTCCTTTCCAACTCACAGTAGGTGACTTACCCGATCTTCTATAGAACAGAAAACTTAGGAAGGTTGTTAATATGATGATATTAACAGCAGTATTTTTTGCAGTCATTAACCCAAATAACCCAATGTGTGGATGGTTCCCACCTCCCATTGCACTGAGTTCAGAAGCAGTTGAAATTTTCGATAGTGTTCGCGGTGTCATCCATATTCCAACACATATCACAATTATTGCTATCATATAAGGTCGATAACGTGCATAGACTTCTCCGCCATCTATCCGTCCCATTCCAGACCACAGATAGTAGTTTGCACCAATAAACAGTACACCGATCATCACTGCTTGTAGGATAAATAACCAAGAGAAGAGAGCACCCATCATGTTAATACCCATTGTGTTATTGAACATGTAGATTTCTCTACCCAACCAATAACCTGCAAAAGGTAAAGGTATGAGTCCGCATAGTGCGATGAAGTTCCCGTTATACCCCATCCAATCGTAATGTGCTTTATCTTCTTTTGATTTTGCAACGAGGAAACGAAATGCTGCGTATGCTGCAACTATGGATCCACCAAAAGCGATATTTCCAATAAGACGATGGATATTGACAGGCATCCATGTAAAGTTGTTAACTGCTTCCCATACGGTCCCTAAGAATTCACCTGTTGTTTCGTTGTGTAGTGGAATAACAGTGTGATCAGTCACATCTGCCATGACTTCAGAGCGTGTTAACTCAGGATTCTGTGCTATTGAATTCTCTATCCAAGCTTCCTTAGTTTTCTCAGTTAGCTTACGTAATTGTGTTCCGGGACTTGTCTGATAGGTTAACCATGTATTGGAAACAAACATTATCGCTGTTCCCCATACGTTTAAGAGAACACCGAGAAATAGATGCCATCCTTTAAACCGTCCTTGCATCTTATCCCAACCGTATGAATATAGATATAGGGTAAAGGTCTCCCCGAAAAACAGGATAACATAAAATATCATTGTAGGACCGAAAATCCCACTCAGCTTGCTCATGACCTTTGGATAACACCATAAAAGGACAAAGACGAGAACACCACCTAAAAGGGCAGTTGTAGAAAATGCTCCCATACAGAGTTTGATAAACTCTTTTGCCATTCTGTCATAACGTTCTTCCTTTGTTTTCCAACCGATGAACTCGATTATAACGGCAAACATTGGAACGCCGAGGATAAAGGATCCGAACAATAGGTGTAACTGTGCAGCAATCCATGCAGCATTACGTGAACCTATTAACGGGAATGGACGGTACTCTGCATCTGTAGTGTCTTGTGCAAACGCGGGTGCGACAGATAGCAAAATATATCCCAGTAGCATTATACCGAGTATGAGATAAACTCTCTTTTTTCTTAGAAGAGAATTCTTACGCATTATCTATTCTCTCAATAGTATGACTGATCGTATTAGTGTTTTACACTCTGAAAGGTGTATTGAATCAACAAGACAGATATATTAAATCTGTTTTATAGTTATCTACTTTTTCTTAGGTTTTCTGAAATCTGTACTCTTGAAGTCAACTGTAACATCACCATCAGCCGTAACTTCAACAGTCTTGTTTGCTGTACCAAGTTCCTCGTGCCATGCTACAACTCTTACTCTACCGGCTGCTACACCCTTTAAAGTAAACTTACCTGTATCGGCAGATTTTTCATAGGCGTCAGGATGAATCCATTTACCTTCACTATCTTTCTGTCCCGTAACAGTAAAATGGTTGCTGTCAACAGCGACGATATAGCCGCTCATCCATGAATGGATATCACAAGTTAATTTGATGGGTTCGGCTTTTGTCAGCTTATATGGAATAACTACACCTTTATCGGCAACTATGAAATTCTTTGCTTCATTCTTCATTGCATGTGAATGAACATTATGTGCAACAGGATCACTGGATGTCACATCAACTGTTGTACCGGTTGGTACTGCGATGACATGCGGTAGATACCGACAGTTTAGTTGATCAACTTTTGGATTCGTCTTTGGTAGTGTTACCTTTTGTCCCCGAACACGTGCATAAACTACCACATTTTGGATTCCTTTTCCTTTTGATACGACAAGTGATTCAGATTTCATTCCTTTTGTAGTATCAAGACAGTGTTTTTCTTGTGTATTTATAGTCAATGCTGTACGTGCTGGTGCATCTCCGTCATAGGTGACTGTCCCAGTAATATTTCCAGCATAAGCGATAGTTGCAAATGAAACGGATATAATTAGGGTAATAATGATTTTCAGAGTTTTCATTGGTCTTCTCCTTAGTTCAATACATTCAATATTAATCTGAACTCAATAATATAATTTATTATAGGTACGCTTGAAAACCGTACCTACCTTGGCAGTGAATACAAGATTTATGGCATTAATAACTTCATTCTCAAATAAGGTTCACGTTAATATTAACACCTATAGATTTTAATTGGCAAACGGTAAAATTCAACTATCACGGATATCCGTGTGAATTATTGCCTGTATTTTGCCTTAATATAATCAAGTATCTGCTGTTGGTCTTCTTCATTTAGGTAGTAGTGAAAGGCTGGCATATCGTTTTTCCCATCCCGGATGCTTTTCAGAAGTTGTTCATCGCTATGTACTGTCCACAAATTCTCATCAGTCAGATCAGCGGGGTCTAATTTCTTGAATCTCCCAATCCGTCCATTCCCTTCACCATCTTTTCCATGACATCCTGCACAATATCTTGCATATTTATATTCTACTTCTGTAGGATATCTGTTAGTCGGATCAATCTGATTTCCTAACCAGATTAATCCGTTAATCCACACAAGAATCATGACAATAACAATCATCAGATGTTTCATATAGGACGGAACCCCTATGTAGGGACGTATTATGACCGCACCTACATTAACGACCTAATGAGAGTATGTAGTCTCGAACGAAGCGAATCTGCTTTTCAGCATCACTTCCAGCATAGTTGCCGTATGGGAGATGTTTGTCATCGACAAGAGGCCATGCTTGTGGCATTGCCGTACCTGGTTGTAGTGCTTGTGGATCTTTCAACCAATCCATAAGCCAATCTGGTTTTAATCTACCATTGGCTAAGGATAGATCTGGTCTACCTGCTTTATCGCTTCCTTGAGATATTATCTCACCTTTTGAAGGATGGCATGAGTCGCACTTAAGTGCATCGAATATCTGCTTTCCTACCTGTAATTCTGTTCGAGTAGACATTGGCGGAGCGAGAGTTTCATACGGGAAAGGTTCATCGTCTAATGCCGAGAAGTATTTCACAAGTGCTGTTGCTTCATCATCTGACATACCGAATGATGGCATCCGTACCTTAAGTCCATACCTTAATTCAGAAGGATTTTTCAGGAATTCAAATAACCAGTTAGGGTGAACGCGTGCACCTTGTGATTGAAGAGGTGGAGGTGATAACTGTTTCGCAGTAATCTGATCCAAACCTTCGTGTGCTATGATAACATCGGTATAATCTCCACCTTCACCCTCAATAACATGACATCCGGTACAGTTATATTTTTCCACGATCCGTCTGCCAGCATCGATCTGTTTCTGTTTTTCAACGCGTTCAGGTTCAACAGCGTGGTCAAATATATAATTGAGTGGGTATGGCTGTGGTTGGAAACTCTTTAACAATACGGCGATAGACTTTGCTTCATCATCACTGATTTGGAAAACCGGCATACGGGAAACAATCCGACGGGTTTGATATTGGCGAGGTTTGGTAATCTTCCCAATTGTCCAACCGTGCCAACTATGATCAATATCCACTGTATCACCAAAATCAAGTTCTTCGGCAAGTTTTGCACCGAATTCACCAAGATCCGCCCCCACCTTCGATTCATTCTCGAATCCTGGTATTTCGTGACATCCGAAACAACCGTAAGTCCTTACAAGCTTTTCTCCTTCATTAGGATCTACTTCACCAATCGAAGTGGAAGTGGCAATTGTAGTTGGCTTCTGTAGATTCATCAGATATGCTACGACATTGTCTACCTCACGGTTACTCAAGCGTAGACTTGGCATCGCAGTATCTGGATCATAAGCCTTAGGATTTTCGATCCATTGTTTGAGATATTGAGCGGTAACTTTTGTGCCTACACTGTCTAATGCTGGTGCAAAATCAGTTCCTAAGCCATCAACAGCATGACAAGTGAGACATCCAACTGTTTTTACAGTTTCTTCACCGGCACTGATTGCATTCTCAGATTTTGAGTATTGCTCAGATGAATCGTCTAATGTGTCATCGGTCATTTGTGAAAGATAAGCTGCAATAGATTTTACCTCATCCACTATACGAACGACACTTTCCCTTGAGTAAGGATATACAGTACCATCATCTGCTTTAATCTCATATCCAGTCTGAGTTTCGGTTACTATACCTGTGCGTTGTCGACCATTCTTGAAGTAGACAACCTGGCTCATTCCCTCAGCAGGGAAGAAATTAGGCATGGTTGTATTTGGGAGATATGCTTCTGGTGTTTTAATCCAACTCTCAAGCCAGGTAATATCTTTGACTTTACTTCCAACTTTTTTCAGGGATGGTCCTACTTTTTCTATATTCTTAAGGGCACTATATCCTTCAACCGCATGACATCCATGGCATCCAAGGTTTTCAAAGAGATCCATTCCTTTTGTAAGATTTGGAGCGTAATCTACTGGTACATTTGTATCCGAATCAACACCATAATCTAACTTCATTACACCATCATGACAACGTCGACAATTTGACTCCATATAACCTTTTTTCTCTTCAGAAGTTCTTCCTGTATGTTTATCCAAACCGAGCACAGGTGTGAGCCAATATTCTGCATGAGTTAAGGCATGTGCAGCTTTGGCAGTTAAGGCGCGTCCTTGACCACCGTGACAGGGGGTACATCCGAATCTTTCAACTGGATGTTTAGCGAGTAAAACATCTCTATGTGGATGTGTCTGAAGAACTGGGTCATAACCAGTTTCGTATGAAATCTCTATGTCACCAAATACATCAATATCAGTAAGTGTGAGGAGTCCGGTTTCAGTAAGTTCATATTCTTCAGGTTCAGCATCAAACCCGTCAATTACGACTGTCTCACTACCAAGTTTTACTTTGGGATGTTTTAGTTGAAGTTTCACAAGTGTTTCGCCATCACCTTCAACTTCTTCAAATAACTCATCACCAGAGGTTTCATATCCACTCTTATCAACAGAAAAATGACATGTAGCACACCTATCAGCGGTATAATCGAATTCCTCAAGGTAATATTGGACAATGGTGCGTGTTTCTCGAAATGGATTTTCTAATAAACTACCGAGAAAAGTCCGTTTGATACCACCAACGTCTGCTAACTTCTCTTCAAGACGAGAAACAAGCTCAAATTGTGCTTTTTCAGCTTCAAGAACTGACAACGATGCTTGAGAGGCAGTGATCCCATCTTTTATAGAGGTATCTGTGGGTTTGTATTTTTGTGCAATTAGGTAGGTACTTAGAGCATTGGTAGGATCGTTATTATTCTGATAAAAATCGGCAAGAGATTTATTTACATCAGCATAGACAGCTTCAGCTACCAGAACCGCTGAAGTCAATTCCCCTTCAATTCGTTGTTCAAACTCATCAAGTTTCTCTTTCCATTTTTTGACAGTGTCAGTATATTCTCCGTGTGCTTCATGAAGACTATGTTGATATTTATAATTGATTGCATCTGATTTACTCTGTTCAAATTTCCTGTCCTGCATTGCTTCATCCAATGCGACTTTCTTATCTTCAATATCCTTTTTCAGTTTTCTCAATTCATTTGCATCTAAGTCTGGTTTGGAGGGTTCTTCAGGTAAATTATCCTTAGCTATTACCAATTCTGCTTTTGTTTTCTCATACTCATATTGGTAAAACTGTTGCTGTATCTCTTTCCAAGGTCGACGGGTAATCATCTCACTCCAGAAACCCCATATAGTTACCAATCCTAACAGTGCTGATAGAATAAAAAACAATACAGAATAAGATTTACTTTCAGCGGGAATTTCTTTCTTGCTCCTCACGAAATGTATAACCTCCAAGTGAATCGATATTTACGAACAATATTGAGAACTGAATTTTATCTCTAAATTTAGATATATAAGATATTAGATATTAAACCAAGGGGTTACCCAAACATATTTTATATTTAATGCTAATCTCAAGAACATCTTTATGGGTAACGCCATCATTGACAAGAACAAAAAGGAGACAATAACGTATCTTACCAGTCCAAGTTGTTGAATGAATTGGCTTGTTTTTCTAAATATGATATAGACGAGGGGACCGAGTGCGAAATATCCAGATACAACGACGAATCCGAAGAAACTTGCTGTAACGTCATTACGTATACCGAAAAGGTAGGATAAGTTGATATTAGTTAAAGGTACAATCAGGTGTGGATCCCACTTCTCCCAAGGCATAAAGATATTCCATCCTGGTCCTCTTAGGAATGTACCGACTATCATCAATACAATCCATAGTATTAGGAATCCGAAACAGAATACTGTAATAGCAAATGGACGTTCTTTAAGTGTGTAATACCCTTTTCCTTTAGGGTTGATATCGATATAAGGAATTGCTACCAAACCAGCAATTATAAGCCCTGGTAAGACGACCCCAGCAATCCAAGGGTCGAAATAGACTAACATCTCCTGTAGTGCGAGGAAATACCACGGTGCTTTGGATGGATTAGGCGTCTTGGCAGGATCACTCATTTCTTCCAGAGGAGCGTCAATCATAATTGACCAGACACCAAGAACTAACATGACGATTATAGCACAGACAAATTCGTTACGACATAGATATGGCCACACGTAAACCTTATCATTCAGTTCCGCATCTGATGGAACACCCATCCGATCTGTTTGCCTTGCCTGTTTATATGATAACCAGAGAAAGTATGGTACCAGAAACAACATAGCCAAAATCGGAACATTATCAGGTTTCGATATTAATGCTATAATATTCTCCATATCTAAATCAATTCTCCTTTAACTCTGAATTGTCTATAGTTCTCGTCTAACCTAATTTTATTACCACAGTCATAAAGAGCAATCTTATTTAACTTATCCAATGTATAGCATGTGTCCATTACTTATAGAGGACCGGAGATACCACCGTCTTTACGGACACGCCAAAAATGTAACGCCATTAATGCACTTGCAGCCAATGGGACTGCGACACAATGTAGAATGTAGAATCGTAATAGTGTTGACTCACCTACCATTGTTCCACCGAGTAATGCGAACCGTACATCATTAGATGTTGTTACTATGTCTGTTGGTGTGAAGGGACCTTCATTACCTAAGACCGGTGTCGCGCTAGCCATGTTAGTCCCGACTGTAACTGCCCAAAATGCAAGTTGGTCCCAAGGTAACAAATACCCCGTAAAACTCAAGAAAAAGGTGATAAGTAATAATATGACACCGACTGCCCAATTAAATTCGCGAGGCTTCTTGTATGAACCTGTTAAAAAGACACGGAACATATGAAGCATCACAGATATTACCATTCCATGTGCAGCCCATCGATGCATATTTCGTAGGAGCATACCAAAAGGAATATCAAATTCGAAGTTTTGGACATCTTTGAAGGCGTATTCGGCAACTGGACGGTAGTAAAACATTAACAAAACACCGGTAACAGCAGTCACCAAAAACATGAGAAATGTGATACCTCCCATGCACCAAGTGAATCTAAAGTTTAGGGCGTGGCGTGAAATGCGGGGTGGATGTAAGTGAAGCCAAACGTTCTGTAGTATTTGTAGTGTGTAGCGTCGGCCGGTGTCTTCATAACCGTGGCGAAAAATTGATTTCCATATATCGGAATCGGTAATCTTTTGTTTTAGTCCTTTACGTTCTTCGTTCATTATCTTCCTTTATATCTATTGATGCGAACATTGACCCTGACGCAATTTCAACCTGATATTAGACTTTTAAAGATGCCCCAGCATCCTCCCACTGACCTTTTTCACCTAAAAACTTGACTGATTTGTCAATTTGAAGCTGTCCATCTTCTGCCAAGGTTATTTCAACCCTTTCAAGAGGTCTTGGTGCTGGTCCTTCATAGTTGACCCCATCCCGGTCAAAACCGCTACCGTGACAAGGACACTTGAATTTACTTTCTGAACCGAGCCAGCGAGGCGTACAACCAAGGTGTGTACAAGTTGTAAGAAGGGCATAAAATACACCATCTTCTCGTCTTACAATCCAAACCCCGAAGGGATCTTTTTTGAATTTTTCACTCACACTCCCCGGTGGATATTCTGCAGGAAAACCTGCCTTAAAGATAGATGATGGTTCATAGAGAACTCGTGGATAAAGGTACCTAACTAACCCCGGCCCAAAACATAAACCGAGGGCAGCAGTAAAACTTCCCCAACCCAAGGATCTGAAGAAACTACGTCGAGACAACACTTATGCCCCCTATATAAGTATCACAGAATTTAGTTTGCAAAAGTATATCACAATATAGGATTGTTTGCACGAATTTCAGCGTCTTAAAATTAATGTATCACGGATATCCGTGATTTAAATAACTGGCTTCCAACCTTAAATGACAGCGGTTTAGCGATTGAATCTTAATACAAAAAGAGGGACATATATTTATATATGTCCCTCTTTGAATCTTCTAATCTCTATAAACAGATTTGGTTCGTATAAACCAATCTCTACTTAATGATTTTCACATTGATAATTGGACTTTCTTGTACGAATGGAGTGCCATTGATAACTGCAGTTCCACGGAACTTCACTTGATACGTCTTTGCTTCTAATGTACTAATTGCTTCAAGATCGACTTCAACATCATTCTCATTCATAGGTATTGTAGCTTCAGGAACGGTAATCCCTTCTGGTATCAGTATAGGAGTAATAGTTACGATATCCGTGAAACTTCCACGACGAACAATACTCATTGTGAGTGTGGCAGATTTCTTAATGGGATCGACTTGTTCCGCTGTTTCAATATCAGTATTTTCAGTTGGCGAAGGATTTGAGACAGGTACAACCGCTGCATCTCCTTCTACAGCAGCAACAGGTTCATCCGCAGTTTTAGACTTTGGAAACACAATGCTAAAACGTAAGGGTTCGATTGTAACTATAAATGGTGCTTCAAGGACAGTTAGTGGTATAGCCGGTGTGGCTTCAGTATAATTTTCACGGTTTATATTTGCTGACCCTGTCACAGAAATATAACTTGTACCTGGAGTAGGAACTACAGAAAACTGTTCTCGGCGTTCAACTGTTCCAGCTCGAAGAGAAATCATAGTACTATTTTTTCCTGCCGAGATAGTGGCTTTTCCACCAGATACCCTTACTGGAATACCTGCCACATTTAATGCAATCGCATCATTAAACCCTTCCCTGCGATGTGCAATTACATGGAAATTTGTCGTTTTATTATGAACAACATTTATATCAATATCTGCTACTTCAAGTGTGAAAGGAGGTGCTTCCATCACCGTCAACAAAATCTCTTTTGGAGTTGCTGCAACTTCTATGCGACGACCACCGATTGAACCAACCCCTACAATAGAAAAAGTATGTAGACCTAAATCTGCATCGTCAGGAGCAGTTATAGTTAACATCGCTTGATTCTGTGTAGGATATAAGATTGTTGGACTTACAATAAAACCTTTCGGTAGATCGGGTGAATAAAACTTGAGTCCACCCTTGAATCCATCTATCCGAGCTGTTGAAACGGTCATGACAAATGTACCACCACGTGAAATACGTGGGTTATCTGTACTCACATTAACCTGAAACCGCGGATTTAAAGGTCGTATCGTAAGTCTATATGGATAGTCTCCACCCCCACTGTTATTCAGGTCACGAACAGAAATACCATAATCACCTGCATCTGGAGCAGAAAATCCGATAATTGCATCTGTTCCACTGGCGTCATCATTTACACTGATGACTTGTTCTTCAATATCCTCTTCAGATTCACCTTTTTTATGTGAGTATATCGTTAATAAAGGATCTAACTGTGATCGAAATTGCCTGGATTGTACTTCGATTACGAAGGTTGCGCCTTTTTCCACTGTGATAGAATATCTGTCAACATCCCCGGCTTTTTCTATTTTCCCATTCACTGTTATTGGTGTACCTATTTTGGTCTCTTCTTTTAATGTATTATTGGGTTCAGTTTCATTCGTCTCGTTAAACTCACCAATAGCAAAAGGGTAAGGGTTCGTCTCTAATCCTTTTTCAGTATTAACACGTAATTCCTGAATTCCAGTTGAGGCATCTGGAGATATATTAAGTTGTAACGTATTAAGAGATCCTAAGTTTGCCCCAGCGACAGTAACATTGTTTGCAGCACCGCGTTTACCTCCGAGAGGGAAAACACTCTGTAGATATGGCAACTCTCCAATGCTTAATCTATATCTGTGATTTCCACCGCCTTGATATCGAACATCCCGTAAATATAGTGTGTATTCACCATCAGTCTGTGTTGTGTAATCAATAAAGGAGTCTAAGCCATTTCCATCTTGACTCTTGACAATTTCATTTCCTGCTGGGTCATATAATTCAATATAGGAATCTAATGCTGATCCCATACGTTGGGCATTAATATCACAGATTAAACGTGCACCTTTTCTGAGATTAAATCGAAAATAATCCACATCTTCTATAGAGTTAACAGTACCATTGACGGTGACAGGTAATGTTAACACATTCGCTGCATCCATCATACCATTCGGTTCCTGTTCCATCATCTCAGGTAAATCACCGACAATAAAATTTTGTGCATTGGAAACACCGTTAGGTGTTATTAACCGTATTTGATGGTTACCTAATGGAGCATCTTCTGATATTTCAAATGACAGAACCAGGCGTGGATTTGTCGGTACATCACCAGAGATGCCAGAACCATTAAAACCTAACTGATGCAGACGGAGCTTTGTGCTTAATAGTTGCCGTTATACCCTGATTGTTAAACCATATCTCTGCCTTCTCATTAATATTCTTCCCTTCAAGAGTAATATCAATTGTTTGTCCGCGTTGCGCAGCACGGGGTGTGATATTTGTCAACTGCGGGGCAACCTGTGCATGTGTGATACCTGCAGCCAAAAAGAGAATCAGGACTATCTGGAAAAGTGATTGCAGTTGTTTGTGTCCTGTTTTTGCTTTCATACAAAGTGATATATCAGGCATTTTTAATTACCTCTCTGCCAATCATTTACTGGGTCAAACTATGGTGAAATGTATCCCATAAGATGTGTCTTGACCACATAACAATCCGCCATGTTAATTCTTCCCTTTTACTAACGAAAATGTAATGATGCTCCCGCCGTGAACTGTAATCGGTTAATAAGTTGTATCCCTGTTAGATTTTGGTTTTGGTACACCGGTACCTGAATCTCAAATGCCAAACGGTTCTGTTGAAAATGCGTCCCTGTGGGGATTACAAAATCAGTTGAAAGAGCGATATCAAGCTGCGTGTTGCCCTGGGAATCTATTTGGTAGATTGGACTTCTGTTTTGATTCAACTTAGGATCGCTGCTGCTAAAAGCCGTTTTGTGTGAAAACAGAAGCCGTCCTCCAAACTGGAACCAATTGTTTACACGTTGTGTGCTCCAAGCAGTCACAGTGAAAGTGTTGCCATGCCGATATTTGTGCACATTTTGATGTAAAGGTAAGGAACTGAGCAATTGACCACCATAACTCCAGTCCTCTCTTGTGCCAAAAAGAGTGACACCTGGGCGCGCTTCATAGGAACCACTACCCAGTTGCATTGGGTAAGGTAACATCTGACCGTCATCACCCGTTTCTACGATACTCCCAGTTGGTAATGAAATACCGATGTTTCCAGTGATTATAAAGTACTCTTTTCTTAACAGCGTGAGCAACGTGTCAAATTTGATATCGCCAAAACCTTCACTATCTAACCTATATATCCCTTCAGGGTGATTTTGATATACTCTTTGTTGCTGATATGAACCTTCCATTTCCATGATATGCTCATGATAATTTATTATCGCCATCAAAGTAATATGGTCGTGCGGGGTGTAGATGGCACTTTGCATTTGTGTTGACGTAATCATATACTCTGGTACCAGACCATAATCTTTTTGCACATCTAATGTTTTAAGCATGTCTGTGTCAGACTGCAATGCCTGAAAACCTATCACTGTGCCTCGGAAACTGTACATTACATCACCTGTTTTATGTCCGTGGGTGGCTATTACACCAATAGGTGCGTTTTCATCAAGGCGAGTAGGTGCGTTTTCATCAAGGCGAGTAGGTGCGTTTTCATCAAGGCGAGGTGATAAAGTATCCGCAAAAGTTATAGGCAATATAAATAAAAGAAGAGTAATACTGAGTGCAATTCCCAAAACTTTTTGTTGCTGACATGACATTTTGAATAACATAATAATCTCTCCATTTAATTCAGATACCTGTGTGAGAATCTGCAATTGTAGAAGGTTTGTGTTCACAAATTACCCTAAATCAGAAATTTTAGACTCTCCACTAATAACTTCCAAATAATGAATTACCAATGAACTATTAGAAAGCCTGCACTTGAACTACTTTCAAATGCAGGCTTCAGAATTATTAGTTAATTAAAAGATACCTGTAATCACTTCACCTTTAACCAATTCGCGTGGTTGGTCTAAATGGTTCATTACGATGGTATGCGGATCAATTCCGAGTGTATGGTATACCGTCGCAAGTATATCACGTGGATGCACTGGGTTTTCAAGAGGTGTTGAACCAGTAGCATCGGATTTACCGTATACCTGACCACCTTTGACACCAGCACCAGCGATAAGACCAGTATAGCAATACGGCCAATGATCACGTCCATCAGGGGCATTACCGTTCCCTGAAGTACTGATACCCATACGAGGTGAACGTCCAAATTCACCAATTGCGAGAACAAGTGTGCTCTCTAACAATCCCCGTTGATCTAAATCTTCAAGTAGTGAAGAAACTGCACTGTCTAACTTCGGACAGTGAAGATTTTTCAATGGTCCAAAGTTTGCTGCGTGGGTATCCCATGCAGTAGTATTTGGATTACCGTTAGCAACTGATGGCCAGTTCACCTGTACAAAACGAGTGCCAGCTTCTACCAAACGTCGTGCCATGAGTGCACTCTGACCGAATGTATGACGACCATACTTATCGCGCATATCATCTGATTCTTGTGTTAAATCAAAGGCATTTCGTGCCTTCTGAGATAAAATCAGATCGTACGCTTTTTCATAATACTCATTCAATGCGAAGGAATCGGCTACCTTGTCAATTTCTGGCATATTAGCGTTAATCGTTTCAAGGAGTGTTTTCCGACGTTGTAAACGCATCGGTGGCACTTCTGGACGGAGTGACAGATCGTCAAGATTGATCTCTGTGTTCGGATCTTGGAAGAGGAAGTATGGATCATAGGCTCTACCAAGGAAACCAGCATTACCACCCTTACCAATGATACCACTTTCTTGCATTGGTCGTGGAAGTTGAACAGCAGCCAACATCGGTTCTTCTGGTGGCTTAAACTTAGAAATATGTGCTGCAGCATTTGGATGATCAATTGGAGACGGTGGATCAAGTTGTCCAGAAGGAGCAACTTTATCTGGTGTTTCACCTGTTACCATTTGATACATAGCAGCCGTATGATTAAATAAACCTGCAGGTGTATAACTTACTGAGCGAATCAGACAGGCTTTATCCATCTGCTGTGCCAATTTCGGCATCGTTTCTGACAACTGAATGCCAGGTACGTTTGTTGGAATAGGATTAAACTCACCTCGGATATTTGATGGTGCATCCGGTTTTGGATCCCAAATATCTATGTGACTGGGACCGCCTTGCAAAAATAACAGAATGACAGAATTTGCTTTGCCCCAACCGTTTAGAGGCTTCGCGGCATCAACTGTCGTACTTGCCTTTGCTTGGAGTGACAATACTTGTGGCAAACTTATGCCCAGCATCGCGGCGCCACCCACGCGGAAAAACTCTCTACGTGAGAACCCGTCACATAATCTCCCGGGCGCTTGTGGTAACGATAACATCAATTATTTCCTCCATTATAGTGATTGCTTCTAACTTAAGAAGTTCACTAATTGGTTTTGGGCTTAACGGTTGAATAGAAATGCGGGACTGTTGAGTAATGCCCACATCAGATCTTGCGCACCTTCCTCTTTTGATTCGGCTTTTGCAAGAAATTCTACCGCTGTCGCATATTCAGTTTTCTGTGGTAACCGGGCAAATGTTGCAAGATACAACTCCTCAACCAAAGTACGATCATCTTTTTTGTCTTTGATGAGTTGTGCAATTCGTCCATTTGGATCAATAATTGCATCCGCAACAGTCGGACCGTTAATTAGGTTCATGGCGTGTGCTAAACTAACTTCAGTTGTCCGTTCACATTCACACGAACTTTCCCGTTCAGGACGACCAAACAATTTTAGAAAACCGTCATCCTTAACTTGACTGTCCGGTAATTGTACTGCACGAAAACTTTTCGGCACACCTTGAAACTTAGGTTGACTTCCAGTAGCAACACCAATCGCATCCAACAATTGTTCTGCTGTCAAACGACGGGCAGTTGCGTGTGAGAAATTAATACTATCAGATTTATTCCACTTATTCGTTTTAATACTCTGTTGATATGTGCGAGATTTGGCAATAGTCTTCATGATATGTCTAATATCAAAACTATTTTCCACGAAATCTTTGGTTAAGGCATCAAGTAATTCAGGATTGCTGGGTGGATTACTCGTACGGATATCATCCACAGGTTCAATAATACCGCGTCCCATGAAATAACTCCATATACGATTTACACCTGCTTTAGCGAACATTGGATTTTCTGCAGATGTTAACCATTCAGCAAATGATTCACGCCTATCCTGAGCTTCCTCTTTGATTTCTCCGAATGGTACTGAGGCTTCAACAACTGCTAATGTCCTTGGGTGTTTGACTGGTGTCGGATTGAAACTTGTATATACAATCTCTTCACCAGGTAATCGGCCATTTTTCAATTGGACATCGGCAAAAAACGCACCCAATTCGTAGTATTGATTTTGTGTCCATACTTCAAATGGATGGTCATGACATTTATTACATGAGAATCGTACACCAAGGAATAACTGTGTTGTGTTTTCCACTGCAGCCGTATATTCACGGGACACACGGAAATAACTTGCAGCAGGATTGGAATATGCGCTACCGGTTGCGGTAATCAAGTCATATACAAACTCGTTATATGGACGATTTTCAGTAATTTCGTCATGTAACCACTGTTGGAATAACCACATTCCGCGTTCACCGAGGAACTTACGGTTTGACTGTAAAAGGTCTCCCCATTTATGTGTCCAATGGTCAACATATTCTGTTGTTTCTACCAATGAATCAATAAGTTTTTCCCGCTTATTCTTAGATGCGGTTGTATCCATCAAGAAATTACGTACCTGTTCAGGAGTAGGTGGGAGTCCTGTCATATCAAAATAGATACGACGTACAAATTCTTCATCCGTACAAAGTTCAGCAGGTAAGATTTTTAGTCGTTTCAGTTTGTTGTGAACATGTGTATCAATATAGTTATACACAGATGTTTCTGCCCACTCGAAACCACTTCTATCTCCCATTACGATAATACCATTTGTACTGTATGCACCTTCATAACGGGTTAATATGGCAGTCTCACCTCTACGTTCAGCTGTTACAACACCATCGTCTGTCACTTTAGCAACATCATTTAAACTACTGGTGAACTTTGCTTCACGGGTCACATCACGGGTCGAACCATCAGCATAGTGTGCGATTACCAACATCTGTTGTTTGTATCCTGGCATTGATAGTTCAGCTGAATCAGGTATAACCTCTAACCTTTCAACACGTTTTGTTTTTCCTACATCGGAAACCACCCCTTCACTTATCCACTGGTGGATGAGTTTATAATCACGTGAATCAGGTTTAATTACCTGACCCCCTTTATGTGGCACCTCTGATGTCGGCTTGAGTAACATTAAACTCTGTTCAGGGAATGCACGGTTAAATCTTCTTCCTGTAATGTCTTCAATGAGTAGTTCATAATCGAAATCCGGATCATATCCACGAAGAGATAGTTTAAATCCGTTTTTACCTTTTGCAGAACCATGACAGGTACCGTTGTTACAACCTGCATGACTCAAAACCGGCATAACATCGCGTACAAAACTCACCGGCGATGCATCAATACTCTTGACTGTTACAGGCAATTCGGTGGTAATATTCTTCACCGAGACGGTAATACTGGATGAACCTACTTCTTCTGGAAAGATATAACCATCTTCATGGATCTTAATGCCAGTAGAAGGTTTTAGTTCTGCCCATGTCGTCACATCAACCCAATTACCATCTTTTGTTTGACCGGATACAAGAATCCGGCGTCCATCTCGTGCATGTTCTAACGTTAATGATTCTGGATGAACCTTCAATGCTGTTATTTCTGGTACATCTACACTTTGAACATTCTCCTCCATCTGAGTGATGCCTACGTTAGCATTTATCAAACAAAAAAAGAACACAACAAGTAGTGTAGTTGCCAAATTATAACTGAGTTTCACATTAACCTCCAAGTGTGATATGAAACTGAATGTGTGTAATATCCGCTTAAAATATCTACCTTTCGTTCTTTAACTTACCCCATACAATCGGTAACTTACCGTGTGAGGAAACATCTAAATATTCTGATTCACTCGCTAACCAGTTAATAATATTTTCTGTCACTTGATGCAAATTATCTATACTCTCATTATTCTTATGATAGTTGGGAAGACGCCAATTCAAATTAAAAACTTTTCCGTTCCCAGCTTTCCAATATCCAAAAGCAGCGATTCTATCTGTATAATTTATCCCACCTTCCCAAGCATGTGCCATTGTAGTGAAATTCTTCCATAGCTTATCGTAATAGTCACCACTCTTAGGAAAACCTGTAGAATTCAGCTGTACTCTATCATTAATTGCTGGATCTTTTCCGTCTACGTTTTTAAGTCCTTCAATCAATCCACTATCAATAGTTTCTTTTAAAACATTTATACCGACATTACTTCCATCATCCACAATAGGACCAAAGGCTCTGGGTTGTGCATCTTCAAGACCCAGAGGAGTAGCATAACTAAAAGCCTTACCTGTTAATAGAAATGCACCACCACTTTCTACATATTCTAAGATTGCATCAAGCTGTGCATTAGACAATGCACCTGGATCGGAATCTCCATCATTCCACCAGACGACTGCATATTTCTTAAATGTAGCACTATTTATCTCAGCTTTTCCCAATTCCGTTGTGCTAAAGGTGTCTTTAGCAAATTCCAGTGAAGGTTTTGTAAAATCTCCTAAGTCACCAAGGCGAAGAAAACCTAATTCCAATTGAGCATCTACTGAATTTAAACCACATATTAATAATATAGTCAAGGATAATAGCAGTATACGATACATTTTTCCCCCTAATTATACACTAATTAGAATGTATAGTGTATAAATTTGGTATCTTGATTGAATGTATTACCTCTTATTGAAATATTTCAGAAACCGATGTTCTCACAACTATGATGGTCAAGATTGTGATGTTTGCATCATCTATGTCCCAACCATCATCTTTAATTTATCTGATCTTGTTCCTATCTTTTTAAAAGATTATCTCTAATTATCACACTTTATTCAATACAATGCAATAAAATTAAGTATATAGTTGGCTAATTACTCCAACTAATTAACGTGAGTTCACTGTAAAATTGAGAATCTATATGAATTCTTGTTGTTTCTCTCTTTTTCATCCTTGATGAACTCTACATTGGACCGACTCGTTCGGGACCTTTATCCATAGCAAACATAGAGGTATCAAAACTTCTTTTTAACAAATCTAATTTCGTGCCTTGCATTTCTTGCACATGCCACAAGTTGTTAAATTCATGAGGATCATCAATTAAATCGTATAGTTCACCTTCTTCATGTCCATGATATGTTACTATCTTATAACGTTTATCCCTAAACATAGTTGCGAAGGAATGGTTCCGCATCCCGAGTGCATCATAAAACTCACACCGAACAGATGATCGATGTTGATCCGGATCTACTTCCCCTTGAAGGATAGGTAATAATGACCGACCATGCATTTCTGTTGGAACTGGTAAGCCAACTAATTCTAATATTGTCGGAACCTTATCTACAAGTTCTACCAAAGCATCACTTTTTAATCCACTTTCGAAACGCGTTGGACACGAAAAAATCAACGGCACACGCACTAACCCTTCATAGAATCGACATCCTTTTTGAATTAGTCCATGGTCACCAAGCATCTCGCCATGATCACTTGTAAATATGATAACAGTGTTTTCACGTTCTCCCGTTTCATTCAAGACATCTAATATCCTACCCATCTGGTCATCAATTAGTTTTATCATTGCATAGTATGCAGCAATTAATGTCTTTGCATCTCTTGCTCCAACCGTTTGATCAGGTTTTCTATTCGGTGAGTGGGGTAGTATAGGACTTCGAATATCCAATTCATCTGGTGTTCGGACTTTCGACTGAAAATCTATATCTGTTAACTTACGTTGTTGTTCTAAATCACTCTCCTTAAAAAAGTGGTTCTGGCATATCATCGGGATTAAATTGTTCTCTATAAAACTGTGGTGGATTAAATGGTGGATGCGGATCATAAATATTGACACTCGCAAGCCACGGTCCTTCACGTTTTTCACGAATAAACTCAATAGTCTTCTCAGCACACCATGTCGTCTGGTGTAATTCTGTAGGCACACCTTCTGGATTTTGTGTTAATTCACCGAGAATAGCACCTTTTGTACGAACCCAATCCGCATAGTCATGACCTATTTTCCAATCATCTCTCGGTGCATGGCTATAGTGCCAATATCTATATCCGTCATTGACCCGTGGTTCAATCCTACGGAATGCACTTGCTAAATGTAATTTGCCAATCAAACCACAGTCATATCCATTATCAGCAAGTGTCTTGGTTACAAGTGGATATGTCTCTGGATAAAAGTCGTTGCCATTACCATTAACATGTGTCGCACTTGGATACATACCTGTTAAGAAACTTGACCGACTCGGCGTACATATAGGACTTTGACAATACGCGTGTGTAAATGCTACTCCTTCTTCAACTAAACTATCAATGTTTGGTGTTGAAACATACGGATTGCCAAGAGCGGCTATTGTGTCATAACGCTGTTGATCAGTACATATCCAAAGGATATTTGGCTTTTCAACAGACATATATTTAACTCTCTTGTGGAATTACTTTTTAGTTGCTGTAAATCCAGCTGTTTTTATGACTTTTGTCAATTCTTCAACAGATAAAGTGTCTTTCCGTACTTTAACGGTAGCAACATCGGGTAGAGAGACTTCAGCACTAATTACATTCTGATTTTTTGTAAGTGCATCCTGCACTTTTGCAACACAAGCTCCTCACGTCATACCTGATACGGCTAATGTGATATCCATACTTGCAGTTGTCTCTATCGGGACAGACATGAATATATTTAACTGTTGACCGGAAATTGCATCGAATACACGAACTTTTCCATCAAAACCACCGGCTGCAATTTGATTACCATCAGGACTAAATGCAACTGCGAATACACTCACAGTATCACCGGGCAATGTAAGAAGTTTTTTGCCATCAACAACATTATATATACGTACTTCACCTGCAGAACTTCCAGTAGCAAATTTACTCCCGTCTGCAGAGAATGCGACTGTGTCAATGGATCCACCTTGTGGTTCGTATGCTTTAATCAGATTAAAATCGGTATTTCCAACATCTCTACGGGTTTCACGGAACATCTTATATAGACGTGGAACTCGGTCTTCGCCGACACTCATGACCTGATCAGCATTTGGATGCCGTGCTATTGCGTTTATCTCTCCATAACCTTTATTACTTGAATTGACATCGTCTACAAACGAACCTGTATCTACCTCAACCAATTTAAGTGCCGTATCTCGACTGCAACTTACAAAATGTGAACCGTCTTTAGAAAATACAGTGCCAAACACCCAGTCTCCATGGTTATCAAATTTAACGATTTCCTTCTCATCAGCAATAGTTATTACACGGACAGTATTATCAGAACACCCAAAAGCAACCTTACTGGCATCTGAAGAGATGGAGAGTCCATATATTGTGTCATAGGTTGAACGGATGTTTTTAATGAGTTTATTTGTTTCCGTATCCCACAATTGGACTTCACCAAATTGTGCTGGAGAACCACCTGCTACACCAATTGTCTTGCCATCCATTGTATAGACTATAGATTGGATTCGTCGGGCATTACCTACTAATCGTGCTTTTACTGCATAATTCGTAGTATCATATAGTAAGACTTCACTAACACCTGAAATAGCGAGTGTATTACCATCGGGTGAATAAGCCATCGCAGATACAACTGGGGGTACAGTGTAACTCGGATAGTTTGTTTCACCGGTATTATCTACTTCTTCAGGGGTATCATCGTTAGCCCCTTCAAGAATCCAACGTTTAAAAAGTGCTACCTCTTCAGCAGTAAGGGGTTCTTGGTTTTGAGGCATTGCTGGCGGATCACCTGAAATAAGTTCTATTATCAAACTTTCATCTGGTTTTCCAGGAATGATTGCTTCTCCTGCCATCCCACCACGTTTTAACTCCTCATAAGTAGTAACAATTAGATCAGCATTTGGATCACCAGGATGATGACATCCTTGACAACTTCTTTTTAGAATAGGAAAAATCTGTTTATGGAAACTTACGGGTTCTTGTTTACCATGATTGTCGGCAAATACAAATGGACTTCCTAAAACAAACAGAAGAAGACATATTGTAATTAAAAACTGAACCCTAAATTCTGATGATTTCATATTGTTGAAACTCCCTACCTTCCAGTTCTGGAGACAATTAAAACTGTAATATTCACCATAAGTCGCTATCTTATATTTTTAATAATTATATCATAATTCGGTAAAAATTCAATTAAAACCGTCAGTTTTAAGGTTTTTGGCAACAAATTCTACGTGTAATCAACAATCATTGAATGTCATAAGCGAGTGTCCGAAACATCGGTTGCGTCCGACACTACTTCTGTAGGAGCGACCTCCTGATCGCTCCTACAAGTAAAGTGTCTATAAATCTAAAGTTTATTATATGTTAGATGTATGAATAATGTGAATGGAAAAAGTGTTAATATTTATTGTTCTGAGATGATTACGCTTTCACGGAAACCTTCACGGAGCAATTTTACGAAACCTTATTCTATAAGGGTTTAAAATTTAATAACCCTAATTCTCCGTGAATCACATATGTTAATATTTATATAACTTATATAAATGGATGCATCTTTGGTTTCATCTGATACCATTTTTATAGATGTTTATCCCATGAACAGTTGATATAATACGGGACTTGAAATACTGCACAAAACTGAAAGTTTATAATACATTTAGAATTGGTATTAGGAACATTTTATGTGGTATTATTGTATTTAGTTTCTTTTATGGGTTGTAGCAACACCGATGCAGAGACCATGGACACAAGGAATTGTGGACGATCTACACACGCTTGATATAATTATTTTGTATACGTTATCTGAGAGTCGTGAGTATCAAGCTGCTGTAAAGAGGTAGAACTTGACGATGAGAATGTGAAGGAAGCCGTGCAGCGTTTTTCAAAAAATGATGGAATGTCTTGTTGGAACACCGATCAAAGTTTATACAACCAGAAATATGTTTAAGGATGATTATGATACCAAAAAACACATACTATTTGATTGCTTACTTCATATTACATATAGCTATATTTAGCGGTTGTTCAGCTATACCAAAATACGATATAGGTGAAGTCATAGAAGTATTTGTAGATGATCCAGACAAAATGCATGACGTTCTCTTTGATTCTATCAAACATAAAGGCAACAATATTAAAATAATGACTGCCGAACCCCCAGTGGTAGACTACATATCGGCAACTGGGAATACCTATATTAAGCTAAGGATACTAAGAAAATTAGACGATCCTGTCTATGACTACGAGGCATTATACCCTCATACCGATTATAAAGAATACGAAATTGGTGAAGTGCTTATAGGTCTCCTTAGAGGTAGAGAGTATCATAAAGCTCGTTTTAAAAGTGTAACAGAACACAGATTTGTACAACGTGACGGTAATATCATCAAATTAATATTCAACGAGCCCACAATGACGCATTTAGTGACCACACACAGTAGATTTGAAGCAACTAAGATAAGAATAAAGATTCTCAAGAAAGTAAAAAACAAAAACTACGACTATGAAGCACTATACATCAAAACTTTAGGAAGATACTGATTACAAATCGAACATAAAGAATTATTTGTAATTATTATGTAACAAATTGTAGCATGATAAACGTATTTGTATAAATAAACCTATAATTTTTTGTTCACCGAATCAATTCCTTTTCATCTCAAGAATAGGCATGAATTATATGGAACACACATCATTCTGAGGAGGCTACTTTATGGATCGAAACTTCAACATGATCACTATATTTACCATCTTTCTATTTACACTTATTGTGATAGGATGTCAAACAGATCAATCTGATAAAAGTACAAACTTAAATACAAGTCAAGCAGAAAAACTTAATGTCGTCGCAACAATCAGTATGATAACTGATATAGTGGAGAATGTGGGTGGTGACAGAATAAAAGTAACCGGTATTATTGGCGAAGGAGTAGACCCACATCTATTTAAACCAACAGCAAGAGATACACAACGACTTCAAGATGCGGATATCATTTTTTACAACGGACTGCATCTTGAAGTGAGAATAACCGGGACAGTCCTTGATAAAATGAAAGATAAATCCAAAGCAATTGCTGTCACTGATGGCATTGACAGATCACAACTTCGAGCAACTGAGGAATTCATAGGAGGTTATGATCCTCATGTATGGCACGATGTGAGAATATGGATGAAAGCAACTGAGACAGTAAGGGATAAATTAGTTGAAGAAGATCCAAAGAATGCAGAATATTATCAAACGAACACAAAAGAATATTTGACAAAGTTACAGAATCTACATAACGACCTACTTCGTCTTGTGTCTCACATACCTTTAGAAAAAAGAGTTTTGATAACAACACACGACGCATTTGGTTACCTTGGGAAAGCCTACGGTTTTGAAGTACGTGGATTAATTGGAGTGAACACCGAAAATGAGGTGGGTATCGCAGATGTTACTGAGCTTGCATCCTTTATTATTAATCGCGGAATATCTACGATGTTCGTTGAATCATCCGCTGCACCACATGGTATAAAAGCCGTTCAAGCTGCTGTTCAAGCCAAAGGTTACAATGTAAAAATCGGTGGCTCTCTATACGCAGATGCAATGGGAACGCCAGGAACATCAGAAGGAACATATTTAGGCATGATGCGTTATAACGTTGATCTCATTTCTAATTCACTACAAACCGAATTAGAATTGGCATATTTTGAGAAAGAATAAATAGAATATACGTGATCTTAATCCACCGAATGAAGACATTTCATTCGGTGGATATTTTTTTGCAACCTTTTTGTATTATCAACGTTTTAGTACGGAAATGTTCGATCCTTTTTAATAAAATATACAAGAAAATTAAATTGGCATTCTTACTTAATACAACAGCAATATCCAAATATTCAAGAGAGAACAATCCATATAAATCCAACTGAAAGAATAGGTATAGTAAAATGATTAGTTATCTGATGATATTCTTAATTATTAAGAACTTTACTGAAAAACTTGGTAGAAAGTAACATTTCCAAGTTTAACCTTGAAAACCCTATCTCCATCCATTGATTGGAGATAGGGTTTTTGTATTACAGATTTGACAGTGTGGTTGGTATTATAAATCTAATTTAATGAGTTGTGCCACATAACTTATTGTTAATCATTCCTTCCACTCTTCTCTGTCTAATCTGCGATTTAGACAAATTTACTAACAACTAACAACTAATAACTAAAAACCGACAACTGATTGCTGAAAGCAGATAGCTAATTAACACATTTGCAAATTCCATCCCCATTAGGATATACTTAACACGAAAGACATAGAAGGAATACATCCAATGCGAATCATCTTTTATACAGGTAAAGGCGGAGTAGGAAAAACAACTATCTCCGCAGCCACAGGTATGAAATTGGCATCACTCGGTTATAAAACAATCGTTATTTCTCTTGACGTAGCACATTCCCTAAGAGACTCATTTGATAGTGAAGAAAAACTCATCGCACAATCCAACGAAAAACAGATACAAATTGCAGATAACCTCTGGATACAGGAGATAAACGTACAAGAGGCAATCGTTGAATACTGGGACGAAGTATATAACTACCTACGTTCACTGCTCAACCGCTCCGGCCTTGAAACCCTCGTAGCTGAAGAAATCGCAGTATTCCCCGGTATGGAAGAAATATGTGCTCTCCTCTACATAAACCAATACGTCCGTGAAAACAATTACGATGTCATAATCCTTGACTGCGCACCAACAGGCGAATCCCTACGGTTTGTTAGTATCCCCACCACCCTTGAATGGTACATGAACCGAATCTTCAAATTAGAACGAAATCTCGCCAAAATCGCCGGTCCACTAATAGAAACCGTCAGCTCTGTTCCAATACCAAAAGACGCATACTTTCAAAATATACAAACACTATTCGATAAACTTGAAGGAATAGATAAAATACTCACCGATCCAAAAATTACAACTGTACGTCTTGTAACAAACCCAGAAAAAATTGTAATCAAAGAAACACAACGAGCTTTTATGTACTTTTGTCTATACGGATTATGTATTGATGCAGTTATTATAAACCGGATTTTTCCAGATGGTGTTGATCTCGAATTCTTTGAAGTTTGGAAACAAACACAACAACACTATATAGACGAAGCAAATAATTATTTCTCCGATGTTCCTGTATGGAAAGTAAACCTATTTGGAGACCAAATTATCGGGGAAAACGGTCTACGGAAACTTGGTGATGTACTCTACGCAGATATAGATCCAGCAGAACGGTTTGCCGACCAAAGTCCATACAAATTTACGAAAACGAATGAGCTGTATCAACTTACTATGCAATTGCCCTTCTTGACGAAAGATGAAGTAAATCTAACAAAACACGGAGATGAACTCATTGTTACAATCGGTGGGTTTAAACGGCACGTCGCAATTCCACGAAGTTTGGTAGACAGTAAAGTCTCTGGAGCAAAATTAACAGGGCAGCAACTTGTTATCACATTCAAGTAAACCTTTAACAAACTATAACGTCACATAATATGGCATCATTAAAAAACAAATTAAATACAGATAAACCTGTATTTACCGTAGCCTTAACCACTTTATTAACGTTTTTAGTAATATTTATTGTTCCAGTGAAATCGTTCGGAATTAAACCAATTTGGTGGCTTTACCCTAACATACTACTCGCAAGCATCTGGTTTGCTTATCACATTCGATTAAAACCTGATTATACTGAAGATGAATCCTCCCAACTCCTAATAAGAAGTGTTTTCTTCGGCTGTGCAGTAGTATTAACCTACCTACCACTGGATTGGCTATTTTCAAGAAAAGTAAAGTTCATCGTTTACGGTAGTCTTGATTTCTTGGGAAATGTCACAACACCAATTGGTATAATATTAAGTTGGGTAATATTCGGCACAGTTTATGTTTACTGCTACCATCGCCTTAAAATGTTTGGTCTACACTCTTTACTTGCATCAAGTATTACAGGATGCGCAGCTGCAATCGGAGGGGTAATTATTTATGCACTCGGAAAGAAATTATGGGATTGGAATGCACTATATCTACAGAATATACCGACCATCGCATCGGTTCCCATTTTTGTTCCGATCACATACTTACTCACTTTCACACTATACCCCTACTATTTTTACCGAAACCAGCATGCACTAATAGCAGGCATAAGATGCGGACTTTTCTTAGGTATAGTTATGTTTTTGAGTTTTCTACTTTTTTGGAGAATCCCAAATCCAAGTTTAGGCTAAGACATATTCGCACTTGTACTTAAACAGATCATTAAAAAATAACTTTACAATTAAATAAAATTTAATGAAGAAATATAAGTTTAAAGGATCATATATTCTGTATGAGGGAACTCCGATTCCAACGAATTCCATGGGGAAATATACGGCATACCGAACAATACATAAATGAAAATAAAAGACACAAAATTCCTCACTTTTGAAAATTTTCGTAACCTGAAAAAAGTGACTATAAACCCACTGTAGGACTGGCGGGATCGCGTGTTTTCTAATGTCACACCATGTGACAAAAAGTGTAACTTTTCTAAACGACTAGAAACCATTAACTTTACTATAAGTTAATTATTAAAAATCTTTATATTGCTCTAATAACTATAAAACATACGTTAGGAAGAAAATGTACGATTTAAATCAAGAAAAAAGAATACGTTCAACAACAATATTAGCTGTACGAAAGAACGGAGAAATTGCTATTGGCGGAGATGGGCAGGTTACATTAGGCAACACGGCTATTAAACACGGGGCGCAAAAAATAAGAAAAATATACAACGAACGTGTTCTCATCGGATTTGCAGGATCAGTTTCTGACGCACTCACACTTTATGAAAATTTGGAGAAGAAATTAGAACAATATCGTGGAAATCTACAAAAAGCAACTGTAGAACTCGCAAGAGACTGGCGCAGTGACCGTATATTAAGACGCGTTGATGCCTTGATGATTGCTATTGATGAAAAAGATGGATACCTCATCTCTGGGACCGGGGATGTTATCGTACCAGATGATGACGTTCTCTCAATCGGTTCAGGTTCACCAATTGCCCTTTCCGCTGCCAGAGCATTATTAAAGTATTCAAAACTATCCGCTTCGGAGGTAGTTGCCGAAGCTTTAAGAATTACCAGTGAAATTTGCATTTACACAAACGCACAAATTGAAATAGAATCATTAGAAACAAATGAATAAAACTGAATTATCAGGGTTATTTAATTTTCGATATTTTGGTAATTATGTTCACACACGTAACTGCTGTTTGTAGGTTGGGTAGAGCGGAGCGAAAACCGATACGTTTGGTTCATGTTGGGTTCCGAAAACTCAACCCATAGGATTCTATATCAAAATACCGTACTCCAGCGGAGTACTATGTCTATAGAAAACTTAATACACACTTAAGTTATAGCATAATTAACGTATGTGATTCACGGAAAATCGATCTACTTTAAATTATGAACCCTTATAGAATAAGGGTTCATAAAAATGCTCCGTGAAGGTTTCCGTGAAAGTGGAAACATTTCAAGACGACAAATATTAACAGTTATAAATATTAAATTTATGTTTATGGTTTTCAGAAGCTAACGTACAAGGAGAATATCAAACGTTTATTCAGGAGGAAACTTTGGAGAAACAAATTGCTGAAAAAAGAACTTTAGAACAAGCACTTACCCCAAAGCAGATTGTCGAAGAACTTGACAAATACATCATAGGACAATATGAAGCAAAACGCAGTGTCGCAATCGCTTTAAGAAATAGGGCAAGACGACAAATGCTATCTGAGGATATGCAAGATGAAGTCGCACCAAAAAACATCATTATGATAGGATCAACAGGGGTCGGCAAAACGGAAATTGCACGACGACTCGCTCGACTTGTTGATGCTCCGTTCATAAAGGTTGAAGCGTCAAAATACACCGAAATCGGTTATGTCGGACGGGATGTCGAATCTATGATACGGGATCTTACAGAACTTTCAATTAGTAAGGTCAAAGAAGAACAGACTGCCGCTGTTGAAGAAGCCGCATTAGAATCTGCAGATGAACGCCTATTGGACTGCCTTTTTCCCACACCTCGAGCCCTAAAAAATCAGAATGAAAACAGATCTGATGAATTAGATATAGAGGACATTGAAGATCTTGATATGGATGAAGCAGTCGATATGCAATTCCCGTTTGAATTAGACACTGACGAAGAATCAGATGAAGCATTAGAAAAACGCCGAGAACGCCACGAAAAAACACGAGAAAAACTACGAAAACAACTAAAGGACGGGAAATTTGAAGACCGACCTGTAGAAATTAATATGAAAAGTCGCAGTATGCCTTTCGTGGAGATATTCTCACCCGGTGGCATTGAAGAGATGGATATCAACTTCAAAGATATGTTCAGTAATCTACTGCCAAATCAGACAAAAAAACGACGAGTGCCTGTCTCTGAAGCAAGACAAATTCTCATGCAAGAGGAAGCAGAAAAAATTATTGATATGGATGCCGTCATAAGCGATGCTATCGAACGGGTCGAAAATACTGGGATCGTATTTCTGGATGAAATTGATAAAATCGCCGGACGGGAATCACGACAGGGACCTGATGTTTCACGCGAAGGTGTTCAACGGGATATACTCCCTATCATTGAAGGAAGCACTATCACAACAAAATACGGTTCCGTACGAACACATCATATCCTCTTCATCGCAGCCGGTGCTTTTCATGTCTCAAGTCCATCTGATCTTATCCCAGAACTCCAGGGAAGATTTCCTATAAGAGTTGAACTAAAGAGTCTAAATCAGGACGATTTCAAATCTATTCTCACTGAACCAAAAAATGCTTTAGTCAAGCAATATACGGCACTTCTTGATACAGAAGGAATCCAAGCTACTATCACAGAGGATGCAATTAACGAAATTGCTGCCCTCGCATTTCAGGTAAACGAATCTGTGGAAGATATTGGGGCACGAAGACTCCACACCATCATGGAAAAGCTATTTGAAAATCTGTTCTTCGAAGCACCAGATCTGGAAAAAGAGGATATTACAATTGATGCAAATTATGTAAATGGTGAATTAGCTGAGATCGTAAAAGACCAAGATCTCAGCAGATATATCCTCTAACCATTTATCGTTTGGTCCAATATAATTCTTCGTGGGGATGGGGTCTCCCCATCCGTTGGTTGAATATAATAACATTTTCAATTGATAGATTTACATTATGACTTACTTGATACAGGGATTATCATATACATATTATGAGTCCCGTAGGGACGGAATGTCTATAGCAAAGATGGTTGCTACACACTCTTGAGTCCCGTAGGGACGGAATGTCTATAGCACCCGTAGGGACGGAATGTAAACTAATACCATTTCTAATTGAAAATGTCTCTTTTTTGTACCACAAACTTTCAGTTTGTGACCTGAAAAATGGCTACCATAATAACCGCCTAATGAGACAATAATTTATAGAAATGGTATAATTAAGTAAAATTGGTATAACTTCGTAGGGACGGGGTCTCCCCGTCCGTTGGAGGGAATCCGATCCCCGACATACTTTCTTACATCAAACACACGTTCCGTTAGGATTTAACGATCACCCGTGATCCGACGCATCTGCTGTGCTGTGAGAAGTTGCTGTTCAAAACGGGGTATACCTTCCGCTCGTTTAATGAAATCATCTAAATAACGGTTCATCATCAGATGATCCCCTTTTTTTTCATAAACAATTGCGAGTCGGAAATACGCCTCCACTTCAGTACTATCTAAAGACAATCCTTTCTCATAGGTTTGGATGGCAGGAAGCACTTCATCGGTTTGTTCATAAGCAAGTCCAAGATTGAAATAGACTGTGGCATCACCACCATCTAATTCAATCCCCGCTTTATAATATTTTATGGCTTCCTGATAAGATTCTCTGAACAGGAAAGCATCACCAAGATTGTAATAGGTATCTACAAAGGTAGCATCAGATTTAATAGCGTTTAGATATGCCTCTAATGCTTCATCAAATCTATCGGATAGCGCGAAAGCATAACCCAAATTATTATTGAAGGCAGGATTATCCGGATCAATTTCAAGTGCTGATCGAAACATCTCTATCGCTAACAGGAACATCCGTTGATCTATATAAACTAAACCTAAGTTGTTATATGCATGTGGATGCTTTTCGTCAAGGGAGATGGCAGTCTGGAAGGATTCTATCGCTTTCTCATGTTCACCTAACTGATGATAGATTTTGCCTAATTCAATATGTCCTGCTGGATCAATCGGATTGAGTTGTTGTCCCATTTCAAGTTTGAGGGCTTCACGTTTCAGATCTCTTTCTTGCTGGGTTGTCTCCTCTGCAGGACATCCGAATAGATGACATATAAACACCGTTATGAGTAACAGTGAAATGACACGAATACATTGTCTTATTACATTTGGAAAGGAAGAATGATGATTATAGACACACATACACATTTTTATGACCCCACGAGACCAGAAGGTGTACCGTGGCCAAACCCTGATGATGAAATACTTTACCGCACGGTTATGCCAGATGATTACAAAAAACTTGCAGTTCCTGAAGGTGTAACGGGGACAGTTGTTGTTGAAGCCAGTAAGTGGATAGAAGACAACAAATGGATTCTGGATCTTGCTGCAAATGAACCGTATATTGTTGGGTTTGTTGGAAACTTAGATCCTAATGATGAGGAATTTGAAGACAACCTAAATCGTTTTTCTGCTAACCCACTTTTCCGTGGAATACGCCTCGGTGGTGGTCATCTTCAAGCACTCCACGATACCGATTTCGTTGCAAATATTGAAAAATTGGCTGAAAAGGAACTCACCTTAGACCTGCTTATTAATCCTGATGCTCTCCGCTTGGTACCAACTTTGGTTGAACATATCCCGACCCTTCGTGTGGTTGTTAATCACATTGCTGGTGTACGGGTTGACGGGAATCCCCCTGATACGGCTTGGGTATCTGCAATTCAAGAAGTTGGTCGTTATCCGAATCTCTACTGCAAAGTCTCCGGGTTAGCAGAACACACCGGACAACAACCTGCTCCCGATGATGTTGCCTACTATACCCCCACAGTTGATGTACTATGGAATGCATTTGGGGAAGATAGGCTTATCTATGGAAGTAATTGGCCCGTATCAGAACGTTTCGCACCATACGCCACAGTGCAAAAAATTGTTGAGGACTACTTTAACCTCAAAGGCGATGTTGCTACAGAAAAATACTTCTGGCAAAATGCTAAGCAAGCGTACCAACTATCGGTTTAGGCAACCCAACGGATAAACTCACCAGCAGGTTTGCGGTGCGGATCCTTGATTTCATCAGGGTATCCAGTATAGAAGAACCCAATAATATATTCCTGGGATGAATCTATTCCCAGCAGTTGATATGTCCGCTCTTCCATAGTAATTGGACCGGTGCTCCATTGCATGCCTACGCCAGCATCCCATGCAGCGAGTTGAACGTTCTGCATCGCACAACATGCAGCAGCATAATCTTCTCGTTGTCGTTGTTCATCACCGTCCTGTAGACAGGAAACGGCAATGATCGTTGGCTTAGACATAAACTTCTCATAAGCCAACTCACCAATCTTGGCAAGATTCTCAGCATCGACGTGATCAGGTGTACCCTCCATTTTGATTTCTTTATATCGCTCAGCGAGTATCAATTTTGTTTTTTCACCGATGACAGTAAATCGCCACGGTTCTGTAATGTGGTGATTCGGTGCCCATATTCCGTAACTGAAAACCTGTTCAATTACATCATTCGGCACGGGTTCCGGTTTAAACTTAAATATCGTCCGTCTTGTCATAATCGCATCTTTCACATCCATAAAACTTCCTCCTTGTTGTATTATGGTCAATTGGAACGTTGATTGAAAGCGGTAGAATATACCAACGTCTTATCTCAACGCATCTATTAGGTGTCCCACCGCTTCAACAGTATCCTCAATTTCTTTCTTTGGTATATTAGCAATAGTAGCATGGCTGAGCGGGTTTAAAATACGAGTCCGATACAACTCAATATCGTTAATCAGTTTCTGGTTCAACAAAGCAGAACCCCCATTTTCAGTTCTTCTCTTATTTTCAATTTTGATTGCATCCCAGAAATCTTGAGCGTCTTGTTTGTTCGGGTCTCGGCGATATTTGACTGGAAGATGTTCATCCTCACAGAATCCTCAATTATAATACCATTTTCAATTGACAGATTTACATTATGACTTAGGTGATACAAGCATTATCATACATATTATGAGTCCCATAGGGACGAAATGTCTATAGAAAACATGTCTATCCTCTATCATGAGTCCCATAGGGACGGAATGTTTATAGAATACCTTTTAAACTAAATTGGTTTTTTCCTATCTGGTATTTAATGTAAACTAATTAAGTAAAATTGGTATTATTTCAAACGCGGTGCGCAAATAATTGCACATGCTTTTGATACGTCCCATAAAAGCCTTAAAGTTTTTAATTTCAATTTTGGTAATTCTCATGCCTTACCTTCAATGATGCGAATAGGTTTGACACTACTCATAAAGAATAGATCAACTGCCACAGGATGCGTTTTTTCATATAATCGCTCAAAAATGTCCCGACACGCGGACATTTTATCTACCTGAATCTCTTCAAGTGACGGTAACTGTTCATCTAATAACGGTTGAAAAAAGTGTTTGTTCCCTTTATGAAGCTCGTCTGGCAGATAAGACTCATAAACCATGCCATCAATGATTCGATCAAAATATCCAACCATCACACGATCACGGGCGTATTTTAAATCCTTACTGTTTACCGTCGGTTGTTTCTTAAGATAAAGGATATATTCAACAATTTTGTGTATGAGTGCTCTATGCTCCGATTCCATATCAGGTATCGGAATTTGCGAGACATACCGCGGCACGAATTTTAAAAACGGACCTCGAACCTGTGGAGTCGTCCGCGCGTAAAACCATGAAACCGCACTGGTGTTCAACACACCGAGAAGCCGCAGTTCCCTTGTAGGTAATAGAGAAACAGGACTGCCAACATAATAACCCTCATCATCAAAAGCAAACGCTGTTTCACTCGCCATATCTGCATAGATACACTTCGGTTGTGTAAACCGCGTCGTATCCGTTGGAGCCGTTTGGAGTTCATACCACTCCTGCTTTCCTGATCTCTTTTCCAGCGCGTCCCGGGACTTTTCCAAGTGTTTCTTAATAGCTGGATAAGCGTTGATGTCTATTCCTCGGTGCGTCCAGATAAGCCACTTATCTTGTGCCTCTCTCCGTGACTCGTCTGTTGGTTTCACTCGCCAACGTTGAATGTCGCGCGCCATTAGAAACGGCTTTAAAATCTCTGCTGATGATGGGTGTTCGGCAATGAGGGCATCCCGTGTCTTAAGGTGGACAATAAACGCTTCGTTATATCCTGTAGTAATTCCACTCGACGGGTGTTTGTGAAGATATTCGCTTAAAGGTTTTCCAGCGTTCCGGAATTTCTCAAGTAGTTCCAACACTGCATAAGATTCTTGGGTTTTTCCCTCAGCAGTCAAGACTCTCTGTGTTGTGGTAAAACTGTTTACTGGATATTGCTTCAACATAGCGATGATGTCTTGCGGCAGTCTAACGCTATTTCTCCGCTCAAAAGTTGCAACGTCTCTATATAAGTTGTGGAACGCGGCGACGATATCAACTCCTTTGTCTCTGGCAGTGGTCAGGTCGACTTTTGCTTTATCCCATTCTTTCAGGTGTAACCGAGCGAGACCGCGATGGCAGTAGGACTGAGCATCATCAGGACTTAGTGTTATTGACCTGTCATAGTTTTCAATAGCTTTCTCAAGATCACCTTTGAGGAGGTAAGGATTGCCGCGGTTGAAATAGGCTCCGGCATGACATGGCTCAAGGTTTATTGCTGTGTTGAAGTCAGTAATAGCCTTGTTAAACTCAGCTCTTTTACCATAAGCAACGCCTCGATTGACATAGGCATCAACAAAATCCGATTTAAATTTTATCGCCGTGTTAAAGTAAACAATAGCCTTGTCAAAATCGCCTTTGGCGTCATAGACATTGCCAAGATTGTTAAATGCCTCGGCAAACTCAGGGTTGAGTTCAATTGCTTTGTCAAAATCTTTAATAGCACGATCCAGTTCACCCTTTTCCTTGTAAGCAACCCCACGATTGTTATAGAAAGCAGCATGATTCTTTCGCGCGGGTCCAGGCAACCAGAGGATCCCTTCGTTCCATCGCGGTTTCTGGACTATTCTAAGCTCGGTTACGGGATGTATTCTTTTTTTCATCTGACTTTCTGGATGTACAGAAAACTGAACAGATTCCACACGATCACAGGTTGGATGTGACTTATCGGGATTTCCTGCTAAGGCAACCTCATAAGAGTATTGATTGGGCAAAAGTCCTGTAAAGAAATCAATCCGACAACCAATATCATCACCTTGGATAAAAAAATAGAAAAAGTGCAGATGCTCCATAGAATCGTAAACAATATCTGCAGGTTCAGAATTTCTACATTGAGCGACAAATTTGTTAGGAGTTCCGGTATAGATAAAATCCCTGATTTCAGCAAATATAGGTTCATGTCCACTAAATTTAGGATAGTGGTACAAAAAACAATGAAACGCTGTTTTTGCTATTGCCCTAAGAAATTCAGGAATAGATGTTGAATCGGATACCGCTTGAATTGCCTGTGTAAACACTTCTGGATTCTGAAGTTTCTTTGCTGGTATATCATCTTTTGCTTCTCCTTTAAAAGTATCGCAAAAATCCTGTGCTTTGCCTTGATATTTATCTTCCTCAGGAAATAAAACCAGTAAGGTATATTGAGTAATAGGTATATCTTTGATGAACTTAGATTTGAATTCATCTTTTTTGGAAAAGAAACGATTGGCTGATTTCGGTGGAAAAATATACGTATTTCCAAAAATGCAGTATACATCATCCTGTTCATTATAGTCTGTAATGAAATCCCAATCTAAACTAATGGCATTAAATTCCTCTCGATTTTTTACGATGATTTCCCTTACAGACTGTTTACTAGTGCACAAAGTTAAAATTATTTGAGGCTGCAAAGCTCTTACCGTATATTCGGCGGTATTTTTTTCATTACTCTCTATAGTGAAATCATGCAGCAATATATGATCATCGTAAACAGGATTTGACAAAAATAATCTCACTGGGTTGACTTCGACCTCTCTTTTATTGTAAACAGAAGAATGTAGCGTTTTATTTTTCTGTCCTAATCCCTCCTGAATCCGTTCCCAGATATATGCTAGGGGAGATTTTCTTGACAAAACCACATCAAGTTTTCCTAAATGACTATTACAATCTTTACACAAGTGTTTCCGAATTGCCCACTTGGTCACCCCTTTCTGTCGTAAAGAATCGGGAAAAGCATGTTCTTCATTTAAATCTTTTTCTTCCTTGCAGTAAATACATTTACCTTTTATCATTGTACTTCCTCCAATGTTTATGGGACGAAACATTATCCCATAGCACTATACCCAATAAGATTTTCAATATAATGTTTCCGAGCAACCCGTTCCCGATTTCATAACAGGTAAAGACTTAACGCTTTACATCTTTCACACAACGGAAACCGAAGTCGCCATTTGAAGAAGTAGGGTAAGCATTGTCACGATCAGAAACTTCCACATCCCGAGCAAACCTAATCCAAGAACCACCGCGCAACACACGTGATGAATCAATACTCAAAAAATCATTGATAATATTTGTGACATTATCCGCACCAGCAATCGGATTACGACGTGGTGAAGTTTGGTAAAATTCATAATCATGCTTATCAAGACACCACTCCCAAACATTACCCGCCATGTCGTATAAACCAAAACTATTAGGTGGATAACTACCAACAGGAGTTGTATCACCAATATTCCTACCGTGGTTTGCCTTATTGAAATCAATTGAATTGCCCCATGGATATTTCTGACCAGCTAAGCCTCCACGCGCAGCTTTTTCCCATTCTGCCTCGGTGGGTAAACGTTTTCCAGCCCATTGTGCATAAGCCATTGCCCCATACCAACTTACATTGGCAACTGGATGATTCTCTTTACCAATTGGGTAATTGTTCCCATTCCAATTTTTCAGGTAGTTCCCATCGTGATATTTTTCAGGGATTCGACCCTTTTTCCACTCCGGATTGGCATCTATAAATTCCTTATATTGTGCATTGGTTACCTCGTATTGATCCATATAGAACGTATCAACATAAACAGTATGTACTGGTTTCTCGTCGTCATACGCATCACTGGCATTGCTTCCTATTTGAAACTCGCCTGCGGGAATCAAAACCATGTTGGGATCGGATGAACTTAAAATGATCTTAGTTCTATTAGGAACAACCTCTTGATAAGGAGTTAAGACTATATTGGACTCAGATGGACTTAAAGGAGTTTCTATCTTTTGAAGTGTGCCCTGCCCCATTCTAAAATGTCTCTTTACCGTCTTTCCGGGTTTATTACCGAATGCCCGCGTAATATAGGTAATAGACACAGTGTCTCCGTGAGAGAAAGGCAAAGTAACTTCTTTGATTTGCACTCGATCTCCTAAAACAACATCATCAACAGTTTTGAGCGTTTTTTTATCCACCACGTTGAGAAAATAAAAAACGCCTACCCCTCCACCGCCATCAGCTAACGGCACAAATACGTATCGTTTTCCCTCAACAGCATGTTCATGTAGAAGCATGTAATATGCAGGTCCTCTCCATCCAGCTTCACCGTATACAGTCCGATATGTGC
This sequence comes from Candidatus Poribacteria bacterium, assembly GCA_965205025.1. Taxonomy (GTDB): domain Bacteria; phylum Poribacteria; class WGA-4E; order WGA-4E; family WGA-3G; genus MSPOR6. Next base: position 385,316 of record CBDBFU010000015.1, read on the forward strand.
TATTAAAAACTACTTCTTCGTTTGAATCACCGCTTAAATCCGTAACAATGAAAGTGAATTTTGTTAATGCTTCTTTCAAAGGCAGATCCAATTTAACAAAACCTTCTGTAGATTCTTCTTTTGAAACTTTTGAAACCGTTGACTGCTGGAGTGGTGGATGCCTCTGTTTATCAAAAGGTAGTACCGAGAACACTACCTTAAACTGCGATTCCCACGCATCCCGTTTAACAGCTCCTTTTTCAACTCCAAGTACCAACAAACCTGCATTCTGCAGCGTACTATTCTCACGAATCTTTTTCAGAAAATCATCGGTTTCTAAGCCTACCTCTGCTGCAGCGTGGGCGGCATCAAGAGGGCCTTCAAACTGCTTGACAAGCTGCTGTATCGGTTCGCTTCCGCCAAATACACCGCCGGACTCTTTAAGCGCGCGTCTGTAACGTTCGGTATCCTCACGAATCAATTCATCCATCGTTGATTTTTCAGCATAGAGGCGTAACCCTTGTGCTATATCGTAGATCGGATTCTGACTCTGTTCAATCACCGAACGTACTTGATCATCAAACGTTTTCATTCCTTCCGTATGGCAGCCCATGCACGATAGTCCATTACGGACAACAGGATCTCTGGCACCAGTGTCTGACACAATGTTAATCGGTGCTTCGTCAAGCCGCTCACCTGTAGCAGTGGAGAGATAGTACGCCTGTAACCCATTTGGTAGATTGAAGATAATTTCACCACCGTCATGCGTAAAATCAAGCGGATGAGTGAAGATATTCTGTGTGCCAACATTCCCTGCAAAGTCATAAGATTTCCAATATGCACCATAACGAGATTTGTGGCGTTCCACAATGCGATTGTTGACTGAAACTCCAGAATTGTTAAAACCAGCACGCCAGACGCGAACACCCGGGGCATTTTTTAAGTTTTCAGCGACGTTCACCTCAAGTTGGGCCTCTAATTCTCGGTCTGTTTTCGGTAGGTCAAGGATATCATGGTAAAGCGGTGGTAGTGAGGCAGTAGCAATAAACCAGTCGGCACGGATAAATGGCAATTCGCAATCCGTTTCGTTACATAACGTTGCATACATAGCCAACTTTAACTCAATACCGTAAGGATACGCTTGCTCAATTTTGTACCACTTATCACTTTTGATGTCCCATTCATAGTTCCGGAGGTCTATGTAGAAGATGGTCTCCTCTCGGTCAATCGGTTTCGGTTTAATGACTTCGGCACCCCAAGAGAGACTGTTTATGAGTTTCGATAAAGCAATCCGATATGCGCGGAGATTGTCATCAGTTGCACCTGCATTGTAGAGATGCGTCAAGGTAAAATAACGTGCAAAGGAACGGTCAAAGTCGGTAAGGGATGTCACATGGGTGTGGATGGACTTGAGCATCGCCTCAGTGGTTATGAAGTCGCGTTTAGGTTTTGGGATTGCATTCCAATCTGGCGCGCCTGCCTCTATCCAACGGCGAACAGTGGCGATTGAATCAGCGTCTAACGGGTCTTGTCCTAAAGGCATCTGTGAACCTATGTCCGTATCCCCGAGCAAGCGTAAATAGAATTCTGAGGTATCGGGTTGACGTGGAATAACTGAACGATCTTCAATTAAATTTGTATGCTTTATCGTGAGGACATCTGCATACGATCCGAATTCCCCGTGGCAATCAAGGCAATGTTGTTCAAAGATAGCCTGTGCTTGTTGAGCGAGATTCTGTTGGGCATGTGCGACTTGATAGTTGAAGAGAAGTATCAGTAGGCAAAAAATCACGTAGCAGTTTTTCATATCTTATCTCCAATCGTCTGTCCGATAAGCAGCACGTCCTTGTGTTCTGAGTTAGCAGGAGTACAGAAACAAAACGTGGGTATCTAATAACAGATTCATTCATCTTTCCCACGAAAGGCAGCCATAAACGATTCCGGCAATTCATCAAAATCTTCGGCCATTTTCACTTTTCCCTTCCACTGTCCACCACGGCGAGGTTTCTTGCTGTCCTGCTCTAAAGGGACCAGTTTGGCAACGGAGGTGCCGTTACTATCAAATATAATCTCTTCTCCCGCGATAGCCCGTTTAACTAACTGTGTTAAATAATCTTCTGTCTGTTCCTGTATATTAATATGCATTTGTCTTACCTCACAAGGACAATTAGTCCAGACTTTTTGTCCATCTGTATAATTATTGTACTACATGCACCTCAGGAATACAACACGTTGTTAATTCCAACCTGCTAATTGTAGGTAGCTATCCCAAAGCTGATCACCCCACAGAAGCACAACCACAGCAGCACCAGCAAGGAAAGGTCCAAAAGGAATTGGACTTTCACGATCCCTTTTCCAGATGACGATCAGTAAAGTGCCAATAATTGCCCCAGTTAAAGCAGATATCCCTATTACCAAAACTAATTCTTTCCAAGCACCGAGAAACAGTCCAATAATAGCCATCAACTTAACATCCCCGCCACCCATGGCTGTTTTTCGCATTATTGCACTTCCAATGAATGCTATTAGCCATAATGCTAAACCACCTGCGAGAAAACCGATCAGTCTGATCCAGAGAAAATCTATGCTACCACGTTGGTATGCAATTAAACCTACAATTCCTAAACCAAGAATAAAACCTGTAAGACTAATAACATTCGGAATAATATAGTGGCGAACATCAATAACAAAGATTGGAATTAGTATAGCAACAAAAATAACAGCAAGAACAAATTCAAGCGTTTTTCCAAAACGTAAATACATTACGAGAAATAGCACTGCTGTTGCCAGCTCAACTGTTGGATATATGATGGAGATTTTGGCTTTACAATGGCGACACTTCCCACCTAAAAGCAGATAGCTTAATAGTGGGATATTGTCGTACGCCTTTATGGTTTGATTACATTCTGGACAAAAAGACCTTCGGGGTGAATAAATTGATTTGTCTGGAAGCGGAATACGGTAGATACAAACATTGAGAAAACTACCAATTGCTAAACCTAAGATAAAGAGGGTAATATGTATCCAGATATCATCCACAGTTTACCACCAGTATTTTTCACCTTGTACAGCATCGGTGTGGTAAACCTTGCTGATTTCAGCAATACCACCTAATTTATATTTCGTTGGAACTTTAGGATGATCTTTAGCAATACCGACTTTATACGAATCTTGAATAAGGACATAATTCCCACCCCAAGGTGTTTCAGGTACGGATTCGAGATAGTTGCCACGCCATCCGTCTATACTGGGATCAGTAACAAGTTGATTCAAATCAGTTGGATAGGTTAGGGTATGTCGGAAGTATTTTTTTATTGCTGTTGCAATGGTTTCAACATCTATATCTGCTTGGGTAGCTTTTCGGTATTCAGACCAAGGCGGGTAAGAAAGCACCCCAATTATAATTACGAGAACAACAAGAATAAGTAACTGAAGGCGGGTCATACCGCTGTTATTGTTCATATATGTGACTTTTAGCATTCTCCGAATAACTAACTTTGTGAATCAGGTCGAACGATATTATATTTACTCATCTTTTTATATAGATTACTTCGTTCAACTTCCAAGATTTCAGATGTTTTTCGAATGTTCCAATCATTTTCTTTTAGTGCTGAGAGAATATATTCCGCCTCAGCTGAATCAACCATCGTACTGAGTGGCGTATTCGATTGATAAGTTGCTGAAGTGCCGCGTATATCAGTATTGTCATTTTCACGGGGTATGACTCCATCAACATCGTTAGGGAGTATTACTTCTCTATTTACCATAATCAGCAGCCGTTCGACGATATTCTTAAGTTCTCTTATATTACCTGGCCAACTATAAGACTGAAAGACGGAGTATGCCTCGGAATCGAATGCTTTTGGGGCAGACCCCATGTTCAGCTGCAACCTATCTGTAAAGTATTTAACGAGCAATGGAATATCATCAGAACGTTCTCTAAGTGATGGTACATTTATGGGGACAATCTTTAGGCGGTAATATAGATCTGTTCTAAACTCACCGCGTTCAATTTCAGTGGTTAGGTCTTTATTAGTTGCAGCGATAATTCTAACATCAACATTTCGTATTTGATGGCTGCCAAGTCTTTCAACTTCTCCATATTCAAGTACACGTAGCACCTTTGCTTGTGCCTTTATGCTCATGTCACCTATTTCATCAAGAAAAAGTGTTCCCCCATCGGCAAGTTCAAATCGTCCTTTACGCATAGAATCCGCACCAGTAAAGGCACCGCGTTCATGACCGAAGAGTTCACTTTCAACAAGTTCTTCAGGTAATGCAGCGCAATTTAATGGGATAAAAGGCTTATCGGATCGTTTGCTATGTTTATGAATTGCATTGGCAACGAGTTGTTTACCAGTACCGTTTTCACCAGTAATTAGTACTCCAAGGTCACTTGTAGCGACTTGATTGATTTCAGAACGTAGTTTTATTATAGCGGGAGTTTCACCTACCATTTCATCGTCATCGACAATCTGTGTCTTGAGTATCTCGTTCTCTTTTGTTAGGCGAGAGATCTCCAATAAAGGCTCAATATTGGATAGTATTTTTTCCATACCTATCGGTTTCGTAATATATCGTTTTGCCCCAAGTTCCATAGTTTTTACGGCAATTTCAATATCTTGTTGTGCAGACATCATTACGACATTGAGTTCTGGAAGCTGTTCAAGTAGTTTTATCAAGGTTTGAACACCATCTATACCGTTTTCCATCATAATATCCAACAATACGAGATCGATATCCTGAGTGGAACAGATTTTGATTGCCTCTTCACCACTTGAAGCGGTTATATTATTGTAACCTTTTAGAGTCAATCCTTGAGAAAGCATCTTTTGTATATTCTTTTCGTCGTCTACAATGAGAATAGTATTCATGTTTATTCGCCTTTAATTGAACAAGTTCAAATTTAGGTTATATATTACTATATTACATCTTGTTTAGTTGGCTCATCATTAGTTGCTTCATTCTGATTTAGTATCACAACGGGTGTGAGGTCGTTGAGATATGTAGATTCGTTAAAGCTTATTCGTATGGTTGAACCGACATTTTCTTCTGATTCTACAGTTAATTCTCCACCGTGTACAGTGATAATCCGACGAACAATTGCCATGCCAAGACCTGTCCCATGTGTTTTGGTTGTATAATCTGGTGCAAAAAGATTCCGCTGTGTTTCCTCTGACATGCCGTATCCAGTATCTTGTACTTCAAGCGAGATATATCTACTATTTTCACCGGTATGGTTAGTGTTCCTGTTTAAACTCGTATCTACTTCCATAGCAGAATGTGTGCGAAGAGTAAGAGTGCCACCATTCGGCATTGCTTCAATTGCATTTTTTACAAGATTCCCTACAGCTCGTTCCATCTGTTCACGATCTAATGAAAGTTCTGGTAGAGGGCTTAATTCTTTTCTCACTTTAATATCTTGTGCTTGAGACAATTCAATATATAGTTTTAAGACAGAATTAACCACATCATTCAAATTAACAGGATGCCGATCTGGGACAGGTAGTCTTGCATACTGATGGAATTCATCTATTAGACCACGTATTCTGTCAACTTCTTCAATAATTGTTTCAGTGCAAACATTAAATATCTCATCAAATATATCTGGTCGATTTTTTGCTTCTTTTAAATTCTCGACAGATAATCGAATAGGGAATAAAGGATTCTTTACCTCATGTGCGAGTTGGCGTGCAACATCTCGCCATACAGCGATTCTTTCAGCTGCTTTATGCTCCTCCAGACTCTTTCTTAATGCCAATGCCATCTGGTTGAATTCGTTTGCCAGTTCACCGACTTCTCCTTTAGATTGAACTGCAATCTGATAATTTAGATTACCAGCGCCGATTTCACTGACACCTCTCTGGAGTTGGCTAATCGGACGCGTAATACGTCTACTGACAAGATAACTGATACAGTAAACAAGTACAGCTCCACCACCGACGCTCAACAGTAATATCACTCTCATCTGATCTAACCATTGGATACGACTTTCATGTGAGTATGCAATAATTAATTCCACAAAAGGCAGGCGTTGTGAATCTGAAAAAGGTGTACTTAATATATCGGTACGGACAACTGTAAATGTAGGGGTAATCGAAGTATTATCGGATGTTTCTTCTCCATCTGGTGGTATGGTGTCTTTCAGTGACACGATAAGACCTTTGATAGGTTTGCCTTTTGCCTCTGCTGTCTGCATCTGCAGTTGCCATTCATCTTTTAATGATGTTGTTTCACCAGCGGAGTTGTTTAGAGGTATCCATTCCTCCTGTTCATCCATTCTCTTGACAAGAAAGATAGGATGTTCTGCCGGTTGACTTAGCATTGTTCCTTCTAACCATTTACGAAGGGATCTACCACCCGTAATAAATCCCCATTCCATCCATTGTGTAACTTCGACTATTAGCTGTGGATCTTCACCTTTTTCTATGATCCGTTCTCGAATTGTCCCCTTTCCTTCCTTTAAAGTTTCATCTGATTCTACTTCACCCGCATCAGGATCTTTGTGTCCGATGCGTGGATCCTCTCTACGTTTACTCAATACCAGAATTCCTTCTTTGTTGCCACATTCAAAAACATCAAAGTTGGTTTTGGGGACTTCTCTTCCGCCTCCTCTTTCAGCCCTTCGTACAGCATTAAGAATATCTGTGTTTTCACCCATTGCCTTTACTTCATCCTTAATGGAATTGACGAATAAAGCATATAACTTTGAGATATTCGATCTTAACTCAAACAGGTCTTTATCAAGTTGATCATCAAAAGTACGATCAATTAATAGATTGGCTATAACGAATATAACAGCGAACATCAACAAGAACACCAGACTATAGGTAAAAAAGATCTTGTTTTGGAGCCGAAGCGTGGATAATTTGTTGAGTATTTTTCGTAAATATCCCATAAAATTTATCCTGTTGTAAGTTTTCAACTGGGAGATATATGATGGTTAGAGGTGTTTAACGTCTTTTCATTTCACTTGCGATAACTTCGGTGCGTTTTTTATATCCCTCAACAGCTGACTGATGGTAGGTTAATTCTTCTTCTGGTGCTACAACCCCGTCTGTAATATGGAGATCCTGTAATTTACCTTTAACTGCCACGGTATCCATTAATATTCGCATTAATTCGCATACGTTGCTAATATCCCGTTTTGGTAATGTTAGTGTGGCGTTTGGGATACCTTGATCGGTAAAATCCTCCTCAGTTCCCCGATAGGAAGCGGTCTGACTGTCGTTCATTGACAGTCCTTCAAATGCTTTTAAACCACTGTTTTCATTCCCTTGAGGTATAATCAGATCTGTTCCGAGATTCTCCCAATGTATAAAAACAATTGCTTTGTCCCTGGGACCCGCAAGGATACCGTTGAGAATAGAATGATTACTTGTGGGACCTTTTGCTGCTATTACATTAGATCCTGCTCCACGTTCCTGTATTGATTCGGTATAGAGTTGTACAAACCATTCTCCAAGACGGGTATTGTCAGCGTAGTTATAGAAGACAATATTACCTCCACCGTAGTATTTTTCTACATTATCAAGCCAAAACGCAAGGTGGTACGCAGTGTTATGATGATGTGTATATGGTAGTTTAAAATCATCATCAGCACGTTGAACACCATTTATTGCATGGTTGATTCTATCCTCTGGACTTTCATCAGATCCGGCTGTCATTGCTAAAAAGAATAGACCAACAGGTGAAAAAGCGGAAAAACGACCTCCGACACCTTCAGGAACGGGAAGTATACCGTAAAATGGTGATTCTTGATGAAATTGATAAAGCAAGCTATTTTGTGATAATCCAGTAGTGGCGACAATCTGGTTTCGCCATTCTCCGAATTCTTGCTGAAGTCTATCTTTTATAATCATTAGGGTAGCAAGCGTTTCACCAGTTTTTCCAGATTTGCTAATCACATTGAAAAGAGTTTTTTGTAGCAAGTTTCGTGAATTTAGCATCTCAAGTAATGCATTCAATCGAACTGGATCAAACGTATCCCCTGTAAAATAAACTTCCGGTGCTCCTCGTTCTGTATCTGAAAGTAGATTATGGTATGGATGATTCGTGATTTCGTGAAACACACGAGCACTTAGGTCAGATCCACCAATTCCGATAGTCACAAAAGCAGAAAACTCGTCTCTTGCTTTTGTCGATAAGGTAAGCATTTGCTGAATATGTTCGGTTTGTAGATGGCTTTGCCTCCACGCCCGTAAATGTTGCTCTAATAAGGATAGTGGTGCTCCGATCTCTTTGTTGAACAAGGACTGGATATCTTCTAAGCGTTCATCAACCCATCCATCTCCATCTGTTTCTTCTGTATCTGCACAGACAGTAATTTTAAGCCTTATACCTGTATCGCTTCCAAATTGAATATGTTTAATCTTATCATTCATTATTATTAAATCTATATTTTCTCCAAGAAAGGTATGTAGTTGTTTTCAAGTCCTTCCGTATTTATCATCAAGCCGAACGATGTCCTCTTCATCAAAGTTCCCAAAAGAAATCTCAAGTATTCGATATGTTTTAGATTCCCCAATAAGTTGATGTTTTGCACCTTGTGGTATAAAAACGGGTTCCATTGGTTCTGGGCGTAATACTTCATCTTCGAGTCGGACACATGCACCATCATCAAGCGGGATCCATAGTTCACTACGTTCGTGATGATATTGATAACTAAGTTGTTCTCCAGCGTTAACCTCTATAATCTTGACTGTTACAGATTGGTTGAGAACATACTGTATAAATTGTCCCCATGGTTTTATGGTTGTAGATATTTCTGCTAATATCTCAGAAGGATCTTTTAAAGAAGGCATAAGTATTCCATATAATTTCTAATAGATGTGTATATATAATTGTGGTAGGCTAAAGCGTGTTATCACAAGCTTTTAAAGATTATATTTTGCTATAATTTATCACAAATACATGGGTAAAGCAAGGACAAAACTGGTGGGTAAAACTTAATCATATTGACAAAAAGTCTAATGTTTGATAATATATTTACTATAGTGTATTGCTATGATTACCCGCGTCCCTCAGTTACTGTAGATATTGTCCTGTTGACGGATGTGAAACCATATCCTGAGGTGTTATTAATCCGCAGAAAAAATCCGCCCTTTAAAAATGCGTGGGCACTCCCGGGTGGATTCTTGGAAATGGAAGAAACACTTGAGGAGAGTGCCTTACGTGAATTATACGAAGAGACAAACATATCTAATGTTAAATTGACACAATTAGGAACTTTCGGACATCCTGAGCGTGATCCTCGAGGACGCGTTATAACAGTTGCCTATGTGGGTATTATCACAACTAAAATACAGAACGTTATAGCTGGTTCTGATGCCGGTCAGGTTGCTTGGTATTCAACATCTAATTTACCTGAACTTGCATTTGACCATAAAATGATTATTCACACAGCTTTAAAAAAATAAAATGAAACATTACGGTTTGACATTGAATCTAAAAGATGACCCAAAAATAATAGAGCAGTATAAAGCTTACCATCAAGAAGCTTGGCCTGAAACATTAGCTGGTCTAAAAGCAGTAGGTATAACAAAAATGAATATCTACTTGATAGGTAGACGTTTATTTATGGCAATGGAAACTGTGGATACATTCGACATAAAACGCGATTTTCCCCGGTATCTTGCGGAACATCCAAAATGCAAAGAGTGGGATCAACTCATGCGTACTTTTCAGGAACCTGTTGATGAAGCACAAGCAGATGAATGGTGGGCAGAAATGGAACCTGTGTTTGAGTTATAGGTATTTATAGGATGTGGATAACTTCTTCAATATTGTTTAATTTGACAGGTTAAGAAAAGGTAAGGTTGAACTATGACTATAAACTACGATTTCATTGCATTCAGCGGTAGGCTCACAGAAAATAGTTGGAGTCTTGGGATGAAAGCCATTCAAGGTGAGGTGCCATTGGACGTGGTTATACCAAGTCTAAAATCATCCAGTAATTCTGATGAGGATGATATTATCGGTGTATTAAACAAAGAAGGTATATCCCGAGAAAGTAATGATGTTATGGAACTTTATCGGTATCTCCGTCAATTAAATCCAAAATCTAATCAGGTATTTGGATTTAATGAAGTAGTGATTCGTAATATTCATACCCGATTAAACTCTCTGAAGATTAACGATGAACTTCGCGTTCAAATCACTTATACCGAGCGAAGAGAAAACTATAGTCCAGCCACATATAATATAAAATTATTAGGTATTTATCAGGTGTCTCCAATAGATACAAGTGAACAAGTTCCTAAAGGTGATGATTCTGATAACATACAAATAGATACACCTATAGAGAATACTCCACCAGATACACTTACAGATAATATATCCGCTGAAAATGAGACACCACAAAACACACAAGATGACACCAACCAAAGTGAAATACCTATGTTTCCAAAGGATTTTACTCAGACGGATCAAGATATTCCTGTCTATAAAACAACAAACACTTTAGAGAAGTTGATCGTTTTTACACGAACACTTCAGGCAGAATTAAATGAAACCAAGAATTCCCTTGCGATGATGGCTGAACAGATACAGATATTAGAAAGCGAACGCGAACATTATCGAGAATTACAAGATTTAATTCAGGATATGCTTGATCGGATTACTCATACAGAAAATTTTGAAAATCGTATTATAACTCTTGAAATGGATCATATCCAACTCAAGAAATTACAACAGACATTAGAGACATACTTTAGAACATCCAATCGGCATACACAAATACTCCTCAATGAAATCAATGATGATACGGATGTGAATATCCCTGATTCCCAGACATAAATCTTATCAGTTGATGACTATTCTAACTTAATTTCTAATTTGTGACTTACATATCTTATATCACCCCATTAATTGACAGATAACCTGTGGAATGGAGACAATTCCATGATGAAAATTGGCACTATGTCTTTAAATGTCAAAGGCACTAATGCAACTGATTTCTCTCAAATTGTTTATGATCTTGGCTTTGATGTGATTGAACTACATTCAAGTGCCTTTGAATCTACCGACGTTAACTATCTCCGCGACCTGAAGATGAACCTTATGCGAAAAGGTTTGCCATTGGGATATATCGGCATCAGTAATAACTTCGGGAAACCTGTAGCTGAACATCCGGAACAGATAGCTTTAATAAAGCAATGGATAGACATCGCTTCATTTATGAGTTGCCCCATAGTACGTGTATTCGCTGCATACGTTCCTGCCGACTGTGACGACGAAGAAACCTTATGGCCACCAATGATTGAAGCGTTCAAAGAGGTAGCCGAATACGGATATGAATCCGGTATACTTGTTGGTTTACAAAATCACAACCATAATAACGTTACACGTGATGGAGATGCAGTTTTACGCGCACTAAATGGAACTGATCATCCTTATTTCACACATATACTGGATACAGGACAATATGCCGGGTCTCCTGGAGCGAGTGGACATCGTGGTTCATCACATCCTGACTATGATTGCTATGCAAGTATTGAGCAGACTGCACCACATGCTGTATATGTCCGAACAAAGTTCTATGAAATTGATAGCGGTGTAGAAGAATGGTTGGACTATCCGAGAGTATTGGATATTTTGCGGGGTGTTGGTTATAATGGATGTCTTTCCGTTGTGTATGAAGGTCAATCCGATCCAATTGAATCAATGCGAAAAGCAAGAAGCTATTTGGAATCCATATTGTAACATAACTTTGTTGAGGGTTAGATGAAAACACGTGCCGCGGTAATGTATGAGCATAATCAACCTGTTGTTGTTGAAGAGCTTGAGTTAGTAGAACCGAAAGCGAAGGAAGTTCTTGTTCGTACAGCTGCAAGTGGTGTATGCCACTCAGACTTGTCGGTTGTTACAGGTGCTATCTATTATGACGCTGCTGTTATACTTGGACATGAAGGTGCTGGTGTAATTGAACAGATTGGGGAAGGTGTTTCAGATTTCCACGTTGGTGATCATGTAATCTTGTCTTTTGTAAGTTATTGTGGCGATTGTCGAATGTGTCAGATGGAAAAGGTTTGTTTGTGTGAAAGCTACGATGTTCCACGCGGGTATTTGTTAGACGGTACATATCGGTTTTATAACAGTTCTGGCGATGGAATTCTTCAGATGGCACGTGTTGCAACAATGTCGGAATATATGGTTGTTCCCGAACAGAATCTTGTCAAAATTGATCCTCATTATTCATTAGAACAAGCTGCCCTTGTAGGATGTGGCGTGACGACAGGTGTTGGAGCGGTGTTAAATACTGCTAAAGTTGAACATGGAAGTTCTGTGGCAGTAATAGGGACCGGTGGTGTCGGCTTAAATGCAATTCAAGGGGCTGTATTAGCAGAAGCAGAACAGATTATCGCGGTCGATATTGCTGAGAAGAAACTCAACTTTGCTAAAACTTTCGGGGCAACTGATGTTGTGAATGCAGCAGAGATAGATGCCGTTGAAGGGGTTCATGAAATAACGAAAGGTCTGGGTGTTGATTACGCATTTGAGGTAATTGGAAATCCGGATACTATCAGACAGGCGTATCAAATGGTACGTCCCGCAGGCACTGCTGTCATTGTCGGCATGGCACACCATGAAATAGAATTTAGCATTCCGGCACAACACTTCGTTTCATCTGAAAGACAGATTATTGGTTCATTTTACGGCTCATGTCAGCCACGTGTTGATATGCCGAAACTTCTTAGTTTATATACAGAAGGTAAGTTGAAGTTAGACGAATTAATCACACGTCACTATAGTCTCGAACAAATTAACGAAGCGTTTGCCGATATGGAAGCCGGTGAAAATGCGCGGGGTGTTATAATCTTCAATTAACCAGATCTCAAGATTATAATAGTCTTTCCTACCATAAACCTTAATTGAAGAAAAGTAAGACACTACTACTTGCTTTGGTATAGTCCTTTCATTGTACCAGTTCACCCCAAAGAAATAGTTGAAGATCGAATTATGAAATCCATCCACAAAGCGGTTCGCGACCAGTTTAGCCAACATGCTGATTATTATGCAGAAAGCAGTGCACATGCCAAAGGCGATACTCTTGAGGTAATTCTTGACTTTGCAGATACACAAGGCACTGAAAAGACACTGGATATTGCCACGGGAACAGGTTTTACAGCCTTCGCAATTGCCCCTAAAGTTTCACATGTAATTGCCACGGATCTTACGCCAGAAATGGTTGAAAAAGCGGCTGAATTAGCACAAGAACAGGAAATATCCAACATCACATTTTCTGTTGCTGCTGCGGAAGCTTTGCCCTTTACTACCGGATCAATGGACTTGGTCACCTGTAGACTCGCCCCACATCATTTTCAAGATGTACCAAAATTCTTAAATGAGGTATATCGAGTCTTACGATCTGATGGTCTGTTTTGCCTAACAGATTCCGTATCACCCGAATCAGAGGATTTAATCGCGTGGCAAAATCGTGTTGAGAAACTTCGTGACGAGTCCCATGTATTTGGATATCCACCATCCCAGTGGAATAAGATGATACAAGATGCAGGGTTTAATATTGAGGATTCAGCACATACAAGAAATGCACAGATGTCGTTTTTGTGGTGGGTACGTCCTCAGAAGAATCCACCTGAGATCGTTAAGGAAATCCGTGATGCTTTTGCGAAACTCTCTCCGGATGATGCGAAAAAATACTATACATTTGAACCATCAGGTGATGACTTCTATTTTTCTTGGCCAATGTATGCGGTTAAAGCAAAACGCCTGTAAGGAAAATCTGAAATGACACAAGAAAAATTTCAAGAACATATACTAAAAGAATTAGGCGAAATAAAAACTCTCTTTATCAAAAATGAAGAAGATCATGGAAAACTTTCTACTAAATTAGAAACCGTCAAAACTGAAGTAGAATCCGTTAGAACTGAAGTAGAATCCGTTAGAACTGAAGTAGAATCCGTTAGAACTGAAGTAGAATCCGTTAGAACTGAAATGCATAAAAGTTTAAACATGCACTTACGATGGGCTATAGGAACAACAATAGCTATAGCAACCCTTGCGTTTGTAATAGCAAAATATATAACATAATTCTTTTTCTCTCATCAATCAAGTTGCTCTGTGCTTAATACCTACAAAAGAGAGGATCGGGGATTGGAATTCCCTCCTACAGAATATAAGATGGTAGTTCTGAAGATAAAGTTCCTATGTTTAGTTGACAACTATTGTCTCGCTACCACTCTCCCCAACCTACAAACTATGTTCCATCTTCTCCATCTTCAGTTGCCTCTATTGATCTTATATATAAATACGGCTTGCTATAGTCGTTGACGTGTATTTGATAATTACCCACCGAGAGCATGCCGAGGTCTATCTCAGTAGTGTATGACGGACTTAGAAATGTCTTGCTTGGATGTATCATGAGCGCACACTCGGTATTGACGATTCGCACTTCACCCAATATATCAACGTCGATTGTATAATAGCCTGTATCACCCCACTCACTCCACCGATCATAAAGTTCAATGTGTGTCTTGAGGTGCGGAATACATTTGCTCTCAAAGTATCCGACCACACCCATCGTAACCTGAACAGGTTCAGACGTTTTAATGTAAGGTCGCGGCTCAGTCACCTCAACATCGTCAGCTGTCTTTATCGTAAAGTATACATGCTCAATGATAGGTCCCGTTTTTACATACCCTGCATCCGCAGCAATACGAAACTTCAGTAGTTCATGGCTGCCAGACATAACTTTGTATTCACCGACATCGAGATTCCTGATCGTAACCTCTCCATACACATCCGTTACGGCGTCTCCACACAAACCCCAACCGGTAGCAACTTGCATCGTTGCCGTAAGTTGTATCGTTTTCCCGTCCCGGTCTGCGGATACTTTCGCGGATTCGCCTACACATGTGTTATGATGTGATCCAAGTACGCCAATCACAACCGTGGCAGGTCTATCTTCAGAAACAGACAATATACCAACCTTATCTATCGGCATATTCGTTTTTTTAGGGAAAAGACTGCCACACCCTATAAATGAAACGACACCAAATAAAATGAGAATACCGATGATCCGATTTAGCACTTTTTACCTCTTATGTTTGTATATAAATAAGCCGTATTTTTTTTCATGATTATTGTTTCCTTTGTAGACTAAAGTTAAACTAACGTGAGTTTGATAAATCAGATATTAATGCTCGATGCGGTTAGGAAACCGCACCTACCGGGTCTAAAGGACTGATATTTTTGGATAAATGAAACTTATTTGCCTATTACCAAACTCACGTTAAACTAAGTTGGGAACTCAGCTCTATACGTATTGTAAATCTACAAATATTTACCGCTATACTCAAATTTGCTTAGACACCTGATCTGCTAACCGGGTCAGTGCGCGTGACATGTCCGATTTATCAAGTATCACTTCAATCAGGACATAGTGTTGTGTCTCTGCAAGCGCGATTTTCATGGCTCTGTCAAATTCAGCTTCAGTGTGAACAACGAACCCGCGTCCTGTGCCGAGGAGTTCTGGCATACGCGCATAGTGCCAATTCTCTATATCGTTGAAGCTGCCTTCAATGAAGGGACGTAGGGTACCATAGCCAGAATTGTTTAGGACAAGGATGATCGGATTGAGTCCGTAACGGATAGTGGTTGATAACTCGGTGCCGGTCATTTGGAATGCCCCATCTCCTACAATAACAAGTGGTCGGGAAGTAGGTTTGCCGAGTTGTGCGCCAATTGCAGCAGGGATTGAGAATCCCATTGATGTATAATATGCAAGACTAATAAACTCCGTGCGTTCAGGGAGTCGAAGGTCCGCAGCAGCCCAAAGGCCATCACCAACATCCGCAATCACAGTCATGTCTTCATTTAATAACAGGTTCAGTTGTTGGAACAGGCGGTGCACTGTTAGGGGTTGGTCAGGCACCATCTCAAAGGGTTCTGGCACTGTCAGCACCCATTCCAAGTCTATGTCCCCCCGTTTATGTAGTTTGGAAGAATTCAAGCCGTCAATAAAATCCTCTAATGTGACATCTTCATAAGTAGAGTAACCGACCGAGATTCTATCCGAGGTTGCGTATACACAACGACTTCGCTCAAGATTTGATTTATATGTCCCAAAGTTCACATCTGTCATGAAAGCCCCGCAAACGATAACACAATCGGATGATTCAACAAGCATAGTGACTTCATCTCTGGCTGTCGCGCCGCCATAAATCCCCAGGTAAAGGGGATGTGCCTCTGGCATCACCGATTTGCCCAACAACGTCGTCGCCACAGGGAATTGTCTCTCTTCAGCAAGTCGAAGTAACTTGTCTTGATAACCGAATCTATGGAGTTCCGCACCAGCTAAAATAACAGAATTTTCGGATTGATTTATAAACGCAATGGCATCTGTTAAGGCAGCATCCAAAGTTTTCGGGTTACTGTGATGTCCACCCGTTGAAGGTCGTTGATAGGCTGCTCCCGGTTCACTTACCATATCGCGCGGCAGCTCAATGTAGCCCGGACGCTTATGCCAATAAACAGCATCCAGAACTCTATCTATCTCGTTAAAGGCTGTAAAAGGTTCGTCAAGAAGTGCAGAGGCAACAGTTATCTCGTTATAGATACGTTGCTGTGTATAAAAATCTCTACCTTTATGATGTAAAAGCGCATCCGCTGTCCGTTCCTTTATCCCTGGGCTACCACTAATAACAACAAGTGGTGATTTTTCAGCGTAAGCAGCGGTGACTGCGTTGATCATAGATAATCCACCGACACCATATGTCACGCACGCAGCTCCCATCCCCTTTGTCCGAGCATAGGCATCTGCGGCATATCCCGCCGTCTCTTCCCGCGTGGTACCGATGTGTTGAATAGGACTCCGCTCAATCATATCAAAGAACTGCACAATATAATCACCCGGTATGCCAAAAATATGGTCAATATCGTAAGACTGTAGTTTTCTCAGAAGATACTCACCGATTGTGGTAGTCGGTTGACAATTTAACATAAAATTCCTCCTTTAAGATAAGCGGAAAACCGCCTCTCGTCCGCTATCACCGTCTGCAATTCCGCTGCCACTATTCGACTTTTATATCCCCCCATGCTGTGAGCAACCTATCTGATGCTGCTACGCTTAGGTTATTGAGCATGAGTTCTTCTACGGTCGGTAAGATTTGGGGACCAAGTCCTTTCACCACACCGCCAATCGCGTAGATTTTGTTATTGACAGTGCCCGTTCCCAGGAACACCCGTGCTGTTGGCATATCCGTGCTTTTTTCCCATGTATCTGTCAACGGATCGTAATATTCAACGGTTGTCAATCCGGGACCTTGGACGACGGCTGTGCCACCGATAGCGTATATTTTCGCATTCCCTTTACTTACTGCCAGTGCGGTTCTGGCAGTCGGCATATCCGCTTTTTGTGTCCAGGTGTCTGTATGTGGATCATATTCTGAAACAGTTTTCACGGCGGGTCCTTGTATGTTTTGGACACCCCCGATCAGATATATCTTATCTCTAAAGACCGTCGCGGCCATCCCGGAGCGTGTGTTTGGCATATCCGCTTTTTGTGTCCAGGTATTTGTGAGTGTATCATATACTTCCATTGTTGCTAACACGGGACCGACATTTTGCGCGACGCCACCGAATGTGTAAATCTTACTACCGACTGCGACAGCAGCGAAAAAGGATCGCGGCGAGGGCATATCTGCTTTCTGTGTCCAGGTGTTAGTGTTTGGGTCATATTGCGTGACGGTGCCGACTGCGGGATTCTGCGCGTCCCATCCGCCGATAGCATAAATCTTCCCATCCACAACGCATGTCGCGACCCCGGCGCGCGGTGCGGGTAGATTTGCTTTTTTTATCCATCTATCGGTTTTAGGGATGAATGCCTCAACACTGTCAATTGGGGCAGCGAGCATACCCCCAACAACATATATTTCTTGGTCAACCGAAGCCGTTGAGAAAAAGAGTCTTGGATTTACCATGTCTGCTTTTTGTGTCCACTGCTGTGCGTTGACACTGTTTGTCAAAAATGCTATACAGAATACGGGGAATAGCCACCCCCATTGAAAAATCGAAACTTTATATTTTTTCATAAATCCTCCTATGAGTTGTTTGCTTTTATTATGCCGACACGAAACGTTTTGGTATACCCATTGACATTAAGTGTATATTCACCGGGCCGGCAGTATCCGATGAAAATGGATTCGTGGTAGAACTCGACAGCATCAGTGCAGACGTCACCAGGACTCGACAGGTAACCGGTCATTTGGATTTCAATAACATCTCCGTCTCGCCACAAAGGGTGTCCATCTATGTCATTACGCTTAGGATAAACCGTTTCCTTATGTCCACCGCAGCCATTCGAAAATACTGCGGTAACCACAATATTGACAGCATAAAAGTTGCTATACGCTACTTTCGTAGCGCTTATCTGAATATCATCATCAATGGCTACCCTCCCAATATTCTCGCGTTCACAACTGATAAGACCTATCGCAATGAGTATTATAAATAATGAAATATGCGTATAGACTTTTTTTATGAAGTTAGCACCTCCGTAGAATACTTTTACACTCGATGTCTGCAAAATTATTGGCTATAATGAATAGATATGGACACGTGAATGAAAATGTCCGTATCTATTTATTGTGATGTAATATCTGGAACACTGAACTCTTTTTTAAAGTCATTTATATTGAGCTCATATTTTCCTTGTGTGCAGAAACCGATAAAGACAACTTCGACATGAAACCCTGCGAGATCACGAATTGCTTTTAAATCGGTGTTTCGGTGTTCTGCCATCTTGACGTTGATGGTATCGTCATCGTTGTATATAGGATGTCCTGCAAATGTCATGGCAGGTGTTTCTAAAGGATATTCTGTCTTATAGTCTACGTTACCTGCGTAGCCGGCGTGGATTTCACAATGAACGATAGCGAAAACAGCGTAATGTGGTGTTTCAAAATGTTCTTGTACTGCTATAGTATATATGTGACTATCAAAAATGTGCATAGGCACTATGTCAATTTTTTCATCCCTTTCACAACTGATCAGTATGCATATGATTATCAACACGATGAATAGCGTAGTATATTGACGCATTTTGTCTCCTTGAATGCTCCCGATAAGCACGTTGTTTTATGTTTATTTTTGATATGGTTTCAAGTCCCATAGATATACATTTTTTGCTGCCGCCCCCGCCAATAGTGTGCTATCGGGTGAAAACGCGAGTGGACAGACGCCTATTTCTGGCACTTCAAATACGGAAACAGGGACATCCCATCTGAGCAGATCATATAGGTGTATTCGTGTATTTTGCTCATAAGTATAGAGAGAGCAAGCGACATACTGTTCGCATGGAGCAATAGCGAAACTTTCCACATATCTCTTTTCCCCTGTTTGTGGTGTCGGTTTTTGTATTGCGGACACTTGTTCACCGTGCTGTATATTCCATAATGTGAGAGTTTGAGATTTATCTGCGGCATCCCAAAAATGTTCGCTGTCGTTTGAGAATGCTTGGAACTTGAAACCTTCATTTGTAAATCCGTCAACTGTTTTGCCTTTGCGGATATCATAGATTTGACAGGGGTGGCTGGCAAGGTATCTTCCATTTGCACTAAATGTCAGTTTGTTGCGGGTATTGTTATTGTCTGGTTTGTAACGTCTGATCCGTTTTTTGGTTTTGACATAATTAACATTAATTCTGTTGTTTATATCTTGGTATGCGATGCGTTGTGCTGTGTGGCAATATGCTGCTGCGGTGATTTCTGACCGTAGTCGAAACATCACATAAGGTATATCCTGTCCGAGGTGCCAGAATCTGAGTTTATTTTCAATACTGGAAATGATAAAGTATGTTCCTGCAGGTGAGACATCTACAGATAAAAACAATTCATTTTTGGTGGCATATTTAGGACGTGTGGGTTTGAAGATGTGTGGGGGTTGATAGAGGCGTGTGATGTTCCAAAAGAAAACACCATCCCATCCATAACAAGCGATAAGTGTCTTGCCATTCGGTGAAAACCGCAGTGTCTCTGGTGGGTATCCGTGTGCTGGATTAACTTTGGTGCTACGTGTGGGTGGTCTCAAATTAAAGTTGTTCCTCATGTGACATGCCTCTTTGTTCAGGTAAGGTGTTGTGCGTGGCAGGGATACATGCCTCCCTACAAGGCGTTTAAGATGAAGTTCCTATGTTTAGTTGACAACTATTCTTAGTACACGCCGCTGTCAAGGCGAGATGTTAAAAGTTATCTTGGACAATCCCCCGGTTCAACATCGGGTGGTACGATTTGTGGCAAATGGTGTCCTGGAGGGTAACAGTCGTTAAAGGTCATGTTCTCCAAGTTATCCGTATGGAACGTTAGGAGTTGCTCACCCGATTGAGACACGACTTTATACTCCCCCGCTCCAAGTGGACCGATATATATCGCCATACCGATAGGGACAACAGCATCGGTGCAGACACACTCAACACCCACATGCTTCGTTGCCCAGACGGTAATCGTATTCCCGTCTTGTTCGTAAAAAGCAAGATCGGGACTGACACAACCGTTGTGGTGATCTCCCCTAATTTTCAATATCACTTCGGATGTGGTTTTAGAATTAAATGCTTCAACGCCTCCTATAGGCATATCCACCGTCTCATATACACATTCAACAGATAGAAGTGTATTATTTGGGTACAATACCACTTGGGGTGGGTGAAATGGTCCTATTGGTGGGTCTTCTATCTCTATCCATCTTGGATCATCTGATATACAGTCATTATTTTCACACGGGGGTAATAATGATGTTATCTGTCGCTCGCATGCCAACAGACAGCATGCGAGTGTGATGTATAGGAGTATGGTTATTTTTTTCATATTCAGTTTTCTTTCCTTTGTGCGGTGTCATTCCACTGTGATGTTGATAGTGATTTCTTTTTCACCTGTCACAATGAAGTTGTCAACGCTGATTTCGCGTTCAATTGGGTCTGGGGGTGGCAGCACTGCTTCTGCATTCGGATCCCACGGGTCATCCCAACTGTCAAACCCGAAGTCATCTTTTTCAAAGGATAACACGACATTAATCAAGCCGGTGTCTATGATCTGATCAGCCATCCGTTGTTGGATAAGTTGCTCAAGGCTTTCAGGAGCTGAAGGTTCTGGTTCTTCTTCAGCGTCAAAGTCTAAATCAAAGTCAAAGTCAAATTCACTCATCATCGGGTCTGGTGCTCCGTCGGCGTATTGCGACGTGACAGTGAGATAGGCTTCACCTTCGGGGGCATCTTGCGGTATCTCGAAAGTGACCTCTTTTTTTACTGTGCGTCCATCAAGTGCAGCACTCCAGTGTGGCAATAGCACGATAGTAAATGTTGCGCTTTCACCGGGGTTGATTTTCTCTGGGACAACCACATCGTGAATCTCGGCAAGTCGAATCTGTGGCGTATCCTTGAAAGTGATGTCAACCTTTTGTAAGGTGGCTTTTTCCGCAGCATTTTCTAACATATCCGAAAAAGAGTTGATACTCAAAAACATGTGTGACATCGTCGCATCCACGGGGTCTACTGATGCGTATCGGAATCTATCTGTATAGACAGTTTCTGTTTCTTCGAAATGAAACATAACGGTTCCGTCTATTGTGCCGGGACTTTTTTCCTGCCGTATCGCAGAGAGTGTCATAGGGGCGATGACAGCGATATAAATTTCTTGCCCGTATGCCACCTCGTGAGATTTCTTTATCGCATCACTGCCATCTAACTGATAAGTGATACTGACAGGTATCATTGCGGGTGGTGTCCCTAACTCCCCGACAATCCCTGGTGTTAGGTCTTTTGTCATGGTGCCGATGGGGTCGCCGTAAGCGGCTACAGATTTATTGGTTGTATCATAACTTGGAACGAGTCCATTCACAACGGCTCTATATACTGGGAAAGCCACTTTACCGGTACCAAGCAATGGATGCCCCATCCCAACAAATGTGCCGTCGTCATAGACTTGCGTGACAGTGCCGAAGCCGAATGCATTGACGATGTCACCTGTTACGGGAGCGATGCCGATCATATCCCCTGCAGCGAGCGATGATGTAGCGGGTGGTGCTGCTTGTGGTGCACCATCGACACCGGCAATAACGTCAATGAAATCTAAGTGTGCCCTATTTAGAAAAGATTCTATCTTTTTGAACTGGTTGGGTTGTACCCCTGTTATCATAAACGGTATTTTCACTGGCGAATATACCGAGTTGATACCACCTGATGGTGCTGCGGGTGCGTGTTGTTCGGCTAATAAATCCCCTAATGTTTGACGATCTTTTGCGGACTCCATTGCATCAATCGCTGTGACCCAGAATCGATGGGGTGCTTTGGAAAAGCTGGTACCGTAAGCGAGTGCACCCATCACACGTCCCGGCGGACCGACAGGACTACCGGACATACCACCTGCGATGCCACCTCTTGCATCTGTGGCAACATCTGTCAACTCGCATTCATAGAGCGGGAAACCGTATCCGAAATCACGCACACCGCGAAAGCGTGCATTCAAGGTCACGCGACTGGTGCCATCAAGCACTGTTACTATCTGAACGAGAGTGTTATCTGCTAACATCTTAGCTTCTGATTCATACATGTTTTGTAGCACAACATCATCACCAAGCGGTGCGCCATATAAGCCTTGTGTATCAAGTGTAGCTGGATCATTTTGTTGTAATGGATCTTCTGAACAACCGAAAAGACATAGCATTAGTATGCCGATGAGTGGAAAAAAGCGTTTCATTTTGTCTCCTTTGTGGATTTGAGTGTCACGTTTTCTATACCCTGAACACTTTTAATATCGAGCATCAGTTCAGTGTTGTCTTGATGCGTCTGTAGCAAGGCATCAAACGATTGAACGTCAGTGATTTCTTGTCCATTGACACCGACGATTAGCGCACCACGCGGAATCTCCGCTTCGGAGCCGGGTGAGGCTTCCTTTATCTTTTCAACGAGAATGCCGCGATCCTGTTCTGTGAGATAAGCATATCTTTGATGATTGTTCTGTTCCAACTTTCGCACGGCTAAGCCAAGTGTTTTCCAAGAAACAGACTCGGTGTTCACTGTGTTTCCACTCAATTCAAGTGGCATCTCAATAGGCATTACATTGATTGTAATTTCTTGTGTTTGACGCAATATTTTAAGAGCATATTGCTTACCTATCATACTTTCCACAAAACGCATTTCCAGCTCAACGAGTCTCGGCACGCGTTCACCTTCAAATTCAACGATAATGTCGTGAGGTTTTAGATTATTTTGGACAGCACCTGTGTTGGGTGCTACCTCCATAACTTCAATACCTTGTCCGACATCTCGCATCTGTGCGTCAAGATACCCCCGGATAACTCTGCCATGCTTCATCAGCTGCTGTGCAATTCCTTTCGCAAGATCACTTTCAACCGCTAAAGAAGCACCTTCGCCCGGATTGAGAGATGTGATACCGATGACACCACCTTGCATATTCAATAGGGGACCACCACTACTGCCGGGGTTGATCCACGCATTCGTTTGGATGTAATTATAATGATATTGAAACAGGTTATTTCGCTCGTGAAAACAACGGTCTTTGCCACTGACAATACCTGTTGTTACCGTATTTCTATACCCCATAGGGTGTCCGATAGCGATCGTAAATTGTCCAATCCGCATCTGTGCCGAATCAGCCAGTTGAAGAAACGGAAAGGGTGCTGACCGTTCAATCTTTAGAACCGCAACATCCGTAATTGCATCACCCCCTATTATGTCTGCTTCAAATGTGCTGTTATCAAATAACTCCACGATGACGCTTTTGCCACCCTCTATCACGTGTTGATTCGTTAGGATATAACCGTCTTTATGAAAAATAAAACCGGACGCAGCCCCGGATGGGTGCATCTCTTTATGTATCTCATCTTTCGTTTTTAAAACGGTAACGCTGACAACCGCAGGCATACTCTGATCTACTATTTTCGCAATCGCTTTTTCAAAAGCACCTAAAATCTCAAACTCGTTCGGCGTTTCGGCTGCTAACGCAGGCGAAGTTAGAATAATCAAAAAAAGCAAAACGGCATACGGGTATGTTCTTCTTTTCATGGCAGCACCTCTTTTACTACTGATAATTGGGTTACAGATAAATATCAATACAGCACCGATTGCTGTATATCTTGCGAATTTTCTGGTCATATCAGAACTCCTTGTCAAATCAGTCTACTTTGTCGTTTTTGGTGATAGATAATGGCTCGCTGTGATTCTTAAGAAAGATTTTCATCTTTAGGTTCTTTCGCAATAAGGCAAGCAGCGGTTTACGGTTCTCAATAGGATTACCGAAAAGGCTCAACTTTTTTAGATTTACCAAATTCGAGAGGGATGCCACATCACGAATCCGATTATTGGAGAGATCTAAGATACTCAGTTGCGTCAGTTTGGCGAGTGAAGATACATCTGCTATCACGTTGTTTCCAAGATAAAGTTGTGTCAGTTGTGTGAGTTTTGCAAGTGGAGAAATGTCTGAAACAGTGTTGATGCTCAGATATAACACGTTTAATTGTGTTAACGCGGAGAGTGATGTTATATCTGAAATTGTGTTGTAGTGAAGATATAATGTTTTCAGTCTTTTAAATCTTGTCAGCGGGGGAACATTCGAAATACCGGTGCCGTGAATACCTAAAAACTGCAGGTGTTTCAAGTCTTTTAGTGGCGATATATCTGAAGCAGCGGTAAAACCAATATCTAACCCATTCAGTTGTGTGAGTGCTGCAAGTGGGGAAATATCTGAAATCGGGTTATGTCCAAGCTCTAACCATCTCAGTTGTTTTAATTTTGCCAGTGGCGTAACATCAGAAATATTGTTGTGAAAGAGCGTAAGTTTTCTGAGATTTCGTGCATGTTGTAGTCCTGTGAGGTCTTTTATTTCTTTCCTTTGGACATTAAGTTCTGTCAAATTTGCGATTGTCCGTGTTGTGATTGTGCCGACCTGTTTCTGTATCGCTGTAGCCAGTTGTGGATCTACAATGGTCACGGCTTGGGGTGGTGGAAACGGGAGCGGTTCACTGAGTTTGAAGGGCAACTCTGTGTGGTTTCCATATACATCGGTAATTCTTAGGGTTAGAGTAGAAGTGTTTGGCACTAATTGGTCTGTTACAAATTCAACGGTGTTGTCTGTCGTGCCATTGAGTTTTTTACAATCGCGTAATAAAAGGTCGCCATCCTTTTTGGGTGCGAGTAATTTGACGTGATGAATACCATCTGGATCGTCTACCTCAAAACGTAGATGGATATGATTCGGTAGCGAGGTGAGTCGTGGTTTAAGCATCTTTGCTGTTGTGTTTTGATTACGCGTCGTGGTGCCGGTGTTAAATGCAGGGTGTACGTCCAACCATTGTGCAGCACAATACGTGGTGATGTGTGCGTCATCGGTATTTAGATATATCCTATTTGCATCAGCATCTGTGCGAAAATCGTGTGCCAATCCCAAGCTGTGTCCAAGTTCATGGGCAGTTATATCAACGCCGTGTGTACCTTCAAAGCATTCACCAGAAGCAGGCACAATACCACCTTTGTGAGGTGTACTATAAAAACCGTAGCCACAGGCAACGCCATCAAGCAGTCCAGTGCTAATATCCAGAAAGATAAGGTAAATATCTTTTGACAGGTCAAAACGACCAGGAAGTTCCTCCCAAACCGAGCTTGATTTCTTTTGATAATATGTGTCCTTGAACTCACCTTTTACAGTGTGAATGACAGCATTACCTTTTGTATCTTTTTCAAATAGAAAGGTTTTGTGTCCGAACCCGTGTGCTGCCATCAATCCTGAAAAAACCTGTTGCACATCCTTGATCATTTTGTCTAACTTCATGTCTATATCCGGTTGTGGTGTCACATCGTTTGGGTGAAAGTAGATAACTTTGACAATAGGTCTTTCTTGTTCCTGCTGTTGCGCTTGTGTGGTGATGTTCATCCAAAAACTTAGCAGAACACATAATATGATCGGTAAACGTTTTGTTGTCATAACGAATATCCTCCTACAGCGATGAAGAGATAGAAGAAGTCAATAAACCTTTTAATCTGGATATTACCGTTCAGGATTTCTAACTAATTCATTTGAATTAGGTTTGATCTGAAATGTATCCTCTACCTTTTTACTCGGCTCGAAGCCATCGCCTTTTGTCCAATATGTAATAGATAAAACATCGTTGGACTTATCTATGACTGACATTTTCTCTATCCGTACACGATCCCCCAGTGATGCATAATCAATAGTGCGAAGGGTCTGCTTATCTACAGCATGAAGATCATAGAAAATACCACTTCCGCCACCTGATTCTGCTATGACGGCAAAAATATATTTATCTCCGACATCTGCATGATCCCACAATAAACGATATGTAGTACCACCCTTATTCTCAATCTTATAAGTGTTGTCAAAAACAAGCTTTATTACCGACTCCCCACTTAAGTCCGTGCTTAGAAATGTAACTTTCTGAAGCAAAGTATCAAATTCCTGTATCTGTTTCGTGTCAGGTCTTTGGGGACCGTTTTGTGTGCGAGGTAGTTCAGGTCCACCTACATGCTTCTGTTTAGTGTAAATCGTCCAAACGGTGTAAATAAGTCCGAGGATAAATATAATAACCAAAACGAAAATGATTTTTTTACGCATAATGAAAATCTCCGTATTTATACCAAATTAACTTGATTCCAATCTAATTGTGAGACCTTTAAGTATCTTTGATGCGGGGGTTTTGCGTCTCCCCGCAGGACGTTCCTAAGTGAGAGTACTTATACTATAGTGCTGTTTTTTCTGCGGATGCAGCCGCCACCTGCACATTGGGCGGAAGAGGATTATTTTTTGTCTCTAAACGATTACAGCGTACTATTTTTGACGATCCATTTATTTTTATTTACAAACTATGTTCTATCTTCTCCATCTTCAGTGAATTCTTAGTCGAACAACCGGAACGTTCCATCTCTGACAATTAGTATATTCGGTTCATAAACAGCATCGCCGTCAGCATTAAAAGAGAACTTTCCCAAAATGGTATCAAGTTCACTGATATTCGCGAGTGCGTCGCGTACAGAATGTGCATCTGTAGCAGCAGCGTTTTTCAATGCTTCAGCGAAAACATGCACACAGGCATAGGATACGGCTGCGAAAGCATTTGGCGTTGTGCCGTAAGTTATTTTATATTTTTCAACAAATGTTTGGTTTCCCGGTGTGTTCGCCGTGCTCAGCCATCCCGTGAATGTAAGAGCACCCTCTGCGGCAGCTCCTGCTGCTTTTACTTCTGCATCGGTAAGAGAACTGATGAGAATAGGCACAGTAATACCGAGTTCTCGTGCTTGAATCAAGATTCCTGGTTTTTCTGGTGGCAGTGCGGACACAAAGAGTGCATCCGGGTTCAATGCTTTTATACGTGTCAATTGCTCTGTAAAGTCTATCGTACCACTTGTGTAGGTTTGTGTACCAAGCACTTCAACATTATTGTCGACAAAGGCTTGTTGTAATGCAGCATCTCGGTCTGTAGAGAACAGGTCTTTTTCATCATACAGTGTCGCCACCCTTTGGTACCCCATTCTCCTTTTTGTAATCTCAACACCTCTGGGAATAACAATATCTGTTGTCAGTGCAACCCGAAAGACAAAATCGCCTATTGCCCCAAGTCCGCGAGCACCAGCTGTCGGACTGACGGCTACAACCTCATTTTCTTGTGCGATTGGAAACGCAGCACGCGCTGAACTCGATGAGGCGGGTCCCAGAATGACAGACACACCCTGTTCGTGAATTAGTTCCTCAAACACCGCCACTGCCCCTTCCGCAGTGCTGTTATCGTCTGCGATAATGTAATTAACCAGTATATTATCCTGTGCATCACCATACTTGCCAAAGAGTTCTTCAAAAGCTAAAACAAAACCTGTTTTCATGATCTCACCTATCTCGGCTAAATGTCCTGACAATGGCAAAACCAGTCCAACATCCATGTTTACATAGGGGCTTATCGGGGAATCGGGTGGTTTCTCCTCTGAAATACCCGGTTCAGAGGAGCCTTCCTCGTGATGCGATAATTCCGTTGTATACATGACCGACAATACGGGTTGACCAAAATTCTGTGAAACCTGCACTAAATCTAATATATTTATCTGACCATCCGCATTCACATCCGCTTTGCGATTCGTATCGGTGATAGGTTCTCCGAAAACGGCAGCAACGCGCGTCAAATCCAAAATATTTACAACACCATCCGCATTGACATCACTGGGAAGCTGTTTGAATGTTGCTACATTATTATGAAGTTTCGAATTTAGTTCCTTATCGTCTGCACCAAAGAGTGATATTCCTACTAAATTGATAACCATTGGCGAATCGGGATTGATCACATCAAATGACAACGATGCGAGCGTGCCATCGCCACCTGAAAATGTGACCGTGCCATCTGAAGCAAGTGGCGCTGAACTCAACACAGTTATGACTTGAAACTTTAAATCAGACGGATCCACATCGGTGTCTACATCTGGCAATATTCCAATCAACGCGGGATCCGGTATTTTAAAAAAGAAATCTGATAATGAAAGCGTCTGGGCGTCTTCACCTGGTCCAAAAGCAACAGACTGTCCCGTGGTTGTTGTTTTGTCGATGCTGAGTTGAAGTTCGTAGGTATCATTGTCCCCCAACGCAGGACGAATAAAGATGCCATCGGGAGGCAGGTAATCTCCTTGTGTGGTGTCAACATATTTCAAGACAGTTGGATCATAGGCAACCAGTAGATTATAACCTGCGACTCCTTTCCCGTCTGCCAAGTGAATATCAACTTTTATTTTTGGTAAAGTCACGTTGGTATCATGTTTAAGAGATACCACCATTTCAGCATAACTCAGTGCTGTCCAGCCTAATAACAAGATGGTTGTCAATAAACCGCAAAATGTTTTTCTCACGATTATGTTCTCCTATGTTTGTACCGTAAACTTTCCAGTTTGCGGTCTTTTCTGTAGAATGTTTTTCTCACGATTATGTTCTCCTATGTATATGCACGGGTTTTGTGTCTCCCCGCAGGTGTTGAATCGTTTTTTGTTCATTTTCACATGTGCCAGTTTTTTTTACACGCCACTGGCGGGGACGAGGTGTTCAGATAGGCGTCTGGTCTATGGGTTAGGGGAAGAGGTATAGACCAGACATAAGGACGTGCAACTTTTACCAACCTCTGCGTTTCTTGATGATGGCATGAATATCAGTGTGGCAGTCCTTACAGAGCGAGACAAGATCGGATAGCGGTTCTTTGCCAATGTTGTCATAGCGTTTGTGATGCACGACGGAGGCGTTGGCACCACATACACATAAGTATCCATCGCGTTCTAAGACAGTTATCCGTTTGGCACGCCATGTATCCGTTTCTATATATCGCGGATAATGCTTGTCCCAGTTTCTGCTGATAAGTTCGTGCCAGTTTATTTGTGTTCCTATCCCTTTCAATATATCTCGTCCATCCGATGTAAGCCTGTATTTCCCTCTGCTGACAAACTCTATCGCCTCCATATCGCGTAGCTGGGTTAACGTACATAAGACGGTGACAGTCGGTGTGCTGGCGTTGGGATATTTCTCTATCAAACGATCGAGGTATTTCCATATATCTTTTGATGTGAATTCCTCCTGATTTATTTCTAATATAATTTGTGCGACTTCGCTTTTCCAACTCATTTTTAGTTATCGTCTGTTCCACATCCTAAAATTGTGATGGTAAGTATGCCAAAAATACTTGTGCCTAAAGTTCTCATAAACATAATTTCTTCTTTCTTTGAGTACGGGGGTTTTTTCGTCTCCCCGAAGGACGCCTTAGGAGGAGTAGATTGTTTTTTAGAGACCCCACACAATCTACAAAGCGAGGAAGCGAAAGTACTATTACTTTAGAATCAACATCCTGCGCGTGGCGGTGAACTCACCCGCAGTCAACATATAAAAATACAAACCACTTGCCACAGGTTCACCGTGTGCATTTCTGCCATCCCAATACGCAGCACGACTCGGACTATTATAAAAGCCTGCGGATTGAAAACCGAGCGAAAGGGTACGTATCAGTTTCCCCGAAGTATCATAAATGGAAATAGATACATGACTCTTTTCTGTGAGTTGATAAGGTATCCAGGTTTCGGGGTTGAACGGGTTCGGGTAGTTCTGCAACAACTTATTCTGTTGCGGTTTACCGATGCTATCAAACTTGACAGATAATAGTGCGTTTGCCAGGTTCTCAGGTGTCACTTTAATACTGCGGGTTTGTGATTCAACATTGCCTCCCGGACCTATGACGCGTAATTCAATCACGTCTCCAACTTTGACAACGCTCCGCCGCGCTAAGTCGGCAGTTGCAGCAGCAAAGTAATTACCTCGCACCGAGGCGGTTATCTTGCCGTTTGTTCTCAAGTTACGGACGATGACCTTGTAACCGTCAAACGTTGGTTTGCCTTCCAATTGTCCACTTACCACGAATGCCCAGGCTTCTTGGACAACATCCCCTGTCAAGGGGGTAATGGCAGATGGTGCAGCAGAAGTCTCCGTTTGATTTGTCCATCGTGAGCCGACAAAGGCAAAATTGCGAGTCTGTGGGACATTGACAATGTACCCTTTTCCACCTTCAATAGCGAATCCATCGTTTGGTGCATCTGGTGTCCACCCGATGAACCGTTGTTTTTCAGCATCAAGTGCTATGACAATAGTCGCACCAGCTATCCCAGCAAGTGATTTTGCAGTCATCGGTTTCGGTGGTGCTAAAGGCACAGAAAGCATGTTTAAACCTTTCGTCAACGTGACGTTGAAGATGTTGCCAAACTGATCGCTTTCCTCCTTGGGAGTTGGTCTCGCGATAAATCCATGTCTGCGTCCATCCGATGAGTCATAGTGTCCGACAATGGAACCATCCTGATTGATATTCCACCCCTCCGTGCTGATGCTGCCGGGAAACCGCAACTCACGTAGGTTAAGGGGATTGCCGAAATAGGTGCGCGGGACATCTCCTATTGCTTTAGCTCTGCCAACGACGGTCCTTGACTCGTTGAGACCGTGTAGAAAAAAGTATTCCAGATTCAGTGCATCTGGAAGGTCAATATATAAGAACCTACCCGTCGGGCCACGCACAAATGCATGATATATGCCTTCAGCATCCGTGTGACTCCCCACGATACTGCCCGTCCAACTCACAAAATCGGCATAAGTTTCCGATGCCCCGGGGACCTCAACGATTGTGTCGCCTGAGAACCCGCGGCGAACACCTGAAGCATCTATAAAATTACCCGTTAGGGCACCCGTTGCATCACTAATGCCGTATATCTCCGTTTGGACGGCATTCGGGAAATCGTATCGGGCGCAACTCACCGTTTTCTAAGACGACACCGTGGTACAAGCCATTGCTATCCTCATAGTGTCCCGCGACTGTCCCATCATTCCCCAACGCATAGAAGTAAGTGTTCTTTGAATCCGGGAAATCATGACGCGTAAAAACACCATCAATAAGCGTAAAGCCGACAGTTTTAGTGCCATCTTCACTTTTCGTGTTTCCTGCATAGTCTCCATAGTCACTGCTGGCGGTCAACGCTAAAAAATGGACACCCGGAACATCAATACTCTCATAAGTAAAGCCGATGGGTGTGCCAATGCGTCTATTACTGGTTCTTGTATCAGTGCTCTCTATGGGTCTTGCGATAAATCCGTATCTGCGGCCATCGGGTGTGTCATAGTGTCCGACGACGGATCCGTCCTGATTGATATTCCAACCCTCTGTGCCAACGCTATCCGGAACGCGCAATTCTTGTAGGTTGAGGGGGTTGCCGACATAAGTGCGTGGGACACCATCCACCGGTTTGGCGCGACCAACAGCAATCAGTGCATCGTTGAGACCGTGGAGGAAAAAGTAGTCCAACTCTCCTTTTAGTGGAAGGTCGAGTGTTGCCAAACTACCCCCTGGACCACGGAAGTATGCATGATATGTCCCTGCAGCATCCACGTAGCTACCCACGGTATTACCTAACCCGCTCACAAAATCGGCATAAGTTGCCGATGCGCCGGGAAACTCAATGATTGTGTCGCCTGAGAACCCGCGGCGAACACCAGAAGCATCTACCATATTACCCGTTAGTCTCCCTGTGGAGTCACTATAACCGAAGATTTGGGTTTCGACTGCACCCGGAAAATCGTATTGGCGTAGTACTCCATCTTCTCCTAAGATGACACCGTGGTAGAGTCCATCGCTATCCTGGTAGTGTCCGGCGGCGACCCCATTGTTACCGAGCGCGTAGAAATAAGTGCCTTGTGCCCCAGGGAAATCGTAGGTGGTAAAGACACCATCAATTAGCGTAAAACCAACCATTTTTTCGCCATCGGCACTCGGGGTGTTGCCTGCGTAGTCCTCAAAGTCGCTACTCGCTGTCACGGCTAAAAACTCTACACCCGGCACCGCAATTGTCTCGAATGTATAGTTGACATTAGCGGGGGCAACGGGTTCTTCTACAACAGGTTCTTCGGTGTCCATTATAGGTCTGGCGACAAACCCGTATCTATGTCCATCCGCTGAGTCATAGTGCCCGACGACCGAACCATCCTGATTAATATTCCACCCCTCCGTGCTAACGGCACCCGGGAACTGCAATTCATGTAAACCTTCGGCACCGCCGACATAAGTGCGCGGGACATCATCCACCGC
Source organism: Candidatus Poribacteria bacterium (assembly GCA_965205025.1). Classification (GTDB taxonomy): domain Bacteria; phylum Poribacteria; class WGA-4E; order WGA-4E; family WGA-3G; genus MSPOR6. The sequence continues at coordinate 417,917 of CBDBFU010000015.1, forward strand.
TTTGGATCGAGCCACGATAACACCAGCATCGCTGATACCATGCAAAAATATGTATTCAAACTCTGGTGTGTCTGTAAAACGTTGTAGGTCTGCCCTATTTCTATAGTCCAAAGATAGAAACCTTTCATCCGAGGTCCGCACGTATCCCTCATATTTCCCTTCAGCATCTACGTAACTGCCAACGATACTGCCGTGCTCATTCACAAAATCGGCATAAGTTTCCGCTGCTCCAGGGAATTCAACGATGATGTCGCCTGAGAACCCGCGGCGAACCCCGGAAGCATCTATATAATTACCGGTCAATGCCCGGTCGCATCAGAAATGCCGTGTATGAACGTTTCAACGGCATCCGGGAAATCATATTGGCGCAACTCGCCATCTTCCAAGATGACACCGTGGTGCAGACCGTCGCTGTCCTCGTAGTATCCAGCAGCGATACCTGTATTACCCAGGGCATAGAAATAAGTGTTCTTTGCACCAGGGAAATGATATGTCGTAAACACCCCGTCAATGAGCGTAAAGCCGACTATATTTTCACCATCAGCACTTTTCGTGTAGCCAGCGTAATCCTCATGGTCACTACTCGCCGTCACCTGTAAAAAATCTATACCTGGAACATCAATACTCTCAAAAGTATAGCTTGCCCCGGCGAGGTCGAGTTCAATAGGTTCGTGGCTAACATGTGGAGCGGTGTCCGCATCGGGTCTGGCGATAAACCCGTGTCGTTTTCCATCCGCTGTGTCATAGTACCCAACGACAGAACCATCCTCATTGATATTCCAACCCTCTGTGCTGACGCTGCCCGGGAACCGAAACTCATAGACACCGTGGCTCCCACCGACATAAGTGCGTGGCACATCATCCACACGTTTGATGCGGACAACGTAAATCAATGCTTGATTGACACCGTGCGCAAAAAGATATTCTATATTTTCTGCATGTGGAAAGTTTAAAGATGTAATCCTGCCTGGGGAAATCATATACATGTGATAGATACCTTCACCGTCTACGTAGCTGCCCACGACGCGACCTGTAGCATTGACAAAATCTGCGTAGGTCTCAGATGCCCCGGGAATCTCAATGATTGTCTCGCCTGAGAACCCGCGACGTACACCGGAAGTATCTATATAATTACCGGTCAATACACCGGTCGCATCAGAAATGCCGTGTATGAACGTTTCGACGGCACCCGGAAAATCGTATTGGCGCAACTCACCGTCTTCCAAGATGACACCGTGATGCAGACCGTCGCTGTCCTCGTAATGTCCGGCAGCGATGCCTGTATTACCCAGGGCATAGAAATAGGTGTTCTTTGCACCAGGGAAATGATATGTCGTAAACACCCCATCAATAAGCGTAAAGCCGACTATATTTTCACCATCAGCACTTCGGGCGTTGCCTGCGTAATCCTCAAGATCGTTACTCGCTGTCAACTCTAAAAAATCTACACCCGGAACTTCAATGCTCTCAAAAGTATAATTGAAGTCCGAACTCGCCGTCAGCTCTAAGAACGCTATACTCGGAATATCAGCATTCACAAAGGTATAATCGGAGTCAGCGTGTGTATCAACATGTTCATCGTCAACAGGTGGAGTAGTATCGCCTTCAGGTCTGGCGATAAATCCGTATCTATGCCCATCTGCTGTGTCATAGTACCCGACGACGGAGTCGTCCTGATTGATATTCCAACCCTCTGTGCTCACACTGCCCGGAAATTGCAATTCATGAAGCGTTGAGACCACCTGTTCCGCAGACAAGTCCTGATCGCTCGAAAACTGAAAATCCTCTAATCCTTGGATGAGTTTGCCGACATAAGTGCGCGGGACATCACCCAACGCTTTGTTTCGGACAATGTAACTCAATGTATCATTGAGACCGTGAAGAAAAAAGTACTCAAGAAATTCTGCCCCCGGAATCTTGACAAATGTAAACTTGCCGTTCGGATTATACACATAAGGATGGTATATTCCATCAACATCTACGTAGCTACCCACGACGGCACCTGACGCATTGACAAAATCGGCATAAGTCTCACGCGCTCCGGGCACCTCAATGATGGTCTCCCCAGTAAAGCCGCGACGAATACCAGAAGCATCTATAAAATTACCTGTCAATACCCCGGTCGCATCACTAATTCCGAGTATTTGCGTTTCAACGGCACCCGGATAATCGTATTGACGCAACTCGCCATTTTCCAAGATGACACCATGGTATAGCCCCTCACTGTCTTCGTAGTGTCCTGCAGCGCGTCCATCATTACCAAGGGCGTAGAAGTAAGTGTTCTTTGCATCGGGGAAATGGTATGTTGTGAAAAACGCCATCAATGAGCGTAAAAGCGACATTTTTTTCGCCATCAGCACTTTTCGTGTAGCCAGCGTAGTCCTCAAAGTCGCTACTCGCTGTCAACGCTAAATAGTCTACACCGGGGACATCTATTGTCTCAAAAGTGTAGTTGGGGTCGCTGGATTCATCGTTAACTTGTGCTAAGGAATTGGCGCACATCAACAGTATAAATATGAAATACATAAAGCTAAGTTTCATTGGATTTCTCATGATGAAAGTCTCCCTAAATTATTTTGTTAATTTCAAATATTCCTTTTTCCAATTCATTGCGTCCCTGATATTGTATAGTGCGGGGGGTTTTCGTCTCCCCGCAGGACGTTTCAGATAACCCTATGGCAGCTATTTATGATACGCCACTACCGGGCGAAGTATGAAAACCTTATTCAGTCGTAGTCGCGCCAGCAACAAATGTATGTGGCACTATTTGCCCATTTTCAATCTTCATAATACCAACACCTTTGACGGCATGGCGTTGTGCATCAAAATGAGAAATAAAGGTGGCTCCCATGTAGTTTTGCGTTGCAGCAATCGCGTCTCGGACGATGACCGGATCAGTGGATTGTGTTGTCGCAATTGCCATCGCCAATAAGCGCACATTATCATACCCTGATGCAGCGACACCATCAGCCACTTCACCGAACTTCGTTTGATAGGCTTGTATGAATTGTTTTGTGCTCGGATCTTCTGATGTTAGGTCAAGGTTGGTTGTATAGTAAGTGCCTTCAAGCGGCGTGTTATCCTGGAGAGTGCCGAACATATTTTCAGGGTCTTCCATACCATCACCCCCGATAAATATAGCTTCAATCTCCATCGCTCTGGCAGCTTCCATGATGCGCGGTACTTCTGGGGCAAAACTGGCGAGGAATAGCACATCCGGATCGGCTGCTTTGATAGCGGTGAGTTGTTGTGTGAAATCCATCGCACCGGCTTGGTACAACTGTTCATCAGCGAGGGTGCCACCGAGTTTTTGAAATTCGGTATCAAAAGCATCAGCGATGCCTCTTGAATAGACATCTTGATCTTGCAATATTATCGCTGCGGTTGCTGCTTTGAGCTCCTCAACAGCGAAATTTGCCATCAACTCACCATGTAAAACATTGGAACCAGTCACAAGGAAAATAAAATCGTTGGTTTGGGTGACACGACGCGCATCGGCTGCACCGGCAAGCATCGGGACTTGAATATTCGGATCAATTTTTACCGCATGGCTGGAAAACACGGGACCGATGATACCCACGACTTTTTCAACTTCAACCAATTCCGTGAGGGTATCGGTAAGGGTGTCCGTGAGTTCATCTTTGTGGACGAGCTCCACTTGCATGCCGTTCACACCACCGGCAGCGTTGATGACATCTCGGGCGAGTTCCGCTCCTCTGGTGAAACTTGGATAATAGTTCGGGGGTTGAAGGATACCTACTTTCAATGTGGTATCTGTGGGTGTATCCGTCATAGCTGACATCAGCACATTTTTCGTTTTGTCGCACCCGAACATAAATGTAACTGTGAACATAAATGTAATACTTAAAAGTAATCTCAAAACTATCGTTCTCATTGATTGTCTCCTTTTATTTTTAGTGTGGGGATTTTGCGTCTCCCCGCAGAACGTGGTAGTAGTATATAAGCCAGTGATTTTGTATACACGCGACTGGCAGCGGCGAGGTGTTATGGCTTTACGACAATATTGACAGCGTATAAGTTGTCTCTCTATTTTCGCTCAACAAATGCATCATTTATCATTGTTTGGTAATAATTGTAATTTGAGTAGCAACCATTTTGCACACCATGGATCGAAGATATTACCATCTACTGATGCTTTTTCAGCATCAGAAAGTAGCCGCTGTGCCTCTTCGTTAGTTAGTGTCACTGCTTTGTGTATTGGAAGCCCAGTAATGTTTTCAATAGCGTCTATATAGTAAACATGGTAAGGAAACATATTATCTCTTAGATATGTTTCTTCCAATGTGTAATCCGCTCCATCCCCACCTGATTCTCCACAGGGACTGCGAAGTGTCAACAACATACCACGAAGCACTGGAAGACAGGATTCTAACTTTAGGTGTCCTGCGACTAAAACTGCTGGAGTAGAATAATCCTGGATAAAAATAGCAATTTCCTTTTCAATTTCCATTTTATTCCTTTCAAGCCATATCAACTCCTGATCACTAAAATTTCTATCAACAGGATCAACCGTCCAATCATAATATGCTAACTTTCTTGCTATCCGAAAACCAATTACCTCATCAGACAATGTAGTTTTTTCTGAGGGCACCATGCAACCACCCAGCAACAAACAAACAAGTGCGTAACTTATTGCGATACAAATAATCAATCTTGATATTTTCATAGAGTATTCCTTTTTAATTGTTTGTTGGTTCACGGAACACTGATAACAGGATGTCATCCGTTTCCGCCCCGTGTTCCTCTGCAAGTTGCTCAATTGACATTTCGGGGTCGCTGACTGTATAACCGTCATTGCCAAGTCGTTTCACAAGGGTGTCCACGTCCAGGTCAACAATCGGTGCCATTCGCGTAATAGACGTTTGCTCCATTTTCTCCATTATCAATTCTTCAGGTTCGCCTTGACTGAAAATGGCAGTTCTTGCGACCAGTCCGACACCTATCAACCACGCCACTGTGATGATAATCACACTGCGCTGAGAGAAATACTTTTTGAAGGGTCTCCAATTCGTGTAGATGTGAAGCACAATTGCAACTGAAAATCCGAGACCAACGATCTCATGTGCAGACAGGAAAGGTTGTTCCGTAGTAAAGAACATAAGCAGTCCTGTCATCGCTGAAATAATACCTGCCCCTATAATGAGAGGCGTAGCAAATCGTCTAATGTTTAGTTTTTTCATGTTTATCACCATATCTATCAGATTACTAATGAAGTTGAATCGGTTACAATATCCTGTTATAACCGATTCGCCTTTAGGTTGTGTATAACACTACTGCCCTATATCAGGAGCGATACCGGGCGAACCAATATCGTTTTTATTTCCGTAGTATGTGCGTTGTTTTTCTGTTAGATTTGCCTTTGTAGCAGGGATCCAACTCTCTTTTTTGGTGCCATCAAGTGCGACACCTTTGCTGTAAAGGCGCATCACAGAAATACGGTGTCCATCACGGCTCAAACCTCTGTGTCCGAGATCGAACTGCCAGAGCCGAGTCTCTCCATCAAAGTTGCCAGCTTTGTCCACCACATTCCCTTCACTATTTATCAGTTTTATAGAGAATGCTTCTACGCTGAGCATAGAACCCCACAGACCCAACGATGAATCGCTATCCCAATAAAGGTCGTAAACCTTGTGTTCAGGAATGGCTTGGTGCTCGTCATCAGATGCTGCCCCTGATGAAATAATCAGAACAGTCTCATACGGGTACACCGTGGGGACATCATTATGGAGATTATCCTCAAAGGTGATTTCCACTGTTGCATTTTCTGAATCGGTTAAATCTGGCGTGTTTTGATTTTCAATAAGCACTGTCCACCCCCTAAGACTGATTGGCTTACTACCAGAATTGTATAATTCTATCCATTGCGGTGGTGAAAACGATTTTTCCGCTGCATACATGATTTCACTAATAGAGAGGGTGCCTGGTGTTCCTATCATCATTGGCGGTTCAGGTTCATCATCCACATTGGTATTAGATGGTCCCGTAACAGCAGTCTCAGGCGTGTCATCTGTCGGTGCAGCAACACTTCTACCGAAAGCACCTGCCACCAAGACAAGATCCAGGATATTGACAACCCCATCATCGTTCACATCTGCATCATTCTCTCCGCGCTCTCCAAAACTTGATGCAACTAACACAAGGTCTAATATATTTATAGTCCCATCGTCATTGAGATCCAGTTTTGGGTCTGCTTCCTCCTGGATAACTTCTTCTTGGATAGCTTCAGATGTGTCCTGAGCGTAACAAACACCTAACAGTCCACATATTAACAACAATACTGCGAAAATAGACAGTATTCTATTTGCATTTACAACTTTCATTTTCATACAAAACTCCTTTTGATTGTTTGTTCTATTTCAAATCTGCCCATTGCGTTATCATTTTCCCTTTGGCAGAAATCAAACCCCGCAAGCGCGTTGTCGTCAGCGTTTTATGCACACCAGCATAAGACACATCTTCTATTTGATAGTAGTAGACAGTGTTAGGTTTCGCGGTGGTATCCATCCACGTATATTCAGTGCGTTCACCCGTTGTACCTGTGCCTTGGATAAGTTTGGTATTAACTCGCTGAAACTTGCCTGCCTTTGTTTGACTTCGGTAGATGTAAAACCCCGCATTGTCTACCTCTGATTCAGTTGTCCAGTTGATGACAACACCGTCAGGTGTATGCTCCGCTGTGAAACTCGACAGCGTCACAGGGAGTGGCGTACCCTTGCGATACCCAGGATTACCCACATCCGTGGCATCTCCGTAATAGGTGATGATTTTCGGTGGAACGGTTGCTGTGGACACCCACGCTGTGACCTGCCTACCATCCAAAGGCAGCCGTTTTTTGTATAACCGTCGAATAGATGCACGTTCGCCATCGTTCGTTTCACCGGATGGCAGCGTCCATGCAGGTATGTCTTTGGTGTGCGGGTAGCCATCTAAGTTGCCGACAGTATCCACGACGTTGCCGGTGTCATCTGTGAGTTGTACCAGAAATCCGTCACTGCTGATCAGGCGAAACCGATTTGGCATGGGTGAAAAAGCCTTCGGGTGACGCTGAAACAGGTTGTAGGTGTGGTTATCAGGTAAATGCTTCGAATGCACACCGCGTGCGGTTATGAGCAGCGCTGTCTGGTTCGGTAACACATCAAACGCTTCAAGGGTCATAACAATCTGCTGATGTTCACCTTCTTGCCGCGTTTCAACGATGAGTTGATAACCTAATAGTTTAACCGAATCGGTAAAGGATGGATTATAGAGTTCAATCCACTGTGGCAAGGTTCGGGATCGGGTTTTTGTCTCAAACATTATCTCACTGATACTCAAGGCAACCGTTGGACTTGTACCGGGAACGATCTGATGCAAAAATAAGGGTGTAGAAATATCTGTCGGGTGTCCGTAATATGCGTTTATGCCAATGGCGACCGATACGGCAGACATCCATCCCGAAGCCTTTGTGCCTTTTAGCACATCACCATCAAAACGACGCAGCAGTGAAAAGCGGTGTCCTTGTGGTGTCATACTATTGGGTAGCGTCCATGTCGGTTGATCATTTTTTGTGTCTTTATTACCATCAAGGTTGCCGACGCGGTCAACGACGCGTCCGGTAGGGTGTAGCAGTTTTAGAGAAAAACCCTCTGTACCGAAGATAGTGTTTTTGAGGTGTCGTCTGAACGTATCTCGGTGTACTTCAGAAAGATCATAAACCCGTTCGGTTGGCAGTGCATCCGATCTTTCACCCTGCCCGGTCACCAAAAGTCCTGTCTGTTTCGGTGGCAGCACAAGGGTCTTGAGCGTTAGGGTAGCATGTCGATGTGTTCTGTCTGTCCGGGTTTCAACACCTAACTGCCAACCTTTCAAATCTACAGGTGTTTGAGACGCGTTATACAACTCTATCCATTGGGGAGATGCACCCGAGAAATCATACATGAGTTCTGTGATCCGGACCTCATCGGGTAAGGTCGGGTTGAAAACAACCGCTGCTGCATTCGCGTTAGGGACGAATAGGGCATTCTCTCCATCATCAAGTGCGTTGGGGGCGGATCCGATACCCGGTGGCGATTGGATTTCTGTCCATGCAGTGGCAAGATACCCGCGTTCGCGTATGTCTTTGCGCTGCCAAACACCTACCCAGTTCAACTCGGCTACAGGCACACTTGGACGATGTGTATCGGCAAGAGGCCAGACCCCCATATTGTTGTCAACAGTGTTTCGGAAATAACTACCCGCAACATCTTCAATCGACTCTGGGGTGCTGTTCTTCTCACGCGCATGCCGTAAGATCAGCAGAAAAGGTGTGTCCGGTAATTTCAAGTCAGGCGCAACAAAATACGGATACCGCGCGTCTGTCTCCTGCTCACTTGCAGCAATATCCAACCCACTCGCAAGCCATGTCTCGCTTGGATCGGTGCTGGTAATTAACAACAGGCCTTGTGTAGGCAATATATAATCCGGGAAAGATACAATGTCCACATCTTGATCCACATACTCCCCCGTGCTCGTGACGATGCTGATTTCCCAATCTCTGAGTCTAACATCCATATCACATACATTCTTGAGTTCTATATAGTCGTTTGTGTCGTCAGAGGCATTGCGTATCTTGTTGAAAACAACATGGGACACCAAAGGCAGCACGGGTGAGGAATCCCGTAGGTAACCGGGTGTACCAAGACACATCGACGCTGGGGCATGCCGATCATAACCGAGGTGCGCATGATACCCGCTCGGTATCCACGCAGCAGCAAGATACCCTGGCTGTTCTAAATGCTGACGCTGCCACGCACCGAATTGGGCTAACGGGGCTGTTGCTTCTGTCGGATTAGGCTTGTAGGAATGCGGATAAACTTCGGTGACGTCGTACAATACCGGCCAAAGATAATTACCAACAACATCTTCAATCGTTCTTACGAAGTCTCCATCTTTCTCCTGCACATGTCGTAAAATCAGTAGATACGGTGTGCTTGGCAGCTTCAAGTCAGAAGCAACAAAATAGAGATGCTGCGCACCTTTCTGCTTTGCACCTGTAGCAATATTCAAACCGCCAGCAACCACCGTTTGACTCGGATCGGTGTTGGTAATTAACAACACACCACCCATCGACAATGTATAATCGGGGAACGATATTATGTCCGCATCTTGATTCGTATACTTACCCTCGCTTGTGACGATGCTGATTTCCCAATCTCTGAGCCGGACTCCCTCGCCACATACATTCTTCAGTTCTATCCAGTCGTTTGTGTCGTCAGAGGCATTGCGTATTTCGTTAAAAACAAGACGATGTGCCACAGGTTGAGAAGGTGAAGGATCAAGCCGGTAACCGGGTGTGCCAAGACACGTCCATGCCGGAGCATGTCGATCATAACCGAGGTACGCATGATAACCGCTCGGCACCCATGCAGCAGCAAGATACCCCGGCTGTTCCAAACGCTGACGCTGCCACGCACCAAATTGTGTCAACGGGGCTGTTTCCTCTGTCGAATACGCCGCTTCAAAGAAGGGATAAACTTCGGGACCGTCGGACAATACCTCCCAAAAATAATTGCCAGCAACATCCGCAATCGTCGAGGCTTTGTCTGCCCAGGTTGTGCGTTGTAAAATCAGCAGAAAAGGTGTGTCCGGCAACTTCAGACGTTTCGCAACGAAATATAGATGCTGCGCACCCGATTCCCGCGCACCTGTGGCGATATTCAACCCACTCGCAAGATGATTCTCGCTCGGATCCGTATTCGCAACTAACAACACACCCTGTGCAGGTAACACAAAGCCGGGGAGCGACACAATATCTATTTCGGCACCAGACTCGACTTTTTCAGTTGTGATAAGACGAATCTGCCATTCAGAGAGGTCAAGCGGGGTATTACACACGTTCTTCAGTTCTATCCAATCGTTGGTATCGTCCCAAAGGTTACCGATTTCGTTGAAGATTAAGGACTGTGTTTCCAGAGGAATAGGTGGACGCAGGGATGGCGGATAGTCTATAGGTGTGGGTTGTTCTACGGGTGGTTCTACAGGCGGTTGGACAGGTGGCTCTATCGGTGGCTCCACAGGTGGCTCAACGGGCGGGTCCACAGGTGGTTCTACGGGTGGCTCAACGGGCGGGTCCACAGGTGATTCGGGTTCTACAGGCGGGTCAACAGGGGGCCGGACAGGTGGGACTATGGGTTCGTCAACATCTGTCACGGTGACGATCAGTGTCTGGGTCGCTGTGAGTTCGCGATCCCCGACACCGCTTGTGGCGGTGAGGATTAATGTATAGACGTTGCTATTCGCTGCACTCCCCGGCATCTCAAAGTCAGGGGCAGTCTTGAAACGCAACATATCCGCCGGGGTGCTCGCACCACCGATCTCAAATAACGCAGCATCTGCACCACCCGTAATCGCATACCCGGTAATCTCATCCTCCGCATCGGGGTCTTCCGCAATAATCGTGATAACCGCTGTTGTGTTCTCTGCAACATTCACTGCCGAGGCACTCCTGAAAACCGGCGGATGATTCACGGGTGCTGGCGGATCAGGTGGGGGGTCCGGTGGACGTGGTCCCGGAGGTGTTCGCGATAGGGTGCTGGCTGTCAGCACATTGCTCCCAGGTTCAATCTGACTCTCGCCTCGCAAGGCAAACAACTGGAAGTCATACGAGGTCCCCGGTTCAAGATCTAAATGGACAAAACTGAATCGACGCGGCAATCGTCCAAGATCTGCGTGCTCCATCCAAGCACTCTCTGCACTTTTCTTAAAATAATATGCGTATGCCTGGGGTAAGGTGCCTGATACGTCAGCGATCCATTGGATGTGTGTATATCCGACATCATCGAGCGTAAGCGTAATAACAGGCGGTGCGACAGCCGTTGCCGTGAATGCTACCTTGAGTTCGTCATGTGAGGGTCCCGCTGCTTCTGCGCGTGTATTCTCAGGGACGATTGCCTCTACGGTGTGTGTCTCACCATCATTGCCGAGGGTGAACGTAAAGGATGACAATCCATCGGCGCCCGTTCTTACGGGTTCCTCAGTTTCCGTTACCGTGCCATCGGGTGCGGTAACCTTCCACGTAACTGGTACACCCTCGAATTCCTCGTTTACCTTTTCTGCTGTATAACGATTCCCGGGCCAGGCAGCTCGGTAATCCTCGAAAGTACTATAGGCAGACACGCGAAAGGTATGCCTGCTTTGAGGGTTCCCTACATGATGTTCCTGTTCCTCAGATCCTCTCCGAAGTCCAGGCACGACGGGGGAATACGCAACAACCCCTGGCATTGAAAAGTCCGTAATGAGGGCTGGAATGTCTGTATAGATGGAGTCATAGTCCAGGTTCCAATTGAGCCTAACCTCAATACGGCTTTGGCTATCTTGATTTACTAACTTTCCACTCTCCATGAGTTCTACCAAGGGTGTGAGATCCTTCAGGAGCCAACCTCTGTCATCCTGTGCACCAGGTGGATCATGTATATGACGCACGGACAAATTTTCCATAGACGCACCTGCCGGTAAACGGTCCAGCACCGATAGGTCAGAGATACGCGTCCCATCAAGAATCAAGTAGGTCAGTGATGAGAAAGACGGAAGCACTTCTGCTAACCCCTCAGTCGTGATGTTGGTCGAATGGAGCCATAGGAGTTCTAAATTTGTTAAGTTTTTCAGTGCAGATATATCCGATATCTGGCTATTGCTCGTAAGATGCAGACCGTCTAACGCTGTGAGACTACCCAAGGGCGATATATCGGTAAGGAAATAATTGAACGTAAGGTCTAACTTTGTTAGTGCCGTGAGGCTGCTCAAGGGCGATATATCGCTAAAATGATTATATTGAAGATATAACTCTTTTAACGCCGTGAGGGTCCCCAAAATGGATAAATCTCTAATAGCCCAGACATTAAGCTTCAAATATTCCAATTTGGTTAACTTGGTGAGGAAGGATAGGTCTGCAGGTGTCGGCCCGTTGTAGTTTGCCTGAGTTAAGGGGCGCCCAGCGTAGAGAAGCGTCAGGTTTGTGAGATTACTAAGAGCCGATAGGTCCGTCATCAGGTTGAGATCCAGATCCAGAGATGTCAATTGGGTCAGACCACTGAGAGGCGATAGGTCCGAGATCTTATTCCGGGAAAGTTGCAGGCTGCCCATCCCGGTTGCGTGTTCAAGACCAGTGAGACTGCGAATGTTTTTGCTCCCCGCGGAGAGTTGTCCAGTCATCCCATTCATCTCAGCCTCGGTGATTGTGGCTCCCGAGCTCTTACCGAGTTTGGTTTCGATTGCAGCACGGAGGTTAGCATCGGGGATAGTTACAGGATCCATCGGTGCGGCATCAATGGGTAACACACTGCTCAGCATCAGTCCAAAACAACAAAATATACCGAAAAGAAATTTCATTTTTCAAACCTCACTTTTATAGTTCATCAGGTAATCTCCTTGTGTCGTGTCAACATATTTCAAAACAGCTGGATTATTATAGGCTACCAGCAGATTATAGCCAGCGACACCTTTACCATCTGCCAAGTGAATATCAACTTCTATTTTTGGTAAAGTCACGTCGGTATCCCGTTTTAGGGATGCCACCATTTCAGAATAACTCAGTGACACCAAGCTAATAACAAGATGGCTGTAAACAAGGCAAAAAATGTATTTTCATGATTATGGTCTCCTTTGTAGACTATTGATATTTTATTCAGGATACACACGATTCCTTTTTGGGTCATTGTGTAATCTTTTTTCGTATCCATGGGTTCGTGGACGGATTAACGCTACCTATTCACAAGATAGATTCCCATTGCCACCAATCCAGTGCCTGCCAACAAACCGGAGGTCAGTTTATCGCCTAAAAACACATAACTATAGTAAACTTTAGAATTAATGATACATGTTTATAACTTCATCAATGGTTATATCAGCATTGTATTCTCTGAGACGTTTGATATTCGCAAAGTCGTGTTCAATCGGGTTGTAGTCCGGTGAATAAGGTGGTAAAAACAATACCTCTGCTCCCGATGCTTCTATCAACTCACGCGTCCGAAGCGTCTTGTGGATCTTCGCATTATCAAGAACAACCACGTCTGAGACAGACAGCCGTGGACATAAATAGGCTTCAAGCCACGCATTGAAACACGCAGAATCGCAGCTTCCATCAAACAAACAAGGTGCCGTAAAAGTCGAACCGATACGCGCTGCGACCAGCGTCGTTGTTCGTGTTCTTGTGCCTGAGATCAAACCTAAGACACATTCACCTTTCGGGGCATAGCCATGACGCCTATAACTTTCAGCACGAAAACCGCATTCATCAACATAAACTATCTTTTTACCAGCGGCGTGTTTCTCGGTGAGTGTCTGACGGTAGCCCCTCCGTTTCTCATCGCACCGCTCCTTATATCCGATTGTTTTTTTTTCGTGTGATGCCGAGTTTCCGCAACCCATAGGCTATAGAAGACTCTGAAACACCGAAATGTGAGGCGCGTTCGTTTTGCGTCAAGTCTGGGAAATCAGCGACATGTTTTTTCAGTGCTGCCTCGTCAAGCACTCTCATGCTTTTGGGCCCCGGTTTTTGGGTCGAAAGCGGGTCTTCAGCGGCTAACCATCTATAAATCGTTGAACGATTCAGAGAAAAACGACGGGCAGCTTCGGCTTTTTTCCCGCCAGCTTCAATAAAATCTAAAACGCGTTTGCGTAAATCTGTTGAATATGCCATAATAGACACATTCTACTACAAAATACAAAAAATGTCTCTTTAATTCTGATAGTCACTATAAATAGAACACCCGATATCGGCATCAGGAAACTGAAGACGACCAATTTGTTTGCTTTATATGTTCTTAGCAACCATATCCATCCTAAAAGGCATAAACCTGTGAAAATCCAGCCTTGATAGATAAGACCCACCATACTTGCCAGCGTCCATTTAACGGGCTGCCCTTGTTCAAAAAGATAGCTGAGTCCCAAAAAACACGGCAGGCTTAAACCTAACATCCATGCAAGAAGTCGATAGGGATAAATATCCTGAACGAAGATCTTTGCGAAGACAATACGGAGCGCGATGAAGCACGCTGCAAGTATGACAATTAGGTCACCGATGAGGGATTTCCCGCCATCTTGAAAGTCCGGGGCGACGGCTATAATAGTCCCACCGAATGCAATGAGCATTCCCAATATTTTTGTTACAGAAAGCCGCTGGTCGGGAAGGTAGAAATGCCCGAATAGAATCGTGAAAAGCGGATAGAGCGTAAAAAAAATAGTAGCTCGAGAGGCTGTTGTCAACTGCGTACCCACGTTCAAGGTAATTATGCGTAAGATGTAAAGTGCTGCAAGCACAAGCAGCCGCGGTACTTCCTTGAAACGTAATCGCATTGACATCCCAAAGTAGAACCCTAACCCCGCAACGACGACGAGTCCTAATAGACATTGGAAAAATGCCATTATTAGCGGTGGAAAACCCAGCAAACCGAGCTTAACAGCAAATGCCCCTCCACCCATGAAAAAAACAATAAGCAACATAAGGGCAACAGTCTTGCCTGAAGGGTCTTCGTTCCGAAATTCTTTTTCAAGCATAAATGTAAATGAGTCCCGACAAGAGGGGCAATGTGCACCATTATTTCTGCGGTGCAGGTATAAAAGAAAACCTGCTTGCTACCATAATTATGGCAATCGCCTGTTTTGCCTACGGTTGTCCCGTGTTGATGTAATCTGAACGCAACTCAAAACGATGTTGTTTCCAGTCCGCTGTTCGTGTGTCCAATTCAGCTTCAATCATCCTTATCTCTTCGATTTGCTCATAGGCATTGGCATCTGCTTGCGTGGCAAATTCCAACGTAGCCAGCCGATGTGGTGTTTCATCATAATAGTTGTCATAAGAAGCATTCGCTTTCAACTCATCGGGAGTGATCAGTGTTGCCATAACCGACTCAATCCAGTCAAGATAGGTTTGTTTCCCGCCCAAAGGATAGTCAATAAGATAGATGATTTTTATTTTCCAGTCGTCTACTGCTTCTTTGGAGTAGACAGAACGTTGTATGAATGTGAATGTCCGAGCATTGCTTGTACCATCCGGTAGGTTTTCAAGAATAGCAGAGATCTCCGGACGGTTCAGATAACTTTCCGCATCACTAAAACTGCCAAACTCAAACTCAACCATCCGGTCCGGACGCATGGATGAATCAAGATTGTCGTAAGACCTTATCCGAACAATCTCTTGCGGTGCCTGCAGTGTTGATGCAACCGAGGCTACCCACTCAAGATAAGTTTCCTTACCACCCGCTGGATAGTCAGCGAACATGACTAACTTCACTGGTGTCGATTCCATATCAAGTGATGACATACTTGGGGTTTTTGATGGCATGCTATCAATGAGCACCTTTTGAGTCCGCTCACAACCCGTAAATACGACAAAACTCATGAAAAATATAATAAACACTTTTGCAAACTTGAAAATCATCAACATAACTCCTTTGATTGTTTTTGGCGTTATTCGTAGGTTCCTAATACAGTAGAGGCAAGTTTCCTCACCTCTACATTATTCGGTATTACTCATCTTCCCCATTGGGAGCTTCTGGTATTTCTTCAGGGGCAGGTGGTTGTGGCACCTCCGGTTCCCCCGTGAGAGGCGTTTCCAGATCAGAAAAATCAACAATGGCAACGGTAATCTCTTTCGCCCCGGTAACAATGAACCCCTTGATGATGATTTCTTTTTCAATCGGTTCGGGTGGCTCTACATCTTCAGGGAATGGTATATCATCTTCCTCTGGGAAAACAAAATCTTCAGGAAGTTGCGGTATATCAACACCTGCGTCAAATGGTCCCCAGTCATCAAATAGGAAATCATCACCAAACCCGGCTGGAGATAGCGTGATAGTAATGAGACCCTGTTCTATCTGATTTTCTTCCATCTGTTTGATGAAATCCTCAAGGGTTTCAGGCAGACGGGGTTCTTCAATGGGTTCATCATCAAAGAAACTGTTGTCTATAAATAAAAAGTCATTTTCGTTGCTGGTAGCAACACGCAACTGTGCATCACCTATAGGAAAGTCTTGCGGAATATCAAGCGTTACTTCTCGTTGGAGCGTCCGTTCTCCCTGTGCAGCACTCCAGTGTGGAAGTAGCACGACCTTGAACGTGGCAGTTTCACCGGGGATAATGACTTCGGGGACAATCACATCGTGAACAGCTGCGCGCATGACAATAGGAGTTTCGGTAACCGAAATAGACACCTCCGCTACCGTCGCCCTTTCTGCGTTATTCGCGAACATATTTGTGAAAGAATAGATAACCGAGTCAACGTTTAATAATGTATCAAGAAAAAGTTCTGGTGATGCGACACGATAGGATTTCGTATAAGTTTTTTCTGTTTCTTTGAATCGGAGCGTGATCGTGCCGTCCACAGTACCGGGACTGTTCTCTTGCCGTATCGTATCCACCGTAACAGTGGCGACAATAGCGATGAACGCTTCTTGCCCATAGGCAACTTCGTGATGTTTCTCTACGACCACACCATCATCAATTTGATAACTAACCTTCACCGGTATCATCTCTGGCAACACACCAAGCTGTCCAACAATTGCGGGTGTCAAATCTTTGGTGATCATGCCGATAGGATTACCAAAGGCAGCTGCAGATTTATAGGATGCCTCTAAGTTTGGAACGATCCCGCGAACGACGGCTCTATACACCGGCAATGATGCTTGTCCATCCCCATTCATCGGGTGACCGAAAGCAACAAACTTATCATCATAGACCTGTGTCACCGTGCCAAACCCGATCGAGTTGACAACATCACCTCGCGTAACAGCGACACCAATCATATCACCAGCAGCAAGCCCGGTTGTGTTGTGAACGGGTGCGTCTACCGTGCCACCGGCATCCGAAAATATCTCAATGAAATCATAACGAGACCCTTTCAGATGTGAAGCAAGTTGCTGAAGCCGATGCGGTTGTATCCCCGTAATCATCAATGGTGTTTTTACAGGCGTATACACTGAGTTTATTTTACCTGACGGTGCAGCGGGTACATGTCGCGCATCCAGCAAATCACCAAAGGTTTGATG
Organism: Candidatus Poribacteria bacterium; assembly: GCA_965205025.1. Lineage (GTDB taxonomy): Bacteria > Poribacteria > WGA-4E > WGA-4E > WGA-3G > MSPOR6. Next base: position 434,938 of record CBDBFU010000015.1, read on the forward strand.
CGTTATCGTGGCGTCCATCGCACCAATCGAAGTGACCAAAAATCGGTGGGGTGTCCCAGCAAAACTCTCGCCGTAAGCCAACGCCCCCATAATACGTCCAGGCGGTCCCACAGGGCTGCCTGACATGCCTTTCGCTATACCACCCATCGCCTGAGCATCCGCATCGGCAAGTTCACATTCATAAAGCGGAAAACCGAGACCTAAATCCCGCACACCGCGAAAACGCGCATCAAGCGTCACGCGTCCCGTGCCTTCAATAACAGTTACAATTTGAACATACGTTTTATCTGCTAACGTAGCCGCTTCCGCTGCATACATATTTTCAAACACCACATCATCACCAAGCGGTGCCGCAGACAATTCAAGTGGCGCATCAAGATCCGTTGGATTTTCTAAAACTTCGTCTGAAGAACAGCCGATAACACATAACATTATGGCAATGCCAATAAACACAAAATAGTTTTTCATTTTGCTCCTTTTTTAACGTGAGTTTGATAATAGGTATATAAACTTTATTTTACAAGAATATGATAACCATATACCCGGTAGGTGCTGTTTCTAACTGCACCGAATTACAAAATCATGATTTTTCAAACTCACGTTCCTTTATAAAATGTGTAGATTGTCCTTAGGAGTGAAACTCACACAATCTACAAAGCGAGTTCGGTATATTTTAATTACATTGTAAATTTATAGACAAGTTCACTTTCAGGGGCATCTTTGAGTTGCAAAATAATGGTTCCTGCATCCTGCAGGTAGCGTTTTTGATACAGGTTCTTGATCAACGTAAGATTGAAGTGATAATCTTCAGTTGGATAAGCCTCACAGGTGTCACCGTTAGCGTTGTGTGCAATATAAATGGGTAGTTGTACGGGATCTGATTCATGAAACAAATCAGAAGCAACTAAAGTAAATTGGTGATCTTCACATCCACCGCTGTATGATAAGTTCACCTTCAGTATATCACCTTCTATCGTGGCAGTATTCAAATCGAATTCATCTGCACCAAACCGATTACCTGCATCACCAATGAAAACATCACCAATATAAGTAATGTCGACTGGTGGAATGTCATCAACGGAAACGGAAATGAGACGACCATCATGGTCTGTGTTCCTCTGACATCCAATCACAAATAGAATGAATACATACAGATATATAACTTTAATGTTGATTAGGTTTATGTGTTTTCCGACACCTAAAGGCGTGGGATTTTTAGCTCTTATATTAGACATATTGACATACTCCCTTAGTGGATAGTCCACGCTAATTTTATGAGTAGTTCTCTTCTGTAGGAGCGACCTCCTGGTCGCGACACGATTTAATGATACATATAGTGGATAGTCCACGCTAATTTTATGAGTAGTTCTCTTCTGTAGGAGCGACCTCCTGGTCGCGACACGATTTATTGATACATATAATTTTAGGATGGACTCTCCACTAGTTGCCCATCTGTCGTGTAACCGAATATCAGTTTCCCGACACCACGATGGTAATAATCTTTCGCATTATCAAGCCTCAGTTTGGTAGCGTCTTATTTCATTATTAACATCTTTCGCGTTGCAGAAAATTCGTCTGCCGTAAGCGTATAGAAATAAACACCGCTTGCCACCTTTTCACCGACTGCGTTTTTCCCATCCCAATACGCAGCACGATTCCGGCTATTATAAAAGCCTGCGGATTGAAAACCGAGCGAAAGTGTGCGAATTAACTGACCCGTTGTATCATAAATAGAGACAGATACTGGACTCTCTTCTGTGAGTTGATAAGGTATCCACGTCTCCGGGTTAAACGGGTTTGGGAAGTTTTGTAGCAACTGATTATGGTTCGGTTTACCAATACTATCAAACTTGACAGACAATAGTGCGTTAGCGAGATGCTCAGGGTTCACTTTGAAAGTACGGGTTTGTGACTCAATATTGCCATCCGGACCGATGACACGTAATTCAATCACATCTCCAACCTTGACAACGCTACGACGTGCTAAGTCGGCTGTTGCAGCAGCAAAATAATCACCTTGCACCGAGGCGGTTATCGTGCTGTTTGTTCTCAGGTTGCGGACGATGACGTTGTAGCCGTCAAACGTTGTTTTCCCCTGCAATTGCCCACTTACCACGAATGCCCAGGCTTCTTGGACAACCCCCCTGTCCCTCCTTGTCAAGGGGGTAATGGCAGATGGTGCTGCAGCCGCCTCCGTTTGATTTGTCCACCGTGATCCGACAAAGGCAAAATTGCGCACTTGTGGAACATTGACAATATAGCCTTGTCCACCCTCAATGGGGAATCCATCGTTGGGTGCATCTGGTGTCCAGGCGACGAACTTTTGGTTTACCGCATCAAGTGCTATGACAATTGTTGCTCCCGCTATTCCAGCAAGTGATTTTGCAGTCATCGGTTTCGGCGGTGCTAAAGGTAAAGAAAGCATGTTTAAACCTTTGGTCAGCGTGACGGAGTAGGCATTGCTGAAGGCATCACTCTCTTCCTTGGTACCGATTCTGGCAATAAACCCATGTCTGCGTCCATCAGGGGAGTCATAGTGTCCAACGACAGAAGCGTCCTGATTGATATTGTAGCCTTCCGTTCTAACGCTGCCAGGAACTTTCAATTCATGAAGCCCTCCAAGGAATGTACCGACATAAGTGCGGGTAACCTCGCCGACAACTTTGCCTCGGGAAACGGAAATCTTTGTATCGGTGAAACCGTGCACAAAAAAGAATTCATAAGTTTCTTGGGTTGGAGGGGTGAAAGATACATACCTGCCATCCGGCGCGCGTAGGTATGGCGTATATGTACCTTCGTCATCTACGTAGCTACCAAACATACCCCCTAACGCGTTGATAAAATCGGCATAAGTTTCCACTGCCCCCGGATACTCAACGATGATGTCCCCTGTGAATCCGCGACGCACACCCGAAGTATCTGTCCAATTACCTGTCAGATTCCCCGTCGCATCACTGATACCCCATATCTCCGTTTCAACGGATCCCGGAAAATCGTATGGGTGTAACTCACCATCTTGTAGGATGATACCGCGGTGGCGCCCCTCGCTATCCTCGTAGTGTCCGGCAGCACGTCCATCATTACCGAGGGCATAGAAATAGGTGTTCTGTGAACCCGGAAAATCATAAGTCATAAAAACGCCATCAATCAGCGTAAAGGCGACCATTTTTCCACCATCGGCACTTTTCGTGTAACCCGCATAATCTTCAAAGTCAGAACTCGCTGTCAAGGCTAAAAAATCTACGCCCGGAACATCAATACTCTCGTAAGTATAGTTGAAACCACTGATTTGGAAAACAGGTTGATTAACGACTTTAATGGGTTTGGCGATAAACCCGTGTCTACGTCCATCAGGGGTGTCATAGAACCCGACAACAGAACCATCCTGATTGATATTATAACCTTGTGTGCTAACACTGTCCGGAACCTTCAATTCTCGTAGACCGTCAGTAAATGTACCAAGATAAGTGCGAATGACATCACCGAACACTTTACCTCGAGCGATCCTTACTAATGCATCGTTAACACCATGAACATAAAAGAATTCAAGATTTTCTGCATTTGTGAGTTCGAAAGTTACATACCTGCCATCCGAGGAATATGCATATTCTTGAAACACCCCGTTAGCATCTATGTAGCTGGCAAACAAATTACCATCCGAGTTGACAAAATCGGCGAATGTTGCTATTGCCCCGGGGAACTCAAGGATTGTGTCTCCTGTAAAGCCACGCCGAACACCCGCAGCATCTATCCAATTCCCTGTCAATACTCCCGTTGCGTCAGAAATACCGTAAATCTCTGTTTGCACAGCATTGGGGAAATCGTATTGACGTAACTCGCTATCTTCCAAGATAATACCATGGTGCAAACCCTCGCTATCTTCGTAGTAGCCCGCAGCGCGACCATCATTACCGAGTGCATAGAAATAAGTATTCTGTGCGTCTGGGAAATCGTAGGTCGTAAAAACACCATCAATGAGTGTAAAGGCGACATCTTTTTCACCATTGGCACTTTTCGTGTAGCCGGCGTAGTCCTCAAAATCGCTACTCGCTGTCAGTGCTAAGAAGTCTACACCCGGAACATCTATCGTCTCAAAAGTATAGTTGTCATCAGCTACTGCAGCATCGTCTTGTGCAGCAGTATTCATGAGGAAAAAGGTATTGAAACTCATAAACAACGTTAACATGTAAAGAAAAAAATTGGTTTTAGTCTGTATAAACATATAGTTTTTCATTTTATCTCCTTTGTAAATATGTAGATTGTTTTAGGAGAGACTCGCACAATCTACAAAACGAGTAAGGAGAAAGTCAAATGTATATTGAACAGGACTTACGCATTTCATCTTAAAGTCCCCCTGATAAGGGGCGGGGAATGCCCTAAGGCATTCATACCCGGGGAATGCTAAATAGCATTCATACCGTTGATTCCTTGATTCTTTAGGGGGTTAAAACACCGAAATGACGGATTTTTAAGTCAAATTTTACCTTTTTTTGCTTAAGTTGCGTAAGTCCTGTTGAATTTCAAGTGTGGATATTTAAAAACGCCTCCACGGGGCGAGACCTTAAGTCCTTTCTTAAATATCCTCTGATTCCTATTTCATTATCAACATCTTTCGCGTTGCAGAAAAGTCACCTGCGGTGAGTGTATAAAAATACAAACCGCTTGCCACAGTTTCACCCAACGCATTTTTCCCATCCCAATATGCCGCACGGTCTCTGCTTTGATAGAGGCCCGCAGACTGATTGCCTATCGCAAGTGTCCGAACCAAATTCCCATCTGCAGCGTAGATGGATAATGTAACATCCGCAGATGTCGCCAACTGATACGGTATCCATGTTTCCGGATTGAATGGATTCGGGTAGTTTGCGAGTAAGACACTCTTTTTTGGCACAACGTTTGATGAGATCAGGGGTGCTGCGGCATTGACTTTGTAAAGATAGAGTCTATCTCTACGCCAATTGAAGCTAAAATAGTAAGTAGGGACATCTTCGTTCTGCCCTTGAAATCGCAAAGCAGCATCAAGGTTATATGAGCGATAGGTGACGGCATTATCACCTGCAATCCAATCAAATCGGATTTTTGGAAACCCTTGAGCAAGACTTTCTTCATCTGACCTATGAGTATAGACATACCCAGTTTCAAGCGAATACTTCTGCCAAGAATCGTTCTGTGTCCACCTCATTTGATAATGTACACGCACCCCTGTCGTGTTTCTAATTTTTACTGTCCACCTCTGGCGTAAAGTGTCAAGTAATGCCTTTATGTTTTGGGTCGTTGCGGCCCCAGAGGAAGTTTCATCCGATCCCGCACTCAGGACACCGATAAGCACACCTTGACCGTTGAGGACGGGACCGCCACTATTGCCTTCATGCGTATCACCTTCCATTACTAAACACCCTACTAACTCACCTTCTTCGACTGGACAACTTGCTTGTGGCCCAAGGAAGGTTCCCTGTGTATAGTTCCACAACCGGTCCCCTGGATTTCCCAAGATATGAATCTTATCACCTCGTTTCATGCTATCTTCAACGTTCCGGCTAAAGTCGTGCTGAATCTCGCGGGCTGTCGACGGCAGCCGATCCAGTTGGAGAATTGCAAGGTCGTTTTCCACATTTTGTGCAATGACCTGTGCTTCTTCGGTAGCATACTTATTGGCTACAAGCCATTCCATATTGTCCAGGTAGAAATCCTCATCCTTCCGCAATCTTCCTTGATCTCTGTAAGGAAAAAACACAGAGATCCGCTCAGCATTCTCTATAACATGCTGGTTGGTAACAATAAGCTTGCGATCCTTGTCAATCAAAAACCCACTTCCTTTACCAATCCAATTGCCCTTACCTGTACGTATCCACACAACAGAATGAATCGCTTGATCATAGATTTCCTGTGCTGGCAGATCAGCGGGCCCAACCGGATCACAGTCGGTACGTTTCGTAATGATATGTATACCGTCGTCCGTGTTGAATTCGTAGAGTGTAGCTGTATCTAAAGACGCTTGATTGTGATCACTATCCAAGTATTCCCCTGTTTCCGTCTCCACAACCGTAAATTTCCTTGTCGGATGCAGCCAAAAAAAATAACTATCTCGCGTTTCATGGTCAAGTGGTTTAATTTCGTTACCATTAGGATCTTCTACACGAATATACACAAAATCATTATCAACTGGGACCGATAGATTTATAAAACCGCCAGGTTCAATCTCATACCAACCTTCTGTCCGATAGCCTGCGGGTAAATCATCGCTTGCCTCTCTCCATGTGGAATATATGACCCAGGCATCCTCTGTCGCGCTGCCATTAGCAACAAGGAAGTCCGCGGCTGCTAATTGTGTTAGAAGAAGTGTTGTTGTTAGAAAAATAAATATGTAAAATATTTTCTTATACATTGATGATAAATAACTCCTTTATGGTATGATGAAAATTAAATTGTTGTCGCTAAGAGCCTCATTTATATAGGATTACGATAAAAATACCGCAATAAATGTTACATCAAGACTTACTCTAAATAGCCAAATAATGAGTGCTACGCAAAATGCCTTACCTTTGCTGACTTCTGCAAAAATATGGATACCGATTGTCAACACAAAAACATACCACACAGCCACGAGGTTTATGTAGGAGAGGAACACTAGAACATGTTGATTTTGCAGGAATCCTCCTAATATATGCAACCCTGGAATAACTCTCGTATCTATTCCGGATTGAATGTCCTCAATATCTCTAAAAATTGGAAGCAGACCCACATTCACGAAAAATGTCATTGTACGAAGCAGCATGATATGCACAAAGGCTGCGTAGATATGTTTAAATTTTACTGCACTTGCTATCTTGCACAATCTGACTAAGACTGTGAGTACAATACTCAACAAAATCGTCATCAAGAAACTGTAACTCATTGAAAATACCGTAGTAGATACAACAGAAGGCGGTTTCTTAAGTGGTAATGTATTCGCGGAGCGAGCTGCGAGAAGCTGCTGCGTATATGGCACGAGTGCCCACGCTAAAATGACAGAAATTAAACAATAAAGTATAAAAACAACTACCCACTTCGGCTCGGATTTTAGCCGAGTAAACGCTGCCTTCGGGTTCATGATGATGTCAGTGAGGTTTTGTAGGCTTTCTTTCATTAGTCTTCGTTATAAGGGCAGCTACAATTCAAAGATAGAAAAGATTGGTAAATTCCCGACCTTTTCTCGTCCGTTGAGTTCCGTGAGTTCTATTAACAAGGCAATGCCTACAATGTCTCCGTCCAGCTTCTCAACAAGTTCAACCGTTGCCGCAAGTGTGCCGCCAGTTGCCAAGAGATCATCACATAACAGCACCCGACTCCCCTTTGGAAATGCGTCTTGATGAATAGTCAGACTATCAGTGCCATACTCAAGTTCATAGGTCACTTGATATGTGTCGTAGGGTAATTTCCCTCTTTTACGTACCGGTGCAAAACCTGCCCCCATACGATATGCAAGTGCAGACGCAAAAATAAACCCTCTGGCTTCGGGGCCCACAATTATGTCAACTCCCGCATCTTTGTAATGATTCGCGTAGACCTCAATTACAGCGTTGAAGACAGGGGCATTCCCTAAAAGGGGTGTAATGTCTTTAAATGCAATACCCGGCTTCGGAAAATCAGGTATCGTACGGATAAACTTCGTTAGATCGTTCATAAAATCGTAAAACCTCTTGGTATTTATGGTAGCGTTTAAAATACTTGAAAATAGACATAATACCATTTCTATTTAAATAGTTCACATTACGATCACTCTTAGTAGTCCCCCTGATAAGGGGCGGGGAATGCCCTAAGGCATTCATACCCGGGGAATGCTAAATAGCATTCATACCGTTGATTCCTTGATTCTTTAGGGGGTTTCTTCAATTTGTAATGAGTAATCATCATTTAGAAATGGTATAACTATTGATATTTTACTATTCCGCGATACGCGGATAACCTTGTTTCTCAAATAGGTCCCTGTGTGCCACGGTTAAGAGGACTTGTATTGTTGTATCCTATTCCCGTCCCTTCTTGAAAGATGCCCATTGCGTTGTCATTTTCCCTTTAGCAGAAATCAAACCGCGCAAGCGCGTTGTCGTAAGCGTTTGATGCACACCAGCATAAGACACATCTTCAATTTTATAGTAGTAAACAGTATTCGCCTTCGCGGTGTTATCCATCCACGTATATTCAGTGCGTTCTCCCGTTGTGCCAGCGCCTTGTATCAGCTCGGTATTAACTCGCTGAAACTTGCCTGCCTTTGTTTGACTTCGGTAGATGTAGAACCCCGCATTGTCTACTTCTGATTCAGTTGTCCAGTTGATGACAACACCGTCAGCTGTATGCTCCGCTGTGAAACTGGATAGCGTCACAGGAAGTGGCGTACCCTTGCGATACCCAGGATTACCCACATCCGTGGCATCCCCGTAATAGGTGATGATTTTCGGTGGAACGTCTGCTGTAGACACCCACGCTTTGACATGCCTACCATCTAAAGGCAGCCGTTTTTTGTATAACCGTCGCAGAGATGCACGTGCACCATCGCTTGTTTCGCCGGGTGGTAATGTCCATGCAGGCGTGTCTTTGGTGTACGGGTAGCCGTCTAAGTTGCCGATAGTATCCACGACGTTGCCGGTAGCATCTGTGAGTTGGATCAGAAACCCGTCACTGCTGAGCAGGCGGAACCGATTTGGCATGGGTGAAAAAGTCTTCGGGTGCCGCTGAAACAGGTTGTAGGTGCGGTTAGCAGGTAAATGCTTCGAATGCACACCGCGTGCAGTTATGAGCAGCGCTGTCTGGTTCGGTAGCACATCAAACGCCTCAAACGTCATAACAATCTGCTGATGTTTGCCCTCTTGCAGCGTCTCAACAACAAGCTGATAGTCTTTGAGTTTCACAGAATCGGTAAAGGATGGATTATAGAGTTCAATCCACTGAGGCAAGGTTCGGGATCGGGTTTTTGTCTCAAACATTATCTCACTGATACTCAAGGCAACCGTCGGACTTGTGCCGGGAACGATCTGGTGCAAAAATAACGGGGTAGCAATATCTGTCGGGTGTCCGTAATATGCGTTTATGCCAATGGCGACCGATACGGCAGACATCCATCCCGAAGCCTTTGTGCCTTTCAACACATCGCCATCTTCAAAATTGCGGAGCAGTGAAAAACGGTGTCCTTGTGGTGTCATACTATCGGGTAGCGTCCATGTCGGCAGATCGTCCGTGTGTTCGTCGCCATCAAGGTTACCGACGCGGTCAACGACGCGACCAGTAGGATGTATCAGTTTTAAAGAAAAACCCTCTGTGCCGAAGATTTTATTTTTGAGTTGTCGACTGAACACACCTGGCTGTGTCGAAGAGAGATGAAAAATCCGCTCGGTTGGCAGCGCATCCGAACTTTCACCCGACCGCCCAGTCCCCAAAAGCACCGTCTGTTTCGGCGGCAGCGAGAACGACTTGAGCACCAGACGAGCGTGTCGGTGTGTTCCGTCTGTCCGGGTTTCGATATCTAACTGATAGTCTTTCAAATTTATAGGTGTTTGAGAAGCGTTATACAACTCAATCCATTCAGAGGATGCCCCCGAGAAATCATACATGAGTTCGCTGATTCGGACTTCATCAGGTAAAGTCGGAGTGAGAACACGGAGCGCACCATAGCCAGGCGTGCCCGGGCCGCTTGTGTTAGGGTCGTATCCGAGACCCGACTGTGATTCGCTCACTGTCCATGCCGCAGCAAGGTAGCCGGGTAACCGAACATCGCTGCGCTGCCAAGTGCCTTCCTCAGTCAGAGGGGCTACCGGGGCGAGGGGACGACGGGTATTAGCGAGAGGCCAGACCTCTGTGCTGCCATAGCCACGCAAATAATTGCCAGCAACATCCTCAATGGATGCTGGGGTGCCGTTTTTATCCCGGGCATGCCGTAAAATCAACAGATACGGTGTACCCGGTAGTTTCAAATCAGGGGCAACGAGATACGGATGCTGTGCACCCTTCTGACGCGCACCTGTCGCTATATTCAACCCACTTGCAAGACGCGTTTCGCTCGGATCCGTATTCGTAATCAATAACACACCACCACTCGGCAACCTATAGTCAGGGAACGATACAATGTCCACATCTTGATCCGCTGCGTCCCCTCTGTTCGCAACAATGCTGATCTCCCAATCCTTAAGCCGAATTTCCGCAGCATAAAGGTTTTTGAGTTCAATCCAATCGTTTGAATCCTCCCCAACGTTGTTGATCTCGTTGAAGATAAAGCAATGGGTTGCAAGTGGAATAGGGGGCACAGTGACGGGTGGTGTGTCTACAGGTGGCACATCCCCTGGCGGGTAAATCGACGGCTCATCAGGTGGATCTACGGGTGGTTCGGGTTCTACAGGTGGCTCTACAGGCGGGTCCACAGGTGGCTCAACGGGCGGTTCTACAGGCGGTTCCACAGGTGGCTCAACGGGCGGTTCTTCGGGTGGCTCTACAGGCGGTTCTACGGGTTCGTCAACATCTGTCACGGTGACGATCAATGTCTGGGTCGCTGTCAATTCGCGATCCCCGACACCACTCGTTGCCGTGAGGATTAATGTATAGACGTTGCTATTCGCTGCACTCCCCGGCATCTCAAAGTCAGGGGCAACCTTGAAACGCAACATATCCGCCGGGGTGCTCGCACCACCGATCTCAAATAACGCAGCATCTGCACCACCCGTAATCGCATACCCGGTAATCTCATCCTCCGCATCGGGGTCTTCCGCAATAATCGTGACAACCGCTGTTGTGTTCTCTGCAACATTCACTGCCGAGGCACTCCTGAAAACCGGCGGATGATTCACGGGTGCTGGCGGTTCAGGTGGTGGTTCCGGTGGGCGTGGTCCCGGGGGCGTTCGCGATAGGGTGCTGGCTGTCAGCACATTGCTCCCAGGTTCAATCTGACTCTCGCCTCGCAAGGCAAACAACTGGAAGTCATACGAGGTCCCCGGTTCAAGATCTAAATTAACATAACTAAATCGAGAAGGCAATCGCCCCAACTTCACGTGTTTTATCCACGCGCTATCCGCACTTTTCTTATAATAATGTTGGTATGCCGGGGGTAGAGTGCCGGTTACGTCAGCGATCCATTGCAAGCTTGTCTGCGTAACAGTTCCACGATCAAGCGTCAGCGTAATAACAGGCGGTGCGACAGCCGTTGCGGTGAATGTTTCCTTGAGTTCGGTATGTGTGGGACCCGCTGCGGGCATCTTCTCAGGGACAATTGCCTCTATGGTGTGCTTCTCGCCATCAGCGCCGAGGGTGATCGTCCACGATGACAACCCATCCTCGCCTGTTGGGACTATGTTTTCAGTTACTGTGCCGTCGGGGGCGGTAACCTTCCATGTGACAGGCACTTCGTTGAATGTACGGTTTCGAGTTCTTTCAAGTGGATAGGTGCTGTAAGGGGTGTCATTAATGGCACGCACGACAAACGTTGCGCGTGATTCGGGGGTTCCTTCGTAATTATCAGCTGTCGGAGATTCCTTCACCAGACTCGGCGTAGAATCGAGATACTCGACTCTACGAACCGTTCCTAAGAGGGTTGGTATGTCTTCGTAGAGGGACGCATAGTCCAGTCTGAAGTTCCAATTCAATCTAATAGAGGTGTCTGCACTTACGACCTTCTCCTTGTTCATAAGCTCCACTAAAGGGGTGAGATCCTTCAGCAGAAAAAAGCGAGTCCCAGTGGCACTGGTACCCATGTATTGCAGATACAGGTTATGCATAAACACGCCGTCGGGTATCTTGTCTAACACAGAGAGGTCCGAGATCTCGGTGTTCGTAATATCTAAGCTCGCCCAATACGTTATTCCGTCTACTGGCTCCCTCGCACCCTCTAACGCAGGTAGCACGGCGGATAGACCTTCCTGGGTGATGGCAGTACTATTCATCCTTAAATCTCTCAAAGTACTTAAATTCGCCAAGGGCGAGATATCCCGCAGGTTCCAGTTTACCCCGATCCGAAGCACTTCCAAGTTTGTTAGCGTTCCGATCGCTGTTATGTCCGTGATGCTACAACGATCAACGTAAACCCTCTTCAAACTCGTTAAATTTTGTAGGGGAGAGAGATCTGCAAGCTCGGAATTGGATGTAAGCACTAACTCTTCTAACGCCGATAAAGTCGCTAGGGGTGAGAGGTCTGTAACCCTATGTGTGTTAAGGCTCAGGAGGGTCAACTTTGATAGGTTCGTAAGGGGGCTCAAATCCGAAAGGGTGTTTGCTGTTGTTCTGGAACTGGGCGGATGTCGTATGCGATTGCGCCCGATGTCCACCCTAACTAAATTGGTTGCATGCTCCAACCCCGTTAGACTATTAATGTCTGGACTGTCTTTGACGACTTCATCGAGTCCGCGCGTCTCCCCAACTCCCGCTATCTCGTTTGCGGTGATGGAGGCTCCAGCAGCCTTGTTGAGTCGATCTTCAATAATTTCACGAAGAGCCGCATTCGGAATATCTACCGGGTGATTATCTTCACCACTTACGGTGTGCGGGTGCGCTGGGTACAGCGGTGTCAGAAAAAGTAGACCTATCAGAAAAGCAAGGAAAAGTTTTGTCATCTGAAACTCCTATGTTTTTGAAAGAATCCTGGTCCTTATCTAAATCGTTTTTTTCACTGCATTGAAGGCAAAACAGAAGAAACTACTACAACTACTAATTTCAGCAGGTTTGAGAGCCGGTTCAACAACTAAAACATTAAGGACTGCGGATTTTTGATAAATTAACTTGATTGCCGTTAACTCAGTCGGCTGTAACATCATAGAAACATACTCCTTCTGATGGCTATTCCGCAATACGCGGATAACCTTGTTTTCAAATAGATAGATCGTTGAGTGTCTCAGTTAAAGGGACTTGTGTTGTTGCATCCTGTTACCGTCCCTTCTTGAAAGATGCCCATTGCGTTATCATTTTCCCTTTAGCAGAAATTAATCCGTGCAGGCGCGTTGTCGTAAGCGTTTGATGCACACCCGCATAAGACACATCTTCAATTTTATAGTAGTAAACAGTATTCGCCTTCGCGGTGGTATCCATCCACGTATATTCAGTGCGTTCTCCCGTTGTGCCAGCACCTTGTATCAGCTCGGTATTAACTCGCTGAAACTTGCCTGCCTTTGTTTGACTTCGGTAGATGTAAAACCCCGCATTGTCTACCTCTGATTCAGTTGTCCAGTTGATAATAACCCCGTCAGGTGTATGCTCCGCTGTGAAACTCGACAACGTCACAGGAAGTGACGTGCCTTTGCGATACCCAGGATTACCCATATCCGTGGCATCCCCGTAATAGGTGATGATTTTCGGTGGAACGTCTGCTGTAGACACCCATGCTTTGACATGCCTACCATCTAAAGGCAGCCGTTTTTTGTATAACCGTCGGATAGATGCGCGGGCACCATCGCTTGTTTCACCGAGTGGCAGCGTCCATGCAGGTATGTCTTTGGTGTGCGGGTAGCCATCTAAGTTGCCGACAGTATCCACAACGTTGCCGGTAGCATCAGTGAGTTGTATCAGAAACCCATCACTGCTGAGCAGGAGAAACCGATTTGGCATGGGTGAAAAAGCCTTCGGGTGACGCTGAAACAGGTTGTAGGTGCGGTTATCAGGTAAATGCTTCGAATGCACACCGCGTGCAGTTATGAGCAACGCTGTCTGGTTCGGTAACACATCAAACGCCTCAAGCGTCATAACAATCTGCTGATGCTCATCCTCTTGCCGCGTCTCAACAACAAACTGGTAGTCTTTTAGTTTCACCGAATCGGTAAAGGACGGATTATAGAGTTCAATCCACTGAGGCAAGGTTCGGGATCGGGTTTTTGTCTCAAACATTATCTCACTGATACTCAAGGCAACCGTCGGACTTGTGCCGGGAACGATCTGGTGCAAAAATAACGGGGTAGCAATATCTGTCGGGTGTCCGTAATATGCGTTTATGCCAATGGCGACCGATACGGCAGACATCCATCCCGAAGCCTTTGTGCCTTTTAGCACATCACCATCAAAACGACGTAGCAGCGAAAAACGGTGTCCCTGTGGTGTCTTACTATCGGGTAGCGTCCATGTCGGCTGATCATTTTTTGTATCTTTATCACCATCAAGGTTACCGACGTGGTCAACGACGCGACCGGTAGGGTGTATCAGTTTTAGAGAAAAACCCTCTGTACCGAAGATAGTGTTTTTGAGGTGTCGTCTGAACACATCTCGGTGTGCCTCAGAGATATCATAAATCCTTTCGGTCGGCAGTGCATCCGAACTTTCACCCGGTCCTGCCACCAAAAGTCCTGTCTGTTTCGGCGGCAGCACAAGGGTCTTGAGCGTTAGGGTAGCATGTCGATGTGTTCCGTCTGTCCGGGTTTCAACACCTAACTGCCAACCTTTCAAATCAACGGGTGTTTGAGACGCGTTATACAACTCTATCCATTGGGGAGATGTACCCGAGAAATCATACATGAGTTCTGTGATCCGAACTTCATCGGGTAAGGTCGGGTTGAAAACAACCTCTGCTGCATTCGCGTTAGGGGAGAATAGGACATTCTCTCCATCATCAAGTGCGTTGGGGGCGGATCCGATACCCGGTGGTGATTGGTTCACTGTCCATGCAATGGCAAGATACCCACGTTCGCTGGCATCTTTGCGCTGCCAATTGCCTACCTCGCTCAGCAGCGCTGCAGGCGCACTTGGACGACGCGTATTCGCAAGGGGCCAGACCTCCGTGCTATTATTGTTCTCAACAGCACTTCGGAAATAATTGCCTGCGACATCTTCAATCGACTCTGGAGTGCCGTTTCTACTGCGCGCATGCCGTAAGATCAATAAATACGGTGTACTCGGCAGCTTCAAATCAGAAGCAACAAGATACGGATGGTGTGCACCCTGCTGCCGCCTTTCACCTGGAGCAATATTCAGTCCATCAATCATCACCGTCTCATCTGGATCGGTATTGGTAATAAGCAGCACACCACCCACCGACAATGTGTAGTCTGGAAACGATGCAATGTCCACATCTTGATCCGCATACTCCCCCTCGCTCGCGACGATACTAATTTCCCAATCCTTAAGCCGGACATCCGTGCCACATACATTCTTGAGTTCTATATAGTCGTTTGTGTTATCAGAGGCGTTGCGTATCTTGTTGAAAATAACACGATACACCAACGGCAGTGTGACAGATGTGAAAGGGTCATAATAGGGGTCATACTGCGATTGGATTTCTGTCCATGCAGTGGCAAGATACCCGCGTTCGCGTATGTCTTTGCGCTGCCAAACACCTACCCAGTTCAACTCGGCTACAGGCACACTTGGACGATGTGTATCGGCAAGAGGCCAGACCCCCACAGTGTTGTTAACAGTGTTGTCAACAGTGGTTCGGAAATAACTACCCGCAACATCTTCAATCGACTCTGGGGTGCCGTTCTTCTCACGCGCATGCCGTAAGATCAGCAGAAAAGGTGTGTCCGGTAATTTCAAGTCAGGCGCAACAAAATACGGATACAGCGCGTCTGTCTCCTGCTCACTTGCACCAATATCCAACCCACTCGCAAGCCATGTCTCGCTTGGATCGGTGCTGGTAATTAACAACAGGCCTTGTGTAGGCAATATATAATCCGGGAAAGATACAATGTCCACATCTTGATCCGCATACTCACCCGTGCTCGTGACGATGCTGATTTCCCAATCTCTGAGTCTAACATCCATATCACATACATTCTTGAGTTCTATATAGTCGTTTGTGTTATCAGAGCCATTGCGTATCTTGTTGAAAACAACACGGGACACCACCGGCAGCACGGGTGAGGAATCACGTAGGTAACCGGGTGTGCCAAGACACATTGAGACTGGGGCATGCCGATCATAACCGAGGTGCCCATGATACCCGCTCGGTATCCACGCAGCAGCAAGATACCCCGGCTCTTCCAAACGCTGACGCTGCCACGCACCAAATTGGGATAACGGTGCTGTTGCTTCTGTCGGATTAGGCTTGTAGGAATGCGGATAAACTTCGGTATTATCATACAATACTGGCCAAATGTAATTACCAACAGCATCTTCAATTGTTCTTACGAAGTCTCCATCTTTCTCCTGCACATACCGTAAAATCAGTAGATACGGTGTGCTTGGTAGTTTTAGACGCTCCGCGACGAAATACGGATGCTGTGCACCGTGCTGCCTTACACCTGTCGCAATATTTAGTCCACCAGCAACCACCGTCTTGTCCGGATCGGTGTTCGCAATCAGCAGCACACCACCCATCGACAATGTATAATCGGGGAACGATATTATGTCCGCATCTTGATTCGTATACTTACCCTCGCTCGTGACGATGCTGATTTCCCAATCTCTGAGCCGGACACCCTCGCCACAGACATTCTTCAGTTCTATCCAGTCGTTTGTGTCGTCAGAGGCATTGCGTATTTCGTTGAAAACAAGACGATGTGTTACCGGCTGAGAAGGTGAGGGATCAAGATCGTAGCCGGGTGTGCCAAGACATACCCACGCTGGGGCATGCCGATCATAACCGAGGTGCCCATGATACCCGCTTGATACCCAAGCCTCTGCGAGATACCCTGGCTGTTCCAAACGCTGACGCTGCCACGCACCGAAATCCGTCAATGGGGCTGTTTCCTCCGTCTGGGGTGACGCTTCAGAAATGGATAAACAAAGGGATAAACTTCGGGACCGTCGGACAACACTTCCCAAAAATAATTACCAGCCACATCCGCAATCGTCGGGTCTTTGTCTGCCGATACTGTTCGTTGTAAAATCAGCAGAAAAGGTGTGCTCAGTAGTTTCAGACGTTTCGCAACGAAATATAGATGCTGCGCACCTGATTCCCGCGCACCTGTGGCGATATTCAACCCACTCGCAAGATGATTCTCGCTCGGATCCGTATTCGCAACTAGCAACAATCCCTGTGCAGGTAACACAAAGCCGGGGAGCGACACAACAGCTATTTCAGCAACAGACTCATTTTTGTCGGTTGTGATAAGACGTATCTGCCATTCAGAGAGGTCAAGCGGCGTATTACACACGTTCTTCAGTTCTATCCAATCGTTGCTATCGTCCCAGACGTTACCGATTTCGTTGAAGATAAGGGACTGTGTTTCCATAGGAATAGGTGGGCGTGCCGCACCGCTACCGACAACAGACGGTTCCACAGGCGGGTCAACGGGTGGTTTTTCAGGTGAATCAACGGGTGGTTTTTCAGGTGGATCAACGGGTGGTTCTACAGGTGGTTCTACAGGTGGTTCTACAGGTGGTTCTACAGGTGGTTCTACGGGTTGTTCTACAGGTGGGTCTACAGGTGGGTCTACGGGTTGTTCTACAGGTGGCTCAACGGGCGGTTCTATAGGCGGGTCAATGGGTGGTTCTACGGGTTCGTCAACATCTGTCACAGTAATCGTCAGTGTCTGGGTTGCTGCCAACTCACGATCCCCAACACCACTCGTTGCTGTGAGGATAAGAATACAGACGTTGTCCTTATCGGCATCTTGAGGGGTCTCAAAATCCGGTGCAGCTTTGAAACGCAACATATCGGATGGGCTCCGCGCGCCACCAATCTCAAGCATTGCTCGATCTGCGCCACCGGTAATCGCATAACTCGTAATCTCATCATCCGCGTCAGGGTCTTCGGCGACGATTGTGACGACTGCTGTTGTGTTCTCTGCAACATTCACCGACGAGGCACTCCTGAAAACCGGCGGATGATTCACGGGTGCTGGCGGCTCAGGCGGTGGTTCCGGGGGCGGTGGTCTCGGAGGCGTTCGTGATAGGGTGCTGGCTGTCAGCACATTACTTTCAATCCGATCCTCGCCTCGCAAGCCAAACAGCTGGAAGTCATACGAAGTTCCCGGTTGAAGATCTGAGTGAATAAAACTAAATCGACGCGCCCTATGTTCAAGATGTGCCACCTTTATCCACTCTCTATCCGCACTTTTCTTGTAATAATATGCGTATGACCCGGGTAGGGGGCGGCCTGATACGTCAGCGATCCATTGGATGTCTGTATGGGTGGCATTGTCGAGCGTAAGCGTAATAGTAAGCGGCGTGACGGCTTCTGCCGTGAATGTTACCTTGAGTTCTCCATGCGAGAGTGCCGTATTGGGATTAGGGTAATTAGGGTTAAGGGGCACAGGTAGGCCGGAAGTCGTCTTTGCTGGCACAATGGCTTCCACCGTATGTGTCTCGCCATCATCGCCGAGGGTGAGCGGGAAGGATGACAATCCATCATCGCCCGTTAGGACTGTTCGTTCAGTCATCGTGCCATCGGGTGCGGTAACCTTCCACGTAACAGGTACCTTCGCGAATTGCCGGTTGTGGCCAGTGCCATGTGGCGTATAAGGTACCCAACCGGCAGGGAATTCGGGATTTGTATTAATGGCACGCACCTTAAACGTGTATTGTGTTCTGGAGACACCCGTGTAAGATGCCGCTGCCGGAAATTCCCTCTCAAGCATAGGGTTAGGTTGCGCATATTCGACCTTTGGATGGCTGACTGTACGACCCGTGGTATCGGCTAAGAGTGCAGGTATGTCTTCGTAGAGAGACTCATAGTCGAGTCCATAGTTATGCAGCAAGTAAATAGAGGTCTTGCCATTTATGAGCTTCCCCTTGTTCATGAGGTCCACCAAAGGGGTAAGATCCTTCAGATGGAAAGGAAATGTCCTGTCAGGTATGGAGCCCAGGAAGCGCAGATACAGACCCCATAAGAACACGTCGGGTAAGCTGTCTAACACGGATAGGTCAGAGATGTTGGTGCCAGAAATTCCAAATTCACCCGATGTAATGCTCGTCGGCGGGTATTCGTCTACCGTCATCTGATCAATTTCTGTTGACATAAAGGGGAGCACAGCGGATAAAGATTCGTGGGTGACGAGGGTATTATCAAGCCGTAGAATCTCTAAAGTGCTTAACTCCGTCAGGGGCGTGATGTCCGAGAGATTCCGATTGCTCTCAAGCCTGAGTTGCCTCAAATTTGTCAGACCGCTGACCCCTGATATGTCCGTGATCCGATTGTGTTCAAGTCGTAGGTGAACGAGCTCTGTGAGTTTCGATAGGTCTGGGATCCGGCTAATGCCATAGGTATAAACAAGGGCCACATCTCTAAGGTTTGTTAAATTCGCGATGGGTGTCATGTCGAAAACGACAGATCCTTGAATCGTCAGATGTTCCAAGTTCGTGAGTTTTGTTAGAGGCTCGAGATCCGCCGTCCGCCAACGCGGACGGGCGTTTAATTCTGCCTGGGTTTGAGGAGGAGGCTGACGTAATGTCAGTCTCGTGAGGTTGACAGCATGCTCCAAACCTCTCAGATGACGAATGTCTGGGCCATTTGCGAAGACATTCGCCAGTGTCTTCATATCGTCTGCGGTGATCGGATCCGTAGGTGCCTTAGCGAGGCGGCCTGCGACGATTTTACGGAGCTCAGGATCCAGTATATCCACCATGCTGTGATTCTCTACACCATTTACGGCGTGCGGGTATGCCTGGTGCAGCGATGTCAGAAAAAGTAGACCTATCAGAAAAGCAAGGAAAAGTTTTGTCATTTGAAACCCCTTTGTTTTTGAAAGAATCCTGGTCCTTATCTAAATCGTTTTTTCACTACATTAATGTACAAACAGCAGAAACAACTACAACTCATGCCAGATATGGTATAATTAATTATATAGTTATAATACGTCAATTTGCAGTTTTAATCAAATTATATATTTAGTTATATGACGTCAACTATTTTTTATTATTCTGTAATAATTTTTTAGTCGTTTATAACTAACTACTAACGTGAGTTTGATAAATAGTTAGATCTTCCACATTTCCTCTTAAAGTCCCCCTGATAAGGGGTGGGGAATCCTAAATAACATTCATACCCGGGGAATGCCTAATGAAGATTAATTTTTAAATTCGGTAATTTTGGAGAAAGATCCAGTGCGGTTAGGAAACCGCACCTACCGGGTTTGGGAAAATTAGAATTACCGAAATATTTAGTTAATCTTCATATGGCATTCATACCGTTGATTCCTTGATTCTTTAGGGGGGTAAAACACCGAAATGACGGCTTTTTAAGTCAAATTTCACCTTTTTCTGCTTGCAGTTTTAATCAAATTATATATCTTTAGTTGTATAACGCCAACTATTTTTTATTATTCTGTAATAATTTTTTAGTCGTTTATTACTTACAAAGGACTTACGCATTTCATCTTAAAATCCCCCTGATAAGGGGTGATTCAGAAAAACACCTCTTTGTACCACAAACTTGGTAGGTTCGGTTTCCTAACCACGGGGAATGCTAAATGAAGATTAACTTTTAAAATCGGTAATTCTAATACCTCCAGACTTGGTTGGTATTGAGTCCCGTAGGGACGGAATGTCTATAGCAAAGGTACATATCCACATAATTGAGTCCCGTAGGGACGGAATGTGTATTGAAGTCGTTATCTCCAATATTCTAAGCCCCGGTGAATGCCATAAGGCATTCACCGGGGAATGACTAAATGTCGTTCATACCGTTGATTCCTTGATTCGCGGGGCGAAAGGTGTGTAGAAAACGTACTAAACCACTAAACCTAAGCCCCGGTGAATGCCATAAGGCATTCATACCGTTGATTTGCGGGGCGAAAGGTGTATCCTTAACCAGTATAATACCGATAACCCGTATAATACCGAATTATTATTTTAATCTTCATTTAGTTTGTAATCTTACCCTTTCCCCTCTCAAAACACTCTTATCCGCGTAATCCGTGATTCAGAATAATATTCGTAGGTCGGTAGAGCGGAGCGAAAACCGTCATCTTCAACGGGAGATTCTAAAACTAAATAACCCTATATGCAAATGAACAAAACTTGACAAAAAATAGGATTCTTGATAATATATACTCATAAATTATGTAAAAATTCGACATTTGTGAGTGTCTACATACCATGAAAACCAATATTCTACAAAATATTATCTCACGTTGCCACCAGCGACATAAGAACCCGCTTTCGCAACGACGGACGACTATAAGACCTCTGCATTACAAAGGACTTCCTTACCATTTCAAAGTCTATTGTGCATTCAAATACCGTGTGATGCTCCATGAATTGGAAGCGGCAGATATTTCCTTTATGCCGATGGGAGAATTTCCTGGCAATGACCGGCCCCCGCGTTCTTTTGACGTCGAACGTTCCTTGAAACGCCAAGAGGCGAATGACTGGGAAGCCTTCCGTTGGCATAGGTCTTGGGGAATCCTAATATGTACGGGTATTCCGTCAGCACGCAATGGCGCGGCATGGCACGACATAGACTTTAAATATGAAGCTATCTGTGCTGCACCTGATGTTGTTCTTACCTGTATTCAAGCACTTGTTGACGCCGTTGCGAACCCATTGTTAACGATGACAATATCTGGTGGGCTGCGCTTTTCTTGCAGGATACCGGACTACCTACACCCGAACACCAAGGAAGAACGGCTGTATGTTCATAAGCATGCGCCGACGGCGGAAAATCCCCACCAGCACACTACCTATCTTGAAATTTTGGGGGAGAAGGGATATGGACGTTGGGATGCACGCCACGAACTTCTACTTGGCGATCTGTCAGACCCACCTGTGATTTCCAAAGATGTGCTTTTTCCGTCTATTAGTGCTCTTCGAGATGCACTTCACGAACCGATTCCGCAAGACCTCCCACCCGAAGAACCCATCATCGAAGCACCAAAGTATCTCGGATCGGGTAAACTTGACCTCGCTAAAGAGGCATTTTTCAAGCGCGGGTTTTCTTACCTCAAACAAGAGGATGAATGCCACTACTGGAGCAGGCGATATAGCAAAGTTGAAACACAGGTATCGTTGTGGGAAAGCGAAGGAAAGGTGTGGATACGTGCCTCCACCCCTGATACTGGACTGCCTGTGCAGGCAACGCTCATCACAGATGTTTGGGAAGATACCGGCATCCTCCCCTCAATCCCCGAGACAGGGAAGCCTATGGACGAGAAAGTACCCCCCATACGAGCTGGAGAACTCAGCCCGCTGGCAATAAAACGTTATCGTCCCGTGGTACACAAGGCAGAACATCCCATAAAGATTGATGAAACACGCGAAGAATTTTCTGTTCTGATGCAACGCGCCCTCAATAGCAGGATTAGTGCTCTTAGATTCATTCCCAATGCAGATTCAGAGAAAGACAGTGAAGTAGAATCCATCCTGCGTAATAGTGGAGCAATATGTCTAAATGTGTCAGGGGATAAGCTTACAAAAGTAAATATTCTTGAGGATCACCGAGTGTTTTTGGACCCGCAACACACAAAAATAGCGGAACAAATTCTGGAACAGCGTGATGAAACACAGCAGCTTTGTATCATCAATGTCACAAGAGAAGATGAACTCTATTTTCAATGCGAACTATCAAAAACTACATTGGAAAATTGGATCGTCAACTGGAAAGGTCATGCCTTAGGAAACTTTGCCACAGCCCTACTGAATGTAACTGAAATCATAGATAAATCTCATGACATTTCTATCAGACGACTTCGGACAGTGATACAAACCTATGAATGGCTGGAACAAGAACTCATTCGACAGATGTGTCACGACGTTGAGGATAATCAAGAGGCACCAACAGTTTGTACGGACCCAAACTGGACCTTTTGGCATCAACTCAAACGTTTCTTTGCACATTACACAAGCGATGCTAATGCACCGATGCTGTGGGAGGACAAAGAACTCCGATTCTGGTTACCGCCAATGCTGCATCCAAACATCAAACACCTTTTGGTCACATCGCCAACTCTCAACGACGATCATCTACGACGAGTGTTTTTGGATGAGGAAACTGAGATTTTTCCCATCCAACCGATGGCGTGGGCTCCCGGAACACGCGTTTTTCAGTTTCGCTCCGATGTTTATTTACGAAAGACAATTTTAGATCTCTACAACACATGGGACGTTTTTGGGGTGTCTGAAACCGGGCAGCACATTTTTTCCAGAATACAAAATGAAATAGAAAGGGATCCAAATGTTAAGCATGGAATTATAACCCACGTTCACACAATTAGATATTTAGATCATATCGCGAAAAATGAAAATGTCTGTTTCTTGACAGCGTTCCGACATAGAGAAGGATTAGATGCAGCTTTTCAAGAGGCGCAGATCATCTGGATTGTTGGCATGCCGGAAGTGGGAGCACGCGCCATTTCGGATCGAAGTCAGAAATTGTTCGGAAACGACGAGAAACCCCTCTCCTATCTGACGGAACCTAAGTTTTACCCTTACCTAGATCATAGGCATTACCGGTACAAAGACGACCGCGTTCAGAC
Organism: Candidatus Poribacteria bacterium; assembly: GCA_965205025.1. Taxonomy (GTDB): domain Bacteria; phylum Poribacteria; class WGA-4E; order WGA-4E; family WGA-3G; genus MSPOR6. Next base: position 458,226 of record CBDBFU010000015.1, read on the forward strand.
CGTTTATGAGAAAGAAGCCATTCATATATTCACACAGGTTTTACAAATGGCTCAAATAAACCGTTTGCCAAACAAGACAATCATGTTGATTACGAGTTTGCGAATCCCTGAAATCACCGATAGACCCGAAACAACCCTTTTTGACTGGGGAGATCTTGATGTTGCCGGTGAGATAGACAAACTCCTCGATGTGATACCCACACGCATACATTTTGAGCAGGAAAGTGAAAAACTGACAGTTGAATCAACCAGAATAGAGGTAGAAAGGGTTTTGGGATGCTCCACGAGGCAGGCACAACGAGTGATGCAAAAACTAAGAGGTGGTGGATTAGCACGTGTCCCCTTCCGTAAACAAATTGTTGAATTTCTCGCTGACGGAGAGAAAAAAACACCGGAAATCGTTGCGGCGATTAAAGGACATCCAAAAGCAATAAATTCAGAACTCACACGCATGGCAAAAGCAGGTACGATTGTAAAGGTCAAACGAGGGTTATATCGATTGCCTGATTGAAAGTTGTAGGTAAACTCTGTTTGCTATCAATCTTTAGAAAGTTTGCGCTAACCTCGCTATGGCTAACCGGCCAATTATAGGTGAACCCACAAATTGTTGGTGTTTATGATTGAGTAAGTTTTGAATCGTTAACGATAACCTCGGTTTAGGACCTAATGGAATATCATACCCAGCATTTAAATCCACTGTGTAATACGAATCTACCTCACCAACATAAACACCGGATCTTACAGGGAATCCTTGGACGTATCGTGTTCGGAGACCCATACCTAACCCCAATCCTGGGTTTGTATATTGAATATTGGCTCCAAACTTATTTTTCGGTGCATTCAGTGCGATATTAACTTCTTCAAAGAAATCATTACTTACGAAGGAGTAATTAGCACCAAGACTCCAATTCATATTAAGGAACAACGTTAAATTCAGATCTAATCCGTTGACTGATATGTCACCATAGTTCCGGTAAGTCAACATGACTGCGTTTGGATCAACTGCCTGTTCAGGTGTTACTGTACCGAATGGTATAAACGCAGCACCATTATTATCTGTACCTGCAACGAAGAGAGAAACTAATTCGTCCACTGCGGAACCATTACCATTTCCTCCCTGAGTAGGTGAATCAAATGCAAGTAGGGCTTGGACAAGTCCATCATTCTCAGGATCAGTTAAAGATTCCCTAATCTGTTGTTCAAGCGAAGCAGCTAATGTATCGGCATCTAAAAACACATTTGGTGTTTCAACAAACAATGGACCGATAAGATTATTAATCCTTGAGTGGTAGACATCAGCAGAAAATGCCAATTGGTTTAGAAGGATTCCTTTATAACCAATTTCATAGGTCTGGGTAATTGTTGGCTCAAGAACGTCAACATCATTTACATCTTCAACATCTATGAAACTTGATGTCTGCGGATCAAGTGAACGTAGTACATTCTCTACCCCTGTTACCTGTTGAGGAATAACATTATCAAACCCCTCTAAAAGTGCTGTAACCATATCAGGGGGAAGTCCCTGTGCTGTTAAACCCGCTTCAAATACCGGCTTTGCACCACTCATCACAGCACTTCTGGCAACACCCCACATCACATTGGTAAAAACTGGATCATTAAGAGGGAAGTATGTACCATTAGGTTGTTCAGCCAAAGCTGAGAAGGGAGATCTAAACAATGGGGTGCCGTTTTCACTTCTCTTGAATGTAAAACCGGAATCCGAGGGTACACCTTGGGCACGGATATCGATATTTGGACTATAACCTAATGCAGGTTGGAAGTTTGCCCCTAATTTGAATGCATCGACAGATGATAAAATATCAAGGAATAGGTTTGATGTTCCTGGAGTATTAAATGCACGGTTATAGGTGATTCTAACGTTGTGATCTTCATTTGGTTGTAAGGCAAGGGCAACCCGTGGTGATAGAACAATATCATTGAGATGATTGTGCTGATCTGCTCTACCGGCGGCAAGGAACTTCAGTTGCGGCAATATATTGGTTTCCGATTGTAGATACACACCTAATTCGTTAATGTCATCTTTTTCTTCATTTACACCATTGATTGTACCTTCGGTATCTGGACGGGTTAGCAAGGCATCGAATCCGTATGTAAATCGTTGTATTTCTCCCAATCCAATACTATGCTGTATCTGTCCTACATGCAGGTTTGAATTGTCAATAGTAGGTAAACCCGTTCTGATAACATAGGTATCACCTGCATCACTTCGATTGGTAAAAACTTGCGCGAATAAGTCTTTATAGATAAAACGTGCTTGCGCATATCCGTAATTCCAGTTCTTTGCTTGTCCAGCACCAATTCCTGTTAGTTCTATTCCTGAGGCTTGGGTTAAACCGCTTGCAAGAATAACAGTGACATCATCACCAGGACTATAATCTACGCGAAATTCACCTCGAGCATGTGAAGTATCAAATAGAGGTGCTTGTTTCCCTTCAACATCCTCTTTTGCACGGCCCTCTTCCCAATCGTGTCCTCGAGTATAATTGCCTGTTAGTTTATATCCAACAGAATCGTTTATCACCCCCGCATGTCTAAGGGATCCAATAAATATATTACGTTCACCTCCTCCTAAACTAACTGTTGTGCCTTGTGAAGTAAAGGGTGATCGTGTGAGAATATGCATCACACCATTGGCACTATTTGGACCGTATAACGCTGCGCCGGGACCAGATACGACCTCTATCTGCTCAATATCTTCACTAATCGTTGGTATCAGTGTATACGCGTTAACACGAAGTGAAGGTACACTTGCAATCCTATTATCAACAAGGGATAAGAGATTTCCTGAGAACACATTATTGAAACCACGGACAACAACATAGGATGTACCAATTCCAGATGTAATAACATCTACTGCGCGTAAAGATTTTAGGTGTTCAGTAACACTCATTGCAGCACGATCCTGTATCTGGGTGTTATCAATTACCGCAACCGAAGCAGGTGCTTCGAGTACTTTCTCTTTACGACGAGAGGCTGTCACTGAAACTTTCTCAAGTTCAAGGATCTCTGAAGTGAGGGGTGAAAGTGCAATCTCTACAGATTTAGTTTCATCTGAAGCAAGTCGAATGTTCTTCATAATCCCTTCAGCATATTTTGTTGAAGATGTGGTAATGGTATAGTTCCCAACAGTTAATTCTTGAATTTTCAGAGAGCCATTTACATCACTGTTCCCTTGAGCAACATTTCCGACTTCAGAATTGATTGTTATAGATACACCCATGATCGGTTTTCCTGTTTGTGAATCTTTGATTGCGATGTCCAATGTTGCTGCGTCTGCTATTCCGACCAGTATGAATAAGGATAAAAAAAATAAAATACAAAATGCGATAGATAGTTTCATTATACTATCTCCTTTCAATCTTACGAATTGTGCTAAATAACTTTTAGTAATCAATAGTTTCACATAAATATGGCTTTGTATGAATATCCTTCATTAAGTTAATACTATCTTTAGTCCCGGGGAATACCTAATAAAGATTAAGTTTTAAATTCGGTAATTCCCATTTTCCCAAATCCGGTAGGCGGGGAATGCTAAATAGCATTCATACCGTTGATTTGCGGTTTCCTAACCACGGGGAATGCTAAATAGCATTCATACCGTTGAACCGAATTTCTAACACATTACCGAATTATTATTTTAATCTTCATATGTCATTCATACCCGGGGAATGACTTAATGGCATTCATACCGTTGATTCCTTGATTTGGTAGGGACGAAATGTTTATAGCACAAATTAAAAATCCGTGAAAACAACAAATACAATTAAATGTAGCCCCAGCGGGGCGAAATGTGTATTCCTAAAATATCTGATAATTGTCCAAACTATAGTAATTATTTTACATAGAGATCTTAGTGTCTGTAGTACTAACTTAAGAAATCTACAATTTCTTCATGAGTTGGTAGGGATGGAATTACACCGACTTTCTGAGTTGCTAATGCTCCTGCTGCGTTGGCATACCGCATGATGAAATCCAATTGATCTTTTTGCAGTGATGATAGGTTCCCATGTTTTATCAACTTACTGAGCATAGCTGCAACGAACGCATCACCTGCCCCGAGTGTGTCCACGACTTCAACATTGTAACCATCTACATATCCATCAGCATTTCCATTAGTATAATAACAACCCCGTTCTCCTAATGTTACAACAAGCAACTTCACACCGAGTTCAAGTATCCGTTCAATCCCTTGTGATAATTTCACATCACCAGTAACAAACTCCCATTCCTCTTCTGAAATCTTGACGACATCCGCGTAAGGCATCACTTCCCAAATCCATTGTTTTGCATCATCTGCGTTGTCCCACAACATCAACCGCAAATTCGGATCATAGGAGATGAATGCACCTGCTGACTTGGCAGCTTGAATCGCTGTGAGTGTTGCTTCACGCGTCGGTGAATGGCTAAGACTAACTGACCCGTAATGAAACAATTCCGCTGACTGGATATATGTTATATCAATTTCATCCGGTGAGAGTTGTATATCTGCCCCCGGGTGCCGGTAGAATGTAATATCTTTCATACCATCGGAACGCGTAGCTACGAAAGCTAATGTGGTTCGAGAATCCTCTCCAGCTATAAGATATTCTGTGTCGACGTTTGTTTGTTTAAGTGTTTCTGTCAAAAAGTCCCCAAACGGATCCGCACCGACTTTACCAATGAAGCCGGCTTCTATACCAAATTTTGCCAATCCGACAGCGACGTTCGCAGGAGCACCACCAGGTGCTTTAACAAAACCTTGCGCATCAGTAAGAGTTACATCCGGTGTTGTGGAAACAAAATCAATGAGGAGTTCACCGATACATAGTGCTTTTGGCATGGTTTTTTCCTAATCACATGGTTTCTGCAGATAAGTTCTCGCTCTCAATTTCAAATTGTTGATCGGATGCTAATTATGGCAGTAAGTTTATCAAAAGTACATTCAATTTTAAGGTGTAAAGTTTTTCCCATAAATGGATTTAATTGTCAGGAATATCTATAATAAATCGTATTCTTACCTAATAAATTATACATGCAATTAGGAGAGGATACCGATTTATAGTATATCATTAGTCCATTGTGGAGTCAATGAAGATAGAGAGTGTGAAGTGTGTAAACTTTTTGGCATTAACAAGCATTAAATGAAACGGATCAAACATTATTATAAAATTTTTAAAAGAAATTGAAGAAAACACCCATCAATAACAACTAACATACATATATCGCAAAACAGAAGTACATATTAAGAATATCCATCAAAATGAAAATAAAATTAAAGGTTAGAACACAAACTAAAACCAATAACTATAAACAAATGACTATCCATAAAAACGATCCTAATTACAAAGTTTCATATACATCAAAAAAGCATACCTTTTTAACCGTTCGGAATCTCAAAATCAGGAAGGACAACAAAAACACAAAATCACACATTTTAGAAATTCTTATAAAGTCAATTCAAAGTGGAGTAAACCCAGTCTATGACAAGGGTTACAGGGGTAAATTACCCCAATTTCAATGTCACACCGTGTGACAAAAAGTGTAACTTTTTTCATGTTTTCTATGCATAGAGAATGCAACAGCAACACGATCTACTGTCTGAGTATTTAGGATTAAATAACTGTTTTTAGACCTTATTTTTTATCTGTATATTAGGATTAACAATTCTAATTCATGGGAAACTGAGTCTCTAATGATAAGTCTATTTTTATACAGTTTTGTATATCAAAAATACCGTACTCCAACGGGGTACTATGTGTCTATAGAAAACAATATCTGAACAGTCTGGCACTCCAGCGGAGTGCTATGTGCCAATACACTTCGTAGGAAAACATATAAGTACTCAATACACAATTAAGTTATATAAATATTAACGTATGTGATTCACGGAGAATTGGGCAATTAAAATTATAAACCCTTATAGAATAAGGGCTCGTAAAATTGCTCCGTGAAGGTTTCCGTGAAAGTGCTATCATCTCAAAACGATAAATATTAACACTTTTTCCATTCACAATAATATGGATTGCAATCGTAAGTGTTTTCATATCATCAAAGGTGAAGATTGACATTGTATTATAGAGATGCAAGATGTAAAGTCCAATATAATTGATTTCAAACTTAAGATACCCTATAATACTCATCAGATTAAGATTCGTATTTGAAGACTCATCTAATAGTACAAAAATATGATCCTGCAATAATAGGATCTGGTAGGCTTGATAGAACAATAATTACCAATCGTACACCTATCCTTTTGCCGGGTAGAATTCGTGAAAATAAGATTTATCGTTTTAAAACTGCAGTACAGTATTAAAGGAAATAACGTATACGATCACGGTATGTACGGTTTTCTAATCGTACCAAATTAACCATACACCTTCACACCATTAGTTCTGAGATTGCTCCTATACAAAATGTCTATTCAATTTGAAAGGTTAATCTGTATGAAAACATTTACGAAAATAGCAATTATCTTAGCATTCTTACTAATTACTACAGCATACGCAGCGAATATTACAGAAGACGTAAATAACGATGGTGTCGTCAATATCCTTGACTTAACATTCATCGCTTCACGTTTTGGTGAAAACATCGATCCATCAGAACAACCGAACCCAGATGCCAACGGTGATGGCATCGTCAACATCCGTGACTTAGTACTTGTTGCCAGCAGACTCGGACAAAACGTATCAGATAATACTCTTATTTTTGGGCGCGGTGGTGACTCAATCACACTTGATCCCGCCAACATCGAAGATGGTGAATCAGCGAAAGTTTGTGATATGATCTACGACACACTCGTGCAATATAGAGAGAACACAACGGACCTTGAACCTGCCTTAGCCACAGCGTGGACACACTCTCCAGACGGTTTGACATGGAAATTCAACCTACGAGAAGGGGTATATTTCCACGACGGCACTCCGTTTAACGCTGACGCTGTTGTTTTTTCATTTACACGTCCACTCGTACTGTTCCGCAATTTTCATGAAGAATTTATTAGTCAAATTATCGCACTTGATCCGTTGACAGTACAGATTCAACTCAAGACACCTTATGCACCTTTTATTAGCACTTTAGCAGGTACATCATTCTCCATTGTCAGTCCGACAGCCGTTCACAGTCTTGGTGAAAACCCAATAGGAACGGGACCTTTCAAATTCGATCAGTGGGATAAAGACGACAAAATCGTCCTGAATGCAAATGATGTATATTGGGCAGGCCCACCAGAATTAGATTGCCTCATCTTCCGATCCATCCCTGATAACGCTATGCGGCTAACTGAACTTCAGGCAGGAAACCTACACGTGATGGAATTTCCCAATCCAGAGGATATCTCGCTGATTCAAGCTGACATGCAACTTGAACTGCTTATGCAGCCCAGTCTGAATGTAGGCTATTTAGCAATGAACATGGAAAAGCCACCATTTGACAACCTCAAAGTTAGACTTGCAATTAACCATGCGATTAACAAAGTTGACATAGTTGAGCGACTTTATCAAGGATTAGCCATCCCTGCAAAGAATCCTATCCCACCAACACTATGGAGCTATGACGATTCTATAAAGGACTACGAATATAATCCTGAACTCGCAAAACAACTCCTCAGGGACGCAGGTTACCCTAACGGTTTTGAGACAACGCTTTGGTCATTACCCGTGCCACGACCTTACATTCCAGACGGGATGGCACTTGCTGAAGCGATCCAATCAGACCTGCAAAATATCGGGATTAACGCAAATATCGTTACCTTTGACTGGGGAACTTATCTAAATAAAACGGCGTATGGAGAACACGATATGGCGATGTTAGGTTGGATCGCAGATGTAGCAGATCCGGATAACTTTTTCTATTCTCTTTTGAGTATCCCCAATGCAGAAAAACCCGCATATAATATCGCATTCTATAGAAACGAAGAGTTGCAGAAACTTCTGGATCGTGCCAGAATGAGCACTAATGAGGATGTACAAGAGTTAGATACACTTGATTTAGGTAGGGGTAGCGTGATAACTGACCGAGATATACGTACCAGACTCTATCAACAGGCACAAGCCATCATCCACAGAGACGCACCATGGGTGCCTTTAGCACATGCACAAAGGATTTTGGTTATTAGCAAAGATGTCAAAAATCTCAGACTTTCACCGTTAGGATGGAAATACATACGCACTGCATCATTTGAATAGGTGTTTGAACCAAACTTCCCAAGATTAGCAAAATTCCAGTGTTGATTCCTTGAGTCCCGGGTATGAACGCCTACAGCCGTTGATTCCGGTAAGTTTCGCGTAATGGATGTTGATTCATGAGACTAAAAAAGAAAATGTAAACTCTTAAATTGACGCTTATGGTGAACATAATCGGTTCTCTGATACTTCTATTCAGTTAAAATGTCGTACGGAGTACTTGTGCTTGTCCTGTTTCTGCCGATCTATATCCTGCATCAAAAATCTCAATAACATGTCGTGCATGTTCGGCTGTAACGATAGTAGGTTTATCTTCACGGATCCAATCTACCAGTTGCATGATATCTTCATATACATGAGCTTCTTGAATATTCCGATGCGGTCCAACGACGTGTGGTAACTCCCTTTTTGGTGCATCAATCGTTTCACCATTCAAAGTACTTCCTTCAATAGCACCAGTTGTTCCGTGAATTGCTAATCCACCTTTAATCCCGTGTCCTGCCGCAGCACCATAGATAAAACCAAAGAACGCATCACCGAAGTCCAATAAAATGAAGGTATTATCATCCATGTCACACGGCAGCATTTCACCTCTAAATTCTCGTTCTTTAACACGGACACCTGAGAAAGCAGTCACACGTTTTACAGGTCCAAGTATACCAGTCATCGTATGTAATCCGTAGACAGTCATATCGTAGAGAGGACCACCACCAGGTTTACGAAAATACCACGCTGGATTTATATTAGAAAGGACATCGTCGCCATGCCGAACTGACTCACTCTCGTGGTATCTTCCAAAAGCAGAACCGGTTGCTGCCCAGGTGAGGGTTCCAATCGCACCATCATCAATGAGTCTTTTGATTTCTTGATGAATTGGACGAAGCATCTGCCCCGGTGAAGCTACTAATTTTACACCTTTCTCCGATGCAGATTCAATCAAATCATCTGCTTCATCAACAGTAGTTGTCATTGTTTTATTGAAATGAGCGTGCACACCATGCTCAATAGCAAGTTTACCTTGCTCGTAATGAAGCCCAATCGGAGAAGCTATACTTACAGCATCTACATGTCCATCTACTAACATTTCTTCAAACGTCTTATATGCATTCGGTACGTTAAATTTTTCTGATGCGGCTACTGCTCTACCCGGTACTGGATCGCAAACTGCAGTCACCTGTAATCTGTCTTGTACATCATCCTGGGTAAGATGTGGAAGAATACCCCGCACAGCTATACTTCCAACACCTACAACCCCAATGCGTATTCTGTCATTATCCGACATAATTCTTCTCCAATTTATAGAAATTGATGTCAGTATCAACGCTAACGAAATAGCAACTGAAACTATTGTAGTGAACTGGGTTTAGGAATCTACAAACTACCACATTTTCAGATGTACCCATTTTGTTGTCAGTTTACCAACTGCTTTGACATCGGCAAATTCTTCAACATGAAGCAGTAAATTATGCATAAACAGCTTAGCCATATCTTTTGTATGGTTATCGTTGCCAGCAATATGGTATTTATCAGGTGCAAGTGCCATCATTAGGAATTTACCTTTCCCGTATTTCGCTTCCATAATAACAGGTTTTCCCAAACTTTCCATCAATACATCGAATCCTTTCTGTGAAGCAATAACCTCCCAAACAGTTGGCCATCCTTGATGTCCCCATCCATCGAAAGTTTTCTCTGTCATTTTATTGGGTTCATTAAAGAGTTGATGATCGGGTTTAATTATATTAACAACTGCCTGATCAGCATCACTTCGTACACAACTCAATTCAGGCGGTAACCAATCCACATTAGCTTCATTCTGGTCAGCTTGTGTTGGCTCCCATACAATACCACCTTTTTCAACGAAATCTTGGATCGCTTTTGCATTCTTGTCAAGGCTTTGGTGTAATGCAACATTGTTGGTCACCATACTACCTATTAAGAAGATTTTATTATCTGCTTTAAAAGGAAGCGTACCATTTTCAAGGGCATTTGTCAGATCATCGTATTCAACCTTGAATTCATCTAATGTCTGCCGTAATGCATCTACCTTTGTCCACTGGTCCGCAAAATCAACGATAGCAATCTGAGCCGCATCTACAGTCGTACCGATAACAATCATGCCCAAAATACAATACAAGGTTAACAATCGGGGTGACATGTGTTAATCTCCTATAGGTAGTGGTTTAAAATTGGTGTGTTCTGAGTAATTTACATCAACGTTGCCTTAGTTTCCAAGTGATATGGGTTATAAGCACCCAACCCACTAAAGTATAAGTTTTTATTACCGCCACGAGGTTTCATGTTGCCAACCGACAGCATTCTTGAGTTTATCACAATTGATAAATGATTGATGTCCATGAAGTTCTTTTACTTTTGGCAGAAACTCAGGTTTGAAACGCTCCACCAGTTCCAGTGAAGGTTCCAAAGCTGCCGTATCATCAGCATTAAGAAAATACACATCATGGAAAGGTAATGTGTCAGCTTTCTCCATGATCAGCCGATGTGCACTCGCGACATCTTCACTCCCCACCCAACACCAAAGCCATGGACTCCAACCAGATATCGGTTTAATGTTTTGTGCCATTTGTTTTCTTCGTTCTTCTGGTGTTATACCTGCTGGTCGTGTGATATATGTTCGTATACCGTATGCCCGCGTATAACTCGCTAATAGGTCTTCACCACATCTTTTTGAGAAACTATAAGAATCTTCTGGATAACAAGGATGTTCTTCATCTAAAGGGAGGTAGTCAATAGGTATATGAGTCTTGCTAATTCGGAACCCATGTCCTAATGCACAATTACTACCGGACATTACAACAGTTTTTACGTCTGCTTCAATCGCTGCTTGCATCAGATAGTATGTACCAAGCATATTCGTTTTGAATGTAGCATCAAATGATATGCCGTTCTCTTCTGCTCCAGCACGGAAATCTGGATGGTCGACGGGACCAGGTTGTGCCCCAAGATGCTGAATTGCATTTACTCCTTCGACCGCACGTTGGCAGTCCTTAAAGTTGTTTAAGTCACCTTGAATAAAAGGCAGATGTGAGAATTCATCAGGTGGTGTTCTACGCGACATCAGGACCAGAGAGTGCTCCGATGCTAATTCTCGGATTACATACTCACCAAGTCTCCCACTCGCTCCGGTTATTAGTACTTTCATTAGATTCCTTTCGTATTGAACTCAACATGTAGTCTTCGTTGAATTCGGTTGACAGGTGTTTAGGTGTTATCTATTATTATATCATATAGTACTACTACAGATTTTGTCAACAGAACTGAATCGTAATAGGAGAACAATATGTATAATGCTGACAAACATTTTGAGAACTTATATGCTTCTGTGCCACGAAAGTATGAGTTTAATGCGACTACATCTGAAGGTGTAACATCGTGGCAAGCAAACTTTCGACCTGAGTTAAGGCAAATCCTCGGATTAGATAATATGGAATCTGATCTGGCAGGATATACACCAAAAGCGGAACAGCTTGATATATTAGATATGGATAACCATTTTCGTGAAAGTTGGTATCTGTGGGTGGAACCGACTGTGCCGTTACCATTTTATCTGCTTCGTCCAAAAACCGTTGAAGATAGAGTGCCATTGATCCTTGCACCGCATGGACATAATCATCCCCACATCTATGCAGGTATTGCCAACTCTGAGAATGAGGAACAGGAAATGTTAGAAGGAGAACGTGATATCGCACGTCAAGCAGTTGTAGAAGAAGGATATATTGCTATAGCACCCACGACTCGTGCTTTCGGAGAAACGCGGACTGATGTAGACAAACAGAACAACAGGACACATTCTTGCCGTCATCAGTTAGTACATAGCATGCTTGTTGGTCGAACACCAATCGGTGAACGGGTCTGGGATATGTCTCGTCTTATTGATTGGTCAATAGAAAATCTACCGATAGATTCTGAACGTATTGCGATAACAGGAAATTCTGGTGGAGGTACCGTATCCCTTTTTGCAGCAGCTTGCGAAACCCGTATTGCCGTTGCGATACCCAGTTGCTATTTCTGCACCTTTGAAGGAAGTATAGGAACAATTCGGCATTGTGATTGCAACTATGTGCCGGGTGTGATGCGGTTAGGAGAAATGTATGATGTTGCAGGTTTAATCGCACCTCGCCCATTTTGTGCCATTGCTGGACAAAGCGATGGTATTTTTCCCATAGACCAGGTTAAGTTTGCTTTTGAACGTTTGAAAGAAATTTATACTGCTGCAGGGGTTGCGGATAGGTGCCAATTGTACATTGGTGATGGTGGACACCGATATTACAAAGCAGGAGCATGGCCCTTTGTTAGAAAATATTTTGGGGAATAACGTAATCCTATAGCTAACCTTTTTTGATGGCCCACAAAGTTCTCAATATGATCTTTATATCTAAAGCAAGTGTCCAATTTTCAATATAGAATCGGTCATAGTTAACCCTATCTTCAAGAGAGGTATTTCCTCGTAAACCGTTGACTTGAGCCCAACCTGTCATACCAGATTTAACACGATGTCTCGCAAGATAGTGTGGAATTGATTCCTGGAACGTATCAATTAATCCCGACATCTCAGGACGAGGACCAACAAGACTCATATCACCTTTGAGGACATTGAAGAATTGGGGTAATTCGTCAAGACTCCAACGTCTCAAAAATTTACCAAGTGTTGTCTGGCGCGGGTCGTCAGTTTTTGCCCAGACATGTCCGATATTGTATTCTGCATCCGCTTGCATAGAACGAAATTTATAGATATTAAATCGCTTACCTGCTCTACTAACGCGTTCCTGTCGAAAAATTACTTTACCCGGAGAATCTAAGCGAATCATAATAGCAAGGATTAACATCAGAGGGCTTAATACTATCAAAGCAAACAAACTGAAAACAATGTCCATGATACGTTTAATGATTCCGCTAACTCCTTGCATTGGAACTTCAGATAGTTGTAATACCGGTAAGCCATCAAAAAATGTGACTGACGTTCCACCTTTAATAAATTCAGAAAGTTCTGGTAGAAGATTGATTTGAACTGGTGTTCCTTCACAAGTGTGCAATATTTGCATAACAGTGTCATTCGGTACTGTAGGAGAGACGATGAAGAGCGTATCAATACGATGTTTTTCTACGAGTTCGAGAATCTCATCAATTTTTCCAAGATGTTGTATTGATGTATCACCATCCTGACTCAATTCTATAGTTTCTGAATTTCCAATAATTCCTACTAAATTATAGCCATCATCCGGTTTAGTATTTATCGCATCTATAAGTTGCTTTCCTCTTTCATCATAACCCACCAGTGCTACACGATTCACTCCAACCCCATGGGATTGTATTGCTTGTCGAAATCGGTAAATGACTAACCTTCCAATGTATAACCACACGAGATTAAATCCTGTTGCCAGTAGCATTACCCAACGTGAATACGCTTCATAATGGTAAATAAAAAATAATGTGGCTAATGTTGCAATAAGAGCAAATAGGGACGCTTTAATAAGCTGCCAGAAGGTTCTAAATGTAGGACTGTATTCTGGATTGTAGAGTTTAAAACCTTGAAGTATCATTATCCAGATCACAACCGTAACTGGGATAAGACGTAAATAATCTTGAAAAGGAGGTGTGCCCCCTTTATGTACTGCAATTGCATCTAACCAACCTGTTTCAAATCGCATCCAGTATGCAATAACAATTGCTGTAGCGATGAAACATAGATCACATAGAACAGTGAATAGTATTAATAGATGGTCAAGAGTTTTCTTACTCATATAGTGGAGAATGTAGGATTTAGGTAATTACACAGTAAATGTCAATATCTAATTAGGAATGTTCTATAATTATACAACTAATGATTATATAAATCAATTCAGTGTCTGATGAGAGAATCTTGTTTGGTTACTGACTTATTCCTTGCTATATGATATGCTATCATAGACTTTCCACAAAATAAGGGTTGAAACCTTTCAAATCGAAGGAGATATGTATCGTGGATAAAATAAGAGTCGGGATTGTTGGAGCACACCGAGGGAGTTCATATTTTCAACCGTTTGCTACGATTACCGAAACAGAAGTTACTGCAATATGTGATATCAATGAAGACACACTCCAGAACGTTGCTGAACGGTACAACGTGGCACAAAAGTTTACAAATTATACAGAGATGTTGGATACTGTAGACCTTGTAGTGCTTGCTACACCAGAAAATCTTCATGTGCCTCAGTCGATTGAAGCATTAGAAGCTGGCAAGCATGTTATTAGTGAGGTTACCGCTGCTGTAAAACTGGAGGAGTGTTATGACCTTGTTCGTGCCGTTCGGAAGTCATCAGCTCAATATACGATGGCTGAAAATACATGCTATTCTCAATCTAATGTATTAATCCGTAGTCTCGTAGAAAATGGATTGTTTGGTGATGTGTATTTCGGTGAAGGTGAGTATCTTCACAACATCAAATCTCTTCATCACGATGCAAGTGGAAATCCGACCTGGCGTTACTATTGGCAGGTAGGTATTAATCGATGTAATTATGCGACCCATAGTCTTGGTCCTGTCCTTCAATGGTTTGGAGAACGTGTTATTAGTGTATGTTGTCTTGGCACAGGTGTAATAACCGATCCTGAACATGCTATGGAAGATACAGTGATGATGCTCTGTAAAACGGAGGGTGGAGGTTTAATTAAGATACGTATTGATATGCTCTCGAATCGACCTGCAAATTCTTATTTTAGTTTACAAGGGACAAAAGGATGTTATGAGAGTTCTCGCGGTTTTGGGGCACAAGGCAAGATTTGGTTAAGCGAGTTTGAATCTGGTGAACAGTGGAAACCTGTTTCTGAATTGGAATCTGTTTTTTTACCGGATAGATGGAAAAATCCACCTGGAGAAGCACAAAACGAGGGAAATCTTGGCGAGTACTTTAAGGTACGGGATTTTGTTGATAGTATTCTAAACGATACACAACCACCGATTGATGTATATACAGCAATGGATTACACGGTCCCGGGTTTGGTATCGGAACAATCAATTGCAAATGGAGGAAAACCCGTAGAAGTTCCAGATTTTCGTAAGATTGAATAGTTTAATGTATACTTGATTCAGTTTTAACAGGACGTTGACTCTTCCTCTACAGGTTTAAAGACGAGTCCACAACTACTGCACCGATAACCGCTTTTTGGTTGGGAATCTACGACTGGAAGTAGCATTCCACAGCAGGTTGGACAGGGTTCATCAATTTCCATTTCAGCTTGTTCCATATCCCCGGAACGATTTTCAAATTCGACAAGCATGATTTAATATCTCCTTAGTGTTGTATCTATTTCAGCAGCCCACTGGTCTATACCACCGGATAGGTTTTTAGCTCCACTATATCCTTTTTTATGAAGAAAAGCAGTTGCGTAAAGGCTGCGTGTTCCATGATGGCAATATACCACTATTTCTTGATCAGAAGGAATATCGTCAAGATTGTATGGCAGAGTGTTTAAAGGAATTAGGTGTGCATCATCAAGATGAACAATGTCGTATTCATTCTGCTCTCTGACATCCAATAGGAATAGAGATGGGTCATCGTCTAATTTTTGTTTTAGTTCAGATGCGGTTATTTCAGGGATTTCAGAATTCTGCATTAATTAGTATCCTCTAATTCATCAGATTGTAGTGGCATGCATTCTGGACATGGACATGTTTCACGCAAAACTTCAAATGGATAGATTCCGGTGTTATGTCCGTCATTCCAACTAAATTGTACTGCGTAACGTCCCACCAACTGTACATCAATCGGTTGTATATCTTCTGACACATCAATTAATGATATATCACCATCACCTTGCGGGGAAAAGAGTGAATGGACATCCTTCCCTTCGTGTCGTATGATTGCACATTCTGCACACGGACACATCTGTCTGAGATACCGATACGGATACCAACTGGTGTGTCCATCTTTCCATTCAACCTGAAAGGCATTATCATGTTTTTTGAGTGTTTTAGGGCTTTTACTAACCGTGTTCATAGGACTTATTGTCACACAAATTTGATAAGACACTGAAAATATCAAGAAAACAGTAGGTGTCAAAACAAACTATAGCAGGTCCTATAAGAACACCTATACTATTTTCAAGAGAACTCCAATTCTTTTTAAAACGGCATCAACTGTCTCTGTTGGTAGAGAACAAATAAACTCTACATTTCTTGCTCTCCAATCCATAGTCCGAATTTGATCTACAAGAATAACTCCATCTACTGCTAATCCATGTGGAATTTCAATTGCAAACGGATTTCCCTGTTCTCTTGTGCTGCTCCGAGTGATCGGACAAAGAACGACTAAGCTGGTTTTATCGTTAAAATCTTTTGTGGTGAGTACAATAGCAGGTCGTGGACCAGCTTGCTCGTGTCCCACTTGTGGATTGAAGTCAATCCATATCGCATCTCCGCGCAATGGGACGTTTGTGAATCCTACCATACTTCATTGCCCACTGGCGGACCTGTTTCTATTTCATCCTGTGAACTATTATCTGTTATCTTGTCCAATAGGTCTTGCAGTGTATAGTCAGGGCGTTTCAGAGGATAACTCCCTTTTTCTGTTCGCGGGGGACCAAATGGCTTATCTTTCGCTTTCTTGTTATTTGTGTTATCCTCTGGTATTTGTGCCAACAAGTCTTCTAACGTATAGTCGGGGTGTTTTATAGAATCACTCCCTTTTTCGTTGCGAGGGGGGGCCAAACTCACTTTCTTCTTTCTCTACTGGAAACCGATCTGCCTGCTCTTGATTAACGGACTGTATATAACAGAAATATGCTATAACAATCAAACATTCATTGAGAGTAAACGTTTGTTCTGACATGATTCTTCTCCTTATCCGTTTATACTTGTAATAGATGGTCCCCATTAGTGGAGAAAGTGCTACACGACTACCCCAATCTGGATATTTTCTGGCACTGAACGTCCTAACTCTTGATAGAGTTCAATAACTGCCTTAAAAGCGTCTTTGACGTTTTCTAACGATTCACCTAATGAATCACCTTCAGTGACCAATTCTGGAAACAGTAGTGAAGTCACTGTGTACCCACCTTCGGGTTGTAGTGTGAAAATAAGGGGTATTTTGTATTCCACTAAAAAGCTCCAATTTAAAAAATACCAAGTTCATCTCTCGCATCTTCAGTCATCATCTCAGGTGTCCAACGTGGATTCCAAACGACATTGACGTTAACCTCTTCAACACCGTCCATCTGTTGTGTGACATGTTGTGCACCATTGACAATTTGTCCACCCGCTGGACAACCGGGACTGGTTAAAGTCATTGTTATATCAACCGTTGTATCGTCAATATCAACTTCGTAGATTAATCCCATGTCAACAATGTTAATACCTAATTCTGGATCAATGATTTCCTTTATACTTTCTAAGACAGATTCTTCAGTTAGCATTTTTAATTCCTCCTATGGTAGAAAACTCATGCCATATTGGTAAAACCGGTATGTTAATCTATACTGACATATATTTCATCATCTTCTATTTTGACGGGAAAACATTCAATGTCTTCAACAGCCGGCATACAAAGTGCTTTACCAGTTTTGATACAAAATCGAGCACCGTGTCGAGGACATTCTATCTCTTCACCATCTAAAAAACCTTCACCTAAAGGACCTCCATCATGTGTACATACATCTTCCATAGCGAAAAATTCACCATCAACGTTAAAGAGTAGCACAGGAACAAAATCA
Organism: Candidatus Poribacteria bacterium; assembly: GCA_965205025.1. GTDB lineage: Bacteria > Poribacteria > WGA-4E > WGA-4E > WGA-3G > MSPOR6. The sequence goes on from CBDBFU010000015.1 coordinate 476,114, forward strand.
ACTTCAATCAGTTTTTTTGTTCCTGGTAGTACTTCACTAACCTTCGCTGCTTTGTAAAATTCTGCCATTATCTTCCTTTCTTATTCGTCTTCTTCTCCGGACTAACTATTGATCTTAATAGTTTAGTATGAATGCAAGCATCCTGTTTTAATTCATCATATAAGCCCGATCATGCGGACCTACGGTCAAGAAAACCACTGCCCTGTCTGATCTTTCCTCACAGAAACAGTACTGGCATTCTGGGATAAGTCGGCACTCTTCACATACAACAAATATGATCCGAAAATTCTTATCTACCCGTGAACTACGGCAACCTCGTAAGTCTAATCCTCCAGATACTTGTCCGAGCCGTTCTGTGTGATGATAAGGTTTGGCAAGTATTTGTTCAACTCTTCGTTGGATACGTTGTCTTAAACCTGAGTAACGTGTAAGGTTGCGTACAAATTGATTTTTCATAAAACGCTTGATATTCATTCATTCCAAATTTCTTCGTGGGTATGAAATTTCAACTTACCATTTCTTTTCCGTTCAAGAATATCTTCCATATCCTCATAAAGTGGGGATTCCTTATCAAGATGAAAAATACCGAGTTCTTGTGCCCCGAATTCCATTAATTCTTCACGTACTACTTTACGGATAAGGTTTTCCAATTGCTGAACACTTAGTGTAACTTTAGTTTCCTGTGTTGTTACATTGTCGCTCATTGTATTGTCTCCTTATTATTCTTCTTCCCCAGGCCAACCTTTGATACCGTAAGCACCTGCTTTTAAAACTTTGAGAGCTAAAAGAGCACATTTTATACGTACCGGTCCCAATGGTATACCTATCATATCCATAATATCATCTCTGGATATATTCTTAATTTCTTCGAGAGACTTACCTTCTATTTTTTCAGTGAGCATAGAAGCAGCGGCTTGACTGATAGTGCAACCATATCCACTGAACCGTACCTCTTTTATTATACCATTGTCAACCATCAAATCCATCCGAATCTTGTCTCCACATAGAGGGTTATCCTCTTCATGCGAAATATTTGGATTCGTGAGTACCCCATAGTTACTGGGATTTTCATAGTGATCTAATAGTTCTTCTTGATAAATATTCATTTATTTCTCCGAGTCATAAGAGTTTGAGTTTTCTGAAGGGCATCGCATAACCGGTCTACGTCATCAATTGTATTATAGAGATAAAAACTTGCGCGTGTTGTTGCTATAACACCTAACTTTTTCATTAACGGTTGTGCACAGTGATGTCCAGCACGGATAGCAATATTATGCGTATCTAAAATACCTGCGATATCATGTGGATGGATACCATTTAAATTAAAGGAAATGACCCCCGCTTTCTGATGTGCTTCCGGACCGTATATTGTAATTCCTTCTATTTC